>JAWKTR010000001.1:0-5032 GCA_041398985.1 Pirellulaceae bacterium
AACAATGTTTGATGTACTCAGGATTGCCACCGCACTGCCATTCGTTGTGGGCTGGTCTTCACTACGGTCTAGGCTGAATTGGAAAAGACGGTTCGTTATAGTGCAAATAAAGTACTGAACGAAACATCAAGCTCTGCTATCGAACTTGTCAATGTGTGCTACCCAACGCTGATAATGATTTAGCTCAACATCTCGTTGGCGAGCTTTTGAAGTTCGTCGGTGATTGGCGCAATGGTGGGTTCTCCTGTTTGCCGCTTTCGCTTCTTGCGAGGATAGGACTTGCTGTTTTTGTCGCTCGAGCGTGAGGATTCATCCGCAATCACACTGCGCGCCAGCTCCTCTTGAAAACTCAGTGTTTGAGCACTCATTCGTGAGACCGCCAGCACGAGTCGTTCAAACGCACGCATCACTCGGACTGGACTGAGCCGTCTGCTAGGAGGAATCGACCGGGCCGCCTCGGTCATGGCGATCCAGACGCCCAACAGCGTCCACTGAATTTCTTGCTTGGCGTTCTCGGGCGTTCGCGAGAGCAGCTTGCATCGCTCGTAGCTCTGCTTGACGGTTCTGAAAAATACTTCCACTCCCCAACGCCGAGCGTACAAATCCGCTATTTGCTGTTCACTGAGTGTCAGCTCGTTGGTGAGCAAGAACATCTTCTTACGTCCCACCATCACCGTCATCAGGCTCAGGACGATCGGCGCGTGACCTGCATCGATCGCGTTCTGAGGCCAATACAGCACCAAGTCTCCTCGGCATTTCACTTTGCCGTGCAGCGATAACTGCCCCAGCAGATCAATGTTCTTGCCAGCTCGGACGACAAACGTCACTCCGTGGTCGATCAATTGATTCCAGAAGTCGAATCCGTAGTAGTAAGCATCCATCACCAACCGGGCGTTTGTCGGCAGTCGATCGAGCATGTTCAACAGCAGGCCCCGCTCGGAATCGGCTGAGCCTCCCAGATTCCAAAACGCAGGAAATCCCGTGCCCAGATGCAGGCATAGTGAAACCGCGATCTGGGTCGTCTTGGCTTTAGCGAGGTCAGAGGCTTTCTTGTAACTTGACTTTGCTTTTCGGGAGGCGGCGGCGAAGGCGGCAAGGTTGTCTTTTGTCCTGGGCACGGCAAACTGACTTCCATCGACTGCAAACGTGGGACGATCGTACAGCAGCCAGTCGTCGCTCTGGCCGAGCACCGCCAACAGATGATCTGACAGAAGACGACCGAGCCGATCGCCGCAGGCTCGCAGAGCGACCATCAACGCCTGAAACGAGCCGGCCAGCCAAACGTTCCCCATGGCACGTTGGGCCGCTTCTTTGGCGTCACCAAAGCGATCGCCGAGGGTCTGCTGTCGGTTCCAACCAAACGTCAGCAGTGCGATGACCATGACGCCGGTCAGATCCAAGACGGCATTGCCGTGCCGTTTGGTTCCCTCGACGCTGACACTGCGAATCGGCTCCAGAAGCTCTTTCAATTCTGCCAAGGCCGTGCGAAAATCATCCTTGTCTTGGTGCGACATCCCGGCAATCCTTTCGGGGTTGAGGTAGCAAGGGTAGTAACTCGCATTTCAAACCCAAAGCCCTTGTCGCATCAAGACTTATTTCAATTTTTCTAAATCATTATCGGCGTTGGGTGCCAGCCACAGTCGTAATGATTATGGTTCACTGGTTGGTGCCAGCCACAAACCTGAAAATCACCTTGGCGAACAAGGCTCGTTGCGTACGGTCGTTCTTCCGCCCGGCGGGCGAAACATCTTTGCCGGTGTGCGTTAGCCACCGTTCGTCGTGCTGCTCCGCCTCTTTAGCCCAGCGGGCGACACATGCGGGTTCTCGAAGACTCTCAACATCACTATCGACTAGAAACTGCCGCAGAAGCGATTGCTAGCTTAGATCACCAGATATCCCGCAGTCCAGGAGTAAGTGTAGGCACACAGAAACGAAACGCTGACGACAAAGTAAATGCAGCGGACCCAAACGGGAACCCGAGCCAACACTTGGCCAATCACCACAAAGACCGGCAACGCCACCAAGACGAACCGACCGTGACTGGCCATGCACATTTCGTAGCTTCGAGTGACGTACGGAATCAGCAATAATCCGGCGCACATCTGCAGTTCGACGGCCGTCAGCCATTTCCTTCGCCAGCCGTAAATCGTCGCCGCGACGGCAATCAAAAACAAAACCGGATTACCCGCTTGCAGGCTAAGAAACACGCTGGGACACTGATGGTCAATCCACTTCCAATACGCACCACTGTCCGGAATGTAGTTGATCCAGATTGGTTCGAAGCTCAGTAACACCAAGACGTGTTCTAGTTGCGTTATCGGCGGCCGCATCCGCCAGTGCTGTTGCGTTTGTGCGAATGCAAACGGCGCGTCAAATGCTGAATTCAGATACACCATGTAGGCGAATAAACCACTGGACGCAATCGGGACAATCCAGCTTGTCATAATTGCGAATTTCGCGAACTTCTGCCGCGTCGGCAACTCGGAATCCAGTTCGCACCAGCAGCGATACATCAGTGGCGGAATCAGTGCGACACCCACCGGCCGACCAGCTGTGGCTAGCCCCACTATCAACGCACTGATCAGCAACGGCCATTTTCGTTGATGCGAAAGCAAGGACAATGCGACGAGCAACCCGAAAAGCGATTCGGAATAGCCCATCAGCCAGAAAAGCGATGTGGGGAAACAGACGAGCGCTGCCAAAGAGTAACACTCGACTTGGATCGAATTATCTTCGCTGGAAAATGTCGCGGATCGTTCGCTTGTATACCGAGAAAACAAACACGTCATGACGATAAATGCCAAATGAGAAACTAACAACAACGCGAACTCAATCGGTAGCCGCGTCAACAACCAAACCGCGCGTACCAACATTGGATAAAGCGGAAAAAACGCGACGCTAAATGACCGAGCGTGATTCTGTGACAAAATTGATATTGGAGCAAAGTGAGAAAGAACGAAAAATGGGAATTCCTCAGTTGATTGGACTCAAACCGCGAACAGGAGTTCGCAGGAGGAATTCCCATGGATGGTATTGTTGGGCAAATGTCGCGTGCGGACAAGCGGAGGCTGGAGAAACGTTGTCGCAATCTGAAAGACGGAGACCTGAAGACACGGTACTTGATTGTTCTCAATTTAGTCGAGAGCCGCTCGGTGACCGACACAGCCAGAGCGCTTAAGGTTGGTCGGAGCACCGTTTATCGCGTGGCAAGACGATTTCGCGAGAAAGGCGTTGACGGCTTGGTGGATCAACGCGAGGAAAACGGGACGACCAAGATGGATGATGCCTTCCTTTCCACACTTTGGGAGGTAGTGGAGTCTTCGCCGTTGGATTACGGATGGAAGCGTCCCACATGGACTCGAGAGATGTTGGTGGAAACGATGGAGACGCAGACAGGTGTCAAAATTCATGTCTCGACCATGAGTGTCGCGTTGGCAAAGATCGGTGCACGGCGGGGTCGTCCGAAGCCGATTGTTGAATCAACATGGTCGAAACGTGCGAAAAACAAGCGGTTGCGGGAACTTCAAGAGCTGGTGGATGACCTTGCTGAGGACGAAGTGGCTGTCTATGAGGACGAAGTGGACATCCACTTGAATCCAAAGATCGGCCTGGACTGGATGGTCAAAGGACAGCAAAAGGAAGTGCTTACTCCTGGGCAGAATGAGAAACGATACTTGGCCGGAGCGTTAAATGCAAAAACGGGTGAACTGATCTGGGTTGAGGGTGATAGCAAGAACAGTCTGCTTTTCATACAACTCCTCTGGCAGCTGCACGAACGATACCCGAACGCCAAAAAGATCCACGTGATCCTGGACAACTATTCCATCCACAGTACCGAAGAAGTTGCCAGAACCTTGGCCTCCAAGGCTGGCCAACGTTTTGCACTACACTTTCTTCCTCCCTATTGCCCGGACCACAACAAGATCGAGCGTGCCTGGCAGGATCTTCACGCCAACGTAACTCGCAATCACAAATGTTCGGACATCTCCAACCTGATGAAGAATGTTCGACACTACCTAAAACAGCGAAATCGATCCAAGACGCACTACGCAACAGCCGCCTAGGCCCACTGTCCCAGAATCACGTTCGGTCATTTAGCCATGAATTACGATTACACACAATCATGAATCGCTGGCGTGTGACGCGGATTCTTTGGCGGCAGCCGAGGCTATTTGTGGGCGGCGTTAGAAGAAGGGGGCGAATCAGTATGAGTCGGATAGAATCTTGCCAATTGATGCGGGGGAACACCGGCGAAGAAAGCGGCCAGCGTAGCCCAGTTGCGAAGCGTCTGTCGGACAATTCCGTGCTGTTGCCAACGACGATTACTGACGCGAATCGGGCCGGGCAGCATGACCAAGCGACCATGACGTCTTACTTGTCGAATCAACTGCACATCTTCCATGAGCGGAAGTACGGGGACACCGCCGATCGCCTCCAGCACATGGCGTCGGACAAAGATGGCTTGATCACCGTAGTACAGCCCAAGACGATTCGCTCGCCAAGCATTTCCCGCTTCGATTAGTCGAAAGACCGAGCCGTGATGTTCGATTCGCTGTCGAAAGCCACCGCCAACAATCTGCGACCCGGCATCTACACTCAGTTCGCTTCGAATTTGATGCAAGCAACCGTCACTTAAAACGTTATCGGCATGCAGAAACAAGATCACTTCGTTGGTAGCATGTTCTACACCCGCGTTTAATTGGTGGCCGCGCCCTTTTTTCGCCTGCACCACGTAAACGGGAAATGATTGCGCAACCTGCACGGTCTGATCGGTACTACCGCCGTCTACGACAATGATTTGATCTGCATGGTTTCGCATTGCCGATTGGATGGCCGCGCTGATCCGAGCCGCTTCGTTTAAAGCGGGGATAATTACTGAAATCTTCACGATCATAGGGATTAATCAGAGGCCATCGAGGTCTGTTTCTGCGTCAAATCTACAGAAATCGCCGCCACGCCAAAAGCGGCAATTGAGCCAAGTAGGAGCGAAGCCGTATAATTTGTGTCGTGAATTGTTGCTTGGACGACACGA
>JAWKTR010000002.1:0-3757 GCA_041398985.1 Pirellulaceae bacterium
CCGATTCTGGGAGGGCCGTTACAAGGCACAGGTGATTTTGGACGAAGCTTCGTTGCTGGCCTGTGCGGCGTATGTGGACTTGAATCCCGTGCGAGCGGCCATGGCGAAGACGCCTGAAGAATCCGAGTTCACGGGCGCGAAGGATCGAATCGATGATCTCGCTGCACGTGAATCGAAGTCCGCCGATACGCATGCTTGGGAACGCAGTCGCCGTCGGTCCAAGAGCGGTTGGCTGAGTCCGCTGGAGATCAACGAACGAACCGATCCCGTGGGAGCGGACGCGAGTCCCGTTGTTCGTCGAGCGAGTTTGAAGGGATTTCTTTCGATGTCTTTGGCCGACTATTTGGAGTTACTGGATTGGACGGGTCGTCAGCTTCGAAGCAAGAAACGCGGAGCGATCCCGGATCATTTGGCTCCGATCTTGGAACGCATCGGCCTGGATACGTCTTGCTGGTGCGAGTTGGTGCAGAAGTTCGGCAAACTCTTCAAGCGAGCGGCCGGCAAAGCATCAAGTCTCGCCGACGAAGCAGCTCGCCGCAGCATTGGTTACATGCACGCACCCGGATCGAACATGATGCTGGCCGAAGACAGCTGACCCAAAGCGACTCTTGCTTACACTTTTCAATTGACGAGCAACCGCAAATTGGTTTCTGCTGCGCCGATACTGGCCTCTCGTTATTACCAGGCTGTCATTGGCTGCTCTAAAACCGAGCATTTCAGGATCGGTCCTATGCTTGCGCCCTGGTCGGCTTTCGGTACCAGCTATTGCGACAACTTTTCTTCTGATTCAAGCCTTTCAAGCGACCGGCAAAGCAACCGCGTTTGTCTTCTTGTTCAGCTAAAACATCGTGGCTAATGCGGGTGCCCCTGTTGGGTCATTTTTCTCGGCCTGTTCAATCGGGCGAATGAATGCATGAAAATGAGATCGGGTGCAATAAAGACAATGTGGAAGTAGCATGGGCCCATGGCCCAGGGCTTTAAGGGTGTGTCAGTTAGGCCAATCCTAGCAGTTTGGCGGTCGATATGTGCTTGGAGGGTACATTGCGCGAGCGGTTTGGTTTTTTCTTCTTTGGGCCACGGCGAGATTTTCGATATTCAGAAAGATCAATCGACCTGGCGATCTTTTTCAATAGTGATGCCAACCCCTTGGTCGTGGTCGGGATCAGTTCATCCCATTCTTGTGGTGTGATCGCGATTAACATTCCTTCGGTCTTGTCCGAGACATTCTTGGAGACGTGGAAGTGACTGACCTCCACAACTTCGTCTTCATCATGCACCGAGAACAGCGACGCGAATATCACTTGACGCATATTGAACGCTAACATCGAAAGACAGAACAAGAACGTCGCAGCTTGAGGATGCCCGATACCTGGATGCTCGCATGTGAGCGTCATCTGCAAAACATTGAATGCAGTTTCTTCTTCCCAACGATGACGATACAAACTTGCAACGTCCTCGGCGCAAACGTCGCTCGGTAGATTTGTCAGAATGTGAATCTCTACGTCGCCATCGCGTGTCGGCTTGTCCAGCTTCACCGTGATCCGCCGAACGCTCATGGCATCTTCGGCAGCGGATAACTTCATGGCTTGTTCGTACACAACGCCTGTACTGATGCGTCCGATGCGTTCGCGTTTACCCAATAAAACGCCCTTCAAACGTCCGTGTTGGCGGATCGCAAAGAAACCTTTGGCCGCTGCGATGCCGCCAAGAAACGGCACGACACAATAATGCCGGTCCGCGACAATGACATCCTTTTCCTCAAGGTCTTCAATGATCTGATCGCAACACGTTGACTCTTGTGAATGTCCATCGATCAAGACGTAGGCACGATCGAACAGTTGTCGTTGCATATCATATCTGGCGACAACCTTGCCTGGCAGCGGAGCCCCTTTGGCCTCGCGAAGAACCTTCAATCGTTTATCGCTCTTGGCGAGCACATTCCCATCGACGCTCAAACAGCGATACCCGGGCAGCAATTCCCAGGGTTGAAGATCCAGAGCGTCTTGCAGAGCCGTCGCTTGCTCTGCGGAGTGTTTGACAATCGCTTCGCTGACCTTCGGTTCAACTCCCTTAGTCTTCTCGTAGAACGATTGGACACTGACTTCGAGTTCTTCCTTATGCTCTTTGTACGCTTGATTTAGGTTATCGCTAAAGTTCAGCGCGACATCAGCGACGGTCATGGCGACGGCTTGAAACGTAGCGATATAGTCATACTGGGCTTGGCGATTGTTCTCGAAGATATCATTGATGTGGCTCCCTAAGAAATCCTGCGTTAGCATTCGAGTCATGACAGCAAACGGTGCCTTCTCTACAAAACGATCAAAAACCTCAGACGACATCGCGAACCTCCGTGTAGCGAAATAACACGGAATACACGAAAAACGCCAACCGCGATACCCTTAAAGCCCTGGGCCTGCAGCGTGACGCGTTTCCGGTCCAACTAATCCGTCGACAACAAGGAGGTTTCCCGACACGCCTGGGTAGCCGACATATCGCAGTCGCTGCTGTAGTTGGGCAATTTCCAGGACAGTGGCACCACCGCTGACGACTTTATCCCCGTCATTAATGGTCGCAATGCCAGGAACAATTTGAATCGCTAAAGATTCGGCGCGGTAGAGCGCTAAATCGTGCCGCGGAACAAGCTCGCCGTCGACTTCAGAAAGCGGCCCGTCGATTTCAACTAAAACCCACTTGCTTTGGTTGGCAGAGTCAACGATGACCCATTGCTGAATCTGCTCGCCACTACCAAGCGAAATTTGCCGCGATTCATACGAAGCGCTGGCATCGATCACTGGAACATCTGCCCCGAAACCATCGTCGACGAGCGCGCTGTTGATCTGGCTTATAGTCGCGGTTCCATTTTCCAAAGAAGCGATAAGAGCACTGGCACCTGAGACGCTCGAGACTGCCTCACCGACACGGTACCACAGTTGCAATTGGCCGCGGAAATCAGTATTGCCAAGTAGCGAGGCAGTTGGAGGTGCGAGATAGAACTGCCCTGAGACGCCGAAGTCTTGGCCCGAATTCGCTCCGCCGTCAGCTACACGATCGCTGAACAAAACATGAGCTACAGTTTGGCCACCGAACTGCAAGTGATGATCACCACGAAGTGAGTTTTCAGAAACATCCAAGTCAACGGCGCGAGTTCTCGTCTCGGTGGAAGTCCAACCAATAATGCCGAAGCCCGAAGCGCCTGGATGAATTGCCGCAAGACTAACCGGAATGATATCGCCTGATCGACCACCTGCTGCGAGTTGGACGTTGTCAATATTGACGACCGCGTTAACTGGCGCGTTGTTCGCCGGGATCAGTTGAAAGCTAAGCGTTTGCGTCTTTCCTCTCAACTCGCTCGGGACAACAAGCTGATGCCGTTGAAAGGCTGCAGACGCGGCATCAAGCGTGATGGAACCAATCGTCTGGTCTCCAACTTTAAGTACAAGTGTGTCACTAGCACCCGCGGTCGGCACACGAAGATCGAACTCGAGTATGCCAGTTTGCTGATCCAGGTAAAAGGCGTTATGCGTTCTGCCGATCGCGGAAGCGTCAAGTCTCAGATAATGATTGCTGCCTTCTTTTTCAACACGCCCTGAACCGCCGCCGCCATGGTGAGACCAACCAGGAATCAAATTGTCCGCTGTTAAGTAACCGAGACTGTCAAATGCGTACAGGTTTCCGTCGGCATCAAATCTGTCACCTGCCGCTGCAAAGTCACCGTTGACGATGATTGAGTTGTTGTTCCAAATCGGTGCTTGTTTCG
>JAWKTR010000003.1:0-867732 GCA_041398985.1 Pirellulaceae bacterium
ATCTTGCTAAAATGCCTGGTTCTACGTTGCGAATGACACTTACGCTAGAATGTTCTGAAAACCGTTCTTGCAGACGGCTTAATTCAATATCAAAACCGACAGGATGTTGAGCCTGGAGCTTGCACGCGCCCTTGACGGAAATGTTGCGAGTTATAGGAGCACGACTCCGTGGCTACTCGGACACAGCTCTTAGGGATTATTCGATGTGATGCTTAGGGTCGGGAGTCTTCTCAGCGTGTGAAAGTAAAGTGCTGCACTGACCCTGAATCGTGTTTGCAATTACGAGCAATTTTGCACAACCAAGCTGAAAAGACTCCCGACCCTCTCTCAGATGCCACAGACTAAACGTGCGGCATTTCTCGGCTTTCCACATGCCCCTCACCCTCTCCCCAGAGTACCGGGGAGAGGGGCGTTAGAGTTTGAGAGAGAGTTTCAGGACTGCCTACAGCGCATGAAACGTTTCCATTTCACGAGCGAGTCGCTTGCGAGCGACGTGCAGACGACGCTTGATCGTGCCGATCGGAGCTTCAAATTGCTCGGCCATCTCAATCAACGACTGGCCGCTGATGTAGAAAGCTTCGAGTGTAGCTCGGTCCATGGCACCCAAACGTTCGAGCCCCGAGCGAACTTGCTCGTAGCGTTCGCCGTCCAGTACTTCGTCCAGCGGTGAATCGCAGCAAGTCGTAGCCGCTTCGAGCGCTTCGCTCTCAAGCGTGATCGTCACGCGTCGGCGAGTCAAATTGTTGATCGCCATGCGTCGCACAATCTGTCGCAACCAGCCGCCAAAGGCCTCCGGTACACGCAGTTGTTCCAAGCGGTCGAAGGCGTGAATGAACACGTCTTGAACCAGCTCCTCGGCCTCATCCCAGTTACCAAGCTTGCGGTATGCCAGGGCCAACGCCGATCCGCGATAGCGTTCGTACAGTGCGCACTGTGCGTCTCGGTCGCCAAGCTGGGCAGCCGTTACCAACTGTGCAATCGTTTCGAAAGTGTTGTTCAGAGTTTCAGTAACCATCAGTGCGTCCTCTCTCGGGCGGCCGCCTCGCACGATCGATCTCATACCGATCTGCCTGCGAAGCGTTTCGAAATTGCCTGGAATGCTTTGGAAGCAGGAGAGAACCGGATGAATCCACTGGCGCCGAAATGGGCAACTGCCTTAGGCTAGGGCGCTTGAGTTTGGACAGCTTGTCGTAGTGCCAAACGTGGAGCGTCGTGCCTGGTGTGGAAAATCCGAGATGATTCCAACGCTCGAAGCGCTATGGGGTCATCCATTCTCGTCTTGCTTTGGGTTTTCCAGCCCGGCGCGTGTTAATCGCTGAGCTGGTGGAGTCAGTGCGGGTTTAGCCGCGTGACCGAGCGAATCGGTCGTTTGCTCTGACTGTGGCCAACCTGACGGCCGAGGCCGCCGCGTATGGGGCTGGACAGACAGCTAGAGCCGATATGCCAAGTAGCCGTAACAGGCCGGGTTGTTTACCCGGCAAGGGATTACTGTGGAAACTTTGCTGGTTTCCGCACGTAAATCCTGGCTGGCATGGCTCGAGCCAATACCCCAAATCCAAAAGCATGTGTTCACGCATGTGGGTGAGATGGAGAAATGTGCGCACAGCACTACCAGCGACTTCGGCAATCACGCGGGCTACCACGGAGGCGATCGAGCTGGAAATGGTTGTGATACGCATGGTATTCCTCCCTCACGCCATCCAATTGAGGCGTGAACCGAGAGAGAGTTGAAAATGTCCTGCCGCGTCTCTTCAAAGAAGGCCGCGACCCGAAGCTTACATACTTCGGAATTCGTAATCCTCGCAAATCTTCCTCAATAAAGGAATATACGGACTCGCGAGTAATCAAAAGCTTAACGTCCAAGCGAACCGAAAACAAATGGAATTTGTCTCGATTTCCCGTCCGTCACAGCATAGACGTTTAGTTATCTTAAAGGTTCGCACTTTTTCGCCCGTTTTCTCTACAGAAAAACAAATTAGCTTGTGCAGAGTTTCACAAGCTCAGGGGAGTTAGTTAGGGAGTAAAGGAATCAGAAGTAACCAATTCAGAGAAAGGAGTAATGTCTGATTTGCGGGCGGTTGGCGTAAACCTTATGATGCGGGTTGGCCTCAGTCACGATCTGCATCCATTACGAAAGCCGTAGGTGAATATCATGCCCATGATTCTCGTGGCGGACGACTCGGAACTCGACCGAAAACTCATTCAAGAAGTTCTGCAAAAGGAGCCGCTTGATTGGCTGATCGAAGTCGTGGATTCGGCAGAAGCAGCGATGCACTTGATGCGCGAAATCGCTTTTGATGTTGTGATCACCGACGTGCTCATGACGGGTATGTCAGGTTTAGAACTTCTCAATCAAGTTCACCGCCAACCGCAGCGCGTGCCGGTGATCGTGATCTCTGGGCAAGACGACAAGTCAGCAGCGATCGAAGCCCTGCGACAAGGCGCGGCGAGCTACGTTGCGAAAAGTGAACTGACCGCTCGACTTGGCGAAACGGTTCGTCAAGTCCTTGAGGCGGCGCGCACGGAACAGAACTACCAACAGTTGATTGGCTGCGCCGATGAAATGCGATTCAAGTTTGAGTTGAAGAACGATCCCGCGCTGATTCAGCCGTTGATCAATCTGTTGCAACGTATGAGTGACGGTATGAACCTACTGTCGAGCGACGCCCGCACGCGATTAGGCGTGGCCATTGACGAAGCAGTTATCAATGCCATGTGTCACGGTAACTTGGAATTGAGCGAAAAGGAAATGGCTGAGGTACATCGGCACTTGCACTCCGGCGTGCCCATCGAAGCCATTGTCTCGCGCAGTGATCGGCAGCCGTATTGCGGTCGCCTTGTACACGTTTCCGCTGGCATCTCGCGCGAAGGAATTAAGGTGACGGTGCGGGATGATGGCAAGGGCTTCTCCATGGGCGACCTCCAGGATAGCAGCGAGCATCGTGGATTGACGCTCATTCAAAATCTGGTCGACAAAGCCACGTTTAATGATCTTGGCAACGAAATCACGCTCATCAAATTTCGCGATCAAGCTTCAGCGAGATCGGTGGAACAACCTGTTTAGTAGCAAGTGATTGGTCGGGTGACCACTAGCGACGATGGCCGAATCCAGGATAATTCAGGGCGGCGGATTGCGTCCGATTATTCCGCATCGAAGAAACATAATGTAGTGGATCTCGCCAGAGATCCCTGTGTTATGGGAAGTCTGGCGATTTCCACTACATTCATTGAACGGCATCGCCGTTAGACGAGTGGAGTGAACGTGGGCTGATCGTTCGCCGCCAAAATCTAGAATCCAATCTCTCGACCAAGAAACCAAACGCATGAATCCGACAGATTCACAGGCTGGCCATGCAGCCGGTGAGAAGCCACGGCTGAATTTCATCGAACAAGAAATCGAAAAAGATCTGCTGACGCCCAAACTGGCTGGCAAGCAGGTTCGCACACGTTTTCCACCTGAACCAAATGGTTATCTGCATATTGGCCATGCCAAGAGTATTTGCTTGAACTTTGGTTTGGCCCAAGAGTACAAAGGGGCCTGCAATCTTCGTTTTGACGATACTAACCCGAGCAAAGAAGATCAGGAATACGTCGATTCGATCCAAGAGGATGTCCGCTGGCTTGGGTTCGAGTGGGACGAACTGCACTATGCATCCGATTACTTTGAACAGCTTTACCAGTGGGCCGTGCAGTTGATTAAAGCGGGCAAGGCCTATGTGTGCGATTTGACCAGCGAGCAAACTCGCGAGTATCGAGGCACATTGACTGCGCCGGGCAAGAACAGCCCGCACCGTGATCGATCGGTCGAAGAGAATCTAGCGCTGTTCGCCGATATGCGGGCTGGAAAATTCAAGAATGGTGAGCGCACGTTGCGGGCCAAAATCGATATGGCCGCCCCCAATGTCAATTTGCGGGATCCGGTCATGTACCGCATTTTGCATGCGCACCATCACCGCACGGGAGACGCGTGGTGTATCTATCCAATGTACGATTGGGCGCACGGACAAAGTGATTCGCTTGAACAAATCACGCATTCGATTTGCACGTTGGAGTTCGAGGACCATCGACCGCTCTACGATTGGTTCTGTGAAAATCTGGAGATCTATCATCCTCGGCAGATCGAATTTGCTCGCTTGAACTTGTCGTACACCGTGATGAGCAAGCGCAAGTTGTTACAGCTCGTGCAAGAAAAGCATGTGAGTGGTTGGAACGATCCGCGTATGCCGACCATTAGCGGCTTGCGACGGCGTGGTTATACGCCCGAGAGCATACGCAGCTTCTGTGATCGAATTGGCGTGGCCAAGTTTTACAGCACGATTGACGTAACGGTCCTTGAGAACGCGCTTCGTGATCACTTGAACGTGGCCGCCAATCGCGTGATGGCGGTCCTGGATCCACTGAAAGTCGTCATTACGAATTTTCCGGAAGGTCAAGTCGAGCAGCTCGAAGCGGTCAACAATCCCGAAGACGAATCTGCTGGCACGCGGCAAGTACCGTTCACGCGTGAAATGTATATCGAACGCGATGACTTTATGGAGGACGCGCCGCGCAAGTTTTTCCGCCTCAAGCCGGGTGGCGAAGTTCGTTTGCGATACGCCTACATCATCCAATGTGACGAAGTCATCAAGGATGCAGGTGGCGAAGTGGTCGAGCTGCGGTGTAGCTATGATCCGGCCACCCGCAGTGGCACCGAGGAAGGGAATGCCCGCAAGGTCAAAGGCACAATCCACTGGGTGAGCGCGACCGAGTGCATTGACGCAGAAGTACGTATCTATGACCGACTTTTCCTCAGCGAAGATCCTGAAAATGTGCCGGCGGGACAAACGTTCTTGGATAATATGAACCCTGATAGTTTGCAGACCGTGACTGCCAAGGTCGAGCCTGAATTGAAGAAAGCTGCGGCAGGCGATCGCTTTCAATTCGAACGGTTGGGCTACTTCTGTGTCGATAGCGTCGACTCGCGTGCGGATCACTTGGTTTTCAATCGCAGCGTGCCGCTCCGAGACTCTTGGGGCAAGATGCAAGCCAAGGGCAAGGACAATTAGCGGGCAAGTCGGCAAACCACATTTCAACGAAAGAACTCATGCAAATTTGGCCTGCGATTGATTTACTCGGCGGTAAGTGTGTGCGCCTACAGCAAGGTGACTACAGTCGTGAAACCGTATTCGCTGACGACCCAACGGAAATGGCTGTCAAATGGCAGCAAGCGGGAACCAAGTATTTACATTTGGTTGACTTGGATGGTGCGAAAGATGGTAGCCAAGTTAATGGCGAAGCTATCCGTCGCATCGTGATGGAGACGGGGCTGATTTGCCAAGTCGGTGGTGGAGTGCGCGACGAGGCAACGATCGAACGGTTGCTGTCACTCGGTTTGAACCGAGTTATTGTGGGTACCCGAGCGCTCCGTGATCCTCTGTGGTTTGCCCAAATGGCTACGAAATACCCACAACAATTGGTGCTGGGCATCGATGCGCGCAATGGCATGGTTGCCACCGACGGTTGGCTGGAAACCTCGACCACTTCGGCTATCGAGCTGGCTCAACAAATCGGCGAAATGACGAGCGAGGTAGCCGCAATCGTGTATACGGACATTGCCAAGGACGGCATGCTGGCAGGCCCAAACTTTGAGCAATTGGCGGAAATGCAAGGGGCGACCACGATTCCCGTGGTTGCCTCAGGCGGGGTCACGACGCTGGAAGATATCCAACGGCTGATGCACATGAAAACACATGCGGCGATTGTTGGTCGGGCGATCTACGACGGCCACCTGGATTTACGTGAAGTGTTGGCCAGGTGTCCCCAGGTGTAGCTAGTTTGGTTGCAAAATGTGCTAGAATCAGCTCGCTCAATCACCTGAGTTCAGACCCTATTCGCTGATTTAAAGAGCAGTATGCCTATGTTGGCAAAGATCCTAAGCGCCGGACGCACGGATATCGGAAAGAAACGTGAATCCAATCAAGATCAGTACTTAATCGCTGACCTTTATAAATCCATGCTGGTCCAGTCGACCAGCCTCAATTTGGAAACCCAGTCGCGATTATATGGCATGTCGCATGGCAAGCTGTTTATGGTGGCTGATGGGATGGGTGGACATCAAGGAGGCAATCGCGCCAGCACGTTGGCCATTGATCTGCTGATCAACCAGTTGTTGAACAGCATGCACTGGTTTTTTCAGATGGACACCGACCAGGAAGTCCGCGAGCAGGGATTCATCGAAGATTTGAAAATCCTGTTGCAGCGAGCACATGAGGCGATCGAGAAAGAGTCCAACGAAGTCATCGATCGTAAGGGCATGGGAACCACGCTGACCATGGCTTACGTCATCTGGCCGTGGATGTACGTCGTCCACGCCGGCGACAGTCGCTGTTATCTCATGCGCGACGATGAAATTCGCCAACTAACGCAGGATCATACGGTTTCTAATCAGTTGGTGGCTAAAGGTGGTATGACGGCCAGCGAGGCTGAGAAATCGCCTTGGAGCAACGTGTTGTATAATGCACTCGGCGCGGGCGCGAGCGCCGTGGACGCGGAAGTCCACAAAGTGGCGCTGCGGCCCAAAGACACAATCATGATCTGTACTGATGGTTTGTATCGCTATATCCCCGAACAAGAATTCCAGAATATTCTCTTAAGTGAACTCGATCCGAATGAGTGTTGTCGCTCGTTGATCGATTTGGCTAACTTTCGCGGCGGGGCGGACAATTCGACAGTCATCGTTGCGCGGCTCGAAGAACCCGATGATTACCAGCCCAAAACGCGCGTAGCTGCCGAAGTGACACTTGAACGACTGCTCGGCGATGTAACGGGCTATCATCCACGTCACGAACCCGAGAAATCTGGATTCGAAAATACCGTCGAAAAGCCGGACACCGAATTGCCGGACACCATGGAAATTGGTGGCCACCATGGAGATACACAATCATGATATGTCACGAAATTCTCGGTTGTTCTTTGCGTTCTCGGATATGGTTGCTGGCGATCCTGTGCGGGTTGCCATCCGTCTTCGTGCGCGCGGAAGAGAAGTTTGAGCTTGAGCAGGGATTTGCCTGGCTGTTCGACGGCAAGTCGCTCGAAGGCTGGGAAGGCAAGCCGGAGTTTTTTCGAGTCGAAGCGGGTGCCATCGTTGCGGGTAGCTTGAAACAAAAGATCCCAAACAATGAGTTTCTGTGTACCAAGCGAAAGTACTCGGATTTCGATCTGCGGTTGGAAGTCAAATTGGTGGGCGAAGGAAACAACGCAGGCGTGCAATTTCGCTCCCAGCGGGTGCCGAACGACCACGAAGTCAGTGGCTACCAGTGTGATGCCGGAGCCGCCTTCGATCGTTCGGTTTGGGGGGCACTTTACGACGAGTCGCGGCGCAGGAAGATGTTGGCCGAAGGTCCCAAAGCGGATGTCCAGAAATGGACCAAGTCTGGCGAGTGGAATGAGTTGCGCATCTTGGCCGTTGGCGACCGAATTCAGCTATTTTTGAACGGCCATCCCACCGTCGACTACCGAGAAGAAGATACGGACATTCCACGCGAGGGCATTATCGGTTTGCAAATCCACTCCGGGCCACCAACCGAAGCCTGGTATCGTCACATCAGGATTCAATCGCTCGATAAGACCGACAAAAAGTAATGCAGCGGCTCTTCTATTTTGACTTGGGCAACGTGCTCGTCACCTTTGATCATCAAATCGCCGTCGCCAACTAGCACAGCTCGCCGATCATTCGCTTCCCGACAAAGTGCGGGCCGCTGTGTTTGAGTCCGACTTGCAAACTCGATTCGAGACGGGCTTGATCACAGCGGGAGATTTTACAGCCGAAGTCAATCGTGTGCTGGCCACGGATCTGAGCGAAGCCGATGTGATGCTGGCGATCAGCGCGATATTCCAACCGAACCATCCGATTCTAGCGGTGCTCGAGCGACTCAAAAGGGCAAGTGTGAGCAGCGGAGTACTTTCCAATACCTGTGATGCACATTGGATGTGGCTGATGTCGCAACAGTGGCCGATGCTCGATCGAAGTTGGTTTCGCGAGGTGATTCTCAGCTACGAAGTCCAGAGCATGAAGCCAGATGCAGGGATCTACGAAGCGAGCGAGTTGAGGGCTGGATGCGCCGGTAACCAGATTTTCTTCACAGATGATCGGGCGGATAACATCGCTGCCGCTGCCGCACGCGGTTGGGTCACCTATCAATTCGGTTCGGTAGACGAATTGTTGTCCCGGCTGGAGCATTGGTTGATAGATCCCCTGTGAGAGATATAAATGCGCTGTGCCCGTCCGGCACGATGCCGAAAACGAAGAATAGACCTTAGGTTGATTTATGTCCAATGCACCCATTCGCGTTCTACCAGACTCTGCCAATCGCCCGGTGGCGGTGATCGATATCGGTGCCACCAGTATTCGCATGGCTATTGCTGAGATCGACCCAGAGGACAATGTGCTGCCGTTAGAGAGTTTGTCGCAAGCGGTCACATTGGGCAAAGATACATTCACGCAGCGACGTATCAAGAAGAGTTCGATCGAAGACTGCGTCCGCGTGCTGAAAAGCTATCGTCGACTGTTGCTCGAATATGGTATTACGCGCAGCGATCAAATGCGCGTCGTTGCGACGAGTGCTGTTCGCGAAGCCATCAATCGACTGGCTTTCTTAGACAGGGTCTACATCGCCACTGGCATGGAGATCGAGCCGCTGGACGAGGCGGAAGTCAATCGCATTACCTACATGGGGATTCAGCCGCAATTGCAGGCTGACCCGCGTTTGGCGGCCAGCCGTGCCATGGTGATTGAAGTTGGTGGTGGTAGTACGGAGGTGTTGGTTGTCCAGTCAGGCAATGTGTTGTTCTCACACACCTATCGATTGGGTTCGTTGCGGCTATTGGAGCAATTGGAGAAATTTGACGCGCCGCCGGCCAAGCAACGGGCGCTTATGGAGAGCCAAATTCTGCGCGTTGTCGCTCAGATTCGCGAGCATGTCGGCCACGATGGACCCTTGGAGATGATCGCCAGCGGCGGCGATTTGCGATTCGCTGCGGGGCATTTGATTGAGGATTGGAATCCCGCGGAGCTGGCGTACCTGTCGGTAGAACAATTGAACGACTTCGCCCGGCGCATGTTGCTAATGAGCGACGATGAGATTGTGCAGCAGTACGGCATCAGCTTTCAAGACGCTGAGACGGTAGCGCCGGCGCTGCTCAGCTACGTTCTGCTGGCGCGCAGCTTTGACCAGCATGAAATTGCGGTTTCCGATACAAACTTGCGAGACGGTCTATTGCAGGACATGGCGATCCGCGACGTATGGACCACCAATTTTCGCAGTCAGATCATTCGCTCTGCCATCACGCTTGGTCGACGATTCGATTTTGACGAAAAACATGCGCGGCACGTGGCCACGCTGTGCCGCAAGATCTTTTCAGACTTGCAAGCCGAGCACCAACTTGAACCCAAGCTGGAATTGACTTTATACATCGCGGCCCTCCTGCACGAGGTTGGTGGCTACATTAATGCTCGCAGCAATCACAAGCATGCGATGTACATCATTCGCCATAGTGAGCTATTCGGACTCAGTCGGCGCGATGTGCTGTTGATCGCCTTGGTCGCACGTTACCACCGACGTAGCAGTCCGCAACCGCAGCACGAAGGCTACTCGATGCTCGACCGCAGTGATCGCGTTGCCGTATCGAAGTTGGCGGCGATATTGCGGATCGCTATCGCCCTGGATGATTCGCGCAGCCAGCGGATTACCGATATCCAATGTCGCATCGACAAGAAGCGGCTAGTCATTACCGCTGAGGGCATCGAGGACGTTTCGCTCGAGCAATTGGCACTGCGGCAGAGCGGCAATTTGTTTGAAGAAACCTATGGCCTTCCAGCTCAGATTCGTCCTCGCAACAAGTATATAAGCTGAGCGTAACCTGAACCTGAAGTCGACAGGAAAGGGTAGTGGGTCGGGAGTCTTCTCAGCAGCGTCCGCGACCGATGCGATGCCGCGGTGGTTGCTAGGCTAAGCGATCTACGCCAGCGAACTAAGCTGAAAAGACTCCCGACCCGGTGATATTGGAAGACGCACTAGCGATTGGCTTCGGAGTTGACGCGGGCGGTGCCGACTGAAGTGGCTTGCGTCGCTTCGGGTAGGGCGACCGGCACTTGGGTTGGTTGCGCCGACAGCAACAGGCCGCCGAATTGCCAGCCGGAATCGGTGGATCGGAACATGAGTCCGCTGGGTTGCAGGAACTTGGCCACGGTTTCAAAGGGTGGCAGGTTTGTGCCCTTTACGACTTGTTCTTTGGCTGTAATCTCATCGTCGCCTTGTAGTAGCCGGTCGAGCAGGCTGGCAAACATACTTTGCGAATCTTTGAGTTTGCCTTCACGGAACAATTCGTAGGGTACTCGATAGGCTAGGCTATTTCGCACAATTTGCCACGCACTGCCTTGCTGTTGTCCGAACGTGTCGCCAATAGCCGACTTGACGCGTTGGTAATCGGGCTCTTGCTCTAGCGGCGAGGTGGGCGATCTCTTGGCCTGAGTGATCGCCTCTTGAATCATTTCGGGATGGGAAGCAAACATGAGGTAGCCGTCGTGGACCGTGATTGCCCAATTGCTGAGCCACGGTTGTGGCGCATTGGCGGGGGCTGGGGCAGCACCGAATTCACCAAAGTCGGCGTCCAGGTCAGCCAACTCGTCTTCACGGTGAACGACTTGCCAGATGGGATGTCCGTTGAAATCCAGCTCCTCGGCGTCTGGTTCGTTTTGCATGGCTTGGTCGAGCACGCGTGCCATGGCAGCGGTGTCTTTGATCTTCAAGGCGATTAAATTGCGACGCGAATCCACGTCGGCTTTGCCAGCTTTGCTATCGGAAATTGAGTAGATGTCGTTGGTTAACTGTGGCAGGACATCGACGGCAATATCGATGCGTGGACCATTGGGATCCTGTTTGATACCCTCGATCACTTCAGCAAACACGCCAGGGGTGCCAGCGATTTCGTCGACCAAGCCTTCGACCTTCCAGAATGCTTCTTTGGCGTTCCAGTTGGTAACCAGCAAGGAAGAGATGTCGTGAACGACGAAGTTGGGTATCGCGTCACTGGCGGCATTGGGGAAATCCAGAACACCGGCAGAGCCTGGTAGTGGACGATCCGCTAAAACGTAGCCGTTGTATTGCATGTCGAGCGAAGCTTGGCCGATTCGCACTTCACCGACCACGCACTGGATGGCTGTAAAGCCTTGATTTTGTAACACGACCAGCATGTCGGCGCTGCTCTTCGAGCGTTTTCCGCCAATCGAACGCAGGACGCGCGCGATGCCAAGCGGTCGCACAAAGAACTCGACCTGGGCTGCATTGCTCATCTTGGCTTTCTCGCGAGCTTCCAAGAACATGGGATCTTGGGCCAGTACTTTACCGGGTACTTGCTCGCCGTTGACGCGTCCGATGATATCGCGCATTAACGCTTCGTCGTCGGTGGCTACCAAGGTGCCTTGGGAGACCGCGTAATAGGAGACTTCGGCTAGCAGTTGGTCGGCCCGTTTGGGCATGGTGTATTTGTAAATGGAAACTCCCAAGTGCTTGAGCGTCTCTTTGCTTTGCGGCTTTCGCGCGCTCAATTGTTCGTCCAAACTTGCCATCAGACGTTAATTGATCACTTCGTCGTCTTCGACATCGGCGATCATCGCCAGCGAGAACGGCTTGCGCGGCGTATCGGTTTTTTCCATCCATGCCAAAGCTATTTGCCCGGCGGAGTATTCATTGAGGTCTTCGGGGGTAACATTCAGTCGCCAACCCGCATCGATAAAGCGGTCCTCAATGGCCTGACGCTGTTCATCAAAGAACGGTCGCACAGCAGGATCGGCAGCCAGCTTTGACAATTCGGTGCGATCCCAACGTTCGACGAGTTGCTCCCCGTCTGGAATCCACACGACTGCTTGGGCCGTGTCGGGCAGCAATTCGTAGGCTGGATGTTGTGCCGAACTAGGGGCAACCAGGATTAGTAATGCGGCGCAGGACAAACAAAATTGAGATAAGTGGACCATAGAAGGTCTCCTAGGCTTTGTCGGACAGGGCTAGCCGATCCGGTCAAGTTAAAAACTCAAGCAACTGGGCTGGTGAGGGGATGGGGCAAGCCCTTTTCCCGTACAGCCAATTATTCGTTAACATCCATGTATTGAATTTTCCGGTTTTTCCGTTGCGGAAAGCTGAGCGGTATCTTACCCCATGGGGTGATACCACGGAAAGGTGTTTTTGAGCCCCAGAGTTGCCCAATCCCCCTTTTTTTGCCTCCTGCCTAACTTGCGAAGCATGCCACGATGGATAGCCGCCAAGCCGAAAACCTGTCCCATGACCCGATTCACGGATACATTCGTTTCGTCGCGCCGGTGGCCAATACCGAACTAGAAGTTTGCGAAAGGGACATAATTGACCATCCTTGGGTGCAGCGAATGCGCCAAATCCGGCAATTACAAACCGCATGGTGGGTTTTCCCCACCGCCGAGCACAGTCGCTTCCAACATATCTTGGGCGTCATGCACTTGGCCAGTAGTGCCATCGATCGCTTGTACGATTCGTTACAGGCCGTAGATCCGACCACTCCTGACAAGCCGGTGATTGAGTTGTTGATGCGGATGGCTGGTTTGCTGCACGATGTCGGGCATGGGCCCTTTGGTCACTTTTTTGACGCTCACTTTCTACGCCAGTACGACCTGACGCATGAACGGCTTGGCGGGCTGATCATTGAGCAGGAATTAGGCACTCACTTGCGGCAACTGGGGCGCGCGCCCAGCGGACCACTGCCCGCAGGTCAGTCTATCGACCCGCAGCACATTGCCTGGCTCATTCAGCGGCCGACGCGGCTGGATGACAGCCAGTTTCCCAAGTGGCTACATTGCTTGCGCAGTTTGTTTTGCGGCATCTACACGATCGACAATATGGACTTTGTGCTCCGCGACGCGTTTATGACCGGTCTCAGCCCGCGCGCTTTTGACCTGCCTCGCATCTTGCACTATAGCTCGTTTACCAAAGTCGGTTTAACGATCCATGATCGTGGCATGCACGCCCTAATTCACTTCCTGTCGATGAAAGCGGAATTATTCCGTAGCGTGTATTTTCATCGCACCGTGCGGGCGATTGACTTGGAACTGGCGGAGCTGTTTCGCATTAGCCAGCGCTATATTTTTCCGGGGGATCCCCGCGAACATCTGAGTGAATATCAAGACCTGACCGAATTTTCGCTGTTGAGCGATGCCCGCCGCTGGTGCCGCAGCAGTGATCCCGAACTGGGTGCAATTGGCCAACGATGGAAGCAATGGTTGAGCCGCAAACTGCAGTGGGCAATGGTCTGCCAACGCAACATGAGCTTTGGCGCAAGTCAGTCGGAGAGCAGTTCTGTGTTTTCCAGTCCCCGCATCTTCGCCGAAAGTATTCGCGAAAGACTACCAACGGACTTGCAAGATTTGCCATTTCAAGTTGATTTAGCGCGGCATATTCATCGTCCGCATACGGTCGGCGCAACCGCGGGCATGAATTTTATTTATGATTCGGCCAGCGGACGCACGCTGCCGTTGACCGCGCATGGGTTGTACGGACGGCTGCCGATCAGCCACACCATCGCCCGCGTCTACGCTCACGATCGTACGCACGCGTCCGTATTCGCCCACATCCTCGATCAACTACTCGGTGCACCCGGCGAAGACGATCTGACCAATATGTAGCATCGCTGCATTTGAGTTGACCCTGTCGTACCGCCAGTTCTTGAACGCAATGAAGTTCAATGAATGTAGTGGAAGTCGCCAGACTTCCCGTAACACGGATCTCTGGCGAGATCCACTACATTATCTTCTTCGATGACGGTATTGCGTTTAACGACTAGCCGCAGGCGACTGCGCACCTGACACAACTTCGGTCGGGCTAATCCCCGGTGTTGCGTTGGACTGGAAAAAGGCCTGAAGGGCCAGCACACGGGCGATTGGCAACGCCACGCCGACGCCTGCGGATACCTACCGGGAAAACCCGGCAGGTATCCTACGGCTAGTCGTTAAACGCTGTTTAACAAGAGCGTACGCTTAGCCAGCGGCGACTGTATGCGACTAGTCGGTTTGGGATGGACGGGGTTAGAATTCAGCTGTTTCTCAATCTGAACGACTCAAGCTGAATGACTATGAACTGAGTACCCTATCTGCCGTTTCTCCCATCGATGGCCGCTACGCGCCGAAGACACAATCACTGCGCGAAATATTTAGTGAGTATGGGCTGATCAAAGCGAGGGTGACGGTCGAGGTGCGTTGGCTGCAGCGATTGGCGGCCAATCCGGCCATTGCCGAAGTACCGGAGCTCACCACAACGGCGATGGAAGTACTCGATGGCTTGATCCAACACTTCGATGAGTCCGATGCCGCACGCATTAAAGAAATTGAACGGACGACTAATCACGACGTCAAAGCGGTAGAATACTTTATCAAAGAGCAGTTCGAAGAAAGCGCCGAACTGCAGCAAATCAGTGAGTTTGTGCATTTTGCTTGCACGTCGGAAGACATCAACAACACGTCGCACGCCCTGATGCTGGCCGCTGGCCGCCAACAGGTGCTCCTGCCACAGCTTGAGAGAATTCGCGCGGGCCTCGCCAAACTGGCTGTCGAATTTGCCGACGTTTCGATGATGTCACGCACGCACGGCCAAACAGCTTCACCCACGACGGTGGGCAAAGAGCTGGCCAATGTCGCTCACCGACTACAACGACAAATCCAGCAGATTGAGGCAGTGGAGTTATTGGGCAAGGCTAACGGTGCGGTGGGCAATTACAACGCCCACCTGTCCGCCTATCCACACGTTGACTGGGAACAGCATGCGCGCGAGTTTGTCGAGTCGCTGGGGCTGGCGTGGAATCCGTATACGACTCAGATCGAACCCCACGACTATGTGGCGGAGTTGTTTGACGCGATGGCACGAGCCAACACGATCTTGATCGATTTTAGCCGCGATGTGTGGGGGTACATTTCGTTAGGCTACTTCAAGCAGAAGACGGTGGCCGGCGAAGTGGGATCATCAACCATGCCGCACAAAGTGAATCCCATCGACTTTGAAAACGCAGAAGGCAATTTGGGTTTGGCCAACGCCGTGTTGACGCACATGGCTCAGAAGCTGCCCATTTCCCGCTGGCAACGCGACCTAACCGATTCGACCGTGCTGCGCAACATGGGAGTCGGGTTTGGTTACAGTCAGATCGCTTATGAATCGTTGCTCAAGGGGTTGGGCAAGCTGGAATTGAACCGAGAGCGATTAGCCGAAGACTTGGAGCACGCTTGGGAAGTACTTGCTGAACCGGTGCAAACGGTCATGCGTCGCTACAACATCGAGCAGCCGTATGAGAAATTAAAAGAGTTGACGCGCGGCCACGGGATTACTCGCGAAAAGTTGCAAGCTTTTATAGATGCCCTAGACATACCGAGTGAAGCCAAGGCAGCACTCCGAGCATTGACACCCGCCACATACGTCGGCAACGCCGCCGAACAAGCGAGACGAATCAACTGATCTATTCGTCTTGTGAGTGATGTCTTCGTTTAACGACTAGCCGTAGGATACCTGCCGGGTTTCCCGGTAGGTATCCGCAGGCGTCGGCGTGACGTTGCCAATCGCCCGTGTGCTAGCCCTTCAGGCCTTTTTTTCCGCAGTCCAACTAAAGTTGTGTCAGGTGCGCAGTCGCCTGCGGCTAGTCGTTAAACGAAGAAAGATGCGCTGTCGCCTGCCACTAGTCGTTAAACGAAGATGGCTCACACTTCGGATGTAAGATGGCCGAGGTAGAAAGGCTGTTCGGCAGTAATTTCGCGACCATCACACAGGAACAACCGCAAGCGGACGCACCAACGAATTTTAAAGAGGCGACCGTCGTAGCTCAGTGGATTGGCCGGTAGCAGTGTTTCGATGCGGTGTGGATCGGACAAGGGGGTTTTGCTCAGCTCGCTCCGCGGTACGCTCTGGAAAAAATGAACCCCGATGTCTTCGCTGCCTTTGCCTTCGGTGTACCACGCCACGGAGACTTCGAGCCGCTCGATCAACTGCGCACTAATCCGCTGGATCGCGTATTCGAACTCAAGATTCTCACCCGGCTCAAGCGCTTGCTGCAACGTTAACAAACGAAGTCCCAACGCGGGCTCGGTGCGGCGCGTTATCGAACGTCGCGCGGATACACGACGACTGGAAAACTTCGGCAAAACGTGGGCCACTTGACAGCGTCTCCTGCGACCACCCTCTTCCAACCCACAGCATGATGTTGGCCTTGGAACGAGTGCATCATATCAATCGGGAGCGATATTTGGCAGTCCAATTCCAACGGTTGATCCGCTTCCGCCTTTAAATCCCTGGCAAATTCTGCGGATTCTCCGAGGCAGCGAGCGTCAATTCGGGACATCTCGACCCGCTCGGTCCTCACGTCCGTCCCTTGATGATAAGTCGACTCCTCATATCCTATCATCCGGATGGATAGATGTTTGAAATTCGCTCTGCCGTACTGACAAAGATATAGCTGATACGTATTGCCAGGCAAGAGCGGCAAGTCGCTGATTTCTACGGCAGTTGGCCCAATTCCCGCATGTCGGCGAAACAGGCGGAAGAACCAGCGAGTGGCGAAATAGCTGACCACCCCAAACGGAACGAGCAGGACAGTCAGGAACCAATCGGGGTTGCCGCTCAAGTGATTCAGCAGGGAAATGACAGCTAGCATGGCTAGCATTGAATTCCAGGCGGTCGTAAACAGAGTACACATGATCATGGGTGTACGCTCGCCACTTTGCTGTGCGAGGCGATAAGTGAGCCGCGTGCCGGGGCTATCGGTCAAGTCATCGAGGTGCGGTAGGTAGGTTTGGTTGGTTGATTCGGCCACTCCCGCCGACCGTCGTTTGTGGTCGCGTTTTGCCTTGTCGACGATCGTTGAGCGCAGTTCTGGCGAGGCGAGCGTCTGCGAGACTTGCAGAATGAAGCCGGTCAGGCCAATCACGATGAATGAGCTGGCAGCAATCACCATCAGCCAAAAACCGAAGCCAATTGGCAGAATTGTGGACTCTGGCCAAAACAACTGCCACGCTGCCACGGTGGTTAGTGATAAAATGCCTAGGATAAACAGTGCGCCGAAGAAGGCTGCTTCGCTAACACTTCCAACAACCCACCAGCCACTCATGCGTGAGCCACGCTTTTTTCCCCATAGCCGTACCCACTTTGCCACTTGAGGCCCCTCGGTGATGTATCTCGCACGAATCGTTTGCATGCACCTTTTTACGCCAAGGCCAGCGGACCACAAAGCCCACGTAGTTAAGGATCGGAGAGTTGGCCACGGTTGGATCTCGCAGGCGATTCTGGCGGTTGCCATCCTGGTGATGCTGCAAGTGCCCGAATCGGGTACGGCTCAGGAAGCGGCGTGGCCGCAGTTGTTGGGGCCAAATCGCGACGGACAAGTAACCGCCGCAGCGCCGGGTTGGCCAAGTAACGATTGGCCGCAGCAACTGCGGCCCGAATGGCAAGTCGCACTCGGAAGCGGCTTTGGAGGGTCTGCTGTAGCTGGCAACCTAGTTCTGACGTTGCATCGCATGAATGACCAAGAAATCCTCGAGGCGACGTCGCTGGCCGATGGTCAGCAGCAATGGCGTGCGGCCTGGCCGGCCACCTATCGCGGTACTTACAATCCCGACGGCGGCCCACGTTGCGTACCGGTCGTCCGTGGAGATCATGCGTTCTGTTACGGTGCGGCCGGTGACTTGGCGTGCGTGCGCCTACAGGATGGCAAACTGGTGTGGCACCGCGCTTTGCGGCAGGAGTACGGCGCCGACGATGGTTTTTTTGGTGCGGGTTCGACGCCACTGGCCATCGAAAACTCGATTATTGTTTGCCTGGGTGGCAAGTCTGCGGGCATCGTGTCGGTGGCGCAGGACACGGGCAAGACGTTGTGGAAATCCACCGATTACGACGCCAGCTACGCCTCGCCAATTGCCGTACAAGCTGCAGGGCGAACCTGTGCCTTGGTTGTTACGCGGTTGCAGACGGTCTTGATTGACGTTGCTTCCGGTGAAGAAATGTCCTCGGTTCGTTTTGGTAGCCGCGGCCCAACGGTCAACGCGGCCACGCCGATTGCAATTCGCGACCAAACGTTTTTCTTGACTGCCAGCTATGGCGTTGGCACGCTCGTGCTTTCGACGGACAATGGCCAGCTCGTCGAGCAGTCGCGCGGCGAGGAGCTATTCAGTCAATACAACACACCGGTGTTGGTCAGACAGCGCATTATCGGCATCGATGGTCGCGAAGACGTTGGTATTGCCAGTTTGAAGTGTCTCGACGCGCAGACGCTGGAAACCGTGTGGGAGCAACCGGAGTACGGGACGGCGCATTTGCTGGCGGTTGGCGCCCGCGTTTTAACCCTAACGCTTGACGGTGAACTCTTGCTTTTGGATGCATCCGCCGATCATTTCTCGGCGTTGGTGTCGCGGCGCCTACCCCCTGGTGACTATCGGGCTCTGCCTGCTGTAGCGGGCAAGCGATTGATCGTACGCTGCAACACCAGTCCGACGAAGAGTCAGCTGCTGTGCGTGGAGCTGCCGTGAGTGATTTAGTCAACGGACCAGACGAGGCCGCCGTAGTCGCTGAATCATCGTTGGCAGCGCCGACCGATACAAAGGCGGATTGCTATTCTGCTGGCGAACGGCGATGGATGGAGAATGGTCAACATGTGCGAGCCGTGGTGTTGGCGCCGCTGCTGCGGCTGTTGATTCGGTTACGGGTGACACCCGACATGATCACGTTGTTGGCCGGTGCGCTGGGTGTCGCCTTTCTGCCATTGGTGCTGGTCGGGCAACCGCTGGCTGCGTGCATGCTACTGTGGAGCCATGTGTTGTTGGATGGACTAGACGGTCCGCTGGCCCGCCAACTGGAGATCGACTCTCCACGCGGAAGTTTTACAGACACGTTCACAGATCAACTGGTCGTTGCCGTCGTGAGCATTGCCTGGATGACGTGTGCGCCAAGTGGCGTAAACATAGTCGCTGGCACGATCTACGTGTTTCTGTATACGTTGGTGGTCGCCATGGCCATGGTCCGCAACGCTTTGTTCGCTCCATATTCTTGGCTCGTGCGACCTCGGTTTTTCGTGTATCTGGCCGTAACGCTGGACGTACTGCTTGCGACGCGGCTGACATTGATCGCTTTGTGCATTTTCAATGTTCTGTTAGCCATCAAGGCAGTTAGTGGCTTTCTAGCGCTGCGCCGAAAACTGCCGGGTGGGCGAACCCCCGGCCATAGTTAAGTCGTAGGACACAAGCTAGAATCGACCCCACACTTCCCAGGTAGAGCCTGGGCATCACCATTTGAGTTAGCGATGGAAAACCAGTTTGGGAAAGAAACAAGCACAACCCACCAAGCCGCCTCCCCAAAAGGCGAAGAATAAATCCGCTGGTGCGAAAGGCAGCAAAGCGAAAGCGTCGTCCGCTGCGCCCACCTACAAAACGATCAGCGATAACCGCAAAGCGCGGCACAAGTACGCTATTCTCGATGCAATTGAATGTGGCATTATCTTGCGCGGCAGCGAAGTGAAAAGTCTACGCGATGGCAAGTGCCAGCTCGATGAAGCGTATGGACGCGTCCGCGGCGAGACGTTGTGGCTCATCGGCTGTGATATCGCCGAGTACCCGCAAGCGACGTTATGGAATCACAGACCCAAGCGAGAGCGACAGTTATTGGTACACCGTCGCGAGATGAGTAAGCTCATCAACAAGGCCAAAGAGAGAGGCCTGACGTTGGTACCGCTGCGGATGTACTTTAACGAGCGTGGCATCGTCAAGTGTGAGATGGCCTTATGCAAGGGACTTAAACTACACGACAAACGCGATAAACTAAAAAAAGCCGATGCCCAGCGTGACATCCAGCGTGCCGTGCGTCGCCGATCGTAGCCCAACCGTCAGTCTTGAAGCCCGCGATTTCAGTGCCGCCTAACCACCCGATAAGCAAACGCATATGCTCGACGTCTCCGATCTCAAGAAGTCATTCAAGCTACCAGACCGCTCGACGCTTCCGATATTAGACATCGCCAATTTTCAAATTGGCCCCGATGAACAAGTGGTGTTGATCGGTGAGAGTGGTGGCGGAAAAACAACACTGCTGCATTGTATCGCCGGGATTACCACGCCCGATTCGGGGTCGATCAAGATCGATGGCATTGAAATAACCCGTTTGAGCGAAGCCGGACGCGATCGGGTGCGGGCCGCTAAGCTTGGCTACGTCTTTCAGACCTTCAATCTATTGGCTGGTTTCACCGCCCTGGAAAACGTGCGGCTGGGTATGACGTTTGCCAGTGGTAAACACAATCTGTCACGTGCGATCGACTTGTTGCAGAAGGTTGGATTGGGCGACCGAATGCACCACAAGCCGGGTGCGCTGTCGGTCGGACAACAGCAACGTGTGGCGGTGGCGCGTGCTCTGGCCAATCGCCCAAAACTATTGCTGGCCGACGAACCGACGGCGAATATCGATCCCAACAACCAGCAGAAAATCATCGACTTGATTCGTACCTGCTGCCAGGACGAAAACATTTCGCTGCTGATGGTTACCCATTCGACGCAAGTCGCAGAGCAATTTTCCCGAGTCGTAAACTTGGTGTCGATCAACCAAGCCATCTCAGAAAGCGAAGTAGCACAGTGAATCTATTGCATATCGCTTGGCGCAACATGCAGCAACGCGGACTGGCGTCCTTCTTGACGATGTTGAGCATGGCTCTGGGGGTGGCTTTGGTCGTGCTGGTGCTGAGCATTAGTTGGATTGTTACTGAGTCGTTCGAGCGCAATAGCAACGTCGGCTACAACTTGATTGTCGGCTCAAAGGGTGGCTCGCTCCAACTGGCGCTAAACACCGTTTTTTACTTGAGTGAACCTATCGAAGTTATTCCCTACGAAGAGTACTTGGAGTTCATTCCGGGGGGCGATGGTCGGGCGGCGGAAATTCAGAAAGTCGGTGGGCGCATCGCCGATCCGACGCGCAAGGGGGTGTTCAGCTCGTTTACGGAGTTTGCGATACCTGTTTGTCTGGGCGACTACTTTGGTCCTTTTCGCGTGGTCGCAACCGATTCGCAATTCTTTGAGAAACCGCGCTACGGCAAGACTGGGGAAGAACAATACCAACGCTGATGGTCGTAATATCCAGGACTACTCACAGGAGTTCCAGTATTTCGAAGCGGTGCTTGGGTCGCAAACTGCCGCGCATATGCATAAAAAAGTCGGCGATACAATCAAAACGACGCACGGCGATCCCGATGGCGAAGGGCACGGGCAGGAGTTCACGATCGTAGGCGTCCTTGAGCCGACGGGTACGCCCAATGATCGGGCAGCATTTATCAATTTGGAGGGATTTTATCTGATGGAGGGCCACTCGCGCGCCTTCGAGGATTTGGCTAATCCCGATGCAGAGAAGAGCGATGTGGAAGTGGCCAATGTACAGCCGCCTCGTTTGCCTCTCGAAAAACGTGACTTAACCGCCGTGCTGGTCAAAGCCTCGCGACCGATGTTCGCCGCCACCATGGAAAAGCCGATCAACAAACGTTTGCATACCCAAGCCGTGTCTCCGGTGAAGGAAGTCAGTACGTTGATCGACACGTTCATTCGACCGCTGCAGGACGTTCTACTCGCGCTGACCATCGTGGTGTGCGTGGTTAGTTCAGTTAGCATTCTGGTCAGTATTTATAACTCGATGAATGAACGTCGACGCGATATCGCCGTGATGCGGGCCCTAGGCGCACGGCGCGATGCAGTGGTCTTGGTTATCTTGCTCGAGTCGCTGCTGATTGCCGTCGGTGGTGGAGTGGTGGGTTGGCTGATTGGGCATGGCGTTGGCGTGGCCTGCAGCGGCTTGATCGAGGATCGTACTGGAATTCAGATTGGGTTTCTCAATACGATCACGCCCATCGAATGGACGCTGATCCCCGGCTTAGTCATCCTGGCTACGATTGCTGGACTTGTTCCCGCTCTCATCGCCTATCGCACCAACGTCTCCGAAAATCTTGGCACCTAGAAGTCGAGCTGCAGCGGAGCGCTCGCCGCCGAGACTGTCTCGTTTAACGGCAAGCCGCAGGCGACGTCGTCGTAGCATTATGACGCACACGGACACGTCGGGACGCAGTCGCCTTCGGCTTGCCGTTAAACGAAGAGCCGTCGCCTGCGGCTTGTCGTTAAACGAAGAGCGTCGCCTGCGGCTTGCCGTTAAACGAAGAGCCGTTGCCTGCGGCTATAGCAAGTCGCTACGGCGTTCGGCGGTGCGTTTGAGGCGCTGTTGGGCACGCCACTCGGCGATCTGTTGATGATTACCACTCAACAGAACCTCAGGAACGCTCAGCCCGCGATACTCGCGCGGGCGAGTGTACTGCGGAAATTCGAGCAGGGCTTCGTCCGAAAACGAGTCCTCTGCGCTGCTGCGTTCGTCACCGAGTACACCAGGGATCAAGCGAATGACCGCTTCGACAATCGCCATGGCTGCTACTTCGCCTCCATTAAGGATAAAGTCGCCGAGACTGATTTCTCGCGGCTGCAAGATATCGATGACTCGCTGGTCAAAGCCTTCATAGCGTCCGCACAACAGAACCAGCCGCCGGGCCTGGGAGAACTGCGCTGCCAATGATTGTTCGAAGGTTTGACCTGAAGGGCTGAGCAGAATTAGTTCGCCGGGATCGTCAGTCATCCGGCGGACCGCTTCGACACAGTCGACGACCGGTTGAACTTGGATCAACATGCCGGGACCGCCGCCGTAGGGGCGCGCGTCGACCTTGTGATGTTTGTCGTGCGTCCACTGACGGATATCGTGTGTATGAACTTCGACCAGCCCGCGCTCGATGGCTTTTGATAGCAAACTTTCGCCTAGGTAACTTGGGAAGATCTGGGGGAATAGGGTTAGTACATCAAAACGAATCGTGTTGGTCATGAGTCGCCAAACGTGTGATGTGGAGTTACGAAAACTGAGAACTCAAAACAATCGGACTTCAGCCGCAAACTTTGCGCAGCCGATAGATCTTACCAGCGGTTGTGCATTTGCGCGCCGTCACCGTTCGAATTGATTGGAGAGTCTACGTGTCATCTGTTCCTTCGCCAACTCGCGCTCGCGATGTCGACCTGGGATTTGATTGGCGCGAGGCCGTATATGAGTGGATTTGCGACTGGGGCGAGTTGGTCGTGGATGCGATGGTTACCTTGGGGGACATGGCCATTTTCTGTGGCAAAGTCCTTATGTGGCTGTTTTCGGCCTGGCCTCGTCGCGGCACGATCCTACCGAATTTCTATCAAGTTGGCGTGCTCAGCCTGCCCGTAGTCGCCTTGACGGGCACTTTTATTGGCATGGTGCTAGCTAATCAAAGTTATGTTCAATTCAAGGATTTGGGTCTGGAAAGCCGCCTGGGTGCTGTTATTAACATGTCCCTCGTCCGCGAACTTGGGCCAGTGTTGGCAGCGACGATGTTAGCGGGTCGCGTCGGAAGTGCGATGGCAGCCGTCCTGGGGACGATGCGGGTTACCGAGCAAATTGACGCGCTGACCAGCATGGGAGCCAATCCAATTCACTATTTGGTTGTGCCGCGTTTTTTGGCCTGCATTTTACTGATCCCCGCGTTGACGATCATGGCGGATTTTATGGGGATTGTCGGCGGCTACTTCTTCAGTGTGGTCATCTTGCACATCGACCACTACCAATATTTAAACAACAGTCGACAGTTCGTTGGCGGTTGGGATTTCTTTATGGGGATTTTCAAGAGCATCTTCTTTGGCGGTATCATAGCCATGGTGAGCTGCTATCGCGGCTTCAACTGTCAGGCGGAAAAAGTGGAAGGTGTGGGGCGAGCAGCTACGGCCGTTCGTGTTTAGTCGGTTGATCTTGGGCATCGATTTGATGCTCAACATTTTGCTCGATGCCGTCTATATGGCGTTTGGCCCCACGGTGCAAAGTTACTTTAATGGTCGATCTACAGTTCAAACCTATGTCAACTTCCTCGGCAGCGACTGCTCCGCCGCTGGTTGAACTGCGCGATATGACGCTGCAATTTGCCAAGCAGACCATTCTGAGCCATATCGATCTGCAAATTCCGCGTGGCCAAACCGTAGCGGTGATCGGTGAAAGTGGCTGTGGAAAAACCATGTTGCTGAAATCCATCGTCGGCTTGACCAAGCCCACCAGTGGTCAAGTTCTCTATGGAGACCGCGATATCAATTCACTAAGCGACTTGGAAATGACTAGCTTGCGCCGCAAGTTCGGTTTCGTTTTTCAAAATGCCGCCTTATTCGACAGCATGACCATTGGACAAAACGTAGCTTTCCCGCTGATTCAGCATAATATTGCCCAAGGTAGACAAATCAATCGCATCGTCATCGATCGACTCGCAGAAGTCGGCTTGCCGGATACCGTGCTGCACAAACGACCGAGTCAGTTGTCGGGCGGGATGCGCAAGCGAGTCGGATTGGCCCGCGCCTTGGTCCTCGATCCCGAACTGATGTTGTATGACGAGCCCACTACCGGCTTGGATCCAATTATGAGTGACGTGATCAATGAATTGATGTTGCGGACCCGGCACAGTGCAGGGGTCACTAGTTTGGTTGTGACGCACGACATGCGTACAGCACGCAAAGTGGCCGATCGCGTAGTGATGCTGTATCCTTTTGCCCGTTTGCGCAAGGGCGAGAGTCAAATTCTCTATGATGGACCGCCCGAGGGGCTCGACGATTGCCAAGACCGTCGTGTGAGGCAATTTGTCGAGGGTGAAGCTGGAGAGCGATTGATGGAACTGCGTCAATCGTCTTTTGACGGTTTTGAAGAGACGCCCATGCTGGCAGACACCTATGCGGAGAAAGATCACCAGAAGCGTGATAAATCGTAACACGAAGCGAGGTGTGTGATGGACGAGCAGGGTTATAGATTCGGAGTCGGCGTGTTAGTCGTGGCATCCTTGGTGATTGCCGTGATTCTCGTCATGTTCTTCGGTGCTGCGCCCAACTTCTTTGCGCAGCGCTATGAGGTAACGATTCGCTTTGACCAGGCCCCTGGCGTAGCCACCGATACGCCGGTCCGTAAGAACGGTGTTCAAATCGGACGCGTGAAGGATATTCAATTGCTGGAGAGTGATGGCGTTGATCTCACTTTGGAACTGGATTTGCAACACAAGATTCGCGCTGGCGAACTGCCCCAGATAGACGTTGGGTCACTCATCACCGGCGATGCGGTTGTCGAATTCATTGCGCCAACTCAAGAGAGTTTGATCGCGCGCTTCGATGGAGCTGGAGGATCGCCTGCCAATGGCATGTTGGATGAAAACGAGGGTTTGTTGGCTTCGACACCCATCAAGGACGGTGATTTCCTGGCTGGCGGACGCGTTGCGCCCGACCCCTTTGATGCAATCATGAGCATCCAAACGGCACTGGGGACAACCATGTCTACGATTGAACAAGCTGTCAACGATGTCGGCTTGGCGAGCAACGAAGTGGGTTTGTTGGCCAAGGATGTGCGGCGCATTGTGGGTGGTGGTGATGGCGAAATCCAGCGCTTGCGAGAACAAACGGAATTTACCATCCGAAACTTCAACGAAACACTGGATTCGATCGAGAGCCTATTTAACGATCCGAACTTGCGTTCGGCGCTGCAGACCGTCGCGACCAAGTTGCCTGAGTTGGTGGAAGACACGCAAGGTGTGGTCGTGCAGGCGAAAGACACGCTAGCGGCCTTCGAAGGGGCGGGGCGCGAAGCGGAAAAGACGATGAAGAATGTCTCCGGGCTGACCGAGCCGTTTGCGAAAAAGGGCGATCAGATCGTGACCGAAGCTCTGAGCGCTCTCAACAACCTGGACGCATTGCTCGGCGACTTGCGGCTTGTCGCTGCGCGTGTGAACAATGCCGACGGAACGGTTGCCAAGCTACTGGACGATGATGAGCTGTATTACACGTTTATCAACACGCTTCAAAATGTCGAACTGCTGACGCGCCGCCTGCAGCCCATTGTGGAAGACGCTCGCGTGTTCAGTGATAAAGTTGCTCGCGATCCAAGTACCTTGATCGATCTCAAGGGTGCAATCACCGGCCGCCCTCGGAGCGGTATCAAATAGGCTCAAAGTAGCAGGCACACTCCGTGTGCCGTCCGCAGGTTTCCAGACGTCTTGCGGGCTTCGTGAATCTCAGGCGCTAGCCGTGGGCTCTTGTCGAACGGTCCTAAAAGCCACGGCTAGCGCCACAAGCGCCCACGGCTAGCGCCTGAGGCAAACGGTCAGCGGCTTCGCGCGACTCTCATAACCGTCAATAGCCGTGTATTCAATACCGTCCAGTTAAAAAACGGGGACGGCATTTGCACGCTACAACACTTGGCGGAGAACTGAAATCTAGGCTTTATTGGAAAACGGGTCTGCCCCCTCGAGCCGGAGTGGCCCAGACTTATTTTCAGGCCAAGCCCCGGGCTTGGGAGTTCACAGCTTTTTCCAATACCTTTTTTCGGTTCTATTTCGCGCGAGCCTGAGATGTCCGCAACAGCTTCACTCGATCAACTACTGGAATTCCGCTGCAACAGGTGTTGGCATTCGAACTGTGTTTCGACTCGCTTGTGTGGTGAGAGCGTCGCTTGTGCGAGTTGCAAGGCTGAACAATTGGTGCCTGAGGCAACTCCCGAGAGAATCGCACGTGCGGAACAGGTCATGCGCGAGCAGGCGTCGCGTCCGAGCTACGCCCAAGTGGAAAAGCCCTATGAAGAAATGACAGACGCCGAGTTACGGAAGTTAGTCAAAAGTGAAAGCTATGTGCCAAGTTCCCAACGGGATTTCCCCGGAGTTGAGTTAGCTTCGTTGTTATCGCGACTGGCCGCGAACTTTGTTGACGGGATCGCCATCATGTTGGCCTTCATCGTCAGCTTCTTGTCGCTGGCATTGGCCCAGGCCACTGGCTTGATCGCCAAAGAGTTATCGCCTGGGGATGTGGCTGGTGCAATTGAAGCCCTGTGTATCATGGGATTTCCAATCGCCGTGTTCTGTATGGTTCAGTGGAATTTGATCGCCACAAGAGGTCAATCCATGGGCAAGATGTTGCTATTCATTCGCATTGTGAATGATCGCGGCAATCCACCTGGGTTTGTGCAAGGCGTGATACTGAGAGATTGGGTGCGCGTACTACTTGGTTTGATCCCGTTCTTCAATATCATCGATATCCTGTTCATATTTGGCGAATCGCGCCGCTGCATTCACGACTTCATCGCGGGCACACGTGTCGTCCAAGCTTAGTACCGTGCGAGGTCTGGGCGAGTATTTAGCCCCAGTTGTTCGGCAACTGCCATGGCTTGGGTAGAGAGCATGCCCATGTCGCTGGAGACGGCAACAAATTGCATGCCTTCGTTGACGCGTAGATCGGCTTGTGCAACATCCATGACGTGCATGCCCGTCGGGCAGCCTATTCCGCGACCAATGGCAATGACGCGTTGAATCATCGCTTCATGAGCCGTCGGGGTTGGAAAAGTGCCATCGGGATCGCGCATTTGAAATCGCAAATCGTTCGGTCCCACAAAAATCGCGTCGCAGCCAGGCAACGCGTAAATCTCTTCTGCGTTTTCAACGCCCAGCGGACTTTCTGTTTGCAGCACGACCAGAATTTGGTCGTTGGCATTTAGGTAGTATTCCTCAGCCGAACAATCAAAGTTCAAGTTGTGCATGCCACCGCCAGAACTCCGATTTCCAAGCGGAGGATACTTGGCAGCCGCGATCGCCGCTCTGGCTTGCTCGACCGTTTCTACCATGGGCACCACAATGCCGTAGGCTCCCGCGTCCAGAGCGCGTTTGATCCAACTGTGGGATCCGTCGGGCACTCGAATCAAAGGTACGCAGCCGGCATCCGCGATGGCTGCCACGACGCTGGCGATCTCGCGCCAATCGTACGGCGCATGTTCCACGTCCAAGGTCAGCCATTCATAGCCCGCCCGCGCTAGGAAGCGTGCCGCATGCAGGTTGCCCAGTGTGAGCCATGTGCCAATGGTCGGTCGCCCATTCTTGAGCTTCTGTTTGACTTTATTAATTCTCATTCAGGTTTTGCTGCTGCAGGGAGCTAACCCGCTCTGCAGTCCAAAAGGTCTATTGAATCGGAATCACTTCCAAAGGGCCCGACCGGTCTGGAAATAGAGATAGAACGAAAGTCTTGTAAGCGAACTCGATCTGTTCTAACTTAGCCGATTACGACTTCTTGATCGTTCTCTTCCAGTTCTAGCAGATAAAATAGGTCGCAGCCACAATGTCCGGTAGCCCCCATCGGTTGGTCGAGTGGCTCAAACCCCAGGCTTTGGTAGAGTCGATTCGCGGCAGTCATACGCTCGAGAGTCTCAACGTACATGAACGCAAACTGAGCGCGAATGGCATCGTTGATCAACAATTCAACCAACACGCGCCCCGCGCCACGCCCCCGGGCCTCCGGTAAGAAATACATTTTCTTCAATTCACATGTTAATTCGTCGCCGCCGACCAAGGGAGCCAGTCCTCCGCAGCCAAGCACGCGGCTTTCGCCGGTAACGACATAAAACACGCTGCGCGGTTGCGCGTAAGCTTCGAACATAGCGTCTACTTCTGGGTCCTCAATGGAGAATCCAGCCCCAACTGCACCGAACTCAGTCATGACCTTGCGAATTATCTCGGCGACATCCGCATTGTCCTCTGGCGTGATTTTTCTAACGCTAAGTTTCATAGGTCGCAATTACTCTGTCTTACCGTAATTCTCGCACTCCGCCATCGACATTGACGGCCCGAGTATACTGAACATGATGCCACAAGTATACTTGCGCACACATCTACAGCAGCCTTCCGCTAAATCGACATTATTGGATTTATGACTCGTCCGCTCACCCACCAACAGCAAGCAGTATACAACTTTATCCGCGAGAAGATTGTCGCTCGTGGATATGGTCCCACGGTGCGCGAAATTGGCGAGCATATGAACATCAAGTCGCCCAACGGGGTGATGTGCCATCTTCGCGCTTTGGAGCGCAAGGGCATGTTAACCCGTACCGCGAATAAGAGTCGAGCCATTGAGCTGACTGAGCCAATTTCGGGATTGATGGGTGGCAGTCTGCCAATCGGAGGCCGAGTCGTAGGTGGACTGTGCATGCCGCAGAGCGATATGCCACTGCCCCTGGAACTGGGCAGTCTCGTTGCTGCCGAACGATATCTGCTGGTAGTCGGTGATGATTCGTTTTTGTCAGCTCAGATTCGCGCTGGCGATTACCTGCTGATCCAAAAGCAACCCACCGCAGTGCCTGGACAATTGGCGGTGATTCGGGTGGGAGAGGATGAGATGCGCTTACGAGTTTGGACGCCTCCCGTCGGCGGTGACTCATCGTCTGTAGTTCCAACCTCAGTTCCGCCAGAGCAAGTCATCGGAGTTGTGGTAAGCGTCGTTCGTTTATATTCGGGCTGGAGCGCGAAGTAAGTGTTGCACAATTTGACGACGGAACAACGCAACCACCGTTCGATGGAAATCGACACTTTATCGGCAATCGAATTGGTGGAGCTGATCAACTCGGAAGATGCCGGAATCGCACCGGCTGTAGCGCAGCAGTCGGCCAATATTGCCTGGGCAATACAGCGCATCGCTGACTGCTTTCGTTCCGGGGGTCGGCTGTTCTATTTGGGCGCGGGGACCAGCGGCAGACTTGGCGTCTTGGATGCGTCAGAGTGTCCGCCCACCTTCAATACTCCGCCCGAGATGGTGGTTGGGATTATCGCGGGTGGCGATGGGGCGCTGCGGCGAGCTGTCGAGGGCGCGGAAGATGATCTTGAGCAAGCGGGTGTCGATTTACAGCAACATCATTTCTCCGCCGCAGACATTTTGGTCGGTATCGCTTCAAGCGGACGGACACCCTATGTCTTGGGCGGTTTGCGATACGCGCGATCCATCGGGGCTACCACCGTTGGCTTGACCTGCAATGAACAATCTGAAATGCATTCCGAGTGTGACTTGGTAATCGCACCGGTGGTTGGGCCGGAAGTGGTTAGTGGATCAACGCGGATGAAAGCGGGCACGGCCACCAAGCTTGTGCTAAATATGTTGACCACCGGTGCCATGATTTTAATTGGCAAGACCTACGGCAATCTGATGGTCGACCTACGGGCTTCCAATATGAAGCTCAAGGCACGTAGCGTCAGGATCGTGTCTGAGATTGCAGGTCTATCCAGCGACGCAGCACAGCGATACCTAGCGATGTGCGCGGGCGAAGTAAAAACAGCAATCGTGGCGGCGGTGAACCAAGTTGACGCAGTTGCTGCCCGCCAGCAGTTGCAGGTTGCTGGCGGGCAATTGCGCAACGCAATCGTCTTGCAATCGGGGCGGCAGGCAGCTTCCGCGCAGCCCGCTGAATGTAGTGATGCAGCGCTGGTCCTTGGAGTAGACGGTGGAGGTAGCAAGACCGTCGCTTGGTTGGGGAGCGTAGCGGAGGATGAATTGATAATTCTTGGGCGTGGCCAGGCTGGCAGCGGCAATCTGCGAAGTGTTGGCTACGAGAGCGCATTTTCTAGCGTTGATCGTGCTGTCGCTGCCGCGTTTGCCGACGCCGGGATGCCGCGTTCGCGTGTTGGATCAGCCTGCCTGTGTTTAGCTGGTGCAGGCCGCGTTGAAGAGCAGCAGCGCGTGATGCAGTGGGCGCAGTCATGCAACCTAGCGAGACTCTGCCGTGTCATTGGCGACAGCGAAGCGATTTTGGCAGGGGCCGAATGGCCGGCGCAAACGGAAACCGCAGCTGCGAACCTGATGGGCAGAATCGCGCTGGTCTGCGGCACTGGCTCGATAGCCTGGGGCCAAGCGGCAGATGGGCGGACCGCGCGTAGTGGTGGGTGGGGGTATATGATCGACGATTTAGGCAGCGGCTTTTGGCTCGGCCAGCAACTGCTGCAACAGGCGGTTCAAGCCGCCGATGAGTGCCGCCATGACGCGCCCGTACTGACCGCCGTGCTACGTGCAGCGAATTGTTCTAGCCCCTCAGATTTGGTCGAATGGGCCTATGCTGCATCCTCGCCGCGTCAGCAAATTGCGGCGCTCAGTCCGTTAGCGTTCGAGCTGGCCAATGACTGCCCAGCAGTTGCGCAGACCATCGAGCACGGCGCCGAGTCCCTGGCTCGGTTGGTTGCAACGGTCGCGGAGCAGATGGCCAAGAACCCAACTGTCGACTCAGGCTATCTCTTAGCTCTGGCGGGCGGTGTGCTCTGTCAACAGCCCGACTATGTGGACCGCATTTTGGCATGCCTGCATCAACGGGCATGTCCGCCTACCAGCGTTTGCCTTGTTCCCAATCCAGTTTTCGGTGCGGTGCGTCAAGCTGCCGCCCAGCTCTACAATAAGACCCGATTCTAGCTTGCCGGAAGCTGTGGGTGGGGGTGCGGACGCCAGCAACATTGCAAGTTATAGTGTCCTACTGAATACCGAATACCGAATTGACGTCCTCATTTACTCAAACGTTCAAAATCTATGTCAGCTTCAACACCTGCGAATTGGCTCTCCGCCCGTTCGAAATCATTTGACAGCAGCGGGATTCGCAAAGTCTTTGATTTGGCCGCTAAACTCAAGAATCCCATCAATTTGAGTATCGGGCAGCCCGATTTTGACGTTCCCGATGCGGTAAAAGCGGCGTGCATTGCAGCGATTGAGCAAGGCAAAAACGCTTATTCTCCATCGCAAGGCATCGCACCGCTGCGGGCCGCTCTCAAGCAGCGAGTTGACGAGCGCTTTGGCCACGCGGATCGCGATGTCTTTGTTAGCTCTGGCACTAGTGGCGGCTTGGCACTGACCATGTTGAGCATTGTTGATCCAGGTGATGAAGTTATCATTTTCGATCCGTACTTTGTGATGTACCCGCCGCTGGTCAAGCTAGCTGGCGGCACGTCGGTGTACATTGACACCTATCCTGATTTTCGCATTGATTTGGCCAAAGTCGAAGCGGCGATCACACCGCGCACCAAATTGATACTCTTCAATTCACCCAGCAATCCGACGGGTGTCACCGCAACTAAGGAGGAAGTCGTCGGGTTGGCGAAGCTGGCCGCGGATCGCAATATAGCGCTGCTATCGGACGAGATTTACAGCGAATTTGCATTTGACGGCGAGCTGCTCACGCCAGCGGACCACAATCCGCATTGCATCGTTATTGACGGTTTTTCCAAGAGTCATGCTATGACCGGCTGGCGAGTCGGCTGGGTGCATGGCCCGTCCGACTTCATTCAAACCATGATCAAGCTGCAACAGTTTTCGTTTGTGTGCGCGCCGCAGCCAGCGCAATGGGCTGGTTTGGCTGCGCTGGATGTCGACATGGCCAGCTACCGCGCCGACTACAGGCGAAAACGCGATCTAGTCGTAGGTGGACTGCGCGACAATTTCGAGTTTACTACGCCCGGCGGTGCGTTTTACTTATTTCCCAAAGCGCCTTGGGGAACAGGCACGGAATTTGTCACGCGGGCCATCGAAGAAGAGTTGTTGATGATTCCAGGCGGGATTTTCAGCCGTCAGGACACGCATTTCCGATTGTCCTACGCAGCGCCGGACGCAGTGCTCGAACGTGGAATCGAAGTTCTCAATCGTTTAGCAAAAATGCCTCCAAGCAAAGTCGTTTAACGGCAAGCCGCAGGCGACTGCGTCTTCCAACAAAAATCGTTGAACGGCAAGCCGTAGGCGGCTGCCTCCCGAATCCAGACTCTCCAGATACCGAAGCAAACATGTATGATCGATGAGCACCTAAGCCCATGGAATGCGATCGGTTGGATCTGTGTGCTGCCGCCGTTGTTGACGATCGCGCTGGCCATCATCACGCGGCGGGTTGTGTTATCGTTGTTCATCGGGGTGCTGGTTGCTACGACGCTGCTCTTGCCATCGCCTGAAGCTCAGCAGCAAGCTTGGGGAGATTCATTTACTTGGTGGCGCTATATCGTTGATGGAGGCTGGCGGCTAACGATCCATGTGACCGAAACGCATCTGTGGGCATCCTTGGCGAATGAAGACCACTTGCGCGTGTTCGCCTTTACTTCGATTTTGGGGATGCAAGTCGCGTTGATCCATCGCTCCGGCGGTATGGCGGGGATCGTGCATTACATGGCACCGTTGGCACGTACGCGGCGGGGCGGACAAGTGTTGACGTGGCTGTTGGGGTTGGTCATCTTCATCGACGACTATGCCAATACGCTCCTGCTGGGTTCGACCATGCGACCGCTGGCCGATCGCCTGAGGATCAGTCGCGAAAAGCTCGCTTTCCTCGTCGATAGTACGGCGGCACCCGTCTCAGGATTAGCGCTGGTCAGTACTTGGGTAGCCACTGAGATCAGCACCATGGAAGAGGGGTTCAAGAGCGCAGGCATCGACGTGGGATCGGACACGTTTGGCATTTTCATCGAAACCATTCCAGGTCGCTTTTATATTCTGTATATGCTTGCGTTCGTTCTGCTCTGTGGTTGGCTCTGTCGCGACTTTGGGTCGATGTTGGCTGCCGAACGCAGTGCGGCCGATGCCGAGGCGGCTCCGAGCTCGTCCAGCCACCAAGTAGCGAATGAGGAAGCAACGGACCTGCATGGTCTGACCGTTGTCCACCCTTTCAACGCTATTTTGCCTATCTGCATAACGGTTCTCGTGGCGGTCTGGCTGCTATACCGAACCGGCATGGCGGCGAATGCCGACGAGCAGCTTGCGGAATCTGGTTGGCAAGCTGCCGGGCAGATCATCGGCCAGGGCAACAGTTATCTCGCGTTGCTGTACGGTGCCTTGGCAGGATTGGTCGTCATTCTTGGACTCGTTTGGAGGCAAGGCGAGCTAAGCGCCGTTTCGATTCGCACGAGCTTGCTACAGGGTTTCCTGCATGTTTTACCGGCCTTGGTCATCCTCTGGTTGGCTTGGACGCTCAGCGAGTTAACAGGCAAGGAGCATATGCAGACCGGCGCCTTCTTGGCTTCGCAAATTGGAAGACTCGAACTTCATCCTGGTTTGATGCCCACGATCATCTTTGTGTTTGCCGGCTTCATCGCTTTCGCGACGGGGACCAGTTGGGGCACGATGGCGATTGTCATGCCAATTTCAATTCCGATGGTGATTCAGTTGGTTTCAGCCGGTGGAGCCGTACCGGTTGATCCCCACCATCCCGTGGTCATTGCCACAATTGCCAGTGTATTGGCAGGTGCCATTTTTGGAGATCATTGTTCGCCCATCTCCGATACAACTATTCTCTCGTCGCGCAGTAGCGACTGCGATCACATTGCTCACGTACGCACGCAAATGCCTTATGCGCTCACGGTGGGTAGCATTTCGATTTTGTGCGGAACGCTGCCGGTTGGATTCGGGGTAAGCAGTTGGATTCTGCTGCCCGTCGGTCTACTAGCGATGTTGGCGGTGTTGCTGGTATTCGGCCGGAAAGTGTGACATCGATGGAGATTGAGACGACGGTTCCGCAACTGCGCATTCGAGCGACCAATGAGCGTCAGTTGCAATTGGACGGACAGTGGGTCTTGTATTGGATGACTGCCTTTCGGCGGGTGCAATACAATTTCGCTCTGCAATATGCGCGGGATGTAGCCAAGCAGTTGGATCGCCCGCTGGTGATTCTGGAGGCACTGCGCGTGCGTTACCAGTGGGCCAGCGACCGCTTCCACCGTTTTGTAATCGAGGGCATGCGCGACAATGCAGCAGCTTGTCGGTCGTTGGACGTGTTGTACTATCCTTACGTTGAGCCACAGCCGGGCGCGGGCGCAGGTCTCGTGCGACGTTTGGCCGAAGAGGCTTGCTTGGTCGTCACGGATGATTATCCGTGTTTCTTTCATCCGCAGATGATCCGGGTGGTTTCCCGCTCGCTGCCTGCACGTCTGGAAGCCGTGGAGTCGAACTGCCTAATGCCGCTGGCGGCCGAAGAGCGGACGTTTACTGTCGCGCATTCATACCGGCGTTTTATGCAAAAGACGTTACCCCAACATCTGGAATACACGCCAGAGCCAAATCCGCTCGATGGACGTTCGACGCGCAGTATGCCCGTCTGCAAGCGGTTGCCCAATGACATTACCCAGGCTTGGCCAGCAGCGGATTTGGGTGCCCTGTTGTCGCCTGGCGGTTTGTCCGCGATTCCAATCGATCACGGGGTTGGCGCGGGGGCCGTGGAAGGTGGCTGTCGAGCGGCAGAGAAATTGTTGGCACATTTCATTACAAGGCGGCTAGGCAGTTACGACCACGACCGTAATGAACCCGATGAATTCGGCTCGAGTGAACTCTCGCCTCATCTGCACTTTGGCCACATAAGCGCACACGACGTTTTCGATCGTGTGATGCAAGCCGAAAAATGGCATCCTGGCAAACTCCTCAAGCCGAACGGCAAGGTTAATGGATTTTGGGGAGTTGGCGAGAATGCAGAAGCGTTCCTTGACCAGCTTTGTACATGGCGCGAGATCGGCTTCAATATGTGTTGGCGGCAAAGCAATTTCGACCGATTTGAATCGCTGCCAGAGTGGGCGCTGGAGACTCTACAAGAACACGCGCAAGACGAGCGACCGCAACTGTATTCGCTGGATGAATTCGAAAACGCTCAAACGCATGACGAAATCTGGAATGCGGCCCAGCGTCAATTGGTGTGTGAGGGACGGATCCACAACTATATGAGAATGCTGTGGGGCAAGAAGATATTGCATTGGAGTCGCTCCCCGCGCGAAGCTCTGGCGATCATGCTGGAATTGAACAACAAGTACGGTTTGGATGGACGCGACCCAAATTCCTATAGTGGTATTTTCTGGGTTTTGGGGCGCTATGATCGCGCTTGGGGGCCAGAACGTGAGATTTTCGGCAAAGTACGTTATATGACCAGCGAAAATACCGCCAAAAAGCATAAACTCAAAAAGTACCTGAAACGCTACTCCGTCGAGTCCTAGTGGCGGAAGACTGGTCATTCTGCGTTTTCTGACATGTCGTTTCAGTCTTTCGAGGTGCCCAAGTTTTGGCATTCCCTTTGCGACTTTCCGTGGGGCGGATAAGATTGAAATGCGCGACCGGATTTTGATTCTACGCGTGATCGTAGTCTGCGGTGTGAGCGAGGAGGGCGTTTGACGCGCAAGCAGCCAGTGGTGCTTGTTTTTACTTTGAATCCCGTCTTTGCTTTGAAATCAGACGTTCAGCGAAATTGCACATCAATCATCGAATGGGGGGCTGCGCCTAAACGCTCAACAAGATGCAGGAAACTATGACTAAACATATTTTCGTTACCGGTGGCGTCGTCAGCTCGATTGGCAAGGGCCTGACCAGCGCGTCGATTGGCATGTTGCTCGAAGCCCGTGGATTGCGGGTGCGCATGCAAAAACTCGATCCATATATCAATGTCGACCCTGGCACGATGAGCCCGTATCAGCATGGCGAAGTGTACGTGCTGGACGACGGCAGTGAAACCGATTTGGATTTGGGCCACTACGAACGTTTTACTGATGGCCCACTAACACGCGACTCCAACTACACGACCGGCCAAATCTATCTGTCCGTAATCGAAAAGGAACGCAAAGGCCAGTTTCTGGGCAAGACCGTACAAGTCATCCCGCATATAACCGACGAAATCAAGAGCGTGATTCGCAAGGTAGGTGAGCAGGACGTCGTGTCATCACTGAAATCGGTGGCACCGTCGGGGATATTGAAAGCTTGCCGTTTCTCGAAGCAATTCGGCAGTATCCGCTCATCGCCGGACACGAAAACTGTCTGTTTATTCATGACTCTGGTGCCCTATCTGAAGGCGGCAGGCGAGCACAAAGACAAACCCACGCAGCATTCCGTCGGGCAACTGAGGCAAATCGGTATTCAGCCTGACATTTTGATTTGCCGCTGTGAACGGCCATTTCACGCGATGAACGCGAAAAGATTGCTCTGTTTTGCAATCTGAAGCCACAGGCCGTCATCGAAGAACGCGATAAGGATTTTTCGATTTATGAAGTTCCGTTGAGTCTCGTCTCGAACGGCTTGGATGAAACTAATTGTCAATCGTCTCGGTCTCTCAGCACCAGACGCTAAATCTAGATCCGATCAACGAAGTTTTACATCGCTTGCACATCAAAACATGAGATCAGTATTGCCGTGGTTGGCAAGTACGCCGAACACAAAGACGCCTACAAGTCGATTTACGAGTCGTTGGATCATGCTGGCATCCACCATCATGCTCAGATTCGTATCGGCCGTATTCAGAGTGCTGACATCGAGAACGAAGGTCCCGAGTGCCTGTTGTCTGGTTATGATGGGATTTTGGTGCCGGGTGGGTTCGGCAGACGTGGCATCGAAGGCAAAGGTTCAATTCGCTACGCGCGTGAAAGGGTATTCCTTTCTTCGGTATTTGCCTTGGCATGCAATGCGCTTAATTGAATACGGACGCAATGTGATCGTACCAAGCGTCTGCGTCGACTGAGTTCGATAAGAACGCCGCACCAGTGATATGTTTGTTAAATGAGCAGCGGGAGATTACGCACATGGGTGGCACGATGCGGCTCGGCGGCTCCAGCCAGCTCGGCTCGCCGACCCGAGTCCCGATGCGCGGCGTATACGGTCTGCAGAAATCAGCGAACGCCACCGCCATCGCTACGAATTCAACAACACCTATCGGCAACAATTCGAAGCTAACGGAATGGAATTTTCTGGAACTAGCCCGGATGGCGGCAAAGTGGAAGTGTAGAGATTCCCGATCATCCCTGGTTCTTGGCGGTTCAATTTCACCCAGAATTCAAATCGAAACCGACGAAGTCGCATCCATTATTCAATGGATTTGTGGAGGCTACCATTGAACGTCGCGCTCGGCGTCAAAAAAACAGCCGCTAGTTCGTCCGTCGAATCTTCAACGACTTAGGATGGGGCGGAGAATAAGTGTCGCCTTTCGCTCCGCGAAAGTCCATCAGATACACCCTTTCGCCCCGCGAAGTCCATCAAGAACTTTCGCGGAGCGAAAGGCGACCATAAATACCGCTCGATCCTTAGGTTCCTACATCGAGGTGCATTATGTCTGAGCAAAACATGTCTGAGCAAAACGAAGAACCCAAGCTGATTATCGACGAAGACTGGAAAACGCAGGTTCAGCGCGAGAAAGAGGAGCTTGCCAAAAAGCAAGAGGAAAAGCAGGACGCATCGACGGATTCAGGCGTTAGTGCCGATTCCCCAGCTGCGGAGGTGACTTCCCCCGATAAGCCCGCTGCGGATGCGGCTTCGCCCGATAAGCCAGTTGCGGAGGATCAGCCTTTGCCGCCGGCATCGATCATGATCCTTGTTACTAGTCTTGGAACACAGGCCATGGCTGCCATGGGCTTGATGCCCGGCGATGATGGCCAGCCCTTGCCAGCCAATTTTCAGTTTGCCAAGCACTTTATCGATCTGCTGGGCGTGCTCGAAGAGAAAACCAAAGGCAATTTGACGGACGAAGAGTCAGCCTATTTGACGGATACACTCTATCAACTTCGCATGGCTTTTGTCGAAGTAAAGAAACGCGGCAGATAACTTAGTGAACGGCTACCCTATATTTAGCCGCAAACTCCAACGAAGCCCAAACTGATGATCAATACTGAACTCAAAGAGCAACTAGTCCGTCGCGTACTATCCAAAGTGCGCATGCCAGGGCAGTACGTTGGAGGGGAGCGGAACATCGTGGTGAAGGACCATCGCGAAGTAGCCGGCAAGCTCTGTTTGTGTTTCCCCGATGCCTACACCATTGGCATGAGTCACCACGGTCTGCAGGTGCTGTACTCGCTTATGAATCGCCGCAGCGACTGGGCCGCTGAACGATGTTTCACGCCTTGGCCCGATATGGAGGAGCAACTGCGCAATTATGGCCTGCCACTCTACTCGCTAGAAACCTTTACGCCGCTGAGCCAGTTCGATGTCATTGGCTTTTCACTGCAATATGAAATATCCTCTCCAAATGTCCTGACCATGCTCGACTTGGGCGGGATTCCTCTGCGAGCCAATCAACGTACGTTAGCGGATCCTTTGATTTTGGCGGGCGGACCGTGCACTGGGAATCCCGAAACGATGGCTGAGTTCGTGGATTGTTTCGTAACGGGGACGGTGAGCCCTCCCTGCCGGAAATCTGCGATATGTGGCTGCGATTGCGTAGAGCGCGTGAGAACGGTGGCTGGCTGGGTGGCGAAGGGGGCGTGAAGCAACGCAGCGAAGCGCTGCTGAACTAGCAAAGCGTCTGCCATACGCCTATGTGCCGCAGCTCTATGTGCCCGAGTATCACGATGGACGAATCGCCTCGCTGACTCGGACACGCAGCGATATCCCCGAGTCCATTGAGCCCTGCGTGATCCGCGACCTAGAGTATTCCCGTGCCAACGGCACCGTTGTCCCCTACGTCGAATGTGTACACGATCGCATGGCGATTGAGATCATGCGTGGCTGTCCGTGGCAATGTCGTTTCTGTCAAAGTACCGTGATCAAGCGTCCGCTGCCATCCGTTCTGTGGATACGATCATCCATGCGGCCATGGAAAGCTACAAGAACACGGGCTTCAACGAGATTAGCATTCTATCGCTGTCGAGCAGTGATTACCCGCATTTTGAAGAGTTAGTGCTGCGATTGAAAGAGACATTTAATCCACTGGGAGTCAATATCTCGGTTCCCAGTTTGCGCGTCAACGAACAACTGCGGACGATAGCAGACTTGGTCGGTAACGGTCGGCGCGGGACTGACGTTGGCACCCGAGGTTGCACGTGATGATATGCGCGGCAAATCCGCAAGAAGATCAAAAATGATGATCTATTCGAAGGTTGTCGGGTCGCGTTCAAGAACAATTACGATTCTGTCAAACTCTATTTCATGTGTGGACTGCCGGGCGAACGACCCGTCGATCTTGACAGTATCGTCGATATGGCGAGACGATTGCCCGCATTGGCAAGGAGGTCAAGGGACGGTTTCCGAAAGTGACGGCGAGCGTTTCCAATTTTGTTCCCAAAGCCCATACGCCCTATCAGTGGAACGGCATGCAGCGACGAGAGTATTTTAACTGGGCATAAGTACTTATGGCAAAAGCGCAATATCCGCGCGATCAACATCAAGTGCCACAGTGTTGAAACCAGCTTACGCTCGAAGGTGTACTCAGTCGTGGTGATCGCAGAACTTGCGATGCTATCGAACTCGCGTGGCGACGTGGCGCGCGAATGGATGGCTGGACCGAAATGCTCGATCCTCAGCGGTGGTGGCAGGCGCTCGACGACTGCCATATCGATATCGAAAAACAATTGCATGAACCGTACGAGATGATGGCCAAGTTGCCTTGGGATCACGTAAATGTTAAATATGGTCGCGAATTCTTGGAAAAAGAGCAGGGAAGAGCGGTAGTGCAGTTGGACGCCATGGCTAGCGCGAAATAGAAAGAAAGGGTTGGGAGTCTTTTCAGTAGCGCCTGCCACCGATGAGCTGCCGCTGGTAGGAACATGTGGTTGCTAATTGGCTAAGCGATTTAGGTTGAAAAGACTCCCGACCCTGTCGCATCCAGCTCCGAGCGTTTGCAGAGGTCGATACGTTTATTTTGTCCCGCTCCCTAAGGCCAACATTGGCACCGTATGCTCGAACCGTTATTTACTGAAACTCATGCGGCGGTATCACTGGGCATTTTGCTAGTTGCTTCCTTGATGGGCGGCATCGTTGCGGACTTCTTGCGAATCCCCAAAGTTACAGCGTACTTGTTGGCCGGCGTTGTGGTCGGTCCTAGCGTACTGAACGCAATCAACGCTGAACATATCCACTTGCTTGAGCCACTGACCAAACTAGCGATGGCTTTGGTGCTACTGGAATTGGGGTGTCGATTTCCACTAGCGCACTTACGACCGATCTTAAGACGTGCCCTGTGGCTTAGTGCAGGAGAGTTATTGGCCACCTTCATGATCGTGGGTTTCGCCGTATGGATCTACAGCGGCAGTTTAGCCGCCGCGACGATACTGGCTGCGTTGGCGCTGGCCACCGCTCCAGCCACTACGGTGCTGGTTCTGAAAGAAGCGAACTCGGAGGGACCAGTTACCGAGTTGGCGGGCGTGTTGGTGGCGCTCAATAACGTGGCCGCCATCATCGTCTTCGAAGTTGTTTTCTTGGCTGCCAGCGTCCTGTCCGCCGAACAGTCACTGCCATTCTTGCCTCAAATCGGACAGCTTTTCGCCGATTTGGGCGGCGCGTGTTTGCTCGGAGTGGCTGGTGGGGTCTTGGTCAGCTACAGCGGTGGGTTGCTCAGTCGCAGCCGTTGGTTGGTGATGATCCTAGCCGTTTCAATTTTAATGCTCGGTTTATGCGAATCGTGGCATTTGCCCTATATGTTGGCATTTTTGGTTGCAGGCACTACCGTCGTGAATACGTCGGAGTTGACCCAGGAGTTGCTAAGCGAAAAGGAAAAAATTACGGGCCTGCTCGTGGTGGTGTTTTTCGCCGTCCACGGAGCCGAATTGCAGTTGAAGGCCTTTGCGGCTGCGGGATTGATGGGTGTGGTGTATATCTTCAGTCGGAGTGCGGGCAAGATACTCGGTATCCGTTGGGCTAGCCGCTTGCGCGGTGAGGCGGCGATGGTAAGGCGATATCTAGGCAGTTGCATGTTGGCCCAGGCCGGTGCGGCGATCGCCCTGGCAACGTTGGCCGCCGAACGATGGCCTGGCTTGGGTGAACAGTTGCAAGTCATCATCTTAGGATCGGTGGTGGTGTTCGAAATATTGGGGCCGATTAGTATTCGAGCCAGCGTGCTTCGCGCTGGCGAAGTTCCGTTGGCGCAGGCCATTTCTCACCGCACGGAAACCGCGACCAGCCAAGCGAGCAAGATGTGGATGCGCGGCCGCGAAGCACTTGGAATCCACCCCAAGCAACTGCCGGATATAAAGACCATGTCGGTAAGCACGCTCCTTCGACGCAACATAAGTGGCTTGCCTCAAACCACCGAGTTTGACGATGTGCTCAATTACATTCGCCGCAGCCACGATAATACTTACGTGGTTACCAACGACCAGGAGCAGGTCGTGGGACTGATCCGCTACGACTCGCTGAGCGATACGTTCTTTGATGCCTCGATCGACACACTTGTCCGCGCTGAAGACCTGGCATCGCCGGCTGAGTATCTGTTAGCAGTCAATGAGCCGTTGAGTGTGGCCGTGGAGCTGTTTCGGAAGACCAGCGATGACATTCTGCCAGTCATTGTCAGCCACGAAGATCGGATTTTCGCGGGCGTCATTCGTCGTAGTGATTTGACCGAGCTAGCTATGCGTTTTCGCAAGTAGAATCTGCTGTTTGAGTTCTTTGTAGTCGGTTTTTCCGGTTCCCAGTACAGGAATGCTCTCGACGCGACGAACTTCATCGAGTCGCATAACACCTCGTAGTCCAGCGTCGAGCAAGATTTCTCCGGCGCGACGTAGCGTGAGATCCTCTTTGGTGAACAGCACGATATGCCGACCGTCGTCTGTCTCGATGCCTTCGACGGCGACACGTGGCCCATTTTCGTCAGCCGGGAATTCACGCGAAAACGGCTCTTCCAAGGCCGGTAACGAGATCATTTCCCCGCCCGCTTTAAGAAAACGCTTTAGCCGGCCTTTGAAATGCAAAAAACCTTCATCGTCCATGGCAACCAGGTCGCCCGTCTTGTACCAGGTCTGTCCGCCGAAATCCACGAAGGGCGATTCTCCGTCGTGTCGATAATATCCCTTAAAAATGGAAGGGCCGTTGACCAATAACATGCCTGTTTCACCATGCGCCACTTCCTCAGCTCGTTCCACGTCTACGATACACACGTTGACGCTACCCACAGGTTTTCCAACAGTTCCTTCCTTGCTTTCTCCCAAACGGTTGGCAGCTACGACGGGCGAACATTCGGTAATGCCATAACCCTCGAGAATGCAGGCCTTGGGGGCCAACTCAGCACATTTGCGAAAGATAGCCTCAGGGCATTTCTCAGCGCCCGTGATAATCTTGCGCAAACTCTTCAGTTCATCGTCGCGGCAGGCAGATAGGATGTATCCCAAGAAGGTAGGCGTAGTAAAGAGCATCGTCGGGGCATAGGCGGCAATCGTTCGTGCGAGTCCCGCAGCATCAGTTGGATCCGCATAACGCACGCAGGGAATGCCTGACAAGTGCGAGAGCAGCAGATTGCCCGTCATTCCAAAGCTGTGGAACGGCGGTAGGAATCCAAGCAGTGAATCGCCTTGGTCGACTTCGAGAATGTCTAATCCGTCACTAATGTTGACAATCAAATTGCGGTGTGTGAGCGGGACCGTCTTTGGAAAACTTTCAGATCCAGAGGTAAACAAGAATACCGCCGGCTCATCGGGATCTTGTGCGGGCAATTTATTGAGTAAACGTGATGGAAAAATGTAGGTTCCTAACATTGCCATGATTGCCTCCGTCTTGGTGATCTCGGCTTTCACGTCTTCTAAGAATTGATACTCAGCTCCATCGATTTCGATTCCCAGCCGGTCGATCATCTTTTTTGATGTAATCACGTGCTTCACGCCAGTCACCGAAACGCCGTGAGCCAGATTGGTTGGTCCCGTGGTCCAGTTCATCATGACCGGCGTTTTGCCAGCGAGATGTAAGGCGAAGAACGCGATATCCGCCGCCACCGAGGCGGGTAGCATCAAACCGACGTGCGGCTGCTCAAGCTTGGCAAAGCGGCGGGCCATTAACTGGGCGGCGACGAACATGCGGCGATACGTCAGCACGCCTGACATGGCATCGGCAGCAGCAATTTGGTTGGGATTATTTAGTACTCGGCGCAGAAAAGCCTCGGCGACTGTGTCGGCCAAAACGCTAGGCGGCTGAGTAGTTTGGCGGCTAGCAATTGCCGCTTGGCCAGCAGTCCAGGCTGGGGGGGCGGCGGCAATCGTCACGTCCCCATGGTCGAGTTGGCCATCGGCCAACGCCCATAGTCCACCTAACGTTGCCGATACCACGTTGCTGCGAAAGCCGAACTGCTGCTCGATCTTCAATGCCAGATCCATACGGTCCAGACTATCCAGTCCGATAGTTTCCAGTTTGGTGGCTGCGGATAATTCCGAATCGTTGAGTTGTCGGCCCAGGTGCGATTGCACCAGCTCGTTAACTAGGTTGATGGTCTTGGGGCTGATCTTTTCCAGGTCAATCTCTGGGCCTGCCTCCCCTTTGCCAAACTCACCCTGGTTAGGTCCGAACCAATGGTGGTAACGCACGAACAAAGGTTCTTGTCCGCCATCGGCGTTGTACCAATCTTCCAGAAAAGCATTAAAAGCTTCGCGCGACTCGAGCGGAATTTTTTCACGCGGCATAACTTCGACTTTGATCGTTACCGGTCGACGCGGCAGAAAAAAGAATAGACTGGCCAAGACCCAGCCTAGCGCTGCACGGACGCGCTTGCCCAGATGGGGAACGCTGCCGGACTCTGCACAACTGAACATGCTCCCCCACACTCCACGCGTGCGAACGAGCACGATGTTGACATCAGGGCAACGCGAGACAATTTCGTGAACCGCGCGTGCCGCCCCAACGACTTCTCGATCGCCCCGTTGCAATCGTCCAGAGGGATAAATCAGCAGGCAGTCGCCGGCATGGAGACGCTCGACAACCGAATCGATCATCGCCAGTACTTTGGTCTGCGCGTCGCGGCTGTGGGCTGACATGTCCGGGACTTCGAAGGCATTGACGAGGCTCATCAGCGGGCGCAGGGCTCGCATGCGATACGTACCCGAGTAAACCAGTGGCCGCAGTGGTTTATGGAGCCGAATATGGCTGGAAACCAACGATGGATCGATGTAGGCCGGGTGATTGGGCAGGACCAACGTGGGGCCATCGAGCTGCTGCAGTTGTTCCATTCCCGTCACCTGGGTGCGATATCGGAAGCTCAGGAGCAGGCGGCAAAAGGCCCAAAACAGATGGTTGATCCAATTTTTCACGTGCGTATGTCCTGATGTGCTGGAAGACAAACTTTCGGTACCCGCTTAGACGCGAACTGGGGTGTGATATTGCGCGGATTGCTGAAGTTTTCGCGACATATCAGCTAAGTCGGCCTAGCGCTGCCACCAGTGGGCTGAACAAACGTGGTCTCGAACGCTAGAATTTACACCAACGGAACCACGGCCGGCCGCACTATCAGATCTTCTTCTTGTTAGGTTTTTCATGCATCGACAGTTTATCGCAGATCTGCAAGCTCGGGATAATGTCGACGAAATCTATCGGGTGACCGACAAACAAGTGCGTTCGAATCGTCAAGGCAACGACTACCTCTTGCTTCAATTCATGGATCGCACTGGCCAAATCAGTGGTCTGCGCTGGAATGCTGGACAGTCGGTGTACGAGACATTCCAAAAAGGCGATTATCTGCGAGTGTTGGGCACGACGCAATTGCACAATGGTGTGATGCAAATCATCATTCAAGATTTTGAAGCGGTGCCTTCGGCGAAGGTGAATGCTGACGATTTCGCAAAAACGAGTCCTGGCGAAGTCGACTTGTTGGTGCAGGAGCTGACAGAAATACTCGGGGAAATCACCAATCCACACTTGAAGCGTATCGTCAACAGTTATCTGGGCGACGACCGCTTAATGGATCAACTGCGCCGGGCTCCCGCTGGTATCAAGACGCATCACGCCTACGAGGGCGGCTTATTGAGACACGTCTTGGACTTGCTGCGAATAGCAACTGCGATCGCGCCCCACTATCCGCAACTCGATCGGGATATGTTGCTCGTCGGCGTGTCCTTGCACGATTTGGGCAAGCTGGAAGAGCTTAGCTTTGACAACGACCTGTCCTACACGGACCCTGGGCAATTGCTCGGACATTTGGTCCAAGGGATCGTCGAACTGGACCGACGCGCAGCCCAAATTGCCAAAGAGACTGGGCACGAGATACCCGCAAAAATTCTGTGGCGTCTCCAGCACCGCGTTATGATCACCATGGCCGACTAGATCATGGTAGCCCGAAAGTTCAATGACGATTGAAGCCATTGTCTTGGCCTACATCGATGACTTAGATGCCAAAGTGAATCAGGCGTTGGAGTTGAAGTCGAGGCGGACCGGAATACGGACAGCGATTGGACCGCGTTTCATCCAGCCATGGGCCGTAAGCTGTACAAACCATCGAGCGCATCATGAGCGAGCTAACTCCGTCAGGCGACGTTTCACTCACGGACTTTCAAGCCAAAATTCGTGACATGTACTTTGAAAAGGACATGCAGCGCGGCATCGATGGAACATTTATGTGGCTGATGGAAGAAGTCGGCGAGTTAGCGACAGCGCTCCGCCAAGGAACTCAACAAGAGAAAGCCGAAGAGTTCGCTGATGTCATTGCTTGGCTGGCCACGATCGCCAATGTGGCAGGTGTCGATTTAGGACAAGCCATTCAGCAGAAATACGGTACGGGGTGTCCTGGTTGCGGTCGCCTGGTGTGCACTTGCCCTATGCAAGAAAAACCGTAGCCATTCCCGCTTTCTACAGCTTCTTCTGTGTGGGAAAGCTCCGACAAGTCGGAGCACTCCAAATCTGCCAACTAGTCGGAGGTCGCCACGTCACGTTTGGCACTCATGGCTTTCCAAGATGAATACACCGAATAGCCAATTGTCAACAGCGTGAACGGGATGACGACCGTAGCTAGGATCATCGCGAAACGCTGATTCCACTCGGGGTGGGTCTCCGCTAAGACCAAGAGAGTCAGGTAGCAAGTATAGTAAAACAGCAGCATGCCGCCTTCGAAGCGAGTGATCGAATTGCCTGTAAAAAAGATTGGCAGGCACACCAGCGAGACAGCGACCATCACAGGAACGTCAAAAGCCAACGCGGCCGCAGTGACGGGTACACCCGCTGGTGAGACGATACTGCTAATGCCCAGCACGCACAGGATATTAAATAAGTTGCTGCCGACAACATTGCCGACAGCGATATCCCGTTCACCGCGATAGCTGGCCACGGCCGATGTTACCAATTCTGGCAGCGAAGTACCGATTGCTACGATTGTTAACCCGATAATCAACTCGCTGATGCCAAATATGTGGGCGACGGAGACGGCACCGCCGACCAACCATTTCGCCCCCAATCCCAGCAATATCAGTCCGGCCACGATCAGACCGATCTGAACGAACACGCGTGATGACCAACCGCTGGGTTTAGGCAATTCGGCAGCAAATTCGTCAACGATCTTTTGACTTTCCTTACGGCTCTGGCGCAGGCTGAAGACGATATAGATTACCAATGAGGTAAATAGCACGCCGCCTTCCCAACGAGCAATCGACCCGTCCAGGCAAAAAGCCCACAATAGAAGCGTGGCAAATACCATCAACGGTACATCGAGCCGAATTAATTGACTGGAAACCAGCAGTGGCGCTACCAAGGCCGACGCGCCAAGAATGAGCAGCACATTGCAGATGTTGCTGCCCACAACGTTACCAACCGCCACATCCGAAGCGCCACTCATGGCGGCTTGCAGGCTAACGCCCAATTCGGGGGCGCTAGTTCCAAACGCGACGACAGTTAACCCGATCACCAGCGGGGAAATTCGCATGCCCAAGGCGAGTAGGCTTGCGCCACGAACCAACAATTCCCCACCGCCGACGAGCGCAATTAGGCCAGCTAATATTTGTATGCTAATCCAAATTATCGAAGGATGGTCCAGGGCTTCATTCCTACGTCAAAGCGTGTTGCAGCAGTACGACCGCCGCACCAGCCAAATAGCCCGCCAGCGCCCAAGGTGCAATTCGCCGCAAGTACCAAATAAAATCAATGTGTTCCAACCCCATGGCCGCCACGCCCGCCGCCGAACCGATGATCAAGCAACTGCCGCCGGTTCCTGCACAATAGGCCAATAGTAACCAGAATTCATCGTTGATGGGCATGGGGTACATTTCGATGCCTGCGGCTACCAGCGGCACATTATCAACTACTGCCGAAACAAGTCCAATAGTGACAGCTACAACCTCGTGGTTCGGCAAGACTTGGTCCAACCAAGCTGCAGCGTCGTCCAAGGCCCCCATCGCGCCCAACGATCCTACGGCTAATAGGATGCCTAGGAAGAACAGAATGCTCGACATGTCTACCCGTCGTAGGGCAGCCAAGACTCCCGTGCTCGACCGGGTAGCTTCGTCCATCGTATGACTTACAAACTCAGAAACAACCCACAGCACGCCCAAGCTGAGCATCATGCCCATGTAGGGTGGCAGGTGTGTCACCGATTTGAAGAGGGGCACACTTAGTAAAGCCAAAATGCCAAGTATCAAGAAGAGCCATTGGTGCCATGGCTGAATACTCTTGTCCATATCTTCTCGGTCACTTTCGACCGGTCCAAATTCGCCGCGCATGGTCAGCGAAAATCCAATCAATGGCACCAACAAACATACCAGGCTTCCGAGGAACAGGTCCTGCATCACTTCGACTGTACCGATCTTGTGTTTGATCCATAACATCGTCGTCGTTACGTCACCGATCACCGTCCAGGCGCCGCCCGCATTAGCGGCGATCACTACCAGTCCAATCATCTTGAGTCGATCATCGCGATTGGGAACCAGTTTGCGCAGCAGTGAAACCATGACAATCGTCGTTGTCAAATTGTCAAGTACGGCGGACATGAAAAAGGTCAACACCCCTACGATCCATACCAGCGTGCTTTTGCGCCGTGTACGGATGCGATCGGTGACAATTGCAAAACCCTCGTGTGCGTCGACCAGTTCAACAATGGTCATCGCGCCCATCAAGAAGAATAAGATACTGGCAATTTCTCCAGTCAAATGCAGATGTTGAGCTTCAATCACGAAATGTCGTGATACGTCTTCCACTTGTTCCGCGACGGCTTCCTCTTGGAACCAATGGGGAATTGCATCGCTCGGCAACAAAGTACCGATATTTAGCACGTAAAGAGACCAACAAGTGACGCCAATCACGAGTGCCGATGCAGCTTTATTGATATTTAGCTGGTGTTCAAGTGCAATGGCCAAGTAGCCAATTGCAAAAATGGTGATGATCAAAATGAGCATGAGTTAGGGCTAGCCCGGGACGCGCCACAAAGAACTACTCGAACGTCGAGTCGACAAAGCAGAATAAGCTCCGAATCCGTCCCTGCCAATGGGATGCGCCACCAGAATTAGGCTAACCAAGCTTGGATTTTGGAGCATTGAGGACACTTCTCGCGTTTCACGTAGGTCAGCCTCTCCGAGGCTGATATCCGCAACGCAGGATCCGCAACGCAGCGTTTCTTCGAGTTTCGGAGAAACTCGACTACGTGACTTTAACCCAAGGCTTCATGCATGACGTGCGCTTCGTCTACGCCCGTTAGACGGACATCCAATCCCTGGAAACGGACAGAGAGACGCTTGTGGTCCAACCCAAGCTGATGGAGGATGGTGGCATGGATATCACGAACATGCGTTGGATGTGAGACGGGGCCAAAACCAAGTTCATCGGTTTCGCCGTGGACGTAGCCGCGTCGGAAGCCTCCTCCGGCAAACCACATGGTAAACGCATCGATGTGATGGTTGCGTCCGGTCGATTCGCGAACCTCGCCCATGGGAGTACGACCGAACTCACCGCCCCACACGACGATGGTGTCATCGAGCAGGCCGTGGCGTCTGAGATCCATGACGAGCGCAGCGCTTGGTTGATCAATCTCACGGCAAATTTCTGGCAAATGTTTTTCCAGATTCTCGGTTGGACCGCCATGGTGATCCCAGTTGGTGTGGTAGAGCTGAATAAATCGGACGCCTCGCTCAACCAGACGTCGCGCCAATAAGCAGTTGCGAGCAAAGCTTGATTCACCCGGATCGCGAATCCCGTATAGATCGAGCGTATTTTGTGATTCGGCGCTTGTATCCATCAGCTCGGGGGCACTCGATTGCATGCGAAACGCCATTTCGTATGCATTGATGCGTGTGGAGATTTCTTCGTCTCCGGTTTCGACCAGGCGTTTTAGGTTCAGTTCACGGACTGCGTCAATTACCTGGCGCTGCTCATGCGTGGTTACCTGCGATGGTGTCGAAAGATTCAGAATGGGATCACCTTGGTTGCGTAGCGGAACGCCTTGATAGGTCGTGGGTAACATTCCGCTGCCCCACAGCACGCCACCGCCACGCGGACCGCGTGGACCACTTTGCAACACGACAAAGCCAGGCAGATCTTCACATTCACTGCCCAAGCCGTAGGTTACCCAAGCTCCCATGCTCGGGCGACCGAACTGTCCTGTGCCCGCATTCATAAACAGCTTGGCAGGCGCGTGGTTGAATAAATCTGTCTTGCACGTTTTGACAATGGTAAGTTCGTCAACGATTTGGGCCGTATGCGGTAGCAAGTCGCTGATCCAAGTGCCGTTGTTGCCGTATTGCTGAAACGGACGTTTCGATCCTAACAAATTGACACGATGGCTGCTGTCCATGAATGCGAAACGCTTGCCCGCGATGTAGCTCTCTGGGATCGGCTGGCCGTTCAATTCCGCCAACCGTGGCTTGTAGTCCAGCATTTCAAGCTGCGATGGGCCGCCTGCCATGAACAGAAAGATGACGTTCTTGGCTTTAGGCAAGAAATGCGTGGGCTTGGGCGCCAGCGGATTTTCCTCGCCGAGGCTCTCAGCTCTGCTTTCGCCGGCCAGCAGTGAACTTAGTGCCAGTGATCCCACGCCAATCCCACAACGACTAAAAAAATGTCTGCGAGTGTGCCAATTGCCGATCTTCAATTTGTTGTGTTCGAATTCGCGCATCTTATTCTCGGGTCAAGGTTTCATCGAGGTTGAGCAGCACGCGCGCCGCGGTCTTTATGTCCAAGCCAGCCAATATCTGCAATTCATCGTCGCTGGGAACTCGTCCGGTACAACGGCGAAAGGCGGCTTCGATCCCCTCGTGTTCGATACGCTGCTGCAGTGCTGAAGCGAACTCGACAAAGGCCGAGTCATTTAATAGAGTCAGCGCTTGCAGCGGCGTGTTGCTGCGCGAGCGGCGCGTGCATGTGCTGAAGCCGTCTGGTGCGTCAAATACGTTCAGCGAAGGAGGAGGTGTCGCGCGATAGACAAATGTATACAAGCCACGACGATAGCGATCGGCACCTACGCTGACCTTCCAGGCACGCTTGACTTGTCCTTGCCCCATCACACCATCAGGAATTGGTGGGAAGACAGGGGGGCCACCTAATTGCGATTCTAACAGACCACTGGCCGAGAGGGCCACGTCGCGAATCAATTCAGCGTCCAATCGCAGTCGCTGCTGTCGGCCGAGCAAATAGTTATTCGGATCGATGCGGCGCAGATCCTCACGCACTTGTGAACTTTGGCGGTAGGTGTGCGAAGTAACAATCAGCCGGTGCAGGCTTTTCAAGCTCCATTGTTGTTCTTGAAAATCGAGTGCGAGCCAGTCCAACAGTTGTGGATGTGATGGGGGTACACCCAGACTACCAAAATCGTTCTCGGTTTCCACGATCCCGCGCCCAAAGTAGACTTGCCAAACACGGTTGACAATCACTCTTGCCGTAAGCGGGTTGTCCGCGCTGACAATCCACCGGGCCAGGTCTAGCCGATTTGGCAACTCGCCATCCGCTTGCAATGGATGCAACACGCTGGGTGTGCCTGGTTGGACTTCTTCGGCAGGGCGAGTGAAATCGCCTTTGATAAATACGGTGGTGGATCGCGGTTGGGCACGTTCGGCCATTACGAGGGTTGTCGCAGCACCGTTGACTTGATTGTCCAGTTCTTCCGCTCGCTGCAGCAGCGTTTGAAAGTCGCTGCTGATCTTACCAACTTCGATCGCAAACAATTCTCGCATTTGTTCAGACGATCGCTTGTCCCGTGTCATGGACAAGCCCTTTTGAGCAGAGTCGGCGAGTTTCTTGACTTCGGCGTCCGTGAGTTTGGACTCCCAAGCTTCGTATTCCGCCAAATGATCTTGAATGTACTGATCCAGTGCTGCGTAGGCACCTTTAAGTTCAGATCGCAGTTCCTCGCCACTAACACTGTCACCGTAAACTTTGAGTGTGGGTTCATCTTGATTATTGAAAAAGGCGAATAGTTGATAATACTCGCGCTGCTGGATCGGGTCGAATTTGTGATCATGGCATTGGCAACAACCGACCGTGAGCCCCAGCCAAACGGTGCCTGTCGTTGCCACCCGATCGAAGACACTGTCGATGCGAAACTGCTCCTTGTCGATGCCGCCTTCTTGATTGATTTGCGTGTTGCGGTGGAAGCCCGTGGCGACTCTTTGACTTTGCGTCGCCTGGGGAAGCAAGTCGCCCGCTAGCTGCTCAATGGTAAATTGATCGAAGGGCATGTCTGCGTTGAGTGCGTCGATCACCCAATCTCGAAATTTCCATATCTGACGCGGTGCGTCGATGGAATAGCCATTGCTGTCTGCATAGCGAGCTTGATCCAGCCACCAGCGTCCCCAGCGCTCGCCGTAATGTGGGCTATTCAACAGACTTTCGACCGCCTCGCGATAGGCGGCCTCGCGATCGATGGCAGCGGCGGCCAAGTAATGGTCGATCTCGGCCAGTGTCGGTGGTAGTCCGGTCAAATCTAAGCTGACACGACGTAGCAACGTGGTATCGTTGGCAATTGGCGATGGTGCGAGTTCTTGCGACTTGAGCTTCGCTTGGATAAAGCGATCAATTGGATGCGTGACCGGTTGTCCATGTATATCCACGACTTCTGGCACCGGGGGTGGTTGCGGCGGTTCAAATGACCAGTGTTTTTCGTACTTGCCGCCTTGTGCGACCCATCGCCGCAGGATTTCCTGTTGTTCTTTGCTAAGCGATTTGCCGGTCTCCATCGGTGGCATGATGTCATCATCCGTGGCTTCAACGCGCTTGATCAGGAGACTCGCATCGGGATCACCAGCCACGAGAATCGGTTCACCCAAATCCGAACCTGCCGCTGCACCTGCCGCCGAGTCCAGGCGCAGGTCTGCCTGACGAGCCTCTTCGTCAAAACCATGGCAGGCATAGCAGTTGGCCGAAAGAATAGGCAGTACATCGCGATTAAAACTGACATCCGCGGCGCTCGACGCTTCGTCGCCGGTTTGTTGAGCGACGGCGAGCTGAACGCCGCAGCCAAGCAAGATGCAGGCGCTGATGGTGATCTGCAGGCAGCGCGGCAGGAGTCTTAGCCGCTTGCTCGAACCCCGCTGGACGTAGGGTCTAAGTGTTAGACGTCGTGGCAAAACGCAACCTCATTGTGAAACCGACAGGATTGTGGGAAGCATATTATACTCGGTTTCACGGTAGCTGAACTCGTCGAGCCATTTTGCGTGCCCCTGGTTTAACATTTAACCCGAACGCGACAACGTTCTTCCTTTCTTCGTTTAGGGACTAGCCGCAGGCGACTGCGTTCTTTGTTGCGTGCTCATGTCTTCAAAAGCTCTGAAGGCTTTGAATGCAATTACGCGGCGAACTTTAAAAATCTTCCAGAAAAAATCTTGACAGCGACCTGCGTACGCATAGAATCTGAGCGGAGATTTCGAGTTTCTGTTCTGTAGCCGTTCGTTCGAGTTTCTGTTCTGTAGCCGTTCGTTCGAGTTTCTGTTCTGTAGCCGTTCGTTCGAGTTTCTGTTCTGTAGCCGTTCGTTCCTGGATCCGAGCAAGGTGAATTATGCGTGCAGTGTTACTTTGGGTTTTGGTTTTTACATTCTTAAGCAATGATCTGGCAAAAGCCCAGCAAGTGAACGGAGATACATACGATCTCAATTCATGGCAGGCAACGTGGATGGGCTGGGATTTGTATAGACAAAGTCGATCGATCTATGCGGATTCGCTTACTCCGAATGCAACATCAACTGTTGAAGTCATTCAGATCTTGGACGTTGGAAGTGTTCCAGTTGCCGACGTGAGTGTTCAATCCGGGCCCAATGGTGCCGTCGTTGTAGGATGGACTGCATACAAGTCGGGATTATCCACCCCAGTCATCGTAAATCAATCGACAGGCACGGTCGTATTCTGGTCACCTACACCTAGTTACGATGGTCAAACGATTCTCGCCGAGTTTGTCGAATTCACCAGTGGGGATTTGCAAATTACGCAGACTATCAACGACCCTTACTACGGCCCCATGACTCAAACGTGGACAGGCAACCAAGTACTATTAGGTCGCGTAATTCGCCGAGATCGTTGGTGGGTTGATGATCCTAACGACTCTCTCAATCCATTGCCGCCACTGCCAGGCCAGTAATTGGTCTAGGTATGTTGGTCCACTGCTGATAAGAGAAAGGTGTAGAGCAATTAAGTCACTTAAGGTTAACCCAGTAGCCACAAAGAGCACGGAGAAGCTTCAATGAAGTTTTGTATTTTTGTAGTCTTGACCATTCTCTCCACGCAGTATCTCTATTCTCAAGATTTACCTCCCGACCATTCAGAAGTCTCGGCCCCGTCTTCACCTGACGCAATTTTCGAATTGCTATCGGGTCAAGCTCGCGCTCGAACAGGCGCGCCGCCAGCACTCACCGGTGAAGCCCGTGATGCGTACCAACGGATTTTCAATCATGTGAACAATCAGCTGTATCTGCACAATTTAGACAAAGAAAAACTTTTGGAGTGCCTCAAGTCTATAGGCATCGCCAAGCATTCTTCCCAAGCGGAGAAACTACTGAAGAAACTGGCGGAAAACCAGGATCAGCTAAACGCTTGGTTGGGTGACTTGCAGTGGCTTTTGAGTGAGATGGAGGATCGTGCTAAAATAGAATCAAGCTTTCTTGAGCTGCTGGACGTCCAGGAAGAAAAATTGAGCGTCTGGATATTTGATGAATTACTGTCGCCCAATCAGCTGATGAAGTTCTCAACTTTCCTATCGCAGCAGTGGCTGGCGAAGAGTTTGTACCATCCTATTTTCGCTCTCATTCTCGAATTCGACGATGACCAGAAAGTGCAGCTCAAGAGGCTTTCCCGTCGGTTGGATGCAGTGCGTGAGAAGATGTTTAGCGAAAGCAATCGCGCAAAAGTGTCTGCACAGCTCGAGAAGCATTTTTTTGATACGTTGTGTGTACTTCGGGCGGAGCAGTTAGTCGCGTATTTGCGAATAACTGGTAAGGCATCTGCAACTGATCGATTAGCGGAAGCAATAAAGCAAGATGCCAGACCATGATAAAGCACTTTACATTAGATATGTACCGTTGGTTCGCGAACAGCTAAAAGGAAGCCCGGGTACGGAGCAACGCTGAGCAGCCGGAACTGACCGGCTATGGGGACCATCGTCTACCCAAGCGAGACCCGGCACCACCTGGAGACTTCGGCTACATTCGGCATTTTCAGCTTCACCGAGTATTGCTTGACTGTTACCATCATCCACCCTGGTAAGTTGTACGTCCGGACAACTCAAGGCTTAAAGAAGGCCAATTTTCGGACCCCTCGTTTAAGACACGACTTAGAGCGTGTCTTCAAAATGCAGTTTACGCGTTTTCCAGTCTTTTGAGCATGAGTGCGATCATTGTAATTTGAATCATTGCCTCGCTCGATTTTGGATTTCGTTCGTAGTCTTTGCTGTGCCGTCGACATCGTCCGATCCATCCGAATGTTCGTTCGACGATCCAACGTTTTGGTAAAATCACAAAGCCCTTCACGCCAACCGGGCGAAGCACCGTTTGGAGTATGCAGCCGAAATTTTCTGCTAACCAGTCGGGAAGCTTCATTCGGCTGTACGCCGAATCTGCGAATACGACTTTGATTCTTTTGAAAGTTGCGAAAACGGATTCGAACACACTCTTCGCGCCGTCTTGGTCTTGAGTGCTTGCTGAGTGAACAACGACACATAGCAGCAATCCGAGTGTATCAACCATTATATGCCGCTTGCGGCCTGTTACCTTTTTTCCTGCATCATAACCACGTTCATCGCCTCCAACCTCCGTCGACTTGACACTTTGGCTGTCGATGATTGCTGCCGTAGGAGTCGACTTTTTCCCTGACTGTACACGTACTTTCTCACGCAAATGTTCATGTATTCTTTGCCATACACCTGCCTCACGCCACCGCCAGAAAATTGTGTAGACCGACTTCCAGTTCGGAAACGACTTTGGCAGGCATCGCCACTGACAACCGGTTCGGTTCACATACAGAATTGCATTCAATACCGACCGCCGATCCAGCGGCTTCCTGCCTCGCTTGGCACGGGGTGGAAGTAACTGGCGAACTTTTTGCCATTGTCTGTCGCTCAAATCCGTGGGATATTCCATTTCCATCGCTGCGGCTCCGTCTTCCATGTGAAGAAATTTTTAGCAACGGAGTCGTAGCGATTTTCTTGATTGCTGATCAATACCGATTTTGAAGACACGCTCTTAGCAGCAGCCGGCTGGCGTTCTGCGTTCTGCGTTCTGCGTTCGCGGCGCACACTTCTTGGGCCTACGTGCTAGCGTAATGCGTCACAGTTTTCTTGCCGGCCTTTTTCAAGCTGTCGAAATACCGCATCTTATGCGTGAGATAACTTTGGCAAAACAACTGGGCTTCACGATGAAACGGCACGCTGGTTCCGTCGGTAATTTCTGGTGATGTTAACCAGGCCAAGTGTTTGTCGAGCGCTGTGCGGCGCCCGAGTTGTTCGCTGTCCTCGCGAAAGGCCACCATGGCCGCTTCAACCAAGGCGAATCTTCCGCCGATCGGCAAGTTCTCAATTTCACCCTTGGGGTTGGTCCAGATTTTCGTCCATTGCTTGCCTTGAGAATAAAACCGCTTTAACCAATAGGCAGCAATGTCGCTTTCATCAATTTCGGGACCGGTCAGTATCGCTGCACGGGCATACATCATTTCCCTTTTGACGATTTCTGGTTCCTCCTGCCAACGTTGCAGCATCCGCACATTGATGCGATCGTAGTCACTGGCATCAAATAGAAAGCGATCGACAAAAATCTCATGCGTGAATGACAACTTGCGCAAGTGCGGAAACTCGCAATAGACCGTCATTTCCGAGAGCGTGCTCGCTTCATGCTCATTGTCACGGATCTTGTTCTTGAAAGTCACGGGATCGGTCAGCGGATGTCGCATGTCGGGTCCGTATGGCATGCTGCCCGCATGTTCAATTTCATGCAGATAATACAGGTCTTGCACGAGTTTGTTGTCGTAGCTTCGCATTTGTATTCCACCCCACCAAGGTGAAAAGTGCGGTGCTTCGACATGCTCGACCAGTTTTCCGCCGTCGGCTGTGACAACGGATACCGTATCGTTCGAGGGTCTGTAAAAGAATCGCGGCAGGCGTGCGAATCGCACAACTACGTCTCGAACGAGTCCGCCTGTGTCGTAGGAGCGCAGCAGCGCTTCGGTTTGCAATATTTTGTCGCGCACAAAGCGGCAGATTTCGTCGGCGGTGACGAGTCGAATGACATCTTGCATGCTGTATTAACTTTCGTCCTGTCGTCTTATGTAGCTCTCTGTTCTAACACGTCGCGTTACGATTGGCCGAATCGTTCGTAGTCTCGGGCCGCGACGTGAGGATTCAACTTGGGGTCGATGACGTGTGCCATACGAGGCGTCAAACATACGCGTACGCATTGTTCGCCGACGGAACCGCGCTGCAAGAACGACTCTAGTTCTGAAGCTGTGGGACTTGGTTGGCCAATGGCCAGCAACATCACATCCGCAGGCATCAGGGTGAGCCCAAGTTCTTGGTTGACTTCCTCCACGACTTGCACTTGGACAGATCGGTACCTGGTGGGTAGTTCACAAACGGAATATCGCCGCATGAATTCCGTGCCAATCTTTAGGGATGTCAGATTCTTGAACCACTTGTTTCCAAACAGCCCCGGGTACTCGTCTCTGGCAAGCATGCCGCCGATACGGTGATAGTAAACTCCAGCAGGTTTGCTTAGCGAGAAGAAGATAGCTGGAATGTTCGGGTAACTCGCATCAATCGAGAATTTGCGGGCAACGCAGCCGACATAGGTAACGTCCAGCATCAGTTCGGTGCCAGGTGAGCGAGCGACGAGCTGCTGCATGAACTGGTCGTAGGCGTCCCAGACCATTCCGTCGATGGCCGATGGTTGACTCAGGTAGAATTGATCATGCGGAGTAAGTCGTTCGATGGCTTGCTGCCAGTCATGGCGATTGTGGCTACAGGTCTCGATCCCCGCTGCTGCCGCATAAGCCGCATAGCCTTCGTATTCTCCCTCAAACAGGTGCAGTCTCGGGGTAAAGCCTTCGCGACGGGCGCGGGCGGCATATGCGTGGATTGATTCACGCAGTGCTTCACTGGCTCCGCCCGTTGGGTACTGGAAGGCGAATTGTTGCGGATCAAACTGCAATACCGGGGAGGCCCAATTCTTCCATGTTTCGAAGAACTCTTCGTGCATTGCGTCTTGCTTCTGCGTCCACGCTTCGCGAAACATTCTATGGTAGGCTTCGCGCCCCACTTTCGCCTCGCAATCGCGTCCGTCCAGTACGTTATCGACGACTTGTTCCGTCTCGGGCATCACCAAGGCGTAGACGATTCGCGAAACACTTGCAGCTTGCAAGATCTGGTTCAGCCGTTGATGGGAATCCATTAATTACTTCTTCACACTATGGTCGTTACCTATCGTAGCGCAGCACAAGCAGTGCCTGCATTCTAGCCATTGTCCGGATACAGTAGAATCGGCTGGTGGAAACACGGTTAGAAATCGACACTTCTCGCTGATCCCCACCGTGGTTCTTGTGACTTACCCTCCCGCGAAATAGTGCACTTTTGATTGTCAGGTCTATTGCGCGGGAGGCTGAGATGCCATATCGTGGTGGCGTTGAGCGAGAAGTTTCTAGAAAGCATGGAAAATCTGCCATCAAGACTTTGCAACAAAAATGGATCGATGCTTGGCCGGGTGCACTGGCCATTTGGAGTCGCTTTGGTCAAAGCGCGTGAGCCAATCTGGTGCATGACTCCACGTGAGGAGAAGGCAATGGGGTTGACGGGCAGCTTTGCGATGATCCGCCTGCACGATCACACCGTCGTTATAAGTTTGCGTCAAGTGGTTGAGCTAGGTCTAGAGGACTTTGCGGTTGAGGTGTTGGCACATGAGATTGGGCACCATGTGTATTGTCCCGCTGATTTGGCGGATAACGCCCGTCTCATGGCGCGTATCCGCGCGGGCTTGCCAACCAAGGAGCATCTAGCGCCATTTGTGGCAAACCTTTATTCAGATCTTTTGATCAATGATCGACTGCAGCGCGGTGCGCAACTGAACATGCCGGGCGTATATGACCGATTCGTTTCGAGCACTGATCGACTGTGGACATTGTATATGCGCATCTACGAATTGTTGTGGCGTTTGCCGCGAGGTCAGCATGCTAAGGGAGCTATTGATCAACGACTGAATCAGGACGCACAACTCGGTGCGCGATTGGTGCGCAGTTACTCCAAGGATTGGCTCGACGGTGCTGGGAGGTTTGCTGCGCTCTGTTTGCCATACTTGCTGGACGAAGCTGAACGACTGCAACGATGCTTAGCACCGTGGCTCGATACCCAGGCCGCTGGTCGTGGATACATACCGGACGGGCTCAGCGCGATCGACCCGTATGAAGTGGAAGGAGCGATTCATCCGTCGGAAGATCCAGAGCTATCAGGCGTAGAGGCAGACAATGAGGCAAGCCATGCATTGCCCGACGATACGCGTATCGGTGGATGGAAGACCCCCAAGAGTTTTCGAAGCCCTGTTGAGTACCTAGACGTGCTGCGGGCTGCTGGCGTGGACGTCGACGAGCGGCAAATCGTCGCGAAATACTATCGTGAGCGCGCGCTGCCACACCTAATTCGCTTTCCAGCGCGCACCGCTCCCCAGGCGACGGATCCGTTGCTAGAAGGATTAGAGATCTGGGACATCGATTCACCTGTAAACGAAATTGACTGGCTGGGGACGCTCATCAACTCCGCGCAGGTCATCCCGGGCTTGACGACTCGCCGTCGCGAGTTCGGCCACAGCCCAGATGGCGATCCAGATCAAACGCCCATCGACTTGTATTTGGGTGTCGACTGCTCGGGCTCGATGGGCAACCCAGCTCATCATCTTTCATATCCAATCTTGGCGGGAGCCATCATCGCGATATCTGCTATCCGCAGCGGTTCTAAAGTCCAAGTGGCCTTGTCTGGCGAACCCGGGCGTACAGTAACGACCGATGGTTTTATCCGTCAGCCACAGATCATACTGAAGACGCTAACCGACTACCTGGGTACAGGCTACGCTTTCGGAATTCATCGCCTGCGGGATACGTTTGATCACTTGCCTCGTGGAGCGCGACCAATTCACATTTTGATCGTGAGTGACAATGACACCTTTGCCATGCTGGACAGCCAAGCTGACGATGGCCGGCGCAGTAGCAAAGAGACGGGTGACGAAATTTCAAATGATGAGACCGGTTGGCAAGTTGCCCAGCGCGCACTGCAAGCCGCCCGTGGCGGTGGGACTTTTGTGCTCGAACTGCCCGAGCATGTCGTTTCCGGCACGTGGAGTCAGCCTACGCAGGAGTATCTCGATAGAATCCGTTCCATCGGCTGGAACGTGGCCATCGTCAGCTCCATGGACCAGTTGGTTGAATTCGCGCGTCAGTTCAGCCAGCGGTATGCGGAAGCCATTGTTTAACGATGAGCCGCAGGCGTCGGCGCGTGGTAGCGCGAGCGCAGTCGCCTCCGGCTAGTCGTTAAACGAAGAGGACTGTTCGAGCGTATTGTTTAACGATGAGCCGCAGGCGTCGGCGTGTGGTAGCGCGAGCGCAGTCGCCTCCGGCTAGTCGTTAAACGAAGAGGGACTGCTTGAGCACATAGTTTAACGATGAGCCGCAGGCGTCGGCGCGTGGTGCGTGCGCGTACGCCTCCGGCTAGTCGTTAAACGAAGAGGGTTCCGGTGATTTGATTGCTAGTAGCGTCGCACGCAATACGCTAGACAGGGGTCTATCGCCGGGCTTCAACTCGAATCGCGACATCCGCCTATCATGTGGTTATGCCAATGTACGGCTTTGGCTTCCGAATGACCGTCGAGGTTCATGGTCAGATTTCGTCCGCAAGTGGGAACTGGTCCGTTTCGGTAAACCCATCAAAACAATGGATCGAACGGATGTGACGCAATTGCGTCCAGAAGAGGTGGCGGCGAGAGCGGGTGCCAAAGCGAGTCTCAGGTATCCGGCAGTATCGCTGACAGCTGGGCAGATTGTGACCATCGCTGAAGCCTTTTCAGATCACTGTTTGCATAATAACTACACGCTATGGGCCTGCTCGATCTTGCCGGAACATACATCTCGTTATCGCAACGACATTCAAAGTTGAACAAATGGCCAATCTACTAAAGGGCGCAGCAACTCGCGCGGCGATTGCGGCCGGAGTTCATCCGCTCGCTGCACATGCAAAACCAGGTGAACGTCCTCCACCGATGTGGGCCGCTCACCAATGGAAGACCTATCTGGATACCGAAAGATCTGTGGAAGAAGCTATTGCGTATGTGCGAGACAATCCGATCAAGGAGGGAAAGGCGGAGCAGAACTGGAGCTTCATAACACCTTTCGCAGGCATACCAACGGGTGGCTGGACCACGTACCACTAGCCATTGCTTAACGATGAGCCGTAGGCGTCGGCGTGGTAGTGCGTGCGCAGTCGCCTCCGGCTAGTCGTTAAACGAAGAGGACGGCTTGAGCGTATTGTTTAACGAAGAGCCGCAGGCGTCAGCGTGTGGTAGTGCGTGCGCAGTCGCCTCCGGCTGGTCGTTAAACGAAGAAGACCGTTTGAGCGCATCGTTTAACGATGAGCCGCAGGCGTCGGCGTGTGGCAGCGTGAACGCATTACGCCTTCGGCTAGTCGTTAAACGAAGATGACTGCTTGAGCATTTTTTTAACGATGAGCCGCGGCGTCGGCGTGTGAAGCGCGACGCAGTCGCGGCTAGTCGTTAAACGAAGAGAGACTGCTTGAGCATAGTTGAATGATGAGCCGCAGGCGTCGGCGTGTGGCAGTGCGTCACAGTCGCCTCCGGCTAGTCGTTAAACGAAGAGGACTGCTTGAGCGCATCGTTTAACGATGAGCCGTAGGCGTCGGCGTGTGGCAGTGCAGTCGCCTTCGGCTAGTCGTTAAACGAAGAGAACTGCTTGAGTCGCATCGTTGGACGATGAGCCGCAGGCGCTCGGCGTATGGCAGCGAGTGCGCAGTCGCCTTCGGCTAGTCGTTAAACGAAGAGAGACTGCTTGAGCACATAGTTTAACGATGATCCGCAGGCGTCGGCGTGTGGCAGTGCGTGCGCAGTCGCCTTCGGCTAGTCGTTAAACGAAGAGAGACTGCTTGAGCGCATCGTTTAACGATGAGCCGCAGGCGTCGGCGTATGGCAGCGTGCGGTCGCTGGCTTGTCGTTAAACGAAGAGAACTGCTTGAGCACATAGTTTAACGATGATCCGCAGGCGTCGGCGTGGTAGTGCATGCGCAGTCGCCTTCGGCTAGTCGTTAAACAAAGAGAGACTGTTTGAGCACATAGTTTAACGATGATCCGCAGGCGTCGGCGCGTGGCAGCGCGTGCGCGGTCGCCTCCGGCTAGTCGTTAAACGAAGAGGACTGCTTGAGCCGCATCGTTTAACGATGAGCCGCAGGCGTCGGCGTGTGGTAGCGACGCAGTCGCCTCCGGCTAGTCGTTAAACGAAGAGGACTGCTTGAGCGTATTGTTTAACGAAGAGCCGCAGGCGTCAGCGTGTGGTAGTGCGTGCGCAGTCGCCTCCGGCTAGTCGTTAAACGAAGAAGACCGTTTGAGCGCATCGTTTAACGATGAGCCGCAGGCGTCGGCGTGTGGCAGTGCATGCGCAGTCGCCTTCGGCTAGTCGTTAAACGAAGAGATAGGAATCGACTACAATCACACCATGCACAACTCTGGCCCTGAATTGGACTCATTGACGCACTGGTTGACCGAGTGCCCAGCAGAATTTTATCAATATGCGGTTGGCAACGATGGAAAGAATCTAGCGCAGCCGGGTATCCATGTCGCCGCGATCGTCGGCGATCATTTGAGCGATGTGGGATTGGCCGAGGATCGTATTCGGCAAGCCAAGGGGAGCGTATCCAGCGCTAATGCGGCACAGCAGCAGCTGATGTCGATCACGGTATGGTTGCTGCGTTCGCCATGGTTCATGAACCAGGAGGGGTTAGCGAATACGATCGCAGAACTGCTATGCAATGGTCTGCGAGATTTGGCGGATACGATCAAGCCCGAGTTGGCGGTCACCGATCCTGATCGACGCGAGGAGCTGGTGCGCCTGTGCTTGAATCAATTGGGCTTCCGGCCGGCGGGTGAAACGGTAGAGCAAGCCAGTGATCGTTTGACGACGCTTGATAGCGTTGAACGCACTAAGATTATGCTGAGCATGCGAGCTGCGGAGGCTCGCGCGCGTCAGATTCGTGAAGAGATGGCTCGTAAGCGGGCGCAGGAAGCCGCTGCGCGATACTCGCCCGAATAACGTCAACTCGAGAAGCGACTATGGCTGACATGGAATTGACCGAACGAGAGCGATTTCCGCTACTCAATGACGCAGGACGGCAGATGCTCGAGCGGCTTCGGCAGCATCCTCGCGCGCCGGCCTTCAACTATCACTGCGGCGAAAAACTTAGCGAGGTTGGGTTGCGGCGAGTCCGCGAATTGGCGCTCGAACTCAAAAAACAATCGCCAGCGAGCTGGACTGTTGGCGAGCATCCGCAGTGGCTCACTGATTTTGTACGTGGTTGCTGGGCGGACGTTCCCTTCTATCGCCACCGCGATGCAGCGTTGCGTGAAATTGCATCGTCAGAGGACGCGGACATGATGCGGGTTTGGGCCGACGTGCCGCTGATCGATCGCAGCCACTTAAGACGCGCGCCCTGGGAATTCGTACCCGATTCAGTAGAGCTCGACGATTTAATCGTGTACCAAACATCCGGTACGACGGGCAACTTCGTGACGTTGATTTGCGATCCGGTAGCGCCAGCCAGTTATCTGCCGCTATTTGAAACGGCTTTGACGGCATATGGCGTCAACCTAGATGGCGGTCAGCGCGTATCGATCTTGCACATGGCCGCACAGCGCAGTACTTACACACACTTTTCGACCATAAGCTATCTCGACTTCGCAGGATTCGCGAAGATCAATTTGCATCCAGACGAGTGGCGCAGCCAAGGCGACTGCGCGGCATTCATTGACGATTGTGACGCAGAAATATACACGGGAGACCCATTCGCGTTTGCCGAGTTAGCGAAAATTCCGTTGAAAACGCGGCCCAAAGCGCTGATCTCCGCTGCGACCACTTTACTTCCCGCTGTCCGCGATCATCTGCAGTCGCACTTTGGTTGTCCTGTCATCGATGTCATTTCGATGAACGAAACCGGCCCGATCGCCTACGCTTGGAAAAACCAGCATCGCGTATTTCCGCATCAGATTTATATTGAAATTGTTGATCCATCGGGGAGGTTAGTTCCCCCAGGAATACGTGGCGAGATCGTCGTCTCTGGCGGAGTCAATCGCATGATGCCACTACTGCGTTATCGTACGGGCGACCAAGGGGCTCTTGAGTTCGTGTCAGGTTATCCCACATTGACTCAATTCACGGGTAGGACACCTGTACATTTCCGTCGCTGGGATGGAGAACTAGTGCGCAGTGTCGACGTCATCGTCGCACTGTATCCCATACCGCTACCATTGTTTCGGCTACATCAATACACGGACCAGCGGTTAGTATTTCAAACGCGTTGCGATCCAGCGACGGAACGGATTGTCATGAGCAAACTACACAATTTGTTTGGCGAGACACCGTTGGAGATTGAGCAGTTGTCGGATGAGGCTGCGTGGAATGGCAAGGCAATTCAATTCTCCAGCGATCTATCGCCGCCACTGCTGATCGACAACGCGAGCTATTAGAAAGTTCCTATGTTCTGGATCGAAATAGCTGCTACCGTATTCGGCTTCTTGTGCGTAGCACTGACGATTCGCCGTAGTGTTTGGTGTTGGCCGATCGGACTGGTTCAAGTTCTGCTATTTACGATCATTTTCTATAAGGCCAAGCTGTATTCGGATCTGATTCTGCACGTGATCTACGTGTTCATGCAGTGTTATGGTTGGTATTGCTGGACCAGTGGCAATTCGGCCTCGGAAGGCCTCAGCGCAGAAGTCGCACGGCATACAGTTGCCGTACGCTGCTTGACCCATCGTGCGATGTGGATATGGCTCACGGTCGCGGGGCTTGGCACTTGTGGCTGGGGCTTCTGCATGCAGCGTTGGACGGATGCCTCGCTGCCTTATCAGGACGCGTTTACGACAGTCGCCAGTTTGATTGCGCAATATCTTTTGGCCAAGCAGTATTGGCAAAACTGGGTGTTCTGGATTGCCGTTGATTTGGTCGCTATCCACGTGTACACGACCAAGGAACTGTTCCCTACGGCCGTTTTGTACACTGCGTTTCTGGTGCTTGCCGTGCTTGGGTTAGTGGTATGGCGCATGCGCCTTGAGCAACCATTCGACAAAAGTATCGAGTCGTGCGAGTAGGACGTGAACGTTGGTGTCGTGGTTCAACAAAGAGAGTCGGTGAGAGATGCGTGTAGGATTGACACTTGGAAAATTTGCGCCTTTGCACCAAGGACATCAGCGGGTCATCGAAGCTGCCATCGCTGAGACGCAACATCAGATTGTGGTTATTTATGACGTACCCGATGTTACCGACATTCCGCTACGGGTGCGGGCGAATTGGATTGAGCAGCTTTACCCGCAAGTCGAGGTTATCTTGGCTTGGGACGGACCGACCGAAGTCAGCCACGATCCAGTGGTCACACGCCAGCACGATGAATACCTGCAGCGACTTTTGCGTGGTAAAGGCGTTACGCATTTTTATAGTAGCGAATTCTACGGCGAACATGTCAGTCTAGCGCTCGGGGCAATCGATCGCCGTATCGATGACCAGCGAGTTAACGTGTCTATCTCGGGAACTCAAATTCGCGCCGATCCATATCGTTATCGCAATTTCCTGTCACCGATCGTCTACTGGGACATGGTTAAGAAAGCTGTTTTCTTGGGGGCACCGGCAACTGGCAAGTCAACTTTGGCAGCGTATATGGCAAAGCGGCACGCTACGGTGTGGATGCCAGAATATGGTCGTGAGTACTGGGAGGAGCATCAGGTCAATCGTCGACTTTCCCAAGAACAACTGTTAGCGATCGCGGTTGAACATCGCCGTCGCGAAATGTCATTGGTCATGCAAGCGCGTCGCTATTTTTTTATTGACACAGATGCCAGTACGACTTGCCAGTTTTCGCACTACTACCATGGTAGCGCACTTGCGGAATTGCAAAGGCTGGCGAATGATTGCTGCAAACGGTACGACTTGTTTTTTCTGTGCGATACCGACATTGCCTACGATGATACGCCCGATCGGTCAGGTGAAGTTCAACGAGAAGAATTTCAGCGCGAAATCATCGCCAGTCTGAAATCGCTCGGCACGAACACGCATCTGCTGCGCGGATCACTCGAAGATCGGGCTCAGCAAGTGGACCAGATACTAATCGACCCAGCCTCTACCGCTCGCCGTGGTTGAAGCACTAGTACGAGTTGTCCAGCAATTTTCCGTCGTGGCGATTTCCACGCTGTTGCATGATGTTGGGATCTGCATTTTGACTCAAGAACATCACGGCTCCGTCGCCATTGAGGAAATTGACGCCTCCGGTATGACGACTGCCAAATCCACCGACATCGCTTCCCGAATTAGCTTTGCCAGGGAAGATCGAGGGCAGGTCGGAGACTTGCATCCACTTGCTGGGATCTGACGAGAGCATACGGGCATCCGTCGCGCCCATCGATTTCGACTCCGTACTTCGTACGCTCGTCCAGCTTTCGTCATCTGCACTAAGCTCGCTATCGGGGACAGATCCACCATAGCTAACAGCACTATCGGCGCTGTAGGCATCGTCCATATCGTCAAGATCTCCCATTTCATCGCCGCTCGAAACGCCCATGCTGCTCGAGGTAAAGCCATCGATGAATCCAGCAGGCTTGGCGAGAAAGGAGCCACCGCCTGCGGTAGAGTTCAACTGACTGCCCATGTTGCGCAGCGTCGCTCGGGTGCCACTCATCCAGCCCAGGTCAGTCGCGTCGACCAATTTTTCGCCCGCAAAAAGCGTATAGCTTACGCCATCACTGATTTCATCTAATCTCAAGCTCGTATTCAAAAACAGCACACCGTTATTCGTGGTATCGATCGGTACTTCGCGGCTATCGTGAATGCCCGCATAACTCGAGAAGGGCCCATACACATTGTCTGAAGCGCAGAGGAACGAACCGATCTGGTGAGCGCGGACTGGAAAATTGGCTTTGGCATAGACTGACTGGGAGTGATCCATGTTGCGATAGGCGACTTGTTCATCCATCATCGGCAGAATTTGCACCAGCCAACTGTGATGAAAGCCGACTGGCAAATGGACGATGGGTCCTTTGGCAGCGACGGTACCCGGTGGCAAACGCCGGTGGGCCATTTCGTAGTTGTGTAACGCCACGCCCAACTGAACCAAATTGTTGCTGCAAGACATGCGCCGCGCAGCTTCGCGGGCGGCTTGAACGGCCGGTAGGAGCAGACCAACCAAGATACCGATAATGGCAATTACGACTAGCAGTTCCACTAGTGTGAAAGCGGGATGTTTTCGAAGGCATTTCATTGCGGAGTTTCCCATGTAGCTACGACTTGATTTTGTTCATGATGTGCTGGAAATTCAGCGACGATGCGAAATCGAGGTGAGGGCGTTTCGCTTTCGAGCTGGATAAAACGGATGCGACCAACTTGTCCGTCGACCGTTAGTTCCAGCTGGCCGCTAGCTGGAACCTGTTCACGAGCTAGGCTCAAACGCCCTAGCTCAACCAATTCGCGGACCTGACGAATTCGACTGCGCTGTTCGTCGGCGCGGCGGACTAACAGCATAGTTTGTACCGTCTGGGCACTGGTGAGCGCCACGATGAGCAACACAACCATGACGCAAACCAAGATTGCGGCTGGCCTGGTATGACCGCGCGGATGAAGCTTACGATGCATCGTTGGGCTCCGCATTGTTTGATTCCGCTTGGCTTGATTCTGTTTGTTTTAACTCTATATGTGCAAACGGTATCAACCACTCGACAGGTGGACGGTTTTCGCGAGGGTCGAAGACAATTTTGACTGCCAGCAGTCCCCGGCGTGTACTCTCTTCGAACCTTAGCGTTAGGCGAGCCCCGGCGGGTAGGATCCATCGCTCGCGGGCGCTTCCGTCGCCGGAAATTCTTCGCACAATGCTGTTTTCCAACTGATCGTACGAGATGTCTGGACTGCCTTCACCGACGATCGACAATCCAAAGTCGCCGATCAAGACATGCGCGTCTTCGGTGTCCGTGCGCAGACGTTGACTTAGTCGCTGTAATTCTTCCATGTCGCGCAGGTGCGTCAGCGCCTGGCGGTGCGCAGCGTATGCGTGATTGAGCATGCCCGCCGAAAGCGCCAGGATGGTCCCGATAACGCCGATCAAACCGACCGTTTCCACGAGAGAAAAAGCGCTGCGACGGCCAGGCGGGACGTGACGCCGCAAGTCGCTCGGCTTAGCTCGCATCGCTGACCTCCGGTGGCGTATCTGGGTCGACTGATTCGTCGACGGCTGGATCGATCCAAAACGTCAGCCGTGCGGGTTCGGCCGCTTGGCCATGGAGCGTACACTGCAATTGCAATGTCACTTGGATCGCTGCGATTGGTTCGGTGATGGTCTCAATGGTGGATGTCCAGCGCGCGTCGGGCAATCGTTCAACGATAGCTGGGGAAAACGGCATGCGCGCGATATTTTCGACGCTGACATCAGCCAACTCCCAGGTACTGATGCGTGCGCGAGCGTTTTCGATTTCCCAGCCGAGATAACAACTGAGTTCACGCTCGCGCAAGCCGTGGCGTACGCTAGCCACGAACCGCCCCAGCGTGCCCGCAGTCAGGGCCAACAGGATAATGGCTACGGTGACTTCGACCGTGGAAAAAGCGGGACGTCGTGCTACCACGTTATCTCACTCAGTTTGAGAATCAGTTCGCTCAGCACTTGCAATAGACTAAAGGCAATGGTGCCCACAATCATAGCCAGCAGAATGGTTACCACCACAATTAGCACTTGCATCGTAACGGAAATCCGCCGCAGCATCCGTTCGACGCGATAGTTTGCTAGCTGTTGCAATCCCCAACTGATACGGTGGGACTCGAGTTCCGCGCCGATCGCCGATGCCTCACGGCGATTCAGCAACCCGCACGCGATCAGTGCTGTGGCGGGTTGCATACCACCGCTCATTTTGGCAGCAGCAGTGCGGTAACGTTCGGCAATAAACGCTACGGGCACGACATCTGCCGTTGCATCGCATGCGCGAATCAAATCCGGTTCGAAGCTCGCCGTCTTCGCCAAAGCCGCAAAGCCTACGTTGTGATAGTAGTCGCTAAACATCCAGCGGATGACGGGCAATCGCGTCAGCGACGGAAATATCCACATAGCCAGTCCGCCGCCAATCAATGCCAGGAAGGTCAACGGGCCTAGGCCGAGCAGTCCCGTCCAGCCAATCGTCGGTACGGAATCGGACAAGCGGACGATGAACTCCAGTGCGAAAGGCGTTTGAACTGCAAACTCTTCGAGCATCACATCCAGCGTGGGAATCACAAAAAATAGGATTCCAGCTAGGACCGGCAAGCTTAGCACGATCCAAGAGAAGATCATCAAGCGCCCCAGCGAGCGTTCAATCTCTTGTTCGACGTAAAGTGGACTTTGCAGATCTGCATGATTGAGTTCGGCCCCCCACTCATCGGTTGCTGCACTCGGAAGCTGGCCGTACCGCCACTGCAGCCGCGAAGCTATGCTCTGGTTGACGCTGCAGGAAATATTGCTGTGCTCCAAAGCCAGCGGCCACGCACAGCCAGTAGACAAACTGCGGTATAGTGCGCGAGCGCGGCGTCTTACAAAGCCGACATTGTTCTCGAAAAAGCTACGTGCGATGGACAGACGCTGTTGGTCGTCGTTGGCACTCATGACGGTCAAGAGCATAGCCGACCGTTCTAAACGTCGATTCTTCCACCAGAAAATTACACTCATCACCGCTAACAATAGGAACCACACGCTGCTGAGGCCGCTGGAGCGGATGCCAATCGACAGGAAGGCGAACAAGAATGAGAGCAACACGGTTAAGCGAATGATTAACACCGATAGCGTTGGTCGGACATCATCGCGCTGTGCCTGACTAAGTCGCAAAGCGACAAAGAGGCTAAACGCCACTGGGAAAAAAATCATCCAGTTTGAGAAAAATGCGAGCACCAAGCACCTATGACATTGCCGAGATCATATTCACCAGCGGAAAAAAGACCATGATGTAGCAACTGATCGTGGCCCACAAGATAGTGCCAACCACAGCTAGCAGGAAAACGGGTACAACCATGCTCAGTACATGGCAGCGCTGCTCGGCCAGCGCGCCCAGCAAGCGGGCAGCCCGCAAGCAAGCTTGTGGCAAGCGTTCATTCTGTTCGTCAAGCAGTTGTAGGGTAGGGCGGCACAGTCCGTCCGCGTACATGGACATCGCTAGCGAACGCCCCAACGGCGTACCGGCTTGCACGCGTCGCGCAATGCTGGCCGCTACGATGGCACCGCTGCTATTGCCAAAGCTCCGCGCCACGCGTTCGCCCAGGCTACTGTCGCTAATGCCCTGTTCGACAAACAAGTAGTAGCGGTAAAGAATTTCTTGAAGTGAAAGCCAACGCAGCGGTCGGCCAATAATGAGAAATCCACCCAGTACAGCACTAAGCGCCCATTCGGGCCCCACTACGGCTATCGTCAGCATGACTAAGGCCACCCAGCCCATGGCGATCGCCATCCCGAGTAAGGCCGCATGTTGATCCTCGATATTCGCCTTCACTTCAGCAAAGCCACGTAGTCCAAAATCTTCCAATTCCGAAAAATCAACCATGCCGCGAATCGACATGCTGAAAGCTGCACCGATAAAAGTTGCGAATAGCAATAGCAACAATGGATAACTCACAAGAGCGATAAATGCTCTCCAAGTCGACTGTACTTCTTCGCGAGCTTGCATCGTGTCCAAGACAAACTGAGCTGGATCGGGTAGCTGGACTGCCTCGCGCATCAAGCCAGATAGCGCTTGTGGCATTTGCGTTCTGGTCACCGCCTGTTCTAAGGGCTCGCCGCCATCAATTCGCTGGGCCAACTGTTGCAATCTGCTGCGCCAACGCCGTGGTGCAACGGTTGCCGCCAACCGTAACTTGAGTGCATCCAGCGTAATCGTACCACTGCTGAGTATTTCAGCTTGCAGGCCACCAGGTAGCTCAGCAGGGGTTGTGTTGGCGTTGTCGGGGGCTGTCATAGGTATTTGTTCAGGTGCCAAGCCGTTTCGGGCAGCCAGATTCTCGCTAGAATAGCTGACTTGTGATCTTGCAGTTTATCTTAGGATGGAGCGGAAAATAAGTGTCGCCTTTCGCGCCGCGAAAGTCCACCATGTACTCCCTTTCGCGGAGCGAAAGGCGATCAATACATCCATTCGCGGAGCGAAAGGCGACCATAAATAGCCGCTCGATGCTTACTTTGATTCCGCTCACGAGGACATCATCCCAACTTATGGCCAATGAAGCAAATTACGAAGCCAATATCGATGACGCGCTGGAGCTGGTCGTAACCAAATTTAAAGGTATCACCGATCGGGATGGCGAGCCGTATGTAATGCACTGCCTGCGGGTCATGATGGGAGTTAGCGATCCATTGGCTCAGCAAGTCGCTGTTATGCACGACTTGGTTGAAGATACCGACGTGACGCTCGACGATTTGCGCCAGCGTGGATTTTGCAAAGCAGTCGTCGAAGCAATTGATCTGGTTACGCATCGCGCTGAAGATAGTTACGCAGATTACGTAGTACGTTTGGCGGATAACGAGCTAGCGCGGCAAGTGAAAATGTCTGATTTACGTGACAACGGTGCCATGGGGCGCGTGCTCTACCGAACCGATCGCCTGGAACGCGATTTGAATCGTATCCGACGCTATATTTTGAGCTACCAGTTCTTGACGTATCGTATCGATGAAGCCAGCTATCGCCTGCAGATGGGCGGCTGCGAGTAGATGGTACCTAACTTTGATGACTTGGATCCGCGTCAGGATCTTTACGCAACACGAGTCGTTGAACGCTTATTGCAAGCAGCCATCGAAGTCGACGCAAGCGACATACACATTGAAAAGTCGCAGGCGGATGTACAGTTTCGAGTTCGCGTCGATGGCGTATTAATCCATTGGAGTCGATGTCCCGACGGCCAAAGTTCGAGCATCCTGGGACGTGTCAAAGCGCTGGCTCGGTTGGTGACCTATCGCCATGATATTCCACAAGAAGGTCGGATTTTCCTGGCTGAACAGCAACTTGAGGCACGTGTGGGCACGCTGCCGACATTGCATGGCGAACGCGCGGTGATTCGCTTGTCCAATCGCCGCGCGGTCGATTGGCTGCCAAATCAATTGGGGCTCGGCGGTAAAGCCCTGGAGCGACTCTTGCAGACCTTGGCAAGTACGTCGGGCGTGCTGCTAATCACGGGACCCGCTGGTGCCGGCAAGACGACAACGGCTTACGCCTGCATGCGGCACTTAGCCAGCGGCAGCGCGCTACGCAGCCTGGTCTCATTGGAGGATCCGATCGAATCCGAACTGCCGGGCGTGTCCCAGTCGCAGATCAATCCCTCCGTGGGATACACGTGGGCTGACGGTCTCAAGGCTCTGCTGCGACAAGATCCGGAGGTCATGTTAGTCGGTGAGATTCGCGATCCAGAAACCGCCACCGTCGTCTTTCAGGCCGCAATGACTGGCCAGTTGGTAATCGCCACGATGCATGCCCGCAGCGCTGGTGACGCCGTGCGGCGACTGCTGGATATGCATGTCCCCGTGCACCATATTCGCAGCGCATTAGACTATCTACTCTGCCAGCGTTTGGTTCGAACACCAATGGACGCGGCCGAAGACGCACCACGACGCGTGTTGGCTACTGAGCTGCTGCCGGAGATCGAAGGCGAATTGGCAGAATCCATCGCCGCTGGCGCCAGTACACTAGAAATCCTGCGAGCCGCCCGCGCTTGCGGCATGACCGAAGTCGTCGGCACGTAGGCGAGTCTCTCTGAGACTCGCAGCACTTACCAGCGTTCCCAGCAAATAGCAGTTAGCAGTCAGCCTTGGAAAGACGCTGCTACGTGTTAGCATCCAATTCCCCATTGAACCGTAGCATGTCGAACGCTCAACTGGATTTACAACAGCAGATCAGACTGTGCCAGCAAGTCGCCAAGTTGGTCAAGGCGAAACTGCCGTTGGTGGGCGAATTGGCACGTGCCGCGGAGATCGAGCGTACTGCTGGCGCGGACGTCAGCGCGGTGGAAGAGCAATTGGCCGCCGGCAAGTCTTTGTCGGCAGTCCTGGCCGGCGACCGTTCACGCAACTCACAAATCTTGGCCGCTTGTATCGAAGCTGGAGAACGATCGGATTCGCTCGACCAGACGCTCGAAGCCTGGGCTGGTATGTACATTGCCAACTCGAAGTCAGCCAAAGCGATGTGGGCCGCCATGGTCTATCCCGTCTTGTTGATGCTAGTCACGCTGATGTCCTTGGGGTATGTGATTTGGCAGTTGATTCCTGAATATCGTACGACCTACGAACTCTATAGCCACAGGCTGCCCTGGTGGTTGGAGTGGATTGTGCGACTACGCGAGCAGTGGGGCGTCGTGATGATCGTCATGCTGGCCACTATGCTATTGCCACTGATAATTTGGTTTTGGCGTCGTTGCACTTTGGATGCGGCCCGCATGCCGCGAGAACCAGTGCAGCGCTTGCGGCTGCAAGCTCTGGCTTCCAACGTAGCGGGCTGGATGATTGGCGGAGGCGTACCGCTGAATCAAGTCGTACAACTTAGCACGCGCGTCATGGACGCTAGGGACAGCGATACGCGCGATGCCTTTGCACGATTGATAAGTCAACGGTTGGTTGAACCACTCCCGCGCGAGTTGTCGATGCTGTTGGCTTCGCTTCATTCCGGCGTGATTGACCGAGCTGCGGCTGTCACGCATATGCACGCGGTGGCAGGCCACTTGCAGCGCACGGCCGAGCGCATGGCCGTGCGCCAAACGCGGTGGCTACCGATGTTGGTGGCCTTAGTCGTCGGAGGTCTGACGATCTTGACTTACGTCTTTCTTATTTATCTGCCCTGGATCGCTTTGTTGAAGAAGATTGTCGAACCAGAGACTTTTTAGACGAATTTCTTGCCAATGAAGCTGTTCTTGAGTTCTGCCTAACAACTCATGGTCTCGCAATCCGCTTTCTCACAACTTGTCCCAGTGGCTAGAATACGGCATGGAAACTACTGAACTAGATACTGAACCAACTCAACCACGGCTGCCTGGAACGCTTTCTCGTAGGCAGTTGACCGCGGCATTGATATTGATCACGTTGATTCCGTTTTGTTTCGTAGTGGTCCTGTACGTGACTTTGCCGACCGGTCGCGACCCGGTGTTGGAGGCGGATGTTCAGGTCGGCCCGCGTGCTTGGCCGGACGCCGAAACGCCGGACGCTCGCTTGGTGACCTGTGTGATTCTGCGTAATCCGACAGCAGACAAGTGGGAAAACGTGAATATGTCGATCAACGAACAATTCCACTTCTATCACCCCGAACCGATACTTGCAGGCGAAGAGATCTTTGTACCCGTCAAGTTTTTTCATACCAAGGGCAACCAGTTCTTTCCACCCGAGAGTCAAGAGCTGAAATTGTTGACGATATACGCGCAGATCCCCAGCGGTCGTCGTGCCATCTTGGAAATCGAATCGCCCCAGTAAGTTCGTCGAAACCTGGCAAAACGGCAAGCTAGAGCGACGTATCCGCGACTTCGATTAGCAGACGCACGTCGGCGGCTAACGGGCGACGCGATGCGTAGAGATCATCGCGGAAATTGAGGATCGCTACGTCCGGCTCAGGCTCGCTATCCGGTGTAGAGATAGGATTTTGGATACTCACCATCGCGCTGTCTGGAAGCACCTTCGACAACAGGCGGTTTAGTCGATTTACGGTGGCTGCGTGGGGGGTTCCAATCGGCAGTTTTCGAATAATCTCTCCGTGGATCAGCTCAATCGGCTCGTCTTCCGCAAACACGCCATGCTCGATCATCACATGGTACTGCTCGACCGTGAAGACGTGCCGCTGGATAGGCTACATGGGTGGCGAGCTGGATTGGTGTGCTGCGGAGCGAACGGGTGTCTCGACGGTTGCCATGTGCGATTCCCGCAAGGGTTTAGACTGTGAACCCCATTTTAACCGGTTGTCAATTAGTCTGGTACAGTTGGACAGCAACCCGAAGCGGAACTTTGGCAAGTTCCGCTTCGATTGCTGTTGCTACGTATTACAATGAAATCTCTTCACAAGTAGCCCCACCTGGATTCCTACCTCCAACCGAATGGTGACGTTCATGCAACTGCGACGTTTCAACTGTGTAACTCATGTGATCTGCTTTTTCGTTCTGTGTTTCGCTTGGTCAAGTGCGAACAGGGCGGCTGAACCATTGCGCGACTTGAATACTCATTGTCCGTTTACGCCGCCGGCCACGTTGGAAGCTTGGCAAACGCGCGCTGCAGATTTGCGGTTACAACTTCAGGTGGCCAATGGTTTGCATCCAGCCATTGAATTGGATGCGGTCGCACCGGAAATCTATGGCAAGCTTGAGAAGGAAGGGTACACGATCGAAAAGTGTGTCTTCGAAAGTTTGCCGGGTTACTACGTCACCGGAAACTTGTATCGCCCCTCTGAAATTGCTGCGGGGGCGAAGTTGCCGGGCATATTGTGTCCGCACGGCCACTGGACCGATGCTAGATTCTACGACGCATCGGTCGCCGGAGCGCGGCGCGACATTTCCATCGGGGCTGAGCGTTTTGAATCGGCTGGACGCAATCCAATCCAGGCCCGTTGCGTACAATTGGCCCGCATGGGTTGCATCGTGTTTCATTGGGATATGATTGGCTACTGCGACAGCACGCAGATTAGTTTTGATCGAGCGCACAAGTTCGCCAATCAACCGCGAGAGAGCGAAGTAGCTGACGATGGTTGGCTGTTGTTTAGTCCACTGGCCGAAGGTCATCTACAGTCCATCATGGGGCTGCAGACGTTGGCTACCCATCGCGCCGTGGATATGTTGTTAAGTTTGCCAGAAGTCGATCCAGCGCGGATCGCTATTACGGGTGCCAGCGGCGGTGGTACACAGTCCTTTATCGGCGCGGCCACGGACGAGCGCATTCAAGTTGCGTTTCCTGCGGTAATGGTCAGCACGGGCATGCAGGGTGGTTGCACCTGTGAAAGCTGCTGTCTATTGCGGACTGGTTCGGGTAACGTTGAAATGGCGGCACTCATTGCTCCGCGCCCTTTGGCAATGACGGCTGCCAACGACTGGACACGCACGATGCCCACCGATGGTTTCCCGCAGTTGCAACAGCTTTATAAACTGTTTGGTGCCGAGGCCAAAGTCGCTCTGTTTCCAGCGGTTCATTTCGATCACAACTACAATCATGTGGCCCGCACCGCCATGTATGGTTGGATGAACGATCACTTTGGTCTAGGTTTCGAAAAGCCGGTTCTCGAGACGGACTTCGAATTGACCGGCCGCGACGATTTGAGTGTGTGGGATGCAGAGCATCCACAGCCAGCTGGTGGCGAAGCGTTCGAGCGCAAGTTGATGAAGTTGTGGAGCGAGATTGTTCATACGCAGCTCAACGGGCTGCTCCAAGGCGATCAGCAGCAGAATGAACGGCTTGCAAAAATCATGCATGAAGGCTGGCGGGTGACTCTTGGGTTGACGACCGACTATGCCGCGTCCGCGCGGCCAGCCGCATTGGCGGCGGCAACTGAGGGGCAGGCTGGCGTCAACGTTCAGCTCGGCGAAAACGAGCCGCTGTCATTCGCAATGGCTGCCGAACCGCAAGGCTTGGTAGAGAATCCGAGATTAGCGGCGGCGTATACATACGGCTACAATTTACCGATCTTTGCTAAGCAAGCTCAAGAGCTGGGTTTGGCATTGTTTGAACTAGCCAGCAAGAACCCCGATCAAACTGTAAAAGTCGATGGGGCTGGCGTTCATGCTGCCCTGGCTGTAGCGGCAGTATTCTGTGCGGAAGAGTTCGCACGCGATGCCGCTAAACCTGCGCCCAAATTTGCAGTAAGCATCGATCCGGCAGGTTTTCGTTTCGCAGCGGCCGAATCCATACGTGACTATCGTTTTCTACCAGGCTCGTTGCGATATCGGGACTTGCCTGGTTTGACCGCCAGATTGCAGTCCCCGGTAACGTTGCCCAGTGATTCCGAGCCAGCGAGTACCGATATCGCTGAGTTCAAGCGATTGATGCGCATGTAGTGGTGGTCATGGATTGAGTTGTGCCACCAGTGTGCTCGATCGCACGCAGCAAGGGTTTTTCCTGTAAGGCCGAATTCTAGGTGCTAAGATAGAAGGTCTAGTTGTTAATGACTGACGCCCATAGAGAGGTCTGTGTAGATGACATCCACGAATGGTAACGTGCAAGCGGGAGCGACGACCGCATCCGCTGTAAAGGCCAAGAAGAAGCGTAAGCCGAAGAAGTCGGCTGTGCGCAGGGTCGTTGACGGAGATGTGTCGCCCAATCTTGAACCGGAATCACTGGAGAGTAACAGCGTGTCTGAATCCATAGACGCGGCCCAACAATCCAAGATCACGGCGGTGCAGGATATCATCGACCGCACGCCGCCGCATGATATACAGACTTTGGCCAAAACACTCGAAGTCATTATTGCTGGCGCATCACCCGAGGATGCCACTGTACTCAGAAACGCGCTGATGCACGAGTCGGTCAAGCTCGGTACGGGCAAACGCACTGGACCCGATGAGTTGTTGTCGGACGGCTGGCGCGAGGGCGCGTACCCGTATCGCAACTTAATGTCGCGTAAGAATTACGAAAAGCAGAAGTATCATCTGCAAGTAGAACTGCTTAAGTTGCAAGCGTGGGTGAAGAAGTCTCACTCAAAAGTAGTCATCCTGTTTGAAGGACGTGATGCTGCAGGTAAAGGAGGTACGATCAAGCGCTTCATGGAGCATCTCAACCCACGTGGTGCGCGGGTCATGGCCTTGGAGAAGCCGTCAGAAGTTGAGCAGGGGCAATGGTATTTTCAACGATATGTCCAACATTTGCCTACAGCTGGTGAAATCGTGCTGTTTGACCGCTCGTGGTACAACCGCGCTGGTGTCGAACGCGTGATGGGATTCTGTTCGCAGGATGAGTATGCCGAGTTCATGCGGCAAGTGCCGGAGTTCGAACGCAATTTAGTCCGTAGCGGAGTACATTTGATCAAGTTCTGGTTCTCGGTCAGCAGAGAAGAGCAGCGGCGTCGTTTTAAAGAACGTAAAGCGCATCCGCTAAAGCAATGGAAGTTATCGCCCGTGGATTTGGCGTCGCTAGACAAGTGGGATGACTACACGCGCGCCAAAGAAGCGATGTTCTTCTACTCGGATACGCATGATGCGCCTTGGACGGTGGTCAAGTCGGATTGTAAGAAGCGCGCACGCTTGAATGCGATGCGCTATGTGTTGCTCAGTCTGCCGTACGATAAAAAAGACTTGGATCGTATCGGTCCGATTGACCCGCTGCTAGTTGGTAGAGCCAATGTTGTCTACGAACGCGGTGAGCAACCGGCCGTCGAAGCCTAAACTTCGCCTAAGAGAAAGAGTCCAACGAATAGCAGGCCGGCGGTGCGGCGGGATTAACGCGTGGCTAGCGATGTTCCACATGCGAGAGCACGTAGCGGACCGCTGGCAATGAAAGGCTATTGCCAAATAGCTTCCATAGTGTACGCAAGTCCGCGTTTCCCAATTCGAAGTCAGTGGGAAAGCCTAGAATGCGTGACATCTCGCGCGGGGAAAATCGACGATAACCCTGGGGAGTACGCAAATAGGAGCCCGCGTGCATCAGCGTCTTACCGTAGCTGGACGCAAAACACGCGGCGACGGCCTGCGAGTCCGCGGCGTCGATGCGATCCAGCGCACCGCCGAATTTCGTGAATTGCTCCGTTGATATCCACAATTCAGGCTGCTGTTCTGCGATTTCTGGTGGATCAAGCAAATCAGCCAACCGTGTGGTGTGGGTCGGTAGAGGTAGCCAGTTCCGCAAGCCGAAGCCCTCCCGCGCTGCTAGCAAGTAGAATCTCGGACGGCGATTTGGCCAGCCCAGTTCCGTCGGGCACAGTTCGCGCGTCGAGATCGCATAGCCCAGTCGCTCAAGGCGCAGCATGAGTCGCCGGTGCGCCGCTGAATTCTCAAATCCAATCACATTTTCCAAACCGATCGCTTGGGGTGGTGCCTCGTCGAGCAAGTCGATGATGCGCAGCAGTCCAAGCGCGCGGGGATCTGCGATATCACGCGGCGAGTCACTTCTTGCACCACGCCGCGAGAACGGTTGGCATGGAGGTGAGAGCCACCAAAAATTGGCGTTCCAACCTTGAACGTCCTCGCGACGGAGTGACTCGATTGTGCGGATGTAGTAGGGATGTGGATAATTGCGACGATAAATATCTGCCGCCCGTTGGTTGATATCTACCGCCGCGACGATGGGTGCCTCGGGCCATGCTGTCGCCAAGCCACCGACGCCAGCGAAAAGCTCTAGCACCCGCCAAGAACTTGCGTCAGATAGGGAGTGTTTCATAGCCACAGGCAATGCGCAGGGTGAATCTGAAACGTGATCGAGCCAACTTCCAATTGATGGGGTGGGGCAAGCACTTTGATCGACCCCGCAGTTCCGATCCGCGCGGTTGCCAGGTCAGCGAAGCCCAAACTGCAAACACTTTCCACATGGGCTGAGAAACGCATCCAGGATTCCGTATCGAGAGCGCGATCATCCGACTGCCTAACAATGTGTTCGGGACGTATTCCGAGGAGTGACGCGCCAGTCGGTGCGGTGCTCGCGTTACAAAACTCTGTTGATGCATCGGCCACCGACAACCAATTGACACCAAATGGACTGAGCAACTCGGCCGCAACTTTCGAATGTGGCTGACGATACAATTGCTTCGGTGCATCGACTTGTATGATCCGCCCCGAGTCCATTATCGCCAACTGCGTCCCAATTTGCAGCGCGTCGAGCGGATCGTGGGTAACCATCACAATCGTTACGCTAAACTCCCCTGACATATTTGCAATCAGCGAACGCGCCTCGTGGCGGAGCAGGGCGTCGATCTGGCTGAGAGGTTCGTCAAGTAACAGTATCTGTGGACGTCGCACAATCGCTTTGGCGAACGCAACGCGTTGCGCTTGGCCGCCCGAGAGCTGTGCTGGAAGGCGGTTACGCAGTTCTGCAATCTGAAACCACTCCAGGACTTCATTAATGCGTGCATCGCGTGCGCTGCCACTCAGTCGCTGACGTGCCAAGCTGGCTTGCATATTCTGCTGGACAGTTAGTTGTGGGTAGAGTGCGTAATCTTGCGAGACCAGAGCGACGTTTCGATCACTGGGCGACAGACTGCTTACGTCGCGATCCGCGATGAGAACTCGCCCGGCATCGGTCGGCTCCAAACCAGCCATAATTCGTAGAAGTGTAGATTTTCCTGCACCGCTGCGGCCTAGCAGGACCATCCGCTCGCCGCTTGCAACAGTCAAATCGACTTGGGTGACGGCCGAAACCGCCCCAAATTTCCTAGAAACGGCTTGAATTTCAATATGGCTCATCGCGAGTTGTGCCTGGAGTTCGTGTCTTGCCGGAAGTAGCGATTATGCTGCGAAACCCCAAGTTAATGAAGCTCCGGTTCGTATTGAACCGAACTAATCTGCCGGGGGAACCTTTTGCAGGGCCTTTGCAGTCAATTGCTAAGCGGAGAAGTGTACATGACGCGTCAGATTTTCAAGCGAATTACCCTCGTCGGATTGGGATTAGGGAGCGCAGTTCTGCCTTTCTCCCAAGCAGAGGTTGCAATCGCTCAGTCTCCAGTCGCCCTGGCCCCTACTCAGACGATTGAGTTTGAGCCAATTGAGTCGACCTCGCGCCGCAATCCGCAAGGGCCACTTGAGCTGCGGCAGACACAGCCCTTGGCTAGTGGTGCTCGCTTGGAGCTACAAGCTCAACCATTGCGCACGGCGCAACAAGCCGCGGTACGGAAACCTCCTGCAACGGTGCCACCAACTATACCACCCGTAGTCTTGGCACCCGACGCGAATGCCCGCGAATTGGCGGCAGCCGCTGCATCGCAAACCGGCGAGACTGACGAACCGGCCACGGGAGAGGAGACAAAACAGGGCGACCAGGAGGAGGAAAAACCTGATTCCGAAGATTCCGCTCCTTCCAAGTCTGAAAAGTCACTCGCACCACTGCAGAATCGCGAAATCTCGCGCGAGATCAAGGCTGTCAATATTTCAGTGGATGGAATCGGTACGGGGCTGGTGCCCTCGGCAGATCCACGACCGGTCAATGCCGTGCGGCCGCTCCCAACGGGTATCGAACGTACACCGTCAGTGACGTGTGTAAATTGGCAACCGAGCTTGATTTGCCATAACCCACTGTATTTCGAAGATGCCATATTGGAGCGCCACGGCCACGCACGTTTCGGCTGTCTGCAGTCCCTGGCATCCGGAGTCAAATTTTATTCAACGTTGCCGCTGATGCCCTATCTGCGAACGCTCAAGCCGAAGCATGAATGCCAGTACGCGTTAGGCCACTGGCGTCCAGGAAGCTGCGCTCCCTTGGTCAAGGATACGTTGCCGTATGACAAGCAGGCAGCGGTCGTCGAGGCGCTTTCCCTAGCATCGTTCTTTTGGGCAGTACCACTGTAGAAGGTGTGGAACACGTGAATCTGGGTTGACCACCGGCGCGGGCTCGCTTGGCGCGGGGTAGACAGGGGGTTAGCCAGCGGAGTCTCGGAGATTGTCTTCATTGATCATTGTAAAACCCTTACTATTGAGGACGTCGAGCGCCATCTCCGTATTATCGACCATGATGGCAACTGCAGGCTTGGCGCCTTCGTGAGTCAGGATCGGATAGGCTTGGACGATGTTGATTTCGGCTTGGAGCAGTGCCGAACAGACTTGCAGCAGCGGTTGGTTTCCTGAGGGCAATTCGACGCCGATCAGATCGCTTTCGATGATCGCCAACCCGGCTCGTTCAAGGATCTCACGTCCGCGTTCGGGGTGGCTGAGCAGAAAACGCACGAAGGCACACTCAGCGGAGTCGCTAATGGACAGCGCCACAATGCGGATGCCCGTACCCTCGAAACGCCGGACCACTTCCAATAGTTGCCCGACTCGATTCTCCAGGAATACGGTAAACTGACGGATCGAGGGGTAATCGCGTCCCCGAGCGGTTGTGAATCCAGTCGCCGAGCCTTCGCCAACACTCATGATTACTTTTCTCTCACTAAAAGCGGTTCAATCCCGACGCAATAGATAGGCATTTCTTACCTGTCTGGTAGTCTGCAGCACAATTCTGACAACATTTCTCCTCGGCGACTATACCCTTGAGCATCCAAGACACGATTGAAATCCGCGTGCGTTACCATGAGACCGACGGACAGGGCCGTGTCCATCATGCGCAGTACTTGAACTTCTTCGAACGTGGGCGGGTGGAGTTGCTGCGGACGCTTGGTCACAGCTATCGTGATTTCGAGTCGGCAGGGCTAATGTTGGTGGTAACCGAGATGCAGGTCCAGTATTTGGGCGCGGCCGAGTTTGACGATGTGCTCGAGTTGACCACCCGCGTTTCTAAATCACGTGGAGTTCGCATCTACCACGAATACGAACTTGTTCGTCAGGCGACCGACAGCGGTCCCGCAGTCGTCATCGTGCGGGCTATGAGCGTTGTGGCCTGCGTCGATCGCGCTGGTAAGGTTCGCCCATTGCCAGACTACCTACGGTTGTAAGTTTGGAGTGCGGCGATTTATCGCGCGATTTATCGCCGCTTTTGTGTGTGGTGATGCATGTGGTGATCTTGGCAGGACGTGGAAACGAGTTTTGGCTGGGGCGGCTGGTGTCAGTGTATTCCCGCGTCGCGCACGGTCTTCTGCATGGGAAAGCTCCGACAAGTCGGAGCAGTCCAAAAAAAGCTCCGACAAGTCGGAGCTGTCCACAAGAAATTGCTACTTCAGTTGACGGGCGACTTCTTCGACTTCGGCCATTACGCGTAGCACGTTCTCGCTCATGACCTTGTGGATGTCGGATTCAGAGTATCCTCGGTCGAGTAGAACTTGGGTAAGTACTGGGTAAGTGGACACGTCTTCCAGTTGTTTTGGCACGGTACCGATGCCGTCGTAATCGCTGCCGATACCGACGTGGTCAATCCCGGCGACCTGGACGATATGATCGATGTGATCAGCGACATCATGTACGCTGCCAGGGATGACGGGATGTCGTTTTTGGAAGGCGGCCATGGCTTTGTCAATTGCCGCTTGGTCGTCGCCATGTTGTGCGCGCAAGTCGCGGAGTTGATCAAACATGTTTCGGGTATTCTTGGCAGACTCTGGCACCACAAAGCCAGAGTAAAAGTTGACCATGACCACGCCTCCGTCAGCGGGCAATTGTTTCAATATTTCGTCGGGCACGTTGCGTACGTGATCTGCGACACCACGAGCGGAGGAGTGCGAGAAGAAGACTGGGGCATCGCTGGTGTCCATGGCAGCTTGCATGGTTGTTGGCGAGACGTGTGAGATGTCAACTAGCATTCCTAGGCGATTCATCTCGCGTACGACCTCGCGCCCAAATTCGCTAAGTCCGCCGCACTTGGCTTCGTCGCTACAGGAGTCGGCCCAATCCAGCGAGTCGCTGTGAGTCAAAGTCATGTAACGCGCACCGAGATCGAAAAGTCTGCGCAACTTTTCGAGCGAGTTTTCAATCGAGTGTCCGCCTTCGACGCCGATGAGCGAGGCTATTTTCCCAGCGGCGCGAATTTGCTGGACGTCGTCACTGGTCAATGCCATGGCAAACGTCTGTGGATAACGCTCGACCATTGCCTTGACGATTTCGATTTGCTCGAGCGTCATTTGATGGGATTTGCCGGAGGCAGCCGTGTGTGACGGAACGTAAACCGACCAAAACTGCGCGCCGACGCCGCCACGATGCAAGCGCTCGATATCGGTATGCAATTCGGGCTGAGGTTTCGAGATATCGAGTGAATCGAAAGATCGCGATGCTTTTTCGCGGACTTGCCAGGGCAAGTCGTTGTGGCCGTCAAAGATGTAGCTGCGCTGATGAATCGCCTGTGCCTCTGGGCTGACAATTACCTCACCGCGAGCAACCTGAGGCTGAGCCGGGGTGATCGCTTGACAGTGACCCGTCGAGCAAGAAAACTGGCCAAGTACCACAAAAAGTCCAAAAGTGGCTGCCGAATGCCAAGCAGGTAGGATGGCGTGGCGAAATATCTTCGGAGGGTTTGGCACTTGTTCGATTCCTACTGTAAATCTGGTAAGTTGTTAAGTCGCACACCGATTTTGCATTTCCACATATTACTTGAGTTGAGTCAATTAGACTAATGGACGAGCCACAAGAGCCCCAACCCCTGTTGCCACGCATTGGGATGATCTGGTTTTTTATCGTCGCGCTCATCGTGGCGATTGCCCTGGGCGTTATACGCTATGCGGAGCAGGGTGGGGCGTTGGCCACCGCGGCTCGTCTTTAGCTTAGTGATGTTTGCGTTCTTCTTCTTGCTGTCTGCTATCTTCTTTCTAGTTGCCTTCTTGTTTGGTGCGACCGTCAAAGCGGTTGAGAATAGCAGCTTGACTCCGCAGAACCCCTTCAGCGATGGCACACCTCCAGAGCAACTCTTGCCACCGAGCCATATTGATGACGTCTAGAATCGTTTGTTACTTATCCCAATGGCGACACGGCACAGTGAACACAGAGTCGGCGCCAAACCTGAACGGCATACAGTTTATGCTCTGGCTGTGTGTTGGGCTGTCTTGCTGCACCAGCGCATGGGCCCAGTATGCAAACACCGCCACGTTTGTCACACGGGGGAGGCCTGGACGTGATGTACTGCGCATAGATTCGACCTTAAACACAAGTACATCGTTGGCCTTCGGAAAATTGGATGTTGAGATTACCGCCGTGGCTGGTCCTAGCACGGCTGACCGCAACCTGGTAGTCGTGTTCTACTACAGACCCATGCAGTATGGCACATATGGTCAGCATGTGGCCTATCGTGTTCCCGTAACATTGCCAGAAGGTAAGGCGTCAGTCAAAGTGACTATACCTCATGTTCAAAGCAATCAAGTTGCGTGGGATGTGGCGGTGTTTGAATCTGGACGTGACATCGAGGACAAACGCGGTCGCGCACCAAATACATTAGACTATCAATACGTATATCACGATGGTCGGAGCACCTTGGGGTTCTTGGTCGACGACGACGAACCGCCCGCCGAGATCCACGCGGCAGCCGTCTTGCTAACTCAGGAGAACGCAAATAATCAAAATGCTCGTGTCGCTATGCCTGGCATGGGAGGCTTGACTGTCCAAGGGCAAGCGACGGGCGCGGAAATGATGCTGCTCAGCCAAGCCAGTGTTGACTGGCGTCTCTATTTACCGAACGACGCCTGGATCTTATCTGCGAATACCCTGCGGGCGATCCTAAACAAACAGCCCCGGGTAGCCGATGCGCTGCGTAACTATGTTGCATGCGGCGGTAGACTATTGGTTTTTAATGCACGTGATTCCGAGAGTCTGGCGGATATCGATCGATTGTTAGATGTTCAACTGGAATCTGTGGAGTCAAAACGGGCTGATGTGTGGACGAAGATCAAACAGCCGGATGATCCGTGGTGGGAGAAGAGCCTCAGTGTGAACCAGAGCCAGTATCTGTTGCAGATCGCCAAGAACGAAGCGATCCGGATTCAAACGGCTGAACAAGGGCTGACTGCGAGTCAAGCACTGGAGGCGACGCTTCTCGGTTTGTCGCAGAACGGACAGGCGACCGCGGTTGCCGACGCGGTCAACAAAGCTGCCGTCAGTCAGAATGGGGACGCATTGCGATCGCTGCGATTAGAGGGCGTGATGTATGATGCGTTCCTGTTGGCCGATACTTGGGTACATCTCAAGCTGGGGGCGCACAATGATAATCTTGCCGATTTGGCTGATATCCTGAGCCTCGAATATCCATCCTGGTATCTTTCCGAGGCACGTTATTACCTGGCTGAGCGATTCGAGACGGAAGCGATCCTCAAACGCTCGTACCTCAATGGAACGGTGCTGGTGTCCGTCAAGCCGTTGCCTGAATTACCCACGAGCCTGCACGAATTCTTAGCCAGAAGTGAATTGTACGGCAGCGTGTGTCATCAGGTTTCCGATCAAGTCGATGGCAATTGGTTTTGGAAGAACATGATCGCTGCGGTTGGCAAGCCACCGGTCTGGATTTTTTGTGGCATCGTATCGTTGTTCGCTCTCATTTTGGGGCCCGGTTTGCTGTTTGTAACTGGGCGATTGAAGCGGCGGAGCTTGATGATCTTTCTTGTGCCAGCGTTCTCGTCAATAGCGACACTGATCATCGTTGCCTATGGAGTGTTTCACGAGGGTTTTGAGACTTACGTTCGCGTATCGTCCGTACAGTTTATTGACCCAGCCACGGGACGCGGATTCGCATGGTCGCGGCAAAACTATTTTAGTGGCCTGCCGCCGCGAGAAGGCATTGTATTTGCCGAAGATACATACGCACGTCCCGTGGCGTCCGCAGATTCGAACCGATACCGCGGCGACAGCAATCCGCGCAAAGGGGCTTCCGTAACCGTTGATTTGTCGGAATCTCAGCGATGGATTGGTTGGTTGAAGGCTCGAGAACAACAACAGCTGATGATCGGTCATCCGCTCTCCGAAGTTTCGCCTCCGCTCGCCCTCGAGGGCTTATACGATGACAGCGTGAGCGTGAGAAATTGTACCGCTCATGATTTCCCGTTGGTCGTACTGCGTGGTGCCGATGAGAACTATTACTACACCGAAGCGCTGCGAGCTGGTGACTCGGTCGTGCTACGACCACTCCTAAAAGCGGATATGGGCTCGTCCGCCAATCGAATTTTCAACGACATCAAGCCGCAAGTGCCTGAAGAACTACGCGGTGGATCGATGATGACGCTGGGATCGCGACGTGGAATGTCTTCGGCAACAATCAACGATGCTTCAGATGCCTTGAATCAAGTGTTTACGCGATACCTCTCGGATCGTCCAGAAATCCCACCTTTCGGTTTTGCCGTTGTTCAAACTCATTCGGATCAGGTCGAAGTTCCCGTTGAGGGAAAAATCGAAGAAGGCACGCATGTCATCCTAGGAGTTCAACCATGGTAACTGCTTCGCACCCCATGATTCAGCTTCGCCGCGTGTTTCGCAGTTTTGGTCGAACCAAGGCCGTTAACGATGTTTCGTTTGAGGTCGAAGCGGGGCAAGTGTTCGGCTATATCGGCCCGAATGGAGCAGGCAAGACAACGAGCATGCGCATTTTGTCAACGCTGGATCTGCCGGACTTTGGCGATGCGCTAGTCGACGGTTACTCCGTGATCAATGATCCTGATCGCGTTCGCCGGAGATTGGGCTTTATGCCAGATAATTTTGGTACCTACCCCAACATGAATTGCGTTGAGTATCTGGACTTTTTTGCTCGGGCCTACGGGATCGTTGGCCGCGATCGAACCAAAGCCTTGCGACACACATTGGCCTACACGGGGCTGGACAAGATTGGCGAGAAGTCGATTCGTGGTTTATCGAAAGGCATGCGACAAAGATTGTGCCTGGGGCGAGCGATGATCCATGACCCGGCCGTACTGATTCTGGATGAGCCCGCCAATGGATTGGACCCGCGAGCCAGAATCGAACTGCGGCATATGATTCGTGGCTTGGCCGCCGAGGGCAAAGCACTGCTGGTGTCCTCTCACATTTTGACCGAATTGGGAGAAATGTGCGATGCGATTGGAATCATAGAATGTGGACAGCTGATCGTCAGTGGAACCGTGGCGGAGATCAAAGCCAAGCTGCGCCCGCACATCGATGTCGTTATTAGTTTGATTGATGATGGCAATTCGCTGGGACAGTGGCTCGATGGCAAGCCTAATGTTTCGCACATCGACGTCCAGGGACGTAAGGTGCGATTTCAATTTGCTACCGATAGCGAGCAAGTGCAGGCCGAAATGCTGGCCAGCATCGTCTCGGCCGGTTTCGGCGTGCTCGAGTATGCCACGGAAAGTCGCTCGTTGGAGGACGTTTTCTTGCAAATCACTACGGGGGCAGTGCAATGAGTCAAGCTACGCTGTCTGGAGCTCCTCCCGTCGTTGCCGGCGAGGGGCAGGAAAACCGAATTTGTCACATGCCGGACGCGGGCTGGGAACGCTGGTGGGTTTGGGCGAGTGAACGCGTCAATCCGATCGTTGTGAAAGAGATCCGACAGTCCCTGAAGAGTAAGCAGTTTACGCTCAGCTTCGGCTTGACGTTGATCGTGGCGATCGCGTGGACGCTGCTCGCCATCTCGTTGATGGTGCCCAAGATCTTCTACTTGCCTGGCGGGGCAACGCTGCTGACTGGTTTCTTTTGCATTTTGTGTGTGCCGTTGCTGGTTATTATTCCGTTTAGCGCGTTCCGTTCCCTGACGGCGGAAACGGAGGATAGCACCTTTGAACTTTTGAGCATATCCGCGCTTTCATCGCATCAGATCATCTATGGCAAGATGGCGTCCGCGTGCCTGCAGATCGTCCTGTATTTATCTGCTCTGGCGCCCTGCATCGTACTTACCTATCTACTGCGCGGCATCAGTTTGTTTTCCATTCTATTTCTGCTGGGGATGACACTCCTAATTTCGGTCAGTGAGACAGCCGTAGCACTTTTGTTGGCGGCCGTCTCGCGAACGCGGATGGTTCAAACCGGTGCTTCGGTGCTGGTACTGGCCGGTCTAGTGATGGCGTTCTTCGGTTGGACGGCATTGATCGTTAATGAAGGCCTGGAAGACATGGGAAATCCGCCGCGCGAAGCCATGTTGGGCATCTTTGCGTTTCTGACAATTGTGGCGGTAGCGATTTCGGTCGTACTGCGAGCGGCTGCGGCAGCGATTGATTTTCCGAGCGAAAATCACTCGACGTCTTTGCGTTGGCGGATACTGGGACTGGTCAGCTTGTTCGTATTCTGGATGCTCATGCTGTTAGCGGTGGTTGAGGATCGTAGCGTAGCGACGGCTGGCATCTTGGTCAGCTTGTTTGTGTTCTTTATGTTCATTGGTGGCTTGGTCTGCGGCGAGCGCGGCATCATTTCACTGCGAGGGCAACGAACTCTGCCTAAGACATTCTTGGGCCGCATCATGTTGACTTGGTTTTACCCAGGTGCAGGACTAGGCTACATCTATATCGTCTGCATTTTCGGCGCGGTTGCCTTGATGTTGTCTTGCTTCGAGGTCTTCTACGTCTGGCGGCTGCGGCCGCTCAGCGGTAATGCATCCATTACTGCTACCGGCTATTTGCTCTTCTGCTATCTGGTGATCTATTTAGGGATTACACGTTTGGCCATGCTGGGGTTGGGTAAGTCGCTGCCCGCCCGCATGCTGAGTTCGGTCGCGATGCTGGTGGTGATTCTGCTATTCTCACATTTGGTCCCATGGATGCTGGTCTTTATCCTGAATGATTATCGCGATTTTCCGTACGCGGCGCATCAGGCGTTCAATATCTATTTGTCGGTGGAGGAGGCCAATGACCGGCTTTCTATCGATATTGGGCTCAGCATTCTAATTGTTACCCTGTGCGCCAGCGGCATTTTCGGTTTGAATCTACTGTTGTGTACACGCGACATCATGCTGGTCCGCGTCGCTTTGCCGCCGCGTTTGCGCGAAGAGGACGGATTAGACAAGCCCGCACCTACTGCGCCAATCGACCCGTTTGCGGACTAAGTGGATCGCCCCCTCGGGTACAGCGACGTTTCGCCGCTTTGGTATACTGTGCCGTCGGTTGAGCAGTATGTGTTGTGAAAATACGGTGTTGTGAAAGACGTCGGCGTCGGGCCAACGTTGGTTAACGTCCGACGCCTGACTATTGCGGTATTTAATGGGAAAGCTCCGACAAGTCGGAGCAGTCCAAAATTGACAGAAAAATAATATGACCAGTTATCATCCTGAAGACCGTCCCGACCCATCGGAGCAGCCAATTCGTGCGCGTGTTCCGGAGCACGTGTCAGGCGGCGCGTTTAGCACTGGTGTGATTGTGATGACTGCACAAACAGAGTTCATCTTGGATTTCGTGCAGAACTTGGGCCGTCCCCATCAGATCGTTGCCCGCGTCATCATGCCTCACCACGTCTTGCCGCAGCTGGTAGACGCGCTGCACCGGAATATGGATTTGTATCGAGGTCGCTGGGGAGAGTTGCCGCACACTCCAGGGCATGCCATGGCGATTGCAGAGCAACGCTCACCAGCACCATCCACGGGACAGGATATCGCAGCACCAGCTACCCAAGGCATTCCTGGATCCGGTACACAGATCGTTGGTGCTTCTGGTATCACGTCGAACGGAGAGTCGCCGGTACCTGCCGCGCCAAGTCCCAGGCGACAAGCTGATGCTGCGGGCGAAGCACCGCCTGCCAGCAATGCCGGTCCCAGCAACGCCGGTCCCAGCGATCCATTTCAGTTGGGCAATGAAGCTGGCGGGGCCGAGTCGCCTCCTGTCAATGAAACGCCCGGCAGTGGTCCGCAGATACCACCAGGAGCGCGCCAGGCGTCCGCGCAAGAAATATACGACGATCTAAAGATTCGTGATGAGCTTCTCAGCGGCGCTTATGCTAATGCGGTCATGATCGGCCACGGTCCGCACGAGTTCAGCTTCGACTTTATTACCAACTTTTATCCCCACTCGGCGGTCAGCGCGCGCGTGTTCTTGGCCGCTGGTCAGGTGCCAAGGCTATATGATAGTTTGAAAGGTACGTGGGAGCAGTTGCGCCAGCGTTTGAAGCCGCCCGGAACAATCCGCCCTTGGCATAATCAGGCCAAAATGTCCTTGGCCACAACGCCGGCTACGTCGGTGAGGCGGAAGTCCCGACCAGCGTAGCGATACGTCAACCGTTCATGATCGATGCCTAAGAGATGCAAGATTGTGGCATGTAGATCGTGGACATGCATCTTGTTTTCGACGGCATAGTATCCATATTCATCGGTTGCTCCGTACGCATAGCCGCCTTTCACCCCACCGCCGGCCATCCACATGGTGAAACCGTGCGGATTATGATCGCGACCGTCTTTGCCTTGGGCGGTGGGCGTGCGACCGAATTCGCCACCCCATAAGACCAGCGTATCCCGCAGCAGATCACGATCTTTTAGATCCTGCAAGAATCCGGCGATCGGCTTGTCGACTTCAGCAGCGTTCTTCGAATGCCCGCGATATAAGTCGCCGTGCTGATCCCACTGAACCTCACTGTCACTGTGCGTAACCTGCACGAATCGCACACCCGCTTCTAAGCAGCGGCGCGCCATGAGACATTGGCGACCAAAGTCTTCGGTAATTGGATCATCAATTCCGTACCGAGCGTGTGTGGCGGATGTCTCTTGATTCAGGTCTTGCAAGTCAGGCATCGTGGCTTGCATACGAAACGCCAGCTCGAAACTATTGAGTCGTCCAGCCAGGGCGCGCTCGTGGCCAAGCGATTCCAAGTGCTCTTGGTTCATGGCCTGTAATAGATCAAGTTGCTGGCGCTGTTGTTCGAGGGTTAGCCGCGCATTACGCACATGCTTGATCTTGGCTTCCGCTGCACGCAAGCTGGCATTCCCAATGGGAGTGCCTTGACAGTGAGCTGGTAAGAAGGCTGCGCCCCAATTGTTGACCCCACCATGCGCCAAGGTTGGACAGATTGTAATGAAAGCCGGTAGATTTTGGTTTTCAGTTCCCAGGCCGTAAGTGACCCATGCTCCCAAGCTCGGTCGCACAAATTGATCGGTACCGGTGTGCAGTTTGAGCAGCGCGCCACCATGGGCCGGGTTGGTACCATGCACGGATCGCAAGACGCACAGGTCGTCGATATGTTTGGCCACTTTGGGGAAAAGCGCGCTGACCGGCAACCCCGACTGTCCGTATTGTTGGAATTTCCACGGTGAACGCAGCAAATTGCCTTGTTGTGCAAACGTCACACTAGGCAATGCGAAAGGAGGTGCTTTGCCATCGTCGCGGTCCAACAGCGGCTTGGGGTCAAAGGTATCGACGTGTGATGGACCGCCCTTCATAAACAAGAAGACGATGCGCTTGGCCCGAGGGGCAAAGTGTGGCTGGAGCGCCGCGAGTGGATTTTCGCTATCAGGCTGTGCGGGTTCATCGGCCCTGGACATACTCTGACCAAGCAGAGTGGCTAAAGCCAAATGTCCAAAGCCCACAGCAGATTGTTTCAGCAAGGTACGGCGATAGCACAGACTCTGTGTAAACGGGTCGGGGTGGAGGAGGTTTTGTGCGTGGTGCATGTTGGTATTCCGTGTAGTTCGTGGTCTGGGGACGCAGTCGCCTGCGGCTTGTCGTTAAATGAAAGCAGACGCCTGCGGCTTGTCGTTAAACGAAAGCAGACGCCTGCGGCTTGTCGTTAAACGAAAACAGTCGCCTGCGGCTTGTCGTTAAACGAAAACAGTCGCCTGCGGCTTGTCGTTAAACGAACGCAGTCGCCTGCGGCTCGTCGTTAAACGAAAGTAGTCGCCTGCGGCTTGCCGTTAAACGAAAGCAGACGCCTGCGGCTTGTCGTTAAACGAAAGTAGTCGCATGCGGCTTGTCGTTAAACGAAACAGTCGCCTGCGGTTTGTCGTTAAACGAAACAGTCGCCTGCGGCTTGCCGTTAAACGAAAACGGTTGCCTACGGTTGAACGAGAATTGAGCTTAGCGCAGGTAGATGAATTCGTTGCAGGCGAGCAGGCTGTGGCAGAACAGGCTGAGCCGCGTATCGTCGTTGGCTAGGAACTCAGTAGCTCGATCAATTTCCGTGCTGTTGGGTAGTCGTCCGAGTGTTACTTGGTAAGCAAATTCAATACGTTCGGATTGGCGCTCGCTGACGTTTGCGACTCGCACAGCTAGTGCTGCGGCACAGTCCAATATCAGTTCATCGTTCATCATCAGCAGCGCTTGCGGTGCGACGACGGTTGAATTGCGACTGCCCGTGGGCATGGTGGGGTCGGGAAAGTCAAACTGTTCGAAGAGCGTATACAAATTGTTGCGAATTACGGGCAAGTAAATGGCTCGCCGTAGACTATCGTATTGGGTGTGATCGACCGACGTATGATTGAACACAAACTGACGATTGCGCAGCGGCACGGTCTTGCCACCTTGGGTAAGTTCGAGTCGGTCGGCAGTAGCCAGAACTGCGTCGCGGATTTGCTCGGCTTCGAGTCGTTGGATGCGGGCTTTCCACAACCAGCGATTTTCTGGGTCGGCTTGCACCGCCGTAGCTTCGTCCGGATGAGTCGCTGACATTTGATAAGTACTAGAGGTTACGATCAAGCGATGGAGTTCCTTGGTGGACCAGCCCAGTTCGATGAATGTATGCGCCAGCCAGTCGAGTAGCTCTGGGTGAGAGGGTCTCTCGCCGAGGGCGCCAAAATTGTCTGTGGATTTGACTAGGCCTTCGCCAAAATGCCATCGCCAAATGCGATTTACATAGACGCGGGCAGTCAGCGGGTGTTGACTACTAGCCATCCATTGGGCTAGTTCCAAGCGACCGCTACGATTGCGCGGAAACACCGGACGTGTCTGGGTATACCGCATGACTTGGGGGAACTCGCGCTGCACAGGCTCGCCCAAATTGTGGTGACTACCACGAATGTGGATTGGTAGGCTGACTAACACGTTTGCGTCGCTGACTCCCATCGCGGCGGCTTGGTCTGGGGCAGCGCTTTCCAAGAGGCGAGCCTCTTCCATGAGTCGATAATATTCTTGCAGGGTTGCATCGTCGAAGGCGTGTTCTGGCTGGGGAGGGACGGTGAGGAATCCCGCGTGATCCAGCAAGGCTTGTTTGGCGAGTGCGATTAGCTCATCCGAGTACGGCTCGCCCAAGAATTCGGGATTCGTGGCGTTGTTAACAGGTTGTTCTGCTTCCGTGGCAGCCGCGGTGTCATCTGCCGTTGCTTCCGTCGCTGCTTCCTCAGGTGCAGGTTTCTCTGTGGTGGTCTTATTGGCTGAGGATGCCAATGTGAATAGTTCGCCAAAGTAGCTTTCGATGTGTTCTTCTGATGCGCCGCGTGCGACTAGTTCATGCCATTTGGAAAAGAACGGATCTTCGGCGTTATAGGCTAAGTGCAGGCGGCAGTGATGCAACATGCGAGCATGTAAATCGTATTCTTGAGCCGCTTGTTGAACTTTTGCAAATGAATCCGTGGGCTTTACGCGAGAGGCAGCGGCCAAGTAGCTAGCCGCTTTGGCAACCGCCTGCTCGCGTAGGGCTGTGACAGCTTTATTCTTGAACTGCGTTGCAGCACTATTTTTGGCGGCGATTTCGGCGTCAATGGTCTTGAGCGACTCGACTTCGGCGTCCGTGGCCAGCGAGTGTTCGAACCAGTGTTTGATCGCGCCGGTATTGGAGTCTGCAAATGTGCGAGTGCTCTTGAAGATGGCTGCCAAAGCGTAGTAGTCGCGCTGTTGAATCGGATCGAACTTGTGATCGTGACATCTTACGCAGCCAAGCGTCATTCCCAAGAACGCTTTGCCGACTGCGTCGATCTGCTCGTCGACGGTGTCCATGGTCAGCTTTTCGCGATCCGGTTCTGCTAAGACCTTAGCGCCTAGGGACAGAAAGCCAGTCGCGGTTCGCGTCTCGGTATTGGCGTACGGCAGCAGGTCGCCCGCGAGCTGTTCGATTAGGAATTGATCAAAGGGTTTATCGCTATTGAAAGCCGCGATAACATAATCGCGATAGCGCCAAGCGTTACCAAAAGCCAGATTTTCGTCGAGGCCGTTTGAGTCGGCGTAGCGGGCGACATCCAACCAATGTCGGCCCCAACGCTCACCGTAACGAGGCGATTCCAACAGGCGCTCAACCAGCCGTTCATAGGCTTGTGGCGAATCGTCTTCCAAGAAGTTTGCTATCGCTGCAGGGGTCGGTGGCAAGCCGATCAAATCGTAGGTAACGCGACGAATCAATGTGCGCCGATCCGCGGGAGGCGCTGGTCGGATATCTGATGCTTGAAGCTGCGCCAAGATAAAAGCGTCAATGGGCGTTGTTACCCAAGGGTCGTTCATGGTGCTGGGAATTGCTGGATCGCTCAACGGTTGCATGGACCAAAACTGTCGCCCCTCGGCAATCGACATTCCGCTGGCTTTCGCGGCAGACGCGGACTGATTTCTAGGATCGACGGCGCCATCTCGAATCCACTTTTCTAAGATTGCGATCCGATCGTCGGGAAGTTGCCCGCTGGGAGGCATTTGTAGCTCTAAATTCTGGTAGCCGACCGCTTCCATCAAGCGGCTGTCTGCAGGGGAACCGGGAACAATGGCCGGCCCTGAATCGCCGCCCGCTTGCCAAGCCGCTTGAGAATCCAATTGCAAACCGCCGTCGCGCTCACTACCGGAATGGCACTCATAGCAGTGCTCAATCAGCAAGGGACGCACATGCTTTTCAAAGTATTCAAGCTGTTGTGCGCTCGTATCTTCGGCATAGGCTGGGTAACCAGTGCCTGAAAGACACACGGCGATTAGGCCTAGGAGGTATCGTGGGTGCATTAGGAAAGCTCTTTTGCAATTGCCAGCACGCAGGGGAGGGAACATTATTATAACGTATCTCGTTGAATCCTTGCAAAGTATTGCTAGAAGCCAATTATGTCCCACCGCGTCACGCCTCCGAACGTTCAAGCCTTTGTGGGTGGCACGGCCATCTTGCCTGATCGGCTATTGCCTGATGCGACGCTGCTGTGTGAAGCTGGGAAAATTCGCGCGGTGGGCGTAGCAACTGAGATCCAGGTACCGCCCTCGACAGAGCACATCGACTGCTCAGGGCAATTCCTTTCGCCTGGCTTTATCGACATGCATGTTCATGGTGGGCGCGGCGCGGATTTCATGGACGGAACGCTCGCTGCCTTTCAAACCGTATGTACTGCGCATGCGCAGCACGGCACGACGACCATTTTTCCCACTACAACCACGGGGACCCCGCAACAGATACTTGCCATGCTCGCTGCGTTTCAAGCCGCCCGAAAAAGTCCGATTGGCAGTCTGCTCGGTGGCGTGCATTTGTACGGCCCCTATTTTGCCGAGGATAAAGTCGGCTGCCACTTGGTCTCTGGCCGGCGCGAACCGCAGTCTTCGGAGTACGAGTCGTATTTTGATTCCGACTGCGTGCGCATTGCCACTTGCGCAGCCGAACTACCGGGCGCGATTGAGTTTTATCAAGCTGCTGCTGAGCGTGGATGCTTGATTACGTGTGGGCACTCGAATGCCAGTTGGGCTGAGATGCAAATTGCCTTTGAGGCGGGGATGCGGCACGTTGACCATTTTTGGTGCGCGATGAGTAGCGTACCGTCACTACGACAACGCTTGGGAGTGCCCATGCAAGCGAGTATGGCTGAGTTTGTGTTGCTCAATCCTTTGATGAGTACCGAGGTCATCGCGGATGGCTTCCATCTCTCGCCGGAGTTGCTGGAATTTGCTTTTCGGATGCTGCCCGAGCGATTGTGTCTAGTGACTGATGCCAATCGAGCTCTAGACATGCCCGCTGGTGAATATCGCTTTGGCCATTGCGACGACGGCAGTTGGTTGTACAGCGACGGTCGAGTGGGCTGGGCGACGGATCGTCGTAGTCTTGCCAGCAGTGTGGTCGGCATGGATACGATGGTGCGGACCATGCTCACGCACACCACCGCTACCTTGCCAGAGGTCATTCGCATGGCCAGCCTAACGCCTGCCGAACGAACCTGCATCGCCGCGGAAACAGGTAGCCTCGAGGTTGGCAAATGGGCTGATCTGCTGTTGTTGTCGGACGATCTACATGTCCGGCAAGTCTATTCGCGCGGTGTGCTAGTGTGATCGAGACTACTTCGTTAAGCCCACGGCTCACCCTTGCATTCCGAATTGCGACGAAGTCAACAGCCCACTCTAGATTGACTTCAGTGGTAGGCGGACCTGGAAGCGGCTGCCGCTGTGAGGGCGGCTTTCGGCTGAGACGGTGCCGCCCAGTGCTTGGACTAGATGTTTAACGATGGACAGCCCCAAGCCCGTGCCACCCGTGTCGGTTGAGCGATCCTTCTCAGCGCGATAGAAGCGTTCGAAAATTCGTTCGATATCGTCGTCGCGGATTCCAATTCCAGTATCCGACACCTCCAGTACGAACCAACCTTCATCTATGAAAGTGCGGAGGGATACTGAGCCACCCTGCGGCGTGTAGCGCACTGCATTGGAGAGGAGATTGCTGGCAATGGTTTGGAATCCGTCTCGATCGGTGTACAGGACTTGCGAGTGTACGAGGTCGAACGTGACTTGAATGTCTTTAGCGCGTCCCATCGCCTCGGCAGCTGCCATGCACGTCTCAAGCGCTTCGCTTGGGTCTAAGGCCTCGATGCGCAAAGCGCTACCGGCCTGGACGCGCGAGAGCTGCAACATGCCTTGTATCAGCGTGTGAATGCGATCGGCTTGTTCAATAATCTTGCCAACGAATTGCTGAGCCGCTGCGGGGTCGTCCAAGGCACCCATCTGTAGAGTTTCGGCATAGGCACGAATTGCGGCCAACGGTGTTTTCAGTTCATGGGAGGCATTGGTGACAAAGTCGCGCCGCACCGATTCGATGCGCTTGATCAGCGTTTGATCGCGGACGGTTAGAAGTGCTCCTTGCCGACCGTCGCTCAAGGGCAATGGTCGAGCCAGAAGAAGAAGCGACTTGGCGGACTTACTTAGGTCGATGGTCGCCTGGCGGGCTACCTGCTCTCGCAAGACGTGGTCAATCAACTGGGCGACCGTCGGGTTGCGAACAATTTCCAATAGTGGGCGATATAGATACTGTTCATCCGAAAGCTGCAGTAGCTGTCTCAGCGCGTTGTTGGCTAACAGGATTTGCGAATCGTCGTCCACGGCCAAGACGCCTTCCTGAAGATTGCCGAGCACCAAGTCGCTGCGCGCATTGTCGCTGTGGAGATGGGCAACCACGTGATTGACTCGTTCAGCTATCAGCGATAGAGATGGTTCAAGACGCGAATCGAGCTCATTGATGGGTGGTAGATACTCCAGGTCTGCATCAAGTCGTCGTGTGGATTCTAGCGTCGAATTCAGCCACGGCAATAAAATCGACTGCTCTAAGCGAGACTGTCGATACTGCAGTCCGAGGATTGTCATTGCGGATAATACACCACACAGATTGCAGGTTGTCCAAAGTGTCCACCATGTTCGCCGAATCTGGGTCGGTGGCAGCTCGCGCGTGATCCGCAGCGCATAGGCGGCTTGCTCAATTTTATCGGTGCCGTTCAATTCCAGTAGAGCAACGATTGTGGTAGACAGACGCTGAACGCCCGTACTGGTTCGAATGCGCTGCAGTGGTGAGGTAGTTGAGGAGTCCAGTGCTGGTAAATTGGGTGTCGTCTGTGTAGCCGTGGCGGAACTAGCAGGCTCCCATCGGCTGGGGACGATATCTAAACGTAGTAGTTGTTCGGCCGACTGCCAGCGAGAGTTGGATTCGAGCGGCAATTTCCACGGGCTAGCACGAAGCACGGCCAGCGCGGCGCGAACGTCTTGAAGAAACGCTGCTTCTGTTCGCGTCTGATCAAGTCTTGTTAAATAGAGATCGCCGACAACGCCAGCTACGACAATTGCCACCAACCAGATTAGAAAAAGCCATTTTGCGATTTGCATCCTGGTAAGTGTAATCGGCTGCTGCTATGTCTCGTAGCCTAGGTTGGGTGAGAGCCAGCGTTCGATCTCGCGGAGGCTCATCCCCTTGCGGCGGGCATAGTTCTGAACTTGATCTTGCGTCAAGCGATCGACAGCGAAGTAGCGTGCTTCGGGGTGCGAGAAGTACAGTCCACTGACGCTTGCCCCAGGCCACATGGCAAACGATTCAGTTAGTTTGACGCCCGTCACCGTCTCGGCGTCGAGCAACTCGAACAAGGTCCGTTTTTCGGTGTGATCTGGACAAGCGGGATAACCGGCGGCCGGTCGGATACCACGATATTTTTCTTGGATCATGTCTTCATTGGACAGGCTTTCATGCTTGCCAAAACCCCAAGCGTCTCGAGCTTGTTTGTGTAGATACTCGGCAAAGGCTTCCGCCAAGCGATCGGCTAAGGACTTAATCAAAATGGAATTGTAGTCGTCGCCGGCGACTTCATACTCTTTGGCGAATTCGTCGGCACCGTCACCAGCGGTGACGACGAAGCCACCGATGTAATCTTGCCGACCGCTCGTCCGCGGTGCAATGTAGTCCGCCAAGGAGCGGAAATCGCTTTGTCCCTGGCGCTCCCATTGTTGTCGCAGGAAGTGAAACGTCGTCAGTTCATGTTCACGCGATTCATCGCGATACAGAATGACATCGTCGTCGACGCTGGCGGCTGGCCAAAAGCCGTATACAGCATGGGCTTTGATCCGCTTGTCAGCGATGATCTGCTTGAGCATTGCCTGTGCATTTTCGTATAGTTCTGTCGCTTCCGGCCCGTATTTGGCGTCGGTGAGAATCTTGGGGAATTTGCCCTTCAATTCCCAGGACATGAAAAACGGCGACCAGTCGATAAAGTCGCAAAGCGATTCGATGGGAAAGTCGTTCAAGACTTGCGTGCCGAGGAAGCTTGGCTGTGCGATGTCGACGGTCTCCCAGTCGGTTTGGAAGCGGCGCTGCAAGGCCTCGGCGTACGGCGTTAACTTGACTTGCCGCGATTGGTAACTGGCCACCAACTCGGTTTGCGCTAGGCGATTCTCCTCGGCATACTTCTGGCGACTATCCGGGTTGCACAGTTTTTCGACGACGCCCACACTGCGCGAGGCGTCCAGCACATGCACGACTTCATGATTGTACTGTGGCGCAATCTTGACGGCTGTGTGTTTAGCGCTGGTCGTGGCCCCGCCAATCAACAGCGGCGTTTTCAGGTTCAGTCGTTTCATTTCGCGAGCTACATGCACCATTTCATCCAGGCTAGGCGTTATCAAGCCCGATAAGCCGATGATATCGACGCACTCCTTGACGGCTGTCTCCAGGATTTTTTCGGCCGAAACCATGACGCCCATATCGATGACTTGGTAGTTGTTGCAAGCCAGCACGACGCCCACGATGTTTTTGCCGATATCGTGTACGTCACCTTTGACGGTGGCCATCAGGACTTTACCACGGGAGCCAGTCGAGACGACTCCGGCGTCTACTTTTTCTTGCTCCATAAAGGGATTGAGATAGGCGACAGCCTTCTTCATGACGCGCGCGGACTTGACGACTTGAGGCAAGAACATTTTTCCGGCTCCGAACAAGTCACCGACAACGCTCATGCCGTCCATCAACGGTCCTTCGATAACGTCCAGGCAGCGAGAGCTCATTTGTCGAGCTTCCTCGGTGTCTTCTTCGATGAATTTGTCGATACCGCGAATCAAAGCCGTCTTGAGCCGTTCACGCACATCGGTGTCGCGCCATGACAAGTCTTCGCTGGCAGCCGCTTTGCCTTTGGATTTAACTTTCTCGGCAAACTCCAACAATCGCTCGGTGGCGTCTTGGCGGCGGTTAAGCAGGACGTCTTCGACGCGTTCGAGCAAGTCCTGCGGAATATCTTCATAAACGGTCAATTGTCCCGCATTGACAATGCCCATGTCCAAGCCTGCCCGGACGGCATGGTAGAGAAATGCCGAGTGCATGGCTTCGCGAACGTAGTCGTTGCCGCGAAACGAAAAGCTGATATTGCTCACACCACCGCTGACTTTAACTCCAGGACAAATTCGCTTGATCTCGCGCGTGGCCTCGATGAAGTCGACCGCGTAGTTGTCGTGCTCTTCAATCCCAGTGGCCACCGTCAAAATGTTAGGATCAAAGATGATGTCTTCTGCGGGGAAGCCGACTTTCTCTGTCAGCAGATCATAGGCTCGCTTGCAGATGCGGACTTTCTCATCCTTGTCCGTTGCTTGGCCGACTTCGTCAAAGGCCATGACCACGCATGCAGCTCCATAGCGGCGTACCAATCGCGCTCGACGCAGAAACTCTTCTTCACCGTCTTTCAAACTAATGGAGTTAACGATGGATTTGCCTTGCGTGTTCTGTAGGCCAGCTTCGAGAACTTCCCATTTGCTGCTATCGATCATCACCGGCACGTTGGCAATTTCACTTTCGCCGGCGATCAGCCGCAGAAATCGCGTCATGGCTTCGGGGCCGTCCAGCAAGGCGTCGTCCATGTTGATATCGATAATGGCCGCACCGCCAGCAACCTGCTGCGCGGCTACTTCTACGGCGGCCTCGAATTGATCGTTGCGAATCAAGCGTGCAAAGGCGCGCGAGCCGGTGACGTTGGTTCGCTCGCCAATCATCGCAAAGCTGGCTTCGGGACGCATGGTGAATGCCTGTGTTCCGCTCAAACGCGTGTAAATCGGCGGCTCGACCGCTCGATGCGGCTTGCATTTGGCCACCGTCTCCGCGATCGCACGAATGTGGTCCGGCGTGGTGCCACAGCATCCTCCCAATATGTTGAGCCAGCCATTGGTGGCAAACTCGCCCACCAAGTCGGCCATCTGGGCCGGGTTTAGATCGTATTGCCCCATCTCATTCGGCAATCCTGCGTTGGGGTAACAACTGATCGGAACCGAAGCCACGTTGGACAACTCTTCAATATGCGCACGCATTAACTGAGGGCCTAACGCACAGTTCATGCCGATGCTCAGCATCGGAAAGTGACTGAGCGAATTCCAAAAGGCCTCGACCGTCTGTCCGCTGACAAACGTACGCCCGCCTTGGTCAAATGTGCCACTGATCATTACTGGAATGCTGTGACCTGATTCCTCGAAGTACTTGCTGATGGCAAACAAGCAGGCTTTCAGATTCAGCGTGTCGATGACAGTTTCGGCCAGCAGAATGTCCGCACCAGCTTCGACCAATGCGGCAACTTGGCCATAGTAGGAGTCGACCATGGTCAGGTACGTCGTGTTGCGGTAGGCCGCGTCCTCGACTTTCGTGCTGATCGCGGTTTGCTTGGCCGTCGGACCAATGCTACCGGCAACAAATCGTGGCTTGTCGGGCGTGCGCTCCGAGTATTCGTCGACCGCTTGTCGCGCACACCGCACCGCGGCAGTGTTAATCTCTTTGACCAGCGCATCGGGTAAATCGAATTCTTCCATGCCGACGACACTGGCACCGAAAGAGTTTGTTTCGACAATATCCGCGCCGGCCGCTAGGTATTGGCGGTGGATGTCAGTCACCGACGTGGGATGGGTCAGGCACAGAATGTCCGTGAAATTCTTGAGGTCCTTGCTATGGTCGGCAAAACGTTCGCCACGCACCGCCGCTTCGTCCAGCTTCAATCGCTGGACCATCGTGCCCATCGCTCCGTCCAAAATCAGGATGCGCTGTTGAAGCAGTTCTCGTATTTGGTCGGCAGTCGAAGAATTCTTGAGCATGGCTTTATTCTGATTTTAAGTTTGGATGCCCTGGAAAGCCGGTGTGTTTTCCAAGGCAGGAGGATGCCGGGATAGTCCCCTAGCTACGGAGGGTGGATCTCACCACCCGAAGAGGCGTTCCTTACTTCGGTGGGTCTTCGTCCATCCGTTCATCCGGATGGATAGATTTTTGCATTTATATGGGCTTAAGTCAAGTCCCAGGGGTAATGCCGAGACGCGAATTAGCAGCCGTCTCGGAGAGACGCTGCTACGTGGATGCGGGTCTGGCTTGGCAAGTCGCAAGCAATGGAGTACTCCGCCTACCTGATCATAGCTGCGGATTTTCGGTTATAGTAAGACTACAAATAGTCTCAGCCTATTCAGTGGATCCGGTAATGTTTGAACAGGATGCGCGACACGAACCGATGCTTGGACGGGTCACGGCTATTCGGGGGACGGTCGTCGATGCTTGGTTTGCTGGCAGTTTGCCTCCGATTGACGCGGCGCTGGAGTGTGAACTAATCGGAAGCCAGACTGTTACGGCCGTAGTTCATTCGCATCTGGGTAATTCTTCAGTGCGCGCGATTGCGACCAATAGCACACGTGGGATGCGCCGCGGTGCGAGAGTGCGCTGCAGTGGCACACCTTTGCGGATTCCGGTGGGCAACCAGTTGATCGGCCGGGTGATCGACCTGCAGGGGCGGCCGTTGGATGGAGGCGCTGAATTGTCGTGGGATGAGTCCTTACCGCTTTATCGGGCGGCTCCACCCTCGTCGATGTGTCTTGGTTTGGGCGAAGTTTATCCGACGGGTATCAAGGTGATCGACCTGTTTTGCCCATTCACCCATGGTGGTCGAGTGGCAGTGTTCGGCGGTGCGGGTGTTGGGAAAACGGTGGTGTTGACGGAGTTTATCCACAACGCGGTCGCGAACCTAAAGGGGATCGCGGTGTTTGCTGGGATTGGCGAGCGGTCGCGGGAAGGGCTTGAACTGTGGCAAGAACTCAAAGAACGTGGCTTCATGGATCGCACGGCGATGGTGTTCGGTCAGATGAACGAACCGCCTGGTGCGCGGTTTCTGGTGGGGTTGGCCGCTTTGTCGGTGGCGGAACACTTTCGCGACATCGAACAGAAGGATGTGCTGTTCTTGGTCGACAACGTTTATCGCCATGTGCAGGCGGGCATGGAAGTCTCAGGATTGCTCGGGAGATTGCCTTCTCGCGTGGGTTACCAGCCAACCCTGGCTGCTGACATCGCGGCTTTAGAAGAACGCATTACTGCCACGCAACATGGCGATATGGTTTCGGTTCAAGCAATTTACGTTCCTGCTGATGATTATTCCGATCCCGCCATCACGCATGCTTTCTGGCACATGGACAGTTCGCTTGTGCTTTCGCGAGACGTAGCCGCTGAAGGGTTATATCCAGCGGTTGACGCGTTGGCATCTTCGTCCAAGGCGCTCGACCCGGCCATCGTTGGTCAGCGTCACTACGACGTTGCCCAGCGTGCACGTCAGGTGCTCAGACGATACGAAGAATTGAAAAACTTGATCTCCATGCTCGGGATCGACGAGCTTTCGGCCGACGATCGACAGTTGGTTGGCCGCGCACGGCGGTTGCGAAATTTCCTTACTCAACCCTTCTTTGTTGCTGAAACGTTTACCGGAATGCCCGGCCGGAATGTGCCTGTAGCGGTGACAGTCGAAGGTGTGGAAGCGATCTTGGACGGCCAGTGCGATGCGATTCAGGAAGAAGAGCTTTTCATGATTGGTTCGTTGGATGAAATCGAGGCAGTAAATCCAGAACCGGCGAAGGCGCCATGACGAAACAGGCACTCCGAGTCACGATCCGTACTCCGCGCGAAACGATTTTGGACCAAGACGTCGCTGCACTGCGAGTTCCTACGAAGACAGGACATGTGGGGCTTCGGCCACGCGGCGAACCGACCGTGCTGGCAGTGGAAGCGGGGCTCGTTTTATTGAGGACGGTTGCTGGCATGCGTTATGCAGGGACTGCTGGAGGTCTGCTTCACGCAAACAGCGAAGCCGCAAGTCTGCTAACACCGTTAGCCGTGGTTGGCGACAATGTCGAGTCGGTTTCTCGACAACTCGATGCCTTGTTGTCGGAGCCGAGTGAGGAAATGGAAGCCCGTCGAACACTTGGACGATTGGAAACTCGCATCCGACACGAACTGGGACAAGGAGATGAAATCAGCAGGCCGACAAAGGGAAGAACGTGATGCAGCGCAGCAAGTCGGCACGTACTGATCCCCGCGCCGCCGTAGAGCGAGACAGCGCACGTTTGGCACGGCGCGAAAAGGGGCATCGCAGTTTTTGGCGCTCGCTGAATGTGTTGGGCATGGTTGGTTGGCCAATCGTTCTGGGAGCGGTCGGCGGAGTCTTTTTGGGACGCTATTTTGATATACTATTCGGTTCTGGAATCCGGTTTACGTTGATGCTGCTGACAGTAGGCGTATTGCTGGGTTCTTTGGTGGCTTGGAAGACGGTGACACAAAAACATGATTGAACCGACAACTTGGGTTTGGTTCGCAGCGGGTTCAGTTGCCGGCCTCATACATGCCACGATGCTCTGGCGAGCAACTCACCGGCTGACTGTATGGACGCCTGTGCTGGGATTTGTGCGTTTGGGACTGGTAGCCGCATGGCTGGTGTTCTCTGCACTTGCGGGCGAGATCCTTGCATCAGCGGTCGGTTGGGCGTTTGGGTTGGTAACACTGGGGACTTGGTTCATGGTCTGCGGTCGCAATCGGCCGATCGCTTCATCGAGCCTTCAGTCAAGACAGCAGTGAGCTGATGAATCTCCGTATCTTTGGCGATCCTGTTCTATTTCATCTCGGTCAGATTCCGATCACCGAAACGATGGTCACGTCCGCTGTCGTGACCATTGCCTTGTTGTTGGTGGCGATGCTAATGAGAAACTCTGTTCGGTCGTGGCCGCAGCATTGGCTATCCGTGCTTGCGTTCTTGGTCGTCGAGAGCTTTGACAATTTGGTCGAAGAGATCATTGGCCGCCGTCACACTTTGGTAGCAACATTTGCCGGCAGCATGTTTCTATTCATCACGTTTTGCAACATCGCTGGGCAACTGCCAGGAGTCCACCCTGCTACAGGTAGTCTCGCCACGACTTCGGCACTCGCTGCGGTAGTCTTCCTATGCGTTCCGACTGCCGGCATCCAATCCAATGGACTTTGGTCTTACATCAAGCATTACTTTCGGCCGAATCCATTGCTGATGCCACTGCATGTGATTTCGGAGTTGTCACGGACGCTGGCGCTAGCCGTCCGCTTGTTCGGAAACATCATGTCGGGGCACTTGGTGGTCGGGCTTCTGGTTGCACTGGCTGGGTTCTTGGTTCCGACGCCAATCATGGCCCTCGATTTGCTAATTGGTTTGTTACAGGCCTACATTTTTTCAATACTGTCAACCGTTTACATTGGTGCCGCGATAACTGCTGGCGAGGAATAACAGAGAGGAGCCACGAACATGACTGACCAAACCATCATTGCGATCGTCGCGATGGCAGGCGCCGCACTGACAATGGCGTTGGGTGCGATCGGCGCGGCACTTGGCGAAAGTCGCATCGGTGCCGCAGCGATGGACGCACTGGCGCGTCAACCGGACGAGGCTTCCTCAATCACGCGTACCTTATTCGTTAGTCTCGCTATGGTGGAATCGACTGCCATCTTCTGCCTGGTCATTGCATTGATTTTGTTGTTTGCCAATCCATTTATAGGTAGTGCGGGCTAATAAGCGTGTCTCCGACTTTGACCACCTTTCTGTTTGAAGCCGCCAACTTTCTGGTGTTGGCGGCTGCGCTAAGCTGGCTACTCTTTAAGCCCGTCCGCCAAGCCTTGGCTGATCGCCGTGAGAAATTCGAGGCAGACAATCGGCAGGCAACTCAAATACTGGCTGAAGCGCAAAAGACCCAGCAGGAAATCAACGAGACGCGTACCAGACTGCAGGCGGAGTTGGGGGAAATGCGAACCCGAGAGCTGGAAACGGCACGTCAGCAAGCGGAACAAATCCTTAACGAAGCTCGGTCGGTCGCAGTACGCGAGCGTGAAATGAGTCATCGACTGACTGTGCAGGTTTCCGACACCCAGCGAGATATGTTGGCTGAAGTCTCGGCCGCTGCAGCCGCGGATATGGTAGGTCGTTTACTCATTGAGATTGGTGGCCCTGCACTCCAATCGGCACTGGTTGCATCCGCCTGTAAGCAACTTCGTTCATTGCCACAAAGCGGTATCTCGCCCGTGAAAGTCGAGTCGTCACAGCCTCTTTCGCCGGAACAACTCGCTTCACTCAAGGACGCTCTCGGAGCGGCAGCCGCCACCGTGGACTTTCGAATGGTCGATGGTTTGGGCGACGGCGTTCGCGTCTTGACCGGCAAGGGACTGATTGACGCATCTGTGGGTGGAATCGTTCAATTCGCAAGTCAATCGCTGGTCAAAGAAATGAGTCGTCGAGCGAACAATCACAATCCGCTCCACAGGATCAATGATGCCTGACCTGCTTTCATCCGTTCAGAAAGACTTGACTGCGGCCGCAATGGAACTGCGGTTGGAGGATGGTTTAAAACCGCGAGGCGTGGTTCGCAGTGTGGGCGACGGTGTCGCGGTCGTGGCCGGTCTGGAAGACGTGGGTTACGAAGAGTTGTTGGCGTTCGACTCTGGTGCATTTGGCATTGCGTTTGACTTGCGTGCAGATTCTCTAGGAGCGGTGTTACTGGCAGGTGCTTCTGTTGTTCGCGAAGGAGATGGTGTCGTCGGTTTGCAAAGGCTACCTGAATTGCCGGTCGGCCCTGAAGCACTCGGACGCGTGCTTGATCCGCTTGGCAACCCGTTGGACGAAGGCCCTCCGCTTGCCTCTGCCCGTTGCATGCCTTTGTTTCGTCCCGCCCCGCGAATCATCGAGCGTAAGAGTGTCGAACAGACGTTGTGGACCGGCGTGATGGCAGTTGATGCGGCGATTCCGATCGGGCGCGGGCAACGCGAACTGATTATTGGCGACCGCAATGTGGGCAAGACGGCTCTGGCGATCGACATTGTGGCCGCACAAAAATTGGGTGATGTGGCTTGTGTTTACGTGATGATTGGTCAGCCGATGTCGCGCGTCCGTGCGCTTCGCGACACTTTAGAGCGAGTAGGTTGTTTGAACAACACAGTGATCATCGCCGCGTATGCCTTCGATAGTCCTGGATTGCAGTACCTGGCGCCGCTTGCAGGTGCAACGATGGCCGAGTCGTTTCGTAACATTGGTTCGCATGCACTCGTGGTCTACGACGATTTGACGAAACATGCCGATGCTTATCGGGAGCTGGCGCTATTGCTTGACCGACCGCCCGGACGCGAAGCCTACCCCGGTGACATCTTTTATTTGCATGCCGAGTTGTTGGAACGCGCTGCGGCATTGAGTCTCAGGGAAGGAGGGGGATCAGTGACCGCGTTCCCGCTGGTGGAGACAAGCGACAGCGACATCTCCGCCTACATTCCTACCAATCTGATTTCGATCACCGACGGGCAAATCTACCTGGACACAGGTCGCTTTGAGAGTGACCTGCGACCAGCGATTGACATCGGCCGAAGTGTTTCACGTATCGGCGCGATCGCGCAGCCGCCGCCGATGCAGAAAGCAGCGAAGAATCTTAAGATTCAGTTGTCTCGGTTTGAATCAATCGAAAAGCTTTCCCGCGTTGGATTGGACATCGACGTCGCCACGCAAGCCACGCTGCAGGAGGGTAACATCCTGCGGGCGCTGCTGCGACAAGGCCGCTTTTCGCCGCGCAGTATCTGCGCCCAGGTCATCATGTTGACCGCAGTTAGCGAACATTGGCTTAGCGAATTGAAACCTCCCCAAGCTGTCGTTGTTGCTGAGGCTCTGATCGAATTTGCGAGGTTTCGTCAAGCGGAAATCACAGATGCGTTGGATCAGGGCAAGCTGCCTGCGGACGGTTGGAAGCAAAAGCTGCGTGACTTGTTACCAGAGGCGCGCAAGAGAGCGAACACTTGAAACGTCAACAATTTTTCCAGCATCGTTTGCAAACACTTTCGGCGCTCAGCGACGCAGTGGGAGCAATGCGATCGCTTTCGGCTCACCACTTCCGGCGTGCGCGTCAGGCGTTGCCTGCCGCACGGCAGTATCGCAAGGAAATGAACACGGTTGTCAGTGAGATCGGCATTTATCAACCGCTCCACGCAGGAGCACCTACCGGCATGCTTGTGATCTCCTCCGATCTGGGACTTTGCGGTGACTATAATTCGCGACTCTCGCATCTTGCTGTCTACGAAGCCAAGAAACAGGCGGCTGAATCTGTCTATTGCGTCGGTCGCCGGTCGCGTTCTGCGTTATCGAGGCACGGCATTGTTCCTGTTCGCAACTATGACGCGCCCGCCAGCTTGGAGGGACTTTCCCAAACCTTGCTTGGACTTGCGCAAGATGTCATGGCGGACTATTTGGCAAAGAAGATTGGCAGCCTGTGCGTCGTGTCGGCCAGCTTTGAGGGGGTTGGTCATTTTGCACCGCTGTCGACGCCAGTGTTGCCGATCGACTCGGTCGAAGGAGCCAGTCCATTGCGATGTTCACCCTATATCGACGCCAATGATCTTACGACCGCGGCCGCGCGTGAATACATTTACATCACGCTGTACGAAATCCTGCTAGACGCGTTAGCGGCCGAACATGGAATGCGTTTGATGGCTGCGGAGTCAGCACTGGAGTGGCTCGAAAGCACAGCAACCACAACCGCTCGTCGGCTTACCAGCGCCAAGAGCGAAGCTGCGACTCAAGAATTACTCGATATCGTAGCGGGAGGCAGAAAACGCCAGCAGTTGGAGTGAGTTTGACGAAACATTCTTTTCGCCGAAACAACGGGATCTGTGGGGACGACAAAGCTCTTAAACACACGATCACACGATTCTTGCATCCTTACACGAAAATGCGGAATTGTTCAGATTTTGAGTTCAAGGCGCACGGCGTGGTCAGGCCTTGCACTTGTTGCGATTTGACAACTTTGCGGCACAACCGCGACCGTTGCGACGGCAAAAGAATTTCGCTCGAACCTAGGGCGGAGGCGTCGATGTTTGTTGCGAGACTTGGCGGGCGGACTTCAGTAATTCTTGGGTGGCCGTGTTGCCAGGACTGAGTTGGCTGGCTTGCTCGAGGGCGTCGATGGCGAAAGGGATCTCACCTAACTCGAAATGAATTTTACCCAGTAAGAGATAGGCGTAGGCGTTCTCAGGCGTAGCCAGGACGGCCAGCAGAGCGTAGCTGCGAGCCTTGGCAAAATTACCTTGAGCAACGAGCAATTCGGCATAGGGGATATATGCCCTGGGAAATTCGCCGTCTTCGAACAGCAGTTCATATTGACTCATGGACGCCTGGGGCTCGCCGAGGTTGGTTAGGCAATCAGCCAGCACGTAACGGCTTTCCAGGTCTCTGGGGAGCAATTCGAGCGCATCGGAGGCGCGCGGTGCCGCTTCTGCATATTTGCCTGACCAGTGCAAGACTTTTGCCAAATTGCGGAGGGCGACCCCCTGTTCGTTTCTGTCCATGCTGGCCGCAATATCGCTTTCGACCCGGTCGACGATCGGCTGAGATTCAGTCGCAAAAATCTTGGTGCCACCGGCTAGCTGGAGTTGCTGCAGGGCATCGATGATCCACATCGCCAACATTCGGTGGACGTCGGGAGTGGGATGGACGTGGTCGAGAAAGTAGCGCCCGCCGAGGCTGGGTTGGCTTGTTTCGCGTTGGCATTGATCGTGCAAACGTTGTTCGAAATCGACCAGTGGCACGCTCAGTTGGCCGGCGACTTGGCGCAGCATGGTCGAGATGTCGGCTGTAGCGCGTAACGGGCAGATGTCATTTTCGATAGCGGTTCGAAATGCGCGGTGGGCTGCATCCGCCTGGCCTAGCTGCGAGAGCGTCTGTGCGTAGCAATAGTGCGTGTTAGCATGCTGCGGATCGATTTGCAGCGCCAGGGACCATTGCGCTGCGGCCGTCCCTAAATCGTCGGATTCGATCGCCGCCTCGGCGGCTGCGATTGCATCGGCAAACTCTTGCTGCTCAGCTAGTGTCAGAATTTCATTTAGTTCACTCTTGAATGGTGAACAATCGGCTTCGTTGCTGGCGGGAGTAATAAAGAGGATTTCCGCGCCAGCCTGCCGTGCAATGGCTACCATCCGCTGCAAATTCAGTCGGTAGTGCGCGAGCACTTGGTCACGCCATACGTCGTCCCGATGATAGTCGGTCGGGCCAACGGTATGATTCAGCCGCTCGTCGACCTCAGCCGGTAGAGTCGTCTGGATTGCTGGTGGACGATCGGCATGAAGCCAACGATCGCATAGGGAATACACGCGGGAATGTGCGAGCACAGCTTGGGTGGATAACAGCCAGCTTGGGCGATCAAATAAGTCCGCATAGGTGCGCCGTTCGAGGAATTCGTTGTGAACCGAGTAGACGATGAACAGGTCAGGTTCATATTGGGCCAATTCTTCCATGACGTTAGCCACGCGATAGCTGGCATAACTGACTCCACCCGCGTTGATAACTTCCCAATCTTGTCCAGTTAGGGCCGGTAGTACGCGTCTAAGCCAATTGCTGTAAGAAGCGTTGTCCGAGTAGGGGCGACCGAAGGTGGTCGAACCGCCGACACAAAAGACGCGGCGCGTGCCGGGGGCTTTGCGTTTAGGAAAAGCCTGTGCATTGAACCAGACGAGTTTGTTTGGGGCCGTAACCAGCCGCGTGGGATCTTGTGGACTGGGGACAAAAAGTGGATGGTAGGCCGAAAATCCAACCAACGGATCCGCCGTGGGACTGACCGGTTGAGAGTCGGCTAATCGCAGTGCTAATTCGAGGCCAACGAAGAGGAGCAGCGTCGGGAGCGAGGCGTAGATGAGTCTTCGGTGCCACGGGATTTTTCGGCGGCGTTTGGCCTTGACCTGATTCAGACTCATGGCACTCCGCAGGCAACATGTCTATCTTAGGGTAACCGTTCACGATGTGTCGGCTTCGAGTTCGTGAACGGCTACATCTTAGGAACAAACGACGATTCCCATATTATTCTAGCATGGTCCACTAACTTCACATGTCCCCCAAACCCGACCAATACTTTAACCGCGAAATGAGTTGGCTAGCATTCAATGAACGCGTGCTGGCACAGGCTCGCAGTGTCGACGTGCCACTGCTCGAACGTCTCAAATTCTTGGCTATTACCAGCAGCAATTTGGACGAGTTCTTTATGGTGCGGGTCGGCGGACTACAACTGCAACGTTCGGCAGGTGTCGGTTCGACCGATCCATCAGGGATGACAGTCACCGAGCAATTGGTGGCTATTCACGAGAGGACAACGCGGATCAATGAAAGTCAATACGCGTGTTACTTCGAAGAGTTGGAGCCCGTGCTGGCCCAGCAGGGGATCGTGCGGGTGCGCATGGACGAAGCTAGCGTGCGACATCAAGAGGCTGCGACGCGCATCTTCGATCAAGAAATTGTGCCCATTCTCTCGCCGATGGCTATCACTGGTCCTGAAGATTTTCCGTTGTTGGCCAATCAGTCCCTGTATGTTTGCGTGCAGATCGCGGTGCCTCAAACGCCTACTACCGATCCCGCGGCTCCCGAACATCGTTTCGCTATTATTCCGGTTGGGAAAGTGCTCCCACGGATTTTGACGCTGCCGTCCGAACAAGGCTTCTCATTTGCGTTGCTGGAAGACGTTGTGCGATATTTTGCGGGCAGTTTCTTTCACAATGAAGAGGTTTTGGCAGCGGCTCCATTTCGTATTACGCGTAATGCGGATATGAGCATCCAGGAGGATTTGGCGGCGGATTTGTTGCATGGCATGAAAGAGCTCTTGCAGCAGCGGAGGACGGCAGCCTGCGTGCGGCTAGAAATCGACGCAACGGCACCACAGGTGATGATCGCCTTCTTGCAGCAGTGCTTAGACGTGACCGACCGAGAAACGATTCGATCACCGAATCCGTTGGACCTCTCAGCATTTATGCAGCTCAATAGTCTTGAGGGCTTCGATGCATTGCGCGACCAGCCGTGGCCGCCGCAACGCAGCCCGCGCATCGACCCTTCGCAGTCCATGTTGGCGGCCATCGCTGAAGGCGATATTTTGCTGGCTCATCCCTACGAGAGTTTTGAACCCGTGGTGCGACTGATCGAAGAAGCGGCAGAAGACCCAGATGTGCTGGCCATCAAACAGACGTTGTATCGCACGAGTCGGCGCAGCCCAATTGTAGGCGCGTTGCGACGCGCGGCCGAGCGAGGCAAGTATGTAACGGCCATCGTTGAGCTCAAGGCCAGATTCGATGAGGCCCGCAACATTGAATGGGCTCAGGAGTTGGAAGAAGCGAATGTGCAAGTGATCTATGGGGTAAAGAATCTCAAGACGCACGCCAAAGTTTGTATTATCGTTCGCCGCGAACCGCGAGGCATTGTCCGCTACATGCATTTTGGAACGGGCAATTACAACGAAGCTACGGCGCGCTTGTACGGCGATATCAGCTATTTCACTTGCAACAGCGAACTGGGCGTCGACGCGAGCGCGTTCTTCAATGCCGTCACTGGCTACAGCCAACCGAGAAAATATGGTGCCATCGAAGCCGCCCCAATCGGTTTGAGAAAGAAACTGTTGACCTTGATTGAAGCGGAGATTGAACGCAAAAAGCAGGGGCAACGCGCGTTGATCATGGCAAAGCTGAATGCATTGGTCGATCCGGCGTTGATCAAAGCACTTTATGCCGCCTCAGCGGCAGGAGTTACGGTGAGGCTCAATATTCGTGGTATTTGCTGCTTGCGTCCAGGCGTGCCGGGGCTGAGTGAGAATATCACCGTCACAAGTATTGTCGATCGAATACTCGAACATGCGCGGATGATCTATTTTTATCACGGTGGCGATGAACTGACCTTCATTAGCAGCGCTGATTGGATGCCACGCAATCTAGATCGGCGAGTCGAATTGCTGGTGCCGTTACTCGATGATAGCTGTCGCAAGCGGGCCATTGAAATTCTTGAAAGCTACTTTCGGCACACGGGCAACGCCTGGCAATTGCGGCCGGATGGTAGCTATGTGCGCTGTGCCGCAGACGCGAAACAAGATGGGGCTCGTGTGCAAAATTTCTTATACCGCCAAGCAGTCAACGCATTGAAACAGGCCGAGAATAAACGTCGTACCGTATTCGAACCGCACACGGCTGCCGACAAAGGTGAATAGAGGTGGTAGGACGGCCTGGACAGGCCATCCTACGTTCTTCAAAGCCCACAAATTCCCCAAAAAAGGCGAGGGATTCAAAACCTACGATTCGGTTGGCGATCGGCGGCCAGCAACGGCGGCGATGCGATTGGTAGCGTTCAGCATAGCCAGAATGGTAGCTTCGACGGTGTCGGTCGACACGCCGACGCCTTTATAGTTCTGGCCATCATGCTCGACTTCCAATTGAACCTCGCCCAAAGCGTCGCGACCGAGGGTAGCACTGCGAACGCGAAAGTCTTTGCAGACGACTTTATAGCCAGTGACACTCTCCATGGCCCAAAAGGCGGCGTCGATCGGACCATCGCCTTGCTCGACTTCGCCGACACTTTCTTCGCCGTGGTGGGACAGCGTTAAGCGCACTTTGGGCTGCTGCCCACTGCCGCTGGAGACTTCGTAGTGGACGAGTTTCCAGGCTTCGTCCACTTGGCCCGAGATTTCTTGTTGGATGAGAGCCACGATATCACCGTCGTAGATCTCCTTCTTTTTGTCGGCCAGGTCCTTAAACTTTTCAAAAACGTGCTGCAGTTGTTCAGCGTTGATGCTGAAACCCAACGCCCGAGCTCGATCGGCTAGAGCGGCGCGGCCGCTGTGTTTTCCCAGCACTAGGTCGGTTTTCGAAAAGCCGACATCCTCCGGACGCATGATCTCGTACGTGCTACGCTCTTTGAGCATGCCGTCTTGATGGATGCCCGATTCGTGGGCGAAGGCATTGCGTCCCACGATCGCCTTGTTACGCTGAACCTCGAGCCCGGTGATCTTGCTAACCAAACGGCTGGTGGGAACCAAACGTTCGGTCACGATTCCGGTTTGACAGTGAAAGAACTCTTGTCGAGTCTTCAGGGCCATCACGATTTCTTCCAGAGCGCAGTTGCCAGCGCGCTCGCCAATTCCATTGATCGTGCATTCAATTTGCCCGCAGCCAGCTTCGACGGCGGACAGCGAGTTGGCCACGGCCAGCCCCAAGTCATCGTGGCAGTGCGTGCTTAATATGGCTTGATCCATATTGGGTACGCGATCGATTAGTGTCCGGATGCGCGCGTGCATTTCGGCTGGCGTCGTATAGCCTACCGTGTCCGGGATATTGATCGTCGTAGCACCCGCCTTAATAGCCGCTTCTACCACGCGGCACAGGAAATCCAATTCAGTCCGGCGCCGCGTCTTCGGGCGAAAATTCGACGTCATCGCAGAATCTTGCGGCTAACTCGACACCCTGGATGGCTCGTTGGACGATTTCGTCTTGGGACATCTTTAGTTTGAATTCGCGATGAATGGCGCTGGTTGCAAGGAAGACATGGATACGTGGATTCTGTGCTGCTTTGAGCGCCTCCCAGGCTCGTTCAATGTCCGTGTTATTGCAGCGCGCTAACCCGCAAACAGTTGATCCGCGGACTGCGGCCGCGATCTCGCGAACAGCTTCAAAGTCACCGGGCGACGCGATAGGGAAGCCCGCTTCGATTACGTCGACACCCAGATCGACCAAAGCGCTAGCGACCTCCAGCTTCTCAGCCAAATTCATACTGCCGCCAGGCGACTGCTCGCCATCGCGTAAGGTTGTATCGAAAATGCGGATACGACGTGGGGTAGGTTGATTCATGGTTCTCTCCGGTCTTGGTTGTGAGCCGCAGGAGCACGAGCATAAAAAAACCCCGATGCTCCAAGCAAGCATCGGGGAAAGTTGTTGAGTTCGTGTTCTTAATTAAACCGAAAACCCCTACCGCTCGCTGATGGCGAGTAGGAGGAGGATTTGCAATGTGAAAGTGTGTTTGGCAATCATCAGTTTCGGATTCTTTAAGCAACAGGAAAGTCACACGTTAATGTACTTAGGCTGACGCGTCAAGTCGTTGTGAGGTTCACGCAATCGTCACCGTAGGACAGTGGCTTGTCAGGCCGATTCGGCGGGTATGGGTTCGGACCAAGCCCCTACCGACTCGGTTGATGAGTCTTGATGCATGCGTAAGTGGGGGGCATGCACGGCATTAGTCTTGGTCCGACAACCGAAAAAATCTCGCAGCGCTGCGAGCTTATCTGCTAGCCGAACCATCTCCGCCAAGTGCTTGGCTTGGAGTTTTCGATACACTTTGGCACGCCGCGACTCCACGGTACGTACGCTGACTTTCAATTGCCCGGCGGCGTCTCGATTAGAGACTCCCTCGAGTACACAGTCCAATACATCGCGTTCGCGGGAGGTTAGGCTGCCAAAAAGCTTATTCAGTTTCAGAAGCTCCTGATGTGACAGCTCCAATTTCTGTGCCCGCTCGACTAGTCCGGGCATGGCCTCAATCAACCGCTCGCGTGCGTGCGGCTTCTCAAAAACATGGGCGACGCCTTCGGACATCAATTCCACCACATCCGGAATTGACAGACTGCGGCCGGTAGCGACGACAACCAACTGTCGCTGTAGGCAGGCTTGGCGAATTTCACCGAGGAAATCAGGTGTAGCAGAACGATCCAGCACTAGAATTTGGGGTGTGGATCCAAGCTCGTCGCTACGCCGCCACTTCGCGTGTATATCGACTTGCAAGTTGTTCATGGCAGCGATTTCACGCCATAGACTGCTAGCTCCTGGCTCAGAATCGAATAAGCATAGTTTCATGGAATCGTGACTTCTCCCTGGGCACGGCCGATTGTGCAACTCGGTTGCTTGCAACTGTACAAATTTTCAGTTAAATAAGGTTTAAAGAGTAAAAAGCGAATCAATCATGGGTAAACGCGTCGCAACGGCGTACAATCCGCAACAGAATCCGGAAAATTGAAATTCGTAAATCGCCATGTCCATAGATCCAGAAGATATAGATTTGCCAGACACCGAAATTGCTGGTTCGGCGCAGTGGATCGAGCGAGTGTACGGACAGCTTCACGAGATGGCATCGGCGTACATGCGCAACGAGCAGAATACGGTGTCGCTTTCGCCAACCGTGCTGATCCATGAACTCTATTTGCGTCTACCAGACAAGGATCATCAGGCGCTTTCGAAGACCCATTTTTTTGCCTTGGCTGCTACCACAATGCGACGGGCTCTGGTCGACCAAGCCAGGTTCCGCAAGCGCAAGAAGCGAGGCGGCGGATACTCGCGTATGCAACTGGTGGATTGGGAGGCGATTAGTCCAGGCAATTGCGAACACGTCTTGGCGGTGGACGAGGCGCTTTCGGAGCTGGAAGCACTGGATTCGCGCCAAGCCAAGATCATCGAAATGCGTTTTTTTGGCGGGATGACGGTGGCGGAGGTTGCCGAGGCTTTGGGGGTCAGCAAACGTACAGTGGAGGGCGATTGGACGATGGCCAAGGCGTGGCTGCGTCGTTGGTTTGATACTAGTTCTGATGACAGGGACGTATAAGTGCTGCCGGAAGACTACCAGCGTGCCAAAGCGATATTTGCAGAGCTGGCCGTCGCCAGCGAGTCCGTGCGTGCGGCGCGGCTCCAGGAATTGAGTCAACGGTCTCCTGATGTAGCGCGTGAGGTGCGAACGCTCTTGGAGTACCATACGGCTCAATCGCTGGTGGCTCCGCAATCGGCACCCAAGATTCGTACCCGTTCGACACTAAATACTACGTACCAGACGAGTGCCCATTCGTGGCTCCTGGGCTTCCTGAAATTGCTGACTTTGGCCCTTCCCTTTGTTCTCTTAGCTTGGCTCGTCGGTGCCTGGGCGCACAACTCGATTTATCAATCCTTGCAAGAGACAACTTCAACGCGACTGTCGGACACCGTGGAAGCCCGAGCCCGAGAGTTGAGTCAGTGGGAGCAACAGCGGCTCGAGGATGCAATCGAAGTTGGTGAGCAGGAGGACGTTAGGGCGACGGTCGAGAAGCTACTAAAATTGAGTGAGTCTTTCCAGGCGGAAGATCCGCGTTTAGTGGCTGGCTTGACTTCATCGGGGCTCGCACGAAACCTGGCTGAGCAATTGCATCGACACATGCAGGCTCCTGTCAAGTTCGCCGTTTGGGATCGGCGGATGATCACCATTGCGGACTGGAATCAAGACGAGCAGCCTGAAGTGCTGGGCGCGTACGTTACCCCGGCTGGCGCAGCCATGTTAGCACCTGTACTTAACAATAACGCGCGCCTCTATTTGCCGCGGCTCGGAAAGGCGGTTAGCCAAAACTACAAGATTGAAACAGCGGCTCCGATTCTGTCGATCTATGTGCCCATCCGCAGTGATTCTGGGTCGGTGGTGGCCGTACTTATGTTGCGCGATTATGGCCTTGAGGATCAGTACTTCGAGCTCTTGGGGAAATGGTCGAGCGGTCCTGCGTCCGAGACCTACCTGGTCAACCAACGTGGCGCGATGATTTCCCCCAGCCGATATGCAGAGCGTCTTGAGTCGATGGGATTAGCTACCGATGGATTGGGTTCGCGCAAGGCACCTCTCTTGCGCGACCCAGGTGTCAACTTGCTGGAGGGAGAAACGCCGTCAAAATCGGTAGCTGCTTGGCCCGCGACCCTGCTGGCCCGCGAGGTGACAGCGGGAAACAGCGGCGTGTATGTGGACGGCTATCGCAACTATGTGGGCGAACGTGTCGTGGGGGCGTGGCGCTGGTTGCCCGACCATGAGATCGGCATCGCGGTCGAAGAACCCTATCATGCAGCCTACTCAATCTTAGCTATCTCCGGTTGGTCGATGTTTGGGCTGAGCACAATCTTCACGCTGGCAATCATCGGCCTCAGTTTGGCGACCTCGTTGGGGCGATTGCCCAGACGCCGCTTGCGAGATTTGAGCGAGGTTGGCCCCTATCAGGTTCAAGAGCTGCTCGGTGAGGGCGGGATGGGACGCGTCTACTTGGCCGAACACGCTTTGTTATGTCGCCAGTCGGCGATTAAAGTCTTGACCAAGGGTGCGACCGATCTTAGTATCCTCAGCCGTTTTGAACGCGAAGTTCAGTTGGCCAGCCAGCTTACGCATCCCAATACCATCGCCATCTATGACTTTGGACGCAATAACGACGGCGTTTTCTATTATGCCATGGAATACATCAACGGTGCCCACCTGGGACAGCTCATTGAATACGCCGGTCCCATCGCCCCTGGTCGCTGCATCTATATTCTGCAACAACTTTGTCGGGCACTTCAAGAAGCTCATCAGGCTGGAGTCGTTCACCGCGATATCAAGCCGCAAAATATCATGGTCTGCAATCGGGGCGGCGAACCGGATTTCGTCAAGCTGTTCGACTATGGTCTGGTCAAGGCGTTTGCACCAGGTGTATCGCACAATACATCCCAGACCAAAATCGTCGTGGGTACACCCCGTTTCATGGCCCCCGAGCGGCTTGATTCACCTTGGTTGGCCGATCCGCGCGTCGATATTTACTCTGTCGGTGCACTCGCCTACTACTTGCTGACGGGCAAGCTGCCACCGTTAGTTACGTTCGGCAGCCAAACGGAAAATGAACAACCTGGCGTGGAAACACTCGATCTGCCAGCGGGTGTCGTCGAGTTCGGCGGTATTCTCAGCGTCTGTTTGTCGGTTGAGCCCGCTATGCGACCTTCGAGCATGGCCTCGTTGATGCGCGAGCTAGATGAGCTTGCTGAAAAATTCCCTTGGACACGTGAGGATTCCGTCGAGTGGTGGGGCAAGCACGAAGGCCGACTCTTGAATTTGGTGCAATCAAAACGCAAGAAGCTCAATAACAGACAGGATAGCCCACGCGTTTAGGCACTCACCTCATGCACGACCAACAGATTATGTGTGTTGCTGATCACGCCCGTACCAGTGACAAAGACCACGCGGTCACCGGCGGCGAGAAGCTCATGTTTACGCCCCCACTGGGTCACTTCCTCAAATAACAATTGGGGATCATCCATGCTCTCGACACGATGCGGCATGATGCCCCAGAACAGGCACATGCGCCGCAGTGTTGCTTCGCTATTGCTCACGCCCAAGGTGGGTATGAAGTTGCGTTGTTTAGCCTTAACCCAGGCCGTGCCGCCACTACGGCTGGCGACTACAACTAGCTTTGCATCGATGGCGGCAGCAATATTTGCGGCACTATAGGTCACCGCTGAAGTAATTGGATGGACGCGATCAAAGGTCCGCGAGCGGGCGGTAGGTGGTTGGTTTTTTAATAACTGTTCGGTATGCACCATGATGCGATCCATCATCGCGACTGCTTCGGCAGGGAAATCACCAATGGCGGTTTCACCACTGAGCATGCACGCGTCAGCGCCATCCAGAATTGCGTTAGCTACGTCGCTCGCTTCGGCTCGGGTTGGTCGGCGATTGTGGTGCATACTCTCAGCATTTGCGTGGCGACGATCACCGGTTTTAGTTTTTCGCGGCACACGGCGATGATGCGTTTCTGGGCGACGGTGTTTCAGCTACGTCGATCTCGACGCCCAAGTCGCCGCGAGCCACCATGACGGCGTCCGCCGCATCGACGATTGCCTCTAATCGTTCCAGCGCCTCACGCTTTTCAATCTTGGCCACGACCAGTGCGTGGGAATCGAGCGAAGCAAGTAAGTTCTTGAGAGAAGTCACGTCCTCGGGACTGCGCACAAAACTTAGGCTGATAAAGTCGATTTCGTTGCGCGCTCCCCAAATTGCGTTCTCGACATCTTCGGGACGCATGGCGGATACGCTGAGTGTCACGCCGGGCAAGTTGATGCCTTGTCGACTGCGGACCACGCCAGCCGTGATCGCTTCGCACACGACCGTGTCTTTGCTCTTGGACAACACCTTCAAGGTGATCGTACCATCGGCTAACATGATTTGGTTGCCCACGACGACTTCGTCAATTAGCCGTGCATAATTGCTGCACAACTGGTACGGCTCCGTCGTTTGCTCGCCACGCACGAAGGTCAGCAGCCTGCCAACCTCCACATCGCAGTGTTCTTCTGCAAGTTGCCCCAGCCGGATCTTGGGGCCCGACAAATCCAGGAGGGTGGCGATGGGAAAGCCGCTCAGCTCGCGCACCTTTCGAATGTTTCCCAAGATTCGCTCAAAGTCTGGGATTTTTCCGTGCGCGGCGTTAATCCGGAAGACATCCACCCCTTGCTTGACCAATTCGTGCAGCATCTCCACCGAGTCACACGCAGGTCCGATGGTCGCTACGATTTTTGAGCGAGCCTCATTGAGGTTGGGTCGCGTGAGTGCCATGAGCTAATTGCTTTTCGAGAGAGAATGTCAAGTTTTGCAAGCGGCAGGCGGCTTTCACGAACTTTCTTTCACGTACTTCACGTAGCCGCGTCTCTCCGAGACGCTGACTCTTGCGAGTCTCGGTCTGCGATACTCGCTTTTGTGTTTTTCTACGCAGCTCATGAAATCGAGAGCTGAACGAACTCATTTCGAACAAAGACTGGACGTTTTGGTTGCCTGACCACATCTTTGTAGCTGATTCGACTAAATTCTTGTATGCCACTCGGCACTGATTCTTGAAAAGGGCGATAACCCACTTCGGTAAATTCGAAAGGGTCTGCACCCAATTCCAACAGCTTCTGGTCTGCCAACACCGTCACGCAAAATACGACAAACTATGTCTGCCCACCCTTGGAAATCGAAGACCGCTATTGTTTGTGGGGCATCTGACGGTTTGGGACGCGAGTTTGCTCGGCAACTCTGTCAGCAGTCTGTAGGGACATTAGTTCTGCTGGCACGCGGAAACCAACGTCTACAGGCAACTTGTGATCAATTGCGTAGTGAATTCCCAAACATTTCGATTTCGACGTTTGCGGTCGATATGAGCTGTACAGATGCCGTTGGCGATTTGGCTGCTGAGCTTGCTAAGACCCACACAGCCGTGGATTTGGTTATCCAGGCAGTAGGTAAGAGCGACCGCGGTACGATTCGCGATTTAACCAAATCGTCCCTGTTGGAACAGTTCGACGCCAATTTGTTTCCGAGCTTAAATGCGATCAAAGTGCTAACTAGCGTGGTGCGACAGCCTGGCGGCGTGGTGGTCTTGGTTGGCTCGTTAGCCAGCCATTTTGCACCTCGATTCCTGGGTGGCTATGCGGTAGCCAAGCACGCTGTGGCCGCCCTTGCGCAGCAGGCCCGTTTGGAGCTGGAAGAGAGTGGCATCCACGTCATGCTGGCCAGCCCTGGTCCTATCGCGCGAGCCGACGCTGGTTCGCGATACAATGCGTACCTGGCGGACAAGTCGCTACCGGTCGATGCTGTGAAACCCGGCGGTGGCGCGCGCTTGGAGGGGCTCGACGCCGCGCGACTGGCCAGCGACATTCTGCAAGCAGCCACCCGCCGTAAGCCGTTGTGTATTTACCCGCGCAAAGCCCGTTGGCTGTACATTTTGTCAGCAATCTCACCCACTCTTGGCGATCGTCTGTTGCGCAAGAACACCAGTTAATAGTGGATTGGGTTGGACAGGACTTACGAGCTTGCGTGACAAGTGACGCAAGAACTCGTACGCATTGGCAACGTTGGTCGATGAACTGTTGCAATGCAATCAACTATGATCTAAGACATATGGACTTGACATCTTCAACTGGAGCAAAACCGTGTATCAATCCATCCTACAACTAATTGGACGCGTGGCACTGCTCACGTTACCACTGACGGCGGCGGCACAAACGGCAACAAAACCCAATTTTGTAGTCATCTTTTGCGATGATCTAGGCTACGGCGACTTGTCCTGTTTCGGGCATCCGTCCATTTCCACGCCGCAACTGGATCGCATGGCTGCCGAGGGAATGCGGTGGACACAGTTCTATTCAGCGGCTCCGGTTTGCACGCCCAGTCGCGCGGCTTTGATGACCGGACGACTGCCACTGCGCAGTGGAATGTGCAGTAACACTCGTCGCGTGCTGTTTCCAAGTTCTCAAGGCGGGCTACCTGCCAAAGAAATCACGATTGCTGAAATGCTTCGCGAGCAAGGCTATCGTACCGGTTGCGTCGGCAAATGGCACTTGGGGCACTTGCCGGAATATTTGCCAACCGAGCATGGTTTCGATTCCTACTACGGCATTCCTTACTCTAACGACATGGACCGGATCGCAGATGTGCCCAAAGGGGTTCACGCGATCTTCGAGCCCAAGAGCGAGTATTTCAATGTGCCGCTACTGCGCGATAAGGAAGTCGTTGAACGTCCCGCCGATCAAACGCAACTCACCCGTCGCTACACCGAGGAAGCGATCAAGTTCATTGAGGCAGCATCGGACCAGCCATTTTTCTTGTATCTGGCTCACTCGATGCCGCACGTGCCGCTGTTCCGCAGCCCAGAATTTGTTGACCACAGTCGTCGGGGCTTGTACGGCGATGTGATTGAAGAAATTGACTGGAGCGTGGGCGCGATCTTGGAAAAGTTGCGTCAATTGGACTTAGCCAAGAATACCGTCGTCGTCTTTACTAGTGACAATGGTCCATGGCTATCGCAAAAGTTGCATGGAGGTTCGGCGGGCCTGTTGCGTGATGGCAAAGGCACCACGTTTGAAGGCGGCATGCGGGAGCCGACTATTATGTGGGGACCGGGCACGATTCCAGTCAATCGCGTGACCCACGCGCTGGGCTCAACGATGGATTTGATGGCTACCTTCGGTAGACTGGCGGGCGCGTCGCTTCCCACCGATCGTGTTCTCGACTCGGTTGACTTGACTGAAGTGTTTCGTGATGAAAATGCTGGTCCTCGCGATGCCGTTTTCTACTATCGCGGCTATGAATTGATGGCAGTTCGCATTGGGCCGTGGAAAGTCCACTATCACAAGCAGGGGTCCTACGGTTCACCGCCGCAAAAGCGGACAGCCTGTGAGCCACCCGAGCTGTACAATTTGGAGATTGACCCGTCCGAAGCTTATGACGTCGCCCAGCAGCATCCCGAGATTCTCGAGCAGGCGGCCCAACGTGTAGCGCTCCACCGCCAGCAATTGGTGCAAGCTCCAACCCTACTCGATCACTGATGACAATGTGTGCGTGAGTATTAGATCATGACGACAGGGTCGGGAGTCTTTTCAGCTTAGCGGTCCTACTGGGGTAGGGTGGCGTTATGGTAGATGTCTTGCACGTCGTCGCAGTCGCCTAACATGCTGATGAATTTTTCGAACATGGGTACGTCGTCGGGACTGATCTCGGTGCGAGCCTGAGGAATAAAAGTGATTTCCTCAACCTCTAAATCGATGGCGGGAAAGGCGTCGGACAGCGCTTGTCGCGCTTTGTTAAATTCCGTAGCGGGCGCGAACAAGGTGATGCGACCTTCTTCGCATTCGACATCTGTCACATCGATATCCGCCGCCAGCATGGCCTCAAGAACTTGATCGCCATCGTCGCCTTTGAAAGCGAATACGGCTAAATGGTCGAAGGCATGTGCAACCGCACCTGGAGCGCCCATTTTCGAGCCCGTTTTAGTGAAGCAATTGCGAACGTCGGTAATCGTACGATTGTTGTTATCCGTGAGACAATCAACGATGATCGAGCAGCCGCCGGGTCCAAAACCTTCGTAACGGGCGGGAACGTAGTCTTCACCACCAGCGCCGTTGGCTTTTTCGAGTGCTTTCTCGATTACGTGGCTCGGTACTTGATCGCGTTTTGCTTTTTCAATCAAGCTACGCAGGGATGGATTGGCCGTGGGATCGGCACCACCATTCTTGGCCATTACGTAAAGTTGCTTGCCATACTTTGAATAGATTTTGGACTTCTGGCCTGCCGTTTTGGCCATTGATACTTTGCGAACTTCGAAACTACGACCCATGGTTTTGAGATCTCATGAATGGACTTGCATTGGAGCCAATTTGGTTCGCTCCAGTTTATCGACAAACGCTTTAAACGGCGAGGTGTTAGGGCGTCATGGCGAACTCAGATGAGTTCAATAGTGCCCACAGTAAATCAGAGCGCCACGCGGCGGAGGCGCGAACTGTCTGCTGTGGATCGTCCTCGGTTGGCGCTGCAGCGTGAATAATTTGAGAGAAGCTAGATATCTCTTCAGCCGTGGGTTGCCGCGAGAGTACCGACAGGAATAGCCAGCGCAATTGCTTGTGTTCGTCCATATGTGGCGCATCGAGCGCTTTGAGCAGGCGACTCGATTCTTCGCCGGAGACACGATCGAACAAGTCGCCGTGTAGAGTGACCAAGGCACTCACGATTCCCAGCTTGGCTTCGCTGGCTTCACCACGCAGTTTACCGAGTTGCACTGCCAAGCTGTCTGCCGTCGTGTCGTCGGGGCCGGCGATTTGACGGGCGACGCTGGCAAGTGATCCGACCAATTGTTTCTCGGTTAGCGGCTTGCTGGCCATCACCGCGTAGCTGTCTTCGGGTGGAATTCCCGAAGAGTGAGTTGTCGCGCGGCGATAGGCTTGCGTGCTGGTAATCGTTTGAATCAAGTCACGGAGATCATAGCCACTGTCCATGAAATGTGTCGACAGCTCCTCCAGCAGTTGCGGGTGGGACGCGATATCCAGGCTACGCATATCGTCGACCGGTTCGATCAGACCGCGCCCCATTAGCAATGCCCAGACGCGATTCACCGTGGCTTGGGCTAGGAATGGATTCTCACGCGTTGTCAACCAAAGCGTCAACTGTTGCCGTCGTGTTCCCGATGCCAGTCCACTTAGCCCAGTCTTTACTAGGGGCTTCGGCGGTATAATCTCTTCGGTGCCGGGAAGCATCACTTCGCCCTCTTCCCCATCCCCCACTTCACCCACGCCCATCATGGCTTGTTCAGGATTGGCGGATAGTTGTGCAAAGTAGGCGGCGAATCCCCAAAAGTCACGTTGCGTCCAATTGTCAAAGGGATGGTCGTGACATTCAGCACAATCTAACTGGACGCCCATGAAGACTCGGGCTGTTCGCGCCGCAATCTTCTCTGGCTTGGCTTCTAAGGCAGTGAAGAAGGCTGTTGGCCCAGTCTGTGCTGGCCCGGTCGAAACCAATAAATCCGACACAAGGCGATCGTAGCGCAAGTTTTCTGCAAAACGATTGCGCAGCCACGTCTGAAGTCCGTTCGTTCTAACTCCAATTGGTGAAACAGATTGGTCGGGCAACATCCAATCAGCCCAAGTGCTGGCGAAATGCGCCGCGCTGGCTGGTGTCACCAACAGGCGCGAAACCAATGCATCTCGCTTATCTGGATTGGTGTCTTCGAGAAAATCGAGAACTTCGTTGGCCGTTGGAGGCAAGCCGGTTAAGTCTAGGTGTACACGCCGAAGGAAGTTCTCATCACTACAGGCCGGTGCCGCTTCCCAGCCGCTATCGCGCAAATTTTCGTCCACGAGTTCGTCAATGCGGGCGGTCATTTGTGTTCGCTTGGATTGCTGAGCACTGGCCAGGGACCCAAACAGGCCGAACACAACCAAGCCGCCGAGAAAATATCCAATTCGCATGGGAAGAACTCTACTAGGACGCGGCTGGCTGAAACAGAATTATTGTAACCGTTCGCGATGTGTCGGCCTTGTGGGACAGGGTCGGGAGTCTTTTCAGCCCAAAATCGCTAATCCCATTTGCAACCACATGTTCCTGCCAGCGGCACCGCATCGGTGTCGGGCGCTGCTGAAAAGACTCCCGACCCTTGCCTGTCGACTTCAAGTTCGTGAATGGCTACGAATTCTTAAATTGTAACCAATTGCCAATGGCGGAACAATTGCCGCGTGCTTGTGCGCTATTGAGGTTGTGATTGGCAATAGAATATGAGTAACCGATCACGATGTGTGGCTTTTCAGCCTAGATCGCTTACCCCTTGGCAACCACAGGTTCCTGCCAGCGGCATCGCATCGGTGTCGGGCGCTGCTGAAAAGACTCCCGACCCTCTCCTGTCGACTCTAAGTCCGTGAAAGGCTACGAATATAAATCCATGATGGACCGAGTTTTTATGATAGTAATCCACGATGTGGCCGAGCCATTTCTCGACCAGATAGAATGCGTGCTGCGCTTGATTCGTCCACTGGTGGGGACCGCATTTGCCTGTGCGGTCGTCCCGAATTGGCATGGTCGAGAACACAGTCAACACGAGCGGTTGGTAAATGCCATCGCCGACTGCCGAGAAATCTTGCTGCATGGCCTAACTCACCGCCGCGATCATCCAGGAGGGGTCGTTTCAGCGCTGACCCACCGTTCGGATGAATTCGGAGGATTGGAGATTGCAGCAATTCAAGCTCGCATCGACTTGGCAAAGTGCCGGATTCAAGAGCGTTTCAGGCGGACGACTACGGGGCTCGTACCACCAGCTTGGCAACTACCCGTGCGGGCATCTCAATTGCAAGGAGTCGATTTTGTGATGCGGTTCGGGCGTCTAGAGTCATGCGCGTCACCGTCGCTGAATCGACCGCTAAGCACATATTCGTACGACTGGGGACGCTGTGGCTGGGCCGCTTGGGCCAGCGGTTTTCTGGCGCGGGTGGCACGGTACATTCACTGGCAGGCCGTGCCTTGTGTCGTCATTCACCCAATCGACGTGACGCGCGGCTGGTTACCACATATTAACCGTAATATCGAAAATTTACTGGCGAGCGGGTTCGAACCGATTACGCCAACGCAGTGCTTAGCCGCGCAAGGGTCACAAACATGACGAGTCTGCTAGGTTTCGCCAATTGTATCATGCGTTGGCGCGCACGTGCGCTGTGTGATCGGCTGAAACCCTATCTTCCGTTGCATGGCGTAATCGCAGACATCGGTTCAGGGACGGGGCACAATGCGGCAGAAATGCAACGTCGACAGATGACTTTACAGCAATACGATGTAGCAGATCTGCATTGGGAGGGCCCTCCGCCACGCATATTCAATGGCCAACAATTGCCGATGGAAGATCAATCGGTAGATGCCGCCATGCTGCTGTACGTGCTGCATTACTGCGAGTGTCCAGTGAGGATATTGCTCGAATCCAAGCGGGTTTCCCGTGGGTCGATCTTGGTTCTTCAGACAACTTGCGCAAGTTCACTAGTCGAGTGGCTCCTCGTGGTGCAGGAGTACTTATTTGGTCGTTTGGGATATTACTTAGCGCGAAGGGTTGGCCTAGTGACGTGTCCAGTCTGTCCACTTGTACCAAAACGCTATTATCAGCGCGGACAATGGGTTGCACTATTTGAGTCGGCAGGTTTCGCGGTGACTCACCTTCACTCGGTTGCCCAACTGCCCTGGTTATTGCATAGCGATCTTTTCGTGCTGCGCGCTTCCGTTTCAGGCTCGTACGGTAGTTCGGTGAAGGAATCTGCATGACGCGTCCATTGATTTCGGTAATTATCCCTGCTCGCAACGAGGAGCGTTGGATCGAGCGCACCGTTCAGCAAGCGTTATTGGCTTGCAACCATCTGGAGCGGCGCGAGTCAGCGTCTGGCAGGCCGCTCTGGGAACTGCTGGTCGTCGACAATGCTAGTACGGATCGTACCGTAGAGGCCTTGGAGCTTTTCCAAGTTGAGCACGGCGTGAAAGTAATTCGATTGGAAAGTCTGGGGGCTGCGCGGGCACGTAATGCCGGGCGTCGTGAGTCGGCTGGCCAAGTGCTTGTGTTTGTTGATGCGGATACGACAATTCCCGTCGATGCGTTGACAAGAGTGTGGGAGCATTGCCGAGATCGCCATTGGGCCGCTGGTATCACTTCGCTGGGTAGTTTAGACGGTGGCGTGCGGGCCAGGATCTGGTGGAGTTTTTGGAATAACATCCGGCGTTTGCCACTTGCCAAAGCCAAGGCCATGCCTGCATTCATGTTCTGTACGGCAGCTGCCTTTGATGCCTACGGTCCGTTCGACGAGCAAGTTGCCATTGGCGAAGAGTGGCCAATTTTGGCGGGACTCTACCGCCATTCCGCTCGCGATGTGATCTACGATCGCACGATCGTCGCTCGCTCGTCGAGTCGTCGCATGGAACACGGTCACTTTGGATACACACGCACGCTGTTCAAATACGTTTGGGCCATCGTGCACGTGCGAGGTCGCATTCACTATACCGATGAGATCCGATGAAGGCTCCGCCACTGTTGGTAGCGCGTTATGCGATTCGTCGCCAATGCGGACTGTGGCTCTCTCGGCTGCGGCTCAATCGGCTCCAACCGATACTCGAGGAACGTCAGGCACGTTTTTTTAGGCGAGCGGCAGATGGGTTCTTACCTAGCGTAGTGGATTCCGCCAGAAATCGTTCGAGAAAAGGGAATTCTGGCGAATTCCACTACGGTAACTTTTCACCTGCCGCTTGCCTTAAGAGCCGCCGCTGGTGGTCGAGACTGGTGATTCCGATCGGTAACTGGTACATGCGCCGCATTGGAGCGGACAGCGAAGTGCTATCGCAGCCTGCCTGGACAGCTTGGGAGCAAGCCATTGCCGCAAGGAAATTTGAGTTGCAGACAAATTGCGTGATGACGCTTGGTGAATTGCCAGCAGCGTCCTCAGGGATTGTACTGAGCACCTACTTGGGGCAAGCCGAGGTTGCCGCGACAGATAAACTTCAGGCAGTTAGTCTCGCACTAATTGCCTTGCGCCAGTTACATCGGATTTGCGGCGTGTGGCCGAACGATCTCGCAAAGACCCTCAGCCACGGCGACGCTACGGTTGGTAACGTATGCATCGATAACGAAAGGCAGACTGCGACCTGGTTTGATTTTGACACGCGTCATTGTCCGCACGTGTCTCAGTTGGATCGCGAGTGCGACGATTTTCGCGCGCTAACTTTTTCTGCCGCAATTTGTCTGCCCCAAACATATCATGAGCAGTTGGCAGATCGGAGTGTTGAAATTGTTGGCGGGGAGGTGTCGGCAAGATTTAAAGAGCTGTTGTCGACAGATTGGTCGTTACCCAATGTGTTTCAGCTAGCACAAGCACCACTACAACTTGGTGATTACAACGCGCTCCGCCAAACTTGGAGTGCGGCGATTCATCGCCGCTTTGGTAAATGAAGATCTCGATAAATTATCTCGATAAATTATAGAGAGCTTGTTGGCGCCAGGCTGATAGCTTGCAAGTACGACCAAGAAACCGTTTCCGTCGGGGGGAATGCGTACCAACCGTTGGCTGAGATATTCGTCTGGTGCAACAGAATTTTTCTTTTGAAGCAGTATTAAAAAGTTTGCATTCGAAAAATATAAACCTTAACATGACAGACTGCTGTGTGCCCCTTCTCTTTGCTTGGGCCGCTCATGAAGCCGCATCTGGTCATCAAATTTGCTCGCCCTTTACCGGGTATCCCTTGCGATCATTGGCAAAACTTTGTCCATGATAAATCGCGCTCCGTCACATCGGTGCGTACTGACATCGACCAAGTATTCCAACGGTTTGCCATTCCATTTTGGGTTACGTTTGAATACCCACCTGCGGATCAAGTTCGTTTCTCGCAAGACGAGATTAAGTCTGGATTTGATCGGACGTACCGATTCATCTTACGATCAAAAATGGGAATTCCACCCGCACTGGTCGAACAAATCCGAATCATACCGGATGTTCAGTCGGTGCGCGAAATTGCGGCGACGATTTCCGAGCTCCCCGATCGCTTGAGTCAAACGCGTAGTTACCTTGGTCGCTCAAGTTGGGCTACGAAGATGATTGGGCTGAAGCAGGCGCATTTACATACTGATGGTGTGCCACAGGTAAAAGTCGCTATCTTGGATACCGGTGTCGAAGCGAATCATCCCGAGTTAGCTGGGCAGATCAGCCAGACTGCAGATTTCGTCGACTTCGCAGGTCTTGAAACTACGTCATTCATCGGCGACTTGATAGACGCGGACGAAGACGCGGCAGATGAAGTCGGCCATGGGACGCATGTAGCTGGTATTCTCACCGGCAAAGGAATCAAGATCGCAAGAGGTGTGTGCCCGGGTTGCACTCACATAGTGGTAAGAGTCTTGGCAACGCTTCAGCAAGGCAACCAGCGCGTTGGGGCGGGACTGATTGATAATATCAATGTTGGCATTAAGTGGGCTGTCGACCAAGGTGCCGACGTCATCAACATGAGTCTTGGTATTCGACATGAGCATGGAGGCTTGCCACACCAAGACGTTATTGAGTACGCCTTGCGACGTGGAGCGACGGTGGTCGCTGCTTCGGGCAATGATGGTTCGGATAACAAGTACTATCCAGGCGCTCTGCCAGGTGTTATCGCTGTCGGCGCTGCCGATCCGTCTGGAAACGTGGCGGACTTTACGAGCTTCGGTGCCCGCATTTCTTTCCTGGCACCAGGTGTGCAGATTCTGAGTGCGTATCGTTCCGGCGATTACATTGCGAGCTCGGGTACATCGCAAGCCGCTCCGTTTGTTAGCGGTGCAATCGCCTTACTGAAGTCCTTGGCCCGCAAGGCAGGCAAAAACCTGAACGACAATGCGGTGAAGTATATCCTCAAGAACAGTGCTGACCGGCAGACGCCACGTTGGCATGACGGTCGATCTGGCTACGGCATTATCAATCTTGCTGACGCGTTTACACTTACGAGACATTCCCTCAATTAACAGGGCAAAATCCGATGACGAGAAATCACTTGCCGAATTTGAAGTTCAAACTTGGTACCGGAAACTTCTTTGATGAGCGCAACATTGGACGTCTCGACGCCTATGCGAACCGGGCGTTGGAGTTGATTGACAATGCTTTCGGGCGCAAGGCGTGGCCGAGCCCTCAGGCATCCGTTCCCGCCCAGCCGATTGGTGCAACGACTCCTCCACCCCTCAGTATTGTTACAGGACCAGGCTCTCAACCAGGCTCGCAACCTGGTGCTTCCGGCGGTAGAAACGACGAACTAATCGACTTGCTCAAGACGCGGCCCATCCTGAAGCTCATCGGAGAGCTGAATAAACACCAGGATCGCGAAACGCTCGAAGATCTGGTTGGGGACTCGAGTAATACCGGTCTGTTCTACCAGGTAGAAGAAGCACTCGAAGATCAGCATGGGACGTTTAACCAACAGTCGATTTTGAACCGGAAGTCGATCGTCTTATACCTGTTTGTCTATGCGCAACGGGTTGAGGGGCTGTCGGAACCGGCTGCGATTGCCCGCTGGATTGCCGACGATGAAGATGGCGGTATTCGTGAGATTTATCGCGCAGTTGTAGATTTAGCGGTTCGCGACTTGGTTCAGCGCAAGCGAATCGAAGTGGGCGTTCGTGCAGAATTCGACACATACGCTCGACTACAGATAGAGAATAGCCAGTTTTCTTTTCTGGATGGCGTGTTCGAAAAGAGCATCGAAAATCTCGTCAAAGATTATGCGTTTGACAATAATAACTTCAAATTGATTGACGATACCGCCGCCAAGTTGGGAATCCTCCTCTCGACGACTCAGCGGCAATTTCTGACGAATAACTACATCAAGAACTCAACGATCTTATCAACGCTGGCAATGCGGGCATTTTTTCACAGCAGTGCCTTAAACCAGTTTTCCAACCGCGGGATTTCGTTTTTAAGGGAAATGCTACCAATGAAAGCCCACTAGATTTCTCCGTTGACTATTACGACGTTCAAGGAAGCCTTGTACCGTAACGCGGGAGAATATTCGGTACGCTGCTCTAACTCTACTATGTCATGACTAGCTGATGAATTGGGACTGTTTGATGCGGCTGACTTGCCTAATTACCAAGTACAAGCCGGTGGACAGGTCGACGTCAATCGATACGCTTGCGGCAGTACGGCGGTATGCGTTTAGCGAGAATTCACCGATCTGAAATCTGGACGCGTCTTCCGACGAACTCAGCCAGAGAACGCAGGATGTTCTATCGCCAAGTCTTTTACTTGGGCGACGGCGATGTCATGGATGGTACTGGTTTCGAATACGGAGTTTGAACAGGTCTGGTACAACTTGATGAACGAAGTTTGCCCACTGCCATTCAGCAGTTGGGAGAGAGTGAAAATCCAGTTGCCTTTGTTTCACGTCAATACGTGGCACAGACCATTGACGACTTGCGCTTCAATTTGTCGAACCACTGTACTGGATTGGCGAAAGCCATATCACCAATCATCCAAAAAGAGTTGGATTTCGTTGTCAATCGTTTCTTCCAAGATGAAGAGATCGTTCAGCAGCTGGCATTGCATAACAGCAAATCGTTCTGGAAGGTGCCCGAACGGATTCTTCAGGACCGCGATAGTCGATGCGTCAATCTAACACGCCGAAGACAAGGCGCGGCTGGGTCGCGTCTGGGTCGATCTAGCGTCGATTCCTACCTGCCATGGTGGAAAACGACGGCAGTTTTCCCAGTTAATTAGTGCGGTGCAGGTATCATCGTCGCCAGTTCGAATCTAGAACGCGAAGAATCGCAGAGACGCCGAAGCGATATGCCGGAAGACGAATTCGCACCTGCAGGCACAGGACAAAACGGAGTCGCCGATGACGACTGGGATTTCTAGAATTCGTCGGGACCGTTGAATCGAACCTCCAGAATCTACAAGGAATAAAACATGGCTGGGGCCACAACCACATCGGAGATCAAAGATCAGGCGCGAGCACTAGCCCGCGATTACTTGTCCAAGAGTTCGTCATTCCGAGGATTGCCTCTGCAGGAACAACAGGCCCTGTACCTGGGACTGGTTGACGAGAAAATTCAGGAGCTTTCTGCACCTCAGACCAAAGGTACGGGCGCAACGTCGCGGGGAATGATCGCCGATTTTGATGGATATGATCCAGGCTTTGATGCGTCAGTTGATGACTTTGAAGATCTCGTCGACTCCGTGGACTTCCCCAAGTTCGTTGCCGATCTGATGTTTGCAGTTTTTGATGCAAATCTCGACGTTATGAAGCGCCAAACCGACAACTACATCAAACTGTTGCGGGAAGCGACGAAAGCCACTGCCGACTTTATTCGCAAAACGTCAGACGAAGATGCGTTTGCGCATCTTGTCGAAACCAAACCCAATCAGTTTGGCATGACCATGGAGAAAGGCGCTGATGGCAGTGCAAAAATGACGCTGACTACGCCCGAAGGCGAACCAGTCGACATGGAAGATAACGAAGTCAAAGCCCGCATTGTCGATGCAAAAATCGCTCTTGCCAAGGAACACCGGGCTGCACTGCGAGAAGTATTGTTGATGGGCGTGACTCGCTTGGTCGTCGAAAAAGGTGAGATTGAAGCGTCTGTCGAATTCCGTATTACTGCAAATCGAAACAGTAATCGCTCGGCATCAAACACGAACACCAACGTCAACACGGTTAACGCATCCTATCGTCAACCGCTCGGCGGAATTTTTGGTGGGCCTTCCGGAAGCATGAGTAACGTGAATACAAATATTAACGTTCGTACCAGCAATCAAAGCGCCCAGGACGAAATGTTCGCCAAGCTCATGGGAAAGGTCAATATCAAGTTCAAGACAGACTACTTCAAACTCGACAACTTTGCGGAGATGTACGGTGACGGAGGTATTGCGGCCAAACCTCAACAGCAAAACCAACTTCCAGCAGCTTCGTAATGGGAAGGTCTGACGTGTGGCACTTGCTTTCCTGCGTTATGAAACGAGCGACGAACAAAGCGTGCGTATGCGAGCTGATATTGGATCTAGTCGCTACTATCGCTACGTCATCGGTCCAGGTTTTACGACGCGAGATGATCGCGACTTGCTGAGCGGCATGCACTTCGAAAGCGAACTATTCCATGTGGAAAATGAGCCCAACCCGTTTAACTCGCAATTCGAACTGCGAATTCCCATCCATCAGTTCGATCAGGAGAACCGGTTTATCCAACTTCACAGCTTCGCAACGCCTGCAGGAAGCGGCGCGGCCTGGTCTCGCGTTCGAGAAGTCTGGCCGGACATTTCGAGCTTCCAATTTTCAAATTCTCATAGTAACGCAATGATTGATTCACCTTGCCAAGCCTTGCGACCAGCCCGTAGCGTCGCCATGAACGTCGCCGAAAGTCGTTTCAGCTCGGCGATGTTCTGGGAACAAATATTACAAATAGCCGGGCAACTCGTGCCAACCGGGGCAAATCTGCTGAGCGGTGTCGTCAATCAACAGCGTCCAGGAACTGCAACCCCGCAGGACTTGGAGCAGATCATCAATGGCATACTGGGTTTGCTTGGTAACGTCGCACGAACCAATCCCGCGCCTCCCGCTGCAACACCTGCCCAGCCAATCTCACCGCGCACTACACCAGCGACTGTGCCAGCCAATGGAGCCGCGCCTCTACCCGCTTCGACAACACAGTCTTTCCGGCATCACCGAATCAACTTTCACGCTCTCTCTCGTCCCCAAAGCAGTAGTCGTCGAGCTGCCAAGGTGCGGCAACGGCGGATTGATACCGCAGTCCACCGTTTAAGCCGTCAACAAGTTGCGCCGGCTTTGGTCGGATTGATTGGTTCCTTAGGTCCCTCCGTTTTGCAGGCGCTCGGTCCCATATTTCAGCAAGCACCGCAGCTCTTGGAAACGATCCAGGACTTTCCGATTCGTTTCTTGAATGCGATCAATCAAGCCGATTTGGCCCAAGAACAACTGACCAATCAAAGAGTTCAAAACATGTTGGCACAAGGCAACGCGGCTTTATTGGCTCATCTGTTACAAGGTCCGACGGGCAATCAGTTGCAGTCTCCCATCGCTAGCGCATCTCCGTTGGTAGCAAGTGCGCCTGGACAGCCCAGCACCACCCAGACCTATGCGTTTCGAGCGAGCCAGAAAACGCAGGTAGATCCAAGAGTTCGTCTGCGATTTGCCTGGCCCGATCACAATTCCTACGGGCCTGTTTATTCGCGTGATTCAAAGATCACGTTAATGCTCAGTCCGTACACAGATTCCACGCCGCCGCAGCGACCAATACCCCAGACGAAGGTCAAGCTGTGGATCCGCCACGGCGACAAAGTTCTGTTGGAAAAGAGGTTTACATTTCAAGATATTAAGCTTGGCCAAACGGTTCCATTGGAATTGTTGTCTCATGAAATTGCCGCCCTTCCTGCGCATGTGCGGCTGATGGCCGTTGCTGAATTCGGTTGGCGAACATCCTCAGGGCAGATTGCGATGGCGGGCAATCGGGGAATCCTTGACTTCAAAGTCACTGGAAATGTCTTTCTCGAATCGATTGGTGAACGCCGACACGAGGAACGAGCGCTCTCTGACCCGTCGCTATATCGTTCATTTTGGCATCGACTTTGGGAGGGCGGATCTAGCGAGCACCGACGTTGGGAATTGGATGCATCAACACGTTATTACTATTCTTGGGCACCCGACGTCATCGGGAATGGACGTATGGAAACGAAGTTAGCCTTGTCCGATCAAAACGATCCAAAGAATTCACAGTCAAAAATTGTCTGGCGAGGTTTACTAAAAAGCGGCTTGGAACTCGACCCTAAGGAACTGCTCAAACTGCTACCAATGTTTGAAGAGGATGATTGGACCGCCGACGAGATGAAGGTACTGGCTTCCGACGAATTCGCAAAACGCGCCAATCAACAGGCAACGGCACGTGTTGAATTGCGGGGGCGCGACGACGAGCGTGGTAGCGTTTGGGTTTTTCCAATAGTGGACCTCGTGGATATCCAGATTGGTCGCGTCACCGAGACCGACGAAACGGGATTAGTCACGCTAACGGATTCGTATACCAAATCTCTACCTCTCCCAGTTTCCGCCATATTTGTCGGGGCTCAATTGGAGAACTAGCTATGACGTCGACCAATTCGAAATTACGTATTTCGCCAGCAGCTGGCATGGAACTTGATGAAAGTCTGAAGGGATTCGAGATCGATGGCTATCGGATCGTTTATTCGCGGCGTGTGACTTTGATGCCGGTCGATCTTGTACACGTTGATAACACTGAAGTAACCGACGATGATAAACAGCGAACACGAAGCATTGGATATCCCAGTGGACGTTCCGCCGCAGATAGATGAAGCACTGGTGTCACTCAGTTCGATGTTAGCTGGGTTGCTACCAAATGTCACCATGCATTTTGATCAATCAGCGGTGATGGAAGTGGAGGAAATCTGCTTGGAAATACCAGTCGAACTAGACGTGCTCGCCGCTGAAGACCAAGTCCTTCAGATCGGATCCAGTCCTCCTGTCTATTTTGTTGATACGAGCGTGCCCCCAGTACTACACCAAATGAAAATTACCATTCAAAACGACGAACGGTTGGTCAACTGATGTCCAATACGAATACTTCCTGGAACCTTGAGTCTTTTGTCGATGCGCTGGTTGTCGAGTTGGATAAGACGCGTGAGACGTTAGCGGTCAAGGCCATCAACAAGCCACTCTCCTATTCCGTAAAAGATATGTCATTGGAACTGAAGACGTTTCCCACGTTCGATGGTGAAGAAGTGCATTTTGTTACCGCCCAGCCTGGTGAAGGCGGAGCCTCCACGATCAGTCTTCAGCTCGGGTCGATTACCGATCGGCAGATTCGCGAAACGTCCAAGACAACATCGGCATCCGATATTGACTTGGACGAAGTTGGAATTGACGAAGACACCAAGAAAAACCTCCGCAAGATCGGCGTGACATCAGTCAACGACTTGGAAAAAATCGAGAAGAAGAACGTAAAGCTAGACCAGCATACGCAAAAGAAGATCAACTATGCCGACTTGGCGAATATGATCCAAAAATCGAGACGTGGCCAGCGTCCTCCCAAAGTAAAGTCGGCAGCTTTGAATCGAACCGGTAACGGGCATTACGAGCTAACCATTACTGGTGAGAACCTTTCGCTGGACCCAGACTTTCAAACTGTAGGCGTATTGAACAAGGTCCCAGTGGATGTCATTGGCAAGAGCAGTTCCGAAGTCAAGCTGTCCGCAACTCAATCGCACTTCGACCAGACGGAAAACGAAGTCCTACTTGTTTTGGATCCGTTTTCGATATTGCGTTTTCAATTGACGACGAAAGATACGTAGATGCATAGGAAATCGAGCAGGCGACTCCCCGAAATTTCCCACATACGGCGACTGCGTTCTCGCGCGATCAGCCGCTCGTTCGATACCGGTGTGGCGATATCGTTGTGCAATCGGTACGGGGATTCGATTTATGAACACAAACCAGCCTTGCACCACAGTAGCGGTTTTCGCGGCTGGCCTGAAAGCTTCTCAAGCCGTTCTGCTTCTGTCCAAGCGGCGAATGGCGAATACGAAGTCCCCATTCGGCGTGCAGCAGATGCGTATTCCACGGAGTACGCTCTGTCCGTTGAATATGAAGTACCACCAAGTGGCTGGCCAGACGAATCTCAAGCTACCACCAATGTGGATTCCTCCGCATACGTATCGACGCCTCTCAGTCAGTCTCGCTCCTACACGGTTGCAAAACGATGCGAGCCGGATCCTCAACCTCGACCAGCATCACAATCAACTACGACAAAGCCGGGGGTGGTCGACAAGCCTACCATCAAGAAGCAGTCGATCGATGAAGACGTCGTTCTGGCTGACATTCAGAGTATCCTCTCGCATTCCAATTCACGAGGTGCACCTTCGAAACAACCAGTTTCACCCGAGCGCCCACGAACGTCGCCCAATCCTTTAGTAGACGCAATTCCTGGCGTTAGTAGTTCTAAATCGGACCAAACGAGTGCGCAATCCAAGAACGAGCACGAGATTTTCGATCGCCTTGCGCAGAGTATGAAATACGCGAATGCTTACGATTTGGGCAAGATAGCTCTAGAACAACGATTTGATCAGTTCGACGAGGAAGCCGATAAAGCAGAACGACCACATCCGCTCGCCTCCACCAGAGCCAATCCGCCAATGTCTAACCCCACTTCCACGCGGGCTGGCGTAGGCAAAACGCAGATTCCCATACACGCCAAACAACAGGATTTTGTGGAAGACCTCGATGCGATCTTGGGATCAAAGAACAAGGCGGCGACTACCGAAATGCCAATGGACCCAAGCGTCGATGGTCCGTCCATCGCTGCCTCCGCACTTCAGCCAGATGATTCGACTACGTGGGACATTTAAAGGTTTGATATTATGGCCAATCGATTATTGAACAGGCAACGTGAACTTGTACGCCCTAGCAGCCGTTTCGTAGCCAAGCATTTCAAGACTCAAGCCCATGTTCGGACTCCCGCCCAGCGACAAATGAGTTCCGAAACAAATGTCGATGACGACATCCATGAGCTGGAAGATGGTACCGTTCACTTGGCTCAATCCATGACGGTTTCCGCACATTGTCCGATCAACCGCGCTGCCGACGCGAGTTCGGCACATTTCGCACTCGCCGAGTTTCATTGCCGTGATGGTACTCAGGTTCCCGAGGACCTGCGAGGCAACGTACAAGAAGTCATGGACAATCTGGAAGTCCTGCGGGGTGAATTAGGTGAACCGATCACAGTCAACTCGGGTTATCGTTCGCCGAGCTACAATACGCGGATCGGCGGCGCCGAACGCAGTCAACACTTGTGCGGACGCGCCGCTGATATCAAAGTCAAGAACTTCACGCCGCGACAAGTGCATGCAAAAATTGAAGAGTTGATTGGCTCTGGAAGAATGAGGCAAGGTGGACTTGGACTATACAACACGTTCGTCCACTACGACGTCCGCGGTACGCGGGCACGCTGGGACAACAGTTCAGGCGCGACCACCGCGCCGGCGGCCACGCAAAGCTATTACGCGCGCTCGTCAACCGCCCCCGAGCGAACCCAAACGCATACGATCTCTGCCGAGGGAATTGCGTTGATCAAAGAGTTTGAAGGCTTTAGGGGCGAACTCTACAACGACTCAGCGGGTCATTGCACAATTGGCTATGGCCATCTCGTCCACCGTGGAAACTGCAACGGTTCTGAATCAGAAGAATTCCGAACGGGAATTTCCGAAGCTCGAGCAACGGAGCTACTCCATGAGAAGCTCCTCGAGTTTGAACGGACGGTAAATGAAAGCGTAACTGCAGCCATGAATTCGAATCAGTTCGATGCGTTGGTCAGCTTTTGCTACAACATCGGGTCTGGTGCCTTCAAGGGGTCGACTTTGTTGAAGAAGTTGAACAACGGCGAGTATGACAAAGTTCCAGAGGAGTTGAAGAAGTGGAATAAAGCTGGAGGAAAGGTATTGAAGGGCTTAGTCAATCGGCGGAAGAAAGAAGCAGAGCTATTTGAAAAACCCGTTACTCCACCTGGAGCTAGCACCGCTGAGAGCTTGACATGGCCCGGTGCCGCTACCTTAAGTCGCAATGCCAGTTTAGCTGAACGATTTGCGGCAGTTGGATTGAACTTCGCTGATTTCGAGTTGCGCAACCGTTCGCAGGGTATGCAAGCTGCACCGGCGGCCATTGATTGGTGTCAAATTCGACACAATATGATTCGGATGGCCGTTGAAATGCAGGGTGAGTGGCTGTTGCCCGGTGGCGGACTCATGGATGAAAGTCATGCAAACGCCAGGCAGCATTTAATCGCCTTTTGGCGCGACGGTGTTGGACTTTCCCAGGCGAATGCAGTTACTGCAGCTGCACAATCCGCGGCCAATCGGAATCCCCCGGAACTGTATACATTCTGGAGCGCAGCCTTTATTTGCTGGTGTGTGCGGCAATCGATGCCTACGCCACCGCCTCCGCACAACGGAGGCTTTGTGTATCACTTGCGACATATGGCCTACATCGCCCAGGCCGCTCGAAACGTTGGCGACAATACACGTCCGTTCTGGCTGTTTGATATCAACGACCCCAATGTAGTGCCCGAGCATGGCGATATCTTATGCCTGAATTTTGATAGTAGTCACACGTTTAATTCGATCCATGAAGAATGGGTCGTGAGAAAGCCCAGTGAAGTCGCCACGGGCCATTCCCATGGTGACATCGTGATTGGTCACTTTGAGGACAATGGGCAGCGCTGGATTGAAACCATTGGCGGCAACGTTGGCAATACCGTGGGATCACGTCGATACAGTGTTGACGCCAACGGTCGATTGATCGATGAAATCCAACGTGGCGGGGCTGTCGTACATCGCAATGTTACCCAAGGAAACCCAGCCCGAGTGTTTGGTGTCATCAAGTTAACCACCTGCCCCAACTTGTAGTCACCCTTAGTATGCAAACGAATCTAATGAGGTTAGAACCGCACCGTAAGCATAGATTTCGCCTTGGATAATGATGGCTGCTTGTACGCCGAGTAACACGCGATCAGAGAGTTGACGATGATAAAAGCGGTCAAGTGTGTATTGCTGCACAATTTGGCGTGCGGATTCTTGGTGCTAATGCCTACAACAAATCGCGGCGATGAACCGCTAGTCGCTCCGTACGAGCGCAGCTCGACCATTGAATCAATTACATTCGACTGGTCGACGCATCAATCGCATGCACCTGGTTCCGACAACTGGCCAGTCACTTGGGGTGACGACAACCATCTCTACACAGCTTGGGGAGATGGTGGTGGCTTTGGTGGTACGAACCAACTGGGGCGCGTAAGCTTGGGCGTTGCACGCATCGAGGGTAGCGCGGAAGGTTACCGCGGATTTAACATTTGGGGAGGTCACCAGCCGGAGCGAGGGCAAGCGGCAACCTTTGCGGGAAAGAGCTATGGCATACTCGCGGTGGACGGCGTGTTCTATATGTGGGTAGGCCTGTTTCGTCCGAATCAAGATCCCTTCGATGAAGTTCGGCTGGCGGTATCCAAGGATCATGGCCGCACCTGGGAGCTAGCCGACTGGAATTTTTCGAAGGCCGACGGTGTCATGCTCCCGACTCTTTTGAATTTCGGTTGTGACTACGCTGGAGCTCGCGACAACTTTGTCTACAGCTATCTAATTCGCTTCCGCTCGCAAGCAGGCCCGGACGATTACCACGATAAGGTTCCCTGGTTGCAGTGCCAACGTCCTGGTACAGTCGATCTGGCACGCGTTGAAAAATCTCGAATCTTGGATCGAAGCGCCTGGGAGTTTTTTGCGGGGTTCGACGATTCGTCCACGCCAAACTGGGTTGCTGACTTGCGCAAGCGGCAACCCGTTTTCGAGGATGCCAACGGTGTCGGATGGAACCTTTCGGTCAGCTTCAACGCGCCGTTACAGCGCTATTTGTTGACGACGGAGCACACCGAAACGCACCGTGGAAATATTGGTATTCATGATGCTCCCGAACCCTGGGGCCCTTGGACAACGGCACACTATTCACGCGAGTTCGGAAAGGATCACGTGACAACCAACTGCTTTTATTGGAACTTCGTTAACAAGTGGCTTAGCCCGGATGGTCAGCGCTTTACAATGGTCTTCACCGGCCGCAAGGAAAACGACTCATGGAATACGATTGGCGGCCAAATTACGACATTTCCACTTAGTAAATAAAAGGAGGCAGTTGTCGCGCTAACAATGCGCGTGTGATCATGGTACGCTGGAGGTGGGCCGAATTCGCACAAGCAGCGTTGGTGCGATGTCGACTGACGCGAGTCTCGGAGAGGCTACGTGTAATGCTTACCTACTCAAAGTAAGAGTGCTCGATTCGGCCGCGCGGGGCAGGGGAGGGTGTTTTCTTCTCCTGAAGCCGCGAAACCTCCGCACCAATTCCCGCCGGTCGACTCTATCCATGAAAATCTACCAAAATCTGCGTTGCGGACAGTTTGTCTTTGGAGTCAGTCTACTGCTGCTGATTGCGAGCTGGAAACTGGCACCTCTGACTGGACAGACTATAGAATTCGATCAGCAGATTGCGCCGATCCTCGTTTCCCATTGTTTGGAATGTCATCGCGGAGACCAACCCAAGGGCGGACTGAACCTGACCGAGCGAGCGCTGGCCGTGCAGGGCGGTGACAGTGGCGCGGCAATTGACGCAAACGTATCCAGCAGTCTGCTGTGGCAACGCGTCGACGCCGATGAGATGCCTCCTAATCGTCCGCTTGGCGAGGAAGACAAAGCTGTCTTGCGACGGTGGATTGAGCAAGGCGCTCGATGGAGCAGCACTCCACTAGATATCTACTCCATCTCAACAGAAAAACGAGCTGGACGCGATTGGTGGTCGCTCAAGCCGCTGCGTGAGGTCTCACCGCCGTCGAATAAGGCAGATTGGTGCCGCAATGCGATCGACGAATTCGTATGGCAACGCTTGCAAAGTCACGGTCTGACACCATCTCCGGATGCAAATCCGCGCGACCAGATTCGGCGACTCTATTTTGATCTGATCGGATTGCCACCAACGCCAGAGCAGGTCGCAGCCTTTGTGGCCGACCCATCCGAAACGGCCTATCAAAAGGTCGTCGACGAATTGTTGAATTCCCAGCACTACGGCGAGCGGTGGGGGCGGCATTGGTTGGACGTCGTTCGCTATGGAGAAAGCGACGGGTTTGAGCGCAACTTTCAACGCGAGAACGCTTGGCCATATCGCGACTGGATCATCAATGCGCTGAATGACGACATGCCGTACGACGAATTTGTACGTCGGCAGTTAATCGGCGATCTGCTTAGTGACGGCGTTGAGGGAGCCGCAGCAACGGGATTCTGGGTTGCTGGCGTTCACAATACAACGGTCGGCGGCAGCAAACGCATGAAACAACTCGCCAGACAGGATGAAATCGAGGAGGTACTTGCTACGCTCGGTCAAACGTTTGTCGGCTTAACGTTCAACTGCGCTCGCTGCCACGATCACAAATTTGATCCGATCACGCAAGAAGAATATTATCAACTGGCCTCCACCATTTCAGGACTTGGCTACGGTGATCGTGAGGTGCCCATTGCCGAGGAGCAAGTTCGACTGGCTGATATCCAGACGCGGCTTACACGGCTTGAGCGAGAGCTCGCTACACTCGAAAATATTGCCCGAGAACGTGTGTTGGCTTCGCGCAAGCAGGGCAATATCGTGGCTCAAGAGCTACCCCAGGCATTGGCTCGCTGGGACTTCGATAACAGCCTAAATGACTCGATCGGTGGTTTGCATGGACAGGCTCACGGTAAGGCTCATCTCGAGCATGGCGCACTGATCCTGGACGGTGAGAGCTTTGTCGAAACAGCTCCGCTGCCAATGAGTATCACCGAAAAGACACTAACTGCCTGGGTGCAGTTGGACGATCTTGAGCAACGTGGCGGCGGGGCCATCAGTCTGGCGACGCTGGACGGATCCGTGTTCGATGGGATTGTCTTCGGAGAACGCGAGGCGCAGCGATGGATGGCAGGCAGCGACGTGTTTGCACGCACCGATTCCTTTGGCGGACACGCAGAAGGCGAGGCGCTGAAGCGGCCAGTTCATATCGCTCTAGTTTACCAAGCTGATGGAACCATCATCGGCTACCGAGATGGAATACCCTATGGTCATTCGATTCGCAAATCGGATCTGCAACCATTTGCCGCTGAACAATCACAAGTCTTGTTTGGGCTGAGACACAAACCGCCGGGCGGCAATCGCTTCCTGAAGGGTAAGATTCATCATGCGACCATGTACGCCCAAGCCCTAACACCAACCGAGATCGAAACATGCGCGAGTCACACTGCCGATTTTGTTTCCGAAAGTGAACTCGCAGAATCACTCAATCAACCACAGCGTGAACAGCGCGGCGAGTTGAATCGGCGCATTGCTGAACTGACCGCTGAACGCGACCAGCAAGCTGCAAAAACGCGGCGGACAATCTATACGCTCACCGCGGGTGCTGGGCAGAAAACCAATGTGCTGTTGCGCGGAGATCCGGACAACCCGGGCAAGGTGGTTGCGCCTGGTACGACAGCGGCGATCGAAGGGGTATTTGCGGACTTTGGTCTGGCAACCGATGCGCCGGAATCCGAACGCCGCAGAAAACTGGCAGAGTGGATTACTCACCGAAACAATCCGCTGTTCACACGTGTGATCACGAATCGAATTTGGCACTATCATTTCGGCGCAGGCATCGTCGATACGCCAAACGACTTTGGTTTCAACGGCGGGCGGCCTAGTCACCCCGAATTGCTTGAGTACCTCGCTTTGCAGTTTCGCGAGCACGGATATCGCCTGAAGTGGTTGCACCGGCTGATCGTCAACTCTAGCACATACCGTCAGGCGGCGCACGGGCAAGCCGCAGTGCAGTGGCAGGCAGCATCGGAGAAGGATGCTGGCAATCGTTTGCTGTGGCGGGGCAATTTGCGACGGCTAGAAGCAGAATCGCTGCGGGACGCCATACTCAGCGTCGCTGGTCAGCTCAACGACGCCCCAGGCGGTCCGGCCTTCAAAGACGTCTCGATTACTCTGAATAACGGTACTACCTATTACGAACCACTGGACGTCGACGGTCCCGAGTTCTTTCGGCGAACCGTCTATCGTTTTAATCCGCGCGGCAATCGCAGTGCTCTATTGGATACGTTTGATTGCCCCGATCCTGCCGCGACAGCACCTCGGCGTTCGGTGACCACTACACCATTGCAGTCGCTGAGCCTACTGAATAACGTCCTGGTGCTGCGCATGTCAGAGTACTTTGCTGATCGGGTTCGAGTCGACGCCGGCGACGACAGGACACGGCAAGTTCGGCGGGCCTGGCTATTGGCAATTGGGCGCCTTCCGAACGAAACGGAGCAACGCTTGTCCGAGGAACTGGTTTTCGACCATGGTTTGTCGGCCTTGTGCCGCGGACTGTTTAATGTTAACGAGTTTGTCGTTATCGAGTAGTCTTAAGAATTGCCTGGAGGTGACTTGTGCACTACCTGCCAAAACTTGATCAGCGAGAGCTTTTACGGCGAGACCTTTTTCATTGGGGCATCAACGGTCTTGGAGCGACCGCGCTGACCACCTTACTGGCTCGTGAGAACACGCTGGCATCACACGCGACGGAAGCGATTGTCCCCAAAGCAAAGCGCGCGATCCATATCTGCCTGATCGGTGGCTTAAGTCATGTGGATTCTTTTGACTACAAACCAGAACTAAAGAAGCTCCACGGAAAATCACTGCAGACAGACGAGCAGCCTGATATTTTCTTTGGTCAAGTTGGGTTGCTGCGAGGCGAAGATTGGAAATTCAAGCCACGTGGCGAGAGCGGTCTGCAAATCTCTGATATGTTTCCTCACATCGCCGAGTTAGCAGATGACCTTACCATTCTGCGAAGCATGGAATCAAAGTCCGCCAACCATACTCCCGCCCTGTTTGTGGCCAACAGCGGTTTTGAATTTAATGGTTTTCCATCCATGGGAAGTTGGATTTCGTATGGTCTGGGACTTGAGAATGAATCGCTACCAGCCTACGTAGTACTGAATGATGAACGTGGCGCACCGAACACGGGAGCATCCACCTGGAGCAGCTCGTTTCTGCCTTCGAATCATCAAGGCGTCGTGCTGGCCGGCGGTGACCAACCAGTGCGCGATCTATTTCCAGACAGTAGGATTAGTAAAGAAACCGACGCTGCCACGCGACAGTTTATCCAAGCCATCAATCAACAGCAGGTACGTGATGGTGTCCATGAGGCGGTGGTGGCTCGACTAAGAAGCTACGAGCTGGCAGCAAAAATGCAGGCTTCGATCCCGGAAGTCAGTAGCATTGCTGCCGAATCAGCGACAACGCTGGACATGTATGGTATTCATGACCAACAGACCGCTGATATGGGCCGCCGCTGTTTACTTGGTCGTCGTTTGCTGGAGCAGGGGGTTCGATTCGTGCAGTTGTTTTCTGGTGGCCCAATCGCTGGTAGCCCACGAGCAAGTTGGGATGCGCACGAGAACGTCAAAGAAAATCATACTCTGGAAGCCGGCCGCATTGACAAGCCGGTCGCAGCGCTTCTGAAAGACCTAAAACAGCGTGGCATGCTGCAAGATACGCTGGTACTTTTCACGACCGAGTTTGGCCGCACGCCGTTCGCACAATCAGCGGCTGATCAAGTTGGACCTGGTCGCGATCACAATCGCTACGGTTTCAGTTGTTGGATGGCCGGCGCTGGTTTGCAGCCAGGCGTCGCCGTAGGCAGTACCGATGACATCGGTTGGAAAGCCGTGGAGCGACCCATTCCCTGGCACGACTTTCATGCCACTGTCCTGCATTTATTCGGCATCGATCACGAACAACTCACCTTTTACCACAACGGCATCCAGCGCAGGCTAACCAACGTCCACGGTGATGTGGTCCAGGAAGTCCTAGCGTGAGACAAGATTTCATGTCCGGATGCCGTGTCGTAAAGTGGTCTGCCAGTTATATACCAGTTCGACCCTGCGAGGCAGTGACTACGAGTGACTGCAGATAAGCTCCAAGGCGTTGTCCTCTGGATCTCTGAAAGGTCCGCTACATTGAGTACGATTTCCGAAACACCTATAATTGGCGGAGTATTCTGCATCTTGTGTGATTGAGCTCTTTTTCTAGAAAGTGCGCTTGGAATTCTGCCAAACCCTCTGCGAATGGTCAACGTTCCATGGCACCCTTTCCGGCAAGGATCTTGCCGCGGAATTTGGCGATGCGAGAAATGCGTGTTTCGGACTTCTTGGCTGAATTCAAGCTGATCACATAGCTTCTCTTGCGGCCAGGAGTTAGACCGTAGAAAGCATTTGCAAGTTCGGGATCCGATTCTAACGCCTCAATCAATTCATCGGGCAATTGCAGTTCTCCCTTAAGTCTTGGGGGCTTGATGCCTGCCTCGGCATACCCGATCGCTTCCAATAGATAGGACTCGATAATTGACTCCATTCTCCCCACTTGGTTGTTCTCGGTAAATCGGATCATATCAGGGTATTGAGTGTTGGGCCCTTGTCTTTCCAGCACGCCCGCTGGGTCTTTCATCAAAGCTGCATTGAAGAAACTGAGACGGTAGTCGTTTCGAAGAGCTCCGATAATCGCGATATTGCGATCCCCGTGCATGTAGCATGGATGTCCCCACTTGACCGTCTCTACGAGATGCATGCCCAAGCAGATTTGGCGGAGCTTGGCTAGTCCTCCCGTCCATTGGCGTGTTGAGCAATCCGAGGTCGCAAACCGCTCACAACGGCCGCAACCCTTTGAGAAATATTCTTCGATCTCAGTAATCATGCTCGAAAGGGATTTCTTATTTGCGAACTTCTACATCCGTCGGTCGGTCGTACACTCCATCCGCTGCTCGCGCAGTTCGCACTAACGATATCATTAGTCTACCCACTCCGTTAAGCCTCTGGGGGACTGTCATTTTCGGCGATGATCAAATCAGGGAATTCGTAATCTATCGCCCCACTTGCTCGCGAGCTCCTCCGGCAGAAGTTTCGCTGCGCAAAATTCTCGAGAATGGCCGCAGCTTTGTCGAGGCCGATTTCTGTTCGCAGGGCCACATCGGTAACACGCAGCCGACCATTCAGCTCGGCTGCAAGCGCGAGTACCAGTTTCTCATCGCTCGATTCAATATCATTGTCTCTCGGATGGCGTGCCGGAAGGCGTGATCGAAGGGAAGCGTATGAGATTAAGTGCGGTGGGCCCGTCAGTGCCGCGATAAACCACGCCCCAGCGCCGATCGCAATCCCAGTCGCTAATCCAAACAATTCTTCGCCGCGGCTGATGGTGCCAAGAACCAAGCCCAACCCAGTAAAAGCCATTGCCATAAGCGGACCGTAGACCTTTAGCGAGGCCAGCCTGCTGAATCCGAGCCAGTTGTAACCAAAGACTCCCAGCGCTGCGGCGATCAATAGTAGGCACACAATGCCGCCACGATCGCTACCGGCGAGCCCGACGCCTGCGGTTACTGCGATGGAAGCGACAAACACAGGCACAATTAGAAACAGTCGCCTAAGTATTGGTTTTCGAGGCGAGGAGAGTGAAGGTAATGTTGATTGTGTTTTGTAGTCAACCTTCCTGAGCTGCGATACCGAATTGATGCCAGTGGTGAACGTAAAGATGGCGACAAGACCGGCCAAAATCCCAACAATCTGACTTAGTAGGTCCATTTGCTACCGCTCCCGCTAAGTACAGGGAACCTATTTCCACACAACAACTCATCAGCGAGGCGGGATACGTGCAACACGATCAAGACAAATAGCCGCGCGAAAAACTGGGGACGTCCAACGTCTCCAACGAACGTTCGCGCCCGGAGCAACGCTAGCGCGACTAACAGACTACGGCAGTGGGCATGAAGCTGAACACAGGAGCTTTTCATCCGACACTAACCCGATTCTCGTTCTCGCGACGATGAGAGACGTGACTTCAACATGGCAGCGCGCTCGAAATCCTCGGTTTCGATTGCCTTGCAAATTTCGTATTGCAACACTTGTTCGCTATCAGCCAAAGTCATCAGCTCCATCCGGCGCGAGTTAAATGCGGCCAGATGTGTTTGCAAAGTCTGGTAGACGCTCAACGGACTCATGGAAACCGCCTGTAGTTCCGGTGGAACGTCTGGCATTTTGGGTTGTTGCGAAATCACTTTTTCCAAAATTCGAAGTTGGTCCGTAGCCTCTGCGATGAAATGATCTGCTTCTTCGATCGTGTGGATCGTCGAGGCGTGGTCAGCGGCAGCGCAGGCGGGGCAGATGACGATCTGCTCCAAAGATTCCGATACGAGAACTAAGGGAGTGCCAACCGGCGGTCGACCGCATTTTGAGCAAACTCTAGCGTTCATTTTGTGTCTCCCGACCCTGTCCTGTCGACGCCAAGTTCGTGAACGGTTACTTCGATTTTAACAAGTATTGAGCCTCAAGGCATGTCCGGGGGCTGTTGAATTATTCAGCTGCTAGCGCGCTCACCGCTGATCTAGCGCTCTGCGTTCGATGTGTTCTTCGCAACATGCTTGCTCATCACGATTCAATAGAATAAGCGTTGATGTCATGGATAATCCAGCCTAGTGCTCTGCGGCTGCCTGCAATTTGACGTGCTTTAATTCCATGATTTGTTTTCCGGGCATGCTGAGCGGCTGAATTGTTAATACGGCTGAGCCGCTCGGCAGTTTGAGCGTACCAAGGGTGAGCGTGGACCAACGGCGATTGCGGTATCTTGTCTTACTCTTTTCGTCGCGGTGCGGCAGCGGGATTTCTGGGGCAGTTGCCGCAGGGATAACTGTTTCGAGAACCGCGTCGCCAGCATGGACGCGCACCTGCGATCCTGCGTCTGGCGCAGGGCAGGCAAAGGCCAGCTCGATGGTATAGTCGCCAGCCTGCATGACTTCCAACTCGAACCAAACTTTCGCATGTAGATCTTCCCACCCCGTTAACCAATCATTGGCAAAACCAGGACCATTGGCGAAGTGTAGCGGTTGGTCGAAAAACGCTTGCGGGGCGTGTAATTCAACTGGATTGTGCTGGGACAACCCTACTGGCAATGGAAAGCGTTCTAAGCCATCGCGCGAAATGTCCTCGAACCACCTATCGTAGGCGTCGCTGAGCTCCTGCACGACGTCTGGATGCGCGGCGGCAATATCTTGCTCTTGTCCAGGATCAGCTTGCATATCATAGAGCTGCCAAGCGGTCGCGCTTTCGTCATTAGCCCTGGCGTTGGAACCTCCGGAGGGGCCTTGGATTTCTCGAACGAGGCGATAACGCTGCGTACGTACGGCTCCTGGGAATTTGTTGTGCTCGTCGATAGGGTTGTGTGTGAACAGTGTACGCGCTGGCCACCCGCCGCTATCGACGCTTTCCAGTAATGGCCGTAGCGTGACGCCATCCAGTTTGCCTCCCGGATCAGACGCAATATTACACAGGTCAAGCAGTGTTGGCATAATGTCAATATGAGAGACGATTGGGGTAGCGATGTGTGGCTGCCATTTCGCCGCTGGCCACCGCATAAACAGCGGGACACGACTGCCACCCTCATGCACGCTCGTTTTGCCACCGCGCATGCCAGCGTTGTAGGTCTTCACCCCTGCCGTGCCGCCGTTATCCGTGAGGAACAGAACGAGAGTATTGTCCGACAGTTGTAGATCCTCGAGCTGTGTCAACAGTCGGCCGACGTTATCGTCGATGTTTTCGCACATTCCATAGAACGCTGCCAGTGTGTCGTCGAACCCCTCCCGTTTGAACTTGTCAAAGTACCTGTCGGGCACTTGGTAAGGCGAATGCGGTGAATTAAAGCTGAGGTAGCAGAAGAACGGTCGTGATCGATTAGTCGCAATGAACTTTATCGCTTCATCTGTCAACACGTCGCTGATGTAACCCCGCGTTTGTTCAGGCTGTGAGCTGCGAAGCAGGGTGGCATCGAAGTAATTGTTCCAGTGGCCGTTGTTGAATCCAAACGATTCATCAAACCCCTGTCCTTGTGGCGTGTACGGAAACTGTTCTCCGTTATGCCACTTGCCGATACAAGCTGAATAATATCCGTCGGTCTTCAGTGCTTCTGCTAGCGTGATTTCACTTGGCTTCATCGCTTCCCGGTTGTGCGTTACGCCATGGCAACCCGTGCGGAGCGGCCAACGCCCAGTCAATAATGCCGCCCGCGTGGGCGCGCAGAATGAATTAACATAGAAGCGATCAAACCGCACGCTTTCGCTGGCGAGACGATCGATGTTAGGCGTTTGCAGATGCGGGTTCCCGTGGATTGAGAAATCGCCATAGCCTTGGTCATCGGTGACGATCATCAAAACGTTGGGTTGTTTCGCCGCTGCGGCAGATGTCTGGAATGGAAGCAAAGCAGCCAAGACTGTACACGTCAGAATAAGCGAATTGGCATGCATTCTTACTGTCCTTCGCAGGTTGGATATAAAAATAGGTACCCGTTCACGATGTGTCAGCTTATGTGACAGGGTCAGGAGTCTTTTCAGCCTAAATCGCTTAACCCATTAGCAACCACATGTTGCTATCAGCTGCATCTCATCGGTGGCGGCGTTGCTGAAAAGACTCCCGACCCTTTCCTGTCGACTTCAAGTTCGTGAACGGTTACGAAAATAGGATGTAAACACTCAGGACAATTTTCACTGATCACAGCCACCTAGGTCAGCCTCATCAAGGCTGATGCCAGCGCAGCGGTGGTTTTTCTCGTCGCGGAGAGACTCGGCTACGTGACTTGCCGACGTTCCCGCAAATTAATATGGCTGCACGGCTTAAGCCAATAAACGGCTCATGTGCAATAGTTGCTGGTTGCGATCAGGGAGAAGCGTCCCTTTCTTTGTATGCAGGATTGGCCTGAGGCATCGAAGCTCCCGTTTCTGCGCGCCAACGATGCAGTCGCTCACGGAGTTCATTTACGAGTGCCGGTTGTTTTTCGGCGATGTTCGTCGTCTCACCTAGGTCCATTCCTAGATTGAATAGTTCGATGCGATCATCTTCAAGATATTCAAGCAATTTCCAGTCTCCGGCGCGGATCGCACTGACTGGGGTCGTCGTGGGATAGTAGTGTGGATAGTGGAAATACAGGGCATCGCGTTCGAGCTGTGCGGTGGGATCCTTGAGGAGCGGCGTCAGGTCCAGGCCGTCCAAAATCGTATCTGCGGGAGGCTTTAAGCCGGCCGCACCCAGCAGAGTTGGGAACAAGTCCATGATGACCACCGGTTCTGTGCAAGTTGTCGCAGGAATTGTAACACTCGGCCAATGCACGATTAGGGGCACGCGCACACCTCCCTCGTAACACGATCCTTTGCCGCTTCTCAGGGGCGCGTTGTTGGTCGCGGGGACGGTTTGACCCGCCCGTTGATCAATGCCAATGTAGCCGCCGTTATCGCTGGCGAAGACAAGAATAGTATTCTTATCTAACCCACGCTCTTTCAGTTTCGCTAAGACACGCCCAACGCTCTGGTCAATGCTTTTGATCATTCCGGCGTAGACTGCGTTCTGATGATTCAGTTCTGGCCGCAACTTTGCTGCGAAGTAGGCAACGTCGTCCGGTTTGGCTTCGATAGGTGTGTGCGGTGCGTGATGAGACAAGTACAAAAAGAACGGTTGGTCGCCCGCGTGCTCAATCACTTGGAGTGCTTCGTTGGTCAAACGATCTGTTAAGTACTCGCCGGGTTCGCCAAAGTCTAAATGAGGAACGTACCGGAATTCTGAACCAAATCGGCCTGAGCCACGATAGGGCCACCAGAAGGTCTGCGGCGCGCCCCAGCGTGTGCCTCCGATATTGATATCAAAACCATGCGTCTCTGGATAATGATCGCTGTCGCCAAGATGCCATTTGCCAACCAAAGCTGTCAGATAGCCCGAATCCTGTAGATGTTTGGCCAACGTCGTTTCCGAGTGCGGCAAGCTATGAAGTGATTCGCCTTGTAACAACTTCTGATCAAGCGGACCACGCAATGCTCCTTCCGACCAAATCGTCATATGTACACGAGCCGCATGTCGTCCAGTCATCAACGCCGCACGGGTTGGCGAACAAACTGGCATGGCATACGCATTTGTAAACCGCACGCCATCGCTGGCAAGCTGGTCGAGCTGTGGCGTTTCATGTAAATCTGCACCATAGCAACCCAAGTCGGACCATCCCATGTCGTCGACGAGGATCAATACGATGTTGGGACGCTTCAGTTTCGACGTATCATCACCTTGAGCCGCACCCCATGGCGCGAGCAAGAGAGTTGCAAGAAGAAAAAAACGGATGTTCATGGATCAATACACGTAGGGAGGCATGGTAAGTTGTTTCGTAGCCGTTCACGAACTTGGAGTCGACAGGAAAGGGTCGGGAGTCTTTTCAGCAGCGCCAGCCACCGATGAGATGTCGCTTGTAGGAACATGTGGTTGCTAATGGGTTAAGCGATTTAGGCTGAAAAGACTCCCGACCCTTTCACTCCAGTCGACACATCGTGAACGGTTACGTTGTTTCGTATCACTTGCCAATATACACCCTGATTCTGACGGTGGCTTGTCAGTAGTGGATTCTGTTCTCGTTTAACGGCAAGCCGTAGGCGACTGCTTTAGTAGCATCGTCGCGTTAGTCTCCTTGCTGAAGCCCGGTACGCTGTCGCCTGCGGCTTGCCGTTAAACGAAGACTGCGCACTGGGCTAGGCAAATCCCAGGGCTTTGGCCCGAAAGCCGACTAAAAGCGTAGAATGAGCACGGTCCCTAGGGTATGCTCTAGCAGAGGCCGCCAAAGGTGTCATAGAGGTCCAGATATCACAGGATAGGAAAAGTGTCATGTTGAATGTGAAAAGAAAACACGCAAAGACTCCGCGCCGACAATTCTTGCAGACTGCAGCTTCGACAGCTGGAGCCGCGTTACTCGCACCAACAATCATTCCCAGTTCGGCTCTAGGTCGCGACGGGGCCGTGGCACCCAGTGAACGGATCATCATGGGCGGCATCGGAATTGGTCGCCGCGGGGGCTACGATCTGAGCTGTTTCCTTCCCCAAAAAGACGTGCAGTTTGTGGCCGTGTGCGACGTAAAGGAGAAACGTCGCGGCGAGGTAAAGAAGATCATTGATGATCACTACGGCAATCAGAATTGTGAGACCTACCGCGACTTTCGCGAGCTGCTGGATCGGAGCGACATTGATGGAGTGCTCATTGCTACCGGACCCAATTGGCATGCCACGGCCGCCATGGCTGCTGCCAGAGCCGGCAAGGACATGTACTGCGAGAAACCGGTTACAAAGAACATATCGCAGAGCTTGATCCTGGCCGAAACCATGCGACGCACTGCTCGCGTATTTCAAGCTGGAACGCAACGACGCAACTTGCCACATTTTGCATTCGCCTGCGAGTTAGCGCGGACTGGCAAGCTTGGCAAGCTTAAGAAAGTCTATGCGCATCCGATGGGCATGAAGGCGATCATGAGCGGTTGGTTGCCTGCTCAGCCGGAGCCAGAGTCAGAGGTCGTCGATTGGGACATGTATCTCGGCCCAGCGGCTTGGCGTCCTTATAACGAAAGGTTGCTAGACGGATTCAACTTTGAAAAAGGTGGAGGCTTCGTCGGTGCGTTTTCGGGTGGCGGCGTGTTGGAATGGGGGTCGCATTGTGTTGACCTTTGTCAATGGGCTGTCGGCGACTGCCCGCCACCAGTGCAATACAATCCGCCAGAGAATGGTGAACTCGTCGCGCGATACGAGAATGGTACCGAGTTGATCTTTCGTGAAGAAGGTTGGATTCCGCTAGGCTCATGCCCGGTGCGGTTCGAAGGGGAAACGGGTTGGGTCGAGGCGGGCGATAGTGGCAAGCTGGTCTTAAGTTCGCCGGAATTATTGGCTGGTCGAGAAGTAGCAGAAATTGGCGGCTACCCAGCCACATTCCACGTTCGTGATTTTCTCGACTGCGTCAAGACACGTCGACAACCCAAGGGCAACGCTGACGCGGCCTGCAATGCACACATTGCATGCCACGCTGCCAACATTGCCTTATATCTGGAACGTCAAGTCAACTACGATAATGCAACGCATACATTTATTGACGACGAGGCAGCGAATCGCATGCGCTCGGAAGCTCTGCGCGAGCCGTGGCGAGTGTGACGGCATCCACCGGCAACGTCTCTTGTAATTTGCTTCACATCCCGCCTTCTTCCCATGGAATTCAACAAATGTTTACAAAGATTAATAAATTCCGATTCTGGATACTGCCTTTTGCCATGATCGCTTTGTTCTGTAGGCTGGCACCCGCCCAGTCATCCAGCTCGACGGAACAGGAAACAAAATGGCTAAGCGTCCTTCGCTCTGATGCCGCGCCCAGTGAAAAGGCAATCGCCTGTAAGCACTTGGCCATTCACGGATCGAGCGATTCGGTCGCCGAGTTGGCCAAGTTGTTGCCCAATCCACAGTTGTCCTCCTGGGCGCGAACCGCCCTGGAAGTGATTCCAGACGCAGCGGCCGATAAAGCGCTCCGCGACGCGTGCGAATCGTTGCAAGGTCGACTGTTGGCTGGCACACTTAATTCCATCGGCGTCCGTCGCGACGCAGCTGCTGTCGAATTGCTGTCCGCGCGGTTGCAGGATAGCGATGTCGAAGTTGCATCGGCAGCAGCGGTTGCTCTCGGTCGTGTCGGAAATAGTGACGCAGCGAAGTCCCTCCAGCAGGCACTGACCAGTACACAAGGGCCGGTCCGCGACGCAGTCGCCGAAGGTTATGTGCTGTGTGCGGAAGGACGGTTCAGCGCGGGCGAATTCGAAGCAGCTACCAAGATCTACGATGAAATACGTCAAGCCGAGGTGCCACAACAACGGATGATCGAAGCCACGCGCGGCGCTATCCTCGCACGCAAGCAAGCTGGCATTCCTTTGCTCATTGAAACATTTCAATCTGCAGACGATAAACTCTTTCAGCTCGCACTGGGAACTGCCCGCGAACTCGCAGGAAGTGAAGTCGACCAGGCTCTGGCTTCTCAACTAGCTAGTGCAATTCCAGAACGCGCTGCGTTGATTGTTCAAGCTATGTCCGACCGACCTGGAACGGTACAGGTGGCCGCCATCATCAAGGCCGCAGAATCCGGTAACCAGCAAGTGCGATTGTCTGCGATTGACGCGCTCCAGCGGGTCGGCGACGTTTCGTGTTTGCCGGTCTTGCTCGCTATCGCTGTGCAGGACGAAACCGAGCTGGCGCAAGCCGCTAAAGTCGCGCTCGCAGGTCTTGCCGGCGAAGGTGTGGATGCTGAGCTGGCTGCGCTGCTAACCAAGGCTGAAGGCAAGAGCTATCCGTTGCTGATTGAGTTGGTGGGACAACGACGAATCCAAACAGTCCCCGACTTGCTCAAGGCGCTCAAACACTCCGACACTTCAGTCCGGCACGCCGCGCTAGTTTCGCTCGGAGAAACGGTCTCGCTGGACCAACTGCCTGAACTGATCGCGCAGGTGGTCAGCCCGAAAGACGCTACAGACCTGGAGGTTGCTGGCCAAGCTCTGAAAGCGGCAAGCATTCGCATGCCAGACCGAGAGGCCTGCGCTACACAAATCGCTCAAGCTCTGATTCGCGCTCAACCTGCTACGCGAAGCTTGCTCCTGGAAATACTCAGTGATGTTGGCGGTACCAAAGCGCTGGCGACGCTCGCTGACGCAGCGAAGAGTAATGATCCTGAGCTTCAAGATACAGGAAGTCGCTTGCTGGGCAAATGGAATAATGTGGCTGCGGCGCCTGTTCTACTGGACCTTGCCAAGTCGGCACCTGCCGAAAAGTATCAAGTGCGGGCCTTGCGTGGCTTTATCGGAATCGCCCGGAAATTCACAATGTCAGACGAAGAACGCGCTGCGATGTGTAAGAGCGCACTTGAAACTGCCTCGCGCGACGACGAAAAGAAATTGGTGCTGGAAGTGCTGCAGATTCACCCCAGCGTCGCGACGCTTGAGCTAGCGCTGAATGCCAAGAAATTTCCGGCGATCAAGGAAGATGCGACGGCGACCTCGCTTGTGATTGCTCGAAAACTTGGAGAAAAAGGAGTTGATGTCAGTGAGCTAATGACCGGCGCAGGTCTAGATCCGATTAAGCTGGAGATTGTCAAAGCCGAGTACGGCGCAGACGCTACTCAGAAGGATGTCACCGAGATCGTGCGCAAACTCGCCAGCAATGTTGCTTTGATTCCCCTGAAATCGAATTTCAACGCTACTTTTGGCGACCCGGCGCCTGGCATCGTCAAGCGACTGAGGATCCAGTACCGCATGAACGGCAGAAACGGCGAGGCGACATTTGCTGAAAACGCGCTCATTATCCTACCTTCACCACGATAACATCGCTGCCGTTGCCTACTTGGGGCAGCTTTTCTAGCGGCTTTCAATTTATCGCATTTTGGGAGACATTCGTGCTCCCAAAGTGCTCCAGTTAAGATTGACCTAATTCTATTGCCCTAGTGAGGTCTCAAATGCACGTCGCTCGACATGCCCACATCGCACATTTGCCTTATCGGAGTTCTACGGAGTGCCCCGCGACGTTGATAAAGATCGTAATGAACCCTCTCCCGATCACCTGAAGAGTCCTGAGACCATTGCATCTTCGCTGGAAATAGTGTTGCCGTGCTCGGAAGTTGACGCGAATGCGATTACCACACCGCTGTCGGATTCCCAGCAGCAAGCTTCCTCGAGTCAACCCCTAGAAAGAATTGGTCGCTTTCGGGTGACAAGTCTGCTGGGTGAAGGTGGTTTTGGACGCGTCTTCAAAGCTTATGATGATCGTCTGGAACGCTATGTCGCAATCAAAGTACCGCACAACTATCTGCTCGAATCGACAGATTCACAAGAAAGGTACTTGGCTGAAGCGCGGGCTCTCGCCAAATTGGCTCATCCCGGAATCGTTGGGATTCACGACGCCGGATTGACCGACGACGGCATGTTGTACATCGTCTCCACTTTGATCGATGGACCCAACCTGGGGCAATTGATGCGGTCGAACCCGTTACGGTTGCGGGCAGCTCTACAGCTAATGATTCAAGTTGGGCAAGCATTAGGTTATGTGCATTCCCGGGGAATTGTGCATCGCGATGTCAAGCCGGGAAACATCTTGATCGACCAGCAACAGCGTCCGTTTTTGGCGGACTTTGGGCTGGCGCTGCGAGACGATGTATCGACCGACGCCGATCGCCGTGTCGGCACACCAGCATATATGAGTCCTGAGCAAGCGCGCGGCGAGAGCCACTTGGTCGATGGACGCAGTGACATTTTTAGTCTGGGAGTTGTGCTCTATGAGATGCTCACCGGTAAGCGGCCCTTCGGAGGGCGTGATCGCAAATCGACAATCTATAAACTGCTGAACTCAGAGCCGAAACCACTCAGGCAACTCGAGTCCTCAATTCCTCAAGACCTGGAACGAATCTGCTTAAAAGCGCTCTCCAAACGGGCTTCGGAACGTTATAGTGCTGCCATCGACTTGGTCGAGGATATCGAATGCGCGCTAACTCGTCTTGAGACGTCCGGGAAGGCCGTAATGTCCAGCGCGCCAGCAACGAATGAGCTGCCATCCGAAGAAGAGTTGCATATTGTTGCGCACCGAGGTCTGCGATCTTACGATCAGCATGATTCTGATTTCTTTATGCAACTGTTGCCGGGGCCGCGCGACCGCCACTGGGTTCCGGAGAGCTTGCGATTTTGGCAAAGACGTTTGGACGAAGCAGATAGCTCGGACCACTTACGGGTGGGGGTCTTGTATGGCCCTTCTGGCTGCGGGAAATCGTCTTTCGTAAAAGCTGGCTTGCTTCCCTTACTGAACGACGGCACCCTACCGATCTTCGTTGAAGCCACGCGCGATGATACAGAGTCACGCATACTAAGGGGGATTCGCAAGAGGTGCCCTGATGTCCGCACCAATTCCCTTAGTGAAACACTGGCTGATGTTCGCAAGAATCAGGCGCTGACCAGAGGACGCCGAGTTCTGATCGTCATCGATCAATTCGAACAGTGGTTGCATGGTCGGCTAGCGCTGGATGGCGCTGACCAACCGCTGCCGGAGTTGGCGAGCGGGCTGCGACAGTGTGATGGTGTAGCGCTGCAGTGCCTGCTCTTAGTCCGGGATGATTTTTGGCTGTCGCTATCAAGATTCATGGCGATTCTCGAAATCCCCATTCGTCAGAATCACAATGCTACGTTGGTCGACCTGTTCGATCCTGCACACGCTCGGAAAGTGATGGGCGAATTTGGGTTTGCCTACAATCGCTTACCAAAGCAGCCCAGCAGTTATTCAAACGAACAGCATGCTTTCCTTGATGAGTCGATTCGCGAGTTGACCGAAGGAGGGAAAGTATTTCCAGTCCGGCTCTCTCTGTTTGTGGAGATGGTTAAGAACCAACAATGGGAAGTTGCTACCCTCAAGAAACTTGGCGGCGTACACGGTATTGGGTTGCAGTTTCTCGATGAAGCATTTAGCAATGACTTGGCTCCCATTGCGCGACGAACGCACGAACCCGCTGTGCGCAAAATTCTGCGTGCCCTCATCCCAGAGCACTCTGTAGACATCAAAGGCACCATGCAATCAGAGCAAGTGCTATTGGAGGCATCGGGCTACGCGCAACAACCTGCAAAGTTTCAGGAGATGATGCATATCCTGGAATCCGACCTGCGATTGGTCATGGCCACCGACCCATCTGGCAGCAGCTCTAGCGACGATAGCCTGACTGCCTCCAGCGCGGACGACTGCTTCTATCAGCTTACGCACGACTTCCTCGTGCCTGCAGTCAGGGAATGGCTTACCAAGTCCCAACGAGAGACGCCTCGTGGTCGAGCCCAATTGCAGTTGGCTGACTACGCGACCTTATGGGCATCTAAACCATCGGCAAGAACGGCTCCCTCACTTGCTGAGTGGCTGACGCTCGAGTATTGGGTTCCGCCCAAGCAGTGGAGCAGTATCGAACGCCACATGATGCAGTTCGCCAGGCGTCGACACTTGACCCATATAGCGATTGCTGTCGTGTTGTTCACGGTGATGGGAACGGGATACTGGTGGTTCCGTGGTCGATCAATGGCCGCCACAGCGGTTGAACAATTGCAGACTGCGCGTGCAGAGGATATCGAAGCCCTCCTTACCAGGGTAAAATCGCATGGATCGTTCGCAATAGCACCGCTTGAAAAGGCGCTGGCTCAATCACAGCCTGGAGATCGACGCGAACTCGTCAACCGCTTGGCAATGCTTTCTCTCGATCAAGTTCAATCGTCAGTCTTGCTCGAACGCAGTATCGATGCAGAGCTACCCTTGCTGATGATCTTACGATCGCACTTGGCCCCGCTGGCAGATTCCTCATGTAGGTACTTCATCGAAATCGTTGAAACAGCTGAGGAAACGCGCTCACGTCGCTTGGCCGCAGCTCTTATGCTGGCGGTTGACAAAACGAACGCGCCAATCGAATTCTGGAATCGTCATGCGCCGTTCATCGCCAGCGAAATGTTGCATCAGGCGAGCATCGCCCCACAACACGGCCCCCATCTACTCAACGGGCTGAAGCCAATTGCCAATCATCTTTTTGAGCCACTGAAACAAACCGCGCACCAGCCCAATGAGTCTCCGTCTCGTTCACTGGCAACTGCCTTCCTTTTACAGTTGTACGACGATCAACCCAAAAAAATCTTAGATTGGTTCTTGTCCGCGTCAGTCGAACAACAAGATACGTCGATTGACAGTTTGGATGCAAGATTCAAGACGATCTTGTCGGAAGTTCGGCAAGTGGCTTTTCGAGAAGTTGACTCAACGATTGAAGAAAGTGAATTCGAAAAACTTACCTATCGTCAGGGAAACGCGGCCGCTTTACTGCACCGTTTTGGTGAAGCCGAATCGACTTGGCCGCTGCTCAAGTATGTCCCTAAACCGCACTTGCGTACTTGCATGATCCACCGTATCGTGCCACTCGGAGGCGACCCGCAAATTATCCTGACTCAGCTCGCGCGAGAGACTAGTGCATCCAATCGCCGAGCACTCTTGTTCATTTTAGGCGAATTCGCGCGCACGAACTTGAGCGATGATAAGAAGCTCCAAGCTGTTTTGCTCGCGAAAGACGCCTTTGAGAACGACGCAGACGTCGGAGTACATTCGGCAGCGCAATGGGCGCTCATGCAATTCGAAGAATCGACTTGGCTCAATGACGCAATCGCTCGGATTGGGGCTTTGCCGATGGATGAACACAAGGGTTGGTTTATCAATCCAGAGGGACAAACCTTGGCTGTCTTTGACGCACGCAACGTGGCAGGCATCGAACGTGTGTTCGCCATCAGTACTGGTGAAGTCACCGTTGATCAATTCAAGAGATTCCTACCCGCGCATGATTACTACGAGCAGCGTTCGCCGACTGGGGACTGCCCTGTCGGTTTGACAAATTGGTTCGACTGTGTTGGCTATTGTCGCTGGCTGAGTTCCGAATTGAACGCTGATCCTGATAGCGGCTATCCGGCTGCCATTGTAGACGATCAAAATGAAGACCTGGATTACTCGGAAGTGGTTAACGGCCATGCTTATCGCTTGCCGACTTCCCAGGAGTGGAAGTATGCGTGCGCGGCCCTGACACTTTCTGAGCGATACGATGGCTCGGGAACTCGCTTTGCAGACCATTACGTGTGGCGTTGGGATACCGCGATCAACTCCGACACCAATGACATCGTATACGCTCCACTGGGTAGCAAGAAACCCAATGATTTTGGCATGTTCTCTATGTACGATGGCGTGCGAGAATGGGGGCATAACCTGGTTGCCAAACGCCGCACTGTACTTGGCATGCACAGCGGCTTGGATTTGGCTAGCTTTCAGGCTAACCTAACGGGAGCCGATCTCCCATTGTCGACCAACGGCTTTTATGGTCTGCGGATTGCTATGACGATGGAGCACCGGGAGTCGCCGTAGGTAACGTCGAACAACTGGCTTAGCGAGTCGCTGCCAGCCGCTTGGCTGTCTTTGTCAGTGCAAGAAACTCGGCACGCAGTCCACGTGGGTCATCTCCCGCGCTTCGTTCCGCCGTCTCAACAACCCAATCCCAGTTCAGATTTCCGATGTGGGAACTACCGCGCAAGAGCATTCCGTAAGCCAGGACAGCAGTTGCGAACTGCATGTCGCGGGGAGCATCCATGTGCATCGCACTAGCTGATACCCGGACTTGAAATTCCTGACCCACATCAGCATCAGGTTGCTTGTAGCGCAAGTTCACTGTCAAGCGAGTCTCGACATCTGCGTGTTCAGAAAGTTCCTGCGTTACAAATTCGCTGCTGCGAGACTCTTGAAAGGTTTCATTTCCGGTAGGCACCAACTCGTAGAATGCAGTGACGCGGTGACCAGCTCCAATCTCTCCAGCATCTTTACGGTCATCACGGAAGTCTTGATTGTCGAGCAATCGATTCTCGTAGCCGAGTAGTCGATAGGCTTGCACGTGCCGAGGATTGAAGTCGACTTGGATCTTTACATCCTTGGCGATAGTTTTCAAAGTGGCACCCACTTCTTCAACCAGTACTTTACGAGCTTCCAACTTACTATCGATGTAAGCGTAATTGCCGTTGCCTAGATCGGCGAGCTTTTCCATTTTCGAGTCTTTTAAGTTACCGCCACCAAAACCCAGTACCGTTAAAAAAATATCGCTCTTGGCTTCTTCTTGAATCAACTCGACTAATTCACTTTCGTTGGTCGTGCCGACGTTGAAGTCTCCATCGGTACAAAGAATAACCCGATTGATTCCGTCAGCGCTAAAGTGCTCGCGGGCCGTAGCGTAAGCTAAACGAATTCCTGCTCCACCGTTCGTCGAACCACCCGCCTCCAAACTCTCCAGGGCACCGAGAATCTCGGCGGAGTTGCTGGCCGGCGTGGAATCGAGCGCTAGTCCGCTGGCCCCGGCGTACACCGCTATGGCAATTCGATCTTCTGGTCGTAATTCTTGCGTAAGCATCTTCATTGCCGATTTGACGAGTGGCAGTTTGTTGGGCGCTAGCATGGAACCCGACACGTCTAACAAGAAGACCAAATTCGCTGACTCCCGCTCCTGAAACTCGATCGATTGACCTCTTAATCCGATGCGCAACAATTGATGCCCTTCTTTCCAAGGACATGGAGCGACATCTGCGATCACTGAAAACGGATGTTCCCCCTCCGGCTCAGGGTAGTCGTAGCTAAAGTAGTTGACCAATTCCTCTAGACGCACCGCGCCAGCTGGCGGCCAATTACCTTGCCGGAGCATCCGCCGTACATTGGCATACGAAGCCGTATCGACGTCAATGGAAAAAGTGGATTGTGGCTGTTGCAACGCTTGGATGAAGTCATTTTCCTCGATTGCCTCATATTCTTCCGTGTTGTGCTGCACTTGCAGAGGAAAATCTTCGCTCTTAACCATGGCCGAACTGATGGACGCCGCTGGTTGTGCTTCGCCATCGAGTGGGGATTGCCGCGCACAACCACTGAGGCAGATAACAACGGAAACGTTCAGCACATTGGCTAGCTTATAAAAAAGCGACGTGTTAGGTGCCAATTTCATGGTTCGGTCTTTCGCAATCTGCGTCGTGAAAAAGCGAAAAGCGTCAGGTTTTTCGCCGCTAACAGAGAGAGTCAACTTGCGGGTGAGCTATTCCCGAAATTTCGGACATTTTGGACACTTCTAGCCAATCGACGAGTAACCAGATAACGGGATCAGCGAGGAGGGTCGGGAGTCTTTTCAGCAGCGCCAGCCACGATGAGATGTCGCTTGTAGGAACATGTGGTTGCTCATGGGTTAAGCGATTTAGGCTGAAAAGACTCCCGACCCTTTCACTCCAGTCGACACATCGTGAACGGTTACGGAATTTCTCGGCGAACGCAGCTTCTGCGTCAGACTTGAACCTGCGGCTTGCCGTTAAACGAGAAAGGTGTCGCGCGAAACCGACGCCTGCGGCTTGCCGTTAAACGAGAAAGGTGTCGCGCGAAACCGACGCCAGCGGCTTGCCGTTAAACGAGAAAAGTGTCGCGCGAAACCGACGCCTGCGGCTTGCCGTTAATCGAGAGAAGTTTAGTGCGAAACTGGCGCGTGCGGCTGGCGCTAAACGGGTGCTTCTCAAGTATTTCCGCCCCTCTGCTTCCGTTGGTTGAAAATGTGAGTGAAGCAATCTTACACGATTTGCGGTAGAATACTCCACTTAATGCTACGATTTACCTTGCTGCGAGAGACTCGAGAATTCATCTTGCGGCTTGCTAAGCACTTTAAGACATGGCCTACCAATGCAACGCAGACATTTTGTTCGGCAAACATGCGCTACTGCGCTGGCAGCATATTTAGCGGGTTCGTTACGCGCAAATGATGCGGGCCAACCGCCTCGGATTCTACTGCGTTCATCTTGGCAGTGTGTCAACATAGGTGATATCGCGCATACGCCAGGTGTGCTGGCCTTGCTTGAGGAACACATTCCCGAAGCGGAAGTTATACTTTGGGCGTCGGGTAATTTGACCGACGAAGTAGCCGCGATGGAGCATCGGCGATTCCCGAAGCTGAAGATCGTCAAAGGGACGATTGGCGCAGATGGCAAGGCAACCAATGCTGAACTGCAATCGGCCCTCGAGTGGACAGACTTTCTGCTGCACGGATCAGGACCGTCGCTGGTCGCTGCCAAAGATGTCGCCGCCTTCGTAAAGCACGTCCGAAAGCCGTTTGGTGTATACGGCATCACCCATGGTTCGTTCCTATCCGGCGATGACAAGGAACTACTTAATCAAGCGGATTTCGTTTTCTTCCGTGATTCAGTGTCGTTGGCATTTGCGAAAGAGGAAGGCGTCCGTGCCCCCGTGATCGACTTTGCACCGGACGGTGCCTTTGCCTGTGATCTGCGCGATGACCAAAAAGCTATCGACTTCATCAATGCGAATGGTCTCGAGGAAGGCAAATTCTTATGTTGCCTGTCACGTATGCGGTTCACTCCGTACTGGACTATTCCCGGTGACAAACGCCCATTCAATCCAGAACGTCATGCGCGCAACGAGGCGATGAAGGAGCAGGATCATGCCCCGATCCGCGCCGCGATTATGCGCGTCGCCCGCGAGACCGACTTGAAGATCTTGCTGTGCCCAGAGGATATGACCCAAATGGCGGTGGGCAAAGAGATGCTGTACGATCCCTTGCCTGCCGACGTCAAGCCTCGCGTTGTCTGGCGTGAGCAATTCTGGCTCACCGACGAGGCGCTCAGCGTGTATGTGCGCAGTGCCGGACTATTTGGAAGCGAAATGCATTCTCCCATTATGGCCGTTGGCAATGGCATTCCAGCCATCGTCTGTCGTTTCGAAGAGCAGACCAGCAAGGGTTTCATGTGGCGCGACATCGGGTTGGACGAATGGCTGTTTGATCTCGATATCCCAAGCCAAGCTGCAGCACTTCCAGCAGCTGTCATGGAACTCGCCAAAGACTTTGATGCAGCCCGGGCCAAAGCTGCGCTCGCGCAGGAGTTCGTGTTGAAGCAGCAGACTCGAACGATGAACGTACTCAAGAACAGCCTTCCAACCAAGTAGCCCGAAGTAGTTGCATGTATGATTCCGTGGGCCCCATGATTCCTGATCGATGGATGATGTGCTTTTGCCAAGAAAGCATACTCAACCTACCTTTGCTCGCGGGCGCATTTACACGCGCACCATGAAAGAAGTCTTGTGTATTGGCGCGAACGAATGAAGAGTATTGGCCAATTCACTACTCGAACGATCATCTCGATGTGCGTACTGATGTTCCTGGGGTGCGAACGTTCGCCTAATTCGACCAATACGTATCCCCAGCGACCGATCAAATTGATCGTGCCTTTTGCTCCCGGTGGGGGTAGTGACACGTTTGCTCGTATCATCCAAAGTGCGATCGAAGACGAGCAACTCCTGCCGCAGCCGCTTGTTATCATCAATGTGTCTGGTGCAGGCGGAACCGTCGGCAGTCGCCGCGTCAAGAATGCACGTCCCGATGGCTACACTCTGTTGCTACTGCACGAGGGAATCATTACCTCATTGGCCGCCGGTCAAGCAACTTACGGTCCCACCGCCTTTGCGCCCATTGCTGCCACTGGTAGCACTGGCGCGGTTATTTGTGTTGCCGCTGATTCGCCGTACCAATCTTTAGCAGACCTCGTCACCGCCGCCACTGAGCAGCCAGATAGCCTGCTCTTTTCTTGTAGTATTGGCGCGCCAAGTCAATTCGCAGGCTTGATGCTTGAGCAGTCCGCTCCTGGCTGCCAGTTTCGATATGTCCAGTCTGGTGGCGGAGCCAAACGCTTTGCGGGAATCCAAGGCGGGCACGCTGACGCTACCTCTTTATCTTTGGCCGAGTACGCTCAATTCAAGACTGCGGGGCTGCGCGCGCTTGCGCTGCTAGATTCACATCGTCATCCCTCGGCACCTGAGGTGCCAACTGCTGTCGAGCAAGGGTACGATGTAACGGCCACCAGTACTCAGTTTTGGTGGGCACCAAAAGGCACGCAGCCAGAAAAACTGCAGCGGGTTGCCGAAGCGGTTGAGCGCGCTATGAAGACATCTCAGGTCCAAAAACGTTTGAGTCAACTCTTGATTGATCCGGTGGTCTTGCGAGGCGAGCAGCTAAAAGTGGATTTAGCGGAACGCACTCAGCGAATAGATCGTGTTGCCAATCGCCCAGCAACGCCACTCCCCCATTTTCCAACGCTCGTACTCATCGCCGTAGGTGTATTGAGTCTGTGCGTTGCAATTACTAGACGAACTCTCGGTCCTTCGACGACCAAGTCTACAGTGCCATTGTCTAACCTAAATGAAAGCTGTCGGGTTGAAACGCCTGCCGACGTTCGTTATGCATGGAGACGAGTCCTTGGCGTGTTGACCATTACTTGTATCTACGTTGCACTGCTACAATTCCAAGTGGCTGACTATCGAATTGCTACATTTGCTTTTGTACTGGCGACAGGCTTGTTGCTGGTCGAGCCCCAAGCGCGACAACGAGTCACCGTGGCAGGGATCGCCATCGCACTCAGTCTGGGATTGCATTTGATATTCACGCGCGTGTTTGTCATTGACTTACCCTAAGGCACTTTCTCCCATACATGCTCGACGCGATATCCAATCTGTTTTCGCTGCCAGCGCTGGGGCTAATGATGCTAGGGACGGTGTTGGGTGTGATGGTCGGCGCGATTCCAGGGCTAACCGGAGCTATGCTGATCGCGTTGACGCTGCCCTTAACGTTTTCGCTGTCCGGTGAACATGCGTTGGTGTTGTTGGTAGCCATGTATGTGGGCTCGGTTAGCGGTGGATTGATCACGGCCACGTTGCTGCGCATTCCAGGCACGCCAGCTTCGATCATGACGACACTCGACGGTTACCCCTTGGCTCAAACTGGCAAGGCGGGACGAGCGTTGGGATTGGGCATCACTGCATCCTTGGTTGGTGGCACGATCTCGTGGTGTTTTCTGGTGCTACTCTCGCGCCCCTTGGCTCAGCTATCGCTTCAGTTCGGCCCCTTTGAATTCTTCTCGCTAGTGCTGATGGCGTTCGTTTTGATCGCTTCGATCAGCGGCAAATCGCTATTCAATGGACTTCTGGCGGGCAGCTTGGGTGTTCTCGCGGCCATGCCTGGGGCTTCGCCAGCCAACGGACAACCGCGGCTAACTCTTGGCATACCCGAAATGGATGATGGCTTTAAACTGCTTCCAGTATTAATTGGGCTTTTTGCCGTCAATCAAATCATCCAAGATATTCTCAGCATCCGGCGACCTACCGCACGGATTGCCGTGTCTACGAGGGGCATATTCTTGAGTTGGAATGACTGGAAACGCCAAGCAGGCAATTTGGTACGTTCTTCGATCATCGGCACCTTAGTTGGCATTCTGCCTGGAATCGAGTGCCAATGTCGGCTTTCGGTGGTAGCATATTCGGTAGCCAAGAATTCATCCAAACGACCCGAGGACTTTGGACAGGGCAGTGAAGAGGAATTGTCGCGGCGGAAGCGGCCAACAATGCGACGGTGGGTGGAGCGCTGATTCCGCTGATCGCCATGGGCGTACCCCGGAAGTGTGGTCGACGCCATTCTCTTGGGTGCTTTTGTCGTGCACGGCCGCCGGGGCCGCTACTCTTTGAAAACAATCCGGAGGTGGTGTACATCATCATGGGCACCACCTTATCGCCAATCTTTTTATGTTCGTATTTATGTTATGCTCGATCGGCTGGCTGTCCAAACTATCTGATGTTCCACGAGCTTACCTCGTGCCTGTGATTCTGACGTTCTGCGTGGTCGGTTCGTATGCGGCTTGGCCAATCGTATGTTTGATGTTTGGATCATGCTAGCCTTTGGGGGTATCGGATTTGCCTTGGAGCGTATGAAGCTACCTCTGGCACCATTTGTACTCGGACTTGTGCTAGCGCCTATAGGCGAAGAGCACTTGAGCGAAGGCCTGATGCAAACGGGAGGAAGCTATTGGCCACTCGTCACACGCCCCGTCTCTTTTCTATTTTCAGTTTGTGCACTGCTCATACTGACTTGGTCCCTTTGGCAATACCGCAAACACAATCAATCGCATGAACAAACGGCCTAATATCCTCTGGTACTGTACCGATCAGCAACGTTTTGACACGATTGGAGCATTAGGAAATCCGCACGTCGTAACGCCTACAATCGATAGATTGGTTCGTACGGGCGTGAGTTTTACGCATACCTACTGTCAAAGCCCAATATGCACTCCTTCGCGTTCCAGTTTCATGACGGGGCTGTATCCTTCCAAGGTGCACAATACCCGAAACGGCAACGCGAGTTTTCCGACGACCTATCCGCTGGTGACCAAGTTGATTGCCGACAGCGGCTACAACTGCGGTTTGGTTGGCAAGTTCCATTTGCAGAGCGCTGGACATCGAACGGAGCCTCGGTTAGACGATGGCTTTTCTTATTGGCGTTTTAGTCACGCCCCGCGCGACGATTGGCAGGAGGGCCACCATTATGCGGATTGGGTACGAGCTCGGGGCGGCGACTTGAGAGCGATGCAGCGCAGCGGCTCGGGTGTAGCGTCCGAATACCACCAAACGACCTGGGCCAGCGACTGTGCACTCGAATTCATCGATAGGCAGTCTACGTCGGATGCTCCGTGGCTCTTAAACATAAATATCTACGATCCTCATCCACCTTTCGAGCCACCACGAAACTATGCGGAACGTTTCGACCCCAACGCAATGCCTGGCCCGCATTTCCGCGAAAGTGACTTGGTACATCAGCGAAAGTTGGCGTCGCTAGATTTCCAAGACGAAATCCGCACGCCAGCGGAGCATGACGCTCATCTCAAGCAAGCCATGTATTACGCCATGATTGCTCAAATTGATGACCAATTAGCGCGCATCCTGGATTTCCTGGAGCAAACCCGACAGCGTGAAAACACGGTCGTAATCTTTACTAGTGACCATGGCGAGGCGTTGGGCGATCACGGTTTGATGTACAAAGGGTGTCGCTTCTACGAAGGGCTCGTCCGCGTACCGCTCATCTTTCAAGGACCAAAGCAGTTCTTACAGAATTTGCAAAGCGACGCTCTCGTTGAAATGCTAGATCTCACCTCGACTCTATTGGACCTGGCGGATATTGATCAGCCGGAACATGTGCAAGGCAAGTCATTGCTGCCTATGCTTCGAGGACAGCAAGCAAGCGATCATCATCGCGATTTTGTGCGCAGCGAGTACTTCGATGCACTCGATCCACACTTTACTGGCGGCACGGGTACATTTGGGACGATGCATCGTACCGCGAGATACAAACTCAACCTGTATCACAATAAAGGTCTTGGTGAGTTGTATGACCTGCAGGAAGACCCTTGGGAGTTCAATGATTTGTGGGATTCACCCGCCCATCAATCGATAAAGCACCAGCTGATCTACGAGAGCTTTAATGCGCATGTGACGCTTACGACCGACATGGGATCTGCGCGAATCGCGCCGATGTAGCATTGCTTTCGCGATGTCGAAGCTAAACAAATTTTCAATGTGTGGTAATCATCTCCACAAGTTTCTCGACGGTTCGGAAATTGCGCGCTGTCGTTGCCACCCCCAAAGACTTTTCCGTAATCGCGGCTAGCTTGGAACGCGCGATTCCGTCAGGTGCGTAGAGATAGAACACGCGATCAATCAAGGCATAGCTTTCGGAAGCAGCCTTCGTGTGATCGAGCGCCAACAAATCCGGTGCAACCACTCGCTTGGAAAGAAAGAAGAAGTGCAACGACTTGGGCGCTGCCGCTGCTTCAGGGTACGGGTTTGCCTCGACTGCCGCATGCATTTCGGCGTTCGAAAGCATCAGCATGTGTGGCTCAAACCCATACTTATCTCGAATAGCTGCCTGCACGTGTTTGGTCAGCGACGCAGGCCTGCAAACGTTTGATTGGAACACTGCGTTGCCGCTCTGGATGTAGGTACGTACTGCTTGGCAGCCCTGCGACTGCAAGATGTCTCGCAGTCCAGCCATCGGCAGAATATTCTTGCCACCAACGTTAATACCCCGAAAGAGTGCAACCCATGTGTACATAGTTTTTCGCGCACAGATATTTAGACGAGCAGATCATCAATGACCCTGCCGGGGCAAACAAAGTGAGTGCGGCCTTGGAAATCAGTTAGCGCTTGGTCATTGGGCACTCCCAGCGCGTGATAGATGGTAGCCATTAGGTCTCGAGGTTGAACGGGGGACTCTTCTGGATAGGCCGCCTGTCGATCACTCTTGCCGTACACATGTCCGCCTTTGAATCCGCCGCCAGCCACCACCGAAGTAAATACACCTGGCCAGTGGTCACGACCATCCCGTCCTGCGCCCGCGTCGCTATTGCGTTGGCCCACTCGCGGTGTTCGACCAAACTCGCCAGTCCAAACGACCAGTGTTTCATCCAACAGTCCGCGCTCGGATAGATCGTCTAGCAGAGCCGAAAATGCTTTGTCCGCGACCGGCATCAATCGCTCTCGCAGATCGATAAAATTCTTGCTATGCGTATCCCAATAGACACTTACGTTCTTAATTCCGTCGTTCGGCCAGAAAACAGTGACGAGCGGAACGCCGCGCTCGATCAAACGCCGCGCCTGGAGTACCGATTGCCCGTGGGGATTCATGCCATAACGCTCGCGGAGGGATGCTGGTTCCAGATGCAAATCGAACGCGCCTTGTTGTTCGGCTGAAGAAGTTAATAGATCGAACGCGCGCCGTTGGTTGGCGTGTAGAGCCGAAATGCCTTGATGATTCTGGTCCAGTTGTTGCCGTAGCTGCGCAAGTAGGTCAGTACGAACTCGCAAGCGACTCACGCTGATTTCAGGGCTGAGTTTGAGACCGTCGATGCGATAATCGGCCGCATTAGGATTATGATCGATCGTCATCGGATCGTAGATGGATCCGAGCCAACCTGCAAACTGACCCTGACTCTGCTCGACGAATCGAGGAACATCATTCTCCAGCTTCGGTCGCATCGAGACAAACGGTGGCAGTGAGCCAGAGCCGCGGCCCAGCTTCGCCAGCACTGAGCCCATATGGGGCCATTGCACCAGCTTTTCCGTGACCGCTGGCGGTGGTTCGCCCGTCAACATGTAGTGCGTTGCCGACGTATGATCTACGTTCGTATGCGTCATGGAGCGCACAATCGTCAATTTGTCGGTGCGCTGAGCGAGCATAGGAAAATGCTCACAGATATGGATCCCGGGCACCTTGGTCGCGATGGGCTTGAATTCGCCTCGATACTCCTCTGGCGCCTCGGGTTTCATGTCCCAAGTATCCTGTTGGGCAGGTCCACCCCACATAAACAACAAGATACAGGCTTTGGCACGCCCAAAAGTTGGCTTGTCAATCTTTTTCGCTTCGGCACCTGCTAGATACTGAGGCAACGTCAAGCCAAACAGACTGAGGCTACCCGCGCGAATTAATTCGCGGCGATGAACGGACCGATAATTCTGGCAAGCGGTAGAACTCATCGACAACCCGAGTCCCCTTGATAAAGTTGGTCGACCTGAAAATGGTTTCGCGATCCTATTGTAACAGCTTTTCGACCCAAGCTGGACATTTCTCGATGTCGGCAAACTCCACACGCTTGTTGGATGTTGCAACCAGTTTGACCGGGCCGAGTCCAGCTGTTACCCGGCTGGCAAGCACGACCACAATTCGGTTGGTAATATAGAAAAAGAGAGTCCTGAAATAGCCCTGACATTTCTATCCCAGAAAGACGTAGGTAGTCATGCGTAAACCAACTCTTGTTTTGACGCTCGTTGCAGCGTTTTACGTCATTTCACTTTCGGCATTGTCTGCGGATGAAGTGGAGCAACCGGTTCTCCTCGAATCCAAACGCATCTGGGACAGGGCGCCTCACAACGCGTTTACCGATCTGCTGCGACACAATGGACGCTGGTACTGCGTTTTCCGTGAAGGCACCAAACACGTTTCTCCCGATGGCGCGCTGCGAGTCATCACATCGACAGACGGCGTGGCTTGGGAATCGATTGCTCTGATTACCTCGCCAAAATACGACCTGCGTGATGCGAAGATAACGGTAACCCCGGACGGACGGCTGATGCTGAATGGTGCCGGCATGATCGCCGACGCGGACGTCCGATATTACTCCATGGTCTGGTTTTCAGATGACGACGGACATACCTGGGACGCAGGACGCCAGATTGGTGACGACGGATTCTGGCTGTGGAGAACGCAATGGCATAACGGCACCGCCTATAGTATGGGCTACAGCACAGAACGTGACCGTGATATTCGACGGCTGCGGCTCTACAAATCTGTTGACGGGGCAATCTTCAAAACGCACGTCGCTTCGGTCGGAGCCCCAGCGGGGTGCGGCGAAGACAGAATTCTGTTCATGAAGGATCAGTCCGCTCTGTGTCTGCTGCGTCACGAAACCGGCGACAAAATGGGACAACTGGGTACATCTGCTCCTCCGTATAACGAATGGAAGTGGCGAGATCTTAACCTGCGGATTGGCGGACCCAACATGCTGCAGCTGCCCGATGGCCGCATCATTGCAGCAACTCGCTTGCACGACAACGGCACGCGCACTTCGTTGTCATGGGTGAATCCAAGCAATGCAACTCTGACGGAAGTGCTGCGGCTGCCGTCCGGAGGTGACACCAGCTATGCCGGGATGGTACTGCACAACGGCTTGTTGTGGGTCAGTTACTATTCGTCGCACGAGGAGAAAGCGAGCATCTATCTGGCAAAGGTGAAGCTGCCGCTGAAGCCGCACGCCGATGCCGTTGCGAATACTCATTCGCCAGACGAAGTCGACAAACCGGAGTTGGTACCATTTGTCGTTCCCGACAAGCACACACTTCCGGGCGTCGTCCTTGACGAAACAGACGCTACGCTGGTCGGCACATGGCAATATTCGACGCATACGCCACCGTATGTTGGCCTAGGGTATTTACACGATCAGAAATCCGGGAAAGGCGAGAGCAGCGTGACGTACACGCCCGACCTCCCGGCGGCGGGAACGTACGAAGTTCGCATGTCGCACTGTTACAACGTGCGGCGATCCACGAATACTCCAGTCATCGTTCATCACGCTGACGGCGAAACCACTGTCCGCATCGACCAGCAGCAGATTCCGGAACACGACAAGTTATTTCGAACACTGGGGACGTTTCGGTTTGAAGCCGGCAAGTCTGGCTGGGTAAAGATCGCTACCGATGGCACGGACGGAAAATACGTGATCGCCGACGCAGTGCAATTTCTTCCACAGGCAACTTCTGCCGCCAAGAATGCGCGTTGAAGCGGGTAGGTATTTGGAATGATAGCCTCTTTGGATTCAAGTTCTCAGCAGATTCAGGGAGGCCAGCAGATTGAAGTGCATGATGTGTGTCTGCAAGCAGTGGTTCGAACTGCGAGAATGCGGCCTGGCCTGGCATCCTAGGGTTGGGGTGCCATGACTCCATGGCTGGCGTCGTAGTGCTGAGGAATAGCGTTGCGGAGTCCGCGGAGCATTTCTCTGCTGTTTTCTGGAGTCCATTGAGGCACGATTGGGTAGCTGTGGTAGCCTGGGGGGCGAAACCGGTGAATGTCATTAACGAGTCGCCGCGGATGAGCATCCAGCTTGTTGTGCATGGTCTCGTGTACGATCAGGTTCGCGACACCTTGAGCATCGGAAAGTCGGACGTAGACTTCGGAGACCATCTCGTTCCCGATCCACATCGTATTTCCGCCGTGGCCAGGCTCCAGATTGCCCCCTCGTGCTGCGATGATGCTCTGGTCCACGTCCCGTACTAAGTGTATGACCGGTTCATTCGGCTGCGGCGTTCCTCCTGAAGCAGTAACGATAAAAGGGATGAACTGCGCCGGCACAGATTGGTGAGTGGTAAGCTGGTTGAAGGCAACTGCTGCACTCTGACAGACCGCTTCTCGCCGTTGCGCTGACCAACTGCCGGCGGGCAACCAACCGACGTGATCGACGACATAGACGGTAAATGGCATTGCAACTCTCCCTGGTTTCAAACGCAATCGCTGCCGGTGACTTATACCGAGCGCACCCGATGCATACCGAGCGCAACGAATAGAGTGGAGCGGGCCACGCGCCAAACTTGTTACGCGAATCTTGCTGCTGGCCGCTCCTTTTCACAAGCTTCTCCTAACTAACTCCGTGAATTGTTGCAGTCGTCCACTAGAAAAATGCTGAGTTTAACTCTCGCCGCTGATCAGCTTCGCTCCTCGGTGGGTAAACCCTGGGTAAACCCGGGACACAGCACTCAGTTCGCCGCTGTTACCCCCACCAAGTGCTGTGTCCGCAAGCCCGCCGCACGCCGCTGTTACCCCCACCAAGTGCTGTGTACCGCAAGCCCGCCCATCCGCACCGCACAAGCCCGCCGCAAGCCCGCCCAATTGCGGTTTCGACGCTGTTCTCAACCGCGAATGCGGTGTCAGCGTGTAGCCGCCGGTGTCAACCGGCGGAAACGGATTGCGAATAATCTCTAGCCGCGAACGCGGCGACAGCGCGTTTGGAAATCGAGTTGCGTATCGAACGGAATCGATTTTCGTTCTATGGCGCGTTTTTTCCGGGGCTACGTTGATCCGCCGGTTGACACCGGCGGCTACATGCTGCCACGGCTCCGCCGTTGTGCGCCACTGGGCGTTGGGATCTGCGTGCTGGTCTATCACGACCACGAATACTGCCGATGGCTCAGTACGCGTAGGATTAGGCCGTGAACGGTTGCAGGAATACAGCATCCCGATGTCGACGTTGCAACAACCTTCAGGCACTAAGCTACATCCCGCGGACTTTGGCGAATCGTGTAAATGTTGCCATGATCCGTTTCGCCGTCGATTGAGAAGTCCAGGGATCCAGGGCTCTCGTCTTCATTTTGCTTATTGTTGTGCAGTGGTGACAGGCAAGATTCTTCCTACTTCAACTCGCAACTGCTTATTCTCCCCGCATTCTTTCTTGCATTCATCTGAAGGGTTGATTTTTAGACCGCTCTACGCCCAGTATTTCACCTAACTGTTTTCCAAGGCTTTCTTGTTGCTGCGATAGCTCGGTGAGTCTTTGTTGGCGTCGCGGGCCGTCAGGTTCCTGTTCCACAGCAAGGGTTTGATCGTTGATGGCTTGTTGGAGCCCACGCAACAAACGCAAGCTGGCCAACGGGGGGAGATTCTTGGCAGATGCATTCTGTTTGGAGTTTGGCTCGTTGGTTTCAGGTGGCGTATCGGGGGATATGGACGGATTGGCCTGAATCGCCTCAGCGGCCAGCGTCAGTTTGTTTAGGGCATCACTGGCAGCGTCGAGCGCTTCGGGAGCAATCCGAAATCGTTCAGCAGCAGCGACCGCTCGGGCCATATCCACGTCGGCCTGATCGAGTGCCCAGGCAAAAGTCGGTAACGCTTCGGCAGAGCGCTTCACATCCGCTAGAGCTTGTCGCACCTCAGCCTGGTCTAGAGCCAACTGACGTGAATCGGTCTCGCGTTGTTCCGACGCCGGTTGATCAGCCAACTTCCGCAGACGCTCGACGAGTGGCGTTTGTGCGTCAGTCAACTGTTCTAACTCGCTACGCAGCCTGAAAATCTGTTGCAGCCGGGCTTGCTGTTGCAATTCGTCCGCCCGCGCGCGTAGTTGTTCAGCGGCGGACTGTAATTGCTCTGCGGCTGTTTGTGCTGCGTTGGCGGCGGAAGACAACTGTTGATCTTGCAGCGCTTGTTCAGCAGCCTGCTGGCTTTCGCGAGATCGTTCGATGGACTTGGATGAGCGACGGTCGCCGATGGCAGCAGTCTCTTCTACTTGGCGCTGCGTGGCTTCGCTAAGTCTCGCTTGTTCGTTTGCCACGGCATCGGGTGTGGTCCCAAGATTTTGCATGTCTTCGGCAAGTTGCGACTGGCGATCGGCTAATCCAGCCACTTCGTCGGCCAATTGACTCACTTGCTCAGCGCGAGCAGTCAGGTTTCGCGAAGCCGTCGATGCGCCCTGAGTGCGTAGACTGCGCAGGGCGGTAGTCAGTTCGTCTAGAATCTGCTGTTGTGTTTCCGTGGCGGTTGCAAATTGCTGTGAGTCGAGCTGTTCAGTGGCTTGACGCATCAGACGACTGACTTGTCCTGCGGTCAAGCTTTCGGCAGCCTGTGTCAGTTGGCTCGCCAGCCCAGCATCCTGGTTGTGCTCTTCTCCGCCAGACAATTCTCGCGTTCGCGCAAGAAGTTGATCCAAACGTTGTGCCAGCGCTAACTGTTCACTGCTAAGTTTGCGTCGACTAGCCGTTACTTCATCGGGGGCGCGGCCGCCCAGGCTTTCGAGTTGCAGGGCAGAGCTGTCTTCGTGAATAGTTGCTTGCTCTTTGGCAAGCTGCGTGAAGTCTCTTTGTAGTTGTTGCAGTCCGCCGCTGCGATCGAAGCGATCCGCCAGGTCTTGCAACGCGTGCAAAGCGGCTGATTGCGAGTTGTTGGCTTGATTGGCCAGTTCAAGCAGACTGCGTTCTGCGGATTGCTCAGCCTCTACTTGTGTGCGTACGCTGCTATCCATCTTGTGCAGATCGTTCAATGCAGTCTGCAATTCACTTGCAACCGTCGCGTGAATGCTCTGTTCTAATAAACGCATTTGTTCGGCAGCGGCGGTTTCGCCGAGATGATTCAATTCGAGCGAGCGACGAATTTGTTCGACATCATCGCTGAGGCTGCCGCGCTGGCCGGTGAGGTCGGCTATTATGGATGTCTGCAACTCAACCAGGCTTAGCCAAGCATCCGCTTCGCCTCGCGTTAGCTGCTCAGAATCGCTGATTCGATCCGTGGCTTGCTGGGCGCGTTCGCTGCTCCGGCGCTGTTGAGCGATGAGTTCTCTGAGTCGCGCAAGCACTTCGCGTTGGTGTTGAAAGCTGTCAGCCAAGAAGCTTTCGTCGTCCACAATTTCGATGCGACCCGGCTGGCTTCTACCTAGTTGCCCCAAGGTGTCGTGGGCTTCCAACCAGAGGGATAAAGTCTGGCCTGGTGTAATGGCGAGTTGCTTGTCTGCAAGAATTTGAGCGAGGTCCCAGCGATGGTCAACTGAATAGTTAAGCGGAGACTGTGCTGTGTCGCTAGACCAAAGGCGATAGCTCGTTGGTTCGCTTTGAGTCGGCAGTTCGGGTTGTACACAAGCCCAGACATCGATCAGACCTAAATCGTCGGCTGCGTGACCTTGCAATTGAATTTCCGCATTTGCAGTGATACGCGGGGTCGATGTTGAGAGCAGGGTTACATTTGGCGGAACATCAGCAACCACTTCGATGCTCCATAGATCCGGCAATTCAATCTCCAAGCCTGCCGCTGTTGTAATCGCGAAGCGCCATGCTATTGAATGCGTACACGGCTGATTGCCAGACGAGTTCATTTTCAAACTGCGTCCGTCATCTTCAATTCGCACGATCCACTGGGGAGGTTCATTGGATTTGTTGAGATGGGTTCCGTCTGCGGTGGCTCCAATGGGACTAGCAACTGACGGGGGCAGTTCGTCGAAATCCGTTCCCGTTGAATTGCGACTCGCTGGGGCTTGGCTGACTATCCGCAATTCTATCGATTTGATCGTTTCACTGAGCAAAGCATGAAAGCTGACGTGACTTCCCGAAAGGACTTGGATGCGATTGCCGACCAGTTCACGTGTTGGTTGTTGGGTATAAGCCGGAAGTTCAATTTCGAAGTTATGCCTTTCAAAGTTGGGCGGGGCTATCACTTCGATTCTTTGCCAGGGCATCGACTGATCGTCTCCACCTACTGCGCGCACGTCAACGCTTCGCTTTAGAACTGGCAAGTTACCGATCGCCAACTGATCGACCTGCTTGGTCACCAAGTGATTGATGCTTCTGGTTGGATCCGTATCGCGGAATTCGATCATGACGTCTGCCGGCAATGGCGGATTGTCGTCAACGACTTCCAATTGCAGCTCCGAGCCGATGCCAACTACGCTTGGCAAGTTCTGAAAACGCAACTGGTCACGACTTGGCCATGCGTTAGAGGACCAGGGAGCCATCATGCGGACCAATGCTAATTTTGCTTCGGTCGGCCGCCAGGCAATGCCAATCGCACACAGTGCAACGATGCCAACGAGCCCGGCGGCAGCGCTGAAATGGGACGGATCGAGATACGAATTCCATTGTGGTTTATGGGCTTCGGCCTCCCAAGCCAGCAAGACTTGATTACGGAAATCTCGGCTGCCGTACTGTCGGGCGTGTGGCGGAGTTGCGCGATTTCAATCGCTGTCGACAAGCGGCGTCCCAAGTCGGGTCGCGAACGTTCGATCCACCGCGGCTAATTCAAGAGGAGTGAGCGCGAATTTGCGGGTTGGACTGAGAATTTTATAAGCGGACGCGACGATGACGGACAGCAGTAACATGAGCGAGCCGATTCGTAGGCCAAGCTCTTCGCGTCTGAGCAAGCAGTCTACCAACAGCAATGCGGCCAGGGTAACCACACAGACACTGATCCAGATCACCACACCGCGCCACCACGCCGTACTGCGGGCGGCATCAGCCAAACGTTGAGCTTCGCTAAGCAATTGCTGGCGTATTTGTTCAATTTCAGGGGCTGTTTGGCTACTCAAATCAGTCTGCAGTAGGAAGTGTAGATGGCGATTCCCGATACACGCTTTACTACTATTCTACCGAATTCGCTATTCTGCCGCCCGCTGTTCACTACGAATTCACGCCTGGCCAGGGTAACCGGTCGACCAATCCTCTGGTCAATGGATGAAAACCGTGGTTAGTCAACCGGCAGTGACCTAGGACACGCATCAATCCAGATTGCAAGTCGTGCTGCTGGTCTGTGACAATTTGCGCGCCCGCTTCGGCAAGTAGCCCAATGGAACCGGCCAGTTCTGGAGCGACATAGCAGACGCGTGTGGGGGAATCGGCCCTGCGACCTATGGCGGCCAAAGAGCCGCACACAGATTCGAGGGAAGCGACGTCCCACACCGACCAAGCTGCCAATCCGACGATCTGATGCGAAATGTGATCAGCAAAGTGACTGATACTCTCGACGCGCGTCAATCGCATTGTGACCCCGTTTTCGCGTCCCCATTGTGCGAGCACGGAAGAGAGCATCGCTGTGATGACGTTCGTTTGATCCCAGCTAGCCCAATTCAGCGCTTGGCCGACCAATGGATTGCGATCTGACATGAGTACCACTACTTATAAGAATGACGCTCAGGTTCCAATTACGGCAGCGTATCCAAGAGTTTGGCATCGTCCAGTTTCCATGTCCAGACGTGGCCAGCTTGACCACCAGAGTAGACTTGCTGATCGTCGGTAGATAGACCGATTGCATAGAGTGCGCCGTTAGCACCACCATAAGCACGAACTTGCTGCCCGTTGTCTGCGTTGTACAGCCGGACACTGCCGTCGGTGGATGCCAACACGAATTGACTGGTTTGTCCGACGAAATCAACGGCTGAAACCTCTTTGCTTAATCCGGCAATCGTACGCAGTTGGGTCCCCGCTTCAACATCCCAGACTTTCAGGCTAGCATCGGCGCTAGCAGTCACCAGCGTCTGCCCATCGTCCTTCCAAGCGACTCCAAGGATGTGGTGAGTATGGCCTTCCAGATTTCGCCGTAGTTCTCCCGAACTGGTGTCGAAGATACGGCAGAGCTTGTCCGCTCCTGCCGTCGCCAACTGACGACCATCGGGTGAGAAACGAATACTCAGTACGGTATCGCTATGTGCTTCGCCAAAATCCTTGGCAATCTCGCCACTGGTGACATTGACCAGTTTTACGTCGCCAAATCGGCTCGGTGGTCCGCTGCCAACCGCTAGCCACTGTCCATCTGGGCTGAAGTCCAGCGCGGTAACTCGGTCGCTAAACGGCGAATCTTCGTAGGTGCCGAGCGTGCGCTCGAGGGTCCATGGAAAGTTGAGGTCCCAGCTTTGGACCACGCCATCGCTAGTTAGGCTGACCAACTGGTTCTGTTCGTTAATGTGCAGTCGTTGTGCGAGGCCGATCGACGGTTGATTGGCCAGCGGCAGTCCCGTATCTGAGAAGACTCGTATTTGTCCATCAGCGTGTGCTACGATCACCTTCGTCGCGTCCGCAGAGAGTGCTAGGGTGAGCGGTTGATCCGTGGCGACGGTCTGGGCGGCAGCCGCGGCGGCTTTGGCTTCTAGTTCTACGAGTTGATTCTTTTCGTTGGCAATCTTCTGTTCAAGTTCTGGAAGCTTGGCCGCCGCGCGGGCTACACTATCGTTGGCGGTTGCCAGAGCTTGTTCGCGTTTGGCAAGTTCCGCCATGGCGGCAACCTTCTGTTGTTCGACCTCGGCGGCCGCTTTTTTCTTGGCTTCCAGTTCCGCCGTCATCATTTCAACTTGCTTCATCGCCGCAGCCACAGCCGCTTGCGCGTCTGCGACCTTCTTTTCGGCTTCGCTCACACCATTTGCCGAGGACTCCACTTCTTTCATCTTCGCAGCCAGAGCTTCGGCGGCTTTGTCGCGAGTCTCTTGGACTTTCTTGGCCGCTTCTACTTCCTGTTCGGAAGCCTTTTTCAACTCGGGTATTTGTCCAGACATTTTGTCGACCAACAGTTTTTGTCGTGCCGCATCGCGCGCTGAATACCGCACCAATTGCGATTTGCTGTAGTCTTGGTCGAGCTTCGCTACAAGTTCGCCGCTTGCACGCCACACATGAGCGGGCCCGGTGGCTGGAATGCCTGCTACGAGCTGTGCATCGCCACTTAGCTCTATTTGGATAAACGGCGCTGGTGCATCGATCTCCTTAACAACTTCAAAGTTCGGCAAGCCGACTAGTTTGATTTTTCCTTCCGCAGTGGCCACGACGGCTTGCTGGCCATTTTTTGCAACGGCAATATCCGCGGCGGTTCCCAGAGCTGCCTGCGGTTGTACTGCCGCCGTGGGAGTACCATCACTAGCGATCGTGAGCGTGAGTAGCAGCACTTGCTGATCAGCATTGACCACCAGAAATTGCGTGTCGCTAATCCTTTCAACAGCATGCATCACCAATGGACTGTCAAGGCTTACCGGCGCAACTTGATAGTTCTCCGCGTGCGTGACCACCAGTTTGCCAGCCGCATCGCCGCTGAGCAGGTGTGGCGAGTCAACCATCCAAGCCAGCGCAAGGATTTCGGCGGTATGTGAGGTCAAGAAGCGATGTGATTGGCCACTATGCAGATCCGTGATTTCGAGGGCTGTCTCGTGGGCACGCTGCGCAATCCAACGACCACTCGCGTCGATCTTGCTTACGGTGTCAGCATTCGCCAATCCGCGTAGCGTGCGGGTGGGTTGCGTTTGACGTCGCCAAATCTTGACGGTGCGAAAGCCACCGGTGGCCAACCGATTGTTGTCGGGACTTATCGCGATCGATTGAACGATATCCAGGTGTGTGGTTGCGGGCGATTCTGACTTCAAGACTTGGCTGAGTGACGAGTCGATCAAGTCTTGAACGCGTCCATGGTTGGGAACACCTGCGTTCAGTTCGGCGATCGTGACGGTGCTGCCACGTCCGTAGGCCAAGAAATTGCCGTCGGACGAAGTTGTCAAAGCGTAGACTGGTTGAAGGGCCGCGGGTACAGGCTGCCACGTCAAGGACTTCATCATGGGAGCGGTTGGGATTGGTGCACCAGCGGCAATCCACTTCTTAAATAATTCGACCTCATCGGCAGTCAGTCGCTTTGCTCCCACGGTATTGTCGTCTGGAGGCATTGGATCGTCTGTACTAGTCATCCGCCCAAACAGCACGCTTTCGCTCGGCTCTTTACCAACGGCTAATAGATCACCGCTATCGCCGCCAGCCAGCAGCGCGTCGTGCGTTTCCAAATTCAAACTGCCTTCTGCTTTCTTGGCGTTGTGGCATGCGATGCAATTCTTGGATAGCAACGGGAGTAAATCTCGATTGAAGTCCAACTCGCTAGCTTCATCGGCGAATGCGCTGGGGCCGACGATAGGCAGGCCGCACAAAAGGAGAGCGGTAAGGTAAGTGAAGAGTACCCGGGCACTTTTATGTTTGCGGTTGACGTAAAACATTTTCATTCATTCTCAACTAGGAAAAGTTGGGTTAGTCGATCGTACGATTCGCCGGATGCTCTGGTGAGTGCTTTTGGGAACCAGATTTTGACGAACAGGATTCTCTTATTACTGCTTCGCTAATTGCCTGCGGGCGTCGCGGCGACGATGCGAATCCGTAATGGCGTTGTGGGGAGCCAAGCAGTAAATTCCTGCTCGGCTGTACTCTTCTTTAACTCTTCGACCCGGGCTGTAGCGGCCGCCAGTGCATCCGTGAGTTGTTTCTTTTGGGACTCTAGCGCCTGGGCGGCTTCACCGTCCGGTTTGTCGACGGCGACCTTCTGTTCTAGAGCTGCAATGGCCGCGTTGAGGGTCGCGACATACGCTTCTTCGCGTTCTTGCGCCTGCGGGTTGAGACGCATGCGAATCTTCGTTTCATTCTGCATCCAGAATGTATACTCACCGAGCGGTGCATCGGCGGCGATCGACAATTCACCACTGACCTCCGTTTGGTCCGCAGGAACTTTCAATTCAGGCAACGTGGTTTTGGGAGGCAAGTGCTTGGGCCGCAACAGGCACTCTGCTTTACCACCTTCGCGCCGCGCGACCCTTACTGGAATCGCGAGCTTTGCGCCCTGTGCGACTTCGAGTACGTTAGGCTCTCCTTTTGGTCCGAGCATGGCCGTCAGAGGTGCCACGTCATCGGATGATAAACTCGTCATCAAGCGTTCTGAAGTTCGATAAAGGACGGCATTTCTCTGCGGAGTGGCTGGCCAGACAATCGTCATCGGCTGGGCCGGTATCTCTGGCAACTCTTCAGAGAGACTGCGTCCGACAAGCTTTAGCTCACCATGCCATGCTGCAGCGTCCTCCTGGGCGTACAAGATCATCGCGGTCTCACTGCCTCCAGCGGGAATAATCATTGGGTTACAGGTGACACCGCTAGGAAGGTCAAGGGCAGATACCTCGATTGCGCCATTGAACCCATCCATACGCTTGGCAAATACGCGGATGGCTTCGGTCGCACCACGTGCGAGTAATGTGCCGCTGGGTTTCTCGCCAGCGGGATTGTTGGTTGGTAGCGGGCGATAAGCGATCAGTTCGAAAGCAGGTTGTGGCTGCCGGATCGTCAGCGAAAAAGCAGTGGCGTCGCGCGGTCGATTGCCGGCTTGATTGTCTTGCACCACAGCACAGTACGTTCCGTCTTCGGGTGCCGTCCAAACAATGGACGGATCGAGTTGCCGCAAACGCGCGCTGGCATCACCCAACGTTGCCCCATCATCGAAATTGCCAATCAAGGACTTGTCGGTAAGCTTTTCGCCAGTCAACTTGTAAATCAGCAATAGCGGGTCCGTGAGTTGGCCAAGCCCGTGCGAAGCGACTTCAATGCTAAGCTGCTGCTGCGCTTTGGCGGTGAAATTGGTCTGAAAAATTGGATCGCTAAAATTGCCGGCTACATACAGTGGCAACTCGTGTAGACGGTTTGTCTCCTCTTGCGGCTGCGTTTCGCCTGTGGGCTTGGAACCAGGAATCTGCGGACGCAACAGTTCGTCCAACTCCAGTGTTGGTGGCGGCTGTCCGCTATCGGTAACGGCGGCCTCCAACAAATAAGGGTACTCATCACCGCCGAGAAACAGGAAGTCGTGAACAACCACATACACCTCACCTCCATTGGTTGATTGGTGCTCCAGCGTCGCTGGCCAACTGCCGGAAGCGCGGCTGCGACTCAGTTCATGCCCTTGTGCATCGAGCAGTTGCAAATTCAATTGGGCCTTCGAATCAATAGGCTCTGCGTAAGCAACTAGATTCAGGCGTTGCCCGGCAGCTAGGGACTGGTGAAAAAGGCCGACTTGCTGCGGTAAACACTTACCAAGCGCTATTGAATCCACTGGCAATGGCGCTGCAGTCGCCGTATTCTGGTGGTTGCCATCGACCACTTGGATCGGTTTGCTAGTTATCAAGAAGCGACGTGGATTGCTTAGCCCAAAGCGTCCGAGAACTCGCACATCGATCAGGCCGGGAGGCATTTCTTTCGCAATTTGCAAATCAAAGACGCCCGTCGATTGCGTCTGCTCTTCCAATGGTCGCGGTGATTGTCTGCGTACGGTAGCATGCAAGCCCGCTGTTGAGGCAACCAGCGTTTCCAGTTCATCAATGCGATTGCCGATAAAGCGGAGTTCACAGGTCGTGCCCGCCTGTGCAGCTTGACGCGACAATCCAATAATCTCAATGGTCGGAGGTTGGGCATTGGCTTGATGGGCAAGCCAGAGCACAACGAAGCTTACGCACAAGCTACGGCTAAGAAGGGACATAAGCATAAGGCGGGAGGGGTTGGAGGCGAGTTTGAGGATACGCCTATTTTAGTCGCCTGCGACGCGCCTGTCACTTTTAGTGGTTGAACAGAAATTCTTTACTGTTGATCATGGCCCACACTAGATCTTCGAAGGCTTCACGACGGCGATCGGCACGTTTCGAGATGTACTCAATTGCTGTTTTTAGCTCGTCATCCTTGGGTGGACGACTTAGGGCGCTCCAGTACAACTGGTCAATCAACTCGGCCAATTCCTGAGAACTGGCGGCCATGGCGGCAGGGCGACTGCTATCGGCGGAGAGTCTGGTCTGCACCTCTTGGGAATTCAAGAGATGCAGACTTTGCGCCAACGTGGCTTCTTGCGATCGTTCACATTCGCAACTGGTCGTGGCGGCAGGACGCCCAAATACGTCCAGGAAATAGGACGCAAAACTTGAATCTGGCAAATTCACGGCTCGTGTGCCAGCTGGCATCCCAGCAAACGACGTAGAACTCTGAGTGACTTGATCGATAGCGTCTAGCAGTACTTCCGCCGACAGACGCTTGGGATAAAAACGCGAATAGCTGTGTTGATCTCCCAAGTTAGTAACGTTGGCCTCCGCTGCGAGTCGATAGGTATTGGAGGTGCAGATTAGGCGAATCAAGGCTTTTAGGTCGTAGCCTGACTGAACGAAATCGTTGGCCAGCGCATCAAGCAAGGCGGGGTTAGTCGCCGGATTGGTGACCCGCATATCGTCTTCGGGTTCAACTAAACCAGTGGCAAAAAAGTGCTTCCAATATCGATTGGCTAAGGCACGAGCAAAGAATGGATTAGCTGGTGCAACCATCCAGTCCACCAGCTTCTCGCGAGGATCTTCTACGGGCAGAAATGACACTTCGTCCCCATCTAGCCCCGCTGGCGACAGCGATTTTCCGGACTTTGGATGTTGGGCGCTGGCACCGCCGATGCGTGAGACAAAGATGGGCGATTCGGGGGTGGGGCCTTCCTTCTTCTGAATCTTGGAGAAAAAGGCCGACATTTGGTAATAGTCGGTTTGGCTCCATTTCTCAAATGGATGGTGATGGCATCGCGCACATTGAATTCGTTGCCCCAAGAATAATTGCGCGGCATCTTCGACACGCGACTCAGTGCTGGCAACCTCGTGAAACCAAGCCACAGCGGGATTGCTATCGATTGAACCGGTCGCAGTCAATAATTCACGGACTAGGAGGTCATAAGACTTGTTCTCATGAAAGCTAGTTCGCAACCAATCGTAAAATGCGAATGTCTCGAATTGTTCACCCGCGCCATCGCGGCGATTGCGCAGAATGGTACTCCATTTCTTCGCAAACGCCTCGGCGTAGTCCGTACTGGACAGCAGGCGATCGATCAAAGCTTCGTGCTTGTTTTCATCGCTTGAGCTCACGAACTGTCGCGCTTCTTCCTCCGTAGGTAAGCGTCCACAGATGTCGAGCGTAGCGCGTCGTACAAAACTCGAATCATCACACAGCGCCGACGGCGGAATTCCCAGCGTCGAAAGCTTGGCAAAGACTTGCTCGTCAACGATATTCCGCGGAGTTGGCCATTGAGCTAACGATTCAGCCGATAATGTCGTTGTTAGTGGAATACTGGCGCGGAATACAGCCACTTGGCCTTGATAACGGGCCATCACCGCCACATCCCCGGGCTGTGTCCCCAACGTAACTAAACCGCGCGGATCGACATCGGCTAAGTCGTGATTGTTAGAATCAAACTGCGCAGTACGCGTGATGTCTTCGGTCGTGCCGTCAGAATAAGTTGCAATTACTCGCAACTGTTGCGTCTGCTCAGGGAGCAATCGACGCTGGTTGGGGTGCAGGTCAATGCGAGTCACGTGCCGATCTTGATCGGAACCGTAGGGCATGCCTGATGCAATCCAGCGCTGCAACACGCGATATTCATGTGAATCGACGTCGAGGCGTTGACCGCCACCGTGCGGAGCGCCATTCACGGCTTTGAGCAGCAACAAGCTCTGGTCGGGCACAGCAGGAAAAAGTCGCCGCCCACGTGATTCGTTGACCAAGTGTTCGTAATCTTCTCGAGGCTCAAATCCGAGCAGCGAAAGTTTAAAGCCTGCTTGACCAGCCGCCTTGCCGTGGCAGCCTCCGCCGTTACAGCCCAATTTGGTGAAGATAGGCACAACCTGATTGGGAAAGTTTACCGGCTGAATTTCGTCTAAGCCGGAGATCTGTAAAGTCGTCTGGACCCGGTGCTCGGCTAGCTGAGCGGTGATGGTAGTCGTGCCGTTCTTCAGCGGTTTCACAAACCCAGTCGTATCCACCGTAGCGATAGGCGGCTCGACGCTATATTCGACTTCGCGCGTTACGTCGCGCAATGAGTCTTGCGTCTGAGAGGTGAGCAATAGCTGCAGTCGTGAATCCGCACCATGCAGTTGATAGGGAGCCTGCTCCGTCGACTCGGACGACTGAATCGCTTGAGCGTCAAAGAAAAGCCCTTGGTCTGCTTCGGCACCGATCGTTGTCACGCCTATACCTAGACCTAGTGCTAGTAGGGCAACCACGACGGAATTTGGAGAACGCTGCATAGTGAAACCAATAGATTGTTCAACTGAGAATTGAATGGAAATCAGATCAATTCAGCGATAGGATCTCTTTCGACCAAATATTGTGGCCGTCCAGTTGGATCGATCAGGGTGGTTGTGGCGGTGGAAATGCCCAAGTTGTGATAGATGGTAGCGATTACTTCTTGTACATCGACGGGCCGCTCGGTGGCGTATTCGCCAAGCCGGTTTGTGGCACCAATGGCTTGGCCAGCACGAATGCCACCACCGGCAATGTAAGCGCAACTGACTTGCGACCAGTGATCGCGGCCCGCGTTGTTGTTGATCTTGGGAGTGCGTCCAAATTCTCCCCACACGACCACTGTCACGTCGTCCAGCATGCCACGGCTATCCAAGTCTTCGATCAGTGCGCTCAAACACTGGTCAAGCTTTGATCCGTGATCGCGAACCAAGTCGAAATTTTGTCCATGGCTATCCCAACGACCATAACTCAGGCTCACACAGCGGACCCCAGCTTCGATCAAGCGGCGGGCGATTAACAAGTGGTCGTTGCAGGTGGGCGCGCCGTCGTACTGGTACTGATAAGGTTTTCCATCACCGTAGCGCTCGACAAGCTTTGGATCTTCCTTACTCAAATCCAATGCGTCAAGAAGTTTGCTGCTGGTTAATACATCGAGCGCTTGTTGGCCAAATGTATCCATGCCTTCCATGTTGCCAGTCGTGTCGATGTCGCGTCGCAAGGTATCGAGACTGGTCAATAGTTGTCGACGATCCTGCAAGCGATCGAGCGAAATATCGTTTAGTTTCATGTTCGCCATGCCCGGCCCATCGGGTTTGAAGGGTGCGTACGATGTTCCCAAGAAACCGGCCGCCCCCGAGTCGGACCAGGGAGCATGCTTGGTGGGCTCGGCTAAACCTACGAAAGCGGGCACTGCCGGATGAACTTGGCCATGCAACTTGGCAATCGCTGCACCAATCGAAGGTCGTCCGCCTAGGTTGCTCATGTCCGTCGGCAGCCAGCCGCTCAAACACTGCGATGATTCATGCCGATCTTTGCAGCCCACCACCGAACGGATCACGGCCGCCTTGTCCATCAACTGTGCCAACTTGGGAAAAACTTCACAAATCTGGATGCCAGGTACATTGGTCGCAATCGGCTGGAACTCACCACGGATTTCTGAAGGGGCTTCCGTCTTTATTTCCCACATGTCTTGATGGGGCGGACCTCCACCCAAGAAGACATTAATAACGCCTTTATGCCCAAGTCTTGATTTGTCAGTGGATTCGGCTCGTAGGATCTCGGCTAGTCCCAATCCAGGAAAACCGAATGTCCCTGCCCCAAAAGACAAACCGCCGATGGTCAGGAAACTACTGGATAGAAAGCGGCGGCGCGATTGTGCGCGTCGGCTGGCTTTACCGTAAATGGTCAGCATCGCAAAACCTCGGTAAGTATTTTCAAAGGGCAGGTATGAAAGGCGGGAAGCTAAATGGCGCTTAGCTATCCTTTATTGTGACCTAAAACCACGTTGACATGCAAGCCTGAGAACGCCCTTCCTTTGGGCTATGTCGGAATTTTGTCCTTGCAGAATCCACACCACCCCCAGCGGGAAGCGGCATCGGGGACCCCACTTTTGCTCTTTTCTGCAGCGACCAAAGTCTCTAGTGTCACTTCTTGAGACATTCTCGGAATTTTCAAGGAGTAATCTCATGATCAATGCCCTCGATATTAGTACGAGTGCGCTGGTGGCGCAGCGGGTCCGGCTGAATGCCATTTCGGGAAACATCGCTAATATCTCGACTTTGCAAGACGAAGATGGAAACGCTAAACCATACCAACCGCGTTACGCAGTCTTCGAAACTGACGAAAATCTGATCGCCGAAGGCGGCGCGCCTGGCGTCAAAGTCGCCTCGGTGGAAGTCTCCGACCAAGAAGCCCAGTATCGCTATCAACCTGACCATCCCTTGGCTATTCAAGAAGGCAAGTGGAAGGGATATGTGGCATACCCAAATATCAACCTGAACGAGCAGTTCGTGGATGCTTTGGAAGCTACGCGTTCGTACGAAGCCAATATCGGTGTCATGGAGATCAGCAAGAACATCGGCCGTCAGTCGCTATCGATTTTGGCGTAGTGTCACAGTGTGAACGGTTTTGTTTCGTTAGCGAAATCGTTCAACGGCTAGCCGTCAAGTACGGTAGTGGAAGTTGTTAAATCTCCTTGAACGCACAGGATCTTTAGCAAGATCCACTACCAAAAGGAAACGACTTTTGTGAATTCGATTGCTGGTAGTCCAACGTTTCATTTGCAACTTCCGCACTCAGCTCGGCTACAGCAGCCAACTGACATGGCGGATCGTTCGCCCCAAACCTTTGGCGAATTGATGGCCGCAGGCGTTATGGGAGTGAATGACTCGCAGCAAAACGCTACCGCGCAAGTCCACGAACTGCTGAGTGGAGGAGACGTGTCGCAAGTCGAAGTGCTCACAGCCGTACAAAAAGCAGACATGTCATTTCGTTTATTGGTACAAGTCCGTAATAAACTGATGTCGGCCTACGAAGAAATTAACGCCATACGCATATGAACATAATCAACGATATCGGCAAGCAGATCAGCGGCCTCTTTGCTTCGATGACTCCTTCGGCGCGAGTCATGGCGGGGCTCATGTTGGGCGTAATCGTCGTCAGCTTGGGCTGGATCATCAGCTCGCAGAGTTCGGCGCAACACGAATACTTGTTTGGTGGCCGCAACTACACAGACGCCGAACTGGAGTTGTGGGAAGCCACGTTTGGCGAAGCTGGCCTGCGAGAATATGAACGTGTTGGCAAACGCATTCGCGTCCCCGTGGGCGAAAAAGATCTGTATCTAAAAGCGCTTTCTTCGGCAAGCGCATTGCCCAAGGAATGGGGGGGCTACATGGATGCTGCCATCAACAGCAACAGCCCCTTTGATCCCAATTCGCTGATCCAACTCCGCACCGAAACGGCCCGAGAACGAGAACTGGCAAACCTTATCCGCCGCATGCCTGGAATCGAATTTGCGGCGGTTGAGTACGACGAACAACGCACCGGTTTTGCACGAAACACCGAGCGAGTGTGTAGTATTTCCGTGCAGTCCCATACGAATGCACCCATTGCTCAGCCGCTTCTAGAAGTGATTGCCAAGCAGGCAGAAACTTATTTCGCTGGATTGCCACGTGATAAAATTACTGTTACCGACTTGGGCGCGGGTTTTACGCATCGCGGATCAAACAATCCCGATGCGATGGAAGACAACCCTTACCTCAAGGCTCAGCAGGCCTTTGAAAACAGCTACCATGAGAAACTGGCCAGCATTCTTCACAATACATTTAATGGCGAGTTTCAGCTGAGCGTTAGCGTTAAGCTGGACCCAACGCTGCGATCGGAGTCGGAGCAACTCAAATACGATCCGACGGCAGTGACGCTCCAGTCCTCTGAGAGCCGCAGAGACCTAGATACGGCTAAGGCTCCTCCCGGTGGTGTTCCCGGTGCAGCGTCTAATGGTATTTCCAACCAACCACAGACCATCGCTGGAAATGCGGCTCAGACATCCAAGACCAAGGAGTCCGAAGCCAATGAACGCCGCGTAGCTGGACACGAAGCGACAATTACTAAAAAGGCTCCCATGGTGCCAGAAAGCGTAACCATTGCTGTTGGTATTCCAGACTCCTACTACGAGAAAATCTGGGCTGTTCGCTTTCTACGGGAGAACCCCGACAAAAAAGAGGACATCCCGCCGCGCCCGTCGCCGACTGAATTGACAGCTCTTAAGTCTGAAGCTGAAAGTATGGTTCGTTCCGCCGTGGAAGGTATCCCAGTTGGATTGCGCCAAGGCGATGAAAGCAAGACGTTGGTCAAAGTCTATTCCTATACTGATCTACCAGTACCTGAATTACCCGAAATCACCTTGGCGCAAAGCACCTTGGCTTGGTTCAGTGAATCATGGAGTACGCTGGGCTTGATGGTCATCGTGCTTGTAGCCCTGGGCATGATGTTCAGTTGGGTGAAGTCTCAGAACGGCGTCTCTGAGGCCGAGAGCAAATTTAGCGAAGGTTTTGGGTTGAAGGTTCCCGAAAGCTTAGCCGATGAACTGGATCTGGCGGACGGAGAGGATATCGTTGGGGAAGATGGGGTAATCACTCCAGGCAAGCGAGCCAAACCTTCCTTTGACTTATCGGGCGAAGAGATCAAAGAGGATCTTTCTACGCTGATCAAAGAGAATCCCGACGCAGCCGTCAATCTACTCAAGACTTGGATTGGCGATGCAGCCTAAGAAGCTGTCAGCAGTCTTTTCAGCAGCAGAATGGCGATTGGTTAGTCGCAGTGAGCGCTCAAGGCGCGACTGACCGTGAACCTTGTCTGTTTCCGCAGTTTTTCTTTGCCCCGTGCCGGATTGAAGGATGCGCGTCGCTTCCATTCTGGCAAAACTGCAACGCGCACGCGTTAGACGCGGTACCTCCCATCAGCCACACGCGCATTCTCCGCGATGCTCCGCTCCTCCGCCACTCCGCGTTTCAACCTCCTAGCCAACAGCTCAGCGTCAATATTGCCAGAAATGAGAAAAGCAGGCCGTACTTCACACAGCCTCCTTAGGCTCGGTTCGCCGTGCAGTGAATGGCTTCTTGAAGATCTGTACGGTGTTCCTCGGATCTGACGACGTTGGATTGCAAATTGCAAAATGAACATTGCAAATTGGCAATTGCGATTGATCACTTGGGAGATGATTTGACGCGTTTGGCCTTTGCCCGTTCTTTGATCCTCTTGGTCGCAACCAACTCCAATTGCCTGCCAATTCAACTTTTGCAATGTTTCGCTCCGTTGACTTCACAAGCAAGATTCAACCACGGGTTCGCGGTCGAGATCAAGAATCAGCGGCACTGCAGCACATGGCCAACTTTGATTTCAACTTGCATTGATCTAATCCCGATTGCTTCGACAATTCCGAAAACGAAATGATGCGTTACGCAGAGATTGTAGGCGGTGGAAATTGCTTCGGTCGAGCAGACCGAAGCAATGTTGGAGGGGCGGCCATCATAAGTAACTTGTCGAAACTACACCTCCGAAAAGTAGATCCCTGTTACGGCCGCATCCACTAGCGCATCTTTCAGCTTCGCATTCACAATGATTGCTGGTCGCCAGTCCTTTACGCGGAAGATGCTTCGTCCGCCCAAGTCATTCTTCTTGATCACCAACTTTGAGACCATTTCGGGTTTTCCGTAACGTTCGCGAAAAGCACGTCCTCGGTTCATGCAGAGTTGAACGGTTGAGTTCTTGTAGTCAATGACATCAAGTGACACAGGGATGTTAAGAATAGATAGCTGCATCTTGCCGACACCGGTTGCTGAAAAGAACTGCACTTCGTTAGGGCAAAGAGTTTCCACTACCTCTCGAAATCGACTTGTGACGACGGGTATAGAGAACCCAGTCAGAGAAAAGTCGCGTTCGTTACCCTGCTGCATTCGAAGGTGAATCGGTTCGAGCACTTGAACAAGTTTCCCTGCGCTGAATTCCCAGACCTTCTTCGGGTCGTCAAACTGTTCCGGAGGCACGGAGATCGCCCAACTTCGATCATCTGCTGCATCTATTAGCTGAAACCACTTCATCGTGCAAAGCTCCGTGCCAATTTACCTTCGGATCTCGTTGCAGCTGACTGGAGAATACCAAATAGGGAGCTCGACTCGTCCGCGAGTTCCCGGCGCATAACCAACAACTCTCGTTGAAGCATTCGCTTGTATCTTAGGCCTGTAGGAGCGAGACCCGCAGTCGCAATCTGGAGACGATTCAAGACAATTAAATTGTAAATACCGTGCCCACCTTGATGTCCATGTATCGGTATCTTGTTGATGGCATCGTCCAATCCAATTCCTGCTGGATCAAACAGCTCTTGAAACTTATTGGACCAAAATGAACACTTATTCGTCGCAATATGGTGAATCTCCGTGGCCGCAGCTCCGACTCCCTTCAAGCCCTTTATTTGGGCAAATCCACTGTGCACAAAGTCATCTCGCGCTGCGCTAGCAAGATTCTTTGGTGTATACCTCGCATTGTGAACCCAGACATCCCAGCCCCAGATAGTACCGCCGACGAAGTAGGTGTGGTGGTCGGCGACACGGAGATTGTAGACGGTGGAAACTGCTTCGGTCGAGCAGACCGAAGCAATTTGATTGAGCTAAGTCCAGGTTCTGCAACGTGTGACGCAGATCACCTTATTTCCTCTTCAGAATCATTCCAAGAAAAGTGCCCAATGAAGATTGGATCTTGTAACTTTAATTGCTTGACAATGTCAGGGTCATAGGCGAAGTCGAATTGACAAATGGCATATAGTGCCTCGTCTATATTGCGAGACTCTGCGGCCAAAACCGCATTCTCGATAAAGGAACTTGAATAGGAGATTGGTCGTAATAGCTCAACTATGGGCTGTTTCTTCCAATATTTCGTATCGACACTTGTTTCTTGATTATCCAAGCTGTAATTCTCAACACCGCAAAGTTGTTTGAGTATGTCAACATTCGGGCTTATCCGTCTGTGTACAAGCCAGATTGAGACCCTCCCCTTTTCACGACGACTTACCATACCCTATCCTTTCAAAGAATTTGGCAACGCTCGTGTCCCGCCATTTAGCCACGTACGTGCCCCGGGAGCCAAGTTTTGTTTGAATTCGTCAGGGTTGTTCGAACGTTCGATGATCTTTTGAAGCTGATTATGCACAGAAAAGTACACGCGGACACAGCACTTGGTGGTAGGGCGTGGAGGTTGGCATGCACGCGGGCCAAAAGGGCAGCTTCTACGAATGCCGCAGAATCACTGTCAGCAATAACGGGACCGTACACCAGAGCCATTGGGCGTAGAGTATTGCTTGCAGGCGTAATTGCTTAAGGCGTGTCGAGCAATTGACGCCGCTTGGCGGCTTGGAATCGACTGCGATCCGCCTGATCGCGACGTTCTTCCTGGCGGTAATTGCGGATGGCGGATGGATGCGACTTACGCCAGTTGTCAGGCAACATCGACTCGTAATCGGTCGATCCCGATAGAATACTGCGGACAATGTCATCGAGGTACATCTCGACATCCAAGTCTTGTCGATGCGCGCTGCTGACCAAGCTCATCAGTTTGGCATTGCGTTCACCGGCGCGAACGCTCCCGAGAAATAGCCAGTTCTTACGGCCAGTCGCGATTTGCTTCATGAGAGCTTCAACCGGGTTGTTATCGATCGGCAAGCGGCCATCCAGAGTGAACTCTTGCAGCGACTGCCAGTGGTTGCCGCGAGTAATTGATCGCCTTGCCCAACTTGCTTGGGTAAAGCGTCACCGGCGATCGGGCCATCAAGCCATTGACGCAAGCGGGCCAGGATCATCACCGAATCTTGCTGACGCAACTCATACCGCTGCTTGGCTGTGTAATCCACCGCCCGCCGTTCGATGTCATACAACTGTGCCATCAAGGCTAAGGGCAAGGCGGTCTCTTTGGCGAAGTTAATGCGGGCCTCGTGCATGTGCCGCCGCGCATCGACCAACAGGCCATGCGAGTCATCCTCGACCCAGCCGCCCAAGATCACACTCAAGTTGCCTGAATAACAGTCGGCCATCACATGTCCGCTATAGTCACCTAGCACTTCGGCTGGTCCGTCGCGGTGTCGCGACACACGGAAGTCGAATAGGTTGTACGGTTGATTCACCAAGCCTGAGTAGACCCACATCTTGGCATTCAGACTCGCTTCGCCTTTCTTCTGGGCTTCGAGCATTTTATCGATCAACCGTCGAGTCTTAAGTTGCTGTTCAGGCGTGTCATCTTCTTTTACCTCGGGGATCGCATTGGGCATCAGCAACGTCACGTTCGTGTCATCAATCCCAACGCCCAGGTCCGACAGAACCCGCTGCCACATGAGTCCAACCAGCGGCTGAACAATGAACTCCAGTCCGTCGATGATGTTATCCAATGTCGATCGGCTAGGCGTCCAACCGCTGCTGGCAAAGATATCCTGCATCCGATAATAAGGCAGGTAGTAGCCAAACTTATTATTGGCTATCGCGACTGCCAGACTCGCGTCGTAACGGTCTCCTTCGACAATACCTACTGGTCGCTCAGGTGACTTCAGTCCGCATTGCGGCTGACCGGGCGCAAGCGAATATGGGATAGCGTGTGACACGCACAAACAGCTCTGGACGCTTCAGAACCAGCGTCTCTACTTCGTCGTAGCGAATAATCTTTCGCTCGCCATGTTCGCTACAGTATCGCTCGGAATCCGACGCGAGGGCGTCGACAAACTCGCGACGTAAGTGGTCTGGGAACTTCTCGTCGCCTTTCTTCTGCTTTCGGCGCTTTGGTCCGCTTGACCGTGATTTCTTCGGTAATTCCAGCCGCCTCGGCCTTAGCAAGCTGCAGTGCTTCTTGCAGCTCCGGATCATCGGGAAACTCAAGAGCCAGCTGCTGAACCGTCCACGGAAACTTTTCGCGACGCTTGCCTTCAAGCAACTTGCGGACAGTTAGATTGAGCTCATCCACTTCGCGCTTGTAGTCATCGTTCAGCTTACTCAGTTCCGTGAGCCGCCTTTCCAGCTCTGTGATGAGTGAAGTTTGCTCATGTAGTAGAGCATGACAAGTCTTCAAGTCGTCCGGTAATGATGTTGCATCTTGCATGACAGAAGTATAGGCTGAGTTGCAATTGAGAAAGGTGTTTAGCGCAAAAGCGACAAGTTTTGTGACCAACTCTCTGGCGCCCTGCATGTTCATTCAGCTCGCTTTGGCCAAGTTGCGTTGGTAACGCGGCAGACGCTTGACATCGCCCAACTCAATCCCGGATAGCAACATATTTAACTCAGTCGCATCCAGCGTGACATGCGTTGAATCAACGGCCGGAGCCAGGTCTTGGAAGCGTCCGCCTTCCAAACGTTTCATCCAGATCACAAGCCCATCAGTATCCCAGTAAAGCAGCTTGATGCGATCGCGACGGCGGTTCATGAATAGAAACAAACCACCGTCGCGCACATCTCGCCCGAAGCTCTCACTGACGACTCCAAAGTCCGTCAAAACTCTTTCGCATATCGACTGGACCAACGTGCAGATAAATTTTCAGCTCCGGCGCAAAGTTCAGCATCTACACGGCCTCGATGGAAGTTGCGGCGTTCAAGTCACAAACTTGCGCGATCACTCTCGCAATTAACTCCGGTGCACTGACAGGAATCAACTTGCGCACGCCTGATGGCAGGCGAACCACCACGTCGCCACTTGCTACTGCCGCGGCCAAACGCACCGGCACGAAACTTCCGGACTGCGCCGCAACATTTCCATACTGAAGAGACCTTGCACTGGGACGACCGCTAGCCGACGGTGCTGTCGCCGGCCGAGCTTCGGTGCTGTCGCCGAGCTTCTTTCTCCAGTAATAGAAAGTCGCTGCGGTCACACCAAGCTGTTTACAAAACTGATCGACAGTACCGGTGCCAGAGGAAAATTCTCGAAATCGTTCTCGCCAAAGTTCCAGCCGCGTCTCAACTGGCCGAACAACTGGCCTTCCGTTCGTACCCATGAATGTCTCCTTGCGAAATGAATTGAAGCTCACAACGCAAGAACACTACACCACGATTTCACTTCGCGCCCGCCAGACCCCGCATGGTCCACATGTACGGTCCCGCAATAACATCCAAGCCACAAGCATTGGTGATCCGAGTTCCCACGGATAGCAACGCCGCCCCACGGATGATCATAGTGAATTGACACAGACGATATCTATCCGCGTATCCGGATTGACGGATGCACTGTCGCTTCCATTCTGGCAACACTGCACTCTGCCGCCGAACAGTCCCCCCACTTCCAAGTGCTGTGTCCGCATGCCAGTCGTCCTGGGTGATCGTAGAACACAATAGCGGCGGTTGCAAAACCCGTTGCAATTCGTCGTAGTTGTTCTGCAACGCGATCCTGAAGGACTATGTCGGCTCCAGCGTGAACGAAATCACCCACTTGATCGCTTCCATCATCCCATTCAACCGTAATTGGCTCGTGCGTTGGGGCAATAATTGAACTGCACTTTGCACACTTTTTGCCTTTCGGCTTTTTGTAGTGCCGGTTCAGTTCCGCATATCGGGAACCTACAGGAACCTGAATCTTCCAAATGGTCGTCGTACTCATGGTCGGAACCCATCAATTCCAAATTCTCCGGTAAGCCGATCGCGAATGTCTAGAATGTCATAGCAGTCCATTCGTTCCGAGGCTTCAACTCTTCTAAATCCGCAAGCTCTTCTTTCCAACGCGAGTTGTAGTCGCCTCCGGGTCGGTTTCGCTTGTGAATGTCAATGTGCAGGTCATGGTCAACTGGCCAACGATTCGGGTTGCCAGGTTTGCCTACGATGTCTGGATGCTCAACCAAGTGGTCCGGGAGCAAACTTTCACCAGTACGACGTCATTTGCGAATCTCTCGCGGAATCGTGTGATGAAGGTCTGTTCTGTTTGGGGCAGCACTAGATCACCGTATTCGCGCGGAACTATCGTATTTCGAGCATCTCCTCTTTAACTTCGTTAGCATGGTTGCCCAATAGGAACCTTCGGTCAGTGCTTTGGGATCGATTTCCAAAATCGATTGCTGAAATCGTCGAAAATCTTCTTCTGACTGTACCTTAACTCGTCCCCTGCTCGCCTTCTTTCGAAAAGTTAGGCAATATGCCAACTCTTCAACACCAGAGTTCAAGAATAGCATATTCCCTGCATCGTACTCATAGACAGTACCGTTTTCATCCAGCGCAAGCTGTGTAACAAAGTGCATTCCAAATGCGTAAACGTCTTGGGCTAACGGATGAACGATTCCATCGAAAATCCATTCTGGCTCCCTCCCGAGTGGTAGCCCGACCTCCTGCAAGAATTGCGACGTTTGATTTGGTAGACTTATTAAAGGAGCAAGTTCGTACTTCATCAGCCCCGCTGGCCAAGCCTTGACGTAGTCATCGATTGACATGTTCATTCTCCCAGGGCTCGTTGAACTGCTTCGGACTTCATTTGCCGTCCGAGCGCACGCTGTATGTTGTAAGGAAAACTGTAAGAACGCGCTGCGTTGGGGAAGCTAGCTTTCGTGAGCGACTCACACCCCGGACAATACTCCAGCTCGCTGTAGACCCTTGAAATTCTATCTCTAGAGATGCCGGCTCGGTTTAGGACACGCATCCCCCAAAGTTCAGCATGATCGTCACCCATTCTGTTTAGAAACGCACGCTTTACGAGCTGGTTATTGTCGTCAAGATACTCGAAAACCGCGATGTTGCCATTTCCGCGGTCGAGTCGACGACCATCACGTAGCTTCATGCCAGACCTCGCTTTTCGATAACTCAATGCTACTTCCGCCATATCAGAATCCGCGTAGCGAACCTGAGTCGCTGTGCTCCTTGGGGCGACGCAACTCGCATTGTGAACCCAGACATCCCAACCCCAAACACTACCGCCGACGAAGTAAGTGTGGTGGTCGGCGACACGGAGATTGTAAACGGTGGAAACTGCTTCGGTCGAGCAGACCGAAGCGAGTTTGATTCCGTGGCCATTTTGCGACTGGCCAACTTGCGTCTAGTCGCTTGCACCATCCAAGACGCACTGTCATGTATAATCGAAAGAGAATTTCGAAGAGGGAATAAACTGGAAATTGGAAAGATCATGCTTCGCAATAAAATCACAGAATGCCTGAGTCACGATAATTTCTGAGAAAAGATTTCCGCTACAGAAAATATCGTCTCCTTTCCATGTCGCGGTATTGATGACTAGCTGATCGATTTTATCAATCGCGGATACTCTACAGCAGTCGCAGCCTCGCATTTGATTTATGACCACACCGCTCTTGATTTCGTCAAGGAGAGTGCAAGTAGCAGCGGGAATGGCTAGGAAGTATTCCCTATCGCAGTTGCTTAGACGCAATGGTGTAGCGGCAAAATCAAGGCCAACCAGAGATGATGCTTGGTACTTTGCAATGAATTGCGGAGAAACCGCAATCGAAGAACCGTCACTTATCAAGTCCCCATATATATGCCGTCGAACAGTAAACAAGGAATTGGGATTCTCTGCGGCAGGCGTTAGTTCTTCACCGCAAATCGGACATTTTGAGGGCGGGATTTGTTCGAGGAAGTCTTCGCTCTGTAGGTACGCAAACGATGATTTACTGTAATCCCTAGAAAGAACATAGAACTGGCTCATTTTTCTCTAAGATCCTAAATTGACACCGGGGATGCGACCGGCGATTTCTGGCTTCTGGTAGTAGTCGTGAAGTTTTTCTAAGAGTTCTTTTTCAGTAAGGGACTTCCCACGGCGTCTGATAAAACTGAGCATTTCGTTTTCCATGGCGATATGCCATTTTTCTTGTCCAATATGGCCGCCTGGTGAGGTCAGATATTGCAGATTTACTCTGTTGCGAAGCGACTGGCCCGGCAATCCGATTTGAGTTAGCGCCTTCGCCATGTTGTTTGTAATTAGGTGGTGGTTCTGCCATTGCTTGAGCTTCGCTGCAGCATTTGGTGGACGTTGAACTCGTCAACTAGACCTTCGATCATGTCGTCAAGATGGTGTGCTCCATCAATTGCTTCGCCACCACTACGTGGAGTGCACCTGGCATTATGAACCCAGACATCCCAACCCCAAATGCCACCGCCGACGAAGTAGGTGTGATGGTCGGCGACGCGAAGATTGTAGACGGTGGAAATTGCTTCGGTCGAGCAGACCGAAGCCAGTTTGGTCAGAGGCTGTCATTGCGGCCTAGGGATTTGGCGACTTGAGTAGTTTCCGTATACTGGCGTGGATTTTCGTGTGCTTACTCGTTCCCAGGCTTACTCGTTTACTCGTTCCTAGGCTCTGCCTGGGAACGCCCTGTCTGCGAGGCTCCGCCTCTCTTCCCTCTTCCACAAATTCATTCCGAACCTTACCGCCTTACCGCCAATCGACACACACCTCAGCAGCCCCTGCCTACCTGCATAGTCACGGGCACTCGAGTAACACCAATTGCGCCGCCTCGTCCATAACCGCGGCGTAACGGGTTGTTGTGGATGTACTCGATCTTCTGCCCATCATTTCCTCCGTTTCGATCACTTGCGGATGACTCCCTTCCTGCCAGAGTTGATGAGTCTGATCGACCTTATGCCAGTTTGTAATACGCAAGTTCCTGCAACAGCGTCTTTGCTCTTTTTCTTGCAGGCATTTGATGATCGACGTTGCCGTAAACGACTTGAACTGGCCCACGCGTTTTCCAAGTTGTGGACCGGCCCCAATCAATGCAAATGATTTTCAAGAATGACCCAACCAAGAATGACAATGGCTCGCTCTCGTTGTAAGAATCGCCAGCTATCAAGGACAATGTTCACCAGGTCAGGTTGCGAAAAGACAGGCAACCAGGCGACGATAGTCTGGGGCATGAAATGCGGGTAGTGTTCGTCGCCGAAACGGTAGCGCGTTCGCGACATGGTGAACTTCCGATATTGGGCAAAGAGAAGTTGGGGGCGAGAGCATCTGGGGAATTATAACGAAGATTTGGTTATTCGCGGGGTGATAATGGAGGACGGAGGCGGAGCCTCGAAGACAGTGCGTTCCCAGGCAGAGCCTTGGAACGAGGGAAAGGGAAACTCGCACTAGTGCAGCGTCCAGCTCTTGATTCTGGGGTTAGCCGTTTGGCGACAGCCACACGCGGAGATTGTAGACGGTGGAAATTGCTTCGGTCGAGCAGACCGAAGCAAGTTTTTTTATTGGACTACGTCGAGAACTTTACGTTGTGCTACAAAGAGTCGCAAAAGGTCATCGCTCAGAATCACCAGTTCATCGGTGTCAACAATGCCTACCATCGCTTCGAACGTCGCGCTGAAACGCCGGGTAAGCTCGGTGTCTTCTGGCATACTCAAGGGAGCGGCAAATCGTTCTCGATGCCACGCTTCTTTTTTAGTTTGAAAACTGGAATGCGTATAGATCTGCGTCTTGCATCGCGAAACGGAGCCTGACGGGTTGTCCAGCAAGCTGGGACAGATCCGATCCAGTTTTCCATTGTACGAAGCGTTCGATTTCATTGCCGATTTGCGGGCGTGCATCGTCGAGTGAAAATCCTGGAATGGGTTTGCCATTGGGCTCTTGAATTTCGACGCGCACACTGCCGGCGGCGGATGTCGCGAAGTTCAGCGTAAGTTGGCTGCCCGAAAACCGCAGCGGTTTGGTCAACAGTTCGCCACCCTGGTAGTCAGCCTGAACTGACGTAAATCCATCTAACCGCATGGAATAACGTCGCAAGTGGGCCGTGGGTTGAGCATAGTCCTGATTGAGAAATACGGACATTTCAGTTGGCCCGGTTTGCACGACGTTCAAGGCTGGATAATTTGTACGGGAAACCCAGTTGTGTGCGCCGATTCCTGGCCGGACAAAACTGCTGAGAAAGGTGCGATCGTAGATATCGCGACCTGGCCGCGTTGTCATGAAAATTGCGTCGGACGTATCTTTGAAGTAACGCGGGTTAACGCCGATAGCTTCGGCTTGTTCATCCGTCAGAACTTGGCGGCCTGGCATGAAGCGGGCGGCGATGGATACGTAGAGATGGGGTGCGCGGAAATAGGGATGCGTTTGGTTCGTGTATAGATGCTCAATTGGCGCATCATCTCCGCGATGACGATATTGCATGAGCACGGGTGCGGACCAGGTCAGGAAATCGAGGCTGGTACATCTTGCGATCCGTCGAATCTTATCTTGAAATACTCGGAAGTAGCAAACGTAGGCCTGTTCCGACTCCGACCAGAATGCCAAATTCTGCGAGTCGAAGAAATATGGAAACGGCACTTGTTCTGCTGCGATGACCGGCGCGTCTTGCAGCTTGTGCCATCGCAGGCCATCGGCGGATCCCCAAGCGATCAGACCACTCTTCATCGTGCCACCCAATGCTTTAAACCGTACTTCAGCGGATACGTCAGGCTTTGAATCGAGCATTGGGCTGAAGTTATGACTTACGGGTGCCGCATCGGCCAAGACAACGTTGTTCTCTCGCGTTCCCTTAACTTCGTACAAGCCTAAACGGGGCTTGGTCCAGTTAATGCCATCGTTCGACTCGGCGTAACAAGTGGTTTCAGAGCGACTTCCATCCTGACCGGCTTCGCCCAGTCCACGATAATAAAGTCGTAACAGTTCGCCATCGCGAATGACGGTTGCGTAACCGCAAAATCCACCTTCCCAAGGTTTGTCGAACGCGAGGACTTGACCCTCGTCATGTGGGCGATGCAATGCCAATTGAAGGTCGGTCAACGATTCGATGAGTTCTTCATCAACAAATAACTCACGCCGCGATCCGATGTCAATCGCTGCTGGTGGGTCATCGGCGGCGAGAATTGCAGATACAGTCGAGGTAGTTGCCACCGCCACTGCGTAAGCACTAGCGGACTTCATCCATGAACGTCGAGACAAAGGTATCAAATGCATGGCATTGCTCCATAAGACTGGAAGTTCGGAAATGTGGTTGTTAATGGGTTAAGCGATTTAGGCTGAGAAGACTCCCGACCCTGTCACACAAGTCGACACATCGTGAACGGTTACGCTTAATCGTCGCGGGTGGATGTTGACGACGTCAGTTCCATGGTCACCAAGCGGTCCAACCGCCGTCGACCGTCAAGTTCTGTCCTGTAATATAGTTGCCCGCATCGCTGACAAGCAGTAGCAGCGGTCCTTTTAGCTCGTAAGGCAGACCCATGCGCCCTAGTGGCGATTTCGCCTCCAGACGGCTGCGCAGTTCGTCGGAAACCAGCGGACTGGGAAAGGGGCCGGGGCTTAGGCAATTCACACGCACTCGATCACGCGCCCAATAGACTGCCAAGTGGCGTGTCATATGAATGACGCCTCCCTTTAACATATGGTATGACACCGGACTGGCCGAACTAATCTCCGCATACGCATCTGGGTAAGAACCCACCTGCCCGTACATCGAACCGATATTTACAATGCTGCCGGGAGCATCTCGTTGCACAAGGTGATCTCGCAGGTGACGGGCGAGTAGAAACCATCCGGATGCATTGGCTAGTACGCGATTAAATTGTTCGGCCGTCACATCCGTTAGATCGTGTGCGTCTGCAGCGTGACCGTTGTTGACGAGTATGTCAAGTTTACCTGCGTGGCTAACTGCGTCGCGAAATCCGCACTCGATCGAGCGGGGATCAAGCTGGTCTATAACAACCCATCCGTGACTAGGGCACTTGTCCGTGGGCAATTGGGCAACCGCCTTTTCTGCGCTCGCTGGATTGCGGCTAGCGACGATCACCTGGGCACCGGCTTCGGCAAGTGCCGCAGCCATGGAACTGCCCAACCAGCCGCTGGCTCCGGTGATCAAGGCCACCCGGCCGGTCAAGTCAAACAGCTCGTGAATGTTCGGCTCGCGCATGTCCGCCACGTCTCCTTGGGAATCTCTACGGGCACGCAACCCAACATCCCGACTTTCGCGATTGCAGTATCGCTAGAGTTGCGTGGAGCGTAGAAGTCGCTTCGGCCAGCGTACAGAGCGGCTCCGATTGCCCGTCGAGGTAATCCAAAAAAGCGTTCGCCTGCAGAATGTAATAGTCGTCTCGCTGGTGAACAAACGACTCCTCTTCAATCCAGTCGCCTCCGATCTCACTTGCCGATAGCCAGCGATGTCCGCTGAGTTCCCAACGGGCGGCACCCCGCTCACACAAGACAGTAATGACGGACTCGTTGACTGGCTGGTGTTGATTAAGGCTGAAACTTGCCATTACCTGGTTGTGGCGGGTGAGCAGATGGACCGTATCTTCTACGTCGACACCTGGCAGAACCTGATGTTCGGCATCGACCACTACCTTGGTCGTGGGGCCAGCGAACCACTCGACTGCGTTCAGGAAATGGGGCAGCATATCCTGAATCAAACCACCTCCCAGCGCAGGGTTCGCGTAGTAGATCTCACGATAGGCTGGGCGATAAAACGGAAAGTGCTGGCCAGCCTGGACTTGAATTTGCACGAGATGTCCAAAGCGTCCCGCTTGAACGGCGGCTCGCATTCGCTGCAACGCGGGCAGCGCGCGATAGACGAATCCAACGGCGACGCGCGTCTCATGCATTTGGATAGATTCTGCTAACTGCAAAACTCCATCGGTACTTAGGCTCAAAGGCTTTTCAATGAGCAGATTCAGTCTTTTTTCGGTTAGTCCCTTGGCGATTGGAATGTGCCACGGGGCGGGGGTCGCGATAACGGCAGCCGAAAAGTGCTCGCGCTCCAGGGCCGTTTCCCAATTTGGATAACTATTCACGTTGTAGCGTTCGCCAACTTCGTTTCGCAGAGCTTCCTGCGGCTCGCAGATCGCTAGAGTACAACGGCCAGTTGCTCGAAAACAACGTACATGCCGTTCACCGATGGAGCCGACACCGACAATTAGGATATGACGTTGTGCAGAATTCATAGGCTTGGGTTCTTGGAAACGCACGGGCGGCGGGACGTGTTGAGTGGGAAGGTAGGCGTTTGCCCGACGGAAACAATTGAATTGAGCGGCTAATACGCCTATACAATAGCATGCTTCAATCAACTGCGCAGATGTCACAATATATCTCAATTAGTACCTGCTAAGGACCTGACATGATTACCGACATTCACAGTCACGCTTGGCCATTTCCTGAGGCTTTCAGTGATGACTTTATTCGCCAAGCGTCAGCGGCCAAAGCTGGTGAAACGGTGGATTTGACCATTCGACTAGCAGACTACCGCCGTGCGGCGCCACCTGCGACTCGCTCGGTCGTCTTCGGTGGCAAGGCGCGATTAAGTGGGATGTGGGTGGACGACGAATTCGTCGCCAGCTATGTCGCGCAAGATCCGGAACACCTAACGGGTTTTCTGTCTGTCGATCCGACACAATCCGGCTGGGAGAACGAAATGCGGCGAGGCCATGAGGAACTTGGAATGCGTGGCGTCAAACTTTTGCCGATGTACGCTGGTTTCGGAGTTGACGACGAGCGGTTGGAGCCACTTTGGGTTTACGCGGAGCGGCGTCGGCTGCCTGTACTGCTCCACACCGGCACCACCTTTGTGCGTCAAGCGCCACTGAAATACACGCTGCCACGGTTGATCGATCCGGTCGCGACCAAACATCCCGATATTCGTTTTGTCTTGGCACATCTGAGCCATCCGTACGAAGGCGAATGTGTAGTGACAATTCGCAAGCACCCCAACGTGTACGCTGACGTTAGCGCGTTGCACTATCGACCTTGGCAACTCTATAACAGTCTCATGTTGGTGCAGGAGTATGGCGTATGGAACAAGCTGCTCTTTGGCTCTGATTATCCTTTTACTACCGTTGATGCCTCCATAGCTGGCTTGCGAAAGCTCAACGAGATGGTGGATGGCACCAAACTACCGCGCTTGGATGAAGGAGAAATCGAGCAGTTAATACACCGTGATGGTTTTGACATCCTGCAGATTGAATAAACGGTTGTCCGACTCTGCCGACCCCGAAACCGGATCTGGTTATGAGCGCTATCTACCTGGTTTTCAGTCGAACTAATTCAGGTGAGTTCATCGAATCTTCGTATGTCCTGTTGCAGTCCATTGACGAAGTGTTGAAACTCGCTGCTAACGACCAACAACTGCGCACCTTGGGCTCGCCGCTTGTGCGTTTCCTCGATTGGAACGGTGGGTCCTCCGAAAGCTTTGCCGTGCTTTTTGCAGGCGGTCGCTACGCGCTCCCAAGCTTCGTCGAGCGTCATTTCTCCGCTTTGACGCAGACGCAGGCCAAGGTCGCCAGGACCCACGAAGATCATGTCTACGCCTTCGACTGACGCAATCGCTTCGACGTTGCGAACACCCTCTGGCGTTTCGATTTGCACACACAAGAAAGTCTCGCGATTCGCCCAAGCTGCATATTCGTCGGGGTCATGCACATGGAAATCGGCATCCAAGCCGGCATTGTCGATGCCGCGATCCCCAATCGGCGGAAACTTGACAGCGTCGACTAACATTTTCGCTTTCTCGACGGTTGAGACATGAGGAATCAGCAATCCTGCGGCCCCGTCCTCGAGATAGCGATAAAGCCCGGTTTTCTCTAGGGTCGGTGGGCGGAGCATGATGTCGATGTCGTACAGATGCGAGTAGGCTAACATCGCTTGGACTTCACGCTCGGTAAGCGAGCGGTGCTCTAGGTCGAGCCAAATGCAATCGTAACCAGCTCGCGCTGCATTGCAGACGAAGGCTGGGATGTAATGTCCGACAACGCAAGTGCGAATGATTTCACCGTTGCGAATGCGAGCAAGCGTTTTACTTTTTCTCATGTGGTCGCGTCTTGCGTTAGGGCTATTGGTGTAATTGGATTAGTGCTTGGGCGGCGCGGATACGTGCGTCTAGACTTTGGTCATCTAACTGGCGAATTAGTGCGAGTCTAGCTTGCATCAATTTGGTTTCTCCCGCAAACTCCGCGGCAAAGGCGCGAACAGTTGGGTCGGTGGAGTTGAAGTTGGAAAGTAGAGACTTTATGCCGTCTGGATCGCCGAGTGCCGCCAGTGCATGTTCCAAGAACGCGCTTGATAGGGGATCGTCGCGGGTATCGGGAAGACGCCTACGGATTCGCTCGCGATCTTCCTTGTCACCAATTCGCCCCAGGACCCAAGCAGCCGCGCGGAAGATGCTGGGATCGCGTTCTTGGCTGAGGGTCTTACGCAGAAACGCCCGCGACCTTTCCTGAGCCTCTGCCTGGCCGTATTTGGCCAGCGCCGCAGATGCCATGATGCGCAAGCGAATATCGTTGCTACCCGCTGCGGCCTGCTTTAATTCAGCAGGCGTTTCGCCTTGCCAGCCCACTTTGTAAAGGCTCTCCGCAGCATGGACACGTCCGGCCGAGGCAAGATCGCGCAGAATTTCAAGCAGCACAGCACCTTGTGGAAGATCACCGGCCCGAACGAGCTCACGCGCTAATCCGCAGCGCCGCTGATCGTCGGTTTCGGTCGGCAGTCGTGGTTCTAGAAACTCACGAACTTCCTGCTGCTCCCCTGCAATGGTCATTGCTTCTGCTGCGTGCATCGACGGCCAAAAATCCTGTGAATGTAGTCCCGCGCGGAGCTCGGTCATACACCGCTCAAGTGTTTCTGAAGGAATGGGATCCGTTGCAAGCACCGGGATACAGCACAGGACGAGGCCTAGCGTTTGAGCGATGCGCGAAACTTGCTTCATGCGTTTTCTCCAGCATTTCCACTTTGTGATGTTTCCCGTCGATCATCAAACAGCCAGCAAGCAACCAGCCCCACTACCAAGCCAACCACGAGAGCTGCAGGCGAGATCCACTGGAAACTAATGGGTGGGAGTCCTGTTTCAGGATTAGCTCCGAAGATCTGTTCCGAATAGGCTACGAGCACAGCTGTGGTGACGCTTGCAATGGTTGAAATCCAAACGCCTTTTGCGTTGGCGAATGGCACCATCAGAGCAAAGAAAAAAAGCAACGCAATGGGTACGGGTAACAGATTTACGGTCTTATTCGTAACCGCCAGAAAGTTACCCGGAATGAACTTGTAAACCGAGCTTAGCAAAATGACGATGGCTCCGATGGCTACGGCCAAGCAACGCGCGAATCGCAAGTGCTGTGATTCCGTATCTGGCTTTCTCTCGAAACGTTCCATAAAGTCAGTCATGACAACCGCCGTGATGGAATTGACCCCAGAGTCGATACTCGACATGGCTGCCGCGAACAAGCCTGACACGACGAGACCAGTGACAACGGGCGGCAAATGGGCGGCAATAAAATGGGCGAATAATTGATCGGCTTGCATCTTCAACGAACTATCGCCGGGTAGCAGGTCCAAATTGGCTTGGAAAAATCCCAGGAGGGCGATGCCAACCAAACCTAGAGTTGCCCCGACCACACAGGCCAGAATTAGTTGGACTGCGATTGCGCGGCGAGCTGCGGTTGCGTTCTTCGTTGACATGAACCGTTGAACAGAGACTTGATCCCCCATGGACGTGCAGACCGTCCAAAGCAATACCGAAAGAATCGATCCAACGACCGTTACACGCGTTGCGGGATCGAAGCTAATGATCGGTTGTTCGTCCCAAATTTTGTTCTGCCATTGCGTTGGAAACCAGCCAAATCCACCCATCTGCCAACTAACCGTGGCAATCACCAAAAGGGCACCGCCATATAGGAGCAAGGTCTGTAGGAGATCCGTAACGACAACAGCCCGCAAGCCGCCTAGCGATGCGTAGGTGACCGCAAAGGCGCCGGTCGCCAAAGCTATCCACGGGACCATATTCTCGTCAACGCCAGTCATGACCGCAATTGCATTGGCAGTCATGAACATCATCAGTGACATCCACACCAGGCGCATGGCTAAGAACATGATCGCACCCAGAAGTCGGATACTCAAGCCAAGTCGTTCTTCGAGCAGCGCATACGCGCTGGTCACACGTTGACGCATGTAGATGGGGAGAATCACATATCCCACAACCAGATAAACCAGTGGGTAGGCGAGATAGTTTGTCAGGTAGACTGGACCCTTGCCGAGCACTTCTCCTGGAATTGCCAAATACGTAATTGTGCTGAGCAACGTCGCGAACAACGAAACTCCAATTAAAGTCGGGTTCATTGCGCCAGAGCCAACGAAGTATTCGCTGGTATTCTTCTGCCTGCGCCCAAAATACCAGCCACACCCAATCGTCGAAGAGGCGTAAATCAGAACGATAATCCAATCGATAGTAGTCATGGCATGCGAGTTTCAAGTAGTAGTTCTGTGTCGCCTTGCGCAAGTTAGGATGGAGTGGAAAGTAAGTGTCGCCTTTCGCTCCGCGAAAGTCCACCATATACACCCTTTCGCGGAGCGAAAGGCGACCATGAATAACCACTCGGTCCTTAGTTCCCGCCGGAACAAGGATCATGAGCAATTAACCCGTACTCTACCAACATTGGGACCGGCTCTACGCCTCGTCGTCTGCCGACTTGGGGGGCACTCAAAGTGGGGTAGTAACACCCAGGACGCACAATCTTCAATTCAGATGCTATTGACGTGATGTTAGCTATTGCTAAGATGTGCCTGAGTGCGATCTTAGTTGAGGCTAAGTTTTCGGCGGTTGTCACCGCGGCTTGCTTTGCCGTTGCCGAAATTCGGCACGCGTTCTTAGGAGGAAAGTTGTTATGCGGCATGCGAACAAGTCCGTCTCAAGAGGCGCTCACGATTCGTCTCTAAATGATCTCAACGAACTGGCAGCAGTGGTTGGGCTTAAGCCTGCCGGTCTTGCGGCATCAAACGGCTCGCGCTCATCCACCAGCTCGGGAACAGGCGCGCTACGTTTGGCGTTTACTCTGGTTGAATTGCTTGTTGTCATCACCATTATCGGTATTCTGGTGGGGTTACTACTACCGGGCGTGCAGGCTGCGCGCGAAGCAGCGAGGAAGTTGCAATGCTCGAACAACTTAAAACAAATCGGACTAGCGATTCTAAGTTATGAGTCAGCCCATCGGGTATATCCGTCCGGCTACATTTCTTACGCGACCAACAACGGCTCAGCGCCAGCTTGGGCTTCGCTGGATGCTGATACTTGGGATGGCGCACCGGGCTGGGGCTGGTCGGCGCTTATCCTTCCGTTTATTGAGCAGAGCGCATTAAGCAACTCGCTGAATATATCAGAACCTATTTGGTCAACCAACAATCGCGCGCTGGTCAACAGGCCGTTACCCAATTTCTTATGTCCATCGTCCAGTGGTCCAACCGAAGCGTTTGAGCTACTGAGTGCCAACGGCACCCCACTCACTCGTTATGGTGCAGCCGTAGAACTTGGGCGTTCGCATTATGTGGCTAGCCATGGCCAAGAGTCTTGTTGGGGCGATTGTGGTGCTTCAGCCGCGGGGCTGATCTTCACGAATATATATACGTCGACAACTAAAATCGTCGCGATCAATGGGAATGCGGGGGCAGTTGCTGACGGCCCGTTCTTCAGGAATTCGAAAATCAGGATTGCCGCTGTGACAGACGGCACATCGAATACGATTTTTGTTGGCGAACATTCATCAAGACTGAGCGATAAAGCCTGGGCAGGGGTTGTTCCAGGTGCATTCGTGTTTCCTCGGTTTACAACTCCCGAGAATGGGCCTGATGCTGCGGCAACATTGACACTGATGCATATTGGTCCTTCCGGTGGCGAGCTAGATATTACGGGATTTCCGATCATCCACCCCATGAATTTTCCGACCTATCACGTTGGTCAAATGTATGCGGAACATCTGGGCGGGGGGAATGTGCTCTACGGCGATGGGTCCGTGCGTTTTATGTCCGAAACTATCGCATTGCTAACCGCTGCAGAGCTTGCGAGCATGAACGAGGGTGAAGTTGTCGAGGTGATTGAGTAGATAGGAAGTCGGCAGTTGCTTGGGCCATGCGCGCTGCGACACGTTAAAGTTCTTGAGGGCATACTAAGTTGAATTTTGGATCAAATTCTGGCAAGCGAGTGGGCATAGCTATTCTTGTTCTATTGATGGTCGTGGGTGTCTTTATCTGGTTCAACCATGGGTATTCAGAGATCAGCGAGTCGGGTTACGATTACGCACTCGCGCTCATCTCTGCCTGCGGACGACAAGACAAAGAAACCGTCCAGCGAATCGCCAAGGAGGTAATCGAGCGGGAACTGCCGAACTATGACCGGCGAGTTATTCTAGCGATTACTGACAAAGCGTTAGCCGGCCAGTGGAAGGCTTCGTCTGCGGACACACGAGCCCTGCTCAAGGCGCAGGTTCGGCCTACGGAATGAAGCAGGTAGTTGGCGGACGATCACTTAGTGCAGATAGTTTTTGCGCAATTGCGCCAATTGAGACAGCAGTGGTTTGGCCTTGCCGCGCATGTCCCACAGACCACTGCCAGCGGTTGGCTGCGGGACTTGATCCGTCAAGTGATTCCAGATGACTGCATGAACAGAGGGTTTGGAAATCAATAATTTCAAAATCATATCTGGATCGATCACGCCCTGACCGTATTCCGTTCGCCAACTGGATACCCGATCGGCCTCCATGTTGGTTTCGGTGGGACTGGTTACAATCACTAACAACGGCAACCCAAGCATAGCCCAGCGATCGATGAGGCGACTGAGATCAATCGGATCGCGGGGAAAGCTGCCGTCGGGCCATTGGTCGAAGTTCAGTTCGAGTGCCAAGCCGCTGAGTCCCAGGTCGGCGCGAATGAGGGCATCGGCAAAGTGCAACGGAGAAATGCCGTTGGCGTCATTGCGCAAGTATTCGCTCCATGGCTGGTCGATGGTCAGTAATACTGGATTGCGATGATCAGCGCGCCGCACCGTCTCAATCAAGGAGACAGCCATACGCAAAACTTCTTCGTCGGTCCAGCCGAGCTCGGTGGGCGCGTTCAATCCCGCTGCACAATTCCAGATATGTGTTCTGCCCAAATAGCGTTCAACCGTCGTCCGAGCATGAATGCAAGCAGCATCCAAGACACTGTCAAATTCTTCATTCAGCAGTATCATCCATTGCGGCAGACTTCCTTTTCGAAAGTTGACCAGCGGTCCGATGCAGACCTTTTTGTTGAGTGAAGTTGCCCATTCCAATTGCGTATCATAGGGTGCAAAGTTGCGTTTGCCCGATGCGGATTCAACGGAGCCTAAATCTGGCGAGATTTGCACCAGGTTGAAAGCTGTATCGACTGCGCCGCCAATGCTGGTTAATTCGATTTCTGTTCGCAGGGCAACGCCAAGCAGAGTTGACTGCCGCCCTTCGCTTTGCCGCCGCGCCTCGAGCGCTTGTAAGGCAAAAGCGTTGCACAGCAAGACAGAGGCCTCCATGGCTAAGTCGATGGCTGCTTGGGCGCAAGCATTCTTACGCCGATCATCGTCACCAGCGGTTACAGCGTGGAGGAACTGACTCAGCGATTCTTCGGCAAGCGGAAAGAAACCCTCAGGCAGTTTCAGGCCCACCCGCTGCCACTCGGAGGTCTGATTTTTTAAGCGGCTGATGGTGCCGCGGGCGATTTCCACAATCAGCGAATAGGGCTCAGGGGTCACCCGGAGACTGGTGGTGGACAGGCATATATTGCCGCTACCACGGGTTGGCCAAACGATATTCAGTTTGCCAGACTCGTCAATCTCACGACCGATGCTAAACTGGTCCCCGGACACGTGGTGATGGCACTGCCACGGAATTCCCTCGATGCCTGTGATATAAGCTGTATTCCAGACGCGCGGATCCATACCGCTTGCCCCAGAAAACTTAAATCGCAGGTCGCCCATTAAATACCCCGAAGCTCGAAACGATCCATTATTAGGAGTGGCATGTCACCGCGCGTTTCAAAGGCGGCCGCGTTGCAAACAACCAGCCTCTTAACCAGCGAAAACTCAAGCGCCACTCCTGCCGAGTTGCGAATCTACAGCAAGTTGGCTACGGATTCAATTAAATCAAAGCCTACCGCCTTGCATTTTGACGCATAGGGGACAGCCTCACACTATTGAAGCGACCGCATGACCATCCAGTCGAATAATACCATCCAGTCGAATAATACTGACACTAACACCTTGCTTGAGACAAGTTTGCCATACCCGAGACGCCAAGGAAAGGTTCGTGACGTCTACGATGTGGGCGAAAACCTATTGATCGTCAGTTCTGACCGGATTAGTGCATTCGATTGGGTTTTGCCGAGTGGAATTCCTGGCAAAGGCATCGTGCTGACCCAGCTTAGCCGTTTTTGGTTCGATCACCTGCAAGTCGAACACCACCTCTTATCTACCGACTTGACTGAAATTCAGCGACGCTGTCCAAAGTTGCAATTGAGTCAGGCTCAAGCCCAGAGTTTGGATGGGCGATGTATGCTGGCGAAGAAAGCCCAGGTTGTGCCTTATGAATGCGTCGTCCGCGGGTACTTGGAGGGTTCCGGTTGGCGTGAGTATCAAGAAAATGGCCAAGTGTGTGGCGTTCAATTGCCGAGTGGCTTGCGGCAGTGCGACCAATTGCCCGAACCCATCTTTACGCCGGCCACTAAAGCCGCCGAAGGGCATGACGAAAACGTCTCATTCGCCGTTATGGCAGCCGACTTAGGCGAGTCGTTGGCAAACCAGCTTCGCCAGGCCAGCCTCGAGGTTTATCGCCAAGGCAGCCAGTGGGCGCGACACCGTGGAATCATTATTGCCGACACGAAATTTGAGTGGGGCATGCACGCGGGGCAACTTATCTTAATCGACGAAGTGCTTACACCGGATAGTTCGAGATTTTGGCCCGCAGACCAATACCAGCCTGGCCAAGCCCAGCCATCCTTTGACAAACAATTTGTGCGTGAATGGTTGATGAACAGCAACTGGGACCGCCACAGCCCGCCGCCGGCCCTGCCGGACGCAGTGATCGAACAGACCCGCCAGAAATATCAAAGTGTGTATCGCCTACTAACGGCAGCTAACTGAGCTGCTAGGCTACATCGATGACATAGCGCGGGCTTAAATAAATTTGGAATAAACGTTGACGAATCCCTACCAACCCAAAGCCGACTCCGTCTCGCAGGCTGAGGCAGTTCCGCCTGGAAAACTTCCCAAGCGGGCGGCATTGATATTCATATTCATTACCGTGTTGCTCGACGTTTTGTCGTTGGGCGTGACGATCCCCGTGTTGCCAAAGCTGATCGAAGAATTTCGAAGCGGCGATACCGCGTCAGCAGCCGCTTACGTTGGAATGTTCATGGGTGTTTGGGCATTGATGCAGTTTCTGTTTTCGCCTGTCTTGGGGGCACTTTCCGATCAATTCGGGCGTCGACGAGTTATCCTAATTTCCTGCTTTGGTCTCGGACTAGACTATATCTTGATGGCCCTAGCTCCCAACTTAGTTTGGCTGTTTGTCGGTCGGGTACTATCGGGTATTACAGCAGCTAGTTTTTCTACGGCTGGGGCGTACATCGCGGATGTGACTCCACCTGAAAAGCGAGCTGCCAGCTATGGCATGATTGGTGCCGCCTGGGGCATTGGCTTTATCGTCGGACCTGCGGTGGGTGGATTCTTGGGCGACTATGGGCTCCGCATTCCCCTGTGGGTGGCCGCAGGACTAACACTCATCAACGCCACCTATGGTTATTTCATCTTACCCGAATCACTAACACTCGAAAATCGTTCAAAGTTCTCTTGGCGCAAGGCGAACCCCCTCGGATCTTTGAAACTCTTGCGCTCGCACCCCGAGCTCCTCGGTTTGGCGAGTGTGTTGCTTATTTATCAAATCGCTCATCAAGTTTTTCCCAGCGTGTTTGTATTGTATGCTGGACATCGCTACGGTTGGGGCCCGCAAACGGTCGGCTATACCTTAACGGCAGTGGGCATCATGAGTGTTTTGATGCAAGGATTTATCGTACGTCGTACGGCGTCGAAACTGGGAGAGTGGCGAATGTTGTTTATCGCGCTCTCCTTTGGCGCGGCGGGCTATGCAATCTACGGCGTGGCCGGCTCGGGGTGGGTCTTCTGGACCGCCATTCCGGTATTTTCTCTGGTCGGCTATTTTTCTCCAGCCATCCAAGGTTTGATGACACGCCGAGTTAGCGCCAGCGAACAAGGGCAGTTGCAAGGCGCCAATAGTTCACTCATGGGCATTGCTGGTATGGCAGGTCCCGTGATTTTTTCCAGCATTTTTTCCGCAGGTATCCGTGAGGGCGCAGCAGTGCAATTGCCAGGCGCGCCTTTCATCCTCGCAACGATTTTACACGTGGTGGCTATCGCCGTGGCCTTGTGCATTATGCCTCGCAAGGGAACATCCCCAGGAGACTCTTAACATGATTTCTAAGCTATTCCTCGGGCTGCTCGCTGCGGTCGTCTTGAATTTCGTGTTGATTGCCGGCAGTGTCTTGAACCGGGCTTGGCAGGACGAACCGCAAACGTTCCAGGGCGGAGAGTCGTCCCAGTCGGTGGCGACGGACGCAGCGCCGATGCCCCCCGACGTGCCAGATCGTGAAACCAATGAAGCGAGTCCAAGTGACCCAGCCGACATCGCTCCCAGCTTGCCAAAGCTTGATCCGTCGGGCTTGCCAAACGTGCCGTCCTTAGACAGTTTAGAGACCAATCCTGGATTCAAAGAGTTTCGCGATATCGCCGCCGAGCAATTCCCCAGCTTGAATTCGGATCTGTTGTTGAGTGGTGCGGCTGGAACCGAAACGCCTCCAGTCACAGACAGCAGCCGCATCAGTACGGAATACTACGACCTCTTGGAGCAACGATTCGCAGCCGTCGAGAGTTTAATGGCTGCCGCAGCTAATTTGGCCAGCGAAGCGCGACAATTGTCCGAGGTAGGGGATCATCGTCGCGCCCAAATCTTTATCCAACGCACCACACAACTGCGGGAATTAGCCGCAGACCTGCTGGTTGAATCCCTGTGAGCTTGCTACTTGATCGGCAAATCGAAATCGCCTTGCATATCTCGCCATACACAGTGGATGTGGTTAGCCGGGTTGCCAGCAGCATCGGGTTGCACGTTGATAAATTCGATTACGAACGTTGGCCCTTGGATGACATAGTAATGGCCTACACCTGGCTTCTTAGCTCCTGACCAGGCAAATGTAATCTTGTCAAATCCGGCTTCGTCAATCAGTTTCCATCGAGATTTGGATACGCCCGGTTTCATCTTATTGGTGTAAGCCATCATTAGCTTCTTCAGTATTTCTTTCTGTTCATCGTTCAAGTCCGCTGCGGCGAGACCTCCGAGTGGCTCAGTCGGTGGTTGGGCCTCGCCCGCACCACGAATTTCCGACGGGGTCTTGCCCGGTAGCTGTGCCTTGGCCAACTGCTGTGCGTCCAAGCTGCGTACCAAGGCGAACCCCAATTGCTCTTCGGATCCCAAGACCTTCATTCCCTTGGGAAATTTGTCGCCATACGAGTCTTTTAGCTCGGCAGGATTTGAAGCAAAGAACTGTGGAGTCGAATCGACAATACGATTGCCATTCAGCACAAAATTGAGCGAGAGGTGGTGGCCCTCAATGCTAAGGCCCCAGCGCGCTCCCTGCTCGGGTTTGCCGAAAACGGTAAAGTAGTATTTCTCTGGATTGCGTTCGTTGGTGCCTTTGCCGGCTTCGAGTTCCTTGAGCACTGTTTCCAATTGCATGATAGTGGTGGCTTTATCGTAGCCCAACTTACTGACAGCAGCCCGCATCAGTTTCATGGCCGCCTCCTGCTGTGCCGCTTCCATTTCCATCAGTGGCAGCCCTTTGCGAGTTGCCATGGGAATGAAGTGCCATTTGACGCGTTGCTCAGAGTCGAAAGCTACCGAAGCTTTTTCGCGTTGTTGTTCGTTGAGTGATTCGAGAAATGCCTTTGTGGCTGGCATTAGCTGCAGAGCCGCATTGGGTTTCTTGTCAGTCTGCTTAGCAAGTTGAGTATCAGTTGCGGGCTTTTCTTGGGCTGGCAAATAGACCATTAATAGGCTGCTGAACATCAAGGCGATTAGGATACGCATGGTGGGTGGGTAACTTTCTGAGGTGGGGGAGTGTGTAGGAATTTAGTGGAAGTCGCCAGACTTCCCTTGCATACAGGGATCTCTGGAATACAGGGATCTCTGGCGAGATCCACTACATTAACGATGGCTTGTAGTTCAATGACGATTAATCAGGCAGGGAAATCAACGGTCGCGACCTCAAATAGAATAGCACAACCGAATGCGCATTATAGGCTTGGAGATCAATAAAAAAGCCTTCGCAGTTCTGGGCGAACTGCGAAGGCATCCTGATCCCTGGCACCGGAGCGAGGAGGATCCTCGCTCCGATGCGCAGTTTTAAGCTCTGTCGCGAAGCGGCGATTGGGGTGATTGACCCAGAAACCACGTCCAATTACCAAAATGCTCCGACCCAGGAGGGAGGCCAGCTATGTTTTCCCGCAAAACCATAGCCAACGACAGAGCTTCCACTGATTGACTTCCTTGTCTTGGCAAGCAACATCCTTGGGGCCGGGGGCCCTTTCCTCCGTGAATGGTTGGACGTGTATGGGGCAACTACTGCCAAGTTGGTGGCAGCGGGTCTTAGTCGTCCCTCACGAACTTGCTCGCATGTTTAGTGGATAACTAATCTTTGAAACCCAGGTCAATGGCGAAAATCATTGAAAAGCTCTTTTTTGTAGTTTTCTTCACGCTTCAGCGACTTGAGTCTTTAGACGGTGAACGGATTGCACTCTGGAGGCGGGTAAATGCTCAGGGCAGGGAACACGGGTGCGGAGGTTTGATTCCGTCTAGCTAGTGCTAGTTTGGCGACACGTTCATCTGTCGTTTCTTCGCCGTCGCGATCGACCCAACCGTTTATGCCGCAGCCGCTGAGTAAGATGCAGCCTTGTTCGCTGTGATCGATGGCCCACCGAATTGCAGCCGCCCGATCTGGAATGACTTGGACGCGACCTGGCGCGCGGAAGCCTCCCAGGACATCCATGGCGAAGCGCTGCGCGGTCTCTGGCGACAGATCTGCGGCGCTGAGAATGACGCGTGCTGCCGCTTTGTCGAGTACTTCACCAAGCCGCTGTCGATGCGCCGAATCGACTGACCCGCTTAGATCCAAAACGACGGTGGCAGGTCCAAAATGATGTTGACGCAAGCTATGCATAGCGACTGCTACTCGGTCAGGCGTTTGACCATCGTCGATGAACAACGGCACATCAACGGCAGTGGTCAGTCGTTGCATGCGCCCTGGGATCGACTCGAGTGACTCGATACCCGCGATCGCTTCAGGTACTGAAAGATCAAACAACCAGCTCGCACCAACAGCCGCCAGCGCAGCGCGGGCAATATGATCACCGGGCATCTTGAGCGTGAGCGGCATCAACATGTTACCAGTCATTGCTAGGACTTGTTGTTGGCCACCGTCGCGCGACAAGCGTTTGGCCCGCACATGTTCGGCGGCGTCTAAGCCATAGCTAATCGTCGCCATGGGAGATTTGGCGGCCCAATTCCCGGCGACCGCGTCGTCGGCATTAAAAAGTACAATCCCGTGAGGCTTCGCTTGCGACGCAGCCCGATCGACCAACTTTGAAAAGTCGCGAACGCTAGGGCTACCCCGAAATTGCCCGGGACGCATGCCCGTCACGATGAGCAGGTCGAACTCGACGCCTGCGGTCGCATGGTTGTGCAACATGGCAGGTGTTAACTCAATGATTGCAGCTGGCGCTCCCGCTTCGTCGGCGCGCTGCATCCACCTGGCCAATTTACCCGCCGCAGGTGCCCGTGTAGCCGTGCGATCGCAGTGGGTTGAATCGCTACAGCCGAGCGAAGTGTAATAGGCAACCGCACCTGCCTGCCGCTTGAGCATTGCGGCGACAAACAAGCTGGTGGTTGTCTTGCCATAAGTGCCAACGATCCCGATCGTCAACATGCGTTGCGAAGGTGCGCCCGCCAGCGCTTGGCAAACCTGTCCGTATACCGCTTGAGTATTTTCGACCAGGCACTGCGGTACGGACACCGGCAGAATGCGCTCGGCCACAATGGCCACTGCGCCGCGCCGAATTGCTTCTTCGGCCTTGTCATGTTGATCGACGGTAGCGGAATAACTAGGAATAAATACGTCGCCTGGCTGGCATTTGTCAGCACGTTGGCAGCAGCGGCGGACTTCGATATCCTCGCTGCCCACAAAGACGGCTTCCGGCAAGAATTCCCGAAGTCGAACAACGCGCGTACGAGAACTCTGGTTGGGAGATGAGGTAGACATCGGCGGCCTCCTTGCCACGTTTGCTAGATTTCGAGTTTTTGATGAAGTAGCTGCTAGCATCCAATGCCAGCATTGCGACCTCGATTTACTGCCATCGACACTCACATCCAGAATGGATTTGTGCCGGTGAACCGACTGTCCTACAGCCTGTTGGTAATCTTAGATTTGGTCAATACGAAAACCAGTTTTTCTCCTCGCCGGCAGGAAAAACTAGCCCTACAAATCCGCCAGTTGCCCATAGTTCCCTAGTTCCAATTTGATAGCTAAAGTGTCCTGTCACACTCCTGTTCACTCCAAGTTCGTGAACGGCTACGAAATACTTAACATCGCAATCCAAGTTATATTATTTGCAACCGTACGCAGTCCCCACTTCAGCCTTTGAGACTCAGCACTGAAACAACTATGTCCCAGGATTTAGACGTCGACGAACTGGCCACCTATCTACATTTGACACCGCCCCAAGTCCGCAGATTGGCGGATCGTGATCAATTGCCAGGGCGCAAAATTGGTGGCGAATGGCGATTTTCAGAAGCCGAAGTACACGCCTGGCTCGAGGCGCAGATTGGTGCGAGCGACATTGGTGAGCTGTCCAAGGTTCAGAAAGTCGTTGATCGCTGGAGCGAACGCGGAAGTGACGAGGGCGAATTGACGGGATTGCTGAGGCTGGAAGCAGTGGAAGTTCCGCTGGCCTCGCGAACTCGTAGTAGTGTGATTCGTCGCATGTGCGCGCTGGCTGAACAAACTGGATTATTGTGGGACGCTACCAAGATGACGGAAGCGGTGATGATGCGTGAAGAGCTGCATCCGACCGCGCTTGATAACGGCGTAGCCCTGTTGCACCCGAGGCGACCTCAAGCTTCGATTCTAGCCGAGCCGTTGTTGGCGCTCGGCGTTTCCTCACAGCCGCTTCCGTTTGGTAATCAAAGCGGCCACCTTACCGACGTCTTTTTCTTGATTTGTTCAACCGATGATCGTGTCCACCTGCAAGTCCTAGCCAAGATCTCCCGCCTGCTATCAGGCACGGATTTCCTGGCTGATCTACGCAAATGCACGACTGCCAAAGACGCATATGCAACGGTCGCTGAACACGAACAACACCTAGACGAAATGGGCCAACATTGAAGCCACTTCGCATCGTATGGTTGGGAGAACAGGGGGGCGGACTCCAGTGGCTGCGACAACGCCTGCAGAGCTTTGAATCTGTTCAAGTGCCTGCGGTCATCTTAGAGACGCTTAATCGTTTGCCGTCGAATTGCAGTGGGTTAGGCGTTGATCGCTTAATTGTAGGAAGCCGAAATCGACTGAACTACCCGCTGCGAGACATCGAGCAGCTACAACGTGAACTGCCGGAAATTCCTTTGGCGCTGGCCACTGATACGCTGTGGGACGGGGCCGGACGATCGGGTGTCGCCTCTGTTCTGACTCACTTGACCTTGCCTTGGCATCGCTGGTGGGACGGGTGGGTTGATTGGCTGGCAGGGACAGCTCCACAAATGTTTGGCCCATGTCCCACCGCCTTTGGCGCGTTGTCGACCGGCAGTGGGGTCGCTAGCATCGAGAGTGGGATCATCTTGTCCGATTGCCGTCAGTCGGGAGAAGCTTGGCAATTGGTGGCAATGCAGGTTTCCGGTGGCGTCCAGCAGCTGAGTTGGTCACAATTCTTGGTGTCGGACTTCGATTCGGAATCTTCGCCGCATTGGCTTCTGTGGGATGAACCGTATCGAACCGTTGGCGACACTGTCGATCGCGACGCGCGGGTTGTTGAGCGGGTCCGCAGTTTGGCGCAGCGCCTACCTGGAACGCATTTGATTCTGGCGTCTTCGCTCCCTCGCAGCGACCAATGGCTAGCTCTGCAAACTGCTGGCGTCGATGATCTACTCACCAATCCCAATACTGGCCGCGCCCTGCAGCGTCTGCTACTTCATCTTGGTGGCGTAAGGGCTGGTAATCAAAACGCTGCCCATTAATTCCAGTTGGTCTCGAAAAACCAGTTGGTCCCGAAAAAGAAGAGCATTACGAGGATCGGCTGCGTATCGTTTCCTCAGCGGCGGCACCTCGCACATAGTTCGCTTGAAGGCCAGCCGCAGAAGTCGCTCGACCGGCCAAGAATTCTTGCCAGCCCAACACGGCGACTTCGCTTGCCCGCGGCGTCCACAGGTGGGCTGGTGCAACGCTTCCCGAGTTGAGCTTGGAAAGATCGGGCATATATTGCTGCAAGCCGGGGCCCGTGACTAAGAAGTCGGGGCTGGAGGAAGTCCATTCGGTATCCAGCCAACCATCGGGGGCTTGCTGCCAGACTCGGGCTTCCAGGACTTGTGACGCAGCCAAACAGGTGAGCGAATCGGTGTGCATCCAAGCGCTGGCAAAGACTTGCTGGCGAAACGCATTCATTATTGCCAAAACTACGGTCGGTTTGGCCTGGGATAGGTGAGTGGCACTAGATTGCAGTGCAATTGCAGCTAAACTGTCGACACCCACAATTGGGACGCCCCACCCCAGAGCCAACATTTTGGCAGTTGACAATCCCACCCGTAATCCCGTGAATGACCCGGGCCCCGTGGTTACGCTGATCAACTGCGGTGCTGAGACTCGATTGTCGCCAAGGATATTGGCAATGGTATGTGCCAGTGTCTGAACGCTGCCAAGTTCAGATGGAAGTGGCTGGAACGCGATTTCCTGTAAGCCGTCAGCTAGAGTCACACTTCCGGAAGTTCCTGAGCATTCGATAGCTAGATTGAGCATAATAATCGAAAAAGTGGAGAAAAGGCCGGGAAGTTGGCGGCTGTCAGACGAATTGATTCATAGGCTGATTGCTACGCCTTTCGGTGCCGGGACCGTCAATTTACAATTGTTACAATACATCCATGGATTTGAGATGACAGGGGGGAGGCCCCGTTAAACGACTAGGCCGAGTTATCTTGACCTAGGTAATCAGAACTTTTTCCGACAAGACCTGCAGCAGGAATTCTTCTGTGCGACAAGCACTGATCAGTGATATCCACGGCAACTACGAAGCTCTCACGGCTGTGATGGCTGACGTACAGAATCAAAAAGTCGATCGCTTGGTCTGCTTGGGGGACATCGTGGGCTACGGCCCCAACCCTTGCCAGTGCCTGGATGTGGTCATGAATAAATGCCAACTGACGATTCTCGGTAATCATGACCAAGCTGCTTTGTTCGACCCAGAAGGCTTTAACCCAGTTGCTCTCAGGGCTATCTATTGGACACGCGATGAATTGGATCATGGCCCCGGGACACCTAGCACGGTCAATGGCCGCTGGGATTTCCTGAGCGAGTTGCCAAAGTACTTCGCTGAAGGGGACATTTTGTATGTCCACGGCTCTCCCCGCGATGCGACCAATGAGTACGTGTTTCCGGAAACCATCTATGACCAAAACCGCATGAAACTCTTGTTTGACCGTGTAACTCGCCTGTGTTTTCAAGGTCATACGCACATGCCAGGGGTTTTCACTACGGATGGTGAGTTCATTACGCCCGAAGATTGCGACAACCGTTTCCCACTGTCTGACGAAAAACTGATGATCAATGTCGGTTCCGTCGGCCAACCGCGGGATGAAGATCGTCGTAGCTGTTACGTAATTCTGGACGATGCAAAGCAGGATGTCGAATTCCGGCGGATCGACTATGATTTCGAAACTACCATTCAAAAAATATATAACGTCCCAGATCTCGACAATATGCTCGGTGATCGATTGCGAAGCGGACGCTAGGCTTTAGATCTCGTTGAATCAAAGCCTGGGACTTGGGACTCGAAAGTAATAGAAGTCTTCGCTACGGTCGGAGAGCGGTTGGCGAAACGGCTTTCGCTATGAGGTCAAGAAGCGGTTTGGAAGAAACGGTTTGGAAATGGTTCGCCTATTTCCCAACCAAGAGGAGCGAGGAATACATTGGTACGCAGGGCAATCCTAAGCGACATACACGGCAACTTGGAAGCGCTACGGACTGTGTTGGACGATGTTCAGACGCAGGACTGTGAACAGATTATCTGTTTGGGGGATGTAGTCGGCTATGGCCCAGAACCTCAAGCCTGTATAGACCTCGTTCGCAATTTTGATGCCTGCATACTTGGCAATCACGACTTGGCTGCGCTGTTTGACCCGGAGGGCTTCAGCAACGCAGCGGAACAAGCCATTCTCTGGACTCGCAAACAAATTGAAACTGGTGGTACGGCTGAGGAATGCTACCGCCGCTTGGAGTTCCTGGCCCACCTCCCTCGCACACGACGCGAGGGCCAAGTCATGTTCGTTCACGGTTCGGTCCGCAATCCGATCAACGAATATGTTTTTCCTGAAGACGTCTACAATCGTCGCAAGATGGAAAAACTCTTCTCCATGATTCAAAAAGCCTGTTTTCAGGGGCACACCCATGTTCCTGGCGTTTTTACGTCCGACATGACTTTCTTGCGTCCCGAAGAAATCGACCATCGCTATCAACTTGGCGACGAGAAAGTCATGGTCAACGTTGGCTCCGTGGGGCAACCTCGCGATGGTGATTGGCGAAGTTGCTATGTGATATTGGAAGACTCTTGGATCACTTTCCGCCGCGTCGAGTACGACGTGGATGTCACGATCCAGAAAATCTATGACATTCCAGAACTGGATCGTTTTCTCGGCGATCGCCTGCGTGAAGGCCGCTAAAGCTCGCTCTTTCCTGCGATTTTGCGATTGAACGCATTTATTTTTCCTTCCCTGCTTTGCTGATTTGCTTGCATTTTCCAGCAAATCGTCTCACAATCACAAATTGTCGGTTTCTTGTTCCTTACTTTTCTCGACCACGGTATGACCATGCAGACGATAACCCTGCGAGTACTTCAAGGTGCCGACCGTGGCCGAGTCTTCAACGATCTGCGCACGCCAATCACCATCGGGCGCGAAGAAGGCAATGTGGTTCAGTTGAACGATGAACGCATTAGCCGCTACCACGTTAAGATCCAAGAGGACGATGGACGCCTGGTAGTTACCGACTTGGATAGCACCAATGGCACGCGTGTCAATGGACATGTATGCAATTTGAAAATCCTTCGCAACGGCGACACGATCTCGGTCGGGCGCACCATCTTGCTGGTTGGCAATCGCGATCTGGCACCGACAGGCACTGTTTCGTCGGATGATATGAGTTCTGGATCTTCCGACGAAGATCCATTAGGTACCAGCACTCGTATTCAAGCCATCAGTTCGGTCAACTCTAGGAATGAAGCGTTTCTGCCGCGAGGGCTGACGCCAGGCCAGTCTGCGGAGCTGCGCGAATTGCTTGATCACATTCATGCAGGCATGCGCGGGGTTATTGAGAAGACTTCTGTAGATGAAAAAGCCAGTAGCGTCTCTTTAACGCTGGAAGCCTGGCAGAGTCTACTTAACACGCAGTGCGAAATCTCCGAGTTGATTCGCGGCATAGAAGACCCCCAAGGCGCTCGTCAAAGTTTCGACACGGGCTCTGATTAGGCCTGGTCTTAGTCGATTTCGCGCTTGAGCTTAATCGATTGGACCAACTGTTTGCCAATCACAAACTTGCTCAATGGCAGTGCATTCTGTGAAAGCGGGATGCTCACCGTGACAGTGACTTCCGGAGTGTCCTGGTCAATCGCAGTTGGTAAGACAGACACGCTTCCACCTTGGATATTTAGTACAGCTAATTCAGCGTTGGTCTTGGCAATACATTGGCTGGATGTTGCACCCGGCAGAATTCCGGCTCGCGCCCCTTCCAGGACAGCCACACCTGCTGCGTTACGAATCATGTTTGCGCGCGAGAATTCCATCCCACCGAAGATCAGTAGGAAAAATAGCGGTGCGGTTAGAGCTAGTTCCACGGCCGTAGCGCCACGACGGGTGGCTGGCTGTCGTCGATGTCTCATGAATGATCTCTTGTTCTGCGCAATGTCAAGTGTGAGAGCGATGATATTTCGGCTCGGTGAAGTTGCTGAACTTCCGAATCGTTACTGAACTAGATTGGCTAATGTTCCGCCGAGATCACGGAATGCAGAATCCAACTCTCCAGGCGTATCAGCATGATAGTGGCGACCATTGCCGATCGTCGCAATATTCTGCATGTCGGTTTGATTGGCTCCTGCGCTAAATGTGATCGTGTAAATCACGATGCCAGCATCAGCGGCTGCCTGCGCGGCAACAGTAGGATCATCCTCGGTATACTGCCCATCCGTCAGGACCACTAGGAATTTCAAAGCGTTGGTCCGCGCACCTGTTCCCAACAACATATCTTTCCCAACGACTATGCCAGCCTCAATGTCCGTCATACCATTCCAATGCTCGCTGGTCTTGGCGGAAATCGCAGCGCGTACGGCACTTGTGCTGTCAGTCAAGGTTTGGTCGATGCTGATCTTGGGTGTCGAAATGCTGCAACTGGTAAAATTACTGGCAAAGGTGACCACGCCCACATGCTCCGCAGAAGACGTGCCATCGAGCTCTGTTAGAAATATATTGACTGCGTTTTCTAGAGCAACCCAACGGCTGTCGGACCAGGGGGTTGAACAAAAACGCGGGTCCGATCCACTCATGAGCGGGTCCGTGCTGCTCGACGGCAATTTCATACTGCTGCTACGGTCTAGCACTAAGCAGATATCCACGTTCACAAACGCCGCAACCGCTACGAACTGATGTGCGAACGTTGGACGTCCATACAATGAACCGAAAAAGCTTGGTACGTCTCCATCCGCAGAATCCGCTGTCCGTCTTCCCAGCACCTGCACGGCATTCGGTCCTGCACCGCCGGGTGTAAATGTCCAGGAGCCGTCGGTTTGCCGCATCGATTTTCCAAACACGACATCTCCATCCTCTAGTGTCAATCCATCGCCGCAAACCGAGTTTAGTATCGCAATGTCTTTGGCTGTTTGCAAAGCGATACTCGTATCGCCAGATTCCGATAATTCGACTGCGGCTGCCTTGGCGGCTAAGTCGGTGGCACGGCGTAGCTCAGATCGAGTCTTCTGCACATAGGCGAAGTCGATTGCAAACCCGACAAAAAGCACCATCACTGGCAACAGCACCAGAAACAGCATCATGATTGCACCACGGCGTGATATATGGACCTTGGTCGTCATCGTCTTCGTTTCCTTGCTAAGGTCTAGCGCCGTACGATTCGGTTGTCAACAGCCCAAAAGAGGCCAGGCTGGGACCACTGTGCAGGGCTGTCGCTGGGACGCTAATGTGCACGCGAAATATCGCTTGCGAACCCAGGGTGTCAAAGTCTTCTCCGGCCGCGCCAGTTAGTTCTACTGTTGCGCCACTCAGGCCTCTAGCGGTCAAGATGTCCAACATGTCCGCTTCGACACTGGCTTCAGTTGCGTCGCCACGAGTCGCGAACAATGCCCCTTGGTAACCCACCTCGGTTATAAACTGTTGCAAGAAGATTGCGTTGCAGGCTTGAATCGAGCCAAACACAATCACAAATAGGGGTGGCAACGAGAACGCAAACTCAATTGCCGCCGCGCCGCGGCGACTCAGCCTTCTAGCTGGATTTCGGGAGATTTTCACAGTTACCAACTCACCTAATGTTACCTACTGTGCCCCTGCGCTACTATGGGTCATAAAACGGTGCGACGGCTGCCGAATTTGATCCAGCTTCCAACAATGCCCGCGGCGGGCGTTGAAATGTAGTGCTTATGACGATTCTGGCGGATCCGATTGTTGAGTCGCTGCGGTTGTTCGTCTATTATCAGACGCCTATCAACTGAACCACCTGTTGCTGTGGCATTCTACGGAACGCCGCAATGTCCCATCTGGAAACTGATTCAATGCAAACTCAACTCAATCGTCGACAAATCCTGGGAACCGCTGCCGCGTTTGGGGCCGTCTGGACTTTTCCGCAAACGGCCGCTCGAGCGATGGCCAATGATGAGATACGTTTGGGTTTTATCAGCTGTGGTGGACGGGCTGGCGAACATATGCGAGTCTTTTCAGGCTTAGATGGCGTGCGTGTCGCCGCGCTGTGTGATCCCGATGCGGGTCGCGTGGCTGCCGCCGCTAAGAGCTTTCCGCAAGCCAAGAAGTTCAACGACTTGCGCGATGTGTACAACGACAAGGACATTGATGCCGTCGTCGTAGCCACTTGCAATCATTGGCACTGCTTGGCTTCGATTTGGGCTATGGAAGCTGGCAAAGACGTCTATGTCGAAAAGCCACTATCACACTCCGAATGGGAAGGGGCTCAGACGGTGGCTGCCGCCCGCAAATACAAACGCATTTGCCAAGTCGGTACGCAACAGCGCTCCGACCCGATGCAAGCAGAAATCAAGCAGTTCTTGCATGAGGAAAAAGGGCTGGGCAAAATCCTGAGCTGCCGTGTCAATCGTTATGGAGTACGAGCGCCCATCGGCAAGCGATCTACGCCATTGGAAATCGACGATTCAGTTGATTACGATTTGTGGCTTGGCCCAGCACAAGATGAACCCATCTTTCGTGACAAGCTGCAGTATGACTGGCATTGGGATTTTAATACCGGCTCGGGTGAGATGGGTAACTGGGGCGTGCACGTCTTGGATGATGCTCGCAACAATGTCTTCCTCGATAAAGTAACCTTGCCCACACGCGTACTTGCTGCCGGTGGCCGCGTCGCCTGGGATGATGCCGGTGACACGCCCAACGCACATTTTGTGTACTTTGATACTGGCGAAGTCCCCACGGTAATCGGCTTGAGTAACCTGACGGCGGCACCTGACGATAAGGGATCGCCCAAACATCCAGGGCCCGGTAGCGGCTATATCGCTTACTGCGAGGGTGGACGACTCGAGGGCCAGCGCGGCGGTGCCACGGCTTTCGATAGCGACGGGAAAAAGATCCGCAGCTTCAAAGGCAACAGCGGCAACCGCTTGCACCAACAGAATTTTATTGACTGCGTGAAGAGCCGCGACGAAAGCGCCCTGGCCGCCGATGTTGCGGTTGGTAACGCTTCCACCGGTTGGTGTAACTTGGCGAACGTAGCTTTCCGTGCCGGCCAAGATTACTCGGCGGACGCTGCTGCCGAACGCATGCAAGACATTCCTCTCTGGGGTGACTTGCATCGCGAAATGAAGACCCACCTAGCTGCCCACCAAGTTGAGATGTCTGCTCTACGTCTAAGCGATATGCTGACGTATGACGTTGAGCAAGCTGCCTTCGTCGGCCCTAGCGCCGATATCGCCAATTCATTCCTAAAACGCGACTATCGCGATCGTTATATTGTGCCTGACATGTCAAAATGACATCTTTTGTGTCTGTGTCGCGACACTTCGCGGCTCAGGAAGGATAAGAACGGCTGAAAAACCCTTGATTTTGCAATTGGCACCGCACTTGCCTTGTAAGCCAACTGAAGCATCCCAGCGATGCACGACGTTCAGCTTTCACAAGGGATTTTGTTATGAGAAACATGTTAGTTCTGGCGGCAGTAGCGCTTGCCGCAGTAATGTTCAGTTCGTCCAAAGCTAGCGCTCAGTTTGGCCCATCTTGCGGCTACGGTGGCAGCGCATATCGAAGCTACTATGCGCCTACACCAACGCTCTACAGTCAGGCGCGTAGTTCATTCTATGGGCGCTCGGCTAGCGGGCTGTCGTTGAGCATCGGGATCGGCTCACCTTACCAGGGCCGAACCTACGGTTACAGCTCACGCAGCTACGGCTATGGTGGCTACCGCGGGGCGAGTCCATTTAGTGGCCCAGTCCTGGTTCCACACGGCAGCCATTTCCATCTCCAGCCCGGGCATGGACATGGACACTCGCACGGTCGTTTTTAATGCGAGTGTGAACACGACTAGAATTGACTGAGATGGTCCCCCCTTGGGACAACTTTCAACAGGCGATGTGGCTTTCCGCATCGCCTTTTCTATTTTGCATCGTCCCTGCTCAGCGGGGCAAGCCTCCTCGCTCAAGCGGTTTGAAGCTCTGTCTAATCCGCGACAATTTTCCTATGGTGCGCATCTATCCTGTGTGCCCCGCATTTCCTATGGGCCTCAGGGGGTAAAGTTGCTCTAGAAGAAAAAGTCTTCGTAATAGTCAAAAAGCTCAAGGTCGCCAAGGTCGTGGACGATAGGTAGACCAGGAGTCCATCGGTTTCGGTTCAACGGGTATTCAGAGACGGCTTGATCTGGACGTCCGCTTTCATGTAACACACTGTAGTAGCCAAGTTCACATCCGCATTTTCGCATTCGGGAAATCCGGGTTGGGCGAGGGCTGACTCCTACGCGAGTCAGCAATACGCGATATTAAGGAAGAAGAGCTATGCCACGGACGGCAGCGACAGAAAATATCGATCGAGCACAGCAACGCCATTCTGCAAGGCTGCGTGCGACGAGTGTTACGGAGAATACTCCAGTATTATTCCGTTTACCGTCGATCGAGCGTTTGCCTGTGCCACTATCCGTTCCGTCTGACGTCCAGCCTCTGGTTGGGTCTGATGGCATACCGGCACCTGCGGCCGCCGTGTCGGCGTCGCACCAGCCACCCTCGATATCGACCAACAGTCAACTGGAATCGTCTACAGCCGCCCCATCCGAAGCGACGCTGTCAGAAGTCCCCAATTCGGTCAACGAGCGCTCCTGGTGGGAACACTGGTCGAGCGGCGTTGTGCTAATCCTACTGGTGATTGCCCTGATTGCTGCCAGTATCATCGCATTTAGCGATTCCCAGCCTACCGATCCTGATCTCTTAGCGGATACATCAGCATCCATTGAGGACACGAAACCTCTGGTTCCAGTTCTACAAATCGATTCCGCGCCGATGCCAGCTAAGCCGGAGAGCAGCACGCCCCTGACGAACTCGGCAATCGTTGACGCATCAGCAAACTCGCAGGCACGTGCGGAGCTTGATTTTTCCGCTGAGCCACCTCAGTTAGCTAGTACCAGTTTAATTCCAGCAGACTTGGAGTCCGGTGCAACGTTTGGTGGTTCGGAACTCAATGTGGACGACGAGCAGTCGTCGGTTGACTCGATAGCCAACTCAGGCGCGACGGGCGCTGAATTGCTGTTGCCAACTTTGGGTGATCAACGTGACCAACCAACCGCCAACTTGAATCAACCGGTTGCAATTGAGGAGCCGAGTTTGTTTACTGAACATCCAACGGGCAACTCGGATATTGCGGCCGCGCCGACTACAACTCCGGTAGCGGGGCAGAGTCCCTCACTTTATGACGATGCGTTGCTGGGTTTGGGTGGCAGTTCAGTGAGTCCAGCGACCCCTGAGAACTTGCCCATTGATACCGGCGTGCCCGCTTACACTGCGGCGTTAGCCAGTGGCCCAGCGACGCCCAAGACGTCGATGGCCAGTTTTCCAAACAGTTCTGAAGCGTCAGCACCAACGCCCGCCTCGCCACCGTCTGCTGGGACACCGACAATGATGCCAGGTGTAAAGACGACGCTGACACCTGAGTCGGACGCCGAATCTTTTATCCGCGCTTGGCAGCAGTATAACGCTTTGAATCAAGCTCAAGCCGGAGCGGTCAATCGTTTTGTTTCGCCACAAACTGAGGCTAGTCCTTCATCGCCAACACCATCGACCAATGTGGGTGGTCAGCGGTCGTACACGCTTGGCGGCACAAATTAGTTTCACCTGAACGACGCATACACCTCTTTCAACGCAGTTCGAATTCAGTCAAGGAATGACCATGAGCCAAAATCTTAATCGCGCGTTTATGAAAGCGTACGACCGAGAGCGAAGCAGCCAGACTCAACGCGAGCGCGCAGCGGCCGAGCAAAAGACGCAGCAAGAATCCGAACTGATTATGCGTTTCGACACAACCAATGTAACAATCCCCGAACCACATTTTCTGAACCCCAAGCGGCCAACAGCACGGATTGCCGTGGAGGCGATTGCGACGCCTGTACGTCAACCTACTGTCGCACATGCGCCGGTTGATCAACCGACACGGCCCGTTATCGCTGAAGGGTCGCCCCTTCAAACTGACTTGGTGCAAGAGAAATCCGAAGCCGCGTTGCGAGAATCGATTGCATCCCAGATGTTGCAAGCGGGTGGATGGGAAGATCAGCAGATCGATGCTTTCATTGGCGGATTTCCTATGCTTTCGCCTCGGCTCGCCGCTGCAACTCCAGTCAGTAACGAGTCCGTAAATGACATTACCGCTAAACCGATACCAGCAGCCGAACCAACATTAAGTGCACCGCAGGGGCCAGCCCTGTCAAATGAAGTTCAGCCGACCGAGCTCGCTGCCACCAGGACTGAGCAACTCGAAGCACAACTTCAGCAACACTCTCGAGATGGCGGCATATTTCGCTTGGATCGCCCGAGCTATTCCACTGCTCCGCTGAACGCAAGTGGATCCACGAACACACAACGCCACCGCGATGCATGCCAACCAACCCTTCGAACAAGCAGATCTCAGCAACGATGATCAAAGCTCAGTGATTGGCGAGTACTCAGCCAGTGAAATCGACGATTCATCGGCCGCCACAGACGCGTACCGCATGCCAACGGCCGTCGAGAGCAAGCAAGTCGCGAGCAAACAAGCTGCGGCTTCCACCAAGCAAGCGCGTGCGGTCGAAGCCAACCTGCGCCGCGCACGCATGCGCATCTTCAATCCGGTATGGGAAGTCGATAATCTGCAGTGGCCTCCGGTTTGTCTCGAGCTGCTTGAGGAGATGACCAACAATATGAGTCGTGTAGCCCAGAATCTGATGACGGCCTGCGAGGAAGGATTGCAAATCCTGGCGGTCACCAGTCCACAAAGCGGTGAGGGCAGCACCACTGTCGCTTGTTGCTTGGCTTTGCTGGCAGGCACCCATGGCTTGAATGTGGCCATTGTGGATGGAGATATTGAAAACCCTTCCCTGAGCCACCAAACGAACTTGGAAGTTGATCAGGACTGGCGCATCGCCATCTTGGACCAACTGCCGCTCGAAGAAATTGCGGTTCACTCAATCAACGATCAAGTCACGCTAGTTCCGCTACTAAGCCCAATAGGGCAGAACGAAATGTCTTCGGACGATGATCGCATCGCATCCATGTTGCAAGAGCTATCGGAAAGTTTTGACCTGGTCGTGGTTGATATGGGCACGATGAACTCGGCTCGAAATTTGGTCCAGACAATGGGTGAACAAGGCCTAATTAATGCTGCCGTGGCCGTGGTCGACTATCGCAGTTCGACACCGCAGCGAATTGAAGACTGTTTACGCCGAATTCGACAAGCGGGGATTGCATCGATCGGCCTTGTCGAGAATTTTGCAGCCTAGCAATCGGCAATCGCAATCGGCAAGTACGAAAACACCAGTCTATTGACTGATCCAAACCAATTTCTGTGGATTGAGCCATGTACGAAGAACATTGGAAATTGTCGGGACGTCCGTTTGAAAACCGTACTGAAAGTCGGTTCTACTATCCAGCGGAAACGCATCAGGCCGCATTGGTCAAGTTGCGTTATGCGATCGAAAATCGTCGTGCTGCTGCGCTGCTTTGCGGGCCGGGTGGCATGGGCAAGTCGTTGATCGTCGATTCGCTGCGCAGACAGTTGAATGAAGAGTTTCGTCCGTTTTGCGCAGTCGCATTCCCCGCAATGTCCAGTGAACAACTGATTCGCTATGTGGTCGAACGACTCGACGGTTCGTGCTCAGAAAGTGTGACTCGCGAGACTTCGCATGACCTGACTCGTTTCGAGAACTTTCTGCGAGCCAATCTCGAGGCGGAGCGTCATGCCGTGATCGTCGTGGACGAAGCGCATCTGCTTGAGCAGCATGACCTCCTGGAACCACTGCGCTTGATGCTCAATATTGCCGCCGAGGAATCGAGCGGTGAATCGGCCTGGACTCTGGTGCTCGCCGGGCAGCCAACCTTGATTTCTCATGTCGAACGCTACCATGCGCTGGACGAACGACTGGCCGTTAAATGTATGCTCAATCGCTTGCTACCAGAAGAAACGACCGCATACATCCAGCACCGCTTGCGAGTTACGGGGGCTGATGCGGAAGAGATCTTCGAGTATGCAGCCCTGGACCGCATCCACATGTTGACGCAGGGCATTCCACGGCGAATCAATCGTTTGTGCGATCTCGCCTTGATGGTTGGCTATGCCGATGAGCGAACGAAGATTGACGCCGCCGTTATCGATAGCGTTCACGGTGATCTCGCCGCGCCCAGCATTGGGTAATTAAGGGCACCGAGTCGACTGCGGGCTTCGTAATCCGCCAAGATGCCAAGCATCGCCTGGGCAGGCGTGTCAAATTAGCTCGCCATGGGAACGTCAGTGCGCACTTCCGCACCACTTTCGTAACTCGGCCACACGACGTTTGCACCTCTGCCGCTCACTTCGCTAAGGCACATCTCTAGATTCTTGTGCTCGGTTTCATTTGTATGGAATGCGAGACGGGTGGCTGCAAGTGGAACGCTTTTTGCCCATATGACTCGTACAAGCCTCAGGCACTCAACGTACGGGATACGCAGATGGTAATGCAGACCATTGATGGAAACGAAGCTGTTGCTCGTATAGCCTATGCGGTTAGCGAAGTGATAGCCATCTACCCCATCACTCCAGCTTCGCCCATGGGGGAGTTAGCGGACGTTTGGGCCGCGCGACGCAAGCCGAACTTGTTGGGGACGGTCCCGCACGTGGTAGCGATGCAGAGTGAAGGTGGAGCCGCTGGTGCCTTGCACGGGGCATTGCAAGGTGGTGCGTTGGCAACTACCTTCACGGCTTCGCAAGGGCTGCTGCTGATGTTGCCGAACATGTTCAAGATCGCTGGCGAGCTGACAGCGGGGGTGATCCATGTCGCGGCTCGCAGCATCGCAACTCACGCACTGTCTATTTTCGGAGACCATAGCGATGTGATGGCTGCACGCAGTACGGGGTTTGCGATGCTGGCTTCCGCTTCCGTGCAAGAGGCTCACGATATGGCCTTGATTAGCCATGCGGCAACCTTGTCTAGTCGAGTTCCATTCTTGCATTTTATGGATGGCTTCCGGACTTCCCATGAGATCAACAAGATTGATTTAATCGACGATTTCGTGATCCGCTCGATGCTTGATCGACGCGCGATCTCTGCACATCGCAGCCGAAGTCTGGATCCTGATCGTCCGGTGTTGCGCGGAACGGCACAGAATCCGGACGTGTTCTTCCAGGCCCGTGAGGCAGCCAACCGTTTTTACGATATGACACCTGCCATCGTGCAAACTCAGATGGATCGTCTCCAGAAACTAACCGGTCGCCAGTATCAGTTGTTCGATTACGTTGGTAGCCCCATAGCGAAACGCGTGCTGGTCATCATGGGCAGCGGAGGCGGGGCAGCACGGGAGGCCATCGATCAGTTGGTGCAGCAAGGTGAAGAGGTAGGCCTGCTGCAGGTGCGGCTCTATCGTCCCTTCGACGTCTCCCGATTCATTCAGGCTCTGCCGTCGACGACACAAACCCTGATCGTACTTGACCGCACGAAAGAACCGGGTGCGATCGGCGAACCGCTCTACTTAGACGTAGTTGCGGCGCTAGCAGAGGGTTGGCCGTGCGGCGCCAGCGCTCTGCCGCGAGTGCTGGGGGGGCGATACGGCCTATCCAGCAAGGAATTTACGCCCGCCATGGTCCAAGCCCTACTACAGCACTCAGCCACAGTTTCACCCCAACGGCACTTTACAATCGGCATTCATGATGACGTAACGCTGACTAGCATTCCCTGGGATCCGACGTCGATGCCGGAGGCTGCTGATGTCAAGCGGGCGGTATTCTTCGGGCTAGGCAGCGATGGTACTGTCGGTGCCAATAAGAATTCCGTGAAGATCATTGGCGAAGAGACGGACTTGCATGCCCAGGGCTATTTCGTTTACGACTCGAAGAAGTCAGGGGCCGTGACTATCTCGCATTTGCGCTTTAGCCCGCGACCCATTGAATCGACGTATTTGATCCGCGAAGCCAATTTCGTGGCGTGCCATCAATTCGATCTACTGCAACGCATGCAGATCGTCGATACGGCTGCCCGACATGCGACCCTGCTGATCAATAGCCCCTTCTCCAGCGACGACGTGTGGAATCGACTTCCGATCGAAGTGCAACGCCAGATCATCGACAAGCAACTGCGTGTATTCACCATCGATGCGAATCGATTAGCCCGAGAAGCTGGCTTGGCAGGTCGTATTAATACCATCATGCAGACATGCTTCTTTGCACTCGCCAAAATACTGCCTCGCGAACAGGCGATCGCGAAAATCAAGTCGACAATTGAAAAGACCTACGCAAAACGCGGTAGCACGATAGTCGACAAGAATTTTGCAGTAGTTGACGCGGCGCTGGAGAATCTGCACGAAGTAGCAGTTCCCGACGAGGCGACTAGCAAGCTCAGAAAGTCGCCGCACGTGTTTGCAGACGCGCCCGATTTTGTGAAGCGTGTAACGAGCCTGATCATTGCTGGGCAAGGCGACAGGCTACCGGTGAGCGCACTACCGGTGGATGGAACGTTTCCAACCGGGACTGCCCAATATGAGAAACGCAATATTGCTGAGTTGATTCCTATTTGGGATCCGGAGATTTGCATCGAGTGTGGCTTGTGCGCTCTGGTTTGTCCGCATGCTGCGATACGTACCAAACGGTATGACTCGCGCGTCCTTGTAGAGGCTCCCCCCGACTTTCCTCATCGCGACGGTAAATCTCCCGCTGATCAATATGACGCGATTTCCATCCAAGTGGCCCCCGAAGACTGCACCGGCTGCGGCGTCTGTGTCGATGTGTGTCCGGCCAAGAGTAAGGAAGTGGCAAAGCACAAAGCAATCGACATGCTGCCCAAAGCCGAGCACTTGGAGCGGGAAACGAGACGCTTTGAATTCTTCCAGCAACTGCCCAATGTCGATCGTACTTCGCTCAAGACGAATACAGTCAAAGGTTCGCAGTTGTTGCTGCCTTTATTTGAGTACTCGGGAGCTTGCGCTGGCTGCGGCGAGACGCCTTATCTTAAGCTGCTTTCGCAATTATTTGGTGATCGCGCGGTAATCGCCAATGCCACGGGCTGCTCTTCTATCTTTGGCGGGAATCTGCCCACGACACCTTGGTCGATCAACGCTGAGCAACGTGGACCAGCTTGGTCGAATTCGCTCTTTGAGGACAATGCTGAATTCGGATTAGGGTTACAGCTCGCATTCGAAGGCAAGTACGCGCATGCTAGAGCTCTGCTGGAATCCATGCGGGAACAAATTGGCGAAGAGCTATCGCTAGAAATACTTTCCAGCGATGAACGGAGTGAAAGCGACTACCAAGTACAGCGGCAACGCATCTCACGACTTTTGGAGAAGCTGGCCACAGTACAGACCGATGTGGCACGCGAGTTAAGCGAGTTGGCGGGTAACCTAGTAAGGCGCAGTCAGTGGATCGTAGGCGGTGATGGATGGGCTTACGATATCGGCTTTGGTGGTTTAGATCACGTGTTGGCCTCAGGGCGAGACGTCAATATTCTGGTACTTGATACAGGCGTTTACTCGAACACGGGCGGCCAAGCGTCCAAGGCTACGCCGCGCGCGGCGAGCGCCAAGTTTGCTGCTGACGGACGGGCCGTGCATCGCAAAGATTTGGGCCTCATGGCAGCCGGATATGGCAGTGTATACGTAGCTCAAGTAGCCATCGGTGCTAATCCAGCACAATGTGTGCGGGCCTTTCACGAAGCAGAATCTTATCGCGGCCCTTCATTAATTCTCGCATATAGCCACTGCATCGCACATGGTATCGACATGACCACGTCGATGACACATCAAAAGGATTTAGTGAAATGCGGCTTTTGGCCCTTGTATCGCTATGATCCGCGCAATGCCCACGATGGCGGACACCCGTTCCACCTAGATAGTCACAAACCCAGCCTACCTTTTAAAGAAGTTGCCATGCAGGAAGCTCGCTTTGCCATGCTCATGCGCTCGAACCCGAAACATGCCATGCACCTGATGGAATTGGCTCAGCGCGATATTGATGATACTTGGCATTACTATGAACAAATGGCAGGCATAGAACGCGAGGTCCTCTGATTGCTTTGGGGCTCACGGCTGACGCATCGATTTGAGGTGGCCGTTCACGAACTTGAGGTCGACGGGAAAGGGTCGGGAGTCTTTTCAGCAGCGCCTGCCACCGAGGAGATGCCGCTGGTAGGAACATGGGGTTGCTAATGGGGCAAGCGATTTAGGCTGAAAAGACTCCCGACCCTGTCACACAAGCCGACACTTCGTGAACGGTTACGATTTGAGTTTGCATTACGTTTTGGAGGTTTCAACGATGACGATAGACCTTTCCACGGATTATCTCGGTCTGCGCCTCGACCATCCATTGATTGTCTCAGCTTGTCCGCTGACCGGATCCGTGGCGTCGCTCACAAAAATGCGGACAGCTGGCGCAGCAGCGGCGGTATTGCCGTCGATTTTCGAAGAACAAATCGAACATGATGAGCTGGAAGTCGTACGTATGCTGGATTTTTGGGCGCTCTCCTCGCCAGAGTCTGCCGACTATTTCCCACAACTCGACAACTACAACACTGGACCGGCTGCCTATCTCGACTTGATCGCTGATGCCAAACGTCAGCTTGACATGCCAATTATCGCGAGCCTCAACGGCCATTCGCTGGCTGGCTGGATTCGCTATGCGGGGCTGATCGAAAAAGCCGGTGCCGATGCGCTCGAATTGAATATCTATCAGGTCGTCCAGGATCAGTCGCGAACGTCCGCCGCGATTGACGAACATTACGTTCAATTGGTGCAAGCGATTAAGCGCGAAATCAAGATTCCCATCGCGGTGAAGATAGGACCCTATTTCAGTTCGCTACCAAACTTGGCTGGAAATTTGGCACGTAGCGGTGCAGACGGCTTGGTCTTGTTCAATCGTTATCTCGCACCGGACATCGACTTGGACAATATGCGGTTCGCGCCTGCCTTAGAATTAAGCACGCCCGATGAGCTGCGTTTGGCTATCCGCTGGATCGCTATCCTGCGCGATGGCCTGGATATCTCGCTGGCAGCGACCGGCGGAATTCACAGTTCGACGGATGTGGTGAAAGCTCTGTTGGTAGGGGCGGACGCGATTGCCTGTGCATCGGCCGTGCTGTCACGTGGTCCACAGGTTCTTGGAGAATTTCGTGAGGGGCTCCAGCAATGGATGCAGGAGCATGACTATAAATCGCTGAGGCAACTGTGCGGCAGCATGAGCATGTTGAAATGTCCCAATCCGGAAGGTCTAATGCGCGCCAACTATATCCAGGCTTTGACCGCGTACACACCGAGCCTATAAACAGAAATAAATTGACACTTCTCGCTGAACGCCAACACGATATGGTATCTCACCCTCCCGCGAATGATCGATCTTGCCAGGGAAACACTAGCGCGCGGGAGGGGTAAGAAACAAGAACCACGGTGGCGATCAACGAGAAGTGTCCTAGATTCATTCAAAGTGCAGATTGGCAAAAAGCGACCTGCGTCTACTTAACTTTGCAACCCAAGGTTGGCCAGTGTTATAGTATGTAGATTCTGGCTTGTTGCAGATGCGCTGCCGAGCCCGAGGAGACGTCAATTAAATAACTTTCTGAAATGCCAATCATGAGTCGCCCTATCTCCCAATTACTGCTCGCAGCCATTCTTTCATTTGCCAGCGCTAGTTCGGCGGACGAACCACTGCACCCGTGGGAGGAGAATGCTTGGTATTGGAGTTATCAGGGTTCTCCCGTGCTGCTGCTCGGTGGAAGCGACGATGATAACCTATTTCAGTGGCCCGCAGACGATCTCACCGCGCAGCTCGATCGGTTGGCAGACGCTGGTGGCAATGTTATTCGCAATACAATGAGCGACCGCAAGGATAAGGGGTTCGAAGTCTATCCGTTTCTCCGGCTCGACCATGGCCAATACGATTTGAATGTTTGGAATGACGACTATTGGAAGCGGTTTGAAAGGCTGCTGACGGAAACAGCAGATCGCAATATCGTAGTCCAGATTGAAATCTGGGATCGCTTTGACTTTGTCGACCACAACGGATCGGACCGCTGGCAGATTCACCCGTATAACCCCAGGAATAACGTCAACTATACTTACGAAGAATCCGGCTTTGCTAAACGCTACCCTGATCATCCGGGGCAGAACAAGCAACCCTTCTTTTTCACTACGCCGAAGCAGCGTGACAACGCAGTTGTCTTGGCTTTTCAGCAAAAGTTTGTCAACAAGCTGCTCGATCATACGCTACGATTTGGTCACGTTCTATATTGCATAGACAATGAAACAAACGGCGATGAAGAGTGGGGCCGCTATTGGGCTCAATTTGTCAAGCAGCGGGCGGCGAAGAGCGATAAAAAAGTATATGTTACGGAGATGTGGGACGACTGGGACTTGGCCGCCGATCGGCACAAGCGAACCTTCGATCATCCGGAGCTGTACGATTTCGTAGATGTCTCTCAGAATAATCACAACAAGGGTGAGAAGCACTGGGACAACTTCCTGTTTGTTCGCGAGTATTTATCGAAACAGCCGCGTCCGATGAACACAACGAAGACGTACGGGGCCGATGGCAATAAATTCGGGCACTCCGACCAAGACGCCATTGAGCGATTTTGGAGACACTTGCTCGCTGGGGCAGCATCCATGCGTTTTCACAGGCCTGAGTCAGGTTTGGGATTGAACGACAAGGCCGTCTCCTGTATCCGAGCGGCCCGCAAACTGGAAGCACTTATTCCATTGTGGACCGTCGAGCCCGCGAACGAACTGTTGTTTGAGCGAAACGTCAACGAAGCATACTTGGCCGCCAATAAGGGGCAAGCCTACGCAATCTACTTTCCCGCCGGTGGCGAAGTGACTCTCGATATGACTGATGCAAAAGGGAACTTCGACGTGCATTGGATCAACATCAATACTGGCGAATCTGGTCCACAACGACAGTTTACCGGTGGAAGCAAAGTCAAACTGCCATCGCAGGGCAAAGAGAATTGGGTGGCGGCGATTGTGGTTCGGTGACCGGTCCAAGTGTCTGAGTTTAAGACCGCAAATAGACTGCACATTCGCTCATACACGACCATCGAATGAACCACAACTGTCAAGCGAAGCTCTTTTCCATCGTGTTAGTTGGCTTGCAAGCACTCACTTCAGCAGCGGTCGTACTGGCAATAAGAGAGCCCGCGCAACATGCGATTGGAATCGCGTTCGCCGCGGGTGGAGTTGTCGTCGGCAGTTGGGCGATTATTACAATTGGCGTACGCCGCGTATCCGTGCTGCCAGAGTTGCGGCAAGGTGCAGAGCTCGCGACCACGGGACCTTATCGATGGGTTCGACATCCAATGTATGCAGCTTTGCTAATGTTTGTTGGCGGGCTGGCCTGCAGTCCCTTCGCAGCTTGGAAGGGCCTAGCATGGTGCTTGCTCCTGCTCGTGCTCTTCGCAAAGTCCAGACTTGAGGAGCGCGAGCTCAAAGAGAGATTTGCAGACTATCCCAACTACGCCAAACGAACGAAACGCATCATTCCATTTCTGTTTTGATTCCCGGCAAATTCGCTAAACTCTGTCCGCGAATCTCTTTCGGCTCCAGAATCAACAAATGCGAGGTAGCGGTGCACCGGAGGGTTCATCCACGGGTTGCAAGCTGCCGAGCAAGCGCTCGATCACGACCGGTGATGACATCTTCGTCAGAACGGTTCCAATCACCTGAGACTTGGCGGATACGGGGAACGATCGTAGGACCGCCATGGCTTGAGGTAGGGCTGATGGTTCAACGGCAGCCACGAATGTACCTTCATTTGCTACGTAAAGTGGATCGAGACCCAGTAGTTCGCAAACGCCGCGCGTGGTGGAGCCAACGGGAAGCTGGTGCTCGTCAAGCTTCATCGTCATGCCTGAAGCAGAGGACCATTCATGCAACACCGCCGATACGCCTCCACGTGTCGCATCGCGCATCGCGCGCAAATGCGTGCCAAGCTCGCGGTGTAGTGCTGAGCAGACGAGGCTGAGATTCGCGGAATCTGAATGCGGCGCCGGATGCAGATTCAGCTTTTCTCGAGCAGCCAAAACGGCGATCCCATGTTGGCCAATCGGGCCGCTTACGATCAACGCGTCACCCGTCTGTAACTTGTGGCAGCTTAAACGCGCGGCCGCGCGATAACGACCCACGCCAGTAGTCGTGATAAATAGCTTGTCCGCCGCGCCACGCGGAACGACTTTGGTATCGCCCGCGACGACACTGACTTGGCATTCTTGCGAGGCTTCGGCGATGCTCTTAAGGACTCGATCGAACAGTTCGAACGGTAGGCCCTCTTCGATAATCAAGCTGAGTGTTATACAGATCGGATCTGCTCCAGCTACGGACAGATCATTGACAGTGCCGTAGACCGCAAGCGATCCAATGTTTCCACCAGGAAAGAAGAGCGGCGAGACCACAAAGCTGTCTGTGGTGATCGCCAGTTCGTTCGCGCCTATTTCAACGCTTACCGCATCTTCCTCCGCTGAGATTCCCAGGATGGGCACGATTCTCTCGCGCAGCAACTGACGCATAAGACGCCCACCTTCGCCGTGCGCAAGCAGCACGCAATCGCTGCTCCTCTCGATTGGACAAGAAAGTGCCACTGGCAATTGCTTAGATGGGTGCATAGTATTGTCCGTCATGACACACTCGCTGCGCTGTCGCGCGTTTGGTAGCGCATGTAGGCCGCACAAGCACCTTCGCTGGAAACCATCGGCGCACCAAGCGGATGGTCGGTCGTACACTGCTTGCCAAAGAAAGAGCATTGCGGTGGCTTGATGCGACCTGACAGAACATCGGCTCCCATGCACATGTCCGGTGCGGTGATTGGTAAGTCGCGGTAGCTGCCAAACCGCTTTTCTGCATCGAAGCTGCGATAGGTCTCGCGGATTTGATAGCCTCCGCCGCTAATGACGCCAAAACCACGCCAGGATTTGTCGGCAACCTCGTAGACACGCTCAACGGTTTCAAGGGCGCGAGTGTTGCCGGTCATGCGAACGCTGCGGGCGTAACAATTCGAGACTGTCGTTAGTCCATGTTCTAATTGCTCGACAGCTACTAAAATTGCTTGGAGTAGATCCAGTGGTTCAAAGCCAGCGACTACCACTGGAACTTGGAATCGTTCAGCAAAGCAGCGGTAGGCTTCGAAGCCAGTAATGGTGCAAACATGACCGGCCGCCAAGAAGCCCTGGACGCGAGTCTCTGGGTTCAACATCAACGCTTCCATGGCGGGTAACACCCGCACATGCGAGGCCAATACAGAAAAGTTCGTTAGCCCCAGCTTTTCTGCATGTAAGATCGCTAGTGCCGTTGATGGCACCGTGGTCTCAAAACCAACGCCGAAAAAGACGATTTGAGTTGTTGGGTTTTGCCTTGCCAACTCAACGGCGTCCAAGGGCGAGTACACAATCTGGACATGGCCTACTTGATCACAAGTAGAATCGTCATTCTGTTGGCCGTGCCAGGCGCGTACGTCCAGGAGCGAGGCTCGACTGCCAGGCACACGCAGCATGTCTCCGAAACTTGCAAGCATAAATCCAGGGCGCCGCGCCAATGCCTGCGCGAAATCGATCGCTTCGGTCGAAGTGACACAGACCGGACAACCCGGTCCATGAACTAACTCGATACAGTCGTTCAGCGCTGCCTCAATTCCATTTCGTAGCAAGCTATGGGTCTGACCGCCACACACATCCATCAGAACCCACGGTTGAGAGACAGTGCTGCGGATCTGATCAATCAGCCGGCGCGCCAGTTGCGGATTTCGAAACTCATCAACGTACTTCATGCCAGACCATCACTTTCGAGACGCTCGTCGAGCAAATCTAAGCGTTCAAGCTCTGCAAAGATGCGCCTGGCTTCCATCTCATCGATCAAGCAAATGGCGACTCCGGCATGCACTATTACATAGTCGCCAACCTTGGCCTCGGGCACACAGGCCATGTGGCACTGGCACGCAACGCCATCGAATTCAATGTTCGCCCGGGCAAACAACGGATCGCGATCAAGCCAACTTTGCACTCTCCCTGGAATCCCTAAGCACATGCTGTTCGCCTCGCCATCTTCGCTGCTGCTACCACGAGCTGACCCGCCGCTAGGCCGCCGTCGTTGGGTGGGATCTGCCCAGGCAATCCAAGCGGTGACGGATGTTCTGCCATCCGCTCATTAACCAATTCAACAAGAATACGGTTTTGAAATACACCGCCTGTCAAGACAACCGGTAGATGCGGGAAACGCTCTGCGATCTGCCAGATTGCTTCGGCGATGCACCGATGATACTTCATCGCAATTTGCGACTTGTCAACACCGTCAGATAGATCCTGCACAATGCTACGAATCAACGGTCGCCAATCCAATTGCCAGGGCTCAATAGGTAAAATATCCAATGCATAGCTATTTGCGGGACGTGTGCCGCGATCACAAATTGCTTCAAGTCGCATAGCAGCTTCGCCTTCATAAGTCGTCTGACCCATTCCACAGACGATGGCGGATACACCATCAAACAGACGTCCCATGCTTGAGGTCTTAGCTGAAATGGCGGCTGGATTCTCAAGATTGAGTAGTGTCTGAAGTTGATATGTCTCGACCTGCCACGTTTCATGCATTCGTTGACAGAATTCTACGGCCAAGTCTGTTCCGAGGGATTCCTTTAGCAACATCGCAGCTACTCGCCAGGGTTGTGTGGCCGCAAGTTCCTGGCCGACGAGTGGAAAGGGTCGCAAGTGAGCCACTCGTTTGAATTTGTCTGCGTGCGTAACGAGTACTTCACCACCCCACACGGTCCGGTCTCCGCCGAATCCAGTTCCATCAAAGGCAAACCCTAGCACTTCACGGTCTATCCATCCGTGTTGAAGCATGGCTGCGGCGACGTGTGCATGGTGGTGCTGTACGGGCTCGGCGCACGCGTCTGTCGATTGAAGTGCGTGAACGGACGAAAAGTAATCTGGGTGTTCATCGTAGGCTGCAAGCGTAGGTTCACAGGTCATTAGTCTTTTCAGTGACAGTCTGTGTTTCAAGAATCGCTCGCGATTAGCCACTGAATAGAGATCGCCGAGGTGAGGCCCCAGCACGACGCAGTGACCATTCGATAACGCTATTGCAGACTTCTGTTGTCCACCCATGCCTTCGATGGGATGCCGCACGTTATAGTCGAGTGGCAATGGAGCGATGCCACGGGCGGCTCTGAGCGTGACTTGCTGGCCAGCCATGCACCGTACAACGCTATCGTCGATGGGCCTGACGATTGGACGGTCATGATGCAAGAAGCCATCTGCGATGCTCGCAAGTCGCGTCTGTGCCTCAAGGGGGTCGTATTCCAATGGCTCGCCTTCTCGGTTTCCACTGGTAACCACCATCGGTCGAGCAACATGGTCAAGTAGCATGGCGTGCATGGCCGTTGTAGGCAGCATCAGCCCGATGTGATTCAGACCTGGATAGATCAGCGAGCTGAGTTGGCAATTTGGCTGCAAGTCCAAGATCACGATTGGGCCAGCGTTCGAAGTCAACGCTGCTACTTCTAGCGGATTGATAGCCGCTAGCGCCCGCGCATCAGTGAGTGAACGTACCATCAGCGCCAGCGGCTTCGATGGTCGGCCTTTGCGTCTGCGCAGCTCGACTACTGCGGGCTGATTCGTTGCGTCGCACAGCAATTGATAGCCGCCTAATCCCTTAACCGCCACGATTTTTCCGGAGGCGATGGCCTGGGCAGCCGCTTCGATGGCGCGGAAAATTTCGGTCGTACCATCAGCTCCTTGATACCAGACTTGCGGTCCGCATTTCGGACAGCAATTCGTTTGTGCGTGAAAACGTCGATGCGATGGATTCGAATATTCTGCCAAGCACTCACCGCACATGGTGAATCGTGCCATGCTCGTTTCGGTGCGGTCGTAAGGCATCGCGTTGATAATCGAATAGCGAGGGCCGCATTGAGGGCAGCTATTCAGCGGATAGCCAAACCTTCGATCACCGCGAGTTTGGCACTCTTCCAGGCACCGCTGGCACACCACGCGATCTAGTGGAATCACAAAATTCGCAGATCCGTCTAGACTGCTGTTGAGTATCTTAAATCCGTCTTGGAGCACAGTCGTGTTAGACAGTACGCTCGTTTGCTTTGTGTGCGGATAATGCTCGCGCAGTATTTGTTCGAAAACGGCTATCGCCGAACGGTCTCCAGCAACAAGTATGGAAACTCCTTGTCGCGTGTTGCGCACGCTGCCATGCAATTCGTACTGCATGGCCAAGTTTGCAATCGCTGGACGTATCCCCGAACCCTGAACATCTCCCTGCAAAGCAATGGCCACACTCGCCTGCATTGTCATTGGAGCAACGTGGTTCATGTCTTGACCTCCGCTCGCAACATTTGCTGACGCTGTTGCTCGAGCCAGTCGCACCAGGCGTCGATGCCTTCGCCATGCAGAGAGGATATTTGAAACACGTCGAGCTGACCTTGGATGCGTCGAGCGTCTTCGACGACAGCTTGCACATCAAACGGGACATACGGGAGTAAATCCGTTTTGGTGACAAGCATGGCTTGGCTCGTGCGAAACATCTTGGGATATTTGCCTGGCTTATCATCGCCCTCTGTCGTACTCACTAGCACTACGCGTCGATGCTCAGCCAGATCATGCGAAGCTGGGCAAACGAGATTGCCAATGTTTTCGATAAACAAGAATTCGTAGTCCGCTTGTGGTAGTTGAGCAAGGCCGCGTTCAACGAGCTCCAATTCGAGATGACATGCTCCGCCAGTCGTCAGCTGTCGAACCGGAGTGAAGGGAGCTAACCGTTCCGCATCTCGCTCGGTAGCAATATCACCGACCAAGACAGCCATGCGACGCCGTCCCGCCCAGTGCTTGGCCGTGGCTTCCAAAAGACTCGTCTTGCCAGCCCCCGGAGAGGAAACCAGGTTGATTACCAAAGTGCCTCGACGGCTAAACTGGGAACGCAAATCTGCTGCAGCTTGCTTGCGCTGAGCGGCGATATCGCGGTTGATTTGGACGGTACGTGAAATCGTATCTTGGATGAGCGTTGATTCGGGCGGTGGCATGCTGCCCCCTCCGAGCGTTTCCTCTATCAATTCAGTGGGGCTGTGTCGATTACTCATGTTTTCCACTCTCATATGCGAATTCAGACGCGGCTTGATCGGGAAGTGCGATCACTGGCGTTTCTTCATTCACGTCGATGCTTACCAGCCGAAATTCATCGCCTTGGGTAATTCTAACTGAGTTACATCCGCAGCATGGACAACGAAAGATAAAGTCGATTACTTCGAAAGCCGACTGACAGTCAATACAAATCGCCGTCAAGTTCAGCTCGTCGATCGCCAATTCACAAGCGATTAAACCTGCCGCATTTTTCAAGTTGTGAAACGCCTGCCGCACCAAGATGGGTTCCACACCGGTAAGCGGACCTAGGGCCACTCGAATCACGCGGATATCGGCCGCTGCTATCGGTTGGGCAGCCTCAATAACCTGCGAGAGCAGCGAACGCACTACGGAAATTTCATGCATGGCACAGCTCCTGCCGAATACGCACTGCGCACACAGCGATGTATTCCAGCGACTGTGGGCTAAGGTCTGCCGTTTTCTCGGTGGTTATCATGGGGATGGTCCATAGGACGATGCGCGGCGGCAAGCTTCCCAGCACGGCGGCAAGTTGCAATGTCGACAGTAAATCAAATTGATGGGAAGAATTGGATCGCAGATATTTGAGAACGATACTTGCCTGGGAAACTGATGTCGCAGTAGTCGATCGAACTTGCAAGCCGCTGGATTCATCTTGAACGATTTCAAAACGCGCAACGCTGCGATCCACCGAGCTGCAGGCGTCGATAATGTGCAGCTGCACATCACGATGCAACCAGTCCAAAATATCATGTGGTACGGCGGCTTTATACAGTAGCAGCGGTCGCTCGGTCGGTTTCGAAACTCGATTCTCAAGGTGATCAATGACCTCCCAGCCAGCACGGTCATCTCCATGCGGGCTACCAATGCCAATGACCAAAGGCGAGCCACGGGTTGCTCGAATAAGATTTGTTGTATGCATTACAAATTTATTGGGTTACAAGTAACGCCCTGGCTGACGCATTGAGCGATTTTTATTGGCGTTGTATCTCCAATTGCAGGAAGTGCGTTGAACAACTGATACACGGATCGTAGGAACGAATCAGTTTTTCGCAACTTAACCCAATGGCCTTGTCATCCTGATGGAGTAGGCTAGGCAGCATAGCGGCCAGATCTAATTCAATTTGGCGTTGATTCTGCGAAGTGGGTGGAACAATCTTTGCAAAAGCAATGTTTCCTTCGTTGGTCGTTTTATAGCGATGATAAATGAGACCACGTGGCGCTTCGGTAGCCCAGCAACCCTCGCTTTGAACATGATGGTATTGCATTCGTGCGGGCGAACACCCTTGGTAGCGGGTGACAATTGCCAGCGCCTCCTCAAATGCGTGGACGACTTCGATTGCGCGGGCAACGATCGAACAGTAGGGATTAAAGCAGGGCCAATCGATTGATACTTCTTCAGACAATTCTTTGGCGCTTTTAGATAGCAGGTCTCGGTTCAGATTGATCCGAGCCAAAGGTCCAACGAAATACGCTGTTTTACCAGGTAGACGCACTGCCTGCAAGCTGCCGTGCTATGAGGCACTTGCAGCTCTTGAAAGTGATTCTCAAAGTCGACAGTTGCAGTATTGAGACCAGAGGTCGAAACAACATTACCTTCATTCATGGGGTATTCGGATGCATGACGCAGGGCGACCATTTCGTAATCGCCACTAAAGTTGGGGAAATCGAATTTCGCTACCCAATGCGTCACCTCAATGGCTGCGTCGAGTCCCCATTGCAAATCGTCGATCAGCGTTCTGACATCTGCAGGACTGGGCGCTTTGTAGAACCCACCCACAGCGATGTTGATTGGGTGTACTGCGCGTCCGCCCAGCACTTCCAGCAGACGATTGCCAATTTTTTTCAGCCGTAAGCCGCGGTTTACTTCGTTGGGAAAACGCTTAGCCAAATCGATGGAACTGTCACACCCAAAGAAATCTGGAATGTGCAACAAGTGCATGTGTACGCCGTGGCTCTCGATCCATTCGCCACAATAAAGTAGCCTACGCAGTTCTCGAATTTCTGGAGTGATCGTGACGCCCAGCGCTTGTTCCAAGGCATGCACTGCCGTCATTTGATAGGCAATGGGACAAATGCCACAGATGCGAGCTGTAATGTCTGGCGTTTCCTCTAACGGCCGCCCACGCAATAAGGCTTCAAAAAATCGCGGAGGCTCATAGATGGCTAACTGCACATCGACGACCTTGTCCTCTTCGAGGACTATCCGCAATGCTCCTTCGCCTTCAACGCGCGTCAGCGCTCCGACTTCGATCGTTCGCGCTTGCTTACCGCTCACAGCACCTCTCCTTGATCCGAATTTGGATCGACTCGGTCGCCACAGTCGCGGAACTCGGGGGCACCGGCATTAAAGTTGCGAAGTAGCGGTACGAGCTGCGGCGCGCTAATGCGATCCCGAATATACCAATCTGCCAAGCTATCACAGTTCGCTTGGGTCGTCGGTCCAAAGCACCCGTAACAGCCGCGGTTAAACGCAGGGCAAATTGCCCCGCAGCCAGCCTGAGTCATCGGGCCAAGACAGGCCGCATCGCGAGCGACAGCAATACACACAGTTCCGCGCCGCTTGCAGTCCAGACAGACACTGTGTTTGGGTGTACGCGGTTTGCGGCCAACCAACAGAGATTGCAGCACTTCGAGCAACTGAAAGCGGTTGATGGGACAGCCGCGCAGCTCGAAATCAACTCGTACATGATCGCCGATCGCGGTCGATGTTGAGAGAGTTTCAATGTACTCTGCGTTGGCATAGACGCAACGCAAGAATTCTGATCGATCGGCCCAGTTCTTAAGTGCTTGAATTCCACCGGCTGTCGCACAAGCACCAATCGTGATCAATATCTTCGATTGTTCGCGGATTTCGTACAAGCGACGTCGGTCAGCAGAAGTCGTAATGGAACCCTCAACCAGCGCGATATCGTATGGGCCGGATTCGATGCGACTGGAGGCTTCCAGAAAATGGACGATGTCGACCGAATCGGCCAAGGTCAACAGTTCATCTTCGCAGGATAGCAGCTGCAATTGACAACCATCGCAGGAAGCAAACTTGAATACTGCCAGTCTAGGTTTGACTTCTTTAGATCTGGGTAGACCAGGGGTCGGGCCAGTACTCATGTCATAGCTCCTGCACTCCCAGCCATGCCTTGACTTCGTCGAAGCGGAACACCGGACCATCTTTGCAAATGAACTGTGGACCAAGCTGACAGTGGCCACATAGTCCAATCGCACAGTTCATGTTGCGCTCCATCGTGACCCAGATGTTTGACTCGGGAATGCCTCGGCCAATCGCGGACCTCGCCACATAACGCATCATCACCTCGGGACCACAAGTCATGACGATTGTGGACATCGGACGTGTAATTGCTAGTCGCTCCAGCAGCAATGTTACGACGCCAATATGTCCCTTCCAAGCTGGCGAACCGCGATCAACGGTTGAGTCGATGAACATGTGGTGGGCTCGCCAATCGCTTTGCTGCTCAGCATAGAGTAAGTCGGCGGGAGTCCGAGCTCCTAGCAAAATATGTACATCGCCGAACCGGTCGCGACTAACAGCAACTTGCTCCACCAGCGAGCGTAGCGGCGCCAAGCCAATCCCGCCGGCGATGATTACCAAGTCGGATGCCCCAGGCGTTGATGCAATCGCGTCGATCGGCCAGGGGCGACCAAAAGGGCCTCGCAGGCCGAGTGACATGCCTACGCCCCCCGATTCGATCGCTTGGGTTACGTTGCCGACCGTGCGAATGGTGTGCTGCAGCAAGCCCTGCTTGGTTCTGCTTGCGACTGAAATCGCAGCTTCCCCTACTCCCGGTACATACAACATGTTGAACTGACCAGGAGCAAATTGATAGAGTTGGCTAGCCTCCGCGTCTTCAAAATCTACATCGATCGTAAAGACCCCTTCGGACTCACGTTGCATTCGGCAAACGGTGATTGACCACATTCTCCATGGATCAAGACGGCTGGTGGCAGCCGTTCCGATTGAGCTCCCGTTCATCCGCCTGCCTCCGACGGTACGACGCAGACTGTTTTTTCTGGTTCCACTACGGGCAACTGTCGATGCGCTGTTGGACTGGCGCGAAGCGCAGCCACTTCGTCGGTCAGATCGATGCCGACGGGACACCAGGTAATGCAGCGACCGCAGCCTACGCAGCCTGACGTTTCAAACTGATCGTGCCAGCTGGCTAATTTATGTGTCAACCATTGTCGAAAACGGCTCCGGCGACTGTTGCGCACGATGCCGTCGGACATGTAACTAAAATCCACATTAAAGCACGAATCCCATTCGCGTTCGCAGCTTTACGTTTTCTCCTGACAAATCAACAACTTCGCTAACCGAACTGCAAAAACAAGTCGGGCAGACCATGGTGCAATTCGTACATGATAGACAACGCGTAGCTACTTCGTCCCGTTGGCGGGTGTTCGAGACTGTTCAGCAGCAAATTTCGAATATCGTGCGTATCCAGGCGCTTGCTGATTTGATCCACGGCTCGCTGCTCGAGGGCCTTGGCCGCATCAAGCTCGTACCCAGTCGCGTCGACTGCATTGAGTTCATCAAGCAAACGTTGACCACGCTCCGTGCCAACTTCTACGACAAAGCGATCATCGAGTTCGGTTAGCGCCAAATCGAATTGTGTGAGACATTTAGGCCCTGTGTCGGTTGACGTACAAAAACACGTAGCAGCGGCGACCGTGCAATTGACTGCTATCAGCAGAGTCGACTCGCGGCGGGCTTTGTAAACTGGATCAATGTAGGGTCCTTGCATGAAGACTCGATCCTGCACTGCGATGGCAGCCAACTCGCATGCCCGCACACCCAAGAACGCAAACTTTGGTTGTTCTGCAGACGGTGTATCGAACTTCCAACCGTCAACGTCGTGGTGGCTGGTGCCAACCGTTAGCTTGGGCGGAAAGAGGAATTGCTTCCAAGAATGTGGACCGACGTTGAATTCGAAATAGTTTGCGTGCCCCGTTTGCGATAGGCGGTACTTACCTGGTCCTTGGGCATCATGATAGCCTTGTGGCAAGTCTTCCATGCCACCGATCTCTGCGTAAATGATGGCTTCGTCTTGGACCACCGGACCAATGACCGTATATCCTTGGCTCTCCAGGAGTCGGATAAGTCGTTCCACGTCGCGTTTGTCGATGCTACGAGCCGCAACTTGTTCATGATTCTTGTTTTGCTCTTCCGTCACGAACCTGTCCTACAATGGTTAGGGAAGCGGGATCACTTGTTTAGCAACCAGCCGCACACGACGGCAGACTGAATCCAATCACATCCATAAACCAAACTACAATCGAAACAGACGAATCTAACGACCGTAGAGATCTAACAATTGTAAACGTGTAGCCAACAGCCTGCGCGATAAGGCGCGCGCCACGGCTTGCATCACCGCATAGCCCAGGACCACGTCAGCGTCGAGTGCCGCTTTCAGGCTTGCCGCGTCAAAGACAATTGCCGCGGAGTCTTGCATGGCAGTTGCCGTTGCGGTCATCGAGCGATCGCCGATCAGAGCTGACCAAGCCAATAACTCGCCAACACCCACCGAGAGAATCGTCTGCATTCCGCAAGCCTGCGTGACCATCTCTAAGCGAAAATTGCCATGGCACACGAAATATAACTGCGCATGCTGTTCACTTTCATTGAACAGAATTGTGCCTTCTTGAAAGCTCTTGACCGTGCCTAGCGACTTGAGCTTGGCTACGGTTGCCTCGTCTAAGCCGTTTAGCGCGGCAACTAGTTTCCAGGCGTCAGTGTCCGACGGTTTCTCTGTTGAGTCGCGCATGGTTTAGCAGCACAAGCTGAATGGCAAGGTCTGGATAGTTGACGTTGGTTTCCAGTCAATCAACGCCTTCACGCAGCATAACATGGCAAGCTACACAACTCGTCGACAGTTGATTAAATGCCAACACGGCACCTTCGGGGTTCTGGCGCTTCGCCTGGCGAATAAGCTCTTGGTTGGCGAGGTCAAAGGTACGCAATTGCGCTTGGTAGTCTCTGTTCTTCCTACGTACAAAGCCTTCGATTCGGCCTAAGACCTGCATTTGTTCTGCAGATTTGGCAAGCTGGTCGAAATCCCCCTTGGTCAGCGACTCCAGAATCTGCTTGGAATGATCGAGCTTTTGGGCCATCCAAAAGCTCATCGGTTTCTCCCCAGTAACCTGGGGAACTTGGTTCCCGTCAACTTTCTCATCGCCTGTCTTTGTTGGCTCCTGTGAAATTGTCTGCTCTTGAGAGACTGTTTCGAGCGATCCCAGACATACTAATAAGCCAAGGCTAAGGAATCCGACCTTCTTGAGTTGTTTCACAATTAAATCCTTTCCATTATTGGACCATTCTACGTAGCGCCGGTGGTTAGTGACCGGGACACGAACTCACTAGAATGCAACCTGCGTGCCACGCAACTTGCGAGACTCCTGGTCTTATTTACGTCAGAGAACGTACCGGGTTTATCGATGCAGACAGAAAGTAGGTGTGCGGAAATTGCCAGCGCTTCGACACCTCGTGCCATTCCGCACGTTGCCGTCGGAGACTGCGTCTTGCATTATCGATGAGGCAGCGCTATTTGATGATGTTGCCGCCGATGACAGTGCTGCCTGAGTTGCCTTCGCCAAGGGAGGTTTTGACGGTTACCTTTTGCCGAAAAGCTTCTTCGGTGTCGCCTGTGGTGAACTCGAACGGAATCACGTGGACCTTCCGCTTGCCCTTGGGAATCGTAAAAGTGAAGCGGTCGTCGGAGCTGGTTACTTCGGTCACTTCGAACTCTTCTTTGCCGCGCACAACCATTCGGCCTTGGGCTTTGGAACCAACACGCAGGCTTCCTAGTTCCACCGACACTGGCAAACGTAAGGGGGGCATAATCGTGCCTGAAACTGGAATGGTCACCAGATTGAATTTGGGCTCATTGGTGACCAGCACAATTTGCTCGTTGAAGTCGCCTGCTGGCGCAGAATCCAAGAGTCGAATGTTGATGATGTAGCCGGGGCGTCCATTGTTGTTCACTGGATCCATGGTGGCTTTTAGATTGTCATTCACGCAACGGATGTCCACGATTTCCCACGGTTGGTTGCCGTTGTAAGCAACTTTGACTTGCGCTTGCTTCTCTTGCTTGACTTCCACTTCGCCGAACTCGATTAAGCCTGGTTCGGTGACGATATCCGAGCGAATATTTCCTTTGACGTTAAGCTGCATTTCGCCGTAGAAGGGCTGCGTAAAAACCACAGTAACAACGGCCGATTTGGGGCCAACGAAGGATTGCGTGTTGAATTCGCAAACGATGGTACCTTCTTCGTAGGTTTTCAGGTCAGTCTTGTTGTCTTTGACGCGCGGTGTTGTGCAACCGCAGCTAGAACGGACGCTAGCAATGTGAACATTCTCTTGATACTTGTTTTGCAGCTTGAATTCGAATTCCGCCTTTGCGCCGCGCGGTACGGTTCCGAAATCATGTTCCTTGGCGGTGAACATATCGCGGACCCACTCTTGTCCTAGGGAAACTGCGGGGGCAGTCCAGGAAGAGAGCAGGGCGAGCGAGAAAATCAGCAGAAAAACGCGGTGCTTCAATCCGGTCATTGCGAAACCCTTGCAATGTTCCGTCGCGGGGACGGTGTTTGGGCATAAAAACGAAGGGGCGGATATGCCCTGGGAATTAGGACATTTCGTCGGCTCGGCCGGTTGCCGTTCTGACGAAAACTAATCTAACAGGCTAGGCGAGTCGAGGAAAGGTGTATCGATTCCGTGGACCGTGCCGCCTGGTTTCGAAGCGAACCGGCCCGCCATGGGGGTTATTTGACCAACAGTCTTGCCAGCGTTTCGGCAAGGCTACGCAGAGCAGCATCGTCAGGCAGGCTGATGGTAAGCTGCGGTCTGCCAGCGGAATCTCGCTGAACGCAGTCATGGAGGCTATTGGCTAGCTGATCGATCGCACTCTTGTCGGGCGGACTGTGGTTCTGGTCTCCAACCAGCTCGCCAACCAATTGCAAGGCGGCACCGAGCAATTGACCACTGGCCGCAGATACTTTTTCGCGACGTTGCTGTATCTTCTCGGCTTGCTCCTCGACTTGGCGTTTTTGGCTTTCGTCGATCGGTGCCGAGTGGGTAGGTTGCAGGATTTTCTCCAACCGCTGGCGGATATTGGCAATGCCGCTCTGCATCTGCACCGCGCTAACTTCGGAATCAAAGTCAATGGCTGCGTCGGCCAATTGTTGTTTGGAGGCCAGCGTCTCTAGCAAGCGTTCTTCGATCGTATCTTCCGTGACCAACTTGTAGACATACTGGGTTTTTTGTCCCATCCGGTGTGCACGGGCAATACGCTGTTCTAGTACGGCTGGGTTCCAGGGCAAATCAACGTTAACGACGGTGTTGGCGCTTTGCAGATTCAAGCCCGTGCTACCGGCGTTGGTCATCAAGATGACGCGGCAGTTCGGGTCTTTTTGGAATTTCTCAACAATCGCCGGACGTTTTTTCTGTGGGACGCTGCCGTCGAGTCGCACATAGTCGCACGCCAAGGCATCCAACTTCGTTTCGATGCGATCGAGCATCGTCTTCCATTCGCTGAACAGGACGATCTTGCGGCTTTCGTCTTGCACCAATTCACTGAGCAACTCACTCAAGCGGTCGAGCTTGCTGCTAAATTCTGGTTCTTGTTTATTGCACAGGAATGTACTGTCGGCAGCCATGCGGGCCATGAGCAGTGCTTTTTGCAATCGCAGCAGATCCATTTCTGTCAGAAACTTTTTGGCGGCGATGCGGGCTGCTATTTGCAACTGACCTTCGCTGATCTCCAGCTGTTCGGCCGTTGGTTTGATGCGGATTACCTCATCGGTGCGATCTGGCAGCTGCTTGGCGACTTCACTGCGTCGGCGGCGCAGCAAGATGGGTTGCAGAGCTTCACGGAGCTCATCGAGTCGGCGATAGCCAATGGCCTTGCCGCGATCGTCTACCAAGCGATGCTTGTGGAAGAAACGGTAGGCGGGGCCAAGTCGGCAGTCGTCTACAAATTGAACGACGGTATACAGCTCGTCCAAGCGGTTTTCGAGTGGCGTGCCAGACAGCACGAGTGCGAATTGACTGCTCAGCGCACGAATGACTTGGCTGGTCTTGGATTCCCAGTTCTTGATGCGTTGCCCTTCGTCCAGGATGATCAGATCCCAATGCGCAGCTTCGATCGGCGCTAAATCGCGCATGACTTGTTCGTAGTTGCAAATCGTAAAGAATTTGTCGGCTTGGTATTGTGTGGCGCGCTCGTCGCCTTTGCCTATCACCAACTGGCACGAGCGTCCAGAGAACTTGGCGATCTCGTTGCGCCACTGGCTCTTCAGTGAGGCAGGGCAAACGACCAAGACTCGGCGAATGTCCACCTCGCGCGCGAGAAGTTCTGCGACTCCAATGCCCTGAATCGTTTTGCCCAATCCCATGTCGTCGGCCAGAACCGCGCGACCCGCCCCGACAGCGAAGGCGATGCCATCCATTTGATAGGGAAGCAGTTGTACGCTCAGCAACTTGCTGCGCAGCGGATGATTTTGCGGGTCTTTGCGAATGGTGGCAGCGAGCTCCGACAGTCTGGCTTGTAGGAGGTCGCGCTGAATCCATTCTTCGGCATCTGGATATACGTGAACGTCACAACCGGCGTGTTCGAGTGCGGCAATCCGCTGCATCATGTCCTGCGAGTCGATGGGCGTCGTTGCACTTTCTCCAACGATTTCCGTGGTTTTCGCGTCGACTTGATCCGGCACGTTGAACATCAGTCCGATCGGGTGCATGTAATTGACGCGAACCGATAAATTCTGGCGGATGTAGGGCTTCTTTAGTTTTGCTGCAGAGAATTTCTTTTCGACTTTTGCCAGCGTATGCAGGATGTGTTTACACGTACCCAGGTGATTAGTGCGAAAGTCGGGGCAACTGCAATATGAAACTCCCGCTTCGCGTCCGCGTAGAGCGACACGATAGGTTTTGCCCGACTGAAAACTGGTGACTAAATAATCCGTCCATGGCTTTTCTGGGCTTGTGCTGCGGAGATTCATTTTTTCTGCACGGGCGCGCTGCTGGCGTTCGTCCAAGGCGCGGCTGAGCAATTCAGCTTCCGTCAAGTTCTCTAGTGGGACCGTTTCGTCCGGCGGTGCAGCCAAACCCATCGTGGACTTGGCATCCAGCAAGTGATGCAGCGCTCCGCCCATGTGTTCACATGAGGTTTGGCAACTGTCACAATTCAGCTGCAGTTGCTTGTTGCGACCACTGTTGAGTGTGATCGTCACGACGGCCAGCCCGTTGGGGAGATCCGGGTCGCCGACGCGGACGCGGTATAGATCACCGCCCAGATAGACATCGCGTTCGGTCTCCAGCTCGAACCTGCCGCCCGCCACAATCAGCTTGTTACCGGAATCGCCCAGCAACCGGCAGGCTTGGTAGTGAGTCAAACGCGCGAGGCGTTGATGGAATGGATTGACCTTTGCCTTGGGCGAAAGCTCGGAGGGATTCGTCGTAGACGTCGACTTAGGAGGCTTGCTTCTCCCGCTGGCTTGCGTTTTGGCTTTCGTAGCCGATCTAGCACCGCGCGCCCGCTTGGTCTTGGTTGCACTTGCCATCAGTCGATCTCCTTAAGAATCCATGTCACAAACAGACTAGGCTTTGTATCTAAACCAATGTAGAACAATTGTCTCAATTGTTTTGGGCTGCAAATGCAAGCAACTAAAACGGTTGAGGACAACCGTTCTACATTTCAAATGCAAGCAACTAAAACGGTTGAGGACAACCGTTCTACATTGGTTTAGAGACAAGGCTCAGGATTTATTGGAGTCTTCCAGTTGGGCAGCGTCAATGCGGCTTGAATGTAGGCTGACCGTGGAGCGCTAGGTCTGGAATGAACTCGTAGCCTTCTGTTGCAACAGAGCATCCGCAATGGACTTTCGCAGAGCGAAAGGCGACACTTACTTGTCGCGGCCAACGAGCTGGTCGATGATGGCTTCGAGTTCAACTTTTTCAATGCCCATCTTGGCGGCGTCCAAGGCGAATAGACGCTTTTCGACTTCGGTTAATTTGCCGTCGGCGGCCATCATTCGCATGAGATCCGCCAGCATCTGGTTTTGCTCGTTGCGATCGACTGGGAATTTGAGTTTTGCTTCGCCGCCAAGCGCGAAGGCAATCGCTTTTTCTAAGTCTTCTTCCTCGAGGCCCAACGCGGAACATCGATCGACCAACAGCGCGATTTCTTGTTCACTGAGGCTTCCATCGGCGGCGGCCATAATGACCAAATTCTTGAGGTGGTCGAGGTGTTGCACGTTTAAGCTCCAGCGGTCTCGCGTTGGTCGAGACGAAAAGTCACATGGTGAGATGAGACCAAATTGTCAACCCGTTCGCCGACCGAGTCAAGCACCAAGCATTGTGGATCGTCGGGCACCGCTTGGCATTCTACGCTTTGCGGATGAAATGTTCGGCGAAGGAGCGTACTTCGCGACCGTTGAGAACATGGACCATCCGCAGTTGTTGCACCAGGGCATCGTTAAAGTGACTAAGCGGTATATGCACCAGCTGACGATGGAAGCGTTTGGCGATGTGCCGCCACCGAGCCCCAGGAGCTTTGGGGCTGAGCAAAGCGACTTGTCGTTCGCGAGCATGCAAGCATGCTCCGGCAATGAGCCGATCCTCCAAGTCCTCTGCAAAGTTCAACCGAGGATCTTGCCAAATATCGGGAATACCCACGGGCGGAAACAGAAACATCGCGCCGCCGTAGGTGGCCAGCGCGATGCCAGGCCCAACCATCTCTTTGCTGAAGTCGGTGGCAAAGAAGGCTAACGTGGATTCCTCTTTATGCTCGGCAAACCAAGTTGCACGCCACGCGTACTCGCGCGGATCGGCGGGGGTGTCAAACAGCATGACGCAACAGTCAAGTGTTCCGACGCTCGGTGGCATGACTTTGACATAGATATCGCCATCGTACCAATGTCGCAGCGTCTCACGAATGTCGATCCCGTCTTTAATGCTTGTGGAAAACTTTTCACTGCGCGCCAAGTCCGCGCCGATTAAAGCTCGCGCGCGATCGAACACGCGCGTGCGAAAACTCTCGATCAGCGTGTCTTCTGGCGGCCACGAGCACTGCGAGTATGGATTCCACTGCCGCGACCACTTATCAAGCTCCGCCTTGATCGGCTTGCGGCGCAATTCGAGCGAACGCCATGATACTGGTTGACCTGGCAAGCGACTGACGACGCTGACCGTATGGCCGTCGGGCAATCGCGCTTGGTCAATCCCTAGCGTCACGTGCGGTAGACCGGGATCGTCGCTGAAGGGATAGTTGCGCGCCGTTTCAATCAAGTGGATAGCGTACTGGTCGCCGAGTATCTGCTGAGAGGCGACGGCCATCGTATACAAGTCGGGTGACATGCGGTGTTCGAGCAGAGTTAGGTTGCGAATGTACTTCAAGCACTGTGAAAGTAGCAGAGGAGTGATCCGCCGCGCACGCTTGCCCAAGTCTTGCAAGTAGCTGCTGCGAGCGGACATCACGAGTTGCTTGACACCATCAATGGCCAAGTTCGCGTCGTCTTCCAATTCCGCTCGCGCGTGCTCATACAGTCCGGTGATATAGGGCAGTTCACCGAAGAGAAAAATGAGCGAATTGGGATTGAGCGCGTGTGCCGTCGGGGGGTCGACGGAATCGTGTAGCGGAAGTTCGCTGGGTGGCTCCAGGTAGGCTTCGTGCAGCCAGGGCCATTCCAGGATCGAACAGACAACCACGATATGGGCGTGTTTCTTCTCCAATTCTCGCAGCCGCCACGCCGTATACTGCAAGCGCTGCTGGGATTGCTCTTGAAATGGTCGCGTCATGCTTGGCAATATCGCGGTGGCAAAACGCTCTAACGAAACGGTTCTTAGAGCATATGGGTCTGGCATGACCGCTGCGATCGGCTGGAAGGCGTTGGTCTCCAAGTCACAGAATTCGATGGGCCAGTGCTCTCCGAGGGCCATGCGAATTGCCATGATGACTGGTTGGCAGGGGTCGATCGGTACGTAGCTCCACGCATCGCTTGCGGTTTGCTCGTTAGCCTCAGCGGTTTCTTGGCCGGGGGTCCAGGTGGTCGCGTATTCTTCCAAATAGCGCTGCAAGACCATGGCGGGCTTGGGCAACTGTTCCACTGCTTCGAGTACACTACGCTTAAACGACTCCGGTAAGCCGACCGCCAGACAATCGCACGGGTGCTCCAGCAACCACTGGCGCACCGCCAGCGCGCAGTTACCGCTACCATGTACAACTGGCAAGCACGTTACTCGCGGGCTGAGCTGAAATGGCGAAATAGGTGGTGTCCGTTTATCGCGTCTTGTCATGAATTTCCCAGGAGTCGCGGAGTGCTTTCATGGATGACTCTAATTCGTCGTTAACCCTCTGACCTAAACCTAACTCTCTATGATACCGACAAAAAAGTACGCCATTCGCTGCGGCTTGTTTTTCTTCCTGGTTGGCGGCATTGCATTCGTCTATGGTGCGAAACCAGTTGGGGCGCAGGCTCCGTTAGCTGATTCAACCACACCATGCTCTGCCATCCCGCGTAGTTTGCCGCCAGCTGGGATCGACATTCCAACCGTCCAACGCAGTGAGTGGTTGCGGCGAATTGCAGATTTGGAAAGCAAAGCGACGGAATTGGATGCACCAGTAGAGCCGGATGTGGCCGTTCTGCTCAAGGCGTGTCGCTATGCGGTGGAGTTTCAAGAACTTTACCAACCTAAAGATTTTGCCAAGATTGATCGCTTGTTGGATCTGGCCAGCAGTCGCGTGGCAGCCATCGCCACTGGAGATCTTCCGTGGACGCGTAGTAGTGGTCGACAAGTGCGTGGATTTCGTTCACGCGTCGATGGTTCGGTCCAGCCAATCGGAATGGTGCTCCCTGAAGGATGGCAAACCGCTGGCCAGCCGCTGCCATTGTACGTTTGGCTGCATGGGCGCGGAGACAAATCGACAGACTTGCATTTCATCTGTGAACGGCTGGACAAAGATGGACAGATCGTGCCGCCTGGAGCTATCGTCGTACATCCCTTCGGTAGACAGTGCGTCGGATATAAGTCGGCTGGCGAGACGGACGTAATGGAGGCAATCGATTTTGCTTGCGAGCATTATCCAGTTGACCGGCGGCGCATCGTATTGATGGGCTTTTCGATGGGAGGGGCCGGCGTTTGGCACTTAGCCGCGCACTACTCCGAGCGTTTCGTGGCCGCAAGTCCAGGTGCCGGGTTCGCGGAAACAGCTCGCTATCAAGGTCTGACACCCGACAAATATCCGTCTAAATACGAACAGATGTTGTGGGGGATCTACGATGTCCCAGGCTACACTCGCAATCTGTTTAATTTGCCAGTCGTCGCTTATAGCGGCGAAGTCGATAAGCAGATTCAGGCGGCGCGCGTCATGGAAGAAGCCTTTCTTCTCGAGGGGCGGCAACTAACGCACTTGATTGGTCCCGGCATGGGGCACAAGTATCATCCGGAGACACTCCAGCAAATCCTAGATCATCTGGCCAACGCAGTTGCTCAGCGCGAAATTTTGCCGCCGACGAAGTTCTCGATTCAAACGAAACACCCGCGCTATGCTCAACACGCTTGGCTAACAATCGATGGCGCAGTCGAGCAGTATGCCGATACTCGTGCCGAGGCCGCTCGCGGTGCAAACAGCCAGTGGGCGGTTGAAACCAAAAACGCTCAGCGGCTGAAGATCGACTCGGACGCAGGGGGCGCGCCGAGGGGTTCCGTCATCGTGGACGGAACCACGGTTCAGCTAGCGGCGGGTGTGAACCACCTGCAGAAGACAGCCTCCGACGCTTGGGTAGCCGTCGAGGCGTTTGACGAGCTCCGAAAGCACCCTGGCATTTCCGGGCCCATCGATGACGCTTTTATCGATCCATTCTTGGTGGTGATACCCAGTGGCACAGCCGCGCATCCGAAAGTCGAACAGTGGGTCCAATGCGAATTGGAAAACTTTAAACAGCGTTGGAGGATGGTCATGCGGGGCGAATTGCGTCTTAAACTCGACCGAGACGTCACAGCACAAGACATGCGAGACTACCATCTGGTGTTGTGGGGAGATCCTCAGGGCAATCAAGTGCTGGGACGCTTAATCGCCGAACATTCCAGCAGGCTTCCTTGGCGTTGGACCGATTCACAGATCAGCGTCGGTAGTCCCGTCCTACAGGCTCGCGTATCCGCCTCAGAGGCGGTGTTACTAGGCATTTACCCCTAAATCCGATAGCCACCATCGCTACATTGTCTTGAATTCCGGTCCAACGTTCCGTCAGCTGCACGATCGTACCAATTTCGGTTGCAGAATCCACACTTACTCGATTGGGCCCTCATATCGCTCATGGAGCCCCCATCCTCCGAACGTCCAGGTGCAATTGTCTGCAGTGATTCTTTGATGATGGCTGGCAGGTTGATCAAAAGTTGACGTATTAACATGGAGTGTAGTATTTGGAGTGCGGCGATTCATCGCCGCTTTGGTATGAGTGGCTCTAATACCGAGTTTGATTCTGTAGCTCAGCATGCGGCCGCGTGGAAGAGTGGCTGCAAGGTTCAGTATCGGTAGGAAAAACTCCGCCGAGCCGGAGCACTCCAAAAATAATACAGGTAAAGGCCTGATATTGAGGAGAATTAGCTTCGGTCGTATACTGAGCGATTCCCTGAGAGCCAAAAATGCCCTGCTTCCGCCGCACCAGGCCCCATACCAAGGCCCACGTACCAAGGTGGTGCTGGTTTCCGAATTCAAGGAAGATAGACGAAAAGTTGAGCGACGTCACGAGCTGGAGAAGAAACGTTTTGGCGGATCGCTTGGGCGGTGGCATACAAGCTGCCCAACCCATGATGCCACTGATCCTGGGTGCTATTGCTATCATTGTCGTGGGCTCGATTGGATGGGGAATCTACGCAGCAAATTCTCAGCAGAAGTCAGCTGCCGCGTGGACGGATTACTACTTCAATCTGGCCTCGGAAGATCCTGAGACTTTTTCAGACGTGGCAGATGACTACCCCAATACGCCAGCCAGCGCGTGGGCGCATCAATCTGCGGGCACACAATTGCTGCGAAAAGGCGTGGATGCCATCTATCGCAATCGTGCCGAAGGCGAGAAGTTGCTGAATCAAGCGATCGAATCGTTTGAAATGGCCAGCAAATCGAACCAAGTTGAATTGAAGAGCCGGGCTCATTATGGGCTAGGGCAAGCCCACGAGGCATTGGGGCAGTTGGACAAGGCGGCGAGCAATTATGAGCAGGTCACCAGCCAGACTGGTTTCACGGCCCTGTCGGCGCAGGCGGAAGATCGCTTGGCGTTTGTGTCTGGGGATGCAGGCAAGAGCTTTTATATGTGGTTTGACAAGCTCGATCCTAAGCCAGACGCGCCGATCGAATTGCCCAGCAATTTGTCTACTCCGCCCACTTCGCCAGGCGACATGCAATTCGATCCGATTGATCCACTGGGCGGGCTAGGAGCGGGTCCCGCGCTGGATCCCGTGGATCTACCTCCGTTATCGCCGCAAGATGTAAATGGTGGAGCAGCGTCAACGGGCAGCGGAAACCCGGCGGACGCCACGCCAAACATCACGCTGGAGCCGCCGGCTGCAGCGGCTCCAGAGTCGCCCGCTGCGGCTCCCGAAGAGGCACCCACCACAGAGACTCCCGCCAGCGGTTCTCAACCCTAGAAACCGATTAACTGCGCCATTCCTCTGTGACTGCACCTATCACACAACTTTTCGAACACACCGTAACAGAACCTGAACACGGCCAGCGGGTCGATGCAGTCCTAGCGCTGTTGCTGGACGCCTATAGCCGCGTTTTTCTTCGCAAAGTGGTCCAAGACGGTGGTGCAGCCGTTGATGGCATCGTCGTCAAGCCCAGCTTTCGCGTGCGTTTTGGACAGCACATCGCTCTTCAGCTACCTCCTCCGCCCGACGACGGACCTCGACCAGAAAATATCGCGCTCAAAGTCATCTACGAAGATGATGAACTCATCGCGATTGACAAGCCCGCTGGAATGGTCGTCCATCCCGCTAAAGGCAACTGGAGCGGTACCCTGGCGAGCGCCTTGGCGTATCGTTTCAAGGACCTGAGTGATGTGGGTGGTCCCACGCGGCCCGGAATTATTCATCGCCTGGACCGCGATACCAGCGGCGTCATTTTGGTGGCCAAGAGCAATGCAGTGCATTTGAAATTGTCAGAGCAGTTCGAGCAGCGGACGATCGAGAAAGAGTACTTTGCCATTGTGGTCGGCAAGCTAGAGTTTGATCGCGATGTGATCCAAGAGCCCATTGGACCGCATCCCTACCAGCGAGATAAGATGGCCATTCGCCGCGATCATCCCGAAAGTCGCGCTGCCGAAACGCGTTATGAGGTGCTCGAACGGTTCAAGGGCTTTACGGCAATCAAAGTCGAACCCAAGACAGGTCGTACCCATCAGATTCGCGTGCATATGGATCACGTTGGCGCGCCGGTCTTATGCGATCGCCTTTACGCCGGCCATGCTCGTATAACTCGTGGCGAAATGCGGCGACGGATGGCGTTATGCTTGCCACCTGAGCCCGGCGACGACGATATTGTGATCGAACGCCAAGCCTTGCATGCGCGTCGCATCTTATTCACCCACCCACTCACTGGCAAGCCTCTCGAGCTAGAGAGTCCCATCGCTGCCGACATTCAATCTGCCTTAGATATTCTGCGCAGCAGCACCTAGTCCCGTCTCTCCGAGAGGTGAACATGCGCCCCGCGAGCTGAATTGCTGAGCCATCGCGTGGCCGGCCCGGGGGGCGTTTTTTAAGCTTAGAGTGTGTCGAGTGGATCGATATCGATGACGTACTGTACCTCCTTGGGTGGTTTGATGTCGGCGATGGTTTTCACGATCAAGCGATTGAGTGGTTCGGGCTCGGATGTTTGCAAAATGGCGTGGAATCGATATTTTCCGCGCAGCTTTGAAAGTGGCGGAGGCGCGGGACCGAGGATGCGGCAGTCGATGCCTTGCAGCTCGCGGGTGGAATGAAGGCGACGGACAAACGATTCGGCAAATCCTTCCGTTTCCGTGATATTGGGTCCGCGGACAATGATTCGTGCCAGGCAACCGTGGGGCGGATAGCCGAACTGTGCGCGTTTTATCAACTCATCGCGGGCGAATCCGGCGAAATCGTGTTTCGAAGCCGCAACGATGGCAGGATGCTCAGGCGAAAACGTCTGCACCAGTACATGTCCTGCTTTGGCACCGCGACCGGTTCGTCCAGCCACTTGCGTAACGATTTGAAACGTTTTTTCGGCGGCGCGGAAATCGGGAAAGTGCAGGGCGGTGTCGGCATTGATGACTCCCACTAGTAACACGTTGGGAAAATCAAGGCCTTTGGCGATCATCTGTGTGCCGAGCAAGATTTGGATTTTTTCTTGCCGAAAATCGTTGAGTACGCGTTCATGGCTGCCAGGCTTGCGCATCGTGTCACTGTCCATTCGTGCAACTTGGGCACTGGGAAAGCGTCGTTGAACTTCGATTTCCAAGCGTTGAGTGCCTAGGCCGCTAAAGCGAATGCCATCGAACTTGCACTGCGAACAAACCGGTGGAGTGGGAATCTGGAAATCGCAGTAGTGACAACAAGCCTTGGCTCCGTCGCGGTGGTGCGTCAGTGGCAAATCGCAATCGGGACAAGCTTCGACGTGTCCACATTTTGGACACTGGATGGCAGTGGCAAAACCACGACGATTGAGCAACAGAATGACTTGCCCCTTTTGCGTCAATGTTTCGTCGATCGCTTGATGCAACTGCCGCGAGATGGCACCTTGATTAGGCGATTGTTTCTGCAGGCGTAGATCGATCGTGGTGACCTGCGGCAAGGGACGATTGTGAATGCGTCGTGGAAGGTTCGCCAGTCGGTAAACACCATCGTTGGCCCGCTTCCAAGTTTCCAGGCTTGGTGTAGCGGAGCCCAACACGAGAGGTATCTGCTCTAAATAGGAACGATGCAACGCTACGTCGCGGGCGTGATATCGGGGAATTGTATCCTGTTTAAACGAGGACTCGTGTTCTTCGTCCAGGATGATTAATCCTAGTCGCGGCAGCGGAGCGAAGATCGCGCTGCGGGGGCCAATCACCACGGGCATCTGGCCCGCAGCAATCTTCCGCCACTGGTGATGGCGTTCTACATTACTCATGTGGCTGTGCAGCACGGCGACTTGTCCAAAGCGCTGTACAAAACGTTGTTTCGTTTGCGGAGTCAGGCTGATTTCGGGTACCAGCACAATTGCTTGGCGACCATAGGAGATAACTTCGTGGATCGCCTGCATGTAGACTTCGGTCTTGCCGCTGCCGGTAATGCCATGTAGGAGAATGGTGTGTTGTTTGTGCGAGTCCAAGGCGTCGAGAATCTGCTTGAGCGCTTGGCGCTGATCGGCGCTGAGAGCCAAGGGCGGCTTGCTGGGCGGTTGGATGTGTTCGCCCAAGTCGTCTAGAACGCGTTCGTGTCGCGCGTCGATCAAGCCGGCCTGGCGGAGCGCAGTAATGGGAGCTGAGGAACAAGTGGCCAGCTTTTGCAACTGATCCAGCGTTAGGCTTCCGCCCACTTGGATCAATTGCTGCAGGACCTCCTTTTGCTTTGGCGGCAGCGCTGCAATGCGTTCCCCATCTAGCGAGGCTGCGGTGGGGAACAGCATCATGCGTTGTCGACTGCCGGCCGAGGCGCGTACGCCGGCAGGCACGGCCGCTTCGAAAACTTGGCCGAGCGGCGCGATGTAATAGCGACTGATCCACTGCAGCAACTCCAGGATTCGCGGCGTACACAGCGGTTCGATGTCGATGACTTCCGTGATCGGCTTGAGCGAGTCAGGGGATTGCTGGATGGTATCAACGGCGATGCAATAGCCCAGCATTTCGCGGTTGCCACGCCCCAATGGCACTTTCAGCCGCACACCTGGTTGAACCTCGTCCACCAGTTCATCCGGGACACGGTAGTGCAGCGGACCATGCGGTGCTTCCGAAAAAACGACCTTGGCAGCCCGGCACTCGCCTTGTGCATCTAGCTCCCAAGGGGGAACATCTGTAGCAAACAACTCTGGCTGGTGGCTCATAGGCGTGCGAAAACTCTTAGTAGCTTGCCGACAGTGCAGTTACGGCTGGGGGAATCATAGACGCGGGCTTCAAAGGGACGCGTCGGGCTCGCGAGAACGCGGGACATAATAATGACGCGACTTGGGGTACGATACGAGACTGGGAGATTATTTATATGACGGATGGCGGCTCGCGTCAGCGGATCGGCCTATTTGGCGGGACATTTGATCCGATTCACATCGGACACTTGTTCATTGCCGAGCAGGTGCGCGAATATCTACAGCTAGATCAAGTACGTTTTGTGCCAGCGGCGATCGCTCCGCACAAACAAGACCAGCGGACTTCAGATGCCAAGCACCGTTTAGAAATGATTCGGCTGGCCATCGGAGGCAACGCCTTTTTCGCCTGGGACGACTGCGAACTGAAGCGCGGCGGGACTTCTTACACCGTGGACACATTAGCTGAATTCCGAAGCAGAATGCCCGAGGCGGACTTGGTATTTGTCATGGGGAACGACTCGCTGGAGGATTTGCACACCTGGCGCGAGCCGCAGCGAATCTGCGAATTGGCATTTGTCGCCGTAGTGGCGCGGGGTGGCCAAGCCGCACCGGACCTGACCAAGCTTGCGGCCTATTTGCCCGACGGTTTATCCACGCCAGCGGAAGAACTCCAGAAACACCTCGTGCCCATCCCTCAGATCGAATTTAGCTCCAGCGATATCCGCCAGCGATTGGTTGACGGACGTTCGATCCGCTACCAAATTCATCCTGCCGTCGAAGCTTATATCCATGCGCAGCGACTGTATCAAGCGTAATTTGCGGGTGAATCCGTTCGCTACGAGCTATGTCAAACCAGGACAATTACCCTGGCTCGGTAGCCACGCGTCCAGCTTGGAGGCCTTACAACAACGACTGCGCCAGTTGCAGCACCGTGCTGCACTGATCGGACCGCATGGAACTGGTAAATCAACGCTGCTCAGGCACCTACTCAGCCACGATCCTCCGTCGACCTATTGGGTGACCGCAAGGCCCGGGAGAGTGAATCGGCAGTTGTGGAATTGCCGCTACCAGTGGGAGGCCTGCGAACTGCTGGTCATCGATGGATTTGAGCAGTTGCATCGTGTCGCTCAGTGGCTGCTGATTGCCAGGACTCGGGCCGTGGGCATCGGGTTGTTGGTTACCGCTCATCGCTCGGTCGGATTGCCGACACTTTGTCAAACTTCGGTCAACACGGATTTGGCACGTCAGATCGTGCAAGCTGCGTTTAATGCTACTGGTGGCGAACCACCTCCGGACTTGCTGGACGAACGGCGATTGGAAGAACTGCTCGACCAGGAACGTGGAAACATGCGGGAAGTCTTGATGCGTCTATACGATGTTTATGATGCAGACTTGGTTTTTGATGCAGACTTGCGCAATCAACGCTTGTCAAACTAGCGGTTTGCATGCACAGTGTGAGTTAGTGGGAGAGGTTCCACTCAGTTATTGGTTTGGATGAAGCACTAGGCACTTTTACTTGGTTATGCTCTGTGGCCGCACGTTTGACAGTAATTGTTTCGCAATCTGCTACTCGCAACAGTAGTCAGGCGGATATTGAAGAGACGCTGGTTGCCGAATTGATGATGACTCCTGGGCTGGATGCAACGTTGATTGGGCCGATCGAAACGATCCAGGCGGACAGTACGGACTTCCTCTGTCTTAGTGGTTTCAACCATAATTTTGGTTTCGTTTCCTGGCTGGACGAGCAGCAGGTTATCGAGCACTGGCAGCGACTTGGTTTGGCCGGGACGGTCGCTCGACCGGGGCAAGCGGTAACCAACGGAGATGCCTCGCGCAAGCCGAGAGTGTATTTCTTTCAATTGATTGGATCTGATGCAGGGTCGCAGATCCTCAAACAACTCGAAGAACTACAGCGTGATCGCGCGGTCAAGACCGTTGATATCGCTTTGACATTGCCGATCATGTCCCCCATGGGTTCAAAATCGATGGTTTCGAAACCTACTGTTCCAGAATCCAGTTCAAATTCCTCGCCAGCCATCGCAGCAACTTCCAAGGTTCCACCTGCGGTTCCGCGACAAGCAGATCCTACGAACGCTGATCAGCGCCCCCCAGTGGAACCTGATGAAGATGACGAACAGTGGCAGCAGCTTGATCAGCTTGTCGACGAACTGGATGCTTTTGATTTATAGCCCCCCGCGAACTTGACGTCGAAAGGAAAGGGTCGGGAGTCTTTTCAGCAGCGCCGCCACCGATGAGTTAACGCTGATAGGACCGTGTGGTTGCTAATGGGTCAAGCGATTTAGGCTGAAACGACTTCCGACCCTGTTACATAAGCCGACAAATTGTGAACAGATACCTAGAATCTACTCACTCTGGAATTAGAGTCCAACGTTTCATACATCAAGCTCCGACGTTAACGCGTCGGATTACGACAAGGATAGATTGGGAAACGCTCCATGATCGAGCAATCGCACACGCCAAAGTGGCTTGGCTACGAACTGCACGACGGACTGCTGCAGTGGATTTTGGCGGCCCGCATGGAGTTGGAGGTGTCGCTCGCAAAATGCGATGATCCGAAAATGCTTAAGCGGCTCAGTCGCATCATGCGCTATGCAGAACTGGCGATTGAAGAAGGACGTGAGTTAGTCGGATTCTTAGAAGAGCAAACGGAAACACCACCTAGCCTGGCCACGCTCATTCGCGAGTTTACCAAACGATTGCAACCACTGGCGGAGCAAAACAGGCAGTCCATATCGTTCTGCGAAGCAAGTCCGCCTTGGCCAGACCTTGCGCCTGCGACGCAATGGAATCTATTGCGGATTGCTGAGCAGGCGACTCGCAACGCCGTTCAGCATGCCGGTCCGGCGGAAATCGTTGTTACTACTGATCGAGTTGATGCAGAATTGCGGCTGGTGATTTCCGACGATGGGGTGGGCAGCGAAGGGCTTGAATTGGAGAGCGAGTGCGGGCACTTTGGTCTGTCCAGTATGCGCCACCGCGCGACGTTGATCGGTGCAAACTTCCAGATCGAAGGGCGTCCCGGTCAAGGATGCCGAGTCGAAGTCCGTTTTACCGACAGTCTACCTGGCGCATCGCTACCCGACGCGTGAGTGGGCTCCAGTTTAAGTCTTGACTTCGGGGCCAATATCTTTGAGGGACTTTCCCAATCGCTTGCGACCTTTCGGGGAGCCACCAGCAGCGCTGGCGATCTTGGGTTGGTCGGTATGGTTGCTTCCGTGAGAGCGCAATAAGCCTGCCAGGTTCGTGTTGATTTCTTCGCCCTGAGGCGGTGTTCCCAATTGCTCGACGGCATCGCTGACGCCGAGCAGTACTGACTGCCGCACGCCGTCCCGAATCCAACCAAAAAAGTTCATATTGTTCATTTGTATTCCCAGTTTCTGTTTGTAGTATTTATCGGTAGACCTATGCGTTGGACATGAATTCCCACAACGTGACGGGTGTGTATTGAAGCTCGCGATTGTTTGACGGTTTCTGGTAACCTGCGAAGGTCTCTGGGTTGACGTAGACCGACTTTACAGCGAGTGGCGAGTGGGTGTCCAGGTCGTTTTTTGCTTGCAAAAGTTGCGAAGCCTGTGGCGATGCGTTAGAACGGAGGATGTAGGCGTGCCCCTGCCAACCACTGCGACTATTTCCCACCTTGATATTCCCCCTTCAGCTTGGAGTCCTTACCGATGTTGCCTCGCCGCGAATTTATGCTTGCAGGTGCTTTAACTGCCCTGCCAGCTCTACACACTTCCACTCAGGCGCAAGAAAAGAACGTTGACGATTTGGTTCGTGTGGGTGTGATGGGACTGAGTCGCGGGCAATCGCTCGCGTTAGATCTGGCCAAGCAGAGTGGCGTCGAAGTCGCTTATCTGTGCGACATTGACAGTCAGCGGCGGGACAGCGCTGTCAAGCAGTTTACGGAGAAGACGTCCAAGACGCCGCAGGCAGTGGCAGATTTCCGCGAAATGCTGGACGATCCTAAGTTGGATGCGCTCGTTTGTGCTGCGCCAAATCACTGGCACGGCCCGGCCACGATCATGGCGTGTAAAGCTGGCAAACATGTCTATGTGGAGAAACCGTGCAGTCATAATCCGCAAGAAGGCGAATGGATGATCGCCGCCGCCGAGCAGTTCAAACGCTGTGTGCAGATGGGTACCCAACGTCGCAGCGCACCTGGAATTCAAGCGGCAATCAAGAAGTTACATGCGGGGGCGATTGGCAAGGTGCATTTGTCACGCTGCTACTACAACAACCTGCGCCCCACTTTGGGTAAGGGCGTTGAAACCGATCCGCCGGAACGATTCGACTTTGAACTTTGGCAAGGCCCTGCGCCGCGCGTCAAGTATCGCAGCAATATCATGCACTATAACTGGCACTGGTTCTGGCACTGGGGGGGTGGTGAGCTGGCGAACAATGGTGTCCATGGTTTGGATCTCTGTCGTTGGGGACTGCAGGCCGACTACCTAACTCGAACCGTCAGTTCTGGTGGTCGATATTGGTTTGATGATGACCAAGAGACGCCCGACACGCAAACCGCTTGCTTTGAATTCGAAGGCAACAAACAAGTGTCCTGGGAAGCACTCTCTTGCAATAAGCATGGTGTCGATTTCTTTTGCGCGTTTTACGGTGAAGATGGCTCCCTGGAATTGGATTCTGAAGGTACGCATCGCGTCTATGATCGCAGTGACAAAATGGTGGAAGAAGTCGCGGGGACGACGAGCGGTCAAGTTGAACACTTACAGAATTTCGTCGACTGCATACGCGCCAACGACCCCACGAAATTGAACCAGCCTATCACCGAGGGGCACAAGAGTACTCTGCTGTGCCACTTGGGGAATATCGCTTATCGCACAGGGCAAACGGTGAATTGCGATCCGGCCAACGGTCACATTCAAGATAACCCAGAGCAGCAGAAGCTGTGGCAACGCGACTACGATCCAGCTTGGAAAGAGGCGGTCAGCATGTAGATTTCCAAGCATCACTACTCTATTCGTGGGCGAGCGCATGCGTCAGAATGTCTAGACTAGTGCGGCAAAAGTGCCGTGCTAGATCTCTTGGATTTTGACTTGCAAGATAAGCCCAATGAGCCCAACCAGCCTAACCATTACTTTGGCCGCGCCTCCCACCTATGAATTTTTTGGACAACTTGCGCGAATTGTTAATTCGGGGCAAGCTCGCTCCATTATCCTTACGGGAAACGTCAACGATCTCTTTTTTGATGGTGAGAGCTACGTCCCGATCGTACCGTTTCTACTAAAAAAGACTCGCGTTGGAGGAATGATTCAGGTCGTTTACGAGTTGAACGGACCAGTGCGTCTACACGAGGACGATCGAGCAAAGCTGCGCGAGGCGTGGGCCGCCTGGAAGACAGGCGTCGACGTCAACAAATTAGCGATTCGAGACATGGGGACCGAAAGCGCGGCCATCGACTTGCGGCGACGCGAGTTTGATCAATACCTGCGCGATGCCATTGGCAATGCCACACAAGCACTCGAGTTTCTACGGCAATTGGCGATTTGTTCGCGAGCGGCGCTGCGTGAAAATTTGCTGATTTTTATCGAAGCGGCGGATATGTTGCTACCCGCAGGTGACGGCGACGTGGCGCGTATGAATGACACGCAGTTGCGGCGAGTGGCCATCGTTACCGACTGGTTCAGTGATCCAGAGTTTTTTGCCGGCAAAGATACCGTGTGTCTAATCGCTGAATCACGCAGTCAGATTCACCCACGTGTCTCGCGTTTACCGCAAGTCTTGAGTGTCAATGCGCCCGCACCTGACACGGAAACGCGGAAACATTTCCTACTTTGGCACCGTCATCAGCCGCAAGCAGCGACCATTCCCGTGCCCGCGGATGCGGAAGATGCGCAGGACCCTGCGGCGACCGAATCGACCGATTCGCTCGCTGAAGCAACCGCCGGGCTGAGTATTCACGCTCTGAGGCAATTGCTCCTGGCTGCAGCGTACAACAAACGCCCCGTCTCGCGCGAGGACGTCGTCCTGCAAGTGGAGCAGTTTATTCAGGCGCAATTGGGCGAAGACGTTGTCGAATTTAAGAAGCCGGAGCATACGTTAGAGCACGTAGTAGGGGCCACCAATCTCAAGAAGTTTCTTGCCGAGTACATGCTGCCACGCTTGCGACTATCAGGTGATCGCGCATTGCCTGGCGCGGGTGTAGCGGGGCCAATCGGTGGTGGCAAGACGTTTATTTTCGAAGCCGTTGCAGCCGAGCTAGATATGCCCGTGTTGGTACTCAAGAGTATTCGTAGTCAATGGTTTGGCCAAACCGACGTGATTTTCGAGCGCTTGAAACGCGTGCTCGAAGCATTGGAGAAAGTCGTGATTTTTGTCGACGAAGCCGATACACAGTTTGGTGGAGTTGGCGAAGGGGCGCACGAAACCGAGCGGCGTTTGACGGGCAAAATCCAGGGCATGATGAGCGATCCGAGGCTGCGCGGTAAGGTCATCTGGTTGCTCATGACGGCCCGCATCCACTTGTTGTCACCTGATATTCGTCGGCCAGGACGCGTAGGAGATTTAATCATTCCCGTGCTCGATCCCACCGGCCAAGATCGTGTGGACTTTATCAAATGGATGCTAAAGCCTGCGGGAGCAGCCGGCGAAAATTTGGTAGAGTGGCTCAATGAAGAAGGGCTGCCCGCCGAGTTTTCTGCTGCGGGATTCGCAGCACTGCGCAGTCAGATCAAAGCCATTCCGCCAAAATCCGAGTTGGAGCTGAAAGAGTCCATTGCCGATTTCATCCAGCCCGCGATTGGTCAGACGCGTCGCTACCAGACTCTACAGGCCTTGGTAAACTGTACCAGAAGAAGTTTATTGCCAGATCCCAAAGTAACCGAAGAACAGCGCGCCCTATGGGAACGAGAAATCAGCCTCTTAGAAGCACAGGGGATTCGCTAAAGACATCGTTGTCTGAAGTGTGAGATCGGGTCGGGAGTCTTTTCGGCAGCGCCCGCCACCGATCCGCTGCCGCTGGCAGGAACATGTGGTTGAACCGGGCTCTTGTACCTCGACCGTGCGTGTCGAGTACAAGTACCAGTCCAATGAGTAACAGTATGCTTGACCAACCATGAGCGTGGGCTACAAAACGCCTGCGCGAGGGAATTTGACGGCAGGGGGTTTGACGGCGAGGGAATTTGACTCAGTGCCTAGACTGACACAAACTACACTTTAACCAAAAGCCAACGCTTTAACTGAAAGATAGTTGTCGTGAGAAAAGTATTATCAACGATTACAGTTTTGGTGCTCTACCTGTGTTCTGTTGCGACCTCAGCGCAGGAGAGCTTCCGTACGCTCGTGGGCGAGACGCCAATTAAGGCTGTTGCCAAGAGTGACGTGGTACAAGTGCCGTACATTACGTGGGGCGGTGATGTTGCCACGTTCCACGCCAACGGAGATTTGAAGACTCAGAATGGATCTATTTACAAGTCGCATGGTCTAAATATCGAGTTGAAAGCGGGCGACGATTTTGTCGGGCAAGTCAAAGACTATATGGCTGGCAAGACACCCATGTTGCGCGGTACGTATCGAATGTTGGGGCAGGCCAGTGGGGTCATCGGGGCCGATCCACGTACCAAGCCAGTGGTAATCATGCAGCTGTCCTGGAGTGCTGGTGACCACATTGTTGCACGCGAGAATATCAAGTCGCTCAATGATCTCAAAGGCAAGAAGATCGCTTGCCAGCAGGGTGGACCGCACGTCGGTTTGCTGTACGACTCGCTTGCCGCAGCCCAGCTTACCAAAGCGGATGTCGAGGTCGTTTGGACCAAAGACTTGACTGGCCCCGGCGGTGCGGCTGAAAAGTTCCGGACGGACGCGTCTATTGATGCTTGCTGTGTGATTACTCCAGATCTATTTGGTTTGACCAGCGGTTTCGATCAGGTGGGTAGTGGCGCTGAAGGGACGGTCAAGGGAGCGCACGTTGTTAACAGCACACAGCAAATGAGTCGATCGATTGCCGACGTGTATGCCGTCCGTCGCGACTGGTACGATGCGAATAAAGATTGGGTAAAGAAGTTTGTTGCGGGCTATATCAAGTCGGCTGAAGATGTCGTAAAAATGCGTCGAAATTTTGAAGAAACACAGCGCATGAGCAACGAGTATCGGCAATTGCTAACTCAGGCGCAAAAGATTTTTGGCACCGAAGTGTTGCCGACGTTAGAAGTTGATGCGCACGGATTGTTGTTGGATTGCACATTTGTTGGTTTGCCGGGACAAATCGCTTTTTTTGACGATTCGGGTAACCTCAGCGGCTTCAATGCCAAGATGGGGGAAGCTCTGGATCTCGCTACCGGTTGGGGGTATGCCAAGGCTCGCAATGGTTTTGATCCTAGTGGTCTGGACTACCAGGAAATAGCCAAGCTGGCTGGGGTCGAATACAAGCAGCCGGAGAAAAACGCGGAACGTTTTGAAGTTGCTGAAGGCGGTGACTTCTTCATGGGTGACAATCTGGATCCCAATACTATCGTTAGTTTCTCCATCAACTTTGAACCTAATCAACAAAGCTTTTCGGCGGATCGCTACGGGGCTGAATTTCAACGGGCTCTCAAAGCTGCTTCTACTTTTGGTAACGCTCGAGTCGTTATCCGCGGACACTCGGATCCCACCAAGGCGCTGGGGGAACTGGTGCGAGCCGGAATCAGCAAGGGTCTAATTCGACAAACGGGTACGCAAGGCAATTACCGCTACTTCGTCGAAGGCAAGCCATTGGACGTCGAGAATACCCCCAAGATCGTTGAATTGATTGAATCGGGCGCGTTTAGTGGCGGCAAAGAAGATCCAGCCGTAACCATGCAGGCCGCCCGCAGTCTGTCCAAGCTGCGGGCCGACGAGGTCAAAAACGCTATCGTGGCCTACGCTAAGCAGCTTGGTGCTAACGTGGACTTGTCACAGATCATTCCCGTGGGAGTTGGAATCTCAGAACCTGTGATTCCGAAGCCGACGTCGATGGAGCAGGCCAAGGAAAATATGCGCGTCGAATTCCGTATCGTGAAAGTCGATGCCGAGTCTATAGCGCCTAGCGATTTCAATTTTTAGGCTGCCTTGTGCACCTGTGATCGCCCTGACGCGAAGTGCGTTGCGCTAGTAGTCACTCTGTCAGAGAGCCCTCTCGCTTGCAGTAGTCCGTGCGCGCAGCGGGAGGGTGACGACTAACTTGAAGGTTAAGTGCCATGCGAAATATTACACTGTTGCTATTCGGAGTTGTTTTCTGGTCGGTTTCGCCACAGATCATGCGAGCTGAACAAACTGTGGTGGTCGTCTTGGATGACTCGGGTTCGATGGCTGAGAAAATGCGAACTTCCAATGGTCGTATGAAGCGTATGGATGTGGCCAAGTCGGCGCTGTTGCGCGTGCTGGGCGATTTACCAGAGGATACGCAAGTCGGCGTTCTAGCGCTGAACACTGAAGTGAACGGGGATACCTGGATTGTGCCACTAGGAGAGGGGGCATCCACGCAGTGGGAAGCGAATATCGAGCGGATTCGACCCGTTGGCGGCACGCCACTGGGAGCCGCTTTGCGAATGGGAGCGGACGCGTTATTGGAAGCACGTAGCGCACGGCCCTACGCTACGTTTCGACTCCTGATTGTTACCGACGGAGAGGCCAATGATCCAGAGCTGGTCGACGCTTATCTTCCGCAGGTCATGGCTCGTGGTATCGTGACGGATGTGATTGGGGTCGATATGAAATCACAGCACACACTGGCAACTCGAGCGCATTCCTATCGCAGCGCTGCTGACGATGCCGCGCTGGAACGGGCGATTGGGGAAGTCTTTGCCGAGACATCAGCTGACGACCAAAATGCGGAAGAAGACTTTGAACTGCTAGCCAGCTTGCCCGACGGATTCGCGGAAGAAGCGTTGCGAGCCCTAACCGCTGTCCGCAACGAGCCGCTACAGGAGGCCGCAGAATATCGAGCAGCCACGCCATCGTTTACGAGAACGATTAACAGCAGCGGTGGTAGCCAGCCGAACAACTCCATCTTTGATGCACTTCTCGGGAGCATGATGTGTTGTTTTGGCGTGTTCTTCGGACTTGCTATACTAGTCGTGGTTTTGGCGGGTAGCCGCAAGCAACGCCGCCGCTGATTTTTATCAACAACATCGAAAGAAGGCTAGGGTGAGCAAGGGCAAGCTAGTTTTGGTATCGCTGGTTTGGCTGGGCATTCTTGCAATCGGAGTACTGACCTATCGCTTATGGTACGTACCGACTGCTGAGGAAAAGGAGCATGCCGAGCAAGAAGAAGTCATCGACGCGACCAGCGGCAGTTCACAGTATCAAGCCCGCGTGCGATTGGGGCTCGATGCCTTCTCAGGCTACGCAATTCTCCGTTCTGACGAAATGAATCAGCAGTTGCGGACACGCGGCATCAAACTGGATTTGATTGACGATGGGGCTGACTACCAAAAGCGATTATCTGGACTTGCGGCTGGTGAATTGCAAATGGCGGCCTTTCCGATCGATGCGTTGCTCCGGGCTAGCCAGGCTGCGGGCAGTTTGCCAGCAACGATTGTCGCTATCATCGATGAAACGCGAGGGGCGGATGCCCTGGTGGCGTACAAATCCAAGTTTCCAACGGTCGATTCGCTCAATTCCGCTGATACCAAGTTCGTCTTGGTCGGTGATTCGCCAAGCGAGACTCTGGTGCGAGTTCTGCTGCATGATTTTCAATTGGACGCCGTGCACGCTAGCGCGATCGCGCCGGTGAGCACTGAACGCGAAGTCATTGCACGCTACAAAGCGGCTACGCCGCAAGGAAACGAAGTCTTTGTGACATGGGAGCCTGTCGTTAGCGAATTGCTCGTCAACGATCAAATGCACGTGTTGATCGATACGTCAAGCCAAAGTGGTTATATCGTTGACGCCCTCGTGGTCAGTCGCGATTACTTGATCAAGAACCAAGACGTGGTGCGACAGGTTGTTGAGAGCTACTTTCGGGCGCGTTACGCATTTGCCGACGATCAGAAACTGGCCGAGTTGGTCCGTCGTGACGCCAATGAGGCTGGCTCAAACATAACGCCTGAGCAGGCACAGAAGTTGGTTAGCGGCATTTTGTGGAAGAATACTCAAGAGAATATGGCTCATTTTGGTTTGCAAAGTGCCAATGTGCCTTTGATCGAAGATCTGATCGACCGCATCAAACGCGTCCTGCTAGAAACAAAAGGCCTGGAGAACGACCCAACGGGTGGTGATTCGCGAAAGATCTTCTACGAGCAAGTGCTGAGTCAACTGCAAACGGCAGGTTTTCATCCGGGCACGGCACCGGAGTCAGTACGCGGCGATGTTGAGTTGCGGCGGCTGAGCGATCAGCAATGGGAGCAGCTTACACCCGTTGGGACGTTGTCGGTACCGCCGCTGGTATTCGCCCGCGGTACGGCGAAATTGACGGGCCGCAGCCAAAGCGTGCTGGATGAGTTGGTTGAAAAGCTGAAAAGTTGGCCTCAATATTACGTAATGATACGCGGCAACGCGGGCGCGATTGGCGACGCGACGGCCAATCGTAGGCTGGCTAAACAAAGAGCGGATGCTGCTCTACAATACCTGCAGACGGCTGGCGTGGCGGACGAGCGAATTCGCGCCATCGAAGGCGAATTGTCCGGGGATATGTCGGTTACCTTCGTCCTCGGTCAGCCGGCATATTGAACATTAGTGCATTGTTCCAATTGAAAACTAGGGCTAGAAGAAGCGGTTGGACCGCGAGCCCTCCGTTATGTCAACCTGATATGTCGAATTGGGGCAGAGCCTAGGGCACATTAGCCTCGAAAAACTCACGTGGACTCGGTCAAGCGAAAAGTCATCTCTGAATTGTTCTTTGCCCCCAGCGTCGTCCTGCCGATTGTTGGGGGGATTAGTGCTGCCATGCTCTCCTGGGCCAGTGGCGGCAGCGCCTACCTATCTGGGGCGGCTGTCGTTGGCATTTTGGGCGGAGTGGGATGGATGCTCACTCGTATGATTTTTAAGGTGGAGTCCATTACCGAAGCCGCCATGCAGGCCGAATTGGACAAGAAACTGCGCGACGAGAATCTGGCCCTCGATCAATTGGCTCGACAACTACGCACCGACCGCGATCACCGCACACAAGACTATCTGACTTTGCTAAGATCATTGCGCAGCGATTTTGAAAAAGCCGCACATCAGCCTGGTGTACAATTTAGGAGCGCCCGAGTTCGTGAGCAAGTTGGCCTAGTATTTGGGGCAGCCGTTGACCAGTTGCGACAGTCTTACCAATTGTGGGAACTGTCCGAAAACTTGGTGGGACAGGCGCGGGATAAAATACTGGAAAGCCGGGAGCAAGTCCTAACCGAAATTGACCAAACCGTAGAGAAACTGCAAACGACCGTCGAGCAATTCCATAAGTTGGTCAAGTCAGAGGGTAAGCCGGATTTGGCCGCGATGCGCGAAGAACTGGAAGCCACCATGCGCATCGCCCAACGAACGGAAGAGCGAATGCGCGAAATTGAGAATCCAACCGCTGGATTCGAACGATCAGAAAAAGAATAGAGCGTAACGAAAAGCCGTAGTAGCTGCGGACCGAAAAAGTCACCAAGTCATGCGCCGCTTCGTTGCGTCAAGTCACGTCCCCGAGAGTTAATGAGGAAGCTCACATGTTCAAAGCTGTTGGTAAGTATTTTCGCGCGGTCTGGTATCTGATGACCTTCCGCGTTTCCAAAGCTAGTGAAACCCTGCGCATGAATCCAGGCGTGATTTCAGCAAACTATGATCGCGTTATTGAGGAGAAGCGGAATCGTCTCAATCAATACAAAGACGCCGTCAGCGCAATGATCGCTCAAGAGGAATCCAAGAAGGAAAAATTGCGAACCGTTACTGACGAGATTACGAAGCTGGAAAAACTGCGCGCCGGTGCAGCAGCGAAGGCCAAGAGCTTGGTCGAAAAATATAACGGCGATGTCAATGCCGTGAAGGGCGATCCAGATTACATCAAATGCCAAGGTGCTTTTAAGGATTTCTCCAGTACGCTTGCTGAAAAGCAGCAGCGAGCTACGGAAATTGATGAGGACCTAAAGCAACTGGTCGCAAATGTCAGTGGACATAAGACGCAAATTCAAGCTTTGATGCGTGACTTGGACAAGCTCAAGGAAGAAAAACACGATGCGGTGGCGGATGTCCTTTCGGCTTCTGAAGAAAAGCAAATTGCCGATATGATGACGGGGCTCTCCAATGACCGTACCAGTGAAGAATTGCGTGAATTGCGCGAACTGCGAGGAAAAGCTCATGCCAGCGCTCGTATTAGTCGCGAGTTGGCTGGAATGGATACCAAACGTGCCGAAGCTGAATTCATGGAATACGCGCAAACCAGTGAAGCCGATGATGAATTTGACGCCCTAATCGGACTGTCAAAGAAAGAATCCGCAGAACCCGTTCAACAACAAGATACCCAGATCCCTGAGGCCTAACAGCCGCTCTGTAGTGAACCTTAGGCGCTAGCCGTGGGCTCTTTGGGGTCGGCCTTGAGCGCCCACGGCACATGGGCCTGAGGTTCACGTGGGCCCACGGCTAGCGCCTGAGGTTCACATGGGCCCACGGCTAGCGCCTGAGGTTCACGTGGGCCCACGGCTAGCGCCTGAGGTTCACATGGGCCCACGGCTAGCGCCTGAGGTTCACATGGGCCCACGGCTAGCGCCTGAGGTTCACATGGGCCCACGGCTAGCGCCTGAGGTTCACATGGGCCTGAGGCTAGCGCCTGAGGTTCAGGATTGGGGCGAGAGGCGTCGAGGCGGTAGCAGTCAAGACGATAACAGAAACGTACTCAACAGGAGGAATTACCATGAAGCGATTGATCTTCAGGAACACGCTCGTAGCGACCGGACTAGCAGCGACTGGACTAGCGCTGGTTGCTGCGCTGGGTTGCACTGGCAAGAAAAATGGTGGTGCAGCAGGTGGCGGTGACGGTGGTAGTTCAGCAGGTGCCGCAGCGCCCACTTTTTCGCTTGCCTGGAGCGAATACCCAAGTTGGTCTGTATTCGGTGTCGCAGAGCAAGAGGGGCTGCTCGATGGCACCGAAGGTGGCATGGGTGAGATCGAAGAGCGTTGGAATGTAGATATCGTTCTCAACTTGGCAGACTATGACACGTGTATCGGCCAGTACGCGAGTAACACAGCTGATGCTGTTTGTATTACCAACATGGATATCTTGGCACCGAGTGTGTCCAGACCGGCAGTCTGCATTTTGCCGACTTCGACTAGCGACGGAGCCGATGCCTGTATTACAGTCGGCATCGAGAATCTGGATGGACTCGCCGGGGTATCGACGCACGGCTTGGAAAAGTCCGTCTCGCAATACTGTTTTGAACGTGTGCTGGAGATTAACGGCAAAGTTCCCGCCGATTATCCGTTTGTGAATATGGATCCCGGCACGGCGGCGACTGCCATGCAGACCGGCAATGCCGATATCCAATCGATCATGGTCTGGAATCCATTTGTGATGCAGACGCTGCGCAAGCGCGAAGGTTCCAAAGCACTCTTCGATTCGACAGCGATTCCTGAAGAGATCATCGACATGGTGGCGATCGGCAAAGATTCACTTGCACGCGATGGCGGCGATCGATTTGCCAAAGCGGTTTTGGATGCGTTTTATTCGGTCAACCAATTGATCGACGCTGCGGATACTCGCGATAAGACTTTGGTTGCGCTGGGCGCTAAGTTCAGTCAGCTTGAATTGGCAGACATGCAGGAAGTCGTCAAGCAGACTCGATTTTATAATACTCCGGCTAAAGGGTTAGCGCTCTTAGAGGACAAGAAATTCCAAGCAGAGACTATGCCGGCTGTGGCGGAATTCTTGGTGACGCACGACATGGCGTCTTCCAAGCCCTCGTTCGGTTTCAATCAGCCAGACGCTCAATTGAATTTCACTACTCAGTTTATCAGCGAAATGGTCGAATCCAGCGGTTCTGGCGCTGCCCAGCCATAGTCGCCACAGGCAGACACGATGATTCGACAGCCGATCCCAACTTGGCTTTATATTGCACTTGCCGCAGGCGGCCTTGCCCTAGCGTTGGCCGTCTATGCGCTGCTGGCCGTGCGCCAAACGCGCATCAACCCGTCACAGACCGTGCTTCCGGGAATCCAAGGTATTTCGGAAGGATTTTCGGAGATCACCCAGACGCGCGGAAGTGAGAAAAAACCGCGTCCGAGTTGGTTGGTTACCGATGTTCGTGTGACCTACTGGCGACTGTTCTTGGGATTGGCGGCCGGTACCGTGTGTTCTATTGTGATTGGTATCGCGATGGGCGCATATCCAGCCGTCGAAGCTTTCTTTAGTCCCACGATTACGTTCATGGCCAAGATTCCGCCTACGGCCATGTTGGCGGTATACATGGTGCTCTTCAACATGCGTCTGGAGTTGTACGTTGCGCTCGTTGGGTTTGGTGTGTTTTTCACGATGGTGCAGTCGATTTTCCAAGCCGTAAAAAAGGACGTGGCCGCCGATTTGATCGACAAGGCTTACACGCTGGGTGCGTCGGAATTTGAAGTGATTGTCGAAGTGATATGGCGGCAAGTGCTACCACGCATTTTTGAGAATATCCGGCTGCATATCGGACCGGCCATGGTTTTTCTGATCGCGGCTGAGATGTTGTTCGCCAGCGAGGGCTTCGGCTATACGATTCGCCAACAATCACGGTTGGTGAACATGAATGTGGTTTATATTTATCTAGCGATATTGGGCTTGTCCGGATTGCTCTTTGACTGGCTGTTATTGCGGGCGCGTCGTTGGCTTTGCCCTTGGTTTGGCGATTGAGTCGGCAATATGGAGAGGTGTTGCCGTCACCGGGGTTCGCCAATTGATGTCGAAACGATCTCATTGCCGTCGTCCATTGTTGCGATAAAGAAATATGCAGCCAGAGGCCACGCTGAACTGGCCGGGAGAGAATAGTGCTTGGCGATCAAAGAATAGAGCTGTTAGGCCGCAGAGCATTTCTGCAGAACGGTACACTCGCCTTGGCGGCCGCTTCGCTGTCTACGGCCACGGTAGCTAACGAAGATCGGGTGTCTCCATTTCGAGTTGGGATCATTACCGACCTACACTACGCAGACAAAGCACCGGCGGGGACCCGGCATTATCGAGAAACGCTCGCCAAACTCGATATAGCGGCTGAGCAATTTACACGCGACCAGCCCGCGTTCTTGGTGGAGCTTGGCGACCTAATCGACGCGGCCGACTCCGTGGACGTAGAATTGTCCTATCTGAAGACGATCAACTCGCGATTCTCAGCGATTTGCAAAGATCGGCATTATGTGCTGGGCAACCACTGTGTGGATACGCTTAAAAAAGACGAATTCCTGGGCGGTGTGGAGCAACGCGAGTCGTTCTACGCTTTCGATCGACAGGGCATTCACTTTATCGTGTTGGACGCTTGTTTTCGCAGCGACGGCACGCCATACGGACGCAAGAACTCACATTGGACCGATGCGAACTTGCCGTCAGAGGAACTCGAGTGGTTAGCCGGCGACCTTAAGGAAAACAGGAAACCCGTGATCGTCTTTGCGCACCAGCGTTTGGACGAAAGCAAGAATCATAGCGTCAAGAACAATGCCCACGTGCGCAAGATCTTAGAGGCTTCGGGCCAAGTCCTGGCGGTATTCCAAGGGCATAGCCATCAAAACGAATATCAAGAAATCGGCGGCATCCATTACGCCACGCTGGTTGCGATGGTCGAGGGCTCCGGCACAGAACATAATGGATACTCCCTCCTCGAAATCGAATCCAACGGCACATTACATCTCAAAGGCTTCCGTCGGCAGCAATCCTACGATTGGTCCAGTTGATTTACGCCCGCCACGACATCTTACAGTCAACCAACAGCTTACGAACGATTACTTTTTAAATGACGCAAGCCAGAAAGATGTTGTACTTGTTGATCGTGGTGACGTGTGGGCAATTGAGTTATGCGCAGCCACCGCTGGAATCGGGCGAATTCTCGTGGCGCGTGAGTGATCCGTTGCTGCAAGTTGATCCGGCTCGATTGCCAGAATCTAGCGAGCATCCTTGGGTATCCGTCAAAGATCCCAGCCTAGTTCAGCACGCCGGTCATTGGCACCTGTTTTGTACGCTGCGCAAGGCTAAGACCGGCGATGGGCGCATCCGCATCGGCTATTTGAAATTCAAAGAATGGTCGGATGCTCCTCAAGCCAACTGGAGCGTCTTGGATTTGACGCTTGGGTACCATGGCGCGCCACAGATTTTCTATTTTGAGCCGCAAGAAAAATGGTATTTGATATATCAAGCAGAAGATGCCACCCGCGGCCTCAAATACGGCCCCTGTTTTTCCACCAATAGCGCCATCGATCGACCGCAGGAATGGTCATTGCCTGAGCCGCTATTCGTTGTCAAAGATGGCATGAAGGCAGGTCTTGATTACTGGGTGATTTGTGACCAGACGCATGCACATCTGTTCTTTACTACCAATAATGGGCAAATGTGGCGTGCTCAAACTGCTATCGCGCAATTTCCGGATGCGGGTTGGACTGATCCCGTCATCGCGCTGCAAGCGGATATATTCGAAGCGAGTCACACCTACAAGATTCGCGGTCAACAGAAATACGCAACGGTTATCGAAGCACAAGCCAACAAGCGACGCTACTTTAAACTCTACGTGGCCGAAACGCTAGCTGGTCCCTGGTCGCCACTTGCAGCCTCGCGCGAAAATCCATTCGTATCCACGCTGAATGTCGTGAACCAAAGTGAATCGTGGGCCACATCGTACAGCCACGGCGAATTCATTCGAACTGGCTATGACGAACACTTGGAAGTCGATGCTGAGAACTGGCAGCTGCTATTTCAAGGTGTCAACGACGACGAGTATCAGCGCGGCGGCTATGGCGATATTCCCTGGCGATTGGGATTGTTACACGCGATGGTGAAGTAGACACACCTTACACCTTACACCTTAACTTGAAGACGCATGATGTCGGACGAGACAGCTTTGCACGTAGATGACGTTTCCCACTGGTTTGGGGATCTGCGTGTGCTAAATCATATTGACCTGCGGATTACGGCTGGTCAGATCGTGGCGCTGGTGGGACCGAGCGGTTGTGGCAAGAGCACTCTCCTAAAAGCAATTCTGGGCACGCAGACTCCTTCCGAGGGACGGATTGTGGTTGGTGGTAAACCGATTCGTTCACCTTCGCGAGATGTGGGGATTGTTTTTCAGCACTACAGTTTGTACGACTTTTTAACCGCTGAACGGAATGTGGCGTTCGGATTGAAACTGGATCAGACGTCGCTCCCGTATCGTACATTCATGTTTCCCAAGTGGCGGCAGTTGCGGCGGCAGCATGTGCAAAAGTCGCGTGAGTTCCTAGAAAAAGTAGGCTTGGAGGCGGCTTGCGGCAAGTATCCGGCCGAGCTATCCGGCGGGATGCGGCAGCGGGTGGCTATTGCCCAGGCGTTGATTCTAAAACCCAAGTTGGTGTTGCTCGACGAGCCGTTTGGCGCGTTGGATGAAGCCACACGGGAGAGTCTACAAATGATGTTACTGAGCTTCTATCAAGAGAATTTGAAAGCGCAGAGCGAGGGACGCACGCCTGAGTACACGATTTTAATCGTGACCCACGAGTTGAACGAAGCCATCTACGTCGCAAATCGCGTTATCGGCTTGTCTCGATTCCACGACCAGGGTGAGCAGGGGGCTATGGTGGTCTATGACCGGCCGTGTCCAGTATTTCATCCGGATGATCCAAAGGACTTGGCAAAATTTGTCGAACAACGAGAAGAATTGCGGCGCGCCGTGTTCGATCCAGCTTATATCAAACATCACTCGAAATACGTGTCGTTCTGGAATGAACTGGAAGCGGCTGAGCGGCACGCGTCATGATTGGCCACGGTACAAAGCTAATTCTGGCGAGCCAATCTCCACGGCGGCAGGAATTGATGGCGGCGGCCGGTTTCGAATTCGAAGTCTTGTTGCCCAGTGAAACTGCCGAGTGCGGCATCTGCTCGCGTGAGTCGACGCCGGAGTTGGTGGCACGGCTGGCCTATCAAAAAGCTGCGGACGTTGCGCAGCGCGTGATCGAGCCCGCTCTCATCGTGGCCTGTGATACGGTGGCGGATATCATGGGCCGCGTGCTCGGAAAACCTGAGAACCGACGACATGCCGAAGAGATGTTGCGTCTGCTCAGTGGTCGGCGGCATGCTGTCTACAGCGGCTTGTGTGTTTGGCCAGTGAACCTGGCTGGGAATTCAAATCGGCGCCTCCAGCCGCTGGTCGAAGTCGCGAAGAGTGAGTTGCAGATGATGCCTTTGTCAGCCGATCAAATCGTGGAATATCTCGACAGCGAAGCCTGGGTTGGTAAATCCGGTGCCTTTGGTTACCAAGATGGCCATCCTTGGCTCGAACTTATTTCCGGTACTGCAGATAACGTCGTCGGCTTGCCGATCGACCTGTTACGAAAGCTGCTAGCGAAGTTCGAAAGCGTGGTTCCTATCGAGAACCAGCAATGAGTTCTTAGGGCACGATTTGGAAATCGAGTTCGGTTTGGCCGAACTTGTTGCCTTTCATGTCTTCAATGGTCAGTTTGAGTGTGTATTGCCCAGGGTTGATCTGTTTGGGCATGTACATGTGGTAGGTGATGAAATAGTCGCGACGGCGATTGCGACAGGTGTGTACATCGACCGGTAGCGGCAAATCGGCTACCCGGCGACCGCTGGAATCGACAATTTCATAATCGCCGCGTAGTTGCGTTTCAAAGCCGGATTTTACTTCTTGACTGATGAAGTTATCGACTTCGCAATACAGTAGTAGTTCTTGGTCTGGACTGAACTTGTATTCGGGAAACTTGGTGACCACGCCAAAGCTATCGACTTCGGTGCAGAATGCCGCGTTATTGACTTCCAAGTTGCTGGCCGCCGCCAAGTGCTCTTGGGCTTTGCGATCGTTGAGCTGTGTTAGCGACCAACGTCGGCTGGCTACGGGGTTGCCCTCTGGGTCGATGGCGTCGGCCAAGGCCATAAACTGGTAACGGAAGTAGTCCTGTTCGTTGGGCTCCAAGCCTTCGATGGGTACAGTCGCTGCGTCCAAATCGCCAATCGCGACATTGAGCAAGCGCGCCTTGGCTGCGCGACTAACCTGCATCTTAGGGCTAGCTGTGCTGTCCGATTCTTGCAGTTGAGCGATTGCAGCGCGCAGGTGTTCGTCCCATGTCATTTCCATAGTGGCGGCAGAACCATACGTTGATTCTCCTGCGCCACTTGGGGTTGCAGCGGGAACGACGGGACGGGTGGCGGAGGCAGTGACAACGCCTGAATCTTGGATGGCGCCAGAATCGGAATCTGAATCCGAAACCGCCAAGACGCTTGGAGTTGGCGCGTCGCTGATATTGCGGCGCGAGCTGGCTGGATGTTGTTGTGGTCGCCGTTGTTCTCTTGGAACATTTGCGATGCGCTCTGGTTGGAGCGTACCTGCGTCGGACATTTTAAATGCAACCGCAGGTTCTTCTGCATCTGCATCTGCATCTGCTTCTAAGTCCGAGATGCGTTTTCGCGCAGTCGTTGAGGCAAGCGAGCTAGGGTAGGGTGGCTCGGAACGAGAATCATATGAGTTGCGGAGGGCGGCTTCCGTTCGCGCCAGCAGATCTCTTTCGACGGGCGCTGCGTCTGCTCGATCATCCTGCCTGTCCAGCGCTGCGGCGTTTTCATCACTTTGGAACAGGGCATTTGCCTGTGCAATTCGCTGCGCGCGATCGGAGGCCGCTTGGCCACCTGGTCGTCGCGACTGCGAGAGAGTCGTCCCCAGACTCCCTTGCGCCTGCTCAATCTCCAGCAACCGGTCGAAACTGGGTTCGTGGCTGGTTTGACGTTGCCAAGGGGCTTTGCAACCCGGCGCTGTAATGGCAAACAGTATCAACGACCAATACCAGCGGCTAGTTCGCCAAAATGGATCGTGTGCTGAGTTGTTTGTTGGTTTGATATGCGTCGCAGGCATGCTAGAGCTTCCATCCTATGGCCGTTCGGAGAGGACATCCTTGGGCGATACTAGAAAACCTGCGGACTGGCGGCAAGTGAAGATAGGCGATATGAGGAACTCAAAACCACTTGACGCGTTTGGTGAGTTCGTCGACGAATTTCGACCTCGACGAAGCCTAGGGAGCGAGCCTTTGGCGCGTCCATTTGCCGTCGGACTCGGGCAAATACTCGATGCGATCGTGCAGACGGCGGGCACCGCCTTGCCAAAATTCGAAGCGGGAGGGGCGGATGCGGTAGCCGCCCCAGAATTTGGGCAGCGGTATCTCGCCTTGGCCGAATTTTTGTTTCAGCTCTTCCCATTTCGACTCGAGAACACTGCGCGTCGAGACAACTTGGCTTTGCTGGGAAACCCAAGCGCCGAGCTGACTACCGCGTGGGCGCAAGGCGAAGTAGCGCATCGACTCAGCCGCTGAGACACGGGTCACTGTTCCAGATATTTCGACTTGGCGGTGCAGTTGGTACCAGGGAAATAGCACGGAAACTTGAGGGTTGGCGGTGATCTGTTCGGCCTTGCGACTGCCATAGTTCGTAAAAAAAACGAAGCCGTTTTCATCAAAAAACTTCAGCAAGACAGTGCGTTGAGTGGGGCGGCCATCGGTCGAAGCGGTCGACAAGACCATCGCATTGGGTTCTGTAACCTCGGCCCGTGTGGCTTGTTCAAACCAGTGTTGAAACTGCTCCAGCGGTGACTCCGCCGTAGTAGTGATGTCGTGTGCGTGGTTGGAATACTCTTCGCGTAATGCCGATAGATCCATGTTCTCAATTCGATGATAGACTTGAATGCGGGAAAAATTGGTTGGATAATCAATCTTATTGAACAGATTGTACCTGAGACCGCTCGATCAATTAGCTTTGTAGTCGAGCTCCCCAAGAGTCTCGGTGGCTCACGATTCCGAAAATCTTGGCAACTTCGCAACGGGCAACGCGGATACTTATTAGTCGAACGGTCCTAAGCTAAGCGACAAAACGTACTTTGTCGTTTGGCACGTTGTGTGGCACGACGGCGACGCTATCGACGTGGGCAGCAAACAGCAAGTCTTGTTCGTAGCCGTTTTCAATCAAATTGTGTCCTCCCGCAAACCGTCGCATCGACTCGACAATTTTGGCGGAACGCAGGTCGGGCTCTAGAAATTCAAAGCCTCGCCAAATTTCGCAGGCTAGCATCGCGGAGTCATTGCCTAGTCGAGTGCTGGGGTGGCGAGTTTGCAGAGCAGTGATAATGGCTCCCGCAGCCAGCAGGTCTTCACCGGCGATTTGGCCATCCGTACCCGAGCAGATAATCCAGGCATCGCGATTGTCGAGCTGCTTCGCAGCCGCAGTACGGTTGACGAGGCTACCGAGAATTACTTGTTCGGCCGAAGCTGCAGCTTGCACAGCCAACGTGCCGTTCGTCGTTGTAAATATCAGCGGTCGCGCTGCGACAGACGACGAAGTGTATTCGAGGGGGCTGTTTCCCAAATGAAAACCGGCGATGGGGCGACATAGCCGTTCACCGCACAGCAGCATCTCAGGTGAAAATTTGGCCAAGTTTCGAGCGGCCTCGACTTCGGCTGCAACCACGATTTGGCTAGCCCCGACGGCAATCGCTTGACAGGCGGTCGTCGTAAATCGTAGGGTATCGATAACGACAGCAATATCGATAGGCTGCCCACCCGCAGGCAGCAGCGTCGGTAGGCAAGCAACGTGAATAGTGGGCATGAGTTCCTGTACTGTCGATCGTCCGTTTTCAGATTTTAAAGTTAAGATATACTGCCGAAGCCGCGGGATGACTAGTGCTTCAACCACATTAAAAATTAGGGTAGTGGACGAGGCCACGAGTCCTGCGCGCCTCAGCTGTTGAACGGGACTCCTAGCCTCGTCCACTCAAGCCAGCTCGCTGAACCGAACCCATGAGCAACAAGCAACAGATCCTTGACGACTACCGAGCAACCTACCGATTCGATTAATCACTGGTTGGCGGACGGGATCTTGTTGGTCACAGCCATGCTGTGGGGCATAAATATCTTAGTCTTCAAGAGCACGATCAGCGACTTTGATCCGTGGGTCTTCAACGCACTGCGAATGGTGTTGGCCACTTTCACGCTGGGAGGCCTTGCGCTTGGCGAGGCTGTGTTGTGGCCCAATCGTCCCAATCGGTCAACGACAGAGCGACGGCGCACGCATTGGCCTCGCGTGTTGGTGTTTTGTTTGATGAACGGTTTTTTCTACTTGATCATCTTTGTCAAGGGTATCGAGCTAACGACGGCTGGCAACACGGCGCTTATTTTGGCATCGATGCCGATGTGGACGGCAATAATTTCGTTCTTGGTTCTGTCCGAGCGATTGCCTCGCGTTACTTGGTTGGGGCTGCTGGTAACATTTGTAGGCACGGTTATCGTGACGACGCAGAGTGGCGGCGCGGTGAGTCTGGAGAGCCAATATTTCTTGGGCAATTTGTGCATGCTGACGGCATCACTCGCTTGGGCCGGCGGCACGGTGTTGAGCCGTCCGATCTTGCAAACGATGAGCCCACTGCGACTTGCCTTTATTAGCGCACTACTGACGACGCCACTACATATTCTGATAGTCGCCAAGCAATTGCCTGAGGCTTGGCCACAGGCGCTTGAGGCGAAGAACTGGATTGCGATCGTCTACTCGGGTATTTTCTCGACAGGTATCGCCTATGCAACTTGGCATGCTGGGGTGCGCGCCGTGGGCGCCTCGCACGCGTCGGTGTATCAAAACGTGGTGACACTCGTTGCGGTCATTGGTGGTTGGATCTTTTTGCGCGAGAAATTCTTGTATGTGCAATTGCTGGGTGGTACGCTGACAATCGCTGGTCTACTGCTGATGCGCTATGGTCGACGTGGCTAGTTTGCAAGGATCACTATTGAGTTTGCGGATCCTCACAAGGATCCTCCTTTCTCGTTTGCATCGCTTTTATCACTCGACCACTGTTCAAGCTTGGCCGCCTGCGCTTCGGTCTGCTCCATTTCCCGAGCTGTGGATAGAGAGGAGGCGACGAGCCCCGCCGGTACAGCGACGACGCCTAAGCCCAGCATCAGCATGATTGCCGTAAAGCAGCGACCGCCAAGGGTAATTGGGTAGACGTCGCCATAACCGACTGTTGTAAGCGTGGCCAAAGACCACCACATCGATGAAAAAATGCTTGAAAACTGTTCCGGTTGGGCTTCATGCTCGAAATGGTAAATTCCCGCTGCAGCGACGAACAGTAGCATAGCGGTAATACTCAAGTAGACCACGATTTCCTCTCGCGCTATCATCAGAGCGCGGTGGAACCGTTGCATGGCTCGGTTATAGCGTGTCAATTTGAGAATGCGAAACAACCGCAGCATTCGCAGAATCCGCGCGTAACGAAAATCGAAACCCGTCGAGAGCCAAAACGGTAGAATTGCCGCCAGGTCAACCAAGCCAAAAAAACTGAACGCATAGTCCCGCGTGCGGGGTTCCGCCCACAATCGAGCTAGATATTCGGCGGTGAAAATCACGACGGTGACTGATTCGATGATAGTTAGCCAGCGGCGAATTGCTGGGCTGAGATCGGGCAGGGTTTCTAGCGAGTAGGTGATGATCGAGGTTACAATGAGGGCTTGAATTGTCCACGCAATTACCCGTCCGATCGGCAAGTCGGGATCGTTCAGAACACGGTGAATTCGTTCACGAAGCGACAGTGTTGGCGATGGTGTTGCCTGTGGTCGATTGATCATCTTGTAGAACTCGAAGATATGAAAAGAAGGAATCCCGGTGGTACTCAAGTCAATATCCTCGCGGCCTGCTCAATTGGGCACACACTGGCTGATTGATTTGGATGACTGTGAGCAGTTGCCGACGCAGGCGAGTCGTTTGCAGGATATCATGGAGCACGCAGCGCGACTGGTGGGAGCTACTATCCTATCCAGTTCTTTCCACGAATTTCAACCGATGGGACTTTCGGGCGTCGTGGTCATTGGTGAATCGCACTTGGCTGTGCATACGTGGCCCGAGCATCGAGCTGCGTGTGTAGACCTGTTTACCTGCAGCCCCACCATGGATGCAGCGCCTGGCGTTGAGTATCTACAGCAGATTTTTGCCGCAGGCGCGGTCTCCACGCGTCAATATCGTCGCGGAGAGGCGCCGGTTACGTGATCAAATTTTCGAAAGATGTGGATATGACAGACTGGGGCGACGGCTGGTTTCGGGAAATGAGCGAGGCTGACATCGGCCCTTGCTTGCAGATTTTGGCTGAACGCGATGAAGATGATGCCGCGGCCGCTGAGGCGACGTTCGCCCGCGATCTGCTGGGGTATTTTGTGGTTGGGCGAGGCAATCGGGTCTACGGGGTATCTGGTGCGACACCCATTGACGGTACCAACGCGAGTTATGTGCTCGGCTGGACCGCTGTGGCTCGAGATCGCAGTACCGAAGATGTTCGCAAACTGATCCAAGAGGTGGTCGATCGCTTGCAGGCTGCCGGTGGCCGAAAAATTTTTGCCCAAGTCAGCGATTACATCGATCCAGATGACGGGGATATTTACGCGCCCATGCGTCGCAGTTTGACGGAGATCGGCTTTGCCCAAGAGGTGCGACATCGGGATTATTATGACCGTCAGGAATCGCAAGTCATTTATTCGCTGAGGTTGAGATCTCCCCAGCCGATCGATGTCATCCCCGATCGGCGCGGGATTAGGCTGACGGATATCGACGAAATTGCTGAGACGGACGACGCCTATTGGCTATCCTGGGAGCTGAGCGAGGAGGCTGATGTGCTGACCCGAGAGGACTTTGAGCGAGTATTTGACACGGTACGGCAGGTGTCTGCACGCTGTATTTTTATGGCTTTTCCCTCGGGAATCAGTGCTGTAAGCAATTTAATGCAAATTGCCGGCTTTCGTTTTGACGGACGTCTCCTGGACCTTTATGATGATGGCGTCGACGAACTTCGGTTTCGTTACGATTTCTGATGTCGGATTGCCCATTTAATTCAACTAGTTCAGAGGGGGTTGCCATGCGCGCGACGAATTGGATTGCTTTTGCTTGTTTATGCGTGGCTCTAGTAACAGTGCCTGGGTGCCGCTCCTCAGCGCCGGTTGAATTGGTGGACTTGAATAAAGTGCTCGATATCCTGGCCACAATGTTGGGCGAACCGGGGGCGAACGATGCGCCTGTAGTGGCAGATGCCCCTGACGGTGCCGCCCCGGATGAGCTGTTTGGTGGACCTGCCGTGGCGACCGTGCAAGGCGAGGTAGACTCCGAAGCGGCAGTGGGGCTGGTTCCCATTGCCCCAGCCGAACAAGATCCTGACGAAGAGAAGAAATTCTGCGCCGACTTTGCTACACGACTCAACGCAGCAGCTTTGATTAGCAAGCCTATCGGCGTATCCATGGATGAAAAAGGTGACTTGCTAGGCTTCACCGATGCGAACAAGAACAATACGCAAGATGCTGGAGACGAGAAGTTGTTTACCATCGAAATCGATGCAGCAGGTGGTCGCTTAATTGCTTCGGACAATCAAGGCAATCATCGACCACATCACTATCGATCACACGGTTTTACCGGTTTCTTGTTGGGATCCATGATGGGGCGTCAAAACAGCTACTACTCGGGTGATCGAGCCTCGCAGAAGCCAAATTATAGCGGTCGGTCTATGAGTCCGTCGAATTATCATAGTGCGGCTGTTTCTAAAGCGCGTGCCGCTTCCAGCTCATTTCGATCGAGCAGTAGCAGCTCTTCATCGCGTGCCCGCAGCGGTTCAGGCGGGTTCAGCTTCGGTAAGTAATGTTGCATTCGAATACGGCGAACCAAGCCTCACAAGCACAAGAAGACGGATTCGATCGAACCCTACCACTCTCACGACACCAGATTGTCATTTTGCTGGTGTCGGTGATGGTGGTGGCGATTAGTGGTATCGCCTACGAGTTGATCATCGCCGCGGTTAGTAGCTATCTAGTTGGCAACGGTGTTCTCCAATTCTCGTTGACCATTGGCTTGTTCATGTTGGCTATGGGCATTGGCTCATTGATCAGCCAGCGAATACACGGCGACTTGGTGACTTGGTTCATAGGAATCGAAATTCTACTTTCCGTATTGGGTGGTTGGAGTAGCTCGATTCTGTTTTGGGCTTTTCCTGGTTACACCCTTTATCGGCCGGTGAGTTGGGCACTGATTCTTAGCATCGGCACGTTGGTCGGCTTGGAGATCCCACTCTTGACTCGCATACTCAGTCGCGCGTCGACCTGGCGTGCGGCGATTGCGAATGTGCTTTCGTTGGATTACTTTGGTGCATTGATTGGTTCCGTCGCTTTTCCGCTGTTCTTGCTACCAACGCTGGGTCTTTTTCAGTCTTCGCTGGGTGTCGCGTTGCTAAACGCCATCGTGGCGATCATCACATTGGTGCCTTTTCGTCGACAGTTGAAGCATAGTGGCAAGCTGTGGGTAGCAGCCATTTCTGCGGTACTACTGCTCACGGCCGGCCTGGCTGGCTCCAATTGGCTGCAGGATCGAGCCGAAGCGCAGTTGTTCACCGCTGAAATCATGTTTCGCAAGCAAACGCCCTATCAGCGCATTATCTTTACCCGTGATAGTCGTAACGGCAACATACGCTTGTATCTCGACGGGCACTTGCAGTTTGCCCAGCAAGATGAACATCGATATCACGAAGCCCTGGTGCATCCCGTCATGTCGATGTCAGCTGGGGGAATAGCCAAAGATGAAGGTCTGCGCGTGCTGGTGTTAGGTGGTGGCGATGGGTTAGCAGTGCGAGAACTGTTCAAGTTTCCTCGCGTTACTCAGATCGATCTAGTGGATATCGATCCCGCCATGACGAATTTGGCCAAAACCCTGGCACCTTTGCGCAAGCTGAACGAAGACGCGTTTTTTGATGAGCGCGTTAAGATACATCATGCCGATGCGTTCAGCTTCGTTCAGTCGCATTATGGCCAAGCTCAGCCGAAATGGGGTCGAGTAATTATCGATTTGCCCGACCCACATGACGAAGCGCTGTCCAAGTTGTATAGCGTCGAGTTTTACAAACTACTGGCGGGATGTATGGATGAAGGAGGCATGTTGGTGTGCCAAAGCTCGTCCCCTTTCTTTACCCCGCACGCGTTTTGGTGCGTCGCCGCGACCATGGAAGCGGCCGGTTTGCAGACTCAGTCGTATACGGTTCCTCTAGCCAGTTTTGGACCATGGGGATTTCATATCGCGGCCAAGGATCACGCTGTACCCCCGCAAACGCAAATTGACGATAGCCAGACGAAGTTTTTGACGACCGAGCGCTTCGCTGTGGCGAAGACTTTTGGCAAAGATGAATCGCGCGTGCCCACGCGGCCCAATACGCTGTTTGAACCAACCATATACCTGTATTACCTAAACGATTTAAATCGTTAGGCGGTCCAATGTCTATAGGGAGCATGTGCTCCGATGCGTCGGAGCTTTCCCTATGTGAAATTGTGGATTGTGGGGACGGATAACATGTCGCAGAAAACTCCACCAGGCTATCGGCCAGAACTGCCAGATTGGGGCGTCTATCTGCGGTCGCCGGCGGCGGGCGTCGACTGGATTCATCCGGACGATATCAGCTTGGCCATGCAGTGGATCCCCAGTTCGCGCGTGTTCAAGCGTGTGCGTTGGGACGGCGAATTCTATTGGCTGATGTATGGACCACAGTCGTTGCGGGTTCGTCCAACGTTGTGGAATCGCGTGTCCAACGTAGACTTAGAAGTTGGGCAGCAAGTCGAGTTGCGTGCGAGGCATGGTGCGCACGAGGCGGGGATTTATCGTCTCGCCGATATGTGTTTTTCGCCGCTGCACAACCGCGTGGAATTCTATCTTAGGCGAGACAAATTGCGGATTCGAAAGGCGTTTTGTCGAGAGGATTTGCTGTCGCTCCAAGTGCACTATGCATTGCGGAGCGGGTACTACCAGCATGCTCCACCCAAGAGCGCGTTGCCGAATGATATCGAGCTGCTCAACGTGGGCGATGTCTTTGAAGATCAAGTTGAGTAGGTTGGTAACCGTTCACGATGTGTCGACTGGTGTGACAGGGTCGGGAGTCGTTTCAGCCTAAATCGCTTAACCCAGCAACCACATGTTTCTACAAGCGACATCTCATCGGTGGCTGGCGCTGCTGAAAAGATCCCCGACCCTTTCTGTCGACTCTGAACGGCTACGCAGGTTGTTGTCAGCCGACAAGAGCATGGAAAGCACTAGGAAACTTGTTCATTCACCCAGGCGGCATAGGCGGCAGACGCCTGTATCGTTTGCAGCAGTATCTCGGGGACTTGGTAGGGGTGGAGTGCCTGCAGGCGGTCTACCAACTCCGATTCGCGATGTCGGGTGGTTTTGATGGTTAGGTAGAATTCCGTTCCACGGCACATTTCGCCCTGCCACCGATAAACGCTCCGAATTGGGGCTGAAATCTGTGCGCAGGCAGCCAGGCGTTCGTCAATCAGGGTCTGCGCGAGCCCCTCGGCTTGTTCCTGTGTCTCAAGGGTGGTCGCTACCAATAGAATTTGAGGGGACATGGGAATCTCTTGGACGTTGAGGGGCTAGCGATTTTGGCAGGCCGAGTCGAGAATATAAGGTTAGCGACTGGTCCTGTCGCTTGTTTTTTCACTGGTTTTTACCATTAGCCGCATTATGAACGATTCGCCACCATTTATGCCTGAACAGCCCGAAAAACCTTTTACAGTGGAATATGCGGCTCGGGTCCAGCGCTTAGCGCCTTATCTGTTCGGGCGAATCAACAACACACTTTATCAAAAGCGTCGCGCTGGGAATGATGTCATCGACTTGGGAATGGGAAATCCCAGTGATCCACCCGAACGCGTCATCATGGACAAGATGGTCGAAGCGACTTTCGATGAACGCAACCACGGATACAGCAAATCTAATGGTTTGCTGAATCTGCGACGCGAGCTGGCCAGCAAGTACTTTCGCAAATATGGCGTCCGATTGGATCCTGATACGGAAGCGATTGTATGTTTGGGAAGCAAGGAAGGCTTCAGCCATATGTGTTTGGCGCTGATGGGGCCTGGCGATACGGCCATGATTCCAGCGCCGTATTTCCCCGTCCACATGTACGGTGTGATCTTAGCAGCCGGTAATGTGGTTGCCTTGGATGTGGCCGACAGCGACAAATTTCTATCGAATATTGCCTACACCTGCCAGCACTTCTACCCGCGGCCCAAGCTGTTGATCATCAACTATCCGCACAATCCTTCGACCGTGACGGTCGAGCAAGAATTTTTCACCGAAATTGTCAAGCTGTCGAAGCGCTATGGTTTTATGGTGATCAGCGATTTTGCTTATTCAGACGTAGCCTTCGACGGATATACTCCCCCCAGTTTCCTGGCTTCGCCTGGTGCCATCGACGTAGGGGTCGAATTCACGACCATGAGCAAGGGCTACAACATGGCTGGCTGGCGAGTTGGGTTTTGCGCGGGTAATGCAGACATGATTCGCGGACTGGCAACGATTAAGGGATACTACGACTACGGCATGTTCCAAGCCATTCAAATCGCGGCTATTGTCGCGTTGCGCGATACTGAAGCGGCCGTCGAACGTCAGTCGGAGATTTATCAGGGCCGCCGAGATATCTTGCTCGATGGCTTGCGGCGAATTGGCTGGGAAGCGGATACGCCCAAGGCGGGTATGTTCGTGTGGGCCAAAGTGCCAGAAAAGTGGCTAGCACGCATGGATACGATCGATTTTGCCATGATGCTGCTTGAGAAAGGTGATGTGGCGGTCAGTCCTGGAAGCGGGTTTGGCCCGGCTGGTGAAGGCTATTTGCGTATGGCGCTAGTCGAGAACGAGAGCCGCTTGCGCCAGGCCGTCCGCCAAATCAGCCGTTGTTTGGAGCGCATGGAGACCGATTACGCTGCCCAAGCCATTCAGAGTTCCTAACCAACGGGGAGGGTAAAGAATTCCTCCACGCGGATACGCATTTTCCCCGCCGACTGACGCGTTGCATACTGGTCCCATTTTCTTCGACAAATTTTTTTCCGGCGCGGGAATAAGCCCCGTCCCCATTAAGTCTTATAGAGTGAGACGCCGTTCCTGCTGACCCGTTTGTTAGCCAAGCGTTTCCGGCTGCGGATAAAGAGACGAATTTATTGTGGTTTTCGGAGAAGTCCACCTACTTTTGGTAGCGTCCTAGTACCACTGGAAGCCGAAAGTTCACACATGCCCGGAGTAAATAGTATGTTGCGAAAGTTTTGTTCACTATTTTGCGTTGTAGCCCTTTCCTTTGCATTGGTCGGCTGCGATTCCGATGTCGCTACCCAAGCTGGTGATGCAGCTAAGGGCGGCGTAGACGCTGCGGCAGACACCACGAAGGATGCCGCCGATACCGTCGTCCCTGAAGATGCCAAGGATACCGTTGATGGTGCCGTTGACGCCGCTGGCGAAGGTGCCAAAGATGCGATCGATGGTGCAACCGGCGGTGGCGATCAGTAAGGCTTTGAATCCGCTATTTTAGCAAAAGCAATCAAGACTCCTTGTGTACCACAGGGAGTCTTTTTTTTGTAGCGGACCGTTCTGTAGCGGACAGGGGCGGGAGCCTTTTCAGCAGCGCCCGCCTCCAATGCAATACCGCGCTGGTGGGAACATGGAGTTGCTCATGGGTTGAGCAATTTTGGGCGGAAAAGACTCCCGACCCTGTCACCCAAGCTGGCGAATGAGCTATTCGCCCACGCAGTACAGATGTTTATCTGAGCGAATATACAGTTTCCCATGGCTGACCGCTGGGGTTCCACCAAAGCTTTCGCGATCGGCGGTTACCCGATTCACGCTAACTTGCTCCACTGGGTCGCTGAGCTTCAGGACGTATGTTTCGCCAGTACCGCTGACATAATAGAGATGATCACCCGCGATAATTGGCGAAGCATAGTCGGAAGAGCCAAATCCGCCGCCGCGACCTCCCCGACCTCCGCGGCCACCAGCGTTTTGGCTTGGCGCTGGCTCTGAATTGCCACTACTACTTAGACGCATTTGCCCCACTTTTTCGCCTGTCTTAGCGTCAAGCGTTGTTAGGACGTTGCTTGAGACAATGTATAGCTTGTCGTCATGTACCAATGGTGAACCGAAGCTGCCATTCTGTTGAGCGGTCCATACGACATGCGACTTGGAAACATCGTCCTTGCCGCCGACTCGTACCGCAATCGATCCACCGCCTCGCCCAGTAACGGCATAGACGACTCCGTCGGAAGATACAGCGCTGGCATGCGCCTGGTCGGCCTCTGAGGCTTCGCAATACCACAACAATTTGCCGGTCTCAGGGTCGAAGGACCAGAGTTCGTACGGAACGCTCATTACCAACTCGGTGCGCTCGGGGGTCGTGACCAATAGCGGAGTTCCCCACATCCCAACAAATCCCGACGCCTTCTCTTTCCAGACTTCTTCACCGGTCTCAGCGTTGAGCGCGATTAGCGACTCACTCTCAGCAGCAGCGGTAACGATAACCAGATTCTTATAAATGACGGGACTGGATGAGCTGCCCCACGACCATGGATCAGAAGATGTGCCGACATTGCGTTGCCAAATTTGATTGCCATTCAAGTCAAAAGCAATGATGCCGCTCTTGCCGAAAAATACATACACGTGTTTGCCATCGGAAACTGGAGTGTGCGAGGCATAGCCGTGCGCGGTAACGCCAATGCCTTCGTAGGGATCTTCTGGTTGAACCGCGTCAACACTCTTTTGCCAGATTTCTTTGCCAGACTGGGCATCGAAACACACTAAATGTCGCTTCAAGTCCTTCAGGTCGCCTGGCGCATCGCGGTTGAGCCCATAGCCTGAATAGCAAGTCACGAACACGCGACCCCCGACCACGATGGGGCTTGATACCCCGCCACCTGGCAGCGGAGTTTTCCACTTGAGATTCTGATCGGGGTTCCAGGTTGTAGGGACGGACACTTCATCGCTGGCCACACCACTGCCATTTGTGCCGCGAAATCGTGGCCAATCCTCGGCAGTCGCCAGGTTCGCGTGGCTGACTAGCAGCGCTAGGAACCCGCAGACAATCGACTTGAAGGGTGAGAGGTACATGGGCTGGATCCTATTAGGGCTGGTGAAAAGATCGAAAAGCTTCGAAAAGAGGAGACCGATGCTAAGTAAACCTGAAATCGCATCCGAAGTTGCGAATTGTGCAGGAAAAAAAGGAAACTGGATTGCATGTCTCCGTGCTTGGACGAGTCATTTCTTAAGAGATTCTTCGCGTAGCACAATTGGCATAGCCAGAGTCATAGGCGGTGCAGCTTTAACGCAAACGGATGTCGTTGATCGCTAAGAGGCATCGCCGTAGGTAGCTCCTGTTCTGTTTTTCGTGTCACGCTTTTGTCATCTAGTAGTGTTGGCTCATTTTCCTTCCCGAGCGTTAAAGTTGCCCCCAGTTTTTCCGTTGTTACTCGATCCATTTGGCTGTCTTTGCAGCCCCTATCTTCGAACGCCGCACATGCTAAATCTAACTATACCAAATAGAGGTTTGAGATGAACAGCATCGCACGGTACCGTTCGTTTCTAGCGGTTGCAGGGTTCACTGCCATTCTGTTTGCAGCGACAAGCGTTGAAGGAGGTGTTCTACTCAACCAGAACATCATAACAAATGGTAGCGCGGAACTTGGCTTAACAGGTTGGACTTCTGTGCATGGCGGGGGCGGCACGGTATGGAGGGATTCGGGTGCGGGTTACGGATTTGTTGGTGAAATTCCACAGAACGTGTTGCTTCGTCAAAGCGGAGTGGATGTCAGTTCCCTGGCATCGATGATTGACTCAGGGGAACTTCTGTTTTCGATGTCGGGTTCGATGTATAGCCATGCATCGGGGGACTATGCGTCACTGTGGGCGTTCTTCGACGACGGCACCTATGTGTTGCTCAACGCTGGTCAGTATCAGGCGTGGCAGTCCCCTTCAGCGACAGGGGTAGTTCCAATCGGTGTGCGATCGATCAGCTTCGAGATCCACTTGACGTTTTCTGGCCACCCCGATGGTTTCAATCATGCGATGGCGGATAGCTTTCAATTCGCACTTATGGCACCTGCGAACAGAAATCCGAACGCGGACGCCGGTGGACCCTATCTGCTGCGGGACCAGGAGCTATTGGTGTTGGATGCATCGGATTCAAGTGATCAGGACAAGGTATTCGGCGACGCGATCAACAGTTATTCGTGGGACCTCAACAATGATGGCATTGGCGACTTTACGACTTCTGATCCGGTAGCAAGTTTGACTTACTCACATTACAACCAGTACTTTGACCGGAGCGGCAATTACACGGTCGGTTTATCGGTGACTGACCGTAACGGCGGGACAGGAACGTCGCATGCAAGTCTTTCATTTTCCTCAGTTCCCGAACCGGCTTCGCTGTCCATCTTTGGTTTGGTTGGCCTGACCGCTTGCCGAATTCGCCGTCGTCCCCGTCGACGTAAAGACATGGTGGGGACCGAGGATTCCGAGGTTATATGCATTCGCTGGATCGCCAGAATGAGAATTCTCCTATCACTTTTTTGTGGCGCAGTCATCGCGCTTATTGCGACTGAAACCTCAGCAGGTGTTCTCGTTTTAACGGCCACGCAAGACGCCGGACTACGTGGAGACAACAGGAACTCGGCAGAGGGGTTGGACGACAAACTGCTGACCGAAGAGCAGGATCTGAGCTACGCAATTGTGCAATTCGATCTTTCGAGTGTTACCGGCATCATCAACAGTGCAAAGCTTCGCATGGAGTGGCATACCTCGACCATTTTGAATCAAGGTGTCAACGTCTATCGTTTCGGTAATGCTTGGACTGAGAGCGCTGTAACCTGGAACAATGTCAATGGAGGAAACGACCCTTTCGATGCGGTAATTGGAGGGGTACTGGATATTGTAGGCTCTCCCAATCTCCCTCCTGGTACGCAGATGGGTACGTTTGCAGAATGGGACGTCACTGCGGCCGCACGAGAGTGGTATGACTCGACTTTGACGAACAACGGCTTGTTCCTCCGGAGTTTCGCTGGAGGCACTGACCTTAGCTTTTATTCGCTTCAACATGGAGCGGGTGCCAGCTCGCCTCAGCTGGTGCTAGACGCGTGACGGCTGTTCCGGAGCCAAATAGTATCACGATCATAGTGATCGGTGTTGCATCTATTTGCATGCGGCGAAATCAAGCCGTTCCGCAATTTTGTACGTTTGGGTTTTCAGTACCGACGGCGATCACCACTTGGTGTAACAAAGATTGAATGGGTAAAGCAATGATGAAGAAAACGATCCTGTGGCACTGCGTGGTTGCCTTGCTGTCCAGCCTGTCTGCTCACGCTACCGTCGAAGCAGGGGTCTTGGTTGGAAAGTGGGATTTCGAAAACACATATCAGGATAGCAGCGGGAATGGATACCACTTTACGCCTTTGGGGACCCCCTCTTTTGTCCAAGGCGTCAACGGGGGCGTGGGCGTCGATTTCGACGGCGGCTCTACGGATTTTTTCGGCGATCCCGGGTTGGTCGATGCTCTAGATACAAACGGTTCTCTTGGCGGGCATCCTTCGCGAGTCAGTTTTAATGCCACCGGGTTGTCCGTCATGTCCTGGGTTAACCCTGATGATCTTACATTTGGTGCGACGCTCTTGTCTCAGGACAGGAGCGTTCAGAGTGCAAGATCGTACGGCTATTCTGTTGGAATCGCGGCAGATGGACGCTTGTCGTTGGGGATGCGCGACTCGGCAGATAACCGATTGAGTGTTTTTTCTACGGCAACCATCGATTTGAATACCTGGACCCACGTGGCGGCCACGTGGGACGGCAGTTTGACGGGGGGGATGAAGCTTTACATCAATGGAGTGGAGGTAACGACAACACTCTCAAAAAGCGGCACGTTTGCGGGGCTTCAGGGTCCCGATGTCTCCATCCGCAGTGGGGCAACGCATGGCGACTCCGCCAACACGATTTATGGGTTTGACGGAGCGCTAGACAATTTGAGTCTTTGGAGTGGAAGTCTCACCGCTGAAGAAATTTCAGCGGACTTTAGGCTTGGGGCTCATGTCGCTCCAGAGCCGATGTCGTTGGCGATTTTCGGGATGCTCGCCTACCTATTTTCGCTCAACAGGAGGCGCAGCAATCGGACCTCGCAAGTTAGTTTTCATGTATCGCCATATCCGAATCGCAATTAGATGATGGCCATGCTTTTTCTAGGGAACTACAGTATGAGCGGAAAACTACCGAGATACTTGGCATGGATGGTTTTCTTGGTCGCAGGTTCAGGCCAAGCTTGGGCGGGGATGCTTACGTTGGCGGCGTCGCAAACGGCTTATGTGCGTGGTGGGCTTTACGCCGATGATAATTTTGGCGGTGGCAACCTGCTGGTAAAGAATTCTGGAGGTGACAAGAGCTTTTTGTACAACTCGTGGATGCAATTCGACACCTCATCGTTCACGAATGTGTCCTCAGTGAGTTTGAACATGAACGTCTTGGGCGGTGAGGCCTTCGACATTGTCATCCGCGTTTATGGGGTCGACGACGATAGCGGCGAATTTTGGGACGAGTCCACTCTGACATACCAGAACGCTCCAGGACGTTGGGCAATACTTGGCCAGTCCACGGTGACTGGCTCAACCACAGGCTCTTGGAGCGAATTTGCGTTCACTGACAACCGGCTCAGAGACTTTCTGAATGCTGACACCAACGGCAAGGCAACGCTGATCCTAACCGCGGATACTGTGAGCCATCAACATGGCGTCACCTTTGCGCCTGACCCGGTATTGCGACTGCAAGCGCAAGCTGTCCCAGAACCGAGTTCGTTGGCCGTAATTTCTTTTGCATGCCTCTTTTCTTCGATGGTCTTTCCAAGGTACCGCAGACAGATTTCATTAACTAGATTACGAGTTTTCTGACGGCTGGCAGATTCGTTGGGGTTATCAGTGATTGGTATTGTCTTGAATTGTCGAGTTGATTTGGTTCAATTCCTGCTTAAGTCGCTTGATGACTCGCGACTTGGCTTTTCGCACAGCGACCGTTGACATTTTGAGCTCAATAGCTACTTCGGAGGCCGACATTCCGTTGACTGCTGTTTCCCAAAAAGCCCGCCAAGTGGATTCCTGAAAGTCTCCACGAATGATCGTTAGGGCACGGCGGATTTCGGTCACCGGTCCGCATTCCTTGTATGGTTGCGTTTGTTGTCCACCTGCATTCATCATGTCGATGTTAGGATCGCAGGCCGCTAATTCCGATAGTCGCAGCTGAGCATTTGAACCACCGGTCGCTGTGTCGAGCCGCTTAAAGGTACTTCGCAGATGCTCGCGAGCCTTGTTTCGAACGATTCCACGGAGCCATTTTCGAAACCCGTCAGAATCTTTTTCAGTTCGAAAGCGACCCAGACAGGTGAACACTGCAACTAGAGCTTCTTGAGCTATGTCCGCTGAGTCATGAGCAGCCAAGCCAAGGTGCCTTGCATAATTATATGCCAATGGGCTGTACTGCCTGACCATTCGTTGCCAAGCTTCGGGGTCGTTCCGGATTGCTTTTTTTATCAATGACTTTGACGTGGACATCTCAGTCTGATTGGTCATTTCATCATTCACATTTTGTTCCACGAGAGAAACGTACCTAAATGAACGTCTAGACTTCAAATCAGTAATATAAGTCCTAGTAGTACCAAAATCGATTTAAACTTAACGACTTGAGAAAGTCTAGATCTCTCTGGCATTTAAGAGAACAGTTTTGGCGCAGACGTCATTAATCCACAAAATGTCTCTTGGGTTGTCGGGCCTACTATTTCCATTATTGAACGCAGTTTTTGGATGAAACAATATCATGACGGGGTCCCCTTTTTTCGACGACACACCCCTTGAAACACTATTGCGACTGGCTGGTGTTGAGCGGGACTTTACGCAAGAAGTCGACTATCAAAATCTCGTCCGTCGTTTGACGGAGCAGTGGGAGGTGAGCGACCTGCATACGATCAGTAAGGAAGCCGATGGGATTGACGTTGGGCATTGGGACGCATTAATCGGGCGGCAATTTGGTGATTTCGAGTTGCTAGACCTGGTCGCGCGGGGTGGAATGGGCGTTGTATTCAAAGCACGTCAACGCAAGCTCAATCGCATTGTTGCGATTAAGATGATTCGCGGCGGTGACTTGGCAAGTAGAGAAGAATTGCAGCGATTTCAGCTTGAAGCGGAAGTCGCTGCGGGACTGGATTATCCAGCGATCGTACCCGTCTATGAAGCAGGCTGTATACAGGGACAACCCTATTATTCGATGGGTTTCGTCGAGGGACTCAGTCTCGCACGAAGGTTGCAGCAAGGTCCAATGGAGGCACATCAATCAGCAGGATTGCTTGAAGTCATCGCTGCGGCAATGCAATATGCGCATGACCGTGGCGTCGTCCATCGCGATCTCAAACCTTCTAATGTACTACTGCAGACCTGCGACAATCTTGCTCAAACCGATTTGGCAACGCCATTCATCAAGACAGGCGGTGATACCCCGGGATATGTTTATCCTAAAGTCACCGACTTTGGCTTGGCGTCGTTGACGAACGTGGAAAGCGAGTTGACGATCTCGGGGCAACTGATCGGTACGCCAAGCTACATGTCACCTGAACAAGTCTGCGGTAGCGTGTCGGATCAAAAACTGACAGACATTTACTCGATGGGGGCCATCCTGTATGCGATGCTGACTGGGCGTGCTCCTTTTCAAACGCAATCAACGCTTGAGACGCTTCGCCAAGTGGTTGACAGTGAACCTGTACCACCTTCGTATTTGAATCCCACCGTCCCCCGCGACGTTGAAAACATTTGCTTAAAGTGCTTGAATAAGAACCCCGCTCAACGCTATCAGTCGGCGGCAGAACTCGGCGCCGACCTGCGTCGTTTTCTGGATGGACGTCCAGTTTTGGCACGTCCACTCGGATTTATTCAGCGTAGTTGGCGATGGTGTTCGCAGCATCCTGCATTCGCTGCGTTTCTGATTTCCAGTTCGTTGTCGCTGACTGCGTTGGTTATTTTGGCTGTCGTTTCCTCGTGGTTGGGGGTCGCACGAGCTCAGACACTTCAACTTATAGCCGAGACGCAGCGTAAGAATCAAGAAATTCGTTCTGCAGAGGAGATTGCTGGCGCGCATGAGAAGGTCGCCCTATCTCAGCAGTATCACGCGACGGTTGGACGGGTCCGCGAACTGAGCACTAGGCGATTTATTGGCTGGAGAGAGCATGCGTTACAGGAGCTCTCTATCGCTACAAAGCTAGGTAGGGATGTTGTTAATAAGATCGAGCTACGAAGTCAAACTGCGGATTGCCTCGCGGGGATCGACTTACATGCCATTGCCGAAATCCCGTTGGACGAAGGTGACATAGCCTATTTACCTGCATTTCATCCCCAGGGAAGAGTCGTTGCAGTCGCGGTGTTGAAAGATGTTCTACAAATTAAAGTATTCGTCGCCAGCGTTCCATCGGGAGAAATCGTCCATCGCCTAACGGTACCATCTTTCACCTTTGGGCGGGTCGATGGGGTACGGAAAATTTCCTGGCTGGACGGCGGTAATACGCTCGCTGTCACGACCCGAGGAGGCTTCTTGTATCGCTGGGACCTCTGTCAATCACCTCCCACGATGTCGGCAACGCCGATTCCTTACGGTCGAATCGACAGCGATCGAATCGTTCTCGATACCGCCGCGAATCGTGCGTACCTCGTTATCGATAAGCGGCTGCACCAGTGGCCAAGTTTTGACTCACCACAAACACAGATGTTGGACGATTGGCCTGTGGAACGTCTGACGATCAGCCGTGACGGACGCTGGCTAGCTGCTGATGATCGCATATATGACACGCACCTAAACTGTGTGGTGCTGCAATTCGACGGTGTAGGACGCAACGTCGATTTTAGTGATGACGGTCGATACATGTTGGGGGCGGGCTTATTTGACATGCAGTCGAAGCAAAGGGTGGGCGACTTAATCGATCCAGTAATTGGGCGCACACACGAAGATGAAATTACCGATGTCCAGATCTCTCCCTCGGGCAGTCTGATGATCACTGGAGGGCACGATCAGAAATTCAAGATGTGGGATTCCGCAACTCTTCGGCCATTGCAAGAAGTGTCATTCGCGGACGCAGGAGAAGTTCGCGCGGTATTTAGTCGTGATGAGCGCTACGTCGCAGCTGCTGGTGGTAACACGCTAACCTTGTATGAAATTCGCGGATTAGACGTCGCGGACCGATTAGCGTTGCACCCAAGCATTGTCGAAGATTTTGCGGTCGCATATTCGGCTGGCATAATTGCAACGCTGGCGAGATCTCACACAGATCGCAGCTTGGCGATTTCACTTTGGGACCTGGCAACAGGTCGGCTCTTAGACAATTGGACAGTGCCAGGCTATTTCTTTACAGTATCCAGAATTGCAATTGCTGATGACGCAAGTCAATTGTTCGCCTCCAGCTACGATCGTATCCATCATTGGGCATTCGCAACACTCCCAAGCGATCGTCCGCTACTGGACGGCGAACGGGCGATGGACTTAGTGCCGTTGCGGGCAGTCTTTCATAACGATCAATGGACTCGTTTGGTAGGTCGGCTCGATATCGAGCCCAGGGCAATTGCCGAACTAGGGCTCGGTTGGGATCGCGTCGATGCCGCACTCAATTGGGGAAATGGACTCGCTTATTTGTTTTCTGGAGATGAATACTGTGCCTTCGATCCGTCGACCATGCAACTCCTGTCCACGGGCCCCAAAAAAATTGCCAGTGACTGGCCGGGAATATGGCAGGATGATCTGGATGCTGCCCTCATGAACCACAACGGTTTTGCCTATTTCTTTAAAGGCAATCGTTACCATCGCATGGATGCAGCCACACGGCAAACAGGAAATGGCTATCCCAAGGCTATCGTCGACTCATTTCCGGGGGTGTTTGCGGATTCTGTCGATGCTGCATTTGGATATAACCAATTAGACGACAGTGTTTGGTTCTTGCGTGGGAGGGAGTGTATTCGGCATATCAAACCTTCAGAAATTCAAGGGCCAATCCCGATTCAACAAGCTCCGTTCATGCGCCATGGACTGACAGCGGTTGACGCTGCAATCGATATGTCGTTTCGACGATCACCCCACTATCGCTGGGAAGCCGCCGAATATAGCGTGCGAGTGAAAAAACCTTCCGTCTCCGTGCTGAGCAGTGATGGGAGTTCGTTGCTGTCCATTGAAGATGATCTAACGATTTCAAAACGACAGGTCCCTACACTGCAGCAGACTGCAAGCTGGAAACATACTTTCTATGACTCTACATTCGGAGTCGGTACAATTACATGTGTCGCTACGGGAAAGGAATTCAACTTGGCAGGATGTAAGAATGGCTCAGTGCATCAGTTCTCTGTTGAGAACCTGGACCGAGTTGGTGTGACGCAGGTCGGTGAGCGAATTGTAAGCCTTTGGATGAATGATTCTTGTACAAGTGCGGTCTGGGGTTCACAATCAGGAACAGTCGGATTGCTAAAGCTGCCAGAGATGAAAAGCGTTTCCTTACCGGAAGGGCATCGGGGGCAGGTCACTTCCATTGTTGGTAGCCATGATGGAACAATGGTTTTGACTGGATCGAGTGATCGTGAAATTAGGCTGTGGAAGCTTGACGACAAAACAATGACTCACCGCTTGACCCTGACCTTTCCAGGTGCAATTGGGAAGCTGAACCTCGTCAATCAAGACGCAGAATTGTTAGTCTTAGTAATGGGAGAACGATCATTGAGGCGGATTCGACTGGACCAGATACTCGAGTACATTGACAAGTAAGTTAGCCCAGGCCTGCACATGTCATTTCGGTGGTGGGGCAGGGGTGGGCTTCTCGAACAGCATGTCCACCAAACGGTCGAGCTCAGCGCCGCGGGCCTCCAGGGAGACAACCGTTCCTTCCTTGTTGAGCAGCAGCACGGTCGGTAATGATGATACGCCAAACTGCATTTGGATGCGGTCTAACGGGTTCTCCGCGTTGTCGTGGACGATCGGCCAGGGCAATTGAGCTCCGTCGAGAAATTTCTCTAGTGCCTGGCTGTCGCCATCCAAGCTGATCCCGATCACTTCCAGCCCTTTGTCTTTGTATTTTGCATAGTGTTTCTTAAGTCGTGGCATTTCCGATAAGCAGGGTTCGCACCACGTTGCAAAGAAGTCGACGACGACGAACTTGCCGGCAAAGTCATCCGTTTTCAGCTTCTTGCCAGCCATGTCAACGGCTTCGAATTCAAATTTTTCTCCCAGTAGATCCAATCGCCGTACAGCCGCCTGTAGGTTAATGCGCAGGCTTTGCATTTCTTCGCGTTCATCATCCTCGAGCAGTTTGTCGAGCAGTTCGTAGGTGTCTCGAGAGGGTTTCTTATTGGGTTGTAGTTCAAGCATAGCGGCAGCCAACATGCCGGTTTGAACGTCTTGCATGCTCAGCTTCTCACGTCCCGTTAAGAAATCGTGGACCTGCTTGATCACTTCTGCTTGCTGTTTCTCGTTGAAGTAGGTCATCAGCGCTACGGAAGCGGCGATCGTATCCATTTCCGCTTGTTGATAGGCTGGCGTGCCCTCCTTGCCTTTGAGCAGATTGAGCACTTGTCGCGAAGCATCACGCAAGGCGGTCTGCATGGTTTTGTATTGTTCTGGTGAACGCGGCGTCACAGCTTTGATTTTGGTGATCAGCTCACTCAACTGTTGTGGACTAGCGCCCGGGGGAATGGTCAAGTCGGGAAGTGGTGGTATTTCTGCGGCGGGTGGCTGGCTTGGTGGCTCGGCAGGGGGCGCGGGTTCTTGGGCATTGGCATAGGTTGCAAGCACGAAAACCGCTAACGAAATGGCAAGATACTTGGTGTGGAAACGTAGCATGGCGATTTGGGCTGGGTGTTTCTTGAGGAATTGAGCGTGGAAACCAACCAACATTCTAGCCCGCTAGGCACGTGACAACCAGCTATCCGACAAAGCGTCCGTTTGATTCAGAATCTTGTCCGCCCCAAGCGCGTCGGCCTCAGCTTGCGAGGCCGATGCGCAATTTTCTAGACCACGAAGTGGCAATTGCCTGTTAACGCCAGTAGCGAACTCGATACCAGCCATCGTTGCCGCGAACGGTTGCGTCCGCAACCAGTGTCATTGGCGAACTGGGGGTACAGGTCGACGGAGTTGAGGAACTGCTCCAGCCGACGCCACAGAAACTCACACCCGGTAGCGTGCCTTGGACGTGACCTTTGTAGCTGCGCGAGGCCATCAAGCGGGCTTCCGCTTGAGCTTGCATTTGCAAGTTGCTCGTCATAGGCTGCGTGTAGCTGTGGACACGACCGCAATGTGGGCATACCTGTTGTGCCTGCACTGCGGTTGACAAGCTAACCATTGCAACTGCACCAAGGACCAAGCTCTTGAATAACCGTACCATTCGAAACTCCCTTGCATCTAGAGTGGGCTTTGTCTTAAAAGGGACTGACCCTCCAAAGCCTAAAGAAACTCCCTCTTTGCCAGTCTCAACGGGCTGGCTGGTGAATAGAATTCACACTCTTGCGGAGACTTCAGTTACGATCAACAGCCACTTATGGGTGATTGCTAGCGGATCAGGCATGGCAAGGGGCTGTTCTGGCTCTTAGCGGTGGGCTAAGGTCATGCGCGGAGCCATTCTTGTTTTCATAAATATTGATGAAAGCCAGCGGCCGTATAACCCGAAGGTTGGGCTTTTGCGGTGCGGCTTGCGAGTCCAACATGCGATTCTGTTTAGTTAGTACGCAAGAGCACTGGGGCGGCGGCGAAGCATTGCTGTGTTCAATTGCTCAGCAATTGCAGCAGGCCGGTCATGCCGTGAGTTGGATCGCGCGGCGGGATAGTGAAGTCATCGAGCGGATACAGCGTGACGGCGCGGAAGTCTTGCACGAGTTGTATAAGCGCGGGACGAATCTGCGCGATTGGTTTGCGACCCGCCGTAGTCTGCGCAAGTGGGTTCCCGACGTTTTGTTGCTCAACGATACGCACGCGGTCCCACTAGCGGGTTCGGTCGCTTGGTTTTGTCGTCGTCCACGGCCATTGCGATTGGCGTACAAACACACCGTGTTTCCTTTGCGGAGTGGGCTGAAGTACCGCTTGTTGTCTGACAAACTAATTTGTGTCTCGGCTGCCGCGCAAGAGACCGTGGTGGCTGGCGGGCTGCCGCGCGAACATACTGCGGTGGTCTACGGAGGCTGTCCGTTACCGGTTGAATCAAGACACGCCCGAGAGAGAATTCGTCGTGAGCTGCAACTGACGCCTGAACAGAAATTGCTAGTGTGCGTTGGCAACTTACTCGACTGTAAAGGCCATGCCGAGTTAGTCGCGGCAGCGCAGGTCCTGCACAACAACCCGTCGCGCGTTGGTCGCGGCCTGGAAACTAAGTATAGCGAATTTGTTATCGTAATTGCGGGCGAAGGTGCGGAGCGCGAGCGATTGACGCAACGAATCAACGATGCGCAATTGACGCACTGCGTTCGCTTATTGGGTTATCGAAATGATGCCGAGCAGCTTCTGGCCGCGGCGGATTTGGTCGTCCATCCATCGCATGCGGAAGGGCTATCCTTGGTATTGATACAAGCTCAAATGTTGGCCAAGCCGATTGTGGCGACCGCGGTTGGAGGAGCCGCCGAAGTTCTGCAGAGCAGCAATGTACAGGCGTGTACAAGTTGGATTGCCGAGCCCAAGAATGCATTCCATTTAGCTCAGCAGATCACGTCAGCGCTAGCTTGCCTCGAAAGTGAGCCAGACCTGCTGGCGAGACGTTTGCAAGAAACAAAGCGGCACGCTTGTGAGAAGTTTGACATCGGCGTCAACGCACACTTGCTAGTCGAACTAAGTGCAAGCAATTTGGCGTACTCTGACTCGTCAGATCTGTAAACTTCGCAGAGAGTATCCCGCATCCAACATCGGAGAACTGCTTTAGGCTTCGCTTCAAAACTTCTGGTTGGTGTAGCTGTGTCCTCCGCGTTACATGCAAATCGCGTCTCGGAAAGACGCGACTACGTGTTCGACTATGTGTTGCATGTGGCTCAATTCAAACCACCCACGGGGTGTTCAAAAAGGAGTTTTACTTGCTCGGCGGTTAAGGGTTTATCGAAGACCAGCAAGTCGTCTATCAGACCCACATAATACACGCCAACCATCAAAGCGGCCTGTTTGGGTTCCCAAGTAAATCGCATCGGGCGCACAACGGATCCTTGAGGTTGGCCGTCCAGGTACAGTGTTGTGGTGGCCGGTCTGCCTTCGTCGGCAGCATTGACTTGGTCCCAAGTAAAACAGACGTGCGTCCATTTTTCTGCGCTGAATGGTGGTTGGGCTACGCTCACCATCGGTCGTTGCTCGACCGGGATATCATCGAAGTTTGTGTCTTGGGGATTCCATGACTTGTAGTCGGGAAAGGCACCGAGTCGAAAGGCGCGAGGTAGTTCTTTGTCAAAGTCGATGAAAAAGGCACCGTCGTTCCAACCTCGCTCGGTCATTTGAATGGGATCACAGAAGCCCGGCGCTAAATCCTTGTTGGGATCGAGTTTCATCCATAGTGACAGACTGCCTGACCAGTTTTCGGGCCGATAGCCGATTTCGGTGCCCTGATAGAAAAGCACTTGTTCCGCTTTAGATTTGAACTGCAATGCGTCTCGGTACTTTCCTTGGCCACGTGCGATGTTGACTGATGGGATGTGCATTCCCTGCTTGGCATCTTGACGTTTGGTCGATGGGGCCGTGTAGATCCACCCGTCTTTCTTGAACAAGTTCAAGTCGGTGGTATCATCGAATGAGGCGTGCATAATCATGGCACCACGCAGCATACCCAAAGCATCTTGGGACGCTTGGTTGGATGTTCCAGATGTGGGTCTTGCCGAAAGTCGTTTGATAGCCACGCGCCGAAAGGCCACCGGATCGTTGTGGCCAGCAAAGCCGAAGTGTCCACTTTTTAGATTGACGCCGGGGTGCGCTGCATCGTCTTTGTATTCTCGGATTTGGCTGACGTCTGCGTCAACGATCGTAGTACCGTTAAGTTCCACGCGAATACGCGAGCCTTGTACTGTGACTTCTTGGTAATTCCACTGGCCAGCAGGTCGCAAGTAGCCGCGATGCGCGGGGGCGATGCCGTAGACTGAGCCGTGGTATTGCCGTGGGTCCAGTTTTGCGTATTTCTCTGCGGTATCATCTAGGACTTGGAGTTCGCACATTCCGTCGTACGATGCGCGACCAGTGCCTGGATAGCGAATGGCCAGTCCATTGTTTCCACCGGGTGGTATTTGGAATTCGACGCGCACGGCAAAATCGTCGTAGGTTTCTTCAGTGAACAACACGCCGCCTTTGCCTGGCTTACAGACGATGGCACCCTCTCGCACTTCGTAGTCATTGACGGCGCCCGCCCAGCCAGTTAGGTCGTTTCCATTGAAGATTGGCTCGAACCCCGCCAGGGCATCATCGCCGCGCAAGCGACTGATCGCTTCGTCGGCATCGATTTCTCGGACGCCGATATGTTTCCAGCGAATTTCTCCGCCGTGTGTTTGGAGGTGGATTGGTCCGCGTGCGGGTAGTGGAAGCGAGCGATCCCAATAGTTTTCCATGATAGCGCCGTCCACAACCAGTTTGTGATTCAGCTCCACCCAGGTGCGAGCGCCGATTTGTAGTATTCGAAAATGGTTCCATTGACCGAAGGGTTTGTCGGCCAACACCAGAGGCAACTGACCAGGTTGGCCGTGGGTATTGTTGAACAGACCGCCGGATCCCTTGTCTGCATGACGATCCCACTTACCACCTTCCTTGGTCGTGTCCCAGATTTGGATTTGGGGCGTTCCGCGGAGATAGATACCACTATCGGCCTTGGCTACCGTTTGGTAATCGACGATCAATTCGATATCGCCGAACTGGGCGTTGGTTGTGGCGTAGGGGCCTAAACCATCGTTGACGAGCGCTCCTTCCTCGAGCCGCCAGTGTTCTAAGAATTCGGCTTGCTGTGCCTCAATCGCTGCGTCGCGCTGGTCAGCAGGAGCCTTTTGGGTTGTATGCGGATTGTTGCCATGCCAGCCACTCAGATCTGCACCGATCAGCGACGTGAAATCGTCAGGGATCTGGGCAGTAGCAAGTGGGCAGCTAGAGACGAGAATAGCCAGTAGGACACGTGTCAAAAGACAGCTTTTCATGGTTGATGCCTCAGGTGGGGGTCGCGATTAATCCTCAGTATAGGATAATCGCGCACCCACGTGGCAATCAGCAGCGCTAGAAGACTGGCACTGGCACGGGAGGACCTGGTAACCTCCCCCAAAACCGGAGCACGCGCGATCTTAGCAGGCTTCCATATCACCGTCTTCGTCGTTTTCCATTCCCAATCGCATGGCTAGCGTTTGGAATTGGTCGTACATCTTGTCGCTGCTCGTATGGACGTGTTCGGCTTCTGTCAGGAATCGAATATCTTCGTCAACGTATACATCGTGTTCGATCATTACACGTTCAAAGTATTCAAGCGGCGAGCCGTATGCGATGATCATCTTGTGCTCATCGAATTGCACTTCTTGTTGTCGCTTGGGGTTCAAAACAGCGATGCCAGTGCAGCCGTCGTTGAGTAGCATCTCTTCGAAATCGTAGAGGATGCTCTTGAGGACAGGCAGATCGATGTGTTCACGGTAAAAATCTTGGTGACCGCCCGTATGATAGTGGCTGGTTTCCAGAACGACGTCGACAACTGGCCCGAGTGTATCGATCATATCGATGAACAAATCAAATAAACGTTCACGAGTAGCCGAAGCCATGATCACCGGTACTTTGGTATTGCTCGTCGGGTCGACGTAGGTGTCATGACGGAAACCTTGTCGAGGAACGACTTGCAAGTCGATCGATGGACGGATGGCATCGGTTAGCTCGAAGACGCCGTAGCAGGATACTTGCAGGTGTGCTTCGAGTTGTTCGTCGGTCAAAGCGCCAAAGCTGGTCAAGGCGTCGGTTTTCGGCGATGCGGAAACGCCGGTGTTGCTGGTCTGGGAGCGTTGTTGCGAGCCCATGTGAAATCTCTTAAAAAGCGAGCTGTGGGGGGACGAGGCAGGCGACGTGACCACCTCGGCGAACAACCAAAATTAGGTCACCCAGTTTGCGCACGCTGAGGAACCAGAAAACTTGGTCGTTTTCCTCGTGTGGGTACTCGACGCGATTGTCACAGACAGCACAATCGAACCTGGCTCGGTGGGCGAGTTTAAAAAAGCGACATTGCTCGTTGGCTTTTGATGATTTTGGGAAACACGGAAATCTGCAAAGACAGGCATTTTGCCCATAGCGACTTTGAACTGAGACAAACCTATTTATGAGAACACGCATGCCAACCGTAGATATTCCCCAGATCAGAGTTTGGCGTGGGCGGACCAATGGCTCGTTCTGCATTCGCTATAGCATTGGGTCGCTGCTGCTTCTATCCGCTGTGGTGATGGCGATTGGCTGTGAGAAGCCTGTGAATCCATTTGCTGAGTATCAAGCGGAAGAGGCTGCCGCTGCAACGGCAAGGGAAGCGACGGAACTGGCTCAGGCAGAGCAGGTCGCTGTGTTGCCAGTACAACTGAAGCCTGACGATCGGCCCTGGATCGCACCTGACCTACTCCCATGGGAAACCAGCTATGCGCAGTACGTCGGTAACCAGCGAATCGGATTTTCGATGTTGTCGGTTCGCCCTCCTACATTGAACAACCAAAGCGTGCGTATCGTCCGCCATGATTTCCTAGAACACAACGCTCAGGGCAAGCTGACGACTGTTGAAATTGAACTGGAGGCCGTTGAGCGCCACACGGGACAGCTACAGAGTTTCAGTCAGCGAACGATGGCGGGAGGTGTCCAAGCAGAAGTACAGGGGAGCGTGTACGATGCAACGTTGAAAATGGAAGCTATTAATGCAACTGGCAAAACGCAGGCGACAGTCGCTTATGGCGATGACGTGTGGGGCGTACTGGGCGTGCAGGCCATGCTCCTACATTCGCCGATCAAGGCTGGCCAGCGGCGCGAAGGCAAGGTCTTTGTGCCTGGCTTGGGCGCGGTCGTAGAGGTTGAATTGGAGGCTGGTAGCCAGCTTGAGCCAACACCGCTCGTCGGCGGCAGCAGTCCAGAATTGTTGCCGGTTGACATTACGATGCGGAGCGACACAGGCGGGATGCGCTCACGCAATTGGGTAAATGAACGTGGAGAAATTGAAAAGACGGCTACGTTAACGCCGCCGATCGTCGTCACTTTTCGCATTCCCAGCGAAACTGCTGCCCAACTCGCTGCGGAATCACGATTGACACGGTTGCAGAACGTGACGGTGGAGCTGGCTGGAAGTGTTTCGGAACTGGGTAGGGCAGCGCTGGGCAGTGTTTGTCATCGATACCGAAGGCGTAGATCCGTATACGCTCTTCTTGCAACGCGCCGATCAGACGTTGAACTCGATTAGCCCCACGTCGGCAAAGATTGTTCGATTATTGGCCGCGACCGCTACGGACAGCCCAACCGAGGCTGATCGCCAGCCCAGTCACTTGGTACCGTCGGAGCATGAAGTCATCGATGGATTGGCGAAAGAGCTGAGCGCTGGCGACAACGCTGACACTGCGGCGTTAGCGGCGGCCTTGACGAGTGGAGTCTACGAGCGCGTGCGGCAGCGGAGCATGGCCAGACGTCCAGCCAGCGCGCTTGAAGCAGCCCGCACTTTGGAAGCAGACCAACTTTCGCGCTCGCTGCTGTTGACGGCCTTGCTTCGCAATCGAGGTCTCGCGGCCCGCTTAGTGTTGGGTTTGAGGGCCAGTCCCGAAAGTCCAACGGAAGCGGCGTTCCATGTATGGACCGAAGTTTGGCTCGACGACCACTGGCATGGATTTGATCCCGCAACCGGCACAACGATCGATGGCGGTTATTTATCGATGCGCGTTACATCGCTCACCGAACCAGACGTGTTTGCTGTGATCTTGCCTGTTATGGAAAATATTGCCAAGTTGCGGCGAGTCTTGGCCGTCGACTAGGTCGTCGAGGCGAGGTGCTGCCCGACTGCGGCCAATAACGGATCAATGGTCTGAGTTTGGATGGGACCCGCTGGCGGCCAATCGAACCATCGAAAGCCAACATGCTCGGTCAGCTCAACTTCACGCGGTGCTTCAACAGTACCCAAGAAGTAAGTCACCCGTTTGTGGTAGTCACCGCGTTTCTTGCCAGTCACATAGTATTCTATGGCGAATTTGAAGCTTGGATCGACGTGAATTTCATCAGCGGAAATGCCAGTTTCCTCTTCTGTTTCGCGAAGGGCAGTCTCCAAAATGCTCTCACCGGGTTCTGCATGCCCCTTGGGTAGATCCCAGCGGTTGCTATGCTGCATCAATAGAAATTGTACTGGAGCGGTGCGGGTAAGCAGCAACATGCCAGCCGCATCCACGGTCACGTTTGTCATCGTTGACTCCGTTCTAACGTAACCGTTCACGATGTGTCGGCTTGCGTGACAGGGTCGGGAGTCTTTCCAACCTAAATCGTTCACCCATTCGGTACCACATGTTCCTATCAGCAGCATCTCATCGGTGGCTGCTGAAAAGACCCCGACTCTGTCCTGTCGACTCCAAGTTCGTGAACGGCTCCGTTCTATTCTAGTTATGCCAAGCCCAAGGAATCTTTTGTGAAAATTTATACTAAAACTGGAGATAATGGTACTACGGGCCTGTTCGCAGGGCCCAGGGTGGCCAAGGATGACTCGCGGATTGCTGCGTACGGGGCAGTTGATGAATTAAACGCAGTTTTGGGTATTGCAGTCGCCACTATGGGCGCAGAAGTGCAATTTCGATCAGTACTGGTAGCAGTCCAGAGCGATCTCTTCTCGATTGGAGCCGAGCTAGCGACGCCCGAGCCTGAAAAGCACGACATGTGCCTGTTGACGGACGAGCGAATTGCCAGTTTGGAAAAGCAGATTGATGAGTTCGACGCAGAGTTACCGCCGCTGAGTAATTTTGTATTACCTGGCGGCTCGCTCGCCGCAGCGCAGCTACATGCTGCCCGCACGGTGTGTCGGCGTGCTGAGCGGGACGTTGTTCACTTGTCACACGTCGAGGGAGTTTACGACTGCGGGCGGGTGATCGTCTATCTGAACCGCTTGAGTGACTTGCTGTTTGTCATGGCGCGGTTGGCCAACCAACGAGCTGGGATTGCGGACCTTCCCTGGAATCGCCAGCCGTAGCTGGACTTCGGCGAGCCAATGTCTGTCGAGGCTGCAAAGATGGGGATTGGTTGAGGGCGGCGCGCCTCAAAAGCGCGATCCCACCAATACCGGCCCGAGTCGCAACACGCTAGACTAGGCATCTTGCGGGAATCGGCAGGCGGCAAGTCCGACCCGTAGTGAGGGCTTGGGGCCCAGTTTTTGGTATCACCTGTGGAGAGTTCTGGAGAAACCGGATGAAGAAAGTCGAAGCCGTCGTGCGGCATTTTAAGTTGGAGGATGTCAAGAACGCGCTCACCGAGCAGGGCATCCATGGCATGACCGTTAGCGAAGTTCGTGGGTACGGTCGCCAAAAGGGACATACCGAAATCTATCGAGGGACCGAATACGCCGTCGATTTTGTCCCCAAAGTCAAGATTGAAGTCGTATGCACTGATGCAAACCTGCAGACGGTCATTGATACGATTTTGCAGACTGCACAAACTGGCCAAATCGGCGACGGCAAGATATTCGTGACCGATTTGAGCAATGCGGTTCGGATTCGAACTGGCGAGTCGGGGGAAGAGGCGATCTAGTTTTTTGAGTAAAGCAAAGGGATTGCCGTCCGCCGTCCTTCATGCGCGGGAACGATTGCGAGACGGCCGCTTGAAAATCCGCGCGCAGCACGACAGCGGTTCATCCGGCCTCCATGTGTGTGTTCGCTTGACGGACTTGGTGGACTCGATCGTTCTCGAGTTGTTTGAATCCGCCATAGCCGAAACGCACTTAGAGGCTAAACGCGGTCATTTTGCACTGGTGGGGCACGGCGGTTATGGACGACGCGACGTGGCCCCATACTCTGACGTCGACTTGATGCTCCTGCATGCCAAAGATGCGACCACAGAGGCCGCCGAATTGGCGCGAGTTCTGAGTCAATGGATTGTAGATGCGGGCTGCCTGTTAGGTTTTTCGCTGCGAACTGCCTCCCAAGCTTGGAAGTTGGCGTGGACCGACGCCACGGTCTTCAGCTCATTGGTCGAAAGCCGACTGATCACTGGCAGCGTCGAGCTATTCGCTGGATTCATGCGTGGCTTTCGTCATCGCGCGCGGCGGCGCAGCTCACGTATGATTCGAGCCCTAGAGCAAGCGCGCTTCGAAGAACGACGCAAGTTTGGCGAGACCGTATTCTTGCTACAGCCAAACATCAAGCGGTCGCGGGGGGGCCTGCGCGATATCCAGCTGGTGCGTTGGATCGGTTTCGCCCAGTATGGTGAATGCGATCCGGAAAAACTCGTACAGCTTGGGCACTTGCACGAAGGCGATTACCGCGCTATTCGTCAAGGTTACCAGTATCTGTTGCGACTCCGCAATCAAATGCACTTCGAGGCTGGTAAGGCGCAAGATCAGTTGGATCGTGCGCTGCAAATGCGGCTGGCCGAGTGGAGTGGCTACGCCGGTGGAGAGGGAATCCTGCCCGTCGAGCAGTTTATGCAGGAGTATTTCGAGCATACGAGCGAAATACGGTACAGCAGTTCCCATTTTCTCGAATCCGCCAAATGGCAATCACCGATCGCGCATTCGCTAGAACATACTCTCGGGATGCCTGTGAAACGCGACTATCGCGTTGGGTGGCGGCACGTCTGGGCCACGCGTGCAGGGCTCGAACGACTCAAGCGAGATCCGGCAGCCGTCATGGAACTAATGTCGGTGTCGAGCAGTTACAGCAAGCCAATCGAGCACTATACCTGGCGCGAAATACGCTCAGCCATGTTGCAGCGAACCACACGCGAAATCGATCATGTTACCATTCAGCGGTTTTGGGAACTCATGTCCAGTTCTGGCGGATTGGCTGACCAACTACGGCGGTTGCATGAGCTGCGCGTGCTCGAACAGATTATCCCTGATGTAACGCATTCTCGATGCTTGTTACAGTTCAACCAGTATCATAAATATACGGTTGATGCGCATTGTATTCGTGCGGTTGAGTGCGTGACGGATTTGGAAAGCGATCTATCGTTGCTCGGCAATATGTATCGCGGCCTGAAGAGCAAGGCTATCTTGCACTTGGCACTATTGATCCATGATTTGGGCAAAGGGTTCGCCGAGGATCATAGTGAAGTCGGTCGGCGCATCGCCGAGCGGACCGCCGACCGGCTGCGGCTCAGCGCCCAAGATAAAGAGACACTGATGTTTCTGGTCCATCAACATCTGCTGTTGGCCCACACCGCCTTTCGATACGACTTGAGTAACAACGAAGCTGCTGTGAAGTTCGCGGCAGTTGTCGGTTCTAGCGAGCGGCTGCAATTGCTGTTGCTGTTGACCTATGCCGATTTGGCAAGTGTTGGTCCTGATGTAGTCAATCAATGGAAAGTGGATTTGCTACTGCAACTGTACTACCAAACCGATTCCCATTTTCGTGATGATAAGCCTGGCGAAGGTTTTCGCGCGGAAATCGCCGCCAGGCGAAATGCGGTCCTGAAGGCGGTGCCAGCCGGAGGCGACATGGAATGGTGGAAGAGCCAGGTCGACGCTCTGCCAATTGGCTATCTCATGCGTACTTCACCGGCAATCGCTGTTAGCGAAGTTGCCAAGTTGCAAGAGTTGGATACGAAGCCCTGCATGGTGTGGGGCAAGTATAACGAAGCGCAGAAAGCGATTGAATATACGATTGCCACACGGCAGACCGGGCGGCCCATCGGTACCTTTCATCGCATCACTGGTGCACTTTCCAGCCAGGGCATGCAGATCATCGCGGCGGACATCCACACGCAGCCAGGGGAAATCGCCTGGGATCGGTTCTTGGTGGAAGATCATGAATTCGAGGGCTTTTCTTCATCCCAACGAATTCGCGATGTGAGCAAAGTGATCGAGGACGCTCTGGATCCTGACAAGTTGACGGTTCCCGTGTTTCCTAAGAAGTGGTCAAAGTTGAGCGCCAAAGCCGTCGAGGATCTAAAAACGCAGCCGACGCAGGTTCGCTTTGACAACAGTACATCGGATCAGTACACGATTATTACGCTCTTTGCCTATGATCGCATGGGCTTGCTGTATTCGGTTTCCAAAGTACTGTTCGAAATGCAGTTGATCCTGCATTTCGCCAAGATCAGCACGCACCTCGACCAAGTCGTCGATGTGTTCTACGTGTCTGACTTGAACGGTGCCAAGATCGAAGAGAGCACACGCCTCTACATGATCCGGCAACGACTGCTGCAAGCAGCGCGGTAAATCCTTAGGTCCTGGGAGTGCGCCGACGTACTCGCCGAATTGGCAATCAGCTTTTCTTGCACTCGATAGAATCCAAGACACGGTGCGAGAAGTTTCGAAAATATGAGCCAAGAGAGCAAGTGCTTACTTTAGAGTGATGCCTAGTCTACTCATACGAAAGCGGCGATGAATCGCCGCACTCCAAAGGGGTCAAATGCAGAGTTCCTGTTTCGCTCGTGCAAACTGCGAGACTGCAAATTCAAGGTCTTCGCGACTATGCGCGGCGGAAACTTGAGTGCGAATGCGCGCCTTGTCTTTGGGAACGACGGGAAACGAGAAGCCAATCACGTAGACTCCCAGAGTGAGTAGCATGTCTGCCATCCGCGATGCTAACCGCGCGTCGCCCAACATAATCGGTACGATGGGGTGCGTGCCTGGCACAATGGTCAGGCCTAAGCCGCTAATTGCCTCGCGAAAGTAACTAGTGTTAGATTCCAGTTTGTCGCGAAGTTCGGTGGACTGCTCCAGCAATTCCAAGGCGGCAATGGTGGCAGCCACAATGGGTGGCGCCAGCGAGTTGGAAAATAAATAGGGGCGCGAGCGCTGTCGTAGGAGATCAATGATCTCTTGGCGACCTGACGTGTAGCCGCCACTTGCACCGCCTAACGCTTTTCCAAGCGTGCCTGTCATTACATCGATCCGATCGACAACTCCATGGAACTCGTGTGTACCGCGTCCACCTGGCCCCATAAAGCCTACCGCGTGGGAGTCATCGACCATCACCAGCGCCTGGTACTTATCCGCCAAATCACAAATGTTGGGTAAGTCAGCGATGGTTCCATCCATCGAAAACACGCCGTCGGTCGCGATCATCTTGAAACGGCAGCCTGCCGCTTCCTCAAGCTTTGCAGCCAGATCGTGCATGTCATTGTTCTTGTAGCGAAATCGCTTGGCTTTACATAGCCGTACGCCGTCGATAATGCTGGCGTGGTTGAGTTCATCTGAGATGATTGCATCGTCGGGGCCGAGCAGCGTTTCGAAAAGTCCACCGTTGGCATCAAAGCAAGAAGAGTAGAGGATCGTATCCTGCATCCCCAGAAAGCCGCTCAATTTGGTTTCGAGCTGTTTGTGAATCGCCTGGGTACCGCAAATAAATCGTACGCTGGCCAATCCAAATCCCCACTCGTCGAGCGCTTTGGCTGCAGCTTGACGAACGGCAGGATGTTCGGCTAGTCCCAGATAGTTGTTGGCGCACATGTTCAAGACGCGCGCGCCGCCTACTTCGATCCGAGCATCTTGTGGAGACGTGATGACACGTTCACCCTTGGTCAGGCCCGCCGCCGCGATTTCATCCAATTGCGTTTGCAAGTGTTCTTGAAATTGACCATACATGATAAGTGGTTTTCTCTCGTAATAACAATTTCGCCATTGGAAGAAGGTGAGCGTTGGGAGACGCTCTCTACGCTCAGGCTTATGGTTGGTTCTGCCAGTATAAAATGGTCTTGCCAGTCTGGCCGGTCGCCATTTCCTGGAAAGCAGTTTCAAATTCGGTAAAGTGGTAGCGATGGGTGATGACTGGCGTAATGTCCAAACCGCCTTGAATCATGACAGTCATTTTGTACCAGGTCTCATACATTTCGCGGCCGTAGATACCTTTGATGGTTAGCATATTGAATACCACTTGATTCCAATCAATGGCGATCTGTTCCGAGGGTATGCCAAGCATGGCAATTTTTCCCCCGTGTGCCATGTTGTCGAGCATACCGCGGAAGGCATCTGGGTTGCCTGACATTTCTAAACCCACGTCAAAGCCTTCCGTCATCCCCAGTTCTTCTTGGACGTCCGCGATCGACTCTTCGGTCACATTGACCGTGCGGGTCGCGCCCATGCGTTGGGCCAATTGCAGTCGCCAGGGATTTACGTCAGTCACCACGACAAAGCGTGCGCCGGCGTGTTGGACGACAGCAGCGGCCATACAGCCGATGGGCCCAGCACCTGTAATGAGTACGTCTTCGCCAAGTACGGGGAAGCTCAGCGCGGTATGCACTGCATTACCGAACGGATCAAAAATTGAGGCGACATCACGATCGACTTCAGGATGGTGGTGCCACACATTGGTCATGGGCAGTGCGATCAGCTCGGCAAATGCGCCAGGGCGATTAACGCCAATCCCCTCGGTAACCGCGCATAGATGCCGTCGCCCAGCCAAGCAGTTGCGGCAGCGTCCACATACCACGTGTCCTTCGCCACTGACCACTTCGCCAGGATGGAAGTCACTCACATTCGAGCCGACTTCGACGATTTCGCCGACAAACTCATGACCGACCGCCATGGGGACGGGAATTGTCTTTTGCGCCCAACTATCCCACTTGAAAATATGCATATCCGTTCCACAAATGCCGGTGCGGTCAACACGGATTAGGACATCATTGATCCCTACTTTCGGTTCTGGGATATCTTCGAGCCACAAACCTGGGGCGGCCCTACTCTTGACGAGAGCTTTCATTTTGCGGATTTCCGATGCGACGATCTGGGGTTATGACTACACGCGAGCTTGGCTTCGTGCATAATGCTAATGGTTCATATGCGACCCGAAAATAGGCTCTGTTCGAAAAGGGGGCGAATGAGTACTCTCCACTATTATTTCCGCGGCCTGTTGCCGTTGGCTGCGCTGCTGTTGCCAATACATTTGAAAGCGCAGGATCCGCTAAGTGCCTTGGATGCCGCCGCTTCAGATGTCAGGCAAGCCGCTGTGGCGGCGCAGGAGTTACAAGCTCGTGACGATCTGGAACTCACTTCCGTCTTGGCGTCCATGAAAGATAAATCGGCGGTGGCGAAGAACTGGTATCTGTCCGTCGCTCAGTCGATCGCGGATCGGCACCCCGATCAAACGTTGAAGGAGCTGCAGCAGTTCTTGCCACGCTTAAGCGAAGATTCCACCGCGCGCTACTGGGCATTCAGTTATCTAACGCGTAAAGACGATCAACTGCGCGAGCAGATCTTGGAATCGATGCTCGCCGATCCGTGCTTGGAATTGCGATATGAAGCCGTCGCGCTGCGATTGGAGCGTTTGGATGAAGCCAAGCAGCTATCTGATCAAGAGCGGTTGGGCGCTTATCGCGAATTGCTTGCAGCGGCTCGCTTGCCATCCCAAGTTCAAGAGGTTGCCAAGCATCTGGAGGAACTTGGGCAGGATGTTAACCTCCTCAAGCATTTCGGTTTTCTTACGCAATGGCAGACTGTTGGGCCGTTCAATAATGTAGGACAAGTCGCTTTTGACCTCGTGTACCCGCCGGAACAAGACTACTTAGATGGCGAACTGGATGCCAAGAACGCCAAGACTCTGTCCAAAGCCTATCCTGGAAAAGAAAACGAAGTTACCTGGCAAGCCGTATCGACCGACAAAGAGGATGGTGCCATTGATTTGAACGTTGCGTATGACAACGCTAAAGGTGCCGTCGTGTACGCGCTGGGCGCATTTACAAGCACTGCCAATCAACCTTGCGAGGTTCGGATTGGCAGTTCCAACGCTGTCAAAGTCTGGGTGAATGGCCAGTTGCTGATCAATCGCGAAGTCTACCATGCTGGCGCTACGCAGATTGATCAATACGTGGCACCAGTTCAATTGAAGGCCGGAGTCAACTCGATCCTCGTTAAGGTCTCAGAACGAGCAAAAGGAAGACTGGGCGCAGGATTTTGCGTTTCAATTACGGTTTACAGATAGCACGGGCTTGGCCATGGAACCAGCTCCCTAAGGAACAACCGAGAAAATCAACCACAACCGAGAAGCAAATATGCGAAAGATTAATAGTTGGATTCTAGCTGCGATTGCGGTACATGCTGGTATTGCTCAAGCGGATTGGCCTGGTTTCTTGGGACCTGGTGGCAATGCTGTCGTTGACGATCGTTTGCCGCTAACTTTTGCCGCGGCCAAAGACGATCAACCAGCGGTGAATATCGCTTGGCGGACCGAGTTGCCGGGTAGGTCGGTCAGTGGTCCGATTGTGGTTGATGGCAAAGTGATTACGACCAGTAGTTCAGCGATGGAGGGACGTTGGATGCACGTCTCCGCCGTTGATGCTGAGACGGGTGAAGTTGTCTGGTTGCGGAGTACGAAAGCCACAGGTCGGCCCTATTGCCATCCACTGAGCGCCAACGCCGCGCCCACGCCTTGCACGGATGGTCGGCAGATCTATGCCTTCTTCAGTTCCAATGATTTAGTGTGCTATGACGTCGACGGAAATCTGCAGTGGTTCCGTAGCCTGACAGACCAACATCCGCTGGCTGGCAATGACGTGGGGATGAGCTCTTCGCCAATCGTCGTTGACGGCGTCGTGGTGGTTACCGTCGAATGCCAAGCTGACTCATTCACAGCGGGCATCGATAGTGCAACGGGCGAAACCAAATGGGAGATCTCCCGACCGCGTAAAGCCAATTGGTCGTCGCCGCGCGTGGCTACTGGGCATGACCGACAGCCCGTGGTTGTAATGCACAGCATGCAAGATCTGGTGGGGATCAACCCACAATCTGGTAAAGTCGCGTGGACGGTCAAATTGCCGTGTTCCTCTACGACTACTTCCGTTTTTGCGAATGGAAAGATCTACGTTCCGTCTGGTGGCGTAAAAGTATTCGAGTTGCCGCAGGCGATGCAAGAACCGAAGCCACTCTGGGAGTCCTCGCGTGCCAATCCCAGCTCAGCCTCGTTGCTGGTTAGCCCGTTGGGTGTGTTGACTCTGAATCGAAGTGTATTGGTGTGCTGCGACGAGCAAGGAGAGCTGAAGTGGCAGACGCGGCTGCCTGACGCTGGGCAATTCTGGGCGACGCCAGTGATCGCTGGTGAAACGATGTATGCGTTTGCGTTGAACGGCAAGTGCTTTGTCGTCAAGCTCAGCGAAGAAGGCGGTGAAGTGCTGGAAGAGTGCGAGCTAGGCGCGGAGGTGTTGGGTTCACCCGCAATTAGCGATGGTGCCATGTTTGTGCGAGCCACCGATGCACTCTGGAAAATCAGTGAGTAGCGTCCATGCGAGCGAGGAGCTGCTAAGAAGCTTCGATGAGTCGGAGCACTTTCCAAGAACGATTAGAACGGAACTTCGTCGTCGTCTTCGTAGGCCGCTTCGGCGAAGTCATCATTGGGATCGCCAGCAGCGGGTTGCCCATCGGCGGTACCACCCAGCACTTTGAAGTTCAATGCCTCGCAGCTCAGGAAATACTTTGTTTCGCTTTCGGCGTCGCGCTGCCACTTGCGACCACTGAGACGATAGGTGACTTCGATTTCGCTGCCAAGGTTCAGTGCGTCGGCTTGATCGCAACCATCTTGCAAGAATTCAACAGGAATGAAGTTCTGAAAGCGCCCATTATCTTGCTCGAGAACGACCAAGCGCTTACGGAAGCCTTTTTGGCCGTAGGTCTTGGTTTCTTCGATGAGGTGGACGACGCCACGGACTTTGGATTCACTCATGCTACTGAACCTGATCGCAAAATTACTAAAAAGACAAGTGCGAGTTCCGAAACTGCAATTTCGGAGCGTATCTAGCATATCGCAGTCGGGTGGGTTACGGAAGTGCGTGGAACTACCAACTCAATTGCCGAAGCACATGTAGCCGCTCCAAAGCAGCGGATGCTGGCCACTCGTTGAGGCGGGCGCGTTCTTGCCGGCAGGTAGAAGAATAGGTTCATCGGCGGTCAAGAAGTCTTCGGTCCACAGCGCGAGTATACTGCGTTGCAGGGCGTTGGGAGCCGTCTCGGTTTCAAGTTCTTCAAAGCAGCGGAGCAGCAGTCTAGCGGAACTCAATCCGCCTGCTGACCAGCGGCTGACGATGGCTGTCCTGGATCCGCCGTAGAGCATGGCACAGGCAGGCAAGAGCAGGTCATTACCGTATTGAAGCTGTCCGCTACGCATCGAGGATTGATAGCCTGGCAACACCACGCGGGCCGGTGCAACATGCGGAGTCTGAAGCCAAGTGCCCAACTGTGGCGGGCGGGCTCTCCCCACAGGGATGATCGCCGTCTCCCAGCCGCTACCGGCAGTCGCCAGTGTACCGGCAACCCAGAGCTGGTCGGTACGCAATCGCAGCCAAGTCGCTGAAGGAACAGTTGATTTCTGATTCAGCAAGATCTTGTGTGAGTTGGGAATGTGACTCACGATGGCCTCGGCTAAGCTGCTATTCTGATCTTTATCGATGGCAAAAAAACCGTCAATCAAACCCACCGTAGCCTTGGCATCGACGCGCGGCGCGTACGCCAAGTCGACGCCGCCCACGGTTGGTACGTAACTAATCTGGTGTCTTGCCAGCCAGGGCAGTGCACCCACATCACCGCGTTGGGGCAGCAATTCAAAGGGGACATACCACAGCCTTCCGTGCGGCGCGATGATGATTCGTTTAGCATCCGCCAGTACTGCTTGCGCGGTTGCGGGAAACAACAACTGATGCAACTCGGCCGCTGTCTTTCGCCAGGCTGAATTTGGGTCATCAGCTGCGGGTGGTTGCCCAGTGGGCCCGCGCACCAGTCCAATTTCGCGCAGTAGGGCGTCGAGCTTCGAACCGACGACTCCCGCCTCGGAAACTTGCCATGTCGTTGTGGTGGTGGGACTGATTGCAACTCCAAAAATCTGGCGCGACGTGCCAACTAGCCCCACCGCTACGTCCCCTGGCGCTAGACGCGTTTGAATCAGCTCGACGTTGGCAATTGTGGGCTGAGTCCGATTCAGCGGAATTCGCGATAGACATTGCAGCGCCAACAAGTTCTCGAAACTTTCCGAGAGGTCCTCGAGTTGCCCAAAAGTCTTCTTGATTTCTGCGGTCAACTGTCGCTCATCGAGCGGTAGCGGGGCCGCCCGCAATGTATCGACCAAGCCTTGGATCTGTTGCGGGGCGGTGCTGAGTGGTGGTGAGTTTGCCTTTACCGTTTGCACTATTTGTCTCACATCGGCCGGAAGCGTTTGAGGGTCGGCAGTCACGGCGGCACGCCAACAGAACAGTCTCCCTCCCAACGGCAGGGCTTCATAGAGTTGTTGTCGCTGGAGGTTATCCATGCGTCGCAACATTTCAGCGTCGTCGACATTACCAACGGACAACTGCAACCAACGTTCGTAGGCGGGCAAGCTGGACGTGGTGATTGAGGCTAGTGTTTCGAGTGGCTCATTCTGCCATTGGTGTGGGGCTGGCTCGGCTAGCAAATCGCTGAGCAACGCCTCGGTGTCGTGCGCGGTCAAGCGTCCGTCGGCAAACAAGTCAAGCACTTGTTGAGATTGATAAATTCGGTGAACCACGGGTCCGGAGGCTGCAGTGCCGCGGATCAGCTTCAAGGCAGTCGCCAAATTGTTCAGCCCAATTGTGCTGCGGTCTTGCGTGAATCCGACCAACGCGGTGACATACGAGGCCTGAGCTTGCAGACGCGGTAAATTGACTCCGCGAGTACGCAAGCCCGCGTTGCTTTGGCTCAAGAGTTTTTCAGCTTGCGCTACATTGCCGGTGACTACGCATAATTCAGCCGCTCCAAGCTGCGCTGTAAGTTGCGAGAGTGGGCTGTTTTTTGCGCTCCATAATGCCGCTTGTTGCAACGGATCAATCAGGTCGGCACGGTGGCTGGCCGCAGCGCAGTTGGATAATTCACGCAATGACTCTGACAAGAGGACATGCTGTTCAAACAGAGCAGCCAGGATTGAAGCGTCTTGAAGATTGGAGATTGCAGCTTGATATTTTCCTTCGCGAGCATCGCGTTGACCAAGGACCAGCAGGGCCAGTGGGCTCATGAAGTAATCCAGCTTGCCTAAAATTGTGACGCCTTCGCGAAGGAGTTCTGGCGAATCGGCTCCGGAAAGCGACTGCACACTGATACCGCGTAGAACTCGCCAGGAGGCATGTACCCAGGGTGCTTGTTGGCGCGGACTGTGCGCGAAGAGTTTTTCCAAAGGCGCGGACATTGGCGAATGTTTGGCTAAAGGCCCGAGAATCTGCGCGCGACGCATCATGGCGATCCCGAGGGTCTTGAGCACTTCCGTCGCATCGAGCCGCGTAATTAAGCTGACCGGCGCTACGATCGTCCCTCCGGGCCCGGGCGCGGCGCCGGTTGGATCGATGGCGATTTGCACGCCTTCCGGGATTGCTACTGGCGCGAATGGCTGAGTGCGCGCAAACCAACTGGGGCTCTTGGCCAAAGCGTCGAGCGGGGGAAGCTGCTCTACCCCGACTTCGATTTGGTCGATCCAAGTCGGGTGGGCCAAGCCAATGCTGAGCGCAGCTTCGTACTGTTCCAACGCCAAGGCCAGATTGCCCTGCTGATAGTAGCATTCGCCCAGCATCACCATTGGCGGAATGCTATCAATCCAGCGATCTTGCCCGACACGACGAGCCACCTTGATCGCCGAATTGAAAGCGGCGACCGCATCGCCCGTTCGCCCAACCCCGTAGAGCTCTTTCGCGACATAGTACTCGGCGCGGGGTAGATCGCTGATCGCTTGGCCCAAGACGGCATTCGATAGACAGATTGAGAGGACAAGACCGAGCAATAAGCGACTTGGGGGCATGGAGATTCTCGCTGCGAGAGGAGGAGTTGGGGGATATCGGTGCTCAATCCGCCAGCTTTATTGTAGCCAAACCTGCGACTGAGTTCATGAATTCGACTCGCCAGTACCCTCGCAAAACCCGAGCTTTTGACTCAACCCGGCTATTCGGATATTCCGATAGAATCGCTAGACCTTAACGCAGAGGCACCTGCGCATAGCCAAAATCCCAATGAATCGATGGATGTCGAGGAGACAACTCATGACGGAAACCAAGCGTTCGCAAGCTTGGAAGTATGCCTTCCTAGGGCTTCTGCTGGCTGGAGGGCTAGCCCCATCGGTCGGTTGCCAAGTCTCGGTGGCAGGGCAAACACTACCCAGCGCCTACTATTTGTACGATGACGTGCAGTACTTCCCTGCTGGTCCAGAAAACAAACTGGCCAACGAAGTTGCAGCCATGAACAAGGCTAAGGCAGAAGCCGTTCGTAGCGGACGCTAGAGCGGTCATCACGCCACGTGCATTGCTACCGTCTGCGTCGCTCTGCGCGCTTCGCTGCTCGTTTAACGGCGCTAAACGCAATCCCGTTCATCGAAGAAAGATAATGTAGTGGATCTCGCCAGAGATCCCTGCGTTATGAAGTCTGGCGACTTCCACTTCATTGATTGAACGGCATTGCCGCTAAACGAAAAGCGCGGAGCGTAGAACGATGAGCCAAGCACCGAGAACCAAGCACAAACTCGCAAGGGTTGTACGCTTAAAGAATTGCAGGATGTTTGGATCGGCGAGCGAAGTCGCTCGGTAGTGTACGCGACTGAAATCGTGATCTTCGCTATGTGGCCCTGGTACGGCGATCGTACACGCACCGCTGGCGACACCGGCCGTTGAACCGTGGTGGCTGTCTTCGAACACGAGCATGTTACGCGGTGATACTTGCATCCGCTCGGCGGCCAACAGGTAGATATCCGGCGCAGGTTTGCCGTGCTGCACATTTTCGGACGTGACCACAAAATCCACGCGGTCTGCGATGCCAACGATCTGCAGCACTTCATCCGCGAACTGCCGCGTGCTGCTCGTAGCCACGCAACGCGGCAGCTTTTGAGAATCTAGCAAGTCCAACATGGCTTCGACTCCCAACATGGTTTTGACGCGCGCCGCGAGTATCTGACCGAAAATCTCAGCCGACTCGGCAGCCAGCGCTTCGACACTATCACTTAATTGTTCATGTGCGATCATCAGGGCAAAAGCCTTTGGACCAGGCAAGCCGGTCATCGCATTCTTCAATTTGCTGGTGAATTGTTTGCCACGGCGACTTAGAATCGTATGGCCGACTTCGGTGTATAGTTCCTCCGTGTTGACCAGTAGACCATCCATGTCAAAAGCCACCGCGCGGATGTCGTGCGCCCATGCACGCGCAGTTTGCAGCCCCAATTCCTGGGTAGCGTTTGGGGCAGCAGTTTGAAGTTTTGAAGACGGTTGGGAGCTGTCACACACAATGCATCGCCTGGAAGAAAAAAATGTTGTCAAACGGAGTCGTGGAAGTGGCGAGCACTTTGTGCCGCTGCATACCACCGATTTAGTTGAGTACCTGACTCAGCATCCAGCCTTGACCGGCAACGAGGGGCGTTTTCGCCTGCTCGCTTCGTTGATTCTCTCTCTTCTGCATCATCTGTACAGGCAACGTCACGAGCAACTGACCTATGTCTATGCTCCACTCGACCCAGATCGCGACTGCTTGTTGATGAATACCCCCACGGACGATTACCGTGATCGGCTGTGCGAGGAATTACTGGAACGAACCCGCGATACACTGCGTCGTGCGAATTACCGCCGTCTGAGTCCCCAGGAAATCCAGACAGCATTGCGTGCCGCCAGCCAGTGGGGCGTGCGGATGCGCGTCAACTTTTCGGCCCTGAGACGGCTCGAAGTCTACACCCGTGGTGATGTCAAAGGCAACCGCACCTTCCGCTCATGGCGCAAGTTCTTTCGGATTCAAACCGTTGCGGTGCCTCTGCATCAACGCTTGGTTGTCGTCTTTCGCTTTGCTAACACAACACCACAATTTGACTGTCGCCATGTGTACTTGCGCATGTTCAAGAACGTGCCCCAACAAGACATCGACATGATGTTGCCAGCCACGGGTATTCAAATGACATGGCTTGACCATTCAAAGATTGTAGTTCCCAGCCTATATGCGGCGGCAATTACGCTTTGGCGATTCCTGCGCAATGTGGTCCTGCTGACTTTGTTCGGAGTTTTCAAGACGATTGGCCTGGTGATTCTGGTTCTTTTCGCGATTGGATTTGGGATCAAGTCGATGTTTACCTACCGCACCAATACCAAGCGGCGGTATATGCTCAACATGGCTCAGAGCCTGTACTATCAGAATCTCGACAACAATGCGGGTGTGCTATTGCGATTACTGGAAGAAGGCGAGCAACAGGAGGCCTGTGAAGCCGTGTTGGCGTACTTCGTACTGGCTGTTGAGTTGTCCGAACAGGGGCCGCAGAGTCTACAAGCCATCGATGCCGCTTGCGAACGCATTTTGTTCGATGCGACGGGATTGCACGTCGACTTTGACATCGATTCGACGCTTCGCACCTTGATTCATCTGGGCATTGTGCGCGTCGATGAAGCTGGCTGGCGTGGACTCGCCCTACAGGAGGCGACAACGGTCCTCGACAAGACCTGGGATAGCTGGTTCAACGACTAACTGTCATACAAACTACTTACCTGGTAAGTCGCACAAGCCGACACATCGTGAACGGTTATGAAAAAAGGTGGGAACCGTACCGGCCCCACCTCTTTTTGATTTTCAGACGAACTTGTCAGGTCAGGTACTAGACCATCTCTTTCAGCTTCTTCAGCGGACGGACTTTGACAGTCACGGAAGCTGGTTTGGGTGCAGCCCAAATCATTTCACCAGTCGCTGGGTTGCGGACTTGGCGCTTCGGCAGGGCAGGTTTGTCTACCGCGACGATCTTACACAAGTTGGGAATCTGGAAGGAGCGAGGGCCCTTCTTGCTGATGTTGGCTTCGATTTCCTCAGCGAGTGCGTCAAAGAACTCAGCAACCTGTTTCTTGTTCAAGCCAGTTCTTTCGGCCAAGCTATTGAAGATCTCGGTCTTCGTAGCGGGCTTCTTCTTGGCTGGTGCGGCTTTCGCCATACTCTAAATCCCTTTCAAAATGGAAAACGTCTAGCAGGCACGAGGTGTACAGTGATGACGATTAAAAGGTCCGCTACGAGAATTTCAACGGGTGAATGCCCGAAAAAGGCCTAAAAATAGGCGGTTTTTGCCCTTTTTCGTCCCGTGGGGCTGTTTTGATAGGGCAAACTGCCGTTTTGACGCTCTAGCCAGCCCCGGCAGAATCCTGCGATCTATCGTTACCCGATGCGTTCCCGAGGGAGTTTTTATGGGCTATTTCGCTGAACCAACGGGGCAACGAAGGCCTCCATTCGTCCTTCGACTGACTTGCGGGCTCATGTACCGAGATCACCTATAATCAGGTCGTTGAGGGCTGGCGACGTGTCGAGCTCATCCGTTAGCGTCGATTCCAAATCGCTGGAAAGGCGGCGTGTCAAGCTGGGCAATACGTCTTCCATCAGCGAATCCACCGCTGCGCTAGACAACGCGGATGAACTGGAGACAAGTGACCGGACACTGGGCAGCAATGATTCGTTGGATTCCATCGCGGGCACGTTTCTAGCTACCCCAGTACTCGCCGGAGCGATGCCTTTGTTGGGTGACACGATAGCTGGTGTCGCTGCGCCCTCTCCCTCGCCGACTAGGCCGCCAGTCGACGAATTGGCGGTCACGCTACTGGCACTCGCCGCCACGGGTTGCAAGCCAGACGCGGTTGCGTTGCCGCGTACGCGTATCAGTCGCATGGCCGAAGCGTCCGAAAAGTTCGACGCGCGAGCACCGTCAACGGGCAGGGTCGTGGCAAGGCTCTGTTGCGCGTCATCGACGGCGTTAATGACTACCATGGAATCGTCCGAGCCTTGCACATTGATCGCCGCTAACTCAGACCAACTACCACTGGGTGCGACCCAGACTTGCGTACCATCGGTAGAAACAGCGGCCGTGAGGCTGTTCCTGTAGTTGGTACCCAAGAAGTCGCGGATGTCGATAAAGGTCGGACGCAGGTTGCCAGAGACTACAAAGTTGGTAACCATGTCGCCATCGTCCAATCCAGAAACGATGCTGATCTGCTCCCCTGAATCCACCAAGAACGGTAATGGATCACGCTTGAGTGTGTAGTTACCAGGGGCCAGGTTTGTAAATGCGAAAGCGCCGTTGGCAGCTACCTGAGTCGATTGAGCCACGGCAGCGCCCAGGAAGTCGCTACCGGACAGTTCGAGCGTGAGTCCGCCAAGGCTGCCAGCAAATCCATCGGTTGCCAGCGTCCCTGTGATGGAGCGAGGCACGAAGTCGCGTACCTGCAGCGTCACTGTCGCAGTATCTGTCAGTGTGCCATCACTGAGCGTGTAAGTGAAGGAAACGCTGCCTTCAAAATCAGACGCGGGAGGTGCGTACAGCAGAGTTCTGCCATCGGCTGAAATGCTCACGCTGCCGTTGGCGGGCTGGGTAACGGCCGTGATTGTCAACGTTTCACCGCTGTCGACATTCGTATCGTTGGCCAGTACGTCTAGACTCGTTGAGGCTTGCGACGACAAGGCTGTTAGCGAGTCATCTACGGCAACCGGAGGATCGTTTACTGGAGTCACCGTAAACGTGACGCGGCCTGGTGCGGTGGCACCGTTGCTGTCACGCAGCGTATAGGTCAGGATTTCCTGGCCACTAAAATTGAGTCCAGGCTTGTAGAGGACACTTTGGCCGTCGCTTGACACGGAAAACTCGCCGCCATTGAGCGATTTGCCGACCGACGAAATGCTTAGCGTTTCGGTCGGATCATCGGTCGTGTCGTTGGCTAGCACATCAAAGGAGGCTTGGTCGGCATCTTCAACAACGGTAAAGCTGTCATCTTGTGGAGTTGGTGGCGGGTTTTCCTGGGCGACGCTGACGGAGACCGTGGCTGTGGCCGTGCCGCCACGACCGTCGCTGAGCGTATACGTGAAGTTCTCTGAGCCTTGGAAGCCAGCCGCTGGCGTGTACAGCACTGTCAAACCGCTGGAACCAACAGTGATTACCCCACCCGCCGAACCGGTCGAGACCGCTGAGACTCGCAAGCTCTCGCTAGCGCTGTCGTCGACGCCCGTCGTATCATTCAAGAGCACTTCTAGCACATTGTTCGAACTGTTCTGCAGGACCGAAAATGTGTCGTTCAATGCCACAGGCGGATCGTTGGTGTCGGTGACTTGAACCGTCACGGTCGTCGTCCGCTCGACGTTGTCTTGGTTTGCGGCAGTATACGTAAAGACCTCGCCACCATTAAAGTTGCTGGCGGAAGTGTAGTTCAAGGACTTGCCGTCGGTGGCGATGGTAACGACGCCACCGTTGCTGGTGGTACCCACGCTAGTGATGGTCAATACAGCGTTGCCAGTTACGGTATCGTTGGTGAGCACGTCCAGATTTTGAACGCCAGAATCTTCGTTGAAGTTGAAGGAATCCGGGTTCAGCTCAAAGTTTGCTCCGACGGCAAAATCGCTGGCACCGTAGTCGACGCGAGTTGCAGGGACGCCCGGCGGTGGCTCGTCATAAAGCAGCACTTCGTTCCCAGCTTGGTCGGCACTTTCCGTACGCAGATTGGCATTGCCTGACGCTTTGGCCAAGAAGGTAACTTCGGCAAACAGTCGTGAGTCCGGTCCGAGTCGCGATGTGCGGTTGGAGAATGCACCCAACTCGTCGATCAACCCAAGTTGTACAGTACCGGATTGGTCGTTGTCGTAGGGGTCCACGTGAGAGATTGGATTGGTTGCAATGGGTTCTATGACGTTGGAATCAAAGAGCAAATCCATGTAGGCTGCAAATACTCCCGTTCGCAACTCGCCCTCGCAAGTCTTGGACGAAGATTTGGACTTTGAACGTCTGACCAGGGAAATCGTCGTCAGCGGAACGCCAGCCAGGCTAACTGCATTGAGTGAGATTTGAACCAGCGGCTCCTCAATCACGTTGATCGTGACTTGTTGGTCCGTCGTATTGCCGGCTGCATCGGTTAGCACCAGAGTTAAGGCTTGCGCACCCAATTGGGTCGACGTTGGTGTCCATTGGATCTGACCATTCTGCGCGTTGATGGTCATGCCCGACGGGGCCGACGTCAATGCGTAGACCAGTCCTTGGCCTTCTTCCGGATGTGCCAAGTCGAGACTAACGTCCTGATTGATAATGGCACTGGATGGAAATACTCCACCGCCGATGACGGCGGGCCCGGTGCGATCCAGCACGACGGCCAGTCCAGGCGAAGAGCCGCTGACCTGCCCCGCCACGGTCTGCGTCGCGGTGAACAGCACGGAACCTTCACCCAACGCTACCGCGTCGCTTACCGTAACTTCCGTCGAAGTGCCAGTGGCTACCGCTGTTCCCACTACGTTTCCTCCAGCGCGAACCGAGACGGTGGCCCCTGAGGTTGTCCCTGCTACTAGGAACGTCAAGCTTTGAGCATTCGTAAGATTGTCGGTCGAGTTCGCTCCGGAATCGCTGGTGTCTAACAGGTCCAGGCCGGTAGGTGCATTTTGGGTAACGATGACGTTGACCAGTTGCGTGTCAGTTTTGCTATCGGTGGTCGTCGCAGTCGTTTGTTGCACGGTCGCGATGAACTGGAGCGTGCCGTTGAAATTGGCAGGTGGAGTAACGGTGGCCACGCCGGTGGAGCTATCTACAGTTAAGCCAAAGTTGGTGACTGCCCCGGTTGCTTGCACGCTATAACTGACCGGATCACCCTCGACGTCCTGGCTGGTGAGATTAATCGTGACTGGCGTTCCAGACGGAGTGGTAACATCCGGGATTGGATTCAAGAAAGGACCGCCGTTAGCTGTATCTTGAACCACGGTGGCCACAAAGGATCGCGAGGAACTGTTGCCTTCATTGTCTTGGACGGTCACCGTGATCGTCGCGGTACCAGTTCCCGAGCCAGTCGGCTTGAGGATCAGAACGCCGTTTTCGGTGTCGTTAAATACGGTAGCGGACTCGATGACCACATCGTTGATCGGTCGCGAGGAGCTGACGGCTGTGTTGCTAATTGCTTCCCGAACAGCATCGCCTTCGACCAGTTGTCCGAAGATCGAGTGATTGAAATCCAAGAAACGTTGAGGGCCTTCGGTAATAAAGAATTGTGAATCGTTGGTGTCGTCCGTGGACTTAGCGTAGGACAGCACACCTGTGCGATTGTGCTGCAGGTCGACATGGTATTGGTCGTCAAAATCGCCCAAGGTCGAGCCGCCCGAACCAGAGCCGGTCGGGTCGCCGCCCTGAATCACAAAGTTGTTGACGACGCGGTGGAAAATGACTCCATCATAGAAACCATCTTGGGCCAGTTCGATCACACGACCCGCAGGCACTGGAGCCTTGTCTTCGAATAGTTCGAACACCATGTCACCAAAGCCGCCCGTCGAAATCCGCAGGCTGCGATTGCCTGATAAAACGTTGGCCGTGATCAAGCTGGGATCGCTGGATGTGACGCTGATCGTCAGTGGGTTACCATTCGGATCGTACGCATCCACGGGAACGTGCAATGGCGAGCCGATGCCGACCGACACATTCGGCAATTCATCCAGCGACGGAGTCGAGGATTGAGGAATAGGAACACCGGAGCGTTGCGAAATCGTCGCCAGTGTTAGAACTCCCTCTAGCCGCGTGCTGTCAGGAAATTCCCAAGTTGGGTAGTTGGAAATGCCTTCGAGGATCGCAACTTGATTGGGTGTGCGGTCTGGGGTGGTCACTTCGATGAATGGCAAGTACTTGTAGCCGTCTTCGAACAGTTCTTTTTGCTCGGTACAGAACGGGCACCAGGCTGCACCAAAGAATCGCGTTCCGGAATCAGCTAGCGCTTTAGCGAAAGCCACTAGGTCCGGCGCATCTTCGCCTTCGGCGGACAGTTCGCCCTCGGCTTGCAGCATCGAATCTGCTAGAAAGTCCTGCAATTGCGAATTGCTAGCGCTCGAGGCATCAATCATGGTCGAAAAGCCGTCGGCGGCCATCAACTGCCTCGCCTCAAGCGGTTCGACCAATACACGTCGCCCGACGCCTGGCGACTGAGGGCCACGACTGGCTGGCCCTACAACTCGGGATTGAGAACCGGCGAATAACTCGGCCAACCAACTGGAAAAGCGGCGTCTTTTTTGTCGACGAGTCATACTGCTTCGCTCACTCATTGAATTTTGATGAGATACTATTCTGGATCGACACGCCCATTAGGCGTTGGCTTCCGATGCGATATTGGGTCCAACTTCACTAGGATACGGTTCTAGCCTAGTAAGTGACCGCACAAGTACTCATTCCAGAACTCTCCGTTTTCGGAAGGTCGGCAAAATGGTGCCAGAAATTTCAACCTAAACGCCCCAAATGGACCTATCAAAAGGTTTTAGAGAATGAACACATGTGTCCCGGTGAATTGGGTAACCTAATACCCTTAAGACGAAATTCAGGGGCCGCAAGTTCCACATCTGTACATTTGTACATGCGTGTGCCGCTCGACCGGACAGGACCGGGTGTCTTTTCAGCAGCGCCACCACCGATGAGGTGCCGCTGAAAGGAACATCTGGTTGCTATTGGGTTAAGCGATTTAGGCTGAAAAGACTCCCGACCCTGTCCTATTGAGTAAGGGTCAAGAATACTCACCAGCGCAACAGGTACTTGCCTACCGCCTTCTGAACTTCTGCTGCGGCGTTACAATGGCCGTCAAGCAGTGAGTTCGGCACGTTCGCTACTGCTAAAAAATTTCTTGTGTCGCCAGCGAGACGAATCACCTGTGAGCTATTCCTTCGCCAAAGTCTCGCCCTGTCCGCCGATTGACGGCAGTATCCGACCACCTGGTAGCAAGAGTATTACCAACCGTGCGCTGGTCTGTGCGGCCTTGGCTAGTGGTACAAGCCAACTGATCGGCGTACTGGACAGCGATGACACGGCAGTCATGATTGCGGCCTGGAAGCAGCTTGGACTGCAAGTCAATCATGATCCGCAAACGAGTGAATTGACGCTCGAAGGTTGCGGCGGCCAGTTACCGAACAAGCACGCCAAGCTGTTTATTGGCAACAGTGGGACAAGTATCCGCTTCTTGACCGCTGCGCTGGCGGCTTGCAGCGGCGAATTTCAACTCGACGGCGTGCCGCGTATGCGTCAACGGCCGATTGGCGATTTGATAAAAGCGCTGCGTGAGTTGGGAGCGGACGTCCAGAGCCTCAATAGCGAAGACCACAATTGCCCGCCCGTGATAATTCATTCGACGGGTTTGCGCGGTGGTAGCGCCCGCGTGGCTGGAAATATGTCCAGCCAGTTCTTGTCGGGATTGATGATGGCCGCTCCCATGGCTGATTGTGACGTGACTTTGAGCGTGGTTGGTGAGTTGGTTTCGGTGCCCTATGTCGAAATGACGATGCGCGTCATGCGGGATTTTGGTGCACATATTTCGGGAACGACATCCGCACTACAGATTAGCACCGCGCACCGTTATCGTGGGATCGAATATGCTATTGAGCCCGATGCCAGCGCCGCCAGTTATTTTTGGGGTGCAGCGGCGATTGCCGGCGGCAAGGCACGCGTCAACGGACTTTCGCGCGCTAGTCTGCAAGGCGATGTTCGGTTCTGTGAAGTTCTCGAGCAAATGGGCTGCGAAGTGAGCTATCAGCCAGACGCGATCGAAGTGACTGGTCGTCAGCTCCAGGGTGTCGATGTGGATATGTCGGACATTAGCGACACGGTTCAAACGCTGGCGGCAGTTGCCTTATTCGCCAGCGGTTCAACCACCATTCGCGGCGTGGCGCACAATCGTGTCAAAGAAACCGATCGTATTTCCGATCTAGCCCGCGAGCTGAAACGCGTTGGGGCCAAGGTCGAAGAGTTTCACGATGGAATGTCCATCACCCCACCAAATCAGATTCAGCCGGCGACGATCCAGACCTACGATGACCATCGGATGGCGATGAGTCTGGCCCTGATTGGGCTCAAGGCGGATGGCATTGTCATTGCCGACCCGCAGTGTACCGCCAAGACCTATCCTCGCTACTGGGAAGACCTAGAGTTGTTCAGCGGCAGCAGAATCGAGCGATGGTAGCGGAGTAACCGATTCGATGTAACGCTGGGCGCGTGCAAGCACCTGCTCGATGCGCTGGTCGTCTTCTAAGTTCTTGCAGTCAGCAGTGGCGACAAAATTCGCGCGGCAATGCACACACTCGACTTCGCGTCCCAGCAGTTCGACCCGAACTTCTAAATTCCGGCCACAAGTTGGGCACGACCTGACGAAAAAAGTGCCTGAAGCCATAGTTCTCTCCGTGTTATGTGTCGTTCCTTGGGACAAGATTCTACTGGTCGTAGAACTAAAGAACGAACGTCCTAGAGGCCATAAGACTGCTTCACTTCAGCGTTGTTTCCTCAGTGGAAAGCAATTATGGGTGTCGCATCTCCCTGTGTCAATACGATAATGGCGGAGTTTATTCCGTGGCACGCTCTTTTGGGTGGGCCGAGGCTTCCGTTTGGAATCGGTGTCGGTTGGCGCGACATCTGGTAGACGCGCACCTGCCGCGCGTCGCCGCGCTCCCGGGACAGGCACCGTTCGCGACGCATGCGGTGGCGACTCCCGGCATGGCAGACAACAGGCATTGTTTCCGACTGTTGGGGACCCGCCCACCGTCTGTTGGGGCAAACAGGCCACACAGGCCGGACCCACAAACCATCAACCCCATCCATAGTGCAGCTTTTCACGGCACGCGGAAAAAGGAAAAGTCGGAAGAAAAATCGTTGACCAAGCTTGCCTCAAGCGTATAACGATTTCGTAAGGGAATCCGGCATCGCTTCGCTAAAACCTGCGATGCTGCTACGTGACGCAGCTTTCCTGGGCCGTCTTTAAAATACCTCAGCCAATACGCGTGGGGTACCTCGTCGGCGCGGCAATCGGGAAGCTCAAGAACTGCCACTCGATTTTAGAGAAATGCAACGGTTGGAAGCGTCTTCGAATGAGAAGGCGCCTGGTGTTGAATCAAATGTCCGATGAAATTTCTGTAGTCCGTGTATCACTGAGGAGGTCGTTTGATGTTGAAAATCAAGTTCGCAGCAATGTACGTGCTAGTGCTAATCGGTCCCACGTTGTCTGCGGGAGAACCCGAGGAGATTCTTCAGGGACGATGGAATGTAGAGAAAATGGAATTTGAGGGGCAAGATGTGCCTCGATGGGCAGACCGCACTTGTGAAATCACCAAGAACGAAATTGTTCTCGCAGCGCCAAATGGCCGGACGAGTAAAGGAAAATTCGAGCCTCGAGTCAGCGACGAAAAGAAGAATCTGTTTCGTTTTCTCCTAGAAGAATTCGATGACAAACCTCAGCAGGGCGGAGGCGGGCCGCGGAAAGGAATCTGTCGAGTCACGGACGGCGTACTCGAAATCCTAGAGACAACATCCGCAGCCGATGACTTTCCGAAGGACTTTAGCGAAGAATCTAAGTCCACCGTAATCTACTGGAAACTGAAGAAGCCTAACGTCTCGAAGTAGTGTTCAAATCTGCGTTGCACAATTATCGGAGAAGTAAAATGAAAACGAAATTACTTGGCTTGACAGTCTTGCTCCTAGTCGCGATGTCCACCTTCACTGCGGCTACGCCCCAAGCCGCATGCACAAATGTCGGATGCATCGAGGTAGATATCATGGCAAACGTGATTGGACAGGGGCCTGCCACCGGCTGTACGGTGTTCGACGTCACAACGGGAAGGACACTGCGGAATACGCAGGGTGTGCAAGGTGGAACGCCGAAAAAGAAAAACCTACCGAAGCAAACTGCGACGGTCTACGATGACTCATGTGCGGAATGCGCAGCACCGGCTGGAAGTACTCAAGCGATCGAGTCCACCGGAACTCCTCCGATGATGTCGAATTCGACAACGGTGGACTACTTTCAATGGGAATGCCAGTGATTTCTAGACGTACGCTCGGGTGGCAAATGCATAGTCTGCCGCATATGTTGAGTTTCGTGCTGTCTTGGCTTGTCGGGGCTTTGCAGACGCTGCCGGCTCAGCAGTTGCCGGCCGTGGGCGAGGCGTTAAACATTGTTCCGCGTCCGATTTATGTTGCCGACCGAGCCAAGGGGCTCGCTTGGCCCATTGACGCCGTCGTTGGCAGTCTGACTCGCGACGGTGAATCGCTGCTTACCCAACAAGGCAACGGGCAGCTTGTGGCCTACCAGCTGAGCGATACGAAACGGCGAGTTGTCAATGCTCCGATCCGCGTACTCACGGCCTGGGTCGACTCGCAGACTGGCGGCGTGTTCGTCCTCGCATACTCGAACGAGCGGGCCCACTTGAAACCCGTCCCGCCGGCTGAACCCGTCGATCTTCGTTATTTCGAGAGCCTGGAACAGCTCTTGAAATGGGAGATTTCGTGGACTCAAAACAAGCTAACCTTGCGGCAGGGTGGCATCCATTGGGTCCCTGGAGCTGACGTATTCGCCCTATTTCACTATCGCCATGAGCTGTTCAAGAACAAGCGAAATAAAGAACAAATAACGGACATCACCCTCTTAACTCGCGCTGGCCAAGTGCTTAGTCAACACAGCGTACCTGGCAGTCTAATCGGCGTCGATCAAGGTGAATGGGGGCCCGAGGCCTTTGTCGTACGAACCCAAGGCTCTGTCCACCTGGGAGTCGCCGATCTGGATACTGCCGAACCCCAAGTAGAAACCATAGCCGACCTCCCCTACCTACCGCTCCAGGATGCTATGACTCATTATCCAATCATGTTTGGTCGATGGAACGCTGGAACGCGATTCATTCGTCTCGGCCGGTTGGAACCAGGCGACGTTCGCCAGTTTGCGACGGAGTCGATTCGCGACCCGGGTTTTTTTTTCGTACCAAGACATGGTCTATGCCCTCTCGGACGGCGTCTATCATCGCTGCCTCGCGGGAACTTACGGACGCATCCACGATCTCGGCGTCCTTGATGCGCTTGAAAACGGCTCAAAGCTTGAGATTATTGGACCAAGGGTGGGTTCTTGCCGCGGCGGACCGAACTATTTTCCCCCAGCCATCGTCAGTCGCGACGGGACTTTCATGCGTTTTCCCCGCAGACACTTAATTCTCGATGCGGTATTCCACCGTAATCAATGGACGATTACCACCACTGTCCCCGAGAAGGGGAAATTCGCGGTTTGCGTCAGCACAATTCAATCGAACTGACCAAGTTAGCTGTCGGGGCATCGCCCGCGCGTGCGTTTAACATCGCCTCGCACCGCCCACCGTCGCGGCGAGTCTGGGGCTGGTAACGCTCCCTCTGGAGAGTGGTTATTGCGGGGAGTTCTGTGCTTCCATCAGGGACTCCCGACCAGACCTAGCAAAAACCGAACTTCGGTGTCAGACTAACCGGACAAAAAGCGTCGCGCAATTTGGGTTCCTGGCAAACGCTCGTAACCCGACGTGTGAGTTTCGAAGCCCGCGCATGCTTGTAACCCGCTGCGTCAGCGAGGAATCAGGGGTCAGGGTTGCGCTATTCACCAGTGTCCTTGCTTGCGAGTCAAGCTTCCTCGCTAACGGGGCGAGTTGCGATTGGCAAACGGACCGCTCAGCTCAACACAGAATTCATCGGGGAGATTAATCTATGCAGATCGTCGTTGCGCCAGACCGGGAGGCAATCGGCCGCTTTGTGTCCGAACGGGCCGCGGAGATTCTGCGAGATTGCCTGGCAAATCAAGAATCTTGTCACCTAGTCGTGGCCACTGGCTCCAGCCAGTTCGAAGTTCTCGACAATTTGGTGCAGCAGCCTGACATTGACTGGCGGCGCGTCCATGGTTTTCATCTCGACGAGTATCTAGGGATTGCCCAAGATCATTCGGCTTCCTTCGTGGGGTATTTGAAGAGCCGTTTCGCAGACAAGCTCCCCCTGGCCTCGTTTTTCTTCATGGACGGTTTGCAGCCAGCCGCCGAGTTGCAACGCGAGGCGTCCGCCGCCATCGCAGGCAAAGACATCGACTTGTTGCTGTGTGGCATCGGCGAGAACGGGCATCTCGCCTTCAACGATCCGCCGGCCAACTTCGATGCTAGCGAGCCGTATCTCATTGTCGAGCTTGACGAAGCTTGTCGCCGTCAGCAAGTTGGAGAAGGTTGGTTTGATTCGCTGACCGATGTGCCCACACAGGCGATTAGTATGTCGATCCGGCAGATCATGAGCGCCAAACGCATTTTGTGTACGGTGCCTGATCGTCGCAAGGCTGAGGCGGTCAGAGACACGGTCGAAGGAAGTGTTACGCCACAGGTACCTGCTTCGATTCTGCAGCAGCATCCACAAACTACATTGATTCTGGACGCCAGTAGCAGCAGCCTACTGACGCCCAATACCCTGGCCACCTGTCAGCACTTAGAAAGCAGCAACTAAGACGGCGCACAATATGAGTTTCATCGCGGGCCGCGCGCTATTGGGGCGTGCAATGGTAACCCGACGCGTTAGCGAGGGAGTTTGACTCGCAAGCAGAAACTGGTGTCTGTCGCTGCTCTGGACTCAGAAAGCCGACGAATAACACATCAAGCTTCCTCGCTAACGCTTCGGGTTGCGATTTAGCAGAAACTGGTGTCTGTCGTTGCTCTGGACTCTGAAAACCGACGAATAACACATCAAGCTTCCTCGCTAACGCTTCGGGTTACGATTTAGCAGAAATTGGTGCAGACCTTTGAATCATGCAACAGAATCGCTCGTCGATGATTACGTCGACCTGCAAGTCAACGGATACCATGGCATCGACTTTAACGATCCGACGACGAGTCGCGAACGGCTTCTCGAAGCGGCGCGGGCGATGTTGGCCGATGGCGTCTCGGCGGCTTTGCCGACGATTATTACCGCCAGTTTGTCCACGATGACGACGTGCATCACCAACCTTCGCTTACTCGTTGAGGCAGACCCCGAGGCGGCCGGCATTTTCCAAGGCATTCATATCGAAGGTCCATTTCTATCGCCTGTGCCCGGTTACATCGGAGCGCATCCGCCGGAGCATGCTTTAGAAAGTGATCCGACTGCGCTGGAACAACTGTTGGATGCCGCAGGTTCTTTAGCCAAGCTGGTAACGCTTGCACCCGAAGTAGACGTGGGCGGGCAGTTGACCAAGCTGTGCGTGGAACGTGGAGTCCTGGTGGCTGCGGGTCACACCGACGCTTCGCTGGAGCAGCTCGAGCAGTGTGTGTCAGCAGGCTTGCGTTTGTTTACGCACTTGGGCAATGGCTGCCCCAAATTGATGGACCGGCATGACAATATCATCTATCGGGCACTGCGTTTTCACGATCGCTTGACGTATTCGCTCATTGCCGATGGCTTTCATGTTCCGCGACTGTTGTTTGAAAACTTGCTTGAATGGCTGCCACGGGAAAGAATGCTCGTCGTTTCGGATGCGATCAGCGCGGCGGGCCTGGGGCCGGGTACCTATCAACTCGGGCATCGCCAAGTTCAGATTGGTGAAGACAAAGCGGCCCGAGACGCCTCTGGCCAGCACTTCGTGGGCGCGGCCAGTACGATGCGTGACGCTGATGGCTGGCTCCGCGATATGCTGGGGCTCGATACTGCCACGCGACGTCAGTTGTTGGTCGACAATCCAGCGCGTTTGCTGTTGTCCCACCACAGGCCAGCCACATAGACAATAGCCCCGAGCACGAAGGTGGCCAGCATGGCATAGAACGCAGTCCGCTGCGTTAACCAACAGGCTGCCAAGATGCAGAGCGTAATCGACAAATAAATCGCCATCGCCGCGGTTTCCCACCACCGCAACGGGGCGGCGTCCGGCAAACTCAAGCGGACCCACCACAGCGAAAGTACGGCCAAGCCGCCGCAGGCCGACAGAGTCAATCCCAAGTACTGCATCAGCGATAGCAAGTCGGCTGAGAACACCGCCACGAGGCTGAGGACAGCTTGCGCAACGATTGCCCTATTGGGCGAACCACGAAAGAGAGCTGGCATGACACCGTCATCTGCCATTTTTTGATAGACTCGTGGTCCAGCTAACAACATGGCGAAGACGCTGCTAATCATGGCCAGCACAATCGTTGCGCGTACCAACAACTCTAGCTTGGTACCACCAACGGCCAGCGAAGCAACCGCCGCCACATCTTTAACGCGCGCGATCGATTCAGCCGCAGGTGCGTAAACGAATACGTAATTCAACAACAGATAGATGATCGTAACTAAGAGCGTTCCCACCAACATCGACCGCGGCACATTGCGTTCCGCATCACGGGCTTCTTCCGCCACGTAGACGGCGGCATTGAACCCGGTGTAGCTAAGCGCTACCCATGACATTGAACCTGCCAAATCGCGCCAGGCTCCCAAGCTGTCTGGCAACATGCGGCTTGACTTACCAGCCAGCGCGCCGCCTTGCCAAACGTCGTTTGATGTAAATGCCATGGCCCACACGATGATGATCATCAGCAGCGCCAGCTTGGCGGCGACAATTGCGTTCTGCGTGCCCGTGCCGATCGACACACCGACTAGATGGCAAGCGGCCGCGGCGACGATGATGGCTGCCGCAATGGCAGCCAACGGTGGGTCGTCCAGTTTGAGCATCGGTGTTACGTAGACCGCTGCACCTTGTGCAGCCAAAGCGATGGGTGCGGTGAAGCCGGCAATGACGGAAATCCAACCTGCCAAGAATCCGACCGAAGGATGCACAAAGCGACTCAGGAATAGATACTCGCCGCCCGACATCGGTAGTCGTGACACTAAACCGCCATATGCGACCGCCCCGCAAATCGCCCACACACCACACAGCCCCCAGGCGAGCATCACTCGGTCTGGATTGCCAAGTGCGTCCAGCGAGTACCCGCTAGATGTGAAAACCCCGGCACCGATCATGTTGGCGATAACGAGTCCAACCAGCGTGGGCAGGCCCAAGTATTTTATGTTTGTCATAGAGCTTCGCCGAGTGCCAAGAACGTCCGTCGATCCACGCGGGAATTGTAACCCACCGCAGGAATTGAGCCCACAGCCACGCAGAAAGTGTAACGGAAGGTCATCCGGCAAGCATAGCCAAAGCCGAAAACGGAATAGTAGTAGAATACAAGTTGTCAATTCCCGGCGAATGGAACGCACATGTCCACAGAACTGCAACTCAATACGCCTCTGGCACCACCGCTGCCACTGCGCCGGTTCTCCGTCGAGCAGTATCATCAATTGGGGGAACTTGGTGTCTTAACCGAGGAGGACAACGTCGAATTACTCGAAGGTTGGATTGTCGAAAAGATGAACCAGCGTCCGATCCATGGTTATATCGTTCGCTTGTCAACGTGACCGATCAGTGTCTGGAACGTTACGAATTCTCAAGTGCACTTTTGGACAACGAGCCCAGCGTGATATCCGGTGATCAGCAAGTGTCGTTGCTGTGCGGCTCGAAGCAGCTCACGATCGCGTTGAACCAAATTTTCGAGGGCAACCAAACTCGGGGCCCCAGCGACTCGTAGCTCGTAGCCACGAAGAAGTGTCGAAAAAAGCAAGCGCGAATTTGAGGTGCAACAAAACGGGACGTAGCTGCAGGGCTTACTTTGCGGCAGGTTTCACGAAACGCAACAGGTAGTTTTCTTCAAAGCCCTTAACTTCGATTTCCTTTTCGAAATCAAAACCGGCGTCCATGATCTCTTGTTTGAATGTCGCTTGCGGAGCGCGGATGTGTCCGGCCAACCACTGCTTGCGTTCGTTGGATACATCGGGTTCGCGATGGAAGTCGACCAAGATCAATTTGCCACCAGCTCGTAACGCTCGGTAGATGGATGCCAGCGAACTCTGCGGATACTCGAAGTGATGGTACACGTCGCAAATAAAGGCGCGGTCAATCGAGTCAGCTTTTAGATTTACATCGCGATCCGAACACAGCACAACTTCCACGTTCTGGAGCTTTTCTTCCTTGGCCCGCTCGCGTAAATGTTTGACAAATCGTGGCGAGATGTCCACGGCAAAGACGGTGCCTTGCGATCCCACGGCGTGAGATAGTGGTTGTAGGTAGAGCCCTGTTCCGGAGCCCACGTCGGCCACATCCAGTCCATCCTTCAGTTCGATGGCGGCCATGATTTGTTCGCGGCACGCAAACACTTCGCGGCTCTCGACTTCAAAACGTTTGATAAAGTCTTCGACGTTTAGCTCGGGGTCGAGAAAACTCTTGTTGATGCCTTCCGGCAAATTTTCCGCGCGTTTAACCTCAGTGGGCGCCTGTTTTTCCTGCGCCACGATGTTGGAGGCTACCAGCGAGCTAACGCAGGCTACACAGGCCGTAAATATTATCGATCGATGGAACATGTTGGATTCCCCTTGGTTGAAGTAGTTGTTGATCGACGCGTGAGTTTTGAAGTTGCACAATTGGTGTTTTTTGACAAGCGCAATCGTAACCCGACGCGTTAGCGAGGGCGTTTGACCCGCAAGCAGGAACTGGTATCCGTCGCTGCTCTGGACTCTGAAAAGTAAGCAATAACATATCAAACTCCCTCGCTAACGCGTCGGGTTACGGTATTGCGGCAATGTGCAATTCAAAACGCGTTAGCGAGGGCGTTTGACCCGCAAGCAGGAACTGGTATCCGTCGCTGCTCTGGACTCCGAAAAGTAAGTAATAACTCATCAAACTCCCTCGCTAACGCGTCGGGTTACCATATTGCAATTTAAAACGCGTTAGCTCTGGACTCTGAAATCCCATAAAATAGCCGAGAAACTCAATCGCATAAAATACAAGAAAGAGGATACTCGATGGGCACTCGCAGACCTAGCCGCCGTGAGTTTTTGACTGATGCTTCGCTCCTGCTAGCTGGCGGAGCGTGTGCTTTATCGCACGAAGCGCTTGGGCAAGATCTGCAGGCAGCACCGGTGGCAAATGTTGCACAGGGGCAGCGCGGTGTCGTGGCCAGCGTGCATCCGCTGGCCAGTCAAGCAGCCATTGCTGCGTTCGAACGCGGCGGAAATGCAATCGACGCCGCCGTGGCCGCCTCGTTGATGTTGTCCGTCGTCGATGGACATAACTCCGGCATTGGCGGTGGTTGCCTGGCGCTGATTCGAAAATCCGACGGTCGCGTACTCGCGCTCGACGGGCGGGAGAAGGCACCTGCAGCCGCGACGCCAAACATGTTTTATCGCGATGGCCAGCCCGATCCGAACCTGAGCCAAATTGGGCCACTCGCCGCAGGCGTACCTGGGTTGCTGGCCGCACTCGAGCGGCTGAGTCGCGAGCATGGAGACATCGCCTGGAACAACGCCCTGGAAAACGCAGCCGCTGTCGCCGATGATGGATTCGAAATCAGCGATAATTACGCGGGTGTGTTGGCTTCGGTCGCTCAGAATCTGAGCAAGTTTCCCGCTACCGCGCAGGTCTTGCTCGACGAAGTTGGCAAGCCGTGGCCAGCCGGGCATCGCTTGCGCCAAGCTGATTTGGCGGCGACGCTGCGTCAGATCTCCCAGCACGGAGCCAAGTGGTTTTACCAAGGTCCGTTCGCTAACGCGTGTTCAGATTTCCTCAAGCAAAGTGGTGGCTTAATCACGCCAGCCGATTTTGCGAACTATAACACGGTGGAGCGACGCCCCGTCAAAACCCCTTATCGCGAAAATTCGGTCATCGGCTTTCCGCCACCCAGCTCGGGCGGCATTCACATCGCGCAAATGCTCGGTATGCTCAGCGCCTACGACGTGAAGTCGATCTTCGCTGAATCGACGGCGGCGGGCTTGCATCTGCTGTTGGAAGTTATGAAGCGGGCGATGGCAGATCGCGCTTATTGGCTGGGCGATGCCGACTTTGCCAAAGTGCCCTTGGGACTGCTCGATCCAGCCTATCTCCGCCAGCGAGCTGGATCGATCGAACTGACGCGAGCCACACCGGTTGAGAGCCACGGGCAGCCACCGCGGGCGGACGTAGATTTGTTCGGTCAACAGAAACACACTACGCATTTGACGACAGCCGACGAGTCGGGCAATGTGGTCGCCATCACGCAAACGGTCAACACGTCGTTCGGCTGCAAGATGATTGTGCCAGGCACGGGCGTGGTGTTGAACAATGAAATGGATGACTTTAGCATCGCTCCGGGGGTTCGCAATGCGTTTGGTTTGGTCGGTTCCGATGCCAACTTGGTCGCACCAGGCAAAAGGCCGCTGTCAAGTATGAGTCCGACGCTTGTTTTGAACGAAGCAGGTGAGCCCATACTCAGTTGCGGAGCCGCGGGTGGGCCGAAGATTATTACGACGGTTTTGCAAGTTCTGGTGCGCGTGCTGGACTTGGGCGAGTCCGTGGAGCAAGCGTTGGCGGCGCCTCGTGTACATCACCAATGGTCGCCCGATCGAGCCGTTTGCGAAGAAGCTTGGCCCAACGAGGTGTTGGCCGAGTTGTCGAGCTTGGGACACGAAATTCAGCGTATCTCCCATGCAGCAGTCGCGCAAGCCCTGGCACGTGAGCCAAACTCAGGTAAGTTAAACGCAGCTTCCGACCCCCGCGTGCCCAGTGCGGCGATGGGGATTTCGTAACCGTCAACATCGCTAAGCGACTAGCCGCAGGCGACAGCGCAGTCCTCGTTTAACGACTAGCCGCAGGCGACAGCGCTTCCCACGCTGACTACGCTGACGCCTGCGGCTAGTCGTTAAACAATTTGAACTTGAATCCCAGATGATCCATGAATAATGTGAACGTGCGCTTAGCTCAGCTTGCTGATGCCAGCGATTCAGAATCCATATTGCGACTACTTGAACACTACTACGAACATCCGATGGGAGCCGGTGGACCGTTGCCAGCAGACGTGCGCGGGCGGGTGCTCGACGGTTTGCGTTCCCATCCTACCACGTTGGTCTTCTTGGCCGAGCAAGCTGGCGTGGCTCAAGGCATGGCCGTCTGCTTCTTGGGTTACTCAACTTTTAAAGCGCGTCCGTTGATCAATATTCATGATCTAGTCGTGCATGGAGACTGCCGTGGACAGGGGCTTGGCAGTGCACTGATCGACGCGGTCATCGAACATGCTCGCGAAAATTCATGCGGCGCTGTAACTCTAGAAGTGCGAGCGGATAATCCTGCGCGGAAGTTGTACGCCAAGAAGGGGTTTGAAGACCTGACCGATCCGACTCATGGCGAAACCATGCTATTTGGAAAGCGCACGCTGGTATGACCAGTGAGCTGATCGATTGGCAGTCGGTATTAGGGCCTTTGTTCGATGGCTTCGGGGCCGATGAACTGCAGGCGTTGGAATGCGCAATTCATGTACATCCTCGCCGCGGCATACGCTTAGCTCCCGATCGCGATGTTAGCGAATTGCCATTTGACGTTGAATCGGTACCCTGGTATGCGACGGGTTACTTGCTAGCCGACAACGATGTTCGCCCGGGTGCTTTTCTGCACTATGCAGCCGGCGACTACTACATCCAGGACGCGGGTTCACTGCTAGCGTTGGCGTTAGGCGATATCCAGCCAGGTCAAATGGTCTGCGATACATGTGCTTCCCCGGGTGGCAAGTCGACGGGTGTACTCGAGCGACTTGACGGCTCTGGCTTACTGCTTTCGAACGAAGTTATCGGATCGCGGCTAGCGCTGTTGAAGCTGAGCCTATCGAGAACGGGATACTGCAATCACCTAACAACCAACTTGGATCTTGAAACGCTTAGCAGTCACTTGCCACAGGAGTTTGATTGCGTCATCGTCGACGCTCCGTGTACTGGCCAGTCAATGGTCGCCCGCGGCAAACAGTCGATGGCCGCGTATTCACAGTCGCAGATCGAGCATAGTAGTGCTCGACAGTTACGCATCATCCGCGCCGCCTCGGAACTCGTCAAACCTGGCGGACGGTTAGTCTATTCGACTTGCACTTTTGCCTTCGCTGAAAACGAACACATTGTCTCTCAGTTGCTGCTGGAGCAATCCGAGTGGAATTTGCAGCGGTATCCCGAGTTGTCGACTTGGGAGTCTCCAGGTTTTCCCGGCTGTTATCGGTTGTGGCCGCATCGTGATCCCACGGCAGGTGCTTTTGCGGCGGCGCTGATCCGTGATTCTGACGGGACCACTGCGCGGGAGCAATCCGCTTCTAAGACGACCCGTGCACCGCGTCGATATGATTGGCAGCGCGTCGATCAGCTACCACAAAGCGTTGATTGGTTGACAGGTGCTTGGCACGCAAACGTGAATCCGCCAGTTCAGTTGTATCGTCGCGGACATGAACTGCATGGTTTTCCTGTAGATTGTCCAGCGGATTGGCTGAACATTGCGATAAGTGGCGTTCCGCTTGCGGAATGGAAGGGAGACCGAATCCAACCCCTGTATGGGGCGAGTTTATTAAAGTCGAGTACCAGTGCAAATGCACGGCAGCTCGACCTCGATGATCAGCAGGCGTCGCGTTTTGTCGGCGGCGAAGCCATTCGTATTGAGCATACACTTGCCGCAGGCTGGACCGTGGTAACCTGGCGGCAGCGTCCGTTGGGCTGGGGTAAAGTATCAGGCGGAATGCTCAAGAACCACTACCCAAAATTGTTGCGCCAACCGTAAGACGGACTTAGTCCCCGTTAAGGATGTTGGGGACGATGTCGGCAATATCGTCTGGTTGTTCAAAGATCTTGATGAAGACTTGCTTTTCGATTGAGGCCAGTTTGCGTATTCGTTTCAGACTTAATGGTCGTACCGAAAGATTGCGAATCAGAATGGCAGCTACTTGACTGGGAAATCGCTTGGCCAGGAAACGGTAGATTTCCGGATCTTGTTCACCGCTGTCGCCTACGAGCACAAAGCGACGTTGCGGCAACGCTTTGATGATGCGGACGATAATCGCAACTTTGGCATTGCGTCGTAACGGGCGAAATCGTTTGAACATTTCATCACGCACGCGGAAGTAGCGAAGGTGCATGCTGCCCGCTGGGAACTGGCTGTCGCTACAGAGTTCGGCTAGTGATTCGTAGAGTTGCCATGGACTGCTCGATACGTAGTGGAAATCGCAGCCGCCAGCTGCCCAATCTTGATATAACGTTGACATGCCTGCCACGACTTCGAATGGTCGTAGAAAGGTATTGGTCAACATTTGTTTCTTACTGGTTGCTTCGGTTAGTTTGATGGTGTCATCGATATCACTGATGACACTTACACCACGCGATTTAACAACGTAGATCTGGCCTGTGGTTGGTGAAATCGTTCCCAGGTTGTCGGTCGAACGCCGCAAATTCATGTCAACGACGCGTGTTTCGCCATCCGGCAGCGGAGCCACTTCATTGGGAAGTTTCAAAGCCCCATAGAAGGAGCCATTCTTGCGAGTTCTGCCACGTAAGCGATATTGATGCCCAGAAATCTCCAAGACGATTTTTCGTCGCTTGCCTGGAGCCACCAAGAAGCCATCGATGCGCCGTTGAAAAGTTTCACTGGCGACATCCTCTGGGGTAGCTCGTACGGCCCGCTTTAGTCCACGCAGCAGAATGCGTGTGCCAAGTGAATTCGTCCATCGATAAAGACTGACCATGAACAAAGGCCAACATCTCCGTTTTTCGTCGAAGTATCCCCAACGAAGGAAACAGACGCGTTTGATGAATTGGCTCCAGATCCGAAACCGATTTGTCTTTGGGCTTTTTTTCATGCTAACCCGAGACTACTGATGACGTTTTAACTTTGGGATCTGATTTCCAACGGATTTCTCGAGGTACACTTTCCTGCGCACTTGAGACTGCTTTTGACTGGCTTGGCTAGACTCCTATCTAGACGCTACTCTTGGGCTGGTGTCGGACTGCTGCGGCGCTGCTTGAACAGCCAGTCCATATTCTTTGCTTCGGAGTAGGTTTGCGACCAGCTGTCATGGCCGACGCCAGGGTATTCCGTATACTGCGGTTCGCCACCAGCCGCCTTGATGGCTTCGATCATTGCTCGTGATTTTTCTGGTCGGACGACAGTGTCCGCGCCGCCATGAAAGCACGCGATGGGAATATGCTTGATGGCTTCCGCAGTTTTGGGGTCGCCGCCGCCGCAGATGGGCATGGCCGCAGCAAAGAAATTCGGGCGTCGGACCAGGGCGTCCCACGTTCCGTATCCACCCATCGATAGGCCAGTGATGTAGACGCGATTCTTGTCTACGGCTGCGTCTTTGAGCATCGAATCGACTACTTCTAGCGTTAGTCGCAGTGAGCTGCTCGTCTCTTTGGGCAACTCCACGCCAGCTTTCGTCCAATCGACATCGGCCCATTTCTGATCACTTGGGCATTGCGGGGCAAGCACGTAGCACGGGTACTTGTCACGATTTTCGACAGTGCAAAAATCCTGCATGCCATGCTTCAATTGAGCCACGTTGTCGTCACCGCGCTCGCCCGCACCATGCAAGAAAATTACTAGCGGGTACTGCTTACTTGGATCAAAATTTAGCGGCTTCAGCAGGCGATACATCAGCACTTTGCCGTCAGCGCCAGCGTATTCGCGCGGCTCGAATAGCTTCGTTGGATTCGTTTCCTGTGCAGTCGTTGATTTTTCTTGGGCCATAACAGTTCTTGGGGGAGAGAGGAGCGTGCATGCAAAAGCAATCACGCCGCACAAGAGCCACCAGCGGGTTGGGAAAGTGAGTTTCATAGGGAGACTTTTCGTCTGAAGAATTCAAGAGTCGGGAAGGTTGAGCTGAAGGGAAAGTTGGAAAGCAGTCACGGTTGACTACTCAGCCATTTCACGGGCATGATAGCTTGATCGTACAAATGGACCGCTGGCAACCTTTTCAAATCCCATGCGGGTAGCAATCTCACCGAGTTCGGTAAATTCTTCTGGCGAAATGTAATTCTGAACTGGCAAGTATTTCATGCCTGGCTGCAGATACTGGCCCAGCGTTAGGAAATCACAGCCGACTCGCCGCAAGTCGCTTAGGCAGTGTAGCAATTCGTCGCGCGTTTCGCCCAGTCCCAGCATCAGACCGCTCTTGGTTTTAATGGTTGGATTCAATCGCTTGACGCGTGCGAGCAATTCCAGCGTCCAATTGTAGTCACTCTTGGGTCCGCGGACGCGGCGATACAGTCGCGGAATCGTCTCCATATTATGATTAAAAACTTCTGGTGCCGATTCGACAACACGATCTAAGCCATGCTTGTGCATAACAAAGTCAGGGGTGAGCACTTCGATCGTGGCAGCGGTTCGTTGGCGAACCGCCAAAACAGTTTCGTAAAAGTGCTCCGCGCCCCCATCGTCCAGATCGTCGCGGGTGACCGATGTGATGACTACGTGCTTGAGTCCCAGCCGGTGAGCGGCTTCGGCGACGCGCGCTGGTTCGTCCAGCTCGAGCGCTTCCGGCCGGCCGCGTGAAACGGCACAGAAGCCACAGGGCCGCGTGCAGACGTTACCCAGAATCATAAAAGTTGCTGTTTTCTGAGAATAGCACTCCATGCGATTCGGGCATTTGGCGTTGTCACATACCGTTTCTAGCCGCAGTTCATCCAGCAGACCAGCAGTGAAGTTATTGAAATTACCCTTTGGCAAATCCCGCCGCAGCCAAGCGGGTAAACGCGGCGAAGCAGCAAAAGGAGTCGCGTTACCACCGCAACTGGGGGATGCCGCATCGTCGGCTCCGCTAACGGCAACGACTGGAAGTTGTAAAGCCATGGATCAGACCAGTAATAATTTCAAAGAACAGGGCGGGCTGTATTGTAGATCGCGAGCAACGGCTCGTCAAAACGTGAGCTCGCGAGGAGAGTCTGTCCACAGGTTTTCTACATGTCGTAGATCTCAGGATCGACGTTGGGGGCTTCTGTCAAGCGGCGGGCGAGGCCCTTGAGTTTACTCTCGCCCACAGAAAAGGGGTCCTCGCCGTCGAGGACATCGCCCAGGTCCTCTTCAACTTGATCGGGATCCTCACCAGCTTCCATGCGCCGAATCGCTTCTTCCATACCCTCGCCCATGTTCATGCCGGTGGTATCCATCAGCTTGCGCATCATTTGCGCCATGGCACGGGGATCGCTTTCATCGACATTTTCAAATTCGCCAGCCATTTGCATCATGGCTCGCTCCATCTTTTCGTCATCGATGTCCAGTTCAGGTTCGTCACTTGAATCACTGCGCCCACCGCGCGAAATGGCAAAACGCGACACGACCTGGCGCTGTAGTTGATGCTGCTTCGCCTTGGGGCATTTAGGAATCGTCTCCGTATCCACGCGGCGAGCGAAGAAGTTATAAATCGTGTGACAGTTTCGGCAGTAGAATTCGTAAATGGGCATGATCGACTCATTTGACAATGCACAAGGTCGCAATGGTAACGTGTGTGCGTTTTCTAAAGTTGTGTTATCGCTAGGACTTTCTGCTGGTCAGTTTTACTTTTTCGCTCGCAGGGGTCAGCCGTCGGATGGACATGCCACCGCTGAGGTTGGCGACGCAAGCGAATCCTTGGCTTGTCAGCCAGCAGGCTGCGATGTGTGAGCGCTTACCTGAGTGGCAGACCGTGATCGTCGGCAGCTTTGGATCGAGTTCCTGCCACCGCGCAGCGAATTCATCGATGGGGATGTGTATTGCACCGTCTAGAGGCAGTTTTTCCAATTCTGCAGCCGAGCGCACGTCGACAACTTGAAAGCCGTCCAACGATGTGTCGCTGTCGGTCAGCGTTGGTAGCTTGGCCAGATCATTTTGTGCGGTAAAGGCGGCCATGTGAAGTGGGTCTTTGGCGGAACCGAAGGGTGGGGCATAGGCTAGATCTAGACCAGCTAGATCGTCGACCGTCCCGTTAAAGCTCAAGGCGGTGGCAACCACGTCGATGCGTTTGTCGACGCCCTCGGCACCGACGCCTTGGGCACCGAGGATTTTGCCGTTCTGCGGTTCGTAGAGCAGCTTGAGAGTCAAACTTCGCGCCCCAGGAAAATAGCTTGCGTGGTGCGGAGCTTGAATGATCACACTGCGATATTCGATACCAGAGGCGGCACAAGTGCGCGCGTTAAGTCCAGTCGAGGCTGCCGCTAAGCCAAAGACGCGGACGATCGAAGTACCAAAGACGGGTCGCATGGCGGGTCCGCTTCCCGTGGCAGCGTGCGTGCCAGCCACGCGTCCGGATCGGTTTGCTGGGCCCGCAAGTGGCATGCGGCAAGGTCGATTTAGTACTCCATGCTCGTATTCGACCATGTCTCCTACGGCATAAATCGCAGGATCATTGGTCTGGCAAAATTCATTAACCGTGACGCCGCCCGTTTCGCCAATATCCAAACCAGCTTGCTGAGCTAACTCTGTACGCGGCACGACGCCGACGCCGACGATCACCATGTCTGTGGCGATGGAATTTGAGTCGGCGAGTTTGACAGCTGTGACCTTGAGGTTGTTCACCAGCAGACTTTCAACCGACCTGCTGACGAGCGTCTTGACGCCATTCTTGGTCAATTCGATTTCGATCAGCTTGGCCATTTCGGGATCCAATGGTCCCAAGACGTGCGGCAGACGTTCAAGGAGCGTAACCTGGATCTTTTGCCGGGCGAGTTGTTCAACAACTTCCAGTCCCACAAAACCCGCGCCGATAACTACCGCGTTTTTGCAGGGCCTTTTTTTCATGTAGGCCATGATGCGGTCCATATCGTCGAGCGTCCACAGTTGGAACACGTTCTCGGCGGTGGTGTCGCAGAAAGAAGGCCGTATCGGAGCTGAACCTGTCGCCAAGATGAGCCGGTCGTAGGGAACCTTGAACTCTTCATCGCTGGATGTTCTTCCGGTAACCGTCTGTGCGTTACGGTTGATACTGAGTACTTCGTGACCGGTCCGCACACTGATACGAAAACGGTCCCAGAACATCTCAGGTGTAGCGATCAGCAACTTCTCACGATCCTCGATTTCGCCCCCCAAATGATAGGGCAGACCACAGTTGGCAAACGAAACCGCTGGCCCTTTTTCAAGTACAGTGATTTCGGCACGGGCGTTCATGCGCCTAGCGCGGGCCGCCGCAGATGCGCCTCCAGCCACACCGCCTACTACCACAATTCTCAGTCTATCTGTCTTGGATTCCATTGATTTCTCTAGTTTGTAGATTTAGGGCTTCGGCAGAGGCTTCGAAAAAACTCGTGGAGCCGCTGGTTACTTGCCCGCCTTGCGACTCAGCCAACTTTGCAGTGAATCGGGCAGCGAGCGGATGTGCAAATCGCGCTGTGGAAACGCTATTTCTATACCAGCGGCGTTAAATGCCAAGTAGATCTGCTGGTGCAGTTCGTGAATGGTTTGCAAGCGATGCTCGAGGCTGTCCAAATAGGCGCGAACTACCAGATTGAGAGAATTGTCCCCAAAACCCTCAAAGGTGACAGCCGTTGCTGGTTCTCTCAGGATATTTTTGTGCTCGGCACATACCTTGCGAATCAGCTCACAGGCTTCCTGAGTATCACTTCCATAGGCTACGCCTACATTGACGACGATCCGGTTGGTGGAATCCGTCAGTGTCCAATTCAATAGCTTGCCCGTGATCAAATCTTTGTTGGGGACAATCAACTCCTGTCGGTCCCAATTCAGAATGGTCGTGGCGCGCATACGTATTTTGAGCACCGTTCCGGTCGTGCCATCCACGGTAATCATGTCGCCGACTCGAATTGGCTGTTCGAACAACAAGATTACACCGGACACGAAGTTGGCAAAGATTTCCTGCAAGCCGAATCCAAGACCGACACCCAATGCAGCCACGAGCCACTGGATGCTCGACCATTGCAGGCCGAGGGTGTAACAGGCTGCAACGACACCGATAGCGATAATAAAGTAGCGGGTGAGGGTGGTGATGGCATACCGCGCTGCGCCCGTCAGTGGCAGATGTTGCAGCAGGGCAATTTCGAGGAGTCCTGGTACATTTCGGCCGGCGACAAACAGCAGTACCACAATCGGCATAACAAGCACCAGATTGGAGAGTGTAATTCGCACGGTTTCATCCGGCTGGCTACCAGTCACACTCCACAGGGTAAAGTTATCGAGAAATGACACTGCAGGCAAAATATCCGACCAGATCATATAGCCGATGAGCAGACCAGCGGCGACGACTAAGCTGGTGAGCAATCGCTTTGTCTGGTCATTCATATCGGCCAGGTTGATTTCGGGTTTTTCAAGCAGTGGACTGGTTGGCAGTCCTGCATCGCGACCAACCTCACGCTTGGCCGCGTCTTCGAGCCGTTGTCGCGCTTGGGCATTCTTTAGCTTGCGACGATTGAGCACCAACCAACGCTTCGCCAAGAAGTAGAGCACGACCAGTACAACGGCGGACCATAGGCTGTCGCTAATGTGCCGAGCGAATCGCATGGCTGTGTAGTGGTAGCCAACAAAGCTCAAGACGGCCAGCGAGAGTGGTGCCAGAACAAGGCCGCTATACCAAAACCATCGCAAGCGATCCAGCCAGCCGCCTGGATGTTGCTTTAAATACTGGCTGAAGACGCCCGTTGAGGGGCGGAAGATGCGTGCATAGAAAATGCTGAGCAACGGCATTAACAGAATAAACGCAGCTCGTCCCAATGACGACTCCCAACGCGGTTCCGTGTGCATCGATATGATGGCAATCAACGCAATCAACGGTGTGCTCAAATCTAAGAGCCAACGTAGGTTCGTAGCCAAGGTCCGAGCAACAGGTTTGTCCCAAGCGAAGTGTTTGATTCCCAAACCATCGAGCCGGCAAAACTGTCGCAAGAATTCCATCGGAAAGAAGACCGCTGCGGTGAGCATTAAACCGCCTGCCAATGAGCCAGTAAAATCCGCGCCGACATTGGTTACACTCCATGAATTGACGCTGGCTGCAAGTCGCCACGCCGTAAAGAGCATCACCAGTGGTACCGGTATGGAGATCAGAACGGTCAATAGGACAGCGCGCACGGTTATGGAATATTCGAAGCAGTTTTTCTTCTCTGCTCGCGTGCCCAGATCACCCAGGGTGCGCCGCAGGTGCGCTTGGTTGCCAATCAGAACAGCCATGCCGCAGAGAAATAGGACGTACCACCAGGAATGACCACGCACGTCCCCAACTAAGGTTTCGCCTACTGTACGCCAATTTCGATAGTCAACCAGCCAGCGAAAAGCCTCCATGGCAGACTCGCCATCGGACCGACTCAGTTGATCCGAACTGCGAATCCACAACACGTGCTGGTCGATCATTCGACGGTAGCTCATGGTCAGCGTCAGCGTCTGCTGCTTGACATCCGCAACTTGATAAAGGTCGAACAGATAGGCATCGACATCCAACTTCATTTCTTCGAGAATCGACTCAGCTTCGCCGAGCAAGTCCAGTGTGTTTTGCACTTCGCCAGACGTGGACGCTTGCAGCGCCCAACTGCTCAAAGTCATCGGTTTCTGCCTGGATCGTTTTCTCCAGATTTTCCTGTTCGGCTCGTATGTCAAACAGCGCATCGTCAAGTTCGTATAGCAGTGAATCGGCGACTTGCATCTCGCTTTGGTAATGCCGCGTGCTAGCCGAGAGTTCGGCGGGGTCCGGCAGTTCACTACGTTGCTTGCGGAGCATCATGCCAACCCAGCTATTGAAGCCGCTAGCGTCCGCGGCGCCAGGCTGCGGGTTGACGCGACTGTCCATCTTGTCCCGCTGGACTTTCCATCGCGTCAACAGCGCTTTGGAAGTTTCTAGTTCCTGTTTGACGGCGGCTTGTTTCTCGGACAGATCTAACCAATTCTGGATGCGCTTGAGAATTTCTTCACCGCGAGCTCGCATTGACTCAGGCAGTTTCTTGACGAGATCGTACACAGCGCTGCGTTTACTCAGGATGCGATCCTGGCGAATACTGGCCATTTCTTCGCTGACGATTGTTAGACGCTCCTGCAGTTGCTTTTCGACCGCCGTAGCAACCTCTAATTGCAGCGGCAATAGCGTGGTTTCGGCTTCATAGGCGCGTTGTTCGCTTTCGAGTTCTGCTACGCGCTCTTCCAAGGCGATTTTGGAAGCTGCGTTGACCCACCCGATCGCCTCTTGAAACAATGGTTCATCGCTCGAATTTTCGGGCGGACTGACTTTGGCCAATTCTCCCAGCTTGGCTTTGGCATCGGAGATTAACTGAGGAAGTTCTTTGCGGCGTTTTTCACGGGTCGTGATTTGTTCATTGAGCTTAGCCCTCTCTGCGGCAGCGGTAGTTAATTCGGCTTCTAGTTGTGACTGGCGCGATTGCCCTTCCTCGAAGCTCATGAATAGGGGGCGCTCCGCGCCACCTGTTTGCTTGAGCTTTTCTTTCTTCTCGCGGATGCTATCCAAGGCCTGCGCCGCAACAGCGCTGCGCTGCGCCCAATTCGCTCGCGCTGCCGCGGATTGCTCCGCCGCTGTGGCGTCTACCACGATTTGCTGATACAGCTTGGTGAGGGTATCCTTGGTCGCCGCCGCCCGTTCCTGGTCACTGGCAAGCTGTTCGATACGCTGCGAAGCATTGGCTTTTAGAACTGCCGCAGGGCTCGGAGCAGGCTCGGGAGGTTGTCCCAGTGCTGCATCACCGGCTTGAGCTGTGGTTGCAGTCGCATTACTTGGATTGCTTGCATTAAGCGCCGAGAGAGGTGCTTCCCGGAGTGGCTGTGGCGTAGCGCTTTCGACGGGCGATTGTAATGTCACAGCCGCCGCAGGCGAATTGGCTGCCGCCGCAGGTAAACTGGCTGACGCCGCATCGGGGTTGGGCTGAATCGGGCGAGTTTGGGCAGCGCTATTGTGACTTAGGGTCAGTCCAAGAGCCACGCACAGGCAAACCCAGCCCGCTGATCTGCATTTATGTTTACGCAAGGGTAGCTGAGTGTGACCAGCTCCAGCCAACTTTTCCATATTCTGTCGTCCGTGACCTGCCATCGCTCAGCCGCTTATCGCCGTATAAACCTCGAATCGTACGTGCCCCATTGTCATCCATCGGTGTGCAATGTGTAAGGTCAGTTAGATAGGCTATGGATTCTCAAGTCCCCCACCCAACTCCGGCGGCCATGGGTCAAGGTCATCGGGCGTGTCGTAATTGGCGTGAATCCAATCCAGTTCTTTTTCACGTTCGGCCCGAGGCTTACGCGCCCAAGCGGCTGTAGGTCCTCACAACTCTTCTAGGCACGCGGCAAAGCTTGAGAGCAATATTCTAGCCCACGCGGGTAGGCTTTCGCAGTGGGTCGCCGCACTCAGGCATCATTCATTGCGGCTCAAACGCAGGCTGCTTGCCGTGCGTTCTGGAGCGACTTCCAGTGGCAGCCAGATTAAAGCGCTGCGGGCGAGCTGTGATCGCGTTTGATTCGGTAGACGAGCCGGTGTGTCCAGCACATCGACAACATGATGTAAGGGAATTGCTATGGGCCACAGCTCGACTGGCCGTGAAGCCAAATTGCCTTCGCCATCGCTGAAGAGACCACCATCAGGCAAGCGTCCCGCCAACTGCAAGCTCTGCGGATGGATGCAAAAGGAGATCGCGGCTTTGTCAAAGGCATGATAGTGCGCGGGCTGGGAATTGCGTACTTGAACGCTCAGGTGATGTCCAACCGACTGGAGTAACGAACTACCAATCCGCCCACCATTGTCGAGCGTTACTGTCAAGGCAGCGTAGTCTATTTGATTGGGATAGACATTCGCCTTTTCGATGGCGACTTCGCCGATGCCGTCCAAGCCGAGCGAAGTCCCATAGCTCACCGAACTGAAATCGACATGCCGAAGGTGCGCATTGATCAGCTGCATGTTCCAAGTGCTCTCGCCTACATCAAGATTAACAATCCCTGCAAAGGTCGCAGCCTCTCCCAGCCGTGCTACTCCGGGCACTAAGGATGTCACCAGTGAGCAGGGCAGGGGAGTGGCAGTGCGGAGTTGCAATTCGGTTGAGAGGTGACTGGGGGCATGATTGCGCTTGATGATCAGTTGCGAACGTGGGCGTTCAGCGAGCAGCTCGCTACTGTGTTCCGTACCATCACTGAGCTGAAACTTGAGTTCCAGATGCAATGTTTGCGCGTCCGGCAGTAGCTTGAGAACGACATCGCGCAAGGACGTTACGTGATCTACACCCGCGAAACGAATTTCATCGAAAGAGAAAGTTGCTGCGTGCAACGATGCCGATGGTCGGCAAATGAACCAATTGTGGAGTAGTTTCCAAGCGATTGGGAAATGTTGTTTCTCGATTTGTGTGGCATGGACATTGGCTGTCCAGCGTCCGAGAGCGACGCCGACATCGATCTTGGCAATTGTTGCAATTGGCTGCGCCGTTTCTGGGTGCAGCAACTGGACATGGTGTAGGGCGTAACGGTCTGGCGCCCGATTCTCAACGCGGGCGATAGACACGTTTGCGCCAAGCTGTGATGCGAGCCAGCTCTCCCACCGAGCCGATCTTGAGCGCTGGACATTGGGCAGGAACTGAGCCAGGCAGATAGCTAAACACAGCAGAACTGGGGCGAGTCCAAGACATACGAAAGCTAGTCGGCACAGAGCACGCTGTGACGATTCGTGAAGCCCAAGTCTTGATTTCCGCCCACCTGCCATCGCTAGCATATTGCCCAGATAGATGTAACTTCGCGCAAATCCTTTCACGCCGGTTGCCAGATTACACGCTCACGGCGGCTAACGTCTACGTCGAAACGCCAATGCTGGCAAAAGGGCAAAAGGGCAAAAGACTTTTAAGACTTCCCTGTTTGGCCGCGGTGTAGGAGATAGTGATCGGCGATGGCACATGCCACCATGGCTTCGCCGATTGGCACAGCTCGAATACCCACGCAGGGATCGTGACGGCCCTTGGTGCGAACTTCGATTTCTTCGCCCGTTGCGCTAACACTTCGCCGGGGCGTCAAGATCGACGAAGTTGGTTTGACAGCAAATCGAGCGACGATCGCTTGTCCCGTAGAAATGCCACCGAGAATTCCGCCAGCGTTATTCGACAAGAATTCAATCTGACCGTCCTGCATTCGCATTTCGTCAGCATTCTCTACGCCGGTGATGGCAGCGGCTTCGAATCCGTTACCGATCTCTACGCCTTTAACGGCGTTGATGGACATGAGGCCTGCGGCAATGTCTGCATCCAATTTGGCGTATATCGGTGCACCTAGTCCAGCTGGCACCCCTTCGGCGACGACTTCAATCACAGCCCCCACCGAGTTTTGATCCAGGCGAATCGTTTCCAGATACTCAGCCCAGTGCTCGGCGGTCACAGGATCCGGACAGAAAAAACTGTTGTTGGAAATAGCTTGCCAATCCCAGCGACTGCGGTCGATGCGGCTGGATCCCATTTGAATCATGGCCGCGCGCACTTTGAGTCCTGGCACAACTTTCCGAGCTAGCGCACCGGCAGCTACCCGAGCAGCGGTTTCCCGCGCGGACGAACGACCACCACCGCGATAATCGCGAATTCCATACTTAACGTCGTAGGTATAGTCAGCATGACCGGGGCGATATTGATCTTTGATCTCCGAGTAATCCTTGGAACGTTGATCCGTGTTCCAGATCAACATGGAAATTGGCGTACCGGTCGTAATCAGTAGCTGAGGGTCATCCGCCGAAGGCATACAGCCGGAGAGCACTTGGACTTCATCAGCTTCTTTACGCTGCGTTGTGAATTTCGATTGGCCGGGTTTACGCCGATCCAACTCGGCCTGAATCTCGGCTACCGTGAATGGAATTCCAGGTGGGCAACCATCGACGACGCACCCCAGTCCTGGGCCATGGCTTTCACCCCAAGTGGTGACTCGATACAGGTGTCCAAAGGAGTTGTATGACATGCTGGTTTAGGTTTGGAGCGGTAATGTTGAATCCGGTCTACCGCTGGGTCCATTCTGGGGCTGGCGTAAGTTCCTCGTTAACTGGGCTGCCCGCGTCTTTTCGGCCGCTGCCTTCGAAACGGCTGATTGCGCGGACCGTCATGTCCTGTTCGCACAGCACTTGGCAGCTTAGGCGAACGCCACTCAGATCACGCGCGGCCAAACACTCTTTTTCAGCGGCCGTCATTTGATCGGGTTCACCAGCCACGAATTCAACGCGACAAGTTGTACAGCGGGCGTTGCCACCACACGCGTGCAATTGATCGATGTTGGCGTCTTCGGTTAAGGCGAGTACGAGTCGCTTCCCGGCTGCGACATCGAATTCCCCAACGCCTTCAACAGTTAATTTCGGCATGTCTCAAGTTATTCCTTGGAATGTGTTTCAGAAGTGGTCCAAGATAGACCTCAGGTGCCGCCACGTAAACACCCGGAGAGGCACAAGAGAGCCAAGTTGGTCAGGACGAAGTGTTGCGGACCCATCGCTCGCCCTTACAAGGCGGTACGACGGTCGTATTGCACTCCCGATTGTCGCGTGAGCGTATCGGCATTTTTTTCCAAGACCGCTTGGGCTTCTGCGGCTTGCTCTGGACCGGCGGGATACCTCGTTTGACTCATGAAGGGCAGCGGCAAAGAGCCTTGCCCCTGGATGGTGTTCAAGTCGGCGTCTTTATCCCAGCCGGTGCTGTAAAGCACAAAATCGCGCTGCCAACCAATTGGTAGTGGATGAGTCGGCGGGGCGAAACGCAATGCGATTTCATCTCCAGATACCATGACCACCATCCGATCGTCATCGTCCAACAAAATGTGTTTTACGTCGCCGTAGCGAGTGAACGGCCCTGCCAAACTTGGCCACTGCGCGTCGAGCTGCACACGCTGATAATCGAACCAATGAGGCTGGTCGGGCTGCCGCGGCAGCATCTCGCCGAATCCATGATAGCGCAATTCAGCAGTCAACAGCTCGACGGCCTGTTGGCGGTAGGAAGCTGCGCCAGTATCCCAAGCCACAAACGCTTCGTCCCAGTAGTTTTGTTGGCTCGAACCGATCCGCAGTCGATGGTCCTCCGAACGGAATACATCCTTCAAGTCCACCACGATCGACTTCATTTTGCCGCCAGGAAAACCCATGAACGGCTGCGCGCGCACCCACTGGCCATCTTCGTCGACGACCCACAGTGATGGCGGTTCGGGCGCTGCACGATCGGGATTTTGGTCGATGCCGATGTTAAGCGATGTGTCGGTCGGGAACATCCACCCGGTGAGAAACAGACGCAGCGCATGCTGGTCAATCGGCAGCTTGCCAAAATCCAATTCGATGTAGTGAGGTTCGCACAGACCTTGGCAAATCTGCTGTTCAAAGGCTTGTACGACGACGCCGTCTTGGGCGATGATTCGCTCTAATACGTCACGTCCGTAACTGTCCGTGGCAGCCTGGGGTTGGATTTTGTGCTGGACAGCGAAGATCTGATGTTCAGCCAGCTCGGGTGGCCCAACCTTTTCATTGGTGAAGACGCGTACGTCGCTTGGGTGATCAATGGCCGTCAATTTTACTTGATCAAAATAGGCAATTTCCCACAACTCTTCCGTGATGCGCAGTTCATAGCCGCCGTCCTTGGGCTGCATGAATTGGGCAGGCATCAGCAGGTTTTCCCAGCGTCGATCGGGTAGTACTTCCCCGCGAGCAATCTGTAAACCCAGCGGTGCGTTCCAGAGACAGTCCGTGATCATCACAAACTTCTCGCCGTCCCAGCCGTAAGCATAGGGGCAAGAGCCGCGCGGAATCTGTTTTTCTTCGATTAAAGTTTTGGGCTCTGGTTTCTCAAGGTTCTGCGTCAATCCGTTCGGGAAGATGATTCTCAAGTTGTCCGGCTGATCTGCGCCGAGACCAAAATGCGTCACGGGGTGCTCGACGATTCTCGCGTGGTAATTTCCATCGGCCCAGACTTCGAGCGTTGAGCCGACTGCGAAGGCACTGACGCGCCCGCCACCATTGATATCGTTGATACCTGCGACACGAACCAACATGAATTGATGCTGAGCAATTTCGCTGGCCCGACACACGACCGCTTGTCCATCGGCGAGTGTTAGCAGGTCGAGCATTCCGTCCGAGTTTGCATCCAGGACGGACAACGCACTTGTCTTACCCGTTGCGATGCTAGACGCAGCGGTGTCTTTGGGCAGGGTTGGCTGTAGACCCGCTAGTCCACTTAGTCCTGTATCGCTGGCAAGCAGCAGTTCCAACCGCCCATCGTTATTTACATCGTCGAGTGATGCTTGGAGGCCACCGCTGGGAATCACGGTTTGGAAACTGGCTGCCACCGTCTGATTGTCCAAGTGGCGGGTCGTCGTCAATCGGCTTTCGGTGAGTCCAGTCGTCAGCACATCCCACGAACCGTTGCCGTCGACGTCTCCCACGCAAATAGCGTTTGCGTCAGCAGGCAGCTTCCATGCATCGCCGTCCAGAGCAGCTGCGGAATTGGCTATGTAAGATGTTCTCCAACAAGATGACTTGCGATTGAGTGGTATCGATGACGAGGAAATCTTGATCCGTGTCCTGATCGAAATCGCAGACAATCAAGTCGCGGCAGCTGGTTGGCAGTATGCTGAATTCGGAGATGTCTTTGAACGTTCGGTTGCCATTGTTTTGCATAAGCCGGATAGAGCCATCGCTGATGAGCCGCTAGATCCAGGTCGCCGTCGGATTCGAAATCGACAGCCACAACGCGCCTGACCTGTTGAATATCTTCCAAGCCGGTCGCCGCTTCGACGAGCAAGAGGTTCTCATTTTCATCCGTTGTTACAATCCGCATCCCATCAGCATTCCATATCAACAGTTCTTGCAGGGAATCGTGGCGTTTAGCCATTTGCTTCTGCTCTTCTGTCAATGTCTGTCCTGGGTCGGTAGCTTGCATCAGCTCTGCCACGCTGCCCGGCGGCTTGGGGCGGCTGGGCAATTGGACTTCGAACATATCCAATGGCAACATACCTGTTGCAGAAAAGCCGACATCCAACGTCATCGAGGAAGTTTTGGCTAGTTGCCCGTCGACCATGTCGTAGAACTGTAGGCCTTGGTTGCTAGCTACCACGACGTCGAAATCCAAATCGAAATCGAAGTCATACCAGGCTGCAGCGGTGACTGAATCCCCTAACTTCGTGGTCACATACTTGGGTAGTGGATCGCTCAAGTGTTCCACAGAGGCTTTGTCTAACTGTTCCGCCATCTCCGGCAAGATACTGGCGTCGAGCAATGCCAGGACATCCGGTTTGACCAATTTCGAATCGGGCGTAAACCCCGAGGCGGCCAGCATCGTGTTCAACCAGCGTGAGACCAGGCGCGCTTTGCTCCAATCGCCATCGCCGATGGCCTTTTTTACGCTGGGGATCAAGTCGTCCAGCTTTACCTGCTTTAGATTGCGGGCAACCATAGGTTCACCCATCATCGGTTGCGCAAGTTCCAGGGACGAGTCAAGCACTTCGATCAATCGCGGGTCCTCTTCACGCAGCAGCGCGTCGGCAGCAGACTTGCACAGATAGAGGTTACGCGGACTGCGCTTTGCGGCCTGGTAAAGCACTTCGGCTCGCAGCTTGTTCAACTCGGGATGGTCAATGGCCAGTTGCGATGCCAGATCCTCGTACTTGGCGCTCATGAGCGGTTCACCGGGACTGCGTCTGAGTTGAGCGGTGAGAATGTCGATCGCCTGCATACGCAGTCTTGACGCATCGGCGACGGATTGCATGGCTTTCGTATCCAGCAGCGCGGCTTGAATCAAGGCACCGCGATCGCTGTCGATTTCCAGTTTTGCCAATTGGTCGATTGTTGCTTGCACTTGGATGTAGGCTTCATCCAATTCGGTGTTCAGTTGGGTAATTTCTTCGGGAGTTGCGCGGCCACTTGAGATTTCAGCATTGATGTCACTGATCCACTTGAGGGCGGCGATCGCTTGATTCATGCGAAATGTAGCGCGATCGGGCTGCGCGGCGCTCAACTCGTCCCACAGCTTGATTGCCCGTCGAAAGTCGGCTTCTTCGGTTGCCGCTACAGCTTCGACGGCTTTCTGGAACAGAGGCAGGGTGACTTGCGACGATAGCGCTTGATCGCCTGGGTCATCTCCTGGTCGAGCTGGGTTGATGTAATTGGCGGCGATCCAAATACCTACGCCGATCATGACCAGTAAGCCAAGAACGACTAGCAACTTGGTATTGCCGGCGCGGTGGCCCCTCATCCCCAATCTCAGTCGCTGGAGTATCGGGCCGAAGGGAGCCAGGTTTGTTTCTGTGTTGTTCATACCTCCGGCTCCTGGCTCGCGATTTAGGCTGAAAAGACTCTCGACCCTGTCACAAAAAAGCCGACACATCGTGAACGGTTAGTTTTTAGCGGCGAGTTTACGCAGCACGGTTGGAAGGATGCCGCCATTATGGTAGTAGTCGAGTTCTACTGGTGTATCGATACGGACCATCGCTTCGAACTGGGTCACTTTTCCATCGGCGGCGGTAGCCGTGATCGCGATTTTGCTGCGAGGCTGCACTGCGGACGTGTCGATATCGAAGCTCTCTTCGCCGGTAAGCCCCAACTGCTGCCAAGTACTACCGTCTAGGAATTGTAGAGGCAGAATGCCCATGCCGACTAAATTGCTGCGATGGATACGTTCGTAGCTGGCCGCGATCACCGCCCGCACGCCGAGCAGTAGAGTGCCCTTGGCGGCCCAGTCGCGGCTGCTGCCGGTGCCGTATTCCGCACCGGCTAGGACGATTAACGGCGTGCTTTCGGACGCATACTTCATGGCGGCGTCATAGATCGATAGCTCCTCCCCGCTGGGGATGTGTTTGGTATAACCGCCTTCGGTTTGTGGGACGAGCTGGTTGCGAATGCGGATGTTTGCGAACGTACCGCGCACCATGACGCGGTCGTTGCCGCGTCGCGAGCCATAACTATTGAACTCTCTGGGTTCTACCGCATGTTCCATCAGATAGCGTCCGGCCGGACTGTTCTTCGCGATGGCACCGGCGGGCGAGATGTGGTCGGTGGTCACGGAGTCACCCAGCAGCGCCAAACAGCGCGCGCCCTGAATGGGCTTGAGCGGTTCGATGTCGGCGGAAATGCCCTCCAAGAACGGAGGCCGTTGAATGTACGTGCTCTTGTCACTCCAGTCGTACAGGTCGCCCTCGGTGATTTCAATGGCGTTCCACTTCTCGTTGGAAGTGAACGCACTTGAATACTGTTGTTCGAACATTTCCGGTAAGACGCAACTATCAACCGTGGAGTGGATCTCTTCCGCAGTCGGCCATATGTCTTTCAGGTAAACTGGGATACCGGCTTCGCTGGTGCCAATCGGTTCGGTTTCAAAGTCGATATCCATCGTGCCCGCCAAGGCGTAGGCAACTACCAGAGGAGGGCTGGCGAGGTAGTTGGCACGCGTGTGTGGATTCACTCGTCCTTCGAAATTTCGATTGCCACTGAGCACCGCCGCAGCTACCAAATCGCCAGATGTGATCGCGCTCGATACGGGTTCAGGCAATGGTCCGCTGTTGCCAATGCAAGTTGTGCAACCGTAGCCGACCGTATGAAAACCCAGTTTGGCCAACGGCTCCGTCAAATTGGCTTTGTCTAAATAATCTGTGACGACGCGCGAGCCTGGCGCCAAAGATGTCTTCACAAAGGGTTTGACCTTCAAGCGTTTTTCGGCAGCCTTCTTGGCTAGCAGGCCAGCTCCAACCATAACCGATGGATTAGAAGTGTTGGTACAGCTCGTGATGGCGGCAATGACTACCGAGCCGTGACCGATTTCGCTGACGCTTCCGTTTTGGACTGTGGCGGTGCGCGTTAGGTCAGCGGCGGACAGGCCAAAACCACGTTCCGCTACCGGGGCTACCAATACCGCTTGGAAGGCTTGCTTCATATCGCTGAGTGCCACTCGATCTTGCGGTCGTTTGGGGCCAGCCAACGCGGGTACGACGCTGCTCATGTCCAATTTGACGACTCTGGTGTAATCGCACTGCGGTGAATTTTCGTCATGGAACAGCCCTTGTGCCTTGCAGTAGGCTTCGACCAGGCCAACTTGTGCATCCGACCGCCCGGTGCGGCGTAGGTATCGTAGCGTCTCTTGGTCGACCGGGAAGAAGCCCATAGTCGCTCCATATTCAGGAGCCATGTTGGCGATGGTGGCGCGATCGGCAAGTGACATCTTGGCAATGCCAGGACCGAAGAATTCGACGAACTTTCCGACGCAGCCCTCCTTGCGCAGTATCTCAGTCACTCGTAGCACCAAGTCCGTAGCTGTGGCTCCGGCCGGCAGCTCGCCGCTGATTTCGAAACCTACAACTTCTGGCATCAGCATGTACAGCGGTTGTCCAAGCATACCTGCTTCCGCTTCGATGCCGCCGACGCCCCAACCAAGTACACCGAGACCATTGATCATCGTTGTGTGGCTATCAGTACCAACCAATGTGTCTGGCAAGGCAACCGGACCGAGGTGATCGTTGCGCACAAACACGCCTTGTGCCAGATACTCGAGGTTGACCTGGTGGACGATGCCCGTATTCGGTGGCACGACACGGAAGTTATCAAACGCCTGTTGTCCCCAACGCAGAAATTCGTAGCGTTCTTGGTTGCGTTCAAATTCGATTTCCACGTTGCGAGTCAATGCATCGAGCGTTCCGAACAAATCGACTTGCACCGAGTGATCGATCACTAGGTCGACTGGAATCAGCGGGTTGATTTTCCGCGGATCACCCCCGAGCGCTTGCATGCCATCGCGCATGGCCGCCAAGTCGACGACGCACGGCACGCCTGTGAAGTCCTGCAAGACCACGCGAGCGGGCATAAACGGTATTTCCACCTCGGCCGGACTCGCCGCATTCCAAGTCGCTAGATTGCGGACATCGTCCTCGTTTACCACGTATCCATCACAGTTGCGGAGCACCGACTCCAGCAGGATCCGAATCGAGAACGGCAATTTGGCGATATTCGGAAAGCCACTATTCTGGAGTATCTGTAGGCTGTAGAAACCGATCTCGCCAGTAGGACCTTGGAAAGTGTCACGTGCGCCAAAAGGGTCTTGCTTGGTCGCTAGTTGAGCCATGGAGATCTCTCGGGGATTTGCAGATGGAGGGGTTCGAGTTTCTTGTTCAGACGCAAAACGACGATTGTAACGCAAGGTCAGTGCATTGTCTTCTGGTCAACTGTGTGTAGACGCCAGCATTGCGCCATGGGAGGGCGCGCGCCGGGTCGCGACGCGTGCCCGAGCACGAACAGACGTGCGAGTTGACGGTGCCAAGCGCTGATGCGGTCGAGTGCCCTCGTTACGGCTGTCAAGTCGTTACAATCGGCACAGCCGGCTAAGCTTCCCAGGGGAGGCTGGCTTACCAAAGCTCAAGACCTACCGGTCGAGCGGTATAGCGAGGGTCTATGAGCGCAATTGGCGGGGTTAATCGCCGGCTGAATTCAAACTTTGTGCCGCTCTCTTGTGCCGCGCACCTTGAGAGTAGTTGGCATTCGGGCTAGTCTAGAAATACTGCCTTGGTCGGCAGCCTTTTCCAACGAGTGGTCGGCGGTTTGTCAGCAATCTACGCAAGCACTTTTCAATCCCATTTTTTGCCTCGTCCACTCGGACTAGAACTCGTCTTAGGTCTTGTTAGGTCTCTAAAATTGTAACCGTTCACGATGTGTCGGCTTATGTGACAGGGTCGGGAGTCTTTTCAGCCTAAATCGCTTAACCCATTAGCAACCATATGTTCCTATCAGCGGCACATCATCGGTGGCGGCGCTGTTGAAAAGATTCCCGACCCTTGCCTGTCGAATTCAAGTTCGTGAACGGCTACCGAAAATTATTCCCAACGTACGGAGCTCCGCTGATCCGGTTTGCTGATTTTGTTCGCGACTACAATCGCTCAGCTTGTGGTGTTCAGCACGATAGGCTGTTAGATTGAACGTTTGCGAACCACCGGCAAGCACCGCGTTGGTAAGCGATGACGATCCGTTATTTGTACGCTGATAGATTCGATAAAAGACGATGACTCCATGAAGGTGATTCCGAAAATCGCTCTACTGATGACTCGCATGGCTACGGTGCTGGCGTTGATGTTAGCTGCCATGGCGGTTCCGCGAGTTGCCAACGCGGAAGAGCCCTATCAACGTTTCTTACAACGTTTGCGTGATGAACAGCTCTACGACCTGGGCGATCTATCTAGAAGACTTGATTAAACAACCGAACGTTAGCGATGAATTCAAAGCGGATTTTGATCTCGAGCGCGGAATACTCCTCTATCAATCTGCCGCAGTTCTGTCAGCCGCGTTCGCCAGCGCGAGCAGCGAAGCTGGATTCAGCAGAAGTCGCCTTGCGCAAGTTCTTGGACGAAAAGAAAAACCACAAGCGCCGGGGCGAAACGAGGCTCAAGTTAGGGGAATTGCTACTCACCCGAGCTGAAGAGTCGAAGGCGAGTTTTAGCGGCGAGGCGGGAGCGGAAGTGGCCGCTGCGGTTGCTTTCTACAATGAGCGCATGAGTTGTTTGAGAATACGATCCAAGAGCTGGGCGGCATACTTAGCCAGCTCGAGGGCAACCGCGTTGATCCTAAAGATGCTCCCAGAATCGCCTATCGCCAGAAAGTGCGACAGGATGCGAGACAAGCACAGTTGTTGTCAGCTAAGGCGGTTGAAGAACGAGGTCGCGCGCGGGCCTCGGATAGCCCCGAGAGAATCAAGGACCTTGAACAAGCATTGGCAATGTACACCGCTCTGTACTCGAAAGAGCAGCAGATGATCGGTATTCGCAACTACGCATTGTTCTATCGTAGCGGTGTACACGCCACCTTGGGCAAATCAATTGACGCCATCGACGGCTTTCAGCGCATCGCCGATTTAGAAGGTGTCGACGTACTCCGCCCGTTGCAGACAAGCGCGATCACGGAGTTGATCAAACTGTTAGCAGCCGAAGGTAAGTACCCGCTAGCCGTCGATCGAGCCACCCAATGGATGAGTGACTTGCGTCCCGATGAGCGGCATGCCGAGACAGTTGAATTGCAGCTTGAACTCGCCAGAGTGCGCATGGCATGGTCGGAGATCCTAAAGGAGAAGGACCCCAAGGACCGCACGGCTGGACGTCTGTTGGATGATGCGCGGCGATTTGCGTGTGTTGCTCCGAATCGTCGGACCACACCTGGACGAAACTCGTGAACTACTCGCAGAAATGGGGGTGGGTCCGGCCGCAGCAAACACCAAGTCAGCAGAAATTCCAAAGGTCAAGGACTTCTCGGAAGCGGCTCGCCGAAGCACAAAAGCAGCTTAGATCAAGCAGATACCATGTCGATCGACTTGGCCGTCCAAGAGGAGAAAATTGCTGATCCGAACTTGTCGGAGGAAGAGAAGAAGGCGGCGACAGATGCCTTGCAAGCTACACAACAGGCCGTCGATGAGACACGCGAGCAGTCCTTGCAATTGTTACGCGAGGGACTGCGCGCTTGTTCAATGCCGAAGATGATCGAGACCAATTGTTCGAAGCCCGTTTCCGCGTGGCATTCCTCCTGCTAAAACTCCAGCGCGCGTGGGATGCCATGGTGGTCGGCGATTTTCTGGCGCGGACGAATCCTGGAACGGAACGCGGCCTACGCGCCGCTGCCGTTACGCTGGCGAGCTTTAGTACGCTATTGAATGACGCTGGCGATGACAAATCGTCGGTCACCTCGCAGCTTGAACCGTTTGCGGAGTACTTGGTGGCCACTTGGCCGCAGTCTTCGGAAGCTGCCGCTGCAGCCGCTGCTCTAGCACAGTTGTCGATCATCGACAAAGACTGGGAAAAAGCTGAAAAGTACTTGAACTTGGTTCCCAGCAGCAATGAGACTGCCAGCAAACGACGCGACTTGGGGATTTCGCTTTACGTCGAATACCTGCAAGCCAAACGATTGGCTGGCGAGGAAACCGAAGCCGTCGGGCAGTTGCGCGAGCGTGCAATTAAGTGGTTGGAATTGGCCACGGCGGAAGTCGGTCCAGACAGTTTCGACTCGTCAACGATTGATGCCGTTAACGCACTGTCTAGGCTCCTAATTGCTGGCCAGCGAATTGAAGATGCGGCCAAGTTGCTGTTCGATGACACCCGCGGCTTGATTAAAACTCTAGAGGCCAAGCCTGGGGTGGCCGAACCGCGAACGGCTATGGACGCATATCGCACGGCTATTCAAGTTTCAGCCGCACAGTTGGTCGCGGGTGGTATCGATAGCGATGTCGCTGTTAGTCAGATGCAAACCTACGTGGCGAAGCTGCAAGAATTAGCCCAAGCCACCGCCGGTGGCGAGGAGGTTTTGGGCGGGATCTTCTTGGCCCTGGCCAAGGACCTAAAAGAAAAGCTGGCCGAAACCAAGGATGTGGCCAAACGCAATCGACTGGCTGATGCTGTGCTGCTGGTCGTTGGTGAAGCTGGCAAGAGTGAATCGTTCAACACACAGTATTGGGCGGCTAGTACCAAGACCGAGATCGCCAAAGAACTTGCAAGCGATCCAAGCGGTCGCGAAAAGGCCAACAAGGCCTTTGCCGAAGGCGCTGCAATTCTTACTCGCATCTTGGCCAAGGAGGAGAGTACGCCGGGGTGGATTCAACCCGCAGCAGCGAAAACGCAAGTTCGCATTTCGCTCTCTCGCGCACAGAGCGGCATGGGCGATCATCAATCCGCCGTATTGGGCTTGGGCGAGATCTTGGACGAAAACAATGGTCTGCTCGACGTGCAAATCGAAGCCGCTGAGATCCTAACCGCCTGGGGGGCGAAATCGCCGCCGCGCTACCGCGACGCCATTATGGGCGGTCGACGTAAAGCGGGGAGCAACGTGATCTGGGGCTGGGGCAAGATCGCACAGATGACTAACAACCAACCCAACTTCTCCGAACAGTTCTATGACGCTCGTTACCAACTAGCCAAGAGTCGATTTCTGTTTGCGAAAACGATAGCCAATGCAGAGCAAAGGACCGACGAAATTCGTCGAGCCGAAAAGGACATAACATCCACTGCCGCGCTCTATCCTGAATTGGGCGGTGAAGCCAAGAAGAAAGAATTTGATGCACTGTTGCGCATTATCCAGAAAGAACTCGGTCAGCCTGCCACCGGCTTAGCCGCTGCGAACAAGAAGTAGAGATATACAAAGCGTGAATGAGATGATCAACATGAAAAGTAAGTTGCTTTTGCTGATCGCATTTGGATTTTGGTTGCCGACTGCCCTGCAAGCAGAAGATCGAGTCTACCCCAAGACCGGTGCGACGGCTTCGGGAAAGATCACGAAACTTCTACCGGGTGGAGTTGTGATCTCCGTCCGTGGCAAAGACCAAAATTATGCCATCGACGATGTCTTGAAGGTTTCCTTCGATGGTGAGCCCAAGGGGCTCGAACGCGGTCGCGACCAAGTCATCCAAGGCCAGTACGAGCAAGCGCTGGAGGAGCTAAAGAAACTCTCTCCGGCTGGAATCGATGACCCCCGTATCGTCGAGGATATCGTGTTTTATCGCTCCTTTTGCGATGGAAAACTTGGCCTGGCCGGTAGCGGCGACAAGCAGGCAGCCATCAATGGTCTCATTGCTCTGGCCAAACGCAATCGCAATACGCACCACTTGTACAACTTGAGTGAAATGTTGGGCGAATTGCATTTGGCGATCGGTAAGCCCGCAGATGCGGCGATCTATTTCAATTTGATGACCAGCGCCGAAGGTGCCGAGACAAAAGCCAAGGGACTATATCGCTTGGGTGAAGTCGAGTTGGCGCAAGGCAAGGCCAACGAAGCCAAACTGCGATTCGAACAATTGTCTGCCACAGCCAGCAATTCACCAGAGATGATTCGCATCAAGAATTTGGCTGAGATTGGATTGGCCATCTGCCTCAATGAGCAAGGAGAGAGCCAGCAGGCGCTCGATAAGCTAAACGCTATGGTCCAGAAGTACGACTCGACCGATCAAGGGCTCTTTGCGCGGATCAATAATGCCAAAGGGGCCTGCTATCAGAAGCTTGACAAACCGCAGCAGGCGCTGCTCAGCTACTTGCAAACCGACTTGTTGTTCTTTACTGAGCCCGAAGCTCACGCAGAATCGCTGTATCATTTGAAGAATTTGTGGCCTACTAACGGCAATCCATCGCGGGCCGCAGATGCTCAAGCTCGCTTGGTCAGCCGTTACGCTTCCAGTACCTGGGCCAACAAACCATAGCGCCGGCAGTCCCAAATTCATGACTCACGCGTAAGCCAGAGTTTGGCTTCCAAAAAGGAACCGTGACAGTTCCGGAACCGCACATTCACAATTCAACACACCTTTTCATCCCATCGGAGTCTCAAATATGTTGCTTTCACGTAAACTCGTACGGCTGGCTGGCTGGTGCGCCATGTTGGTGTTCATGCTGTCGCTGGCAACTAGCTTCGTGAGCGCGCAGGAAGACCCACTGGGAGGCGATCCGCTGGGTGGAGATGCATTGGGCGGTGATGCATTGGGTGGTGATCCAGCGCCAGCTGGTAACGCCGGCGCCGCAGCCGCAGGCGCTGGTGAGCCAGCGGCCTCAGAGGATACGGGGCATAAGGCGCCCTCGAACATGTTGGCCTGGACCTATGAAGCTTTGGGGCCCTACTACACCATCATTTTTTTCGCTCTGTCCATTACGCTCATGACGTTGATCGTGATGAGTCTCTTGGCGGCTCGACGCGACAATATTTGTCCGCCAGATTTGGTCGAAGGCGTTGAACAGCAGTTGGCCGAGAACAACCCTCAAGGTGCTGCGGAACTGGTCCGGACGGACGAGTCGTTCTTGGGGCAAGTGGTCGCGGCTGGTTTGTCCAAGCTCGATCGTGGGCACTCCGTTGCCGTCGAAGCTATGCAGGAGGTTGGCGAAGAGGAGACGATGAAAATGGAGCACAACTTGAGCTATATGGCCCTCATTGGCAACATCAGCCCCATGATTGGCTTGTTTGGGACGGTGCAAGGTATGATCCAGGCTTTCCAAACGATCGCTACGTCGGGCACAACACCTAAACCAGGCGACTTGGCAATGAACATTTCGACAGCTTTGTTTACAACCTTGGCCGGTTTGGCTATCGCCATTCCCGCCATCGCCGTTTACAACATCCTACGCAATCGCGTCCAACGATTGACATTGCAAGTAGGTGTTACCAGCGAGGAACTCATCGAACGCTTCCAGGCCTAGAAAGACAACATGCGATTCAAGAAAGATACAGCGCCGCCGGTTGAAGCTGATTTGACACCAATGATCGATATGACTTTTCAATTGATCGCTTTCTTTATGGTGCTTATCAACTTCTCACAGAGCGAGCAAAATGAAAAAGTAGTCTTGCCAACGAGCGAATTGGCCAAGCCGGTTGACACGCCGATCGAATTTCCAATCATTGTGCATATGACGCGTGATGGTTCTGTCGTGATCGGCGGTGATGAGCTTTCTCTGGAAGCGCTCAAGACGCGATTGAACCCAGAGATCTCGTTGCTGAAACTGGACAATAAAACTCCCGCCGATGCCAATATCATTATTCGCGGGCATCAGTCGGTACCGGGCGGTCGCGTCCAAGATTTGATCAGTCGTTGCCAAGATTTGGGATTTGAGAAGTTTGCCTTGCGCGTCAAGGAGGAAATCTAATGAAGTTTCGTCACCGCAGTAAACAGCAAGACAAAACAGAATTGTCGATGACATCGATGATCGATATCGTCTTTTTGCTACTTGTATTCTTTGTGATGACTTTCAAGATCAGTGCCCAGGAAGGCGACTTTAATGTCAAAATGCCCAAGAAGGGTGACGGAGCGGCTGCCGATACTACCGACTTGCCTATCAAACTGAAGCTGAAGTCCAACGGCAATGGACAACTACAAGAAATTGTGATCAACGATACAAGATCATTTGGCCGCGACTGGGAAAGCCTGCGCGGATGGATCGTGCAGAATGTGGCTGACGAAGCGGGACCAACCGATGAGGAAGGCCCCGAAGTCGAAATCGATCTCGATTACGATCTGCACTATATACATGTGATCGAAGCCATTACCGCCGTCACTGGCTATCGCAGTGGCAATGACATCGTGCGCCTCGTCGACCGTATCAAATTTACCCCGCAACCCGATTGAGGTTGGCGACTGGGATTGCTTCTGCGGCAACAGTCTGCTATTCGCTTTCAAAGCAAACGGAGCCTTGGAACGCGAGTTTCGCGATACTGGGTGCGAGAAGAGTCCCCAAGAAAACCAATCAAAGCATTGGAAGCGATGGTCGGTCTAGCGTCGAAACTAGTTAGCTGTCTAGTTCTGCTCGCGTGGTTGGGAGGGTGGAATCGCATCGCGTCTGCTCAAGAGATGGCAGCTCTCCGCGAATCAGTACGCATGGCACCACCGGAATCTGCCAAGCCAGCCGAGAAGCCTCAGAATCGCAAGAGTCGCCAACGCGCCCAGCCTTCGATCGTTTCACAGCTTGTGTCTACCAGTTCGATGGCGGAATGCGACGACGATGAAACCGACGGTAGCCTATCTGAATTTTTCGGTGGCGCACTGTTAACGGGCTTAAGTTCTCCTTTCTGGGCTCCGCGGGCGATGATTGGAGATGAGTCATCGGATCCTGGCTTTTTTCTGCGATACCCCTATTTGCACGATCGCGATGGTGCCCTGTCCGAGCAGCAACACTCGGTAGCTGGTACCCGCACGTGGATGCTGCGCGCGCGAGGTGAATACGTCGATGATTTCGATTCGCTGTCGAAGATTGGTGGCGGGTTGCTGTGTGATACTGCCTCGCGGTGGGGAATCGATAGTGAATACAACTATCGTCGTGAGGAATTGTCGACTGCCAATGACAGCTTGTGGACCGGCGACTTCAACTTGGTCTATCGTTTTGCGCAGAGTGAGCAGTTGCAGATGCGGACTGGCATTGGCTTGAATTGGCTGGCAGACCGAGTCGACAATGACTTGGGATTCAATTTTACCTATGCTGGCGACTGGTTCCCCACGCGGCCCGTGATCGTTTCGCATGAGATTGACTGGGGCAAGCTTGGTCATGCCGCGCTCTTTCATGCGCGAGTGACCGCTGGCATCAACTACCATCGCTTAGAAGTCTATACAGGGTATGACTATTTGGATGTCGGCCAAAGCAAGTTTGATGGCCTGGTAGGCGGCGTCCGCTTGTGGTTGTCGCACTAGATTGTTACCAACCCCCACAACCATGCCCGCCGTGCCACGTCATTACTTTCCGAGCTGCCAGCGGTTGCGGCCTTTCCGCTGCCAGCCGCTCCCGGCGCGGCAGTCGTGCGGTTGTCCGAAATTGTGGTGTAGCTGCTGCTACTGCGATTGTTTTTTTGCCATTGGCGTCGTACTCATAAACCTCGTCGGGTTTTTGCCTCGAGCGGCAAAGTGGTGCGCGAGCATGATCGTCTATCGGGTGTGACAAAGAAAACAGTACCTGCTGACTTGGTGGATAAAGTTTCGACTTGTGCTTTACGGTAAGGCCTGGGTTTTGTCTGTGCCCATAATCCATTGTGTGGGCGTTACATCTGGACGCCGAAATCACAGACAGCCGCGGAAGCTGTGAGTTCTAGCCTGGCCGAGGACTGACTCCTCGCCCACCCTCAAGGCGTCGCTGTCCCCCACAACCAAATGCTGTGTCCGCATTCCTCAGGACGGTGAATGTGCCCAACATACGACCACAACGGCCCAAGAGAAATCAGGATATCTCACGGAATCACGGAAGCTTGACGCCAATTCTTCGCAATTGGTCACGTAAGGCCTCGTCAGCCACATCAAGCTCGTATCTATGCGTGAATCCCGGAGGCACGGTGATCCTCTCTAGATCTATTATTTCGCAGCTTTCAACACCAAGAAGTACCAAATTTTTTAGCACCAAACACCGCGAAAACGAAACGCTGTCCAAAACGCAATCCGTAAAGCTAAGAATATTCAGTTTTGTACTTTGCCGAAATGAGTCGTTTGTGGTTACACTGATTCCCGTCATCGACAAGTGTGCAGTTTGTTCAAGTTGGCCTAACTCCAAAGTAACGTCGTTCGACCCAATCAGGAAGACCCGATAAGATTCTCCAATACAAGGAGTAACAAAATCTATAAAGTCTTGATTACAATTACCAACCGTTAAGATCTCCCCTAATCGGCTTGCGTGCGGGCTCGGGGTCGGCGCCAAGGAACATGTATCAAACGAAAACTCAGAAACTCCCGGTTTCATTGAGAGCTTGACTAAAGCTGAACTTGCGAGTACGCATTTCTCAAAGTCCGCAAACCGAATTGTCCTTCCATCAAGCAGACTTTCAACATCTGCGAGCTGCAGCGAACACTCACGAAAATGAATTATTATCGGCGCGTCCGACTTTGGTATTAAAGAAATTTGGGATACGTCGTTAATCTGAATTAAACAACAATCTTCGAAGTTGTATTTAACACGTTCAGCAAGAAGTCCATTCGCATTCGCAGAATTCAAGAGTAGATTAAGGGAACTTGCGGTATAGTGATCAGGCTTTCCACTTAACTTTCGAGGTAGAGCGGTGATACCGATAATGAGTAACAGTATTGCTCCTCCTACCAGGATTAGCCGTTTCATCGAGTTTCCTCCCATGGCACTTTGGGCAACGCCCTCCCTGCCTTTCGTGCGCGCTCGGGCGTTATTTCGACGACCATAAATACTGCGACAGACCAGTTGCGATCGCTGGTCGTAGGTGAACGTGGAAAGTCCGTCCAGCGTTGACGTGACACTCGCCAGTCGCGACAGTGGGTCGTATGTGTGCGCGTAGGTATTGAGGTTGGTCGCGCCCTGCGCGTGCGCAATGCCAATCGCCGGTTGGCCGTGTCGTAAGTAAACGAGCTGGTTGCGACGGGATTGGCCGTCGATGCACTCTCGAATCGAGCGATGCTGGTGCGCTGACCAAGTGAATTGAAAGACTGTGTGACGCGTTTCGGTTGAATCATTTGACCAGCCGGCCGGCCAGCGTCATACGTACTGACGATTTGCGCGGTGCGTCCGAGGTTATCACGCGTGAAAGTCATATCGCGAGTTTCACCAAAAGTTGCAGCCGGCTCTGTGTGAGACTCTGAGAGCGACGTTAATTCCCCACCGGCATTTTAGTTCGACCGGGACAACAGCGAACACAGCTTCGATGGCAAATTCGCGGCCTGAAGATCTGCTTTGATTGGCGACCAGTGGGGGGCTTCCTCCGCGCAAAGGGCGTTGATCAGCGACAGTTCGTCAATTCGTCGTAGTTGTATTCGTGATCGTGTTTGCCCAATCGTAGCCGGATGTTGCAGGTGGCAAAGGCCGTTTTTCGGTTTCGTACAAATTCACAGTCTCTTCGACAATTTGGCAAAGCTCAGCAAAAACGGACTGTTCATCATTCCCGTGGCATCCGCCATAAAAAAGGCCCGGGCAGCTGCCAACGAAGCACTGATCTTCTTCAGACCATTCAACCATCTTTACGTATCTAGCAGCGATATTCATGACTTGGACCCCTCGATTGCCTTCATTACGGCACGCTCTTGATACTTCTTTGCATCGTCCCCAGCCTTCCCTGAGATTGTAACTGGTTTGGCAACTTTCGGATAACAAAGTTGCGATGGCTTCCCCCCGAGTCGCTCCATCTGGAAACTCATCTATGCCACCATAGGTACGTCCACATTTTCAATCGGGTCGATGGGGTATTCAGGTACCGCGTGTATGCGTGCTGTCATCTTGACTATTGGACGAATGGTTGGGACTTGCATTGACTGAAGTGGTCCCCAATTCTTGGACCACGGAAGGCGGAATTTAAGAGAGTCAGTTTTGTGTTGGCTGCCGGTCGCAGATCGGTTAATTGGTTGGGAATTATGCAGCTAGGATTGCTGCCCGGTAAACGCTGGCCGGTGTTTGACCGGCCAACGCCTGATGAGGTCTCTCATTGCAATAGAAGTTGAAATAGCTTTCGAGACTACTTCTCAAATCGGTCACGCTGTCATAGCTCTTGAGGTAGACCTCCTCGTATTTCAAACTTCGCCACAGTCGCTCGATGAATACGTTGTCCAATGCGCGCCCCTTACCGTCCATGCTGATGCGAATGCCACGTGACTCCAGCTCCGATGTAAAAGCATGACTAGTAAACTGAGAGCCTTGATCGGTGTTGAAGATCTCTGGCTTTAGTTCTGAATGTTGCAATGCACCTAGCAATGCTTCGACACAGAATCTGCTATCCATCGTGTTCGACAACTCCCAGAAAAGGACATGCCGACTGTACCAATCAATCACGGCCACCAAGTACATAAAGCCTTCGCTCATTGGGATGTAAGTGATGTCGGCGCTCCATACCTGGTTGGGTTGAACCACTTCCACTCCTCTAAGCAAGTAGGGATATATGCGGTGTTCTCGATTCGGAACAGTTGTCTTGCGCCCTGGAAAAACCGACTCCAAACCGAGCAACGACATCAGGCGACGTACACGTTTCTCATTCACTTGATAACCTTGCAATCGAAGCCAGCCGGTCATCTGGCGTCGGCCAAAGAATGGACAGCGCAGATGTTGCTCGTCGATCACACGCAGCAATTCAAGGTTCTCGCGAGATTCGCCAGCTGGCTCGTGGTAGTACGACGAACGCGATATACCCAAGAGCTCGCACTGGTGGCGAATGCTCAAATCTGGATGATTGGAGTCAATCATGCGGCACCGTTCTCTAGTCGAGGCCGGGAGATTTTTTTTTCAACCACTCAAGTTCCATCTTGAGCTTACCAATCTCCTGGTACAGTTCAGCCTCTCGGGCTTGAGCTTCATCCGATTGACGCTTGGAAGCTCCCCGTTCAAAGAGCTCGGGCAAACCCTCTTGCGCTATCCGCTTCCATTGATGAATCTGAGTTGCATGCAACTTATACTGACTGGCCAGTTGACTTGCTGTCTTCAATTCCTTCAATGCTGCCAAAGCCACCTTGGCCTTGAAATCAACACTGTGCACCTTACGCCGCTTTGGCATGAATCACTCCTTTGATCCACGAAACTCAAGCAGCTAGCATACTAAATCCAAGTCTCTCAGAGTAGCTTATTCCGTGGTCCGAGAATTAAGCCAGAGGAACGCGGACACAGCACTTGGTTGTGGGGGACGGGGATACCATGAAAGTGTAGAGTCAGTGCATAGGCTAAGTGAGAACGCAGCTGAATAGCTTATTGGTGATCTGCGGAGGCGATATAATCTGCCGGAGAATCCCGAGGCCAACTAGGCGGCACGTAGACTGTTTAGAAGAACTGGCTTCCGCCGACGCTTTCTCTATGCGGAATGCGCAGGCCGCCAGATGGTGGGACCGATGAGATAAGACGGCTTCGGCAGTCAGAGTATTCGCTCACCGCGAAGAGTGCTTCGCAGAATTGCGCGCCCGAGGAGTTCATTTCGGGCAGCAACAGAATGCAACTCGACGAGATATGCTGAGTGGACCTAGCCAGCAAAGGCCTGTTGAACGCTAGCACGCACGCGATAGCGAATGTTTCGACGTTTAGATCGTGCGCGAGCAATCTCGTGAGGCTGGCCAGCCACGTTATGAAACAACTGACCAAAATTGCTGACCAAATCGATCCAACTGGCACTCGTCAAGCCAACTCGCTGCAGAATGTCCGGTGCTTCGGGCGGCGTAGAACCGGGCTTGCCTGGCACCAACTGACGGGCCGTCCAATCGAGAAACTGCACGTACTCCGCGGTGGTCATGTTCAAGAAGCCCTTGTCACTGCACCTGGCCCCGTTAGAGCTTGGCTGCGGCCCCAGTTCATCCGTGCGTTCGTCGATGCAAACGGGAGCCAGGCTGCGGTCGGGCAGTAGTGCTGGATTAGCCGCTGTGTGATCACCGCTGACGGTCTCGAGCAACATGGCTTCCACCCGCTTTTTCGCTGACGTGAAATCACTGCCCTCGATGGTCTGCGCCAAGGCCGCTCGAATGGGATTCAAGTCAACGTAAGCCACACATGCCAGCAAAGCAGAATCATCCAGAAGTCGGACCGCCCGAAATCTGGCCTCCCAAAACTTGCCCGTTTCGTTGGTCTCATGATTCGCACGCTGTCCAACATGCTGGCATAACAGCCGCATCCACCAGGAGATATCGCTCAGCGCGACCGAATTTTCTTGAGTTTGTCAGGGTCATTGCGAATCGAATTCAGTTCAAATTCGTTCGGCTCTTTGGCTGTTCCATCTTTGTGCTTACGTTTTGGGCAGAGCACCAGCGTCGAGCGACTTCGGTATCGTCCCAAGTCTGAACGACATCCGGCCGCGATCTGAGTACTAGATGAAAGTGGTTTGACATGATCGCCGAGCCAAGTAGGTCAATGCCGAAGTTAGCCGCGTGCACCGCCAGTTTCTTTTCCATCCAAACCTTGCGGTGGTCAAAGTTTTTTCCGGTTACCGGATCGTCGCCAAGCAGGAAACACCTTCGGACAGCCGCGATTCATGACGTGCACACAGGCGATTTCATCCGGCGAAAACAATTCTTCGCGAGCAAACTGGACCATTTTGACTTCTCTCTCGGACTAGCGCAAACGATACGTCAAGCACTTGGTAACGCGAGCGCGAGAATCTCACGCTCGGCCCCTACGAGTGCTTCCCATATAAAGACGGACGAGATTCCAAATTCTTACACCGATCCCCCCACTTTTTTACGAAAAACTTTCCTGCATCAGTGTGCTGTGTCCGCGCTCCCTAGCATTCCCTCGTTCCAAGGCTCTGCCTGGGAACGCACTGTCTTCGAGGCTCCGCCTCCGCCCTCCATTATCACCCCGCGAATAACCAGAACTTCGTTATAATTCCCCAGATGCTCTCGCCCCCAACTTCTCTTTGCCCAATATCGGAAGTTCACCATGTCGCGAACGCGCTACCGTTTCGGCGACGAACACTACCCGCATTTCATGACCCAGACTATCGTCGCCTGGTTGCCTGTCTTTTCGCAACCCGACCTGGTGAACATTGTCCTTGATAGCTGGCGATTCTTACAACGAGAGCGAGCCATTGTCATTCTTGGTTGGGTCATTCTTGAAAATCATTTGCATTGGATTGGGGCCGGTCCACAACTTGGAAAACGCGTGGGCCAGTTCAAGTCGTTTACGGCAACGTAGCAAAGACGCTGTTGCAGGAACTTGCGTATTACAAACTGCGGCATAAGGGTCAATCAGACTCATCAACTCTGGCAGGAAGGGAGTCATCCGCAAGTGATCGAAACGGAGGAAATGATGTGGCAGAAGATCGAGTACATCCACAACAACCCGTTACGCCGCGGTTATGTGGACGAGGCGGCGCGCACTGGTGTTACTCGAGTGCCCGTGACTATGCAGGTAGGCAGGGGCTGCTGGAGGTGTGTGTCGATTGGCGGTAAGGCGGTAAGGTTCGAATGAATTTGAGGAAGAGGGAAGAGAGGCGGAGCCTCGCAGACAGGGCGTTCCCAGGCAGAGCCTGGGAACGAGTAATAGAGCCTCTGCATCAACTTGACAAGCGTTTGCTTACCTGCACGATGATCCTTAATGGAATTGGCAAGAGCTGTCTTTGTTAACGTAGTGCCCCCCGGAAGTATTGCCCACGAGTTGGCCACACGATGAAAAGTTGAACCGGAGACTATCGGAAATTGGTCTGGCCTAGGACACGACTTGAGGGTTATGATGTGCGTTAGATCTCGCATTCGAAAGCTATCCTGCAATCGTGCAGTAGGTTAGTCCCTCGCTAAGTGAACCAGAAACTTGGATGATGTGTCCGCCGAATAACTCTCCATCATCTATCCAAATATCGAAACTTCCCTCAGCCTGAATCGTAACCGCGTTTACTTCAATCCGATTTAGAAACTCCTCTCTTGAAATTGATCTGCCCTCTTCATCCCAATCTCGTGCCGACTCTAATAAGCTGTCAACAGCAAATGCCAAGGCATTCTCTCGACTAAGATTCCCGCTCTGAAGTAGCTCAACTCCGGTTTTCAACTGTTCAGCAAGATCTTCCGGAAGAAATGAAACCTTCACCTGTCGCCCATCCCAAGCCGTCTCGCAAGCGAAACGCCCAGAATTCCGCGTCAATACGCCGAATTCATCCGTCTCAGCGGTCATTCCTTCTTGTTCAAACGCCTTAGCAAGTTCCGAGAGCTTTCTATCGACGACATGACGTTCTAGGATGTCAGAAACGATGGCGCGTTCCCTATCAACAGAAAGCAAGACGCGCAATCGTATTATCTCGCCACTTTTGAATTCATTTAGGAAGACGCTATTCATCGGCACTGCGCGAAGCACTAAGAGCGCATCGCTTTGCACCAATTCATGATCTTTCCAGATAGCAAGTTCGAAACTATGAACTTCATAGCCCTCCTGCAGCCACCCACCTTGCTCATTCGTAACGACCCCTACTATGTCGCTCAGTGAACTCTGGTACTTAGTTTTGCTCCGATCATCGATCTGCTGCAAATTCTTTCCGGTTGGAGGACGAAACTGACGCATATCTTGTTCTCCCGAACATCCATTCAATAGCATTATGATTAGTAGGCAAGCACGCATTGTTCTATGAAGCAATTGGGGTGTTTGGTGTCGGCTTGCACCACGGATTTGACGATCGCATATGAATTCCTTTGGAATCAATGTATCCAGGGTTTCCAAACGGTATTCGTCATTCGATACAATGAACTCCTCACCCGCAAGCGGGCCGGTCACATACTTGATTCTTGGCGAATAAAAAAGCCTGGATCTTCCAATGCGACCAGGACAACAGCGGACACAGCTTCGATGCCCAGCTTCGATGCCAAGGCTCGCAGCCTAAAATAATGTGTTGTGATGGACGGCCGGTGGAGTGGCGTGCTGCTCCCTTGATCGAGTGGTGTGTCCGGTGGGGGCCGCATTCCCCCACTCTGCCCCCTCATAGTGTCCCCCGTCCCCCACGACCAAGTGCTGTGTCCGCATTTCCCCCCTGCGGAAGATCCAAGAGTTGGCATGCTCGTTTCTTAGAGAAACGCCTGTCGACCGCAGAGCTTTCGTGTCGTACCTGGATGGCAAACTACTTCGATGGACAACGGATGACGGCATCTGCGGTGCACTAAAATAAAGGCTCAAGATGAAAATGGAGACAACGGAGAAGCTTGATATGGAGAGCGCAACTGCCGCTGTGGAACGCGAGCGGGCACGTTTAGCTAAACTCGAGCCAGAAAAGAATAGCCCCTTTCCCTTTCTTGCTGCGGGGGACAGATTGAGTAGGTGTCTTCAAAGTGTTGCTCTGATTCATTGGCGGCGCGGAGAGGGTTCTCTTGTAATCACTCGCCAGTCGCGACAGCGGGTCGTATGTGTGTCCAGAATTTGTGGCCACTCTCGTGCACTTTTCCTGGTCTCGTGGGCCTAGGTCCTGCATCACGAAGACGTCCCCAGTGAATCGGAAAAGGAAGCCTTCGATCTTGCGAATACACTAGGTCTTGAGGAGCAGGACTAACCGGCGCTGCCTGCCTTGCCTTTTATGCTCCTGACCCTTTGAGATCAGCCACTGACATGTTGCCGCCGCAGAGCAAGATTACGACTTCGTCGCTGGGCGATATTTGTTGAGAATGTCGGCGGGCTGCCGCCAGGCAACAGGCTGCGGCAGGTTCGACGAGCGTTTTTGTCCGTTCCAATAAGAACACAAGCGAGTCGAGAGCCTCGGCGTCCTCCACCACGACGACTTCGTCCACCAATTGCTGAACGGCTTGCAAAGTGAACTCGCTGACTTTCGGGGCGCCGAGGGTGCGCGCGATGGAGGTGATCGCCGGTAATTCGATCAGAGAATTCGCTGCCAAGCTTTGCGCCATTGCATCAGCGCCGTGGGTTTCGACACCCACGATATGAATCTGCGGATTAACCGCTTTCAGTTCCGTGGCCATACCCGCGATCAAACCGCCTCCGCCAATACTGATATAGATTCGCGTCAGGTTTGGCAGGACTTCGAGAATCTCCCGGGCAATGGTCCCTTGTCCCGCAGCCACGAAGGGGTCGTCAAAGGGGTGTACGAGGACTTGACCATCACGTTCCAACTCAACGGCTTTCGCAAAAGCTCCGGCGATATTCTCAGCAAAAACAATTTGTCCGCCGTAGCCGCGAGTCGCTGCGATGTAGTTGGCAGGCGTGTTCTGTGGCATACAAATGGTGGCCACGATCCCCAATTGACGCGCCGCATAGGCAAGGCCCTGCGCATGGTTGCCTCCACTAACGCCCACTACGCCGCGCGCGCGCTCATCCGCAGAAAGTGATAGTAGTTTGTTGAACGCACCTCGCGGTTTAAATGAGCCGGTTTTCTGCAGGCACTCCAATTTCAAATATACCTTCGCATCGAATTCGTTGGAAAGTGTGGTTGAGTGGATCACTGGTGTGCGATGGACGTACGGCCGAATACACGCTTCAGCTGCTGCAATATCGTCACGAGTTATCGAAAACGTGCTATTCATTCATGTACATTCGTAAGGGCTGTAGTAACCGAAACGTCAGCTGGCGAAGCGGGTCACTGAAAGAACAACCGTTCCGCAGTGTCACGGAGCATGGCTCGCTTTTCGTCCGCCGATAGAAAGTCGATGCGATCTCGGATCAGCGCGATGGAAGCTGTGTAGCTATGATTGCCTTCGACTTGAAATGGGCAGTCGCTCGCCCACATGAGTCGTTTGGCTCCAAAGGCATCGACTACGCGGCGAATCATTGGTTGTAGATCGTCATAGGGTGGCTGTTTCTTGCCAAGGGCATAAAAGGCAGATGTCTTGACGTGCACTTTGGGAAAGCGAGCCAATCCACATAGGGCGTCGAGCTGAAGAGGATCAATATGGCCACTGATGCCGACTCGCGCAAAGTGATCGACGACGACGGTCGTGTCCGGGAACTTCTCGGCTAACTTGGCCACGTGCGGAATGTCCGTAGGGTTGATGAGTGGACACATGGCCAGGCCTGCCTCACCAGCGGCCCGCCAGAGTTTGCCCATCGATGGTTCCGTTGTCCATTGATCAGCATCGTTGTGGGAGTGCAGTCGAAAGCCGCGCATGCCTTGCTCGGCTAACTCTTTCATACGCACGACCGCATTGTCAGCCCGCCAGTCGATGAGCGCAACGCCAGAAAACACGCCCGGGTGGTCCTGCATGACTTGCAACATGTAGCTGTGATCGTATTGGTAGAAACTCATTTGGATCAAGACGATGCGCTTCACGCCAGCTGGGCGGCAGTGGTCCAGCAGTTCGGCAGCAGTGAAGCTTGGCGGCTGCATGTCGGCTTTCGAAAAACCAGCCGCGGTGGCCAAAGGGTATTGAGTGGTATCCGGGGTCCATACATGCACATGCGCGTCGATCCATCCCGCTGAATTCGTTTCATCGTTTTGCGCCTGCGTCGTGGACGGCAATGCGGCAGCCGTAGCAGCGGTCCCTGCCAAAAGTGAGAAATTTCGGCGCGATAATCTTTTATGCTGCATTGTGGGGCTCCCATTGATAAACGTAATCACGATAGATTTGTGCGGCCTGCAAAACCTGATCGCAGTCGACGAATTCGACCGCCGCATGGGCTTGATCAATACTGCCCGGCCCTAGAATCATACTCGGAATCTGCCGCGCACCAAACTTGCTAGCGTCACTACAGAATGGGACGCCCATGGGTGACGCATCCAGCCCCAATACCTGTAGAACGTTGGTCAGCTTTTTCACCGCTGGCAAATTGGCGTCCGTTTCCAAGGGCAAGTCGGTTAACATGGGCTCGTGCAAAATGAAGTCGGCCTTGGGAAGTTTGTTCGCGACTCTCTCGAGCAGTTGACGGTAGTGACTCAGTACGACAACGGTTTCTTCGTGTGGCAACATTCTGCGATCTACTTCGATCTCGCAATGATCTGGTACGAAGTTGATCTGTGTGCCTCCTTGAATGGTACCCACGTTGCAAGTCGGTGGGCCAAGCAAGGGATGCGGCGACCTCGCAATGTCGCGTGTGTCGGCGGCTAAGGCGGCGATGATCAGCGCCATATGTTCAATCGCGTTGACACCCAAGTGGGGTTTAGCGGAATGAGCGGAAGTTCCACGTGTTTCAATCTTGAATCGCACCAACCCCTTGCTGGCAATCACCGCTCGCAGATCCGTCGGTTCAGCCACAATTGCAGCCTCCGCCTGAAGCGGTTGCTGGTTGAGTCCCTCGTTGCAAAGGGCCAACACCCCACGATAAGAGAACTCTTCGTCGATGGTGGCCGCCAACCACACATCGATATTCGGTGTGGGCGCTTTGGCTAAACTTGCGACAGCATGCATCATCGCCGCCAGTCCGCCTTTGGTGTCACAGGCACCACGACCAAACAACTTTCCATCCCGTATCGTCGCCTCCCATGGGGGCAGGCTCATATTGGCCACCCCGACGGTATCCATATGCGCTTCAAAGATCATGCGCCGGCTCGTATCCCGGCCTGGGATCCGTGCAATAATGTTTGGGCGACCAGGAAAAACTTCCTGCCGCCGCGTCTCGACTCCGCGCTTGACAAAGAACTGCTCAATATACTCGGCAATCGACAGTTCGCGGACACCGTCGGTGTAATTCGGATTGATACTGTTGATGCGTACGAGATCTGCCAGTGTTTGCAGAACTTCATTTCCAAAAGGAGGCGACAATTAAAGTACTTTCGAGAGTTCTAGAATCTCCATCCCGACGATTCCAGACATTCTACAAAAAAAGGCGCCCTCTCGAAGTTGAGAAGACGCCCTGGTGGGGAGACGCGGTGTTACTATTGCGGTGAGGGAAAAAGAATTTAACCGCGCCGCCTCCAATGAATTTTATGTATGGCAATCTCCTTTTTCGAAAAACAGCAGATTGTAAGGCACAAGTCAAGCTTCGGAAGTTCCGTCGTCTCGACGCTGAGTTGCTAGTTGCGATTGCCGTGCCAGTGAAGCCGATTGAGTAAGGAAATTCCAAAATTTACTGCTTGGCCCAGAGATTTCGAATAAACTAGGACGCAAAAAACGACAGCAGCGTTTCGAATGGCTGGCTGGCCTGCATCGAAATGAGACGAGCGTCTCAAACTGAGAATTCTATGATCCCCTACAATACCGATGCCCCGCTGTATCACATGCCGATTGCCACGGTGGCGTTGATCGTCATCTGTGCATTGCTGTTCTTTGTCGTGCCAAGTTCACTGATGGAGCCAGAATTGCTTTTTAACGGCGAGCCGGCCACTGAGACCGAATTTGGAGAGGAAGTCGACTTCAGCGCCTTGGATGTGACCGTCGTCTATCCAGCAAACACGCTGATTCTCGAATACGGTAACGGTATTAAGCCTTGGCAGTGGTTCACTAGCATTTTTGTGCATAGCGATATCTTTCACTTGATCATGAATATGATCGCCTTGTGGGCCTTTGGTCTGGTGGTGGAAGGTAAAGTGGGCTCGTGGGTCTTTCTCGGACTGTACATGGGCATCGGTGTGGTGCAATGCGCGATCGAGCAATCCATCATGGGGTTCATCGGCACAGGCGGTTCGCTTGGTGCTAGTGCGGCCATCTTTGGCCTGCTTGGGATCGCCATGGTCTGGGCACCGCGAAATGAGTTTGACGTTTTTTGGACTTTCGGATTTTATGCGGGGACTTTTGAGTTGCCCATTATGATCTACGCGTTTATCACGTTTGGACTCGAACTGGTTGGTGCGGTCCTTAGCGGTGGCATGTCCAGTGCAGTCTTGCACATGATGGGATTTGCCATGGGGATCGTACTTGGATTTGTGTGGCTGCGTCTGAAATGGGTGGACTGTGAGGGTTGGGATCTGATCAATGTGCTTGGGGGCAAAGAAGGCTACCACCATGAGAATGCAGCTCGCGAAGCCGACGTGGAGAAAGAAGCTCAAGCGCTGATCCGCAGTCGACTGAAGGGACGTCGCGACAGTGTTCGCACGACAAACACTTCTACAAACACTGCGCCTGCTCCCGCCTATACGCCTTACGCTTCAACCACCGGACAGCCAGACACCGCGCACGATGCTGCTCCCTTCGTACTTCCACCGGTGGCAACGCCTGATGTAGATCAGTTTGGCGATCTGTTTGCGCAATTACCGTTTGACCAGACGGTTGCTTCGCCAACGGCGGACGTTGAGCAGTTGCTTGAGACTGGGAATATTGCCACTGCGATCAAGTTGATGGAGAAGCTGCGCCAATCGGGGGCCGACCCCCAATTGCCGCAACCGGCCCTTGGCAAGCTCGTTCGGCATTTACTGGCTGCCAAGCAATACGAGGTCGCTATACCTTGGATGGTCGAACACATTCGACGGTTTTCTGCCAGTCGTGCGTCGTTGCAACTCAACCTAGCTAAGATTCACTTGCACGCTGAACGCCCGCGAAAGGCCATCGAGGTATTGAAATCCGTGTCTGGTAGTTCGCTGGATGAGACGGCTCGCGCAACGTGGAACAAGTTGGCTGCACATGCCAAGAAACAGATCAGCGAAGGCGTTATTGAAGTCAGTGATTCATAGCGAGGTGCCATCCGCTCGCTAGTTTTCTGTCAAGCTCCGGTTGTCGGAAAGATGAGGGCAGAAAGATGAAGGCAGAAAGATGAAGGCAGAAAGATGAAGGCAGAAAGATGAGGGCATGTTCCTACCAGCATCTCATCGGTGTCGGGCGCTGCTGAAAAGACTCCCAACCCATTCCTGTCGACTCCAAGGTTCGTGAACGGCTTCATCCTAAGAGCGTGTCTTCAAAATGCAGTTTACGCGTTTTCCAGTCTTTTGAGCATGAGTGCGATCATTGTAATTTGAATCATTGCCTCGCTCGATTTTGGATTTCGTTCGTAGTCTTTGCTGTGCCGTCGACATCGTCCGATCCATCCGAATGTTCGTTCGACGATCCAACGTTTTGGTAAAATCACAAAGCCCTTCACGCCAACCGGGCGAAGCACCGTTTGGAGTATGCAGCCGAAATTTTCTGCTAACCAGTCAGGAAGCTTCATTCGGCTGTACGCCGAATCTGCGAATACGACTTTGATTCTTTTGAAAGTTGCGAAAACGGATTCGAACACACTCTTCTGCCGTCTTGGTCTTGAGTGCTTGCTGAGTGAACAACGACACATAGCAGCAATCCGAGTGTATCAACCATTATATGCCGCTTGCGGCCTGTTACCTTTTTCCTGCATCATAACCACGTTCATCGCCTCCAACCTCCGTCGACTTGACACTTTGGCTGTCGATGATTGCTGCCGTAGGAGTCGACTTTTTCCCTGACTGTACACGTACTTTCTCACGCAAATGTTCATGTATTCTTTGCCATACACCTGCCTCACGCCACCGCCAGAAAATTGTGTAGACCGACTTCCAGTTCGGAAACGACTTTGGCAGGCATCGCCACTGACAACCGGTTCGGTTCACATACAGAATTGCATTCAATACCGACCGCCGATCCAGCGGCTTCCTGCCTCGCTTGGCACGGGGTGGAAGTAACTGGCGAACTTTTTGCCATTGTCTGTCGCTCAAATCCGTGGGATATTCCATTTCCATCGCTGCGGCTCCGTCTTCCATGTGAAGAAATTTTTAGCAACGGAGTCGTAGCGATTTTCTTGATTGCTGATCAATACCGATTTTGAAGACACGCTCTAAGGCTTGTTACACATTTCACAAGCTAATTTGTCCTGGACTGTAGGAATCGAAGGTGGCCGGCGACTAGAATAGAGAGTCGGGTTGAATTTTCTTTTCTTGTCTCGCCGGTGGGGGGCCTTCGGGTGCATGCTTCATCCACACGCTGCTCGACCGCGCACCTTTTCTACGCCGTGACCTTACACGCTGCGGCCACGGCTTTGTTTGGATGGCTGGGCGCACCGATCGCTTGGTTTATTCTGCTCGTGTGGTGGCAGGTTTTCACCATTGCCCGCCGCGAAAGCCAAAACGCTCTTGCTCCTCGCGAGCCTTTGCCATGTTCTGAACAACGACCTGCGTTTGCGAAACCAGAGTTAGTGGTGTGCCTACTGGTTATTGGAATGTTGGTTGGGCTGTTGATGCCAGCCACTAGCGATACGGACTCAATGCGGCACGCCGAAATATCCATGAAAATGGTTGCTCATGCGTTGAGCGAATACGAACAGGAGCATGGTAGGTTGCCACCCATTGTGACGCGCGACGAACACGGCCAAGCGTTGCATAGCTGGCGAGCGCTGTTGTTGCCGTACTTGGACGAACCGCAATTGCAAGCCGCGTATCGCTACAACGAACCTTGGAACAGTCCGCACAACGTTGCGCTCGCCCAATACCGTCCGTGGCATTTCCGAGGCTACTATCCCAACGATGAGATCGCGGCGGAATGCACTGCGATGCAAGCATTGCCTGTAGGGGATCGTTATGTTTTGTGCGAGCACGAAGACTTTGTTTCTAACTGGCTGGAGCCTATGCAACTAGATGCCGACGCCATCGATGCCTTTGCGAATGCAGCTGATGCTAGGCAAGGTTTTTGGCACCACGGAATTTTTTCGTCGCAGTATCGTGGTCGGTTAATGGTGTCGGGTGCTGTTAGCTACCAAGTGTATCCCAGTTCGAGTTCAGCCATCGTAACCGCCATGGCCGATCCTCAGGTTGGAATGCACGCTCGCAAGATTGTCGGTCGGCCATGGCGAGTCTGGCATACACGCAATGCCGTTCTGTTGGCGGTATTTGTAGCCGTCACACTTTATCCGTTTCGCTGGCTACACCGCATTACACGCGGTGGTCTGGAAGCCAAACGCTCTGGTGGTTAGTTTGGTTCGTTGTAACCGTTCACGAACTTGGCGTCGACAGGAAAGGGTCGGGAGTTTTTTCATCAACGCCCGCCACCGATGAGATGCCGCTGGTAGGAACATGTGGTTTCTAATTGGCGAACGATTTAGGCTGAAAAGACTCCCGACCCTGTCACACAAGCCGACACATCGTGAACGGTTACGGTTCGTTTACGTGACTAGCATCTCGCCGCAGCGGTCGCAGTACTTGGCATCCGGCAAGTGTCCTTCGCGAAAGCAGTGCGGGCAGGTTCGCGCGGTAAGGGACTTCTTCTGTTGATGCATCTCGGCAGACACGACGCTCATCGGCACGATGATCAAACTGTAGCCAAGGAGAATTAGCGCTGCCGAAATGCACTTGCCAACCACCGTATGCGGCACGATGTCGCCATAGCCGACCGTGGTCATCGTTACGACTGCCCAGTACATCGATTCTGGAATGGAAGTAAATTGATTGCCGGGGGCCCCTTTTTCAACTTGGTACATAATTGTGCCACTAATCGTCACCGCCACGATTACGACCGCTAGGAACACAAAGATCTTATCGCGACTCTGCCATACCGCCCGCTTCAACTCGTGGGCTTCACGCAGCATCCGCATCATCTTCAGTACACGGAACACACGCAGTAGGCGGATGCTACGGACGATGGCCAGCGACTTGGAATCAAACGAGGTGAAAGTCGTGATGTACAAGGGCAAGCATGCCAGCAGATCGATGATGCCAAAAAAGCTGAACGCGTACTTGAGCGGCTTGCGGACACACAACAGGCGGGCGATGTACTCAGCGGTGAAGAGAAGCGTCAGCACCCACTCGGTGGCTTCGAGCTCGGAGGCCCACCGCTGCTGTACGGATTCGACCGTCTCCAAACTGACGACGGAGACACTCAGCAGGATGGCGATGAGTAGGGCAATGTCGAACCACTGTCCGGCCCGCGTGTCGGCTTCGAAAATGATGACATACATCTTGTCACGCCATTTCGCCCGTGGCCGATCGGGCGCATGTTCACTCCGGTCGCCCGCGCGCGCGGCATCGGTGCGATTGGAATCAGACTGGGCGGAATCGTCGTGAGGCATTTCTCGTAATTGTTCTCGCGATATTGACAGGATAGTGCCCGCAGTGGGCCGTTCCCCTACGGCTGAAAAGTGTATGATAGCAGGCGCTGGCGAGCCTAGATTAGTCGTTCCCAGTCAATTCTGATTCCCACGCAACCCAATCACCCACCATTTTCATCAGCAAGCAAGATTAGGACAATGAACCATGCATAGCAACTGGATCGGCATCACGCTACGTAGTTTTCTCGCTGTAGGGCTTTCTAGCTTGGGGCTTCTCACCATGGCATTCGTTCCAACCGCGACCGCACAGGAACCCGCGGGTCAGCCGACGGACAAGCAAGTTCTTGAGCTGAGAACCTATACGTTGGTCGATGCCGACGCGGAAGCCAGGTTGGATCAGTATTTGCAATCCGCGCTGATTCCGGCGCTGGTGCGCCAAGGCTTGGGGCCAATCGGAGCCTTTGATCAGGCACCCACAACCGGAGCACAGGGACAAGCATCTGCGGAAGGTCGGAGTGGCGAAGTCGAGATTCAAGTCATGTTGCTGATCCCAGGTTCCAGTACGCAAGCCGTTACCGGCGCATCGGCCAAGCTGGCAAATGATCACGAGTATCAATCTGCGGCAGCCGATTATATGGGTGTGCCTGCCAAACAGCCGTTGATCAAACGTATTCGAAGTGAATTGCTGATGTCGTTCGACTGTTGGCCACAGGTCGCCATTCCCAAGCAGAAGCAAGCCGATAAGTCACGCTTGTTTGAATTACGAGTTTATGAAAGTCCCACGGAACATTTTGGAGAGTTGAAAGTCGAGATGTTCAACGCCGGCGAAGTACCCATTTTTCTGGATTGTGACATCATGCCAGTCTTCATGGGACAAGCTCTAATCGGCGACTTGCAACCGAACCTGACGTACATGACCGTCTACGACGATGACGAGTCCCGCAAAGCAGGCTGGCAGAGATTTGTGGCCCATCCCGATTGGAAGGTGCTAAGCGGCGTAGAAAAATACAAAGGTACTGTCAGCAAGATTCACAAGAGCGATTGGGTGCCGAAAGACTATTCACAACTGTAGAATAGGTGTGGCAGATCCATAAACGGGCAAGTCGATCATTCATTTTTCAGGATTACCGATGAAGGTTTCATTCTCTGCGCTGCTGTTGAGCAGTGCGTTAGCATTTCCAATTGTCGCTGCAGATACAAACGTTGATGCCAAATCAGCTAGCGGTAAACTGTCTGGCATTGAGCTTGAGTATCGCAGCAAGACGCTTTCTCCTGGTGACAACTTCTACGAATTTGTAAACGAGGGCTGGCTCAAGAATACGGATATTCCAGCTGATCAATCCAACTACGGTTCGTTTTCCAAACTCGATGATGGCGCGAAAGAAGCCATTCGCGTCCTGATCGAAGAGGCGGGAGCTAGATCTGCACCTGAGGGAAGCGACGCGCAGAAAGTTGGCGACTTCTTCAAGAGCTACACCAATGTTGAATTGCGCAACAAGCTGGGGACCAAGCCAATCGAACCGTTGTTGGCTGACGTTCGAGCGGCCAACGACGGTGAGTCGATGGCGAAATTGGTTGCCAAGTTGCTGAGGTTGGGAATTGCAGGCCCGATGGCCATGTACATTTCGCCCGATGCGAAGAAAAGCGACCAGTACACGGTCTACGCCACGCAAGCCGGTACGACATTACCCGATCGCGATTATTATTTGAAGGACGATGCGCAATACGCACAAGCGCGGGCTGCGTTGCAAGAGTACATCAGCGATATGTTGGTCAGGTTCGGGCACGACAATGCCGCAGATGCAGCCAAGCGTATTATGGAGTTGGAAACGAAGTTAGCCGCCCTGCAATGGACGCGCGTCGAGAATCGCGATCCCGAAGCGACCTACAACAAAGTCAGTCGCACGCAGTTTTCCAGTATGCTGAGTGAATTTGACTTGGACGTGTACATCGATGCTTGCGGACTGCCAGAACAAGAAGAGTTTATCGTACGTCAACCTACGTACTTGGAAAAACTCAATGAGCTGATCCCTGAAATCTCGTTACAGACTTGGCAAGACTACTACACGTTTCGCGTCATCGACGCCTTTGCGGTCGACTTGAGCGAGGAGTTGGAAAAGCGGCATTTCGATTTCCATCAAACGACTCTCAGTGGTATCGAGGAACAAATGCCCATGTGGCGTCGCGGGGTGGAAGCATCCAACGGCATCCTCGGAGAGATTGTCGGTCGGTTGTATGTCGAACGACACTTTCCACCTGAAGCCAAAGTGCGTATGGTTGAATTGGTCGACAACCTCAAGAAAGCCTATGCCAAGCGAATTGACGGCTTGGAATGGATGAGCCCGGTCACGCAGAAAGCCGCCCATGAGAAGCTGGCCAAATTCAACACCAAGATTGGCTACCCGGACCAATGGAAAGATTATTCGAAACTAGTTATCAAGCCTGATGACTTGGTGGGCAATTATATGCGAGCTGCCGCCGTTGAACATGCGCGCGAAATCGGGAAGCTGGGCGGACCCATCGATCGCAATGAATGGTTCATGAATCCGCAGATGGTTAATGCTTACTATTCCGCATCCATGAACGAAATTGTGTTTCCCGCAGCCATTTTGCAACCACCATTCTTCAACATGGAAGCGGACGATGCCGTTAACTATGGTGGCATCGGAGCCGTGATTGGCCACGAAATCAGTCATGGCTTTGACGACAAAGGAAGTCAGTACGACGGCGATGGCAATCTGAGGAAATGGTGGAGCGAGGAAGACCGTACTGAATTTGAGCGGCGGGCGGCTAAGCTGACCGAGCAGTACAACAGTTACAAGCCATTTGAAGATATGAGTGTCAACGGCGAACTGACCTTGGGAGAAAACATCGGCGACTTGGGTGGCATGGCCGTCGCCTACGAAGCTTATCGAATGTCGTTGGACGGCAAGGAAGCTCCCGTGATCGATGGCCTGACTGGAGATCAACGCTTCTTCTACGGCTGGGCACAAGTCTGGCGACGCCTCTACCGCGAGCCAGAATTGCGCAAGCGATTGCTCACCGATTCGCATTCACCGAGCGAATACCGCTGCAACGGTATTGTCTCCAATATGGACGCGTTCTACGAAGCTTTTTCCATAAAGCCGGATAGTCCGATGTACATCGCACCGGAAAAACGCGTGCGAATCTGGTAGACGGCGCAGAGTCCCTCTTGTTTTTCGATGCTGACTGTCAGCAAGAACTGTCAGCAAGAATGCCTACTTGGGCAACAGGGCCAGGACAGACTGGCTTGGGCGGGCGATCACATGAGCGGCGATCAGCTTGCCCAAGCCCTCGACCCGCGGGCGAGCGGCGTCTACCGCTGCAGAAACGGCCGCCACGTCACCGCGGATAATGATCGTTACGTAGCCCCCACCCAACTTCTCCTTGCCGACCACATCAACTTGGGCGGCTTTGCAGGCCGTGTCGATCGCTTCGAAGACGGCAGTAAAACCCTGAGTCTCAATAAAGCCAAGAGCTTGAACGGATTCAGAACTCACAGAATTTTCCTTATCATCAGAGGGGGCAGCTTGAGGTTCGTGCACGACATCTTGCTGGATTAACGGATTAAATTCGACACGACTATCGATACCTTGTTGACCGCCAGCACTTAACCTGGGAATGACCGTACTTACTGGCTTGCCTTGCAAACGCTCGGCCACGGCATGACCAGCTTCGATGGCAGTGCGAACTTCGTCCACGTCGCCGACAATCTTGACGCAGGTGCCGAGGAAGTCATTTAGTTCGACGTGCCAGACAGTAAACCTAGCCGCTTTTTCCATGGTGTCCAAAGCGACCATGGCCGGTGTGTAACCGTTGGTTTCTAGTACTCCGAATGCACGGGCATGGGTCGTAGGGAAAGGCAAAGTTGTAGTCACTTTTTCGATCAGGTTAGGGCAGGGGAGGGGTTAGGTTTCGCAGTCCTGCTGCCCCCATTATAGTCGGCGATTCTGAATTTCGAGTTGTGGAATTTGCACTGCAAAGCTTGAACTGCGGAATTGGCTTGCCAGATTCCGGGATGCCGGTGGCTGATGATTAGGCCAGATAACAAATTCTTTCGGACTGCGAGGACTTGTCGCTGCTTTCCTACCTCATATTCACTCTCGTTGGTAGAATGTGGCAACTTTCGGCTCGGGCACAATGCGTAGGCACGTGATCCAGCGATTTTTTACTTCGTTCCCCTTGCGCATACCAACGCTCCGCCAACCCGGAGCACTTCACAGACAGGAGCTAATTCAACTTGGCCATACGACTTGCAATTCACGGTGCAGCCGGACGCATGGGCAAACGCTTAGTCGCCCTCGGATCCCAAGACAGCGATCTGCAGCTGTCTGCGGCGGTCGACGCGCCATCCCACCCCGATATTGGTAAAGACGCTGGACTGCTGGCCGGCGTCAGCGAGTTGCAGGTGCCGCTTAGTGGCCAGCTTGGCCTGCGGGAATTGATGCGGCTATAGACTTCTCTGTGCCTGCGGCTTGCCGGTCCGCCGTTGAGCATTGTACCGAGGCAGGCATCGCACTAGTGGTTGCGACAACGGGACTTACACCTGAGCAAGTTGAGATGGTTCAACAGGCATCGCAGAAGATCGCCGTCTGCTGGGCTCCCAATATGTCGCTGGCGGTCAATTTGACCATGCGTTTGGCCCAACAAGCCGCCACGGCGTTGCGGCAGGTCGCCTCGGGCGTGGATGTGGAAATTATCGAACGCCACCACCGTTTTAAAGAAGACTCACCCAGCGGTACGGCGCTAAAATTCGGTGAACTGATCGATGACGCAATGGGACTCACGAAAGCCGTTCACGGACGTGAGGGGCAATGCGGTGCGCGGACTCGTGACGAGATCGGTTACCATGCGGTGCGAACCGGCGACGATCCTGGCCAGCACACGATTATTTTTGGCATGCTCGGTGAAACGATCGAGTTGCGAGTGGCAGCTTCGAACCGTGACTGTTACGCACTGGGTGCGCTCGCAGCCGCTAAGTTCTTGGTGGGCAAGCCCGCTGGCATGTACGATATGTTCGATGTGCTGGGGCTCTCGTGAGCAACGTGAGAGCGCGAAGAGACAATAACATATGGCGAAATGTGACGAAGGGTATCTGTGTGAAGTGTGCGGCGATGAGGTGCAGGGTCTGACCGATAGTGCACTGTATTTGCAGTACGTCATTGGCTGGGTGGATCCCGAAACACTGCACGTGCGTCGTGAATGTCACTTGCGATGCCTTCCGATTTTGGCTCAGTTTATCGATGACGAACGATTCTCACCCAAGGTGATCGTTGATGGGGAGTTTGATCGTCGAACGCTCGATACACACTTTACGCGCGAGCGAGCTGAATTGGTGACTCGGGGCTATCGTCGACTTTGGGAATTAAAGTCCTCGCGACGGAGTTTGACCGTCGCCGAATATCCGCTGGCCGAAGCCATCAGCCGTTGGACTTGAGCATTCGTAGCTAGCAATTCCGAGCTGAATAATTCTGTGGGGAAGTGACTTTAGTGGGACGGGACACGAGTAAGGATCTGCCGGGTAGTTTGAGGGAATAGTCGGCCTTTGAAGAGTCGTTCAAGCAGGTTGGCTCTGCGAAGCTGTGGATCGTCACTAGAAATTACGTGTGTTTTTCCGCGACGCGTTTCAACAATCAGATTACCATCGGGTTGGACATCGCGCACCACCCAGAATTTGTCCACTACGTATTCGTAAGACTCGCCGTTCGGAGCGGCGAAAACATTCTTGGCACGCGGTCCTGGGCAAGACGTGTACTTGTGACGCGTATACACGACACGATCGCCAATTCTGTATTTTCCTGACATCATATTCCTCTCATCCGTTGAAACCTGACTTTGTTCGCAAGACCACCTGTCTTGCAATTCCCAACCGGAAGCCCATCGATTGGTGGAAAACTTGTCACAAAGGTATAAAAAGATACGCTAGCAACCTACTCTTAGTATAGTTCAAATTGCGGGGAAAAGCCAAATAAACAGCTTGACAATGCTAGCAAAAGACGCTTAACCACACCGTATTACCGCATATTTGCAGGCCCCATGGTTGAAGAAAATGGCAGATTCGAAGAGTGTCCTGTTCGTTTGTTTGGGCAATATTTGCCGCAGTCCAGCTGCCGAGGGAGTCATGCAGCACTTGGTCAACGCGCGCGGTTTGGCGGGTAGGATTCGAGTGGATTCGGCCGGGACCAGCGGTTATCACATCAATCAAGGAGCTGACCGGCGTATGCGTACTGCTGCTGCGGCGCGCGGCTATGATCTAACTAGCCGCTCCCGTATGGTTACCGCCCGCGACCTCAGCGAATTTGATATGGTGATTGCCATGGATCGCGACAACTTTCGCGAACTGCATGCCCTATGCGATGGACCGAACGAACGCATACATTTGCTCAGTGACTATCTGGACGAGTCATGGCCGCGAGAAGTCCCTGATCCGTACTATGGTGGTGACGCAGGTTTCGAGCAAGTGCTGGATATGCTCGAAGCCGCATGCCCGCGTTTACTCGACGAACTAGCTTCGTCCACGACAGCTTCGCCTCCATAATTGCACGGCCGCGTTAGGCGGCCTTTAGCGACTCGGCACTCTGGTTAAGTTTGTTGTACAACGTTTTGAGGCTAATTCCCAATTCTTCGGCGGCCGCTTGCTTGTTGCCCTGGTGTCGCGCGACGGCGTCATGAATGGCGTTGGCCTCCAACTCTTTGAGCGACATTGGCCCAAGCGACCGAAGTTCCTTGCGTAATCTGCGATCGGTGAAGTGGCGGGGCAAATGCTCGATCAAGATTGGGGCTTTTTCACATAGGATTGACGCATGCTCAATCACATTGGCTAACTCGCGCACGTTGCCTGGCCACACGTGGCTGGTCAACACGTCCATCGCTTCGGGGCTGATCAATTCCGCATCACAACCGCTGTCGGGAGCGAAGCGTCGGTACAGGTGGCGAGCCAGTTCTGGGATATCGCTGGTTCGTTCACGCAAGGCTGGCAGGTGGATTTCGAACGTATTGATGCGGAACATCAAGTCCTCGCGGAATTGTCCCTCTTCGACCATATTCTCCAAGTTACGGTGGGTAGCGCACACGGCTCGCACGTCGACTTTGAATGGTTCATTGTCACCGACTCGACGAATCTCGCCGCTTTCGAGCACACGCAGCAATTTGGCTTGCATACCGAGCGGCAGCTCGCCGATTTCGTCCAAGAAGATCGTCCCGCCGTTGGCAACTTCGAAAAGTCCTTCGCGTTGAGCGTCTGCGCCGGTGAAGGCGCCCTTCTTGTGGCCGAACAACTCACTTTCAATCAAGTTTTCCGGCAGTGCGCCACAGTTGATCGCCACGAACGGCTGGTCTTTTCGCAGACTTTGATCGTGCAACGAGCGGGCTACCAATTCTTTTCCGCAGCCCGTCTCACCTCGAATCAAGACGGTAGACTGCGTTGGAGCCACTTTGGATACCAGTTTCTTGACGGTTTGCATGGAACTGTGATCGCCAATTAGCTGGGCACCACCCTGCTGCTTCTCGATTTGCCGCTTCGAAGCATGATACTGTTTGACCATGTCGCGACGTTGGAGAATGCGAGACAACAACGTTTGCAATTCAACCAGTCGGCAGGGCTTGGTTAAATAGTCGCAAGCTCCGTAGCGCATAGCGGCAACTGCGGACTCGAGCGATTCTTTGCCCGTTAGCACAATGGCTTCGGTTTCGGGGGAACGCTCTTTGACTTGCCGGATCACATCGATCCCGCTGATGCCTGGCATGTCGAGATCCACCAGCACACAGTCGTATGGACGGCTTTGGAATTCGCGCACCGCCGAATCGCCGTCGGGGCAAACGGTAACGGTATGCCCCATGCGGGGCAGTTCCATACTCATCACTTCTTGCAGGGACTCTTCGTCATCAGCAAACAGGATACTCAGGCCTTTAGGCGGCAGCTTGGAGTCTTTCATGTGTTTCGTCGTCAACTATTTCCAGAGGCATGGTAAGTACAAACGTGGAGCCCTGCCCAGGGCCCGAACTGGTGGGAGTCAAACTGCCCCCATGATCTTGCACGATTCGGTAACTGATCGAGAGTCCCAAACCGGTCCCCCGACCGTCGCGTCGGCGTGTGAAGAAGGGCTCGAACAAATGGTGGATCACTTCTTCGTTCATGCCGCACCCGTCGTCGGATACGGTCAACGAAAACTGCTCGCCGACTTCTGTCAACGTTACTCTGACTACGCCACCATCATCACTGGCGTCAAGTGAATTCGTCAGCAGGTTCAACACGACTTGTTTGAATTCGGTTGGGCTGACCCAAGCCACAATGCCTGTTTGGCCGCTAAAATCTACCCGTCGATTGCGGTATTGCCCCAAATGCCTCACCAGCGCGATTACGTCGGATACTGACTCGTGGATATCCGTTTCTTGTTTTCGTTGTGATTCGCCCAGCCGGGAAAAATCGAGCAGACGCTCGGTAATGCCTTTACAGCGAAACGCTTCATCTTGAATTCGTTTAAGGTATTTTCGCAGGACTTCCACTTGCTCATTGGCTTCTGCATCACTTTCCATGGCTGGGGCGAAACCGGCGGCATGTAGGATTTCGTGTAGGCGACTTTCGAGTGCTTCGGCGCTCCAAGCAATCGAAGCCAGTGGATTATTGATTTCGTGTGCCACACCTGCGGCCAGAAAACCGACTGAGGCGAGTTGCTCGCTTCGCACGACTTCCCGCGTACGCTGTTGCACCTTTTCGTTTAAGTTCTCGCGAATTTCGACGAAGCGGGCAGTCATTTTGTTTTGTGCATCAGCGAGTTCTGCCAGCTCATCATGGGACTGCAAATAGATGCGGTGGTCAAAGTCGCCTTTGGCAATGCGACGACTGCCATTCAATAAGACCTTAAATGGCTGCACCACGCCCCGGCGGAAAAACCAAAAAGAGAATCCAACGATAAAGAAGGCGACCGTTGATGAAGTCACGATAACGGCAATCCAAGCATGGTAGCGACTGCGCATATCTGCCCGTAGGCTGCGCATGCGCTGCGTCATAATATTGAACAGCGCGCGAGCCTCCATATTGAGATCATCTAAGTTGTTGGAAATGCGTTTTGACTGCGTCTCGGCGGGCAGGTGGTAGTCATTGGCAATGTCTTCAATATTCCGCAAACGGTCGCGCATTGCCTCAATCAACTCCAGCTCGGCTTCACTGGCCGTCAGCAGCGGGTCAGATTCAATTTGCTTATGGATGCGTTGCGCCTGTGAATTGAGTCCCCAACGCACGATGTTCAACTGGCTAAAGAAGCCGCTACGCTCACGGGCTTCGAGCCGAACTGGAGTGGGTTTATCCTGTGTTACAAAGGAATACGAGCTAGCCACGTTGCTGCGTATCGCGGAAGCACTCAAACTTGGGGGTTGGCGATAGTAGGAACTTAGCTCCGCTACGTCCTGACCAAAGCTCCACATGTCCTGGAACTCATACGACAGTGCTCCAATACTTTTCGTCAATTCTCGATAAGCCAACACGCCACGTAGGCTACTTACCATCAGTAGCAGCAACGTTCCTACCAGGAGGATAGTACCCCACAGCAATTTTTTTCGAATCAGCATTCGCGAAAACACGGCGAACTCCTTGACTGATTTAGCTGATCGCAACTGGTGGATTCAGAGCATCAGTGCGGTATTGAATCCGCGATTCATGTGGGTTGTAGCGAGCCAGGATCTTGGATAAAGGTCATTACTTTGCCTTACTAGGTTGATGTACTAGGAAGCGACCACATACCATACGTAGACGCCGAGCAATCCCAAGCAGGACGCCAACACAGCTTGATACTCTCGATTTCGCAGCCACTCGTAGACCGTCCAGCCGCGCAGTGCGCGACGACTATATAACTTGGGAAAAAAACGAGGAACTGAACTTGCGTAGTCCGGCCATTGCTCTGGGAACAGTCCCAGTAGGCGAACTTCTTCAAAACGGACTTGGACCCAATACAGCAGTGACATGGGTAGTGCTACGAAAATAAAGGTCGGCAAGTCACGACACAAAACGCAGAAGCCAAACATCATCAAGAAGGAGACGACGTATAACGGGTTGCGTACCAGTGCATAGGGACCGACCGTTGTCAACTCGCGAGACTTATTCAAGGTGCCCGCCGACCAAGTCCGAATGACTAGCCCTACGAGAATTAGCAGTAAACTGCCCAGGACCAAGGGCTGTGAAATCGCAAGGGGATTGCGAGGTGAGTTGCCAACTACGAAAACATTGACCAGCACTAAGGAAGTGAAGCCTATTAAGCTGATCGCTATCCGGCGACGGGCCAACCAATTCATCAGGGCTGTGGGAATTGCCGTCTCAGAGGATTTGATTGCAAGTTCAGGGGGCTGTGCCGTTGTTAAACCAGTAGCTTGTGTGTTGATAGCTCCGTCCTCCTCTAAAAATCCTGGCGACCCGCGGTGGGGTGGTATCTTCGCTCAACCGCAATTGCGATTGATTTTGCGCATCCACCAGGCACCCACCAATAGCAACGCAGCATTTCCCATCCAGACTGAGATGGGCAGCCAGCTTCCGTCTTTGGCATGATTCAAACCAACCGCAAAAATGGGATAGTAGATGAGGAGAATAGGCATAAAGCAGGTGCCAAAGCTAGTCCAATGATCCGCCGAGCGCATCCAGATGGCTAGCGGAGCACCCACCCACACAAAAAAGAAGCAACTGAAACCACTCGCCCACCTTCGCCAGGGCTCTGAATGCAGGCGATTCAGTCGGCTATTGCCTAGACTGAGCGTACCTAAGGCAGTATGTGTGCGGGAATCGTCGAGCCATTCGTATTTTCCGGTCGCCAAGCCCATCGCGGTTCGGGCAGCCAAGATTTGTTCAGTCTGCGATATTTCCTGGCGCTGCATGGACATTTCGTGGCTGATTTGCCGCATCGCGTACTCGGTCGGATGCCCCACCGACGTTCCCTTGCGAGTTGCTTCGGACAACTGAATCTCGTACTGCGAGAGGCCAGGTCTGGCCATTACCATTTCTCCGTAGCTCATCTCACCATCGACCAGCTCGATCCGAAGCATCTCTTTGACGGGATCCATGATTAGCCGCGCACTCTTGGCACTGATGCTGGTCGGCTCCGAGTTCGAGGCCTGGGGTGGGGTGATCGTGGGCATGATCAATTCGCGTCCGTCCGGTCCGATGCCATGTACATGAATGGAAAAGCCTTGTGACGACGTGTAGGAGCCTTGGCTCGAGAGATATCCGTACGCAACTTGTTCCAACGAGTGCATTACCACACGATTGATGCCGGGCCGTCCCCAGGAAAAAGCAATATCGTTGAGCCACACTGCAAATAAGCTCAACAGAAAACTGAGAATCAACGTTGGCCCGACGACCCGGATCGGCGGCACACCCGCAGCCAATACCGCTAGAATCTCATTGTCAGCACTTATGCGCCCATACACGCTGCAGACTGCAAACAGCAGCGTAGCAGGTAACGCAAACTGCAAGGAAATTGGCAATACATAGGGAAGCAATTGGAGGATGGCCATCGCCCCCAAGCCTTGGCTATAGAGCTGCTGTGCCAAGCCAAAGAGCATGATGACTGTAGTAAATGCGGTTAGCGCAATCACAAACAGCTTTGTGACTTCCCAGAGTATGTATCGATTAAATCTCCGCACCATCATAGTCCGCGAAGTCTAGCAAGTGATCGGAGCGGCGACTACTGCGAAAGTCCACCAGTCTCGGGCGGGTGCGAGGCCGTTTGCTAGCCAACCTCTGGCGTTACTGTTGCGTATTTGGGTTGGCTGGAGTGGCTGCGGTAACGAGTTGTATTTGCGGACAAATTAGCGGACTCGTAGCCTGAGCCACTATCGTAGACGTTACAGATCAATCGCAGAATCGCTAGCATGATTACGTTGCCTGCGGATCTGCGCCATCAGATCGATGATCACTTCCACTTGGATCCGCAGCGCCTTGTCAAAATGCCGTTCCTCGGCCAAATGGCAAGCTTGCGCGAATCGGCTATTGATGTCAGTCCACTGGATTTTCCAACCCCGCTCCTCCGCAGCTTCGCGCAAGGAATTGACTGTGCTAGCCAAGCGTTCAAAGAATGTCTTATCGGCCTCTGCATCGAACTCGCGATAAGGGCCGTTTCCGTAGCGGCTGTCGTCATCTTGTGGCTCACCGCCGGTCCAGTAAACCTGAATCAAGCCAGTGATGAGCGCAATCAATCCGAGAACACTCACGACGATTGCGATTTCGATATTGTTCATCAAGAATAGGATGATCGCGGCTAACAAACACACTGCCGTGACCACGCCTAGAGCTGTAGAGAAAGGTCGACGTGGTCCCCCATGGCGGATTGCAATAGCGGAATCATTGGAAGTCGTGATGCGTTCATCGACTACTTCCAGTACGAGAGCGGTAATATTGTCGGGCCCCCCGCGCAGATTCGATAAGTCTACAAAGATTTGGGATGCCTGTTTGGGCGGCAAGGTCGCCAGCAGCGCACCGATCTCTTCATCGGTGATCTGCCCGCTCAAACCATCCGAACACAATAAGAATCGATCGCCGACCAAGACCGGAAATGGGCCCTCCAAATCGATCTGCACGCTTGAGTTTGGCCCCAGGGAGCGCGTAATTACGTTCTTGGGAATCACGCCGCTGCGCGCCGTTTCGTCGGTGACTTCGCCCGCGGCTTGCATCTCCCACACCAACGAATGATCGAAAGTTAGTTGGAAAAGTTGATCACCGCGTTGTTGATAGACACGACTGTCGCCGACGTGCGCAACCACAGCCCCTTCGGGCAGCAACGACAACACGCTACAAGTAGTACCCATACTTCGAAACTCAATATTGGCTTGGCCCCGCCGATAGATTTCAGCATTGGTTTCGTTGATCGCCTTGTGAATCGCCTCAGCAGGCGACATGTCCCGCAGTTTTAGGTAATGGTGAGGAATTAGTTCGACGGCCAACTTCGATGCCAACTCGCCAGCCGCATGGGCTCCCATACCATCAGCGACGATGAAGATATGTCCCAGCTTTTCCCAACTGCTTTGGGTCTCAGCCAGCATGAACGTCATCGAATCCTGGTTAGTTGCACGGCGCATTCCCACATCGGAGATCACGGCCAGATCGACAGTGCGCTTCCAGGAGTCACTTGATTCCCTGCTCTGTGAAGACTCAGTCAATTCTTTAGCTAGCTAGTTGAATGCGGAATTGGTTTTACGTGGAATTATTGTACTTATGGTCGGATGCCAATTATAGCATAGGCGATGTTTTCCGAGATTTTCCGCAGTTTTGCATGGCGCAACCCCGGCTGGATTGCTCCGCGCTGGGAAACGAGAATGGCTTGTGTCGGCATACACAGGGTTGGGAGTCTTTTCAGCCTAAATCACTTAACCCGTTAGCAACCTCATGTTCCTATCAGCGGCAACTCATCGGTGGCGGCGCTGCTGCAAAGACTCCCGACCCTTTTCTGCAACAAATACTGCTCTAGCGGCTGATTAAAAAAACTTCCTATCGTTAGGCATTGTCGGAAGCAGCGGACACGCCACTTGGCGAATCCGCGGAATGCTGATCGTTAGCGAATTTAGAAGTCAGAGTAAGCCATGCCGTGCTACCGCCGCCCAACATTGCTGTCAATCGTCTTGCTCTGCACCATGGCTTCACTTTGTGGTTGCGTCCGTAGAAGGATGACCATTCGCACCAATCCGCCAGGCGCACATGTTTTCGTCGACAAGCAGATGATTGGCACAAGCCCCGCTGCCACCTCGTTCACCTATTATGGAACTCGCGAAATCGAGGTCGTCCGCGACGGCTATCGCACGGAAAAAGTCTTGCGAACGATATCACCGCCATGGTATCAAATCCCTCCTTTCGACTTCATTAGTGAGACGCTTTGGCCTCGCAAGATTCGCGATGAGCGGATCATTGATATTACCATGGTTCCCGCCCAGAACATGAACAGCGATGAACTCACCGCGCGGGCCAACGATCTGCGACTCAAAGCCTCGCAAGGCATCGCGACGCCACTTCCGCCCCCGGCCACGACAGGCCAGGATTTCCGTAATGAAGGAGTTTTTCCCGGCACCTCCCCCCAACCCATCGACCCAACGTTTCAGGCCCCGCCAGGCGCTATCGTCAACGGACCATTTTCGCCCGCCGCACCGGGGCAAATTCTGCCTGGTGCGACCGACCCCAGCTGGCAACCTGGACAAATCCTGGGCAACTTTCTACAACCCGATGGCACGCCACCGACCCGTATCCCCGAAGCAGGCATCCTTCCCGGTGGTGGGTATCGGCCAGACCTGAATTGAGAAACTTTTGGTTTCATCCGTCCATCCGGATCATCGGATGGAGTTAGTGCGAAGCCATGGCCTGTATTGAAAGAGCGTTGCCTGAGTCCTCGCCATCAGGCGGGATGCCTCGACTATGATGTAGTACCCCCGGCAGGGATCGAACCTGCGGCCTAAGCTTTAGGAAAGCTTCGCTCTATCCAACTGAGCTACGAGGGCGAGTACCTAATTGTATCGAATGCCGATGGGCTGAGGATAGCCGTGCGCCGTTTTCTAAGGCGCTTTGGAATAGGCGATTTGCAGGGAACCTGAGCTCCCTATGACCCTTACGAGCGCAGTTTGCCTTGGGCAACAGCCTCTGAACTTGGAGAGCAAAATTTGTTGAACGACGAGCAACGCGCGAGCGTGCTGCGAGTGCTGGATGCGAACGTAAATCGGGCAAGCGAAGGCCTGCGAACCATCGAAGATGTGGCGCGGCTGGTTTGCGAAGACGCTGTGGCAGCAGAGTGGATGAAGTGTTTGAGACACGAATTGGCGGAGGCGTGTGCGCAGCTGGATCGCTCAGAGCGCTTGGCGGCACGGTGCACCCAAAGCGATGCAGGCACGCAGATAACGACAACCACCGAATCGCTACGCGCAGACTTTGTCGCCGTCGTACAAGCCGCTGCCGAACGGATAACGCAGTCACTGCGGAACCTGGAAGAATTTTCTAAATTCATCTCGGCAACGATGAGTGAACGGCTGAAACAAACTCGCTACGCAGCCTATGACCTACTAGCCAAGACCGAGTTGCGTCTATGTCGCGATCGACCTACTTTGGATGGACGATTGATGTTGCTAGTCGATTGTGGACTCGACGTCGAGACTTTTCGACGTTCCATTTGCGAACTATCGGTTGCAGGTGTGGACTATTTTCAGCTGCGTGACAAGGCTGCGGAAGGCGGACGATTGATGCAGTACGCTCGCGCTGCAATGGATGCCTTGAAAGAATCCAGCTCACGAGTGATTATCAATGATCGCCTAGACATTGCACTCGCCAGCGGTGCGATGGGCGTGCATCTGGGACAAGACGATCTGGGACTTCGCGACGCCATCTCTGTCGCTCGCGGAAAACTGCTGATCGGTATATCAACGCACTGTATCGCTGAAGCGATTGCCGCTGAAGCCGGTGGGGCTGACTACATCGGCTGTGGACCAACTTTTCCGTCGCAGACCAAACAGTTTGAGGAATTCCCTGGTCCGGCGTTTCTGCGCAAAGTGGCGGAACGGATCTCACTGCCGGCTTTCGCCATCGGTGGAGTCGATATGAGCAATGTACAAGAAATTATTGCCGCTGGCTGCAGGCGAATTGCCGTAAGCGGCGCGGTCCACCAAGCCGAGCAGCCGCTGCGGGCCGTGGCTGAACTGCGAAATGCATTGGCGGAAAACCACATCGAAACTGGCTAGGTTCGAGCGATTATTTATGGTCGCCTTATGGTCGCCTTTCGCTCTGCGAAAGGGTGTATATGGTGGCCTTTCGCGGACGGAGCGAAAGGCGACACTTATTTTCCGCTCGACAACTCGCGCTCGATGGACTGCGCTATTCGCTGCAGATCGCTAGGCTCGCCACCCGTTACCGCATCGACGATGATACCACTGCCGTCGACAAGCACTGTAGTGGGGTAGGCAAAGCTGCCGCCATGAAACATTAGGCCAAGTCGGCTACGCGTCATAGCGGCGGGGTCTGAGTATGTTGGCATCGTCGATTCAAATCGATCTAAGAACGCCGCCGATTCATTTTCTAGCTTCGGCAAATCTAGCTCTGGCCCTGCCGACGAAGATACGGACACAAATGCGATGTGCGAATTATCCCGATACGCTTGATATAGCTTCAAGAACTCCAGGAATTCTTTCTCGGAATTCGGGCACCAAGCGCCCCAAAAGTGAAACACGGTCAGTTTGCCCAACAAGTCTTTGGCGTCAATCGAATCCGCGCCATGAAGCAGCGGCTGTAAGTCGAGTGTCGACATCGGCTGTCCGATGGGTGTCACCCTGGGTGGTGAGCCCATCCAAGCTAAGAACAATAGGCCAGCCAACATGATCGCCCCAAACACCAGCACATAGAAATTGCTCGAGCGTGTCCAGGATCTTGTGGATAGTGTTTCTGAGTCGGACATGGCGTTATTCGTGTGTCTTTGTGAACATGTTCTACCTAGGCTATCGCAGCCAGCATTTCCTCAGGTAAAGGCGTGGTGGGGCCGCGTTGGGAGGCAGCAAAGGCACCGCACTGGTTGGCAACTCGGACAATGCGTTCAGGCGACCAATCGAGCGTTAAACCGATTGCCAATGCGGCGGCAGCGGCATCCCCAGCACCTACGCTGTCTGCATTGTCAGCCGCGGGCAATTGTGGAACTTGCGCATCAACGATGTCGTGACCAGATTGCCACCTACAGCCCGCTGCACCGCGTGTCCAAAACACACATCGCAATTCAAACTGTTGTTGCAGCTCGGACGCAATCTCGGTTGCTTGTTGGCGTTCAGCCAACCGCAACCATTCCGCCAACTGTAGCAATTCATCTTCGTTGCATTTCAACACATCGGCCGCAGAAAGACTTTGAGCGATGATATCAACTGTCGGCAGCGGGCGGCGAAAATTAATATCAAGGATCTTGACCGCCTCGCGGGCCACATCCAAGAATTGCTTAAGCGTTTCCCGTGTCGTGGTGTGGCGTTGCGCGAGCGTTCCAAAACAAAGGGTGTTGCACCGCTGAGCCAAATCGACAGCCAATTCGTCAAAGGCAATTGCGTCCCAGGCTACATTCTCACCGATCGTGTAGTTCGGTTGTCCGCTTTCGAGACTGACGTCGACGTACCCCGTTTGGAGCCGCGAGTCGACTTGGACGCCGCAAGTGTCCAAATGGCTGTCCCGAAGTCTCTCGAGAATTTTTTCTCCACGGGAGTCGGCGCCAATGCGGGTTAACAGAGCGACTGAGCAGCCCGTTACTGAGCCCAACTCAGCGGCTCGGATGGAAAAGTTCAATGGCGCACCACCCACCACTTCGCCGCTAGGCAGCACATCCACCAGGGCCTCTCCGATGCCTACAATCAAACGCTTGGTCATGTTCTGTTACCAGCCTGCAAGTTCGTCACGTGTGGGGGTTCTCGAATCCGCCAATTTGTCGGATAATCTGCGCAGAATATCAATCGCGAGACAGCTCGTCAGCGAACATTATAGAACTTCAGGAGACAATCCACGATGACTACCCAGCTATTGTCTGCTCGCGCTGGTGAAATTACCCCCGAAATGAAGTTTGTGGCCGAACGAGAGTTGCTGCCCGTCGAGACGATTGTGACCGAGGTTGCCGCCGGACGCATGGTCATCCCGGCCAATAAAGTTCACTTGGCTGGGGCGTTGGAGCCAATGTGCATTGGCATTGCGGCCAAATGTAAAATTAATGCCAATATCGGGAATAGCGCGGTAACGAGCAATGTCGAAGAGGAACTAGAAAAGCTTCATACGGCGGTTCACTTCGGTTCGGATACCGTCATGGACTTGTCAACCGGCAAGGATATCGACAATATCCGAACCCAGATCATCGCCAAGTCGCCAGTGCCGATCGGAACCGTGCCGATCTATCAGATGCTGGAGGAGTTGGGTGGCAATATCGAAGACATGCGCGCCCAGCACTTTCTCGACATGGTCGAACATCAGGCCAAACAGGGCGTCGACTATATGACCGTGCACTGCGGTGTGAAGCTCGAGCACTTGCACCTCAGCACTCAGCGTGTTACGGGTATCGTCAGTCGCGGCGGTTCGCTGATCGCCAAGTGGATGATGGCGCACCGCAAGCAAAATCCGCTGTATGAAGCATTTGACGATTTGTGCGACATCATGCGGCAATACGACGTAACTTGGTCGCTAGGCGATGGATTGCGTCCCGGGAGCATTGCTGATGCATCCGATGCGGCTCAGTTTGCAGAATTGGACGTCTTGGGCGAATTGACCGCCCGAGGACAAGCCAACGGTACGCAGGTCATGGTCGAAGGACCTGGGCACATCCCCATGCACCAGATCCAAATGAATATCGAACGCCAGATCGAGGTCTGCAAGGGTGCGCCATTCTATGTCTTAGGCCCCTTGGTCACCGATGTGGCTCCTGGTTACGATCACATTACCAGTGCCATTGGTGCCGCCATGGCTGGTTGGCACGGCGCAGCCATGCTGTGCTATGTGACGCCCAAGGAGCATTTGGGATTGCCGAACGAAGAAGATGTCAAGCAAGGCGTGATTGCTTACAAGATCTCTGCACACGCAGCTGACGTAGCTCGTGGTCGCCCCGGCGCGCAAGATCGCGACAACGCGCTATCCAAAGCCAGGTTTGAGTTCGACTGGAAGGAGCAATTTCGTCTGTCGCTGGATCCCGAAACTGCGCAACGGTACCACGACGAAACTTTGCCGCAGGATACTTTCAAGAGCGCACATTTTTGTAGCATGTGCGGTCCCAAGTATTGTTCGATGAAGATCACTGAAGATATCCGCAAGATGGCTGCCGCAGATCAGTTGGTCGAAATCAGCACGGGAAAATAGCCCGCTGGCCTAACTCGCTAATCTCTAAAAGTTCGCCCCTCGGTGGATTTTTGCTAGCATTCAAAATCTCGCAATCCATCTCGACACGTGCGCGCCACAAACGCTAAAGCTAACTCTTAAGTTTTTTGACAATTCTCGCTGATCGCCACCATCTGGTTACTAGGCTCTGCCTGGTAACCCAATGAATTGCAGGCTCCGCCTGCCCCGCCATCGTTTCGCAAATTGAATTCTCGAATGAATGGCGAGGCAGGGCCTCGAAGACAGGCCGTTCCCAGGCAGGAGCCATAGGAACGAGATTCGTGAGGTGGCGATCGGCGAGAAGTGTCAGTTTTTCTGAGAATTTTCCAGAACTTTGAGTTTGCCAGCTATGTCAACTGCCACTACTTCCTCCTCAGGCCGAGTTCGCCAAATTGCGATCCTGGTGTCGAGTGTTGATGCGGTGGTGGCTCGACAATTGCTCCTGCATCTACCCACCGAGATGGCCAAGCAGGTACGCGCTCTGGCTGCGCAACTAGGCCCAATTGCTCCCGCCGAGCGACGCGCGATCTTGGCTGAGTTTCAGAAGTCCGCCAGTACACCAGTTGCCGCATCGCACCAGACCAGTTCACCACTGCCCGCCGCAACCGCGGAGCATCATTCGGTTGTTAATGCAGTTTTTGCGTCAAATGCCAATGGAAAGGAAGGTAATCATCTGGATGATGCTTTCCAAACCAAGCTGCCTGAGTCGAGCATCGCAGACGCGGCAGGGCAGGGCGACGAATTGGACGAAGATGTCGTGCCACCCGCCTGGACGCGTTTGAGTACGGAGGCCTTGGTTCGTTTCGTACAGACGGAGCGCGTCACAGTCATTGCCGTCGTCGTCAGCCAGCTCCCCCCACATAAAGCCGTCGAAGTCCTTAAGCAACTGCCGCGTGAAACCAATCATGCGGTACTCAAACGATTGTCCAACTTGCGGGAAATCGATCCCGATGCAGCTTCGGCCATCGATGAACACTTAATAGAAAGACTAAGCGATTATCAACAGAAAATTGAAAGTGAGCGGCTAAACACCAAACGCATTGGCGCTCTTATCTCGGCTGCGCCTCCAGAACTGCGGCAAGAGTGGAGTACCCTATTGAGCGGCGAAGAGGTGGCAGCTCCCGTGCGAGGCTCGACTGCGAATACACATGCGCCCTTTGGCAACTCATCTTCGGGACAACGTTCTGGCCTAATGTCGGCAGAGGCAATCCAGTCCAATGTCCACGCGACCATCGCTGAATTGTATGGAGACGCCGTCATCACCACGGCCGACACGCCTCGAGCCACGCGCGCCACGCCTGCGTATCCGCTTGCCGCTTCCCTGTTGCCGGCAACCAGTTCCCAAAACGCTGCGGAGAATTCGCCTGTGGTTCCAACTGCGGACGCTAGCGCGGTGCCGGAAGAGGTGCCCGACGTCATCCCATTCCGCACTTCCGCCAGCAAGCCCAGCTTGAACGAAGTTGACCGTGTTAACCTGCAGGCCGAATTTGAGCAACTATTAAATCTTGCTCGCCCGGAATTGGCGAACTTGTTAAGCGTTATGGACTCACAAACCGTGCTACTCGCATTAGCTGGGGCCACGCCCGAGTTTATGCGCCGCTTTACCAAGATGTTACATCCTAGCGACGCCACTTTGCTCACGCAGCGTCTGCAAACGATCGGCCCGATCCACCTGCGCGATGTCGATGAAGCACAACGTCGCCTTATCGACCGAGCAGGCCTCCATTCTCAAACTTCTCACAGTCGCCGCGCCGCTTAGCTCGTCGCGAGTTGGTTATTTGTATGGCTTCCATCCTAAAACAAGAAACACTCACACGAGGCGCTCAATCGCCGCAACCTGTGGCTTTTAATGTCGAGGACGTGCAGACTCGCGCCCGCGAATACTTGATGGAAATCCAACAGCAGGCAGCGGAAACGCTCGAACGGGCCAGAGTCGAAGCCATTCGGCTTCGCCAAGAAGCCAAACAACAAGGTATCGCTGACGCTCAGACACAAGTTGAACAACAAATTGCTGCCGCCGCCCAGAGACTGAGTGATGAACGTTGCAGAACGGCGATTGCCTCTTGCGAAAAAACGGTAGCCGAACTGACCGAAGACACTTCGCAATGGCTCGTGGCGTGGCGCAATCAGACGGTGGAACTAGCTGCCAAAATCGCCGAAAAACTGGTTCGTCGTGAAATGCGAGATGAAAACGAGTTGCTGCGAGTTTGGATGGAAGAGGCTCTAGTGGCCATGCGCGACGCACGCGATGTACGAGTCATTGTGCATCCCGACGATTTTGCAATTGCAGGCCGTTACTTGCAAAAGCTCACCAAATCCCTGCCACAGGCCGGGGCGGTCGAGATCCTGCCGGACCCCGAAATCAAGCCGGGCGGTTGCACGGTGCGTTCTAACAATGGGTTGATCGATCAACAATTAGAGACGCAATTGCAGCGACTTGTCGACCAGCTAACCAACTGACCCTAGATCCATGCCACTACCAGAACTCATCAATCCAGAGCGACTCAACTTAACCCTCTCCGCCGCTGTACCCAGCCATATCGAAGGTACGATCTGGTCGGTAGGACGCAATGCGATCGAAGCTATCGCACTGCCGACACCCATGGGGGCGGTCTGTGAGATATGGCGTCGTGGCGGTGCACGCATTCCAGCCGAAGTCATTGGTTTTGAAGGCGCTCGTACTCTGCTGGCTTCACTCGACGGTTCCGAGGGCATTGCGCCGGGCGACAAAGTCACCTTGATGCACTCCGTTGCCACCATCCCCGTTGGTCCAGCGCTGATCGGACGTGTGATCGATGCAGCAGGCAACCCCCTCGATGATCAGGGAGTGATCGAAAGTGTCTCGCGGGCACCCCTTGATGCGCCTCCGATTTCCGCGATGCAGCGTCCGCCCATCGACGAGGTACTGACCACGGGCGTGCGCACAATCGACACGCTGTTGACGTTGGGCCGTGGGCAGCGTATCGGTATTTTCGCAGGGTCTGGCGTGGGCAAGAGCACGCTACTGGGCATGATGGCACGGGGTACAGACGCAGATGTGGTCGTCATCGGTCTCGTCGGCGAGCGAGGCCGCGAAGTCCAAGAGTACCTGCAGCGAGAACTCGACGCGACGACCCGCCAAAAGTGCGTCACCGTGGTTGCGACCAGTGATCAACCTGCGTTGCGACGCGTACAAGCCGCCATGACGGCCACTGCTATTGCTGAGTACTTTCGAGATAGTGGCAAGCATGTAGTTCTCATGATGGACTCAGTAACTCGTTTCGCCATGGCTCAGCGCGAAATTGGACTGGCTGCTGGTGAAGCTCCAACCACTCGCGGCTATCCGCCCAGCGTTTTTAGTATGCTACCGCGGCTCGTCGAACGCTCGGGCACTGGTCCACGCGGTTCCATAACTGGAATCTACACCGTGCTGGTCGAAGGCGACGATCAAAACGAACCAATCAGCGACACTCTGCGAGGTTTGTTAGACGGACATTTTGTATTATCCCGCAAGATCGCACATCGCGGACGCTATCCGGCCATTGATGTGCTGTCCAGTTTGAGTCGCTTGCAAAGTCACTTGGCTAGCCCGCAACACCAGCAGGCAGCCATTGCCATTCGCAATCTGATTTCTGCCTACAAAGACAACGAAGACTTGATCACGATCGGAGCCTATCAGCGAGGCTCTAGTGCCTTGGTCGATCGGGCCGTCGCGCTGCAACCCGCCATCGATCAGTTCCTTGGTCAGCCAGCCCGCGAACGAGCCGACTGGCAAAAGTCTCTAACCGATTTGATGCAATTGTCTGCGCAAGCCACACCACCGCCTCCATCCCAACAGCCATCTGCTGCCGCGTAGCCGCTGCTGTCACGTAGCCGCGTTTCTCCGAGACGCGTGCAAAACCATCGAGGATAGCAATCTTGAGCCAATTCAAATTTCGCCTGCAATCCGTACAAGTGCTGCGAAAACGCACTCGCGACCAAGCTGCGGAATCGTATCGACAGGCTCAGCTGGCCATCACGATGCTCGAAGACGAAATTCAACGAACGTTGGAAGAACATGCGAGCTATACTCCGTCGCCAGCCAGCCTCACGCAGGGCGCTGTAGACCCCCAGAGACTGCTAGAAGCGCAGCGTTACCAAATGCACCTGATGCAACAAGTAGCTCATATGCGCTCGCAGATCACTTTGATCGAACAAGAGGCCGCAAAACGCAAGGCGACCCTCGTCAAGTGTGAACAAGCGGTGCGTTCTTTGGAGAAACTCGAAGATCACCAGAGGGAACAATGGCAGGCGGACAACCAGCTCCGCGCGCAAATATCGCTAGACGAATGGGCTGGATTCAGGTATTGGAATGCAGAGGAAGGATCCTAGTCATGCGTTTACTATTGCGATTCCTGGTAGCTTTTTGCGTGGCCACCGTACTGGCGCAGTGCATCATTCTGACGTTTGCTGCAGTGCGCGGGAATCTCAAACAAGATACACCGCTCAAAGTCATCGCACTCCTTAACGGTATCGATATCACCGGTGAGCAACTGCAAAAAATGCTGGAAGAATCGCAAAGCCAGCCTGTACCAACTTATGAAGATGTGCGCGACGCTCAGGCCGAGATGAGCAAGAACCTTCAGATGCGGGAAGATTCGATTCGACGCATGAAAGCTCAGATCGAGGAAATGCTAGCTCAGTCCACAAAGACTCAAGAAGACTTCGACCGGCGCAAAGATGAGTTCTACAAGCTGCTCGAAGAAAAAGAAGCAAATCTGCTCGATGCTAGCTTGCTAGAAGTCCGTCGTACATTGGAGGTGCTCAGCCCGGAACAGTCCAAAGAGCAAATCAAGAAAATGTATGAGAACGACCAAATCGACGATATCGTCGCAATCTTTAAAGAGATGCCCCTCGATAAACGAAAGAAGATTATGGGGGAGTTTACCGGTGGTCCGGATGAGGTCGACTTGTTGGCCGACATCCTAGCTCGCACGCGAGCTGGCGAGCCGGCAAGTAGCATTATCAGTGACGCTAGACAGCAAGCACCAACACAATAAGCTTCATCGGTGAGCAGCAAATCACTCAATGAAGCGATAACAGGCTAGTGAAGCTTGTCAAAAGTTCCGTTTCGTCGGGACATGCGGCGACCACTACTGCTCAATTGGATGCTACTGCATCGGGCCTTACGCCTTCGCTACCCCCATGATTTTGTCAGGCTTCAAGAGCTGGGGGGTAAACGATGACTACGACGGTCTCTTCAAGTGCGGAACTAGCACGACGATTCCCCTCGCGTCTCTCCATCCGAACAGAGCAGGGCGGTCCAGCTGGCCAAGACGTCTCGGCGCTACAAGCCAACCTCTTTGAGCAGATTCTCAGCTTACCGGTCCCCAGCGAGTCGTTTCAAGCGGAAGATACCGCTTTGTCCTCGCACCCCGAACCGAGCGACTCTCTGCCGGCCAGCGATGACTCTATAACTGACTACGATGAAGCGTCTGATTTGACGGAGGACTACACACCAAGCGACGAAAGCAGCCAGATCGCACCAGCCAACGGTAGCCGTTGACCAGCAAGCGGCCGCGTTACTTAGCCAGCAGTCGCAGTCTCAGCAGACCGAAGACCTCGAGTTATCCACCCCATTGGACGTGGAGGCGGATTTACCCACCTCATCGGATACGGACGCGATAGCATCAGTCCAACATCAACACCCAGGAAGAAGCGGGTCCCGTTGTGGCTCAAGCCACTACCGAATTGGACCAGACAACGGTGGGCGACGAAAGAACAGCACAATCCAACACTGAGACCGATGTGCCCACCACAGATGAGCTGGACGAGCAGTCCGCACATGAAGCACAACGAGCTCAACAACGAGCCGACGCGACTTCCGAGGCCATCGACACAGCGAACACGAATGATCCGCTAGGTGCCAGAGACGATCGCCGCGAAACCGTCGCCAACAACAGTGGTACGCCGTCTGACGCAGAAGAGACAACGAGCAAAGGGTCTTCAGAAGTTACAAAACATGAGCAACGTAACGGCCGTCATGATCGACGCGAGAAGTGGTTCGAACGTGACGCGTCTGATGAGCTAGCTATGGCCAATCGAACTGGCGAGCAAGCTATCGAGCAGGCTGAGAGCCATTTCACGACTGAAGCGAATCTGGAAACGAGCCCAGCCGCACCTTCGGGTTCAGCGGAATCAAAATCGGTTAGCACAGCCGCGAATCCCGTCGATGCAGCAACACTACCGGACGCTACACTCACCCGCACGGATACAATCGTGGCTGCGGCGTCCGTGAGTATCGACAGTGCACAAGTCAACGCCGGGGGGCCGCCGACGCCTGAGGGGCAGGCTAACAACGAGGCTGTCACCGCAGTCCAATCTGGGCGTCGAGCTGAACGTCAAGGAGAGTCCCATGCGACCGCAAATAAGCCGGTCACACCTGGCGATTCAGCCGATTTGACACAGCAAGAACGCGTTAGGTTGGTGCAACGCGTCGCTCGGAGCTTCGCTCGACTTGGGCCCGATGGCGGCCAAATCAATCTGCGCTTGCACCCACCGCAGCTTGGTTCTTTAAATGTCCAAGTCCGCATGGAAGGGCGTAGCATGACTGCGGTCCTCACGACCGAAAGCACAGCGGCGCGCGAGGCGATCCTCGAAAGTCTGCCAGTCCTGCGTGGACGACTGGCGGAACAAGGATTTGAGATTTCCCAGTTTCAAGTTGACGTAGCTGCGAACGGTTCCGACGCATCGCAGGGTGGCAATTCCGACCAGCACAACGCCTTTCAACAAGGCAATAGTCGTGAGCACACACAAGCCTCACCCCTCGTGAGTGAGCGACGCAACTGGACGCCTCCTGAACACGCGATGGATCACGAACATGGCGAACTGATGTGGCAGACCCATACCGGAATCGATATCCAAGCCTAGGGTCGGGAGCCTCCTCAGCCTAAGAGGCGAGACCATTAGCAACCACATGTTCCTAGAAGCGGTACTTCATCGGTGGCCGGCGCTGCTGAAAAGACCCCCGACCCTGTCCCACAAGCCTGGAGCGTCTTGATGGGTGCTCGGCAATACGTATTGACAGTGCCGGTTCGAATCAGATATCGCTGGTCAGGGCTCCAGGTCTTTTGAGGTGTAGCCGTTTACGAACTTGGAGTCGACAGGATAGGGTCGGGAGTCTTTTCAGCCTAAATCGCTAAACCCATTAGCAACCAGATGTTCCGAGCGGCATCTCATCGGTGGCCGGTGCTGCTGAAAAGACTCCCGACCCTGTCACACAAGCCGGCACATCGTGAACGATTACATTCATGTTTCACCCAGGCCCGCATTCATTGAGGGACACACATTATGACTAGTATTCCCGGCGTCGGTTCGTCGACTCCCTCAAAATCAGGCTCGGGATCAGGTCTGACAGGCAATGACCTCAGCGACGTCGACTTGGATGAATTCTTGGGTCTGCTGATTACTGAACTTCAGAATCAAGACCCGCTAAATCCGATGGATAACGCGCAGATGCTAACGCAGATTAGCCAGATCCGCGAAATTGGCTCGACCAACCAACTTACCGAAACGCTATCAACTTTTGCCGTCGGTCAAGAACTTTCCATGGCAAGTGGTATGATCGGTAAGAAGATCACCGCGCTGGATAGCAACGCAGAGCCGGTTGAAGGAACGGTTGATCGCGTGTCGGTCCAAACCGATAGTCAAAACCCGGATATTCGGAAAGTCTCAGTTCATGTTGGAGCTGCGACCGTCGATATTAAGAATATCCGCGAAATAGTCGAAGCGTAGCGGCATGGTATAACGCCTGCTCGAAAATCGTCGCGGTTCGGTACAGATGTGCCGTCTAATTGACTCGAAACCGGGATGAATTGCGATGGGACTAGCGTCGTCACTTAGTACAGCGCTTACTGGCCTCAATGCCGCCGAAACTCAAATCGACGTGCTAGGTAATAACCTTGCCAATTCGCAGACGGTAGGCTTTAAGGCCTCCGAAGTCGTTTTCGCGACGCAATTCTTGCAAACGCTCTCGTTGGGAGCGGCTCCTAGCGCTGACACGGGCGGTACGAATCCGCGTCAAACCGGCTTGGGCGTTCAAGTTGCAGGCATTACACCCAACTTTACGCAAGGCACCATCCAAATTAGTTCGAGCCCCAGCGACTTGGCAATCCAAGGTGAAGGATTGTTCATTGTCGAAGGCGCGGATGGCGAGCGGTTGTACACTCGCAATGGGATCTTCAGCCTGAACAGCGAAAATCAACTCGTCACTCCGACCGGCAATCGACTGTTGGGCTACGGCATTGATGACCAGTTCCGCGTTCAATCGACTCAGCTTACCGCTCTGTCAGTGCCGTTGGGCAGTGAGGCAGTTGCGCAAGCTACCAAGAATGTCGTTATGGAAGGTACGTTGACGCCCAATGGTGACGTAGCTGATACAGCCGAAGTGATCCAAAGCGCAATTTTGGGTGACAGCGCAGTGCCACGTCCGGATGCGTCCAGCGTCCAATTAGAGAGCGCCGACATTGCCGACACGACTGGCATCACGATCGCTCACAATCAAGGTTCTGGTACGCTCGAAGAGAACGTCACCTATCGATACCGTTTTGTGTTTGTAGACAGTTCGGGGCAAGAGAGTCCGGCCAGTGCAACCCTGTCCGTCAACGTCCCCACCGGCAATGGGACAGCAGACAACGATATCACGCTCGACAATTTGCCAACCGCACCCGGCAAGTATTCGCAGTTGCGTATTTATCGAACCGAAGCTGATGCGAACGAATTCAAACTGCTAGACACCGTCCCAACCGGCGGCACCTACGTCGACGATGGATCAAATACACTCGGGGCGACACTCGACGATTCGACGCTGAACGGCAACTATTCCTACATGATCACGTATTTCCGCGCGGGGGATCCGGAAACCAAGCCATCGGTCTTATTGGGCCCGCAGAATATTGTCAACGGTCGCATTCGATTGAGTGATTTTCCTACGCCGCCCGTGCCTCCTTCCGGCGGCGGCTTTCCACCGTATGATTCGATTCGCATCTATCGCAACACATCGACTGACCAAAACTCGTTCTATCTTGTTGACACGATTGTACCCGGCTCGGACTACACCGACGGCAAGAGCGACGCGGAAATCAGCGATCTAACGCTACCTGGAAACAAACTGGTGGACTTGGACGGCCCGACGATCGACAGCAATACATTGTTGATCAACGTCACGCGCCGCGATGGATTCGATTACGTTAATCCATTTAAGATTGGCGAACTGTCCTTTGAAGCCCGCAAGGGTGGTCGCAACCTGGAAGCGAAAACGCTGAACGTGACCGCAACGACTACGGTACAAGATCTTGTATCGTTCATGGAAGATTCGATGGGTATTCAAACGCAGACCTTGGATTCCACCAATCCAATTCCTGCGTCGAAGAATACGATTCCAGGCGAAACAGGCTCGTTATTGGCCGGTGCCTACATTCGCAACGGTCAACTGCGTTTTGTGGCCAACAACGGCGAAGACAACGCGCTGGAAATCGATTTGACTAGTTTTCGCATTACCGACAGTGCGGGCGTGGTCGACGTTCCGAATCTAGCGTTCGGATCGGTCCAAGAAGCCAAAGGGCAGAGCGCGGTAGCTGACTTTGTGACCTACGACACACTCGGTATGCCGATCCGCACCCGGTTGACCGCCGTCCTACAGAGTCGTTCAGATTCGGCGACCGTTTATCGTTGGTATGCCGATTCGGCTGATAACTCGCCACGCTCTGGTTCTGAAATTGCCGTGGGAACCGGTATCTTGACGTTTGATGGCAATGGCAACTTTATCTCTGCCAGCAATTCGAGAGTCGCCATCGACCGTTACAACTTGCCGAGCGTTTCGCCGATGGAATTCGACTTCGATTTCAGTGCTGTATCTGGTTTGGCTACCGACGACGCAACACTAGCGGCTTCGCGTCAAGATGGTTCGCCGCCAGGCACACTGACCAGCTACGTTATCGGAGAAGACGGTACGATTAAGGGTGTGTTCAGCAACGGTATCTCGCGCGACTTGGGGCAACTGCGACTTGCGCGTTTCATCAATCCTGAAGGTCTCGAGCAACGCGGGCAGAACTTATTCGCGCAGGGTATCAACACGGGTTTGCCCATCGAAGGTCGTCCCGGTGAAAACGGCATCGGCGGTGTCGTGGCTGGTGCTCTGGAATTATCCAACACGGACATAGGCGGTGACTTAGTCGACTTGGTTCTAGCTTCGACCCAATATCGAAGCAACGCGCGAGTCATTACAGCCACTCAGCAGCTCTTCGACGAACTGCTGAATCTACGACGATAAGTCTTCTTTTGCCCATGGAGTGCGGCGATTTATCGCCGCTCTGGTCCTTTGGTACGCACTAACACAGGCGGGGTTGGAAATGCGCGTCAAAATATGTTAGGCTATGCCATTATCCATTTCGTAACTGTCCAACGCAGCCAGATTCTCTTGGCGTTGCGGGCACCAGTTAGAAAGCTCAATGTCTTTTTGCCATCTCGGCAAGTCGTTCTGTAGCACGCAATTTTTTGCATTCCTGCTGCTTTGCAATATCTTTCAGGCCGAGTCTGTTTCCGGGCAAGATCCGGATTTGCTGAAACCGTCTCTCTCTCCCCAAATCGCTTTTGTTGAGAGCCGTTTTCCGCCCCTGCGCGAGGGCTACGTCAGCTTGGAATGGAACGTGGTCGAAACGGCTGAGAGCTATCGATTGTCAACGCCCGATGGCCAAGTTTACTATCAGGGAAGTCTACCAAAAGCTTTTGTGTCGGGGCTGAGCAACGGTCAATACACGTTTCATATCGAGGCGTTGGGACCGGACGAAAATCGAATTGCCATTTCGGAGCTTCCAGCGATTGTCAATGTTGAGCATTGGTCGATGTTCCAGGCCATGTTGCTGTTTTCGATTGGCGGAGCTGTTTTACTCGCTTTGGTCGTAGTATTGCTGGTCGGCGCGATTCGTGATCGCGGACATGCGGTCGTTGCCCCTCCTGCCGGAGGACTACAACAGTGACACTGACCGTAGTCAATTTCTTCAATCTACTTGCGGTTGGCCCCGTCTTGGATCAAACGGCCGGTTACGTGATGCTGGCTTTGTTCAGTTTGGTTTGGATTGGTCTTGGATTGTGGTGGGGGCGTCGTGCGAAATCCTATGATGGCTTTGCCGTTGCGGGACGCAATGTTGGTTTGGCATTGGGGACCGCCACCGCAGTTGCGACTTGGATTACGTCGAACACAACGATGATGGCCCCCTTGTTTGCGCTGCAGCTAGGCGTGTGGGGCTCATTGGCTTATGCAACGGCCAGTTTTGGACTATTTGCTTTTGCACCGATGAGCGGTCGCATTCGCCGCATCATGCCCAAGGGATATACGGCAGTTGAGTTTATTGGTCGACGATACGGTTTGGCTGGCAGTGTGCCGTTTCTAGTTATTTCTTTGTTCTATGCGCTGACTTGGCTGATATCGATGTCGATGGCCGGGGGCAAACTGCTGCTAGTGCTGTCTGGCATTCCTTACGAAGTAGGCATGTCAGTTGTGTTGTTAGTGTGTGTGCTGTACACGCTGTGTGGTGGCATGTACGCAGTGATTGGAACGGACTTTATTCAAAGCGTGATTATTCTTGTTGGATTGGTCGTCGTGGCCGTGGCTATTTTGTTGCACGTTGAAATAGCCGACGTGCACCAGCAACTTTCGCAGCGTCGGCCGATGCTGTTATCCGTGGCTTTCCCGGCTGCATTGATGGCACTTTTTAACAACATGCTATTTGGTTTTGGCGAGATCTTTCACAGCAACGTGTGGTGGAGTCGAGCATTGGCGATGCGCGAAGGTGTGGGCGCGAAAGCTTATTTTCTGGGCGGTCTGCTGTGGCTGCCTGTGCCGATTGTCGCCGGCTTCTTGGGACTAGCGGCACCAGCGCTGGGGATTGGCATTAGCGAGCCCGACACGGTGGGGCCATTGGTAGCTGCCAATCTGTTGGGATACGCTGGAGCCATGCTAGTCTTTGTCGTGGTTTTTTGTTCGTTGGCCTCCAGCATCGACAGCCTGCTGGCCGCCACCTCCGATCTGATCGTCAATGATATTTTGGAACGTGCCGCACCTGGTGCTGTGGCTGATGCGACCAAGCGGCGGTGGGCCAGCTTCAGCATCATCGGATTGGGATTGGTGGCTTGGTGTGTCGCTCTCCCTAACATTGGAACGTTAGCCACAGTACTCTTCTTCGCCGGGCCCATGGTGGGCAGTTGCATTTGGCCAATCGTGGGCGGACTGTATTTCCGACGTCCGAGCCCGGTGGCTGCATGTACCGCCATGGTCATGGGAAGCGGGGCAGGCCTCATCGCCTACTTCGCTATTGACTGGTTTGTCGGATCCCTTGTCGGGGCGGCTACGTCGGGAATTGTCTTCGCATTGGGCGTCTGGCTGGCTCCCAGCAACTTCGACTTCCAATCACTGCTAGACAAGGAACAGGACATTCCACCCGCGTTGCCTCTGCCCTCGAGTTCACCGGCGGGAGGCGCGAGCTAAATGTTCACTGTTTGGTTTTTGCAGAGTTTAGTGTTTGGCGGCATTGTCCTTTGTAGCGTCGGCGTGATCGTTCTACTCACGCTGTTTTATTTCGATTCGAAAGACAAGCGGATTTGGTGATCTAATTGAATACACTTCCAGCCCCACAGTTGTACCGCGCCTTGACCGACTATGCGACAAACTCCAAAGGCCAGAAACTGTGCCCAGAGAAACTCCTGGATGCAACGCGCAATGTTGTAGATCGCGAATCGTTATCTGCATTGGCAGGACAGTCTATCCTCAATCCGCGACAGTTTGATCGACGGCAAGTCGTGGCTCTGGCACAATTGGCTGCATTGCTGGAGACTCGCAATGTTGAGATGGACAAACCACTTGATGGGAAAATCGCAATCACTGCCTTCTTCGAAGCCAGTACGCGTACGCGACTCTCATTCGAAAGTGCAGTCCAACGCTTGGATGGGAAGGTCTTGTCTGTACCCGATGGCCAAGTTACGGGAATTGCCAAAGGCGAGTCGTTGGCAGATATCGGCGAGATGTTTAATACTTATGGCGACGTTGTCATCATGCGTCATCCCGACACCAATAGTGTCGAGGAAATTCGCCGCAATCTGCAACGGCCCCTGATTAACGCTGGCAATGGTTCAGGCCATCACCCCACCCAAGCTCTAATCGATTGGTTTACGATACTCAAGTGGCGGCCGGAATTATGCACTGAAGACTGCCCCGCCGATCGTCGAATTCACATAGGAATTATTGGCACTCCCGGTTCAATGCGAGCTGTGAAGAGTTTCCTGCGGCTGACGTTGATGTTTACTGGGGCAGTCAATCGCATTACGCTGATTTCGGAATTGGCAGATCCGGTAGGATTGGATTTGACCGAGACCATCGAAGAATCGCCGATTCCAATCGACATCACCAACGACGCAACCGAAGTCTTATCAGAACTGAACGTCGTATACGTCAACTCCATTGCTTTCCTAGGCGACAGCTACCGAAAGCTGGACAACCGTTACAAACTGGACCGCAACAGCAATCTGAGACCTGACGCTGTGATCATGCATCCACTGGCTCGGAACGATGAGTTGTCAGTCGACTTGGACGAAACACAACACAATCTATATTTTGCGCAGGCCGCCGGGGCGGTGTTTCTGCGCCAAGCCCTCCTAACGGCAGTGCTCGATCGACTGGATCGAATTAGCGGCATTTAGTCTGACTTAGAAAGGCTGCGAGTCACATTGTAGACCGAACGGTGGATCGGAAGGACTCTAGCCTCGCTGCACTTCCGTATTTCTAGAGTAAAAGAATCGTTCGAAAGTATAAGTCTATGTGTGGTATTGCTGGCTTCTGGAATCCGGCGCGGACCAATGAGCGTGAATTGCGATCTCTACTTGATCCGATGCTGGATGTCCTTGACCATCGTGGCCCCGATGACCGTGGCAGTCGGTTTTATGTCGAGCAGGGATTAGCGCTGGGACATACGCGGCTGTCGATTGTGGGGCTCGATCACGGTCACCAGCCTTTAGAAACCGAGGACGGTGACTATGCGTGTACGGTCAATGGAGAACTCTACGGATACAAGCGCATCCGCACTGAACTCGCCTGCCAGCGGCGCAAGACGTATGGTAAAAGCGATTCAGCGATAGCGCTGCCATTGTATGTACGTGATGGTTTGCAATTCGTCGAGCACCTGCGCGGTGAATTTGCCATCGTCCTTTACGACCATCGCCGTCGCCGACTGGTTTTGATTCGCGATCGCTTTGGCATCAAGCCACTGTACTTTGCGATGTCGTCAGTGGGTATCGCTTGGGGCTCCGAAGTGAAGTCCATTCTGCAACATCCGTCCATCACGCCGCAGTTGTGTCCCCATGCGGCCTTGCATCAAATGATGCAAGTCATGGTACCAGGCACAACCGCCTTCGCTGGCGTAGAAGCCCTTCGTCCAGGACACATGCTGATCGTCGAAGAGCGAGACGGTCGCTTGGAATCCAACTGCCAACGCTGGTGGGATTTAGAGTTTCCGGACTCACACGACATGCAGGCCGATCCGGCTGAATACGTGCAGGGTGTGCAAGATCGTCTGATCGATGCTGTAGCGACGCGACTGGAAGCCGACGTGCCCGTGGGCTGCTATTTGTCAGGCGGGATCGATAGCTGTTCGATCTTAGGGTTGGCGACTACGCTGCAGCAATCGCCAGTCAAGGCTTTTACCATCGCTTTCGACAGCGACGAATACGATGAGTCGCAGATTGCACGGCTGATGGCCCAGCGTACCGGTGCCGAACAAGAGTTGCTGAGGCTGACAGAGAAAGAACTCTATGGCCCCGCATTTGAACGCGCAACGTGGCATGCTGAACGCACGTTCTACAATACACTTGCGGTCGCCAAATGGCACATGAGCCGTCGCGTCCGCGAGTGCAACTACAAAGCGGTCGTGACGGGAGAAGGCTCCGACGAGCTGTTTGGCGGCTACCCGTTCTTCAAACGTGACTGGCTGGGGCGCGAGGATGAAGGCGGTGTATTCGCGGGCGCTATCCTGGCCGAAGAGGATCTGGAACATACCGCTTGGCAGGATCTGTGCGGATTCACGCCTTCCTGGATTCAGCCGTGGATGTTGACTCTACAGCGCGTGCTACCGCTTCTTTCCAATGAACTGCGAGAGAAGCTCGCCGATTACGATCCCGTAGCCGCCGTGGCTGACGCTATTGATGCGGACCAAATTCGCGGCCGACATCGACTCGATATCTCCCAGTACACTTGGAGCAAAACGATGCTCGAAGGGCAAATCTTGACCTGGGGTGGCGATCGCATGGATATGGCGAACAGCATGGAAGCGCGGCCTGCGTTTCTGGATCATCACGTTGCGGAATATGCGACGCGCATTCCGCCCAACATTCGCATTCGCGACGGTGTCGAAAAGTGGGTCCTGCGTGAAGCGATGGTGCATGTCTTGCCTCGGGAACTCTACGAACGGAAGAAATTCGCCTTCATGGCTCCTCCCGCCCACACCGATCCAGTCAAACGCGCTGCGGTTGAAGAAATGATTTCGCATTGGCTGACTCCCGAGCGTGTACACGATGCCGGCTTGTTCGAACACCATCAGCTCCAACAGTTCTTGAATGCTGCTTGGCGTGAAACCGATGGTACGCTAGCTAGGCGTAACGACATCGTGATCAATCATGCTTTGCAGTTGCATATGCTTCACGGCCAGTATGTGCGCGGCGAGTCTTTGCCAGCGGTTGACTAGTTCCGTCCACTACAAAGCACCAAGGATAGAGGAAACGCATGGATCTAAGAGTGGACCTGGATCGCATCAAACATGATATCCGCGCGCTGTCGGAGATTGGGCGCAACGAGTCCGATCGCGGAATCTATCGGATGGCCTTTACCGATGCGGATGTCCTGGCCAAGAAATGGCTAATGGAACGCATTGAACGCGGTGGCTTGCAAGCTAGTATCGATGGAGCAGCCAATGTATCTGCGATACTCCCCGGCGTCAGCGACTTGCCACGGGTCCTGGTTGGCTCACACATCGACACCGTCCCCTGCGCTGGTGCCTTGGATGGAACGCTGGGCGTGGTGGTCGGCCTGGAGTGTCTTCAATGCTTGCACGAGGCGGGCGCGGTCACAAATCGCACGCTAGAACTCATTGCCTTCAGCGACGAAGAGGGCCGCTTCGGTGGCATGTTTGGCTCGCAGTCCCTTTGCGGCCAAGTCACGCCCGAAAAGCTCGCCACCATGAAGGACTTGGACGGCATACTGCTACAAGACGAAATGCAGCGTCATAACTTCGATCCTCTCGCGGCTCTGGACGCAGCCAGGGATCCGGATTCGATCCACGCGTATCTAGAACTGCATATAGAGCAGGGGCCCGTACTCGATCGCCTGCGCAAGCCGATCGGCATTGTCGATGAAATAACGGGCCTGTTTACGTGGTCGGTTGAGCTTCGGGGCGAGGCGAATCATGCTGGTACGACTCCCATGGATATGCGCAACGACGCCTTTATGGGACTGGCCGATTTTGCACATGAAATTCCGCGGATCCTGGCAGAGAACGGCAGTGAGCGCAGTCGTGCAACTATCGGCAAGGCGCAAATCCTGCCCGGTGCGGCCAATACCGTGCCGGGCTTAGTCGAATTCTCGATCGACGCCCGCGATACTTCGGAATCCGTGTTGGACGAACTAGCATCCGCATTTCGCAAAGCGCTCCAAGCCATTGCGCGCCGACGCAATTTGATGTTCGATTTTCAGCAGAAAAGCTATTTGGCCCCGGTCGCGTGCGATCTACAGATCGTCGAGCGCTTGAGCCATCATGCGCAACTCTTAGAAACCGACTACTTGACCATGCCGAGCGGTGCTGCGCACGACGCTCAAATCATGGGCCGTATGGTACCAGTCGGCATGATCTTTGTACCCAGCAAGAATGGACAAAGCCACTCGCCCGCTGAATGGACTGCCTGGTCCGACATCGAGGCGGGAGGCAACGTCCTGCTACATACCTTGAAGGAACTCGCGCAGTAACGATGAAAATGAAACCTGACACCGAAAATCCACAGCCAAATAATTTGCACACCGAGCATATCGATCCACTCAAGGACGTCTACCACGAGTCGTTCATCGACAATCCTGCGCACCGTGAATTCCTCGCGCATCGCAATACGGCATTGCTCTGTATCGACTTGCAATACTTAGATGCTGCACCGGGATGTGGAGTCTTTCGCGATGCTGAGCGAAGTGGCGTATCGGCCGAGGCTCAGCGGTATTACTTTGAACGCCTAGAACGCTTGGTACTACCCAATGTGCGCAGCCTGCAAGATGCCTTTCGCACACACAACCTAGAAGTAATTCACACGCGTATTCAATCGCTCACACGCGACGGTCGCGACCGCAGCAAAGGGCACAAACGGCTCGATCTGCTAGCTGCTCCGAATTCGCGTGAAGCGGATTTTCTGGAAATCGTCGCACCGCTTGCAGATCTAGATGAGATTATTATGAACAAGACCGCCAGCGGTGTCTTTTCATCGACGAATTTGCATTATGTGCTCAAGAATATGGGGATTGAATCGCTGTTTGTGGTAGGCGTCTATACGAATGAATGCGTCGAAACGACCGTGCGCGACGCTTGCGATTTGGGATATTTAGTAACGATCGTGGAAGACTGCTGCGCTACGGTGACTCCAGAATTGCACGAAGCATCGTTGGCGACCTTGCGCGACCGCTATGCCCGCGTATTGCAATGTTCTGAAGCGGTGAGCATCGTTCACAAGTTCGTCACGATGCGTAGCTGAAACGACTCCCGCCCCTGTCACACAAGCCGACACATCGTGAACGGTAGCGTAGCTGACCATGAAGCCTCACTCCAGATCGCCCAATTGCTGTCGCAAGCGTCGCAAAACGCGGCTGCCGCTGACACGGACGCGGATGGATTTATCACCGCCATGGAATATGCAGATTATAGGTCTAAGCATTAGCTGAAAACTCGCCATTCCCGAAGCGCGCGTTGTTCGTAACACGCACCGCGCGCCGCCCGTTATTTCTCGAGCCACCAGGCGTTGTGCAGAATGCCATGACGCTGGTTGCCGGATCGATCGATGATGGTGCGTGGATCATCGCTGGAGTTTGGTTGACTGCTGTCTTGCTCGAAGTCGAACAAAAGAGCTGTCGCCCCGTCCGGGGCTCCGCCCAGCTTGACCGGTGGCACAAAACCTTCAGTGCCCTGATACAACTCGCCTTGGGAGACACGCAGCGATCTGATCAACCCGCGGCCTTTGGTGTGCGGATTGTGTAGATCCGTATCGCCGATGAAAAAGTCGCTCATCGCCTCGTTGAATTGCTGCGGACGATTATTTCCAATGTATGTCCCGTTCATATAATACCGCAATTCTTCAGGCCCGAACGTAACGGCTACGTGCGTCCATTGTTGTTTGACGTTGGCGTATTCTTCAGTCGGACGAAGCCAGTACCAGCCCATCCGATCGAGTTCATTTAGGCTCCTATGTTCCTGAAAGGCAAAATATTCGGTGGGGGCACGCGGGTATTGAGCAGCAATGACGCCGTAGCAATAGCCGGGCTGCATGTAATTCCAGTGTTTGATCCAAGCCTCGATCGTGTGACCTTCGAAGGTATGCAAGGGTAGGGAAGGAACCTTGATGAATGCGTCTCCATGGAGAAGCAAGCAGCGATCCTCGCCGGTGAGCATTTGCTTGGCCTTCACATAGTCGGCTTGGGTTTCTTCGGTCGGACGAAGCAACGCGCCAACTTGGCCACGCCCCAAGAGATACCAAGGATTGCCGGGAACTGCCGCGACTATTTTACTCATGTTTTCAATTGCAAACGCATCGCGGCTTGCAAAGCGGATCGAATCCTCGCTTGCAAACCGATGTGAATTCGGTCCCGTAGCTTTCCACACGTTAATCGAATTGTCCCACTGCGTTGCGGCAACTTTGGAGCCATCAGGACTGAAGGCAATAGCGGGATCGAAGGGCATATCGCCGTAGCGCGGACGGCCCTTTAGCACGAGAATCTCGTTGCCATCCAAATCCCAGATGGTTACCGACTCCCGACTTGCACCAGCCAATCGTTTGCCACCTGGATGCCAGGCTATATCCTCAATGACCTCGGGCACATTGCGGCAAGGCATGATGGCTTTGCCGTTCTTCGTTTCGTGGATACTCAACTTGCCGAATTCCCAGCACACGGCAAGCAGTTGGTCGGAGGGTGAAAAAGCGAGCGTCGAGATCACGTCACTCTCATCGCGCGTCTCGCGAATTCCAACGGTTTGCAGCATGCTGCCCCCGTCGACATTGCAAATACGAACACCCGCTGGCTGGGGATTCACTTGACCGTTGGTCGCCTTGAAGGCAACGGCCAAGCGTTTGCCCGTTGTATCGAGTGCTAGGCTGACCGCAGGTGGGAATTCCAGCGAACGGATCAGCTTTTGGGTTGCAATGTCCCACACCGCCACGTGTGATTGTTTTTGGTTACGCGGCTTTGTACGACTGCCGTAAGCCGCCAACCGCGCGCCGTCGGAGCTGATGGAGATCTCCTCCCAAGTAATGTCGTCCGAGTCAAACGAAAATAACTCGGCATTGGATTCGAACTCTACGACTCGCAGTACATTGTCGTTGCCAACCATCGCTAGCCGCGTACCGTTTGCTGCAAATTCGGCCTGGCGTCGCCTGACGTCCATAAGCGATGGTGGCACGACAGCTTCGCCCAGCCGTAGACCCCGTTCGCTATCCCAATTGGTAACGCGTCCGCGAGCCTGCGCATCGCCAAAAGTATTTGCATCGAGTAAGTGCGCGAACCCCACAACATTGGCGCCATCAAAGCGAAAAGCCAAGTCTTCTACATAGCACTGACTGGCAAGTTGGTTTCTGGGTTCAAGATTGATCGTGTGGGAGAATCGTCCCGGTTGCCATAGCCTGACTTCACCCGACCAGTCGCCGGAAGCTAGCCAGCGGCCGCTGGGGCTGTAGGCAACTGCTTGGACGGGTGCGGCATGCCCTCGGTAAATGCGTTGCAGTTCCCCAGTGTCCGTATTCCAGGCCCGTACGGTTCCATCGGCTGCACCGACGGCGGCGATATTGTCCGCCGGATGCACCGCACAAATCGGACGGAGCGGCTCCGTCGTTGTAACCTTGTATTGATCGTCTCCCCATAGCAGAGTGCGTTGTCCGTCAAATCTTTCAAGATCAAAGCGGAAAGTGTCGAGTTTACAACCCAAGAGCCCAAGTCGTGTTGTTAGCGGAGGAGTACGTTTGGGTAATTCGCTGACGACTTCCAATTCTTGCAGATCGGAAATACGGAAGCGTACGAGGTCTCTTGTCGGTTGGTGCCTAGAAAGGAGAAGACTCTCTGAATCCGCGTCAACCGCAACCAGTTCAGTTGAACGAATCGTCCACAGCAATTCTCCCGTTTGTGCGTGCCAGCCATATGTTGCCATCGGTGTGCAGTTGCTACCTACGATGATTCCATCGTCACTGCAATAAGCCAGATAACGCAATCGATTTGCTTTATCAGGTTGTTCGAGTTCGCAAATTGGGCTGGCACTTTCGACATCCCAGATGGTCACGCCTCCTGACCAGGTAGCTTCCATATGGTTTTTCGCTACTGGTTCGCTAACCGTCAGTCGTCGGTTGTCGCTGCTGAATGCCAGTGAGTACGCGGTGTGTTCAATAGGTAGCTCCGCGATCAGCTCGGCCGTGCGCGTACTCCAAATGGTAACGCGACCTTTGGGCGATCGATTCTGAGGCTGCGAAAACCCTGTTCGTCCCGAGCCGACCGCTAGGAGCGTCTCATCTTGGCTAAAAGCCAACGAACGGATCCATTCGGCTTCCGATGCACCACATTGCATGACGGCGACTTCTTGATTGAGCAAAGTATTCAAGTAACCCCACTCCCAATCGCGGCGATCCACTTCTCCCGCAGCGGGAATCAAGTTTGCGAGCAGCTCTCTGGCTGTGTCTGGCGCGGTGCGGCTGGTCGCCTCGGCACGGCTAATCGAGCTGCGATAGAGAGCCTGCTCTGCGTCATCCAGGCGAGCGACTGCCAAAGATCGTTGAGCGTCAGCGTCTTCACGAGCTTCTTGTTCAGCGGCAGCGGCGGTGTTGGCAACCGCCCGTTCGCGTTCGGCTTCGCGCCACTTCCAACTTACCAATGCGAAGGAAACTACGAACACCAAAGCCAGTGCGGCAGTCAGCGTGGCGATGGCGGGCCGTCGGCGAATCCACTTGCCAACGCGTTCGGTAGCGCTCACCGGACGTGCTCGAATTGGCTCATCGGACAGGAAACGCTCCAGTTCGTCCGCCAATTCTTGAGCTGTCGCGTAGCGCCGCGTCGGCTCACGCTCGATTGCCTTCATGACAATCGTCTCCAAGTCGCGGGGCACATGGCGATTGATCTTGCGTGGTGGTATCGGGTCGTTTTCCGTAATCGCGCGCAGCAACTCGGTCCGATGTAACTCTTCGTAGGCTGGTCGCAGAGCTAACATTTCGTAGAGCGTCAGCCCCAGACTGTAGATGTCGCTAGTAGTTCCGGAAACGCCTTTGCATTGTTCGGGTGCCATGTACCGCAACGTACCGATCACCTCTCCCTCCCGTGTGAGATCATCTTCTTCGAGAGACTTGGCGAGGCCAAAGTCCATAACCCACACCACTCCCGCCTGGTCCAACATCAAATTCGCCGGCTTGATGTCGCGGTGCAGAGTGCCTTTGCCGTGCGCGTAAACGAGCGCCTCGGCAACTTGCACACCAATCCTGGCAACGCTATCCCAATATTTCGCGTTGCCTCCGCGACTTTCCTTATTCGAAGACTGTCCCGGCAAATGGACTTCGGCAATGTGCTCGTTATTGGACTCAGCGTTGGGAAGCCTGTGCAGCGGCTCGACGCTCGATGGTCGGCTTCCCGACGTGCTTACCAGCGAATGTGCTACGGCGGAGGCCTCATGGCGCTTGGATAAGCTGGACGGCTGGGAGTGTACGCCGCGAGTCAGACGCGTTGTCGAAGTCGGTGAAGTCTGCCACAGCAATCGCAACTCTTGGATGACATCGTCGAGCGTCGCTCCAGAGATGAACTGCATCGCGTAGTACAACATGCCACCTTCTTCGCCCACAGCAAACACAGGGACGATGTTGGTGTGGTGCAGCATGGCTGCCGCGCGCGACTCGCGACGGAATCGTTCACGATTACGAGAACTCATGCCTTGCGTTAGTGGACAGACTTTCAAAGCCACGCGGCGTCCCAGTGATTCCTGAGTCGCCTCGTAGACCACGCCCATGCCACCGCGACCGATGACGCGATGAATCTTGAAGTCGCCTAGCTTCTCAAGCGATGCGAGATCGTCGCGTTCCGGCTTTGGCTCCGCGGCCACGTCTTCCATGAGTAGCATCATTGGGAAAATTTCGCGGATCTCGCTTTCCAGTTTCGGGTGCTGACGAATGTACTCGCTCAGCGCTGGTCGCTGCCCCTGTCGGCAGCGAGCCAGAAACTCCTTGGCCAATTCAGCAACTAGTTCGGTTTCTTCATCGTTCATGGAAGGGCTATCTTAAACTAACTGCCTCTTTAACTTCGCCAAAGCCCGCACATAACGTCCGCCGAGTGCCTTTTCCGAGATGCCAATCACCGCGGCCGCCTCGCGCTGCGTCAACTGTTCAAAGTGGAGCAAGCTCAGCAGCTCACGATCTCTGTCGTCCATCGAATTCAAGGCTTGTTCGACTTTCAGTTTCATCTCAGCTCGCACGGCCGCGTGGCTGGCAGTCGTTAGATGCCCGACCAATTGCGCAGCGAGCACGGCTGAGGTAGCCGCAGGTGCTGGATCTGCAAAGATCGAGATTTCGCGCGTCGCGTCGCGGGCCTGAGTCCCCAGATGCTGGCGGTGGATCTGCGAGACTTTTTGCAAGGTTAAGTACCGCAACCAAATGAACACCGGAACCTTCGGGTCCGAAAAATACTCGCCCGATCGCTGAAAGGCCTCGAGCTGTGTTTCTTGCAGCACATCAGATGCGTCGACCCGTCCGCGTACGCGTTGATCCAGCCGCAGCTCGACGAGCCGCTTCAGACGTGTGCGGTGCAGCTCCATTTCTTCACCCAACTCGGCTTGATTCGTTGGCTTGGATTCGCTGTGGGTGGTATTCGTCACAGGAGGCTTTTTCATTCGGACTAGAGATATTACGGAGCTGTTTCTTCCGCTCCAAGCCAAGGCCTCCATTGTATTTGTACTGCGCTCGCAGATTTTTCCCTGCGAAAATTCCGCGCGGAATTTCGACAATTTCGAACTAGAAAGAAATAGTAGATCTTTTTCGCATTTTCTGCGCAGGTGGCGTTGGTTCGCCCGCAGTATCTCCTCTGGGTGCTTTTTGCACGCTCCACGTACTCGATACGTGGTTCGCCACAAAAAAATCTTCTTTGGTGGCGGATGCTGGACACGGTTGTCCATATCAACCGAAAGCACCCAGACTTTTCTCGGCCGAATTCCAGATTTGGAAAGAAACATGCCCACCTACGTCTCCCCACGGCACCGCCGCCGCTCGCTTTTTGAAGGCCTGCGGCGGTCGGTCAGCCAGCGTGCATTCGCGTCGCGCAAAGCATTCCGATCGCAATTATTCGAGCAACTTGAGTCTCGACAGATGCTAGCGGTTGGTCCGAACCCAGTAGTCTTCATTCCCGGTTTTGCGGGCACGTTTGCGGATGTAATTGGCGCGGATGGCAATCTGATCGCAGAGTCAGTGCGCACAGAGCGGATGGACGAGTGGTACACGCAACGCGGGCTACCACCTAGCAAATTGGCTTTGGAACCGTTTAGTGGGACCTATCAGAACATCGTCCAAACCTTGGACAATGTGGGCTTTGTGACGCAGGAGGAAGCGATCGCAAATCCGCTGCTGCAACAGTCGCTATTCGTGGCTCTGTGGGACTACCGCGTGGATGTCGCACCAACCGATGGTGTCGATGATGGTGTGCTGAGCAACGCCACTTACAGCGAGATCGCAGACATATCCTTCGACACGGGCTTAGACTATTTGGCCCATACCCTGGAACAAGTCAAAGCCATCTATGGGCCAGGCACCACGGTCGATATCGTCACCCATAGCACTGGTGGATTGATAGCCCGCAGCTATCTGCAGAGTGCCGCCTACGCAAATCGCGCCGTCAACGGCTTGCCCGCAGTTGGCAGTCTCGTGATGGCAGGTGTGCCACAACACGGCGTTTCGGAAACATGGAATTTTATGTTGGATGACTGGTCGGACTCGGCAGCGTCGCGCGCCGCGGCACGATTGATCGATAACGCCTACGACCGACTGCAGGATACAGCCAACTATCCAAATGGAATTCAAGGCCCCGATTCAACCACGACTACCGACGACATCACCAATCCGGCAATTGACCGCAAGTTGTTCGCGCAACTCTACGTCAGTAGCACACGTAATTTGCTTCCGAGTTACCCTGTAATTGACTTGGATAACAATGGTTCACTGGACGTTGTAACGGCTACAAATACACCAGAAACCAACGCAATTGGAGTGGGGCAGTACAATAATTTGCTGCCAGATTTGAATGCTGCCGGAAATATATACCTTGATCAAGCCACTCAAGTATCGATCGTGTACAGCACTGAAGCTGATACGAAAGATCGAATCGTGTCGCGCGTGGGTCCAAGTGGCTCATTTTTCGATAGCGAAATACTGCCTTTCACCGATTTCATCGGCCGTTCGCCTGCGCCTAGCGAAGGTTGGTACCAGGACATAACAACCGCCAATGGTGGCGATGGCACCGTGCCGACGTTTTCGTCGATCGATCCGTTTGTTGGAGATCCAAGAGTCAACAGCACTTTGCATCTGCTGCCTATCATTGGAGCTCTAGCGGGTACGGGCAGCGAGCCGGTGCTGCACGCGGATCTGGTCATCAACGAGTATGCGCAAGGCTTAATCCTGGATCAGATCGGCGCAACGCACACGCCAGCGGATATAGAAACTGGGTTGAAAGTCAGCCCGTCGACGGCAGCAGCCCGCGCGCTGGCGTTGGACGTCATCGACTTCAATTCGCTGTTCGCAGAACTAAAGTTGACTGCTAGCGATATCGCGAACTTTTTTGTGCAGCTAGGAGATTCGCTGGAGACCTTAGCTGACCACCTGAACGTACCGGGCGGAATTCCATTTGTGAATGACGCCATTTCAACCATTGCTAGTTTTTCCAGCCAGACCGACGCGCTTGCGAGCAAGCTGTATAAGAATGCGACCGTGACGGGGGCACACGACATCGCAGCAATCGATGGAGTTCTTGTCGGCGAGGCTGCGTTTGCAATTCGGCTCGATGACCGCGATCCAGTTCCAGTTTCGGTTTTGGCAGACGCCAACAATAACTCAGTTGAGGATTTGATTGTCGACATCAATACGGCCTTGGCTCTGGCCGGACTGAGTGATGCGGTTGTGGCCGAGCTTCCCACTAGTGGCAATGCCAGTAAGTTACAGTTGCGCACACTGGACCCGTCGGTCGCTACCAACATGGATGTGAGCACTCTGCAAGTGACTGGAGCATTGGCTGCTCCGAGTAGTGGGCGGTTGGGTGAAGATGTGACATTGACGCTTCGTGTCTTGACCCAAAACCGCGATGTCCCGGAAGATGTCGAAGTGACCGTGACGGCGGCGGCGACAGAATCGAATACCAGCCTTGACGACTTGATTCGTGACATTAATGCCGCGATGGCGGTTGCGCTCACGGACCGCAGTTTGTTAAACGAATTGTTCTTTGCTACCGCAGCCGCGGGTAGGATACGCATTGCAGCGGCAGATAGTACGGCTGTATCGATCTCCATCTCAGGCGGCGAAGCCCTAGGCTTCGCCGTCGTTCAGTCTGCAGACGTTAACCCGGCCGCGAGCGATCTAGGCTTAGGTCTCTCGCAATCCGCCAATGCGAGGTTGGCAATTACCGGCATCCCCGATTTAGTCGCGCTGTTGAATTCGATCATGCCCGTAGAGACGACCCTGGGATACAACGAAGATACCCACGCCGTCACGTTCAACTTGAATCTAGAAGCGATTTACGAACGAGAAATCGATTTGGACTTTTCCAAGGCACTTGACTTGGGGTTTGCCGATCTCAATCTCGTCGGCAGTGCCGATGCGATTTTCCAGGCCAGGGCAGGCATCGATCTGACAGTTGGCCTGGATTTGATTCGTGACGGAGCAGGGGAGACGATTCATGCGAACAAGAAATTGTCCGAACTACGCAATGAAGTCGCTTTTAAGGTTGCCGTAACCTCGGCCGGCGCAGCTAGCTCCTCGCCAGGAACGCTTTCCATCGCAGTCAAGAGGTTTGATCAAGCCGCCGAGACGGTCACAATCGTTCTTGATGAAGCGACGGTCGGTGACAATGTCAACGCGGAAGACTTAGCTTTTGACTTAAGTGATGCCTTGCAAGCCGAGGGCGTCGGAATTCGTGCTGCTGTGAACAACGGCAAAATTGTGCTGGTTGCGGATGAACCTGCGATCAACCAATTGACAATCTCCACTCCTGCATTTGGCTTTATCGGAGCGGAAGTAAGCGATCAAGTCGATCTGGTGATCACCTTAGTTGATGGCACGACGCATGGGATTGTGTTGGATGGTGCGGAAACGCTTGGAGACATCAAGCAACGGATCGAAATTGTCGATGGCGCTCCAACAGGTCTGGTCGTTAGCTTTGTCGGCGACCAAATTGAAATCACAGACGCTAGTACTCAGATCAACGAAAATCGGCTGGTCATCGTGGCGGCTGGCAATGCGCTGGGTACCAGCCCCGCTGGTGCTGGGTTGGGCATTTTGGGAACTACTGCACCCAGCGACGATGCCGAGACTGTGGGTTTCAACGAGAACAAGACGCTGCGCGGCGAACACCTGCTGCTCGGTGCGCTGAGCGATCAGTTCTTTGTCGATACGGCCAATAGTTCACTCTACATCGATGCAACGGTTGATGCGACCAACGTGAATTTAGTGGCCTCGCTGGGAATCTTGGAGTTGGAGGTACTCGATGGCTACATGGGTGACGTTGCCTTTCTTGGAGATGACGACAACGCGACAGGTTTTAGCATCTCTGCCGCGCTACAATTGAGCGATAATGGCGATGGTGATGGACTGTTGCGATTGAGCGATTTCGGAAATGCGGCTGAGGTGATTGGAATCGCACCAACGTTTGGTTACGGCGGCGCAGCCACGCTGCCATTGAGCGTTCCGTTGCTGCCGAGCGAATCGCCAACCATCACACTAACGCTGCAGAGTGATCCGAATGATCCTCTCAGTCCCCAATTTGATGTCGATGCTCCCAATCTGAACGAGCTTGTGGGCGACTTCCGCAATTTGTCGCTATCCGATATCGCTAGTATGTTACGGCAAGTCGTCGATATGCTGCGCAATAGCCAGATCGACGGATTGAACGCGAACATCCCAGTTATCAATCAATCTCCCAATGAATTGCTCGGCTTCACAGACGGGTTGCTCCAGGTCGCCGAGAAACTACTCGATGGACCAGACCTTGAACAACTGAAGTTGTTGCGAGACCAATTGGTTACGCAAATCGACTTGGTGAGCGGTCAGTCCGAACAACTTGCCGCGCTGGAAAGTGCGTTCTTGCAGCTCAACCAAGCGATCGATCCCGCGCATTCCTACGCCTTAGAAATTACGGACGGTGGATCGAACGTTTATCGTACCGAGTTGCTGCCGAGTAGCGCTACTTCTATGGACGTCCAAGCTGCTATCGATGCGGCCCTCGGCGCGCCCGATCTAGTCGTTGTCTCAGGAAGCAGGGGCGGTCCATTCACATTCGTCTTCGATGCTACGCTTGGCCAAGTGAAACTGCGCGCAAGCAGCCAGTCCGGCTTGACAGTTCAGTTTGAAGAAACGTCGAGTGGAGAGTTGGTGAGCGAATTCATGACCACGTCGCGGTTATCAGCAGCCTTACTCAACTTTGAAACAACTGTGTTGGATCTTGAGGATGAAGGCGTCGATGTGTCCGCAGTGAAATTGACGCTGGGGGAAATGACCGGAGGTGTCATTTCGACGGCCAATTTGGGGGGATTTCTGACCGAGCTGCTTGAGCAAGAATTGGGACTGCCAGTTGCCGTTGCGGTGTCCTTTGTCGATGCGGACGACGCGCAGGCTGGAAATCAGCATGCGATCAAACTGGAATTGGACATCAATCCGCACGCAACCAAGAGCGCTGCCTTCGACTTGTCACTTGATGATTTTGGTCCGATCCGTGTGGCTACGGGTGGCGCGATCGATGTGACCTTTGGCGGCGAGATTGATTTGGATGTGGGATTTAATTTTGCTTCATTGACGCCCTATGTTTTTGATAGCACGCGATTCGCCATTACGGCTGATATCGATTCCACTTTGGATGTCACGGCGAAAATCCGCGGTTTCGAAGCGGGCCTGGATGGAACTGCAGAATTGCGTGCGGCCAGCGATCCATTGAACCCGGCCAGTATTGCCGTCTCGCTTAATTCTGCACCGCCAACCGATGGCAATACGATTGGGGCAATTCCGCTGTCACAACTTTTCGACGGTGGTCTGGCCAATAAGTTCACGTTCGCACTGGATGGCGAAGCCGCAGCCACCTTCAATGCCACACTGCCCGGCGTCGGCAAGTTCACTGACGCGATTGAAGTGAATTATACGCTTGGCGGCACCTCACCAACACTCGATTATTTCAACTTGACAGCGGGAGTTGAGTCGTACTTGCAAGGTTTAACGGATCTAAGCAACATGAGCTTGGATCAGTTGATCTCAGGTACGCGCACGGTGCTTTCGACGATCGAGTCGGGACTGACCTCCGACCTGCTCTCGAATCTACCCTTGATCGGCGAGGGAGTCGATTTAGGGGCGAGCTTCGTTGGCGAACTGCAAGGTCTGGTCGATCAGTTTGAAACACTGATCAACTCCACCGACGACAGCGTCGACAAATTGGTGGGCGAAATTCAAGACTTGATCTTTGCTGCTCTGGGCCCGGCTGGCGCAGGCATTCTGACACTTGATCGGCTCTACCACGATGATCCGACGCAAGATAACACTACCGAAGTTGCTGATAGCCGCGATGTAGAAGTCTTCATCAGTGACTTGGCCACTACACCAGCCAAGGACGCTGAGTTCTTTATCAATTTACAACTAGCTGGTCGCGATGTCATCCAAGCGGACTTTGATCTCGGACTCGACGCGGTTGTGTTTGACTTTGAATCGACTGGCGGAGTCGAATTGTCGTGGGACTACAACTTCACCTTCGGATTTGGCATCAGCGTCGCGGACGGGTTCTTTTTCCAGTTGAATCCGAACACGAACTTTGACGACACTGGATTTAACGATGGCACCGGCGGATCACCTGAGATCGCACTGAATGCCGAAGTCAGCTTACAGCCAGGAACTTCGTTGAAGGGTGAGCTGTTCTTCTTGAACTTGGTAGCGGAAAGCAATCCACGTGAAGACCTGAACGGCAATGGCGTGCTGGACGCTGCCTCTTTGAATGAAGCCATCGATGGCATCGACTACAATCGCGACGGCGATACGAACGATGTGTTGACGGAAGCCGACCGAAACGGCGACGGGCGGCTTTCACGCGGAACCGGCTTGAGTGGCCAAATATTTATCGACATCCACAACCCGGACGCCGATTCCAGGGATCGCTTGACGCTCGATGAATTGCTGGACGGTGGGCCACTCTTGTCGGCCGGTATTCGCACTGAGGCCTTTGTAGATCTGGCGCTGACTGCCGACACGGACGCTGGCAAGAACCTGCCGAAATTGACGACCGATCTGACGGTCGACTGGGGTTTGAGCTACAGCACGAGCAAGGGCTTCGTGAGCGGCTCACCTGAAGTTGCCTTCCATAGCGTCTCGCTCGACTTGGGCAGTTTCTTCGAGTCAATCGCCGGACCCGCCTTCGAAATTTTTAGCAAGTACACCGCTCCAGCACGCCCAGTCATCAACTTCCTACGCCAAGAAGTTCCGGGATTTAGCGATCTTTCTGAAGCAGTCGGCGGAGGAAAGATCACTTTCTTGGACCTCGGAGCGTATGCCTCACCACGGAGTGCTCAGCAAGTTGCGCAAGCGAGGAAGGCACTTGATGCGATCTCGGCAATCTTCGATGCGGTTGACGAGATCAAGAGTTTCGCTGGTGCCGATGGCATTCTTATCAATTTTGGCGATTTCATATTGAGTGGCGGAACGAAGACGCATGTCACCAACGAAGCCCATGGAAACAACCCAGCCAAGCACAGCGAAGTGCAGTTGGCTCACGCCGCCAGCGCTGGCACGATCGTCGTTAGAGTGGGCGGGGTTGTCTTGAGTGGTAGTGATTACCAAGTCATTCACACTCGTGTCGGCGGCAGTCCTGCCACCCGCATCAAGTTCACAGAGGACTTCATCGGCGCTGTCACAGTCGACTACGCTTACACCTTGGGAAAGATCGATGTCACCGATGCAACTACTCAGGTCAGCGTGAGTGCTGGAACGACGTCTCCAATGTTCAGCGGGTCAGGCGGTTCGGTTTCAAGTGGCGTACTCACGCAAATCGGTGCATCGGGCAGTTCCAGTGCCAATACAGCAACGTCGAAGTTGAAAAAGCTGAATCGCAGTGCCACGAGCGGTGGGTACGGACTGAAGATTCCTTTGTTATCGGATCCATTCAATGCATTCAAGTTGCTGACTGGCGAGACGGTTGATCTACTGCAATGGGATATTCCTGAACTCGATTTGAATATACCGTTCTCGTCCAAGTTTGGCCCGATCGGCCCGACCCCCATCTTTGCTCAGGTCGGTGGCAATGTAGGTGCCAAAATTGACTTCTCTGTCGGTTTCGATACGCGAGGCGTTTCTGAGACGGGCAATTTCTTGGACGGTCTCTACTTCGGCGACTTGGCAAACGTCACTACGGGACGCGATATCAACGAAGTCGAATTCAGTCTAGGTATCAACGCAGGAGTTGGTATCGACTTGGTATTCGCCGGCGTGTATTTGACCGGTGGTGTGGATGGAAGAATTGGCTTCGACTGGAACGACCTAGACGGCAACGGTAAACTTTACTTCGACGAACTGGCGACGCTGGCTCAGATCCGTACGAATCCCTATCTGCCCGGTGCTTGTGTCTTTGACGCGCACGGCTCGCTGGATGCAAAGATCGGCGTTGAATGGTGGTTAACACCCGCCAGTGGCTACATTCCCATTATCAACGAGCAGATCTTTAGTTTTGATTACACTTGCGATACAGGTTCCAATGTTGCTCAACTGACCAAGAACGATCCCAGTTTTGCCAACAATACACTGGTCATCAACGCCGGACCTTACGCGGGGCGCCGATCACCAGGCAGCAGCACAGATGGTTCTGAAACCTTTGAGGTCACTCAGCAACCATCGGGTGCCATTCAAGTAACCTACGATCTAGTCGCAGCCAACGGTTCGGTTACGAAAGTCAGCCGTGAATTCACCGGAGCACAACGCATCTATTTCAACGGCGGCGCTGGCAATGACAAAATCACGATCGACCCAAGCGTGACGATTCCAGTTACGCTGATCGGTGGTCGTGGCAATGACATATTGATTGGCGGTAGCGGCAACACGACCTTCGCGGGCGGAAGTGGCAACGACGTTGTGACTTCGCGTGGTGGCGTGGGAACAACGGATCGCTATCTGTTCGAGAACAACTGGGGGCAGGACACCATCTCGGATGCTGGCGGCCACGACACGATTGACTTTAGCGGCGTAACCGTTGGTCTGAACATTACGCATGGCGTGGAAACTGCCGTGGCGTACGGTGGGAACACGATCCATGGCCCTGGTGGTGCTGCGCTGGTCGGCATCGAAGGCTTGGTCGGTGGTTCGGGGACGGACACGCTAACTGTCACGCACGTCCAGGGAACCGGTGCCGAGAACGTGTGGACGCTCAATCAACTCGGTGGCGGAAACGTGAACGGTGAACTGACATTAGCCGGTTTTGAAAACTTGACGGGGGGCAATCCGCACGATCGTTTTGTCTTCGCGGGCGGGAGAGTTACTGGGCAAATTAACGGGCAGGGTGGTAACGACACGCTCGACTTCAGCGCTGCATCGCAGCCCATCGAACTAGACCTTTCGAGCGGAAAAGCATCTTCTGAATTTATCTTTCCGTTCATTGGTAACATCGACATCGACTACATGAAGTCCTTTGCCAATATCGATCAATTGCTAGGCTCAACCGCAAATGACACGTTGATTGGACCCAATGATTCGCAAATTTGGAATCTTATGGGAGTCGATACTGGCGATGTCGGTGGTTTGAACTTCTCGAGCTTTGAAAACCTTACCGGCAGCAACGCAAGCGATACATTTGTGATTGGTGCCAACGGTCGCTTAACCGGAAATCTACAAGGCACGAAGACGGCTGGCGCAGTCGATGCAGACACGGTTGATTTGTCTGCCAAGACGTCATCGCTCAACATCAGTCTTACTGGCAGGAACCAAGGTAACGTAGTCGAAGTTCTCAACTTCGGGGGGATTGAGAGCGTTATCGGTGGCAGCGCCAATGACCACTTTGTCATCTCGCCGCTCGCTGGATTAACAGGCACGATGTCCGGTGGGGGTGGAATGGCCGATCACGCGGACTACAGCAGTTGGAGTACCGCCGTCCAGGTGAACCTTTCGACCAGTAGCGCTAACTTCGGCAGTGTGGCCACCATGGAGTTTCTGACCGGTGGTGCTGCGGGCGACACACTAATTGGCAATGGTAATGCAAATCGTATTATCGGAATGGGCGGTGGCGATACGATTGATGGCAAAGGTGGTGATAACTTGCTCATCGGTGACTCGGCGACGGTTACTCCCACAAATAGTGCCATCGCAACGATTTCCTCGATTCGCACCTTGAGCGATCTGGCGGGTAACGACACGATCATGGCTGGCAATGGCAACAATCTTGTTTTGCCAGGGCTGGGCAATGATAGCGTCAGCGTTGGCAACGGCGACAATGTCATTGGCGGCGATCAAGTGTTGGTAGCGCGTTCCGGCTCTAACCTCGTGTCCATCGAGAGCATCGATGCCGATGGTACAGGTCACGATACGATCACCACGGGTAGCGGTCGCGATGTGATTATCGCTGGCGATGGCAACGATTTCATCAGCGACAGCGGTGGCAGTAATGTGATCATCGGTGATCGCGGACGCGTGCTTGTTCAGAACGGTGAGGTCGTCTTGGCGGCCAGCCAGCTTTCCTTGCTTAGCGGCGCGGACAGTATCACCACAGGCGCTGGTCGTGACGCAATCATTGCTGGTGGCGGCGCCGATATCGTGCATGCCGGTGCAGGCGATAACTATGTGTTGGGCGACGACGGCCAAATCAACTTCATTGGTGGCTTGCCCACTTCTTCAACGCTACAAAAATCAAGTCTCGATGGCAACGACGTCATCACCACACTCGCCGGTACTGACGTGATCTATACGGGCGACGGCGATAATCAGGTCTTTGCAGGTGACGGAAATGATGATGTGTTTGCGGGTATAGGCATCGACACGATCGAAGGTCAGGGCGGCAACGATTTTCTTGTCGGTGATTTGGGCGATGACACCATCCGTGCCGGCACCGGCGATGACGTGGCGTTCGGCGGACTGGTGATTGGCGTTCGCAGTGATTACGAGCTGGGTACAAATGACTTTACGTTACCCCCTGAGTTCTCTGAAAACGAAGCTTTGCACCCAACGGGTTACACACCAGCGCTCAACATCACTCCCGCAATCGTGGCTGGTCTGTCGATCGATGGTGTTGAGGGCGATGGTCGCGATGTGGTCGATGGTGGTGAAGGAAACGATGTACTGTTTGGCGGCTGGGATGTTGACGAGCTGCGAGGCGGCGCGGGCGTGGATTATGTCGATGCAGGTGCAAGCAATGACACAGTGGTCGAGGGTAACGAAGGTGACGATGTCGTGCGTGGCGGCGCGGGCCATGACGAGGTGCGAGGCGGAGATGGCGTCGACCAAGTCTATGGAGATGCTGGCGATGACATGGTCTACGGCGAAACGGGCACAGCAGCTATGCAGGCAGGTCAGCGCCTGTACGGTGGCGCTGGTCGCGACACGTTGTATGCTTACGGCCAAACCGGAGAAACTTCGGCGGTCGGTGATCAGCTATTCGGTGGCGCGGATGAGGACTCGCTGTATGGCAGCCCTCGCCAGGAATTGCTCAACGGCGGCAGCGACGATGACTATCTAGGCGGCGACGAACTGGTTTTCAACGGCACCGATTATGTGCCAAATCCCGGACGAGAAACAACTGGCGCCGATGATACGCTCTTCGGCGGCAGTGGCGATGATCAGCTCTATGGTCATGCTGGCAACGACACGATGTGGGGCGGCGGTGGAACGGACTACATCGTCGGCGGTAAGGGCAGCGATACTCAGTATGGCGGTGCGGGCATCGACTTGTTTGTGCTCTACACCGGCGCAACCGCCCGAAATGAGCAGGACGCGATCGATGGTCATTTCGGCAACGCGGCGGAGGGTGATGCGGCGGACGATAACGCAACCGATATCTTGGTTATTGACGGCACCCAAGCTGACGAGGAGATTTTGATTGGGCGGCAAACCGGTGCTGCAGCGACGGAAGCTGCCGTCTTGTTCGATGGAGTTGCGATTCGCGTTGATATGCTCGATAGCGACGGCAATCTACGCGTCGAGCAGTTCCGCATCTCGGGCTTGGGCGGCGACGACACTCTCGGCTTCTACACCGATCAAGCCGTGCAGTCAGGGGCACTCACCGTGCGCTCCGGCTTTGAAACAATCAACCTCGATTCGGTAGCCGCATCCAAGGACTGGGTTGGTGTGTTTGATGGTAACAGCGGCAACGACACCCTGCTAGGCTCGACGGGGCGTGATCGACTCGACGGGGGACGCGGCAGTGATGTCGCCTACGGCTTTGCCGGGGATGACCGATTATGGGGCGATGGCGGTGAAGGCTCGACCGCAGACCACGATACTCTGTATGCCGGTCAGGGTAATGATGATTTGGTCGGCGGTCAAGGTACGAATAAATTGTACGCTTGGAGTTTTGATCCGCGGCCCGCGCTGGTACCGCCCGGCACCGATGAAACCTATCCAGATCGCGGATTCGGTGTGTTCGTCGACGAAAACGGAGCACTGTTCAGCGACGATGGAGATCTGAATGACAACGGCATTTTCGATCCCGATGATAGCGTTGCCATTGGTCCAGTGCGAATGGCACGCATCCCAGAAGTCACCGGCCTCAACCGGATGTTGGGTAGTCAACAAGGAGATCAACTCTTCGGCGGCACGACGCTCGACTTTATGTACGGCAACGGCGGCACTGATGAACTTTACCGCGCCGACGGCACAACGTTTGATTCGGCCGATGGCGGTTTGGCCGGTGACGAATGGAAAGAGTATGCGAGAGAGTCGGATCAAGTCTGGTACATCGGTGGTTCAAACGCTGAAGATGAAATTCGTGTTGACTTCGTGACCGAGCCTGGATTGCTGACCGATCACCACGTGATCTCGCGGCGAACCAACAACAACGGCAATAATACCTTCAACATCGACGTCCGCTTGGACTTTTCGGCGACCGACGAGAGCGGCAACGAAATTTGGAGTGCCAGCGATTTAGCTTTTAAGTTAGATCAATTGCAGACGGTAACAGATCCCGAGTTGCGCAGTGCGGCTCTGGCTGACGTCAGCACAAACGCGAATGCTCCCGCCTCCGAAAGTGATCTTCTTTCGACACTGTTGCCGCCTGAAGGCGACTTCCTGGTGATCCTGGTGGATGCCTTGGGTGGTGACGACGATATCGACATTGGACCGACGGTGCAGAAATCCGTATGGATTGATGCGGGTGGTGGGAACGACCGAGTCACGATCGGTAGCGGCAATTCTATTCTTGTCGACAAGTCCGAGCGATCGCTGGGCACGACTGGTACCATCAGCCGCAACGACATCCCGCGTCAGGCGTTCGACTTGCTTGAAGTGAACGATGTCCATGAAACGGTTACTTTTGATGGAACCGCGCTCCCTGGAAATGTTATTGAGTTTACGGGACTGTCGATCGATTCGCCGACTGATGTCGACTGGTATGCTTTTGCTCTCGCAGCAACTCCAGACGCAGCAAGCAAACTGGAACTCGCCAGCGGCTCGCCCATCGATGAGCTATCCATGGAGATTTACACCGTAGCGGACGTCGATCCGCTGACGGGTGAGCCGGTAGACGGTGCGTTACCTTTAAGGTCAAGCGAGCCCAACGGTGATCGATCGATCATCGAAAACATGAGCGGCCTCCTCGCTAATACGCGCTACTTGCTGAAGATCAGCAGCCCCAACCTCGTACCAACACTCTACGATTTACGCTTCAGCCTTTCAGCTTCCGTGGCACCGAGCATTCCAAGCGTCAACCTTTCCTTGCGAGACGATACGACTCGTCGCGATGTGATCTTGGGCGGCGATGGCGATGATATTCTGCAAGGCGGCGGGGGTGAAGATTGGATCTTCGGCAATGCCGGCAACGACGTACTTACTGGCGGTACCGACCGCGGTGCCAGTGATTTGTTGTTCGGCGGCCCTGGCAACGACACGTTCCAAATTATTCCGGACCGCTTGCCGCTCCTGGGCAATCAACCAAACACCAACTTCGATCCAGGCACCGTGACCTACATTACCACGGCCAGCGATCAATTCATCGGCGGTGAAGGCACCGACCGAGTGCTTTACTTAGGGGGCGACAAGGACCCGGTTGGGCGCGACGTCAACGATTTTACAGCTATGCGGTATAACGCCGAGCTGCATCGCTACGAGTTTACGAGCCTGGTGTGGGACATCAACGAGCAGGCCTTCCAAACCAATATCGACTCCGCTGGCCGCACTGTTTGGGAACAACACTACCTGTTCTACCAAACTCGCGACGTTGAGCAAACGCAATTCGAGATGGGTGCCGGCGATGATGTGGTCCACTTGGATAGTGGATTTCAGTTCTTGCCGCTCGATGGCACATTTGATTCTGAACAGTATGAGACTTGGGGGTTTGACCTGGGCGACTACCAGCAAGGTGCCCGAGAGCAAATTTTCGTCTTTGGTGGCGCAGGTGACGATCAATTGTATGGTACGCCACATGACGATTTCATCAGTGGCGGCGCGGGCAACGACACCCTCGTTGGCGGAACCGGCAATGATTCGTTGTTAGGAGATGAAGGCGATGACCAATTGCTCGGGGCGACATTGCCAAACGACTTATTGCCTCCATTGCCAACGACGACATCCAGCGGAGGGCAAGCCTACGCCTATCTGCTCGCCACGCCGCTGGGGGCCTTCATTGATTCCGACAGTCAAGTCAATTGGGGAACCGAGTTTGTCCACCCTGAACAATTTGAGGCGATCGTACCAGGCTTGGCAGGCCAGAATGAAAATGATCGTCTATCAAACTTTGCTTCGATAGGTGATTTTAATGGTGATGGCTATGAAGACTTTGTCGCGGGAGGAACAGCGTCAAGTTATGTCTTATTCGGTCCTGTTGAATTGGATGGGATTTCGTCGGTCGTAGATGAAGCCGGTCTGGTCATTAGCCACGCAGCCATCGGTCGGCCAGCCGAAAAGCACGGTGACTTAAACGGCGATGGTCTCGGAGACCTCGTTCTCGTCAATCGTACTCGTGAGCGAATCTTGGATTCGAACGGCGATTTTCAAGGTAATTACCATTCGCCGAACACCGTTATCACTGTAGTTTGGGGCGCGGAACGTCCTGGCTTGGATCGACTTTGGACGCGTGATTTGGCCAGTTCACTCGATTCAACAAATACTCTAACGATCAAGCTGGACGACACGAGCGTTTCCTTCGACACACAGCCATTTGTTTCGACGTTCAATTTCGACGGAGATGCGCGGGACGATTTGCTGGTGTTTACCGAGCAGACATCGAAGAACGGGCGGCTCGGCCATGTCTTTGCGGGAAGCCAAATGGTTTCGGACCTGACGGTCGGTGATGCGGTCGCCTTTTATACGCCAGCAACCATTGGTCTACCACAACCAGTGGCAGGGCTGCGCTACCGAGCGACAGTTTTGGGCGACGTCGATGGAGATGGACGTGACGAATTGGGATTTGACGATTACTCGCGAATCACGCTAGACGGCTCGACTGCCATTCTTGCCACAGCCACACCGTTTCGTTTGTCTGGTCTAGCGGATCTCAATCGCGATGGCTACGACGACATCGCGATCACATACGAAGCCGAATTGAATATTCACTACGGCTCGCTGGCAGGAGTCAGCATGACCACGCCGAATGTTGTCGTCACCGGTTCGTATCTACAGCCAACCTCTGGAGACTTCAATGGCGATGGAAAAATCGATTTAGCCACGATCTCTGGAGCGGAGACGAACCAAACGACATCGCGCGCGCTGGTGTACTTTTCTATTAGCGAACGAGTGGCCCAGCTGTCCGACGAGGACGCTGACGCAAGTTTCCCTTTTGCTGGACAACAGACTGTAACACGTAACTACGCGTCGTTTCGTCGCGGAGCCATTGATGTCCCGAACGCTGCCATCGTAGGTTCGCAGGGCATTACGTTTCACATGGTCGCTAAGTCAAACTTCCAGCCTGTAGGGCCGTACGCGGACCAAATTCTTCGAGTGTCGGGGATTGAAGCAATTGACCTTGAGTTTATAGGGAATCAAGCTCGACTGCGTATTCAAGATGTCACCGTTTTTCCAAACGGCACAAAATCCTTCATCGAAGAAGAGCTCTTTTGGGATATTCCCGACCTATCGAATGATTTTCACGCAATCACTCTCACCATCCGAAATGAAGCTCCCTCAGCGGAGCTCTTCATCGACGGAGTATCGCTGGGCAATCACGTGATTGATCCGTTTTGGACCACTGGAATGGATGACAGCGGTCTTACATTGCCCGCGACATTCGTGGGATCACCGGTGAACTCCAGCAACGATCTAGATTTAGACGAGTTAGCCATTTATCGACGCGGAATTTCCGCCGACGAGGCAATGCAAATTGCGGCCAAGGGGGTCACAGGCACTTCGTTCTCGCCCGACCATCTCTATCTGATCGATGAGTCCAGCGGCGAAATGTTGGATTCAATTGGAAATCAGAACGCAACATTCTTGGAGGGCCTCACGGATCCACGTGTATTGGCCATGGACTTCAGAGGAAGCACTGAAATCTCGCCGAGTATTGATTTGAACGGAGATGGAATCGACGATCTCGTGCTGGCCGCCGGTCTTTCGGAGAATCTCAATGGCAATCGAAACGCGGGACGCATCTTCGCCACCTACGGAGCTCCCGCGACAACCGCCATCAGCAGTCACGCTCATGTCCTCGAGAATTTCTCCGTGGCTGGTAGCGGTTCATTTGTCGTAGATCGGGGAACCAGTCGTGCAGAACTGTTTGACAATGATGGCTTGCCATTCTCATTGACTGCCAATGAGGAACGCTGGTTCCAGTTCACAACGCTTGGTGACGGACAAGCGGGCGACACAATCTATCTCGACGGAAACGTTTCGGCGGATTTGATGGATGCACGTGGAGTGGTGTTGGCGCGAGGGAATCGTGCCTTTGACTTGCGAGCTATTTCGGCAGGAACTTACTACCTGCTCGCTACCGCGACGACGGCCACCGACTTGACGATCGCATTCGTGGCACCTGCTCGCGGTCAGATGCACACCACAGATGAAACGTCCGATCGAGATCGGCTGCTGGGCGGACCTGGACGGGACGTTCTGAACGGGGGGGGCGGGCTAGATCGGATTCTCGGTCAAGAAGGTATCGATACGTTTGTCGCCGAATCAATCGAAGCGGGGGATGCAGCGTCGGGTGAATCACTGACAAATCCAACCGCGGATGCCGACTTCTCGTTTAACAGTTCGTCTCCGCTGCTCGATCAAGTGATTGAAATTCATGACTTAGAGTTGCAAGCCGCGATCCATGCGCAGCTCGGCTATCCCGTGACCAATGACACCGTCGTGCACAGTTCGCTCACTGCATCCCAAGTCAGCTCGATCACGTCGCTTGATGCTTCTGGCGTTGGTATTGAAAGTCTTGCTGGAATCGAGCAACTGACGCAAGTTCGGACCTTGGATTTAAGCCATAACGCTGCTTTGACTGAGATTACTGCCTTGGCCAATCTTAGTGCTTTGCAAACATTAGACCTGTCCAGTACCGGTGTGGAGCCTACGTCGAATTCGACTTTGGAGACTCTTGAGCAGCTAGCCAATCTCAACTCGCTAAAGATGAGCGTTCCAGGCGATCCAACACCGCCACCCACTGCTTTAGAAGACTTCGAAGCAGCGGCCCTGGGAAGCATCGCTCCGGCAAATTGGAGCTTCATTCCTCAAGCAGGCCTGTCGACAGTCAACGTCGTTGCAAATGCAATTGCCAACAGCAGATCGCTTGAACTGAAAGTGACTGCCGGCGGTTCATTTCCATGGCGAGCACAGGCGGTCTGGAACTTAGACTTAAGCACATTGACAGCTCCTGTGCTAACGTTCGACACCACTGCAAATAATGCCAATACGACCGACGGAAGATTATGGGTCTTGGTCAGCAACGGAGGCACATTTCGCGAGGTTGCCCAGATCGATCTAAGTCCTGCGATCCAACAATTTTCGATCAACCTAGCCACTGCACCCGTTGCACTCACGGCTAACTATCAAATACTTTTCATGCATTATGGACGGCAGAACACGTTTAGCTTGATTGACAATTTGACGATAATTGAAACCGCTACCGGGGAACTTGCCAACTCAAATCAGGAATTCGTTTTCGCGGAAGGGCAGCAAGTAACTGTCCCGTTGTCGACTAAACACAAATGGCAGGTAGTCGATGAGGACGATCTTGTCGTTGCCTCAGGCACCTCAGCATCAGTTGCATTTACGCCAACTGACAATGGATTCTACCGAGCGCGGTTCTCCCGGAACGGCGGAAGCACGTACGATCCGTGGTTCCCGATCTTGGTCCGCAATGTGTCGCCGACCGTTGCCCAAATTCCGGTGTTCTCATCCACTAACGAAGGCCAGTCAATTGCATTAGGCACCCGCGAATTTGTCGGAAGCGAATTGCAAATTCCCGTTATAGTCGACGGACTTGAAATCGACCGCATTCATCTGACAGATCCGAGTTCCAGCGATCGGCAGAATCTGAGTGTCGAAGCTCAAGTCATCGATCCCGCGGGTTCCGTTCATGATCTTGCCCAGGCTGCGATCAAGTTCAACGACCATGCCCTGCAACTCGACTCGCAGATTTTTGATGGTCGCAACAGTCTTACCACCGCATTTTGGTTGAAGACAACTTCTGCTGGTCTAGCCTCTGCACAAACGATTGTTAGTGTGGGCGCTACCGAAGCGGTTGTTCTTAAAGATGCGGAAACGTTGGTTGTAAAAGTCGCCGGAGTCGATTTTGAATTCACCATCCCGACTCTTGCGGATGAGGCTTACCATCACATCGCCGTAGTTCGCGACACTGCAAACGAATCTCTGCAAGTGTTTGTTGATGGTACGCCATCGGCTAATAGTCACGTTGTCGCCTTTGAGCCACTGAGTGCCGCGCCTGGTAGCGTGTTGGTAGGCCAGCAATTTGGCGCGTTGGGGCTGTATCCGCTTATGAGCTCGTTGGACGAGTTGACGATCTGGGATCGACTATTGACGGGTGACGAGATCTCCGCCATTCAAAGCAATCTATTCGACAGAGACAGCGTCGACCTAGTTGGCTATTGGCCCATGAATGAAGGCGGAGGCCAAGTTGCGGCGGACCGAAGTCGCTACGGTCGTGACGCGCATTTAAAGGGCGTTGCGGACCTAGGATTCCACTATCCGCTGCAGAACTCTTACGATGATGCTAGCGAAAACGGTGGGCCAAGCATCACACCAGCCGGTGGCACGATCACCGCCAACGGATACGCCTTTGGTACCGATCAAGGACCGAGCCTAAGCGGTGCTGTGAATGCAGACACCTACACGATCGAGATGGAGTTCGAAATCGACAGTGTTAGTGGCTACAAACGCTTGATCGATTTCAAGAATCGTGGAATCGATGACGGACTGTACGTCCTCAACGGCTTCGTGAATTTCTACGACGCTTCTACCTACGGTCAATTCCCTGTAGGCAGTAGTTCCGTCCAAGTCGATACGCAGCATCTGTTGCGAATCGAGCGAGATGGCGCCACCAACGAGTTTACGGTCTACTTAGACAACGTGCTTCAGTTTTCGTTCGTGGACGATTTGAATGCAGCAGTCTTCACGGGTCCCAACAACATCATTCATTTCTTGAGAGACGATTCGCTACCTAGTGAAAACCCTTCAGGCACACTATTTTCCGTCAGAACAATTGATATGCAATTGACAGCCGTTTCGTCTCTCGCTTGGGATCAGGATGCTGCGCCTGGTACGGATGGCGGAGTGAAACTGATCAACAACGGCGACTACATCTTCCGCATTTCGGCTCGAGACGATGATGATGGGTTCGTTACACAAGAAGTGCCGTTTACGGTTGGCAACCTAGCACCATCAACCGGTGGTGGGGCAAATATCTTGGGCGAGAGTGGCGATAGCTGGGTGGGTCAAACAATTCGTTCGACCGCTTCCCATTTCTCGGATCCAGGGGTCGAAGATCGACTGAATTATCTGTGGGAAGTTACCAACGACAACGGTCAACCTATTTATACAGGCAGCGGTTTCGCATTCGAGTTCACGCCACAGTTCGCGGGGCATTACACGCTTAGCCTAACAGTCAGCGATGAAGATGGCGGCGTGTCACTACCCGATACAAGTATGTACGAAGTCAAGCCGATTGTGGCGATCGAGTTGGAAGGTGGCGACGGTGTCCCTGCCGCCCCGACGCAAGGCACGATCATCACTTTGACGCCAAGCGGCTCTAGCCCCATCGCGCCGGAAGGTCTTCTGCGTGGCACCGAGCAAACAGTGACGCGAACGTACTTATGGGACTTGACTCACGACGGTTCGCCACTCACCCTGCCGACTGCAGTCGCTACCGCCGAGAATCTTCAGTTCTTGCCGACGTTGGCTGGCAACTACGTGGCGACGTTGACCATCACCGACTCGTTTGACGATGGTACCAGCACCAGCACGATTTCTAATTCGAATACCTATCCATTCAATGTCGACACGGCCACTGTGATCTCGATCGTGACTCCGACGGCTGCCTCGCTCGAAGGCGATGTGTTATTGTTCTCGATCGCCGGCCTGCCGCAGTTGACGGACAATGCGACGCGCACGGTCGAGTGGGCCGTAAGTGGTGGCGCTGTGACCATCGTGCCCGTGGAAGATCAGGAGACCTTCAGTTTCAGGCCCATCGACAATAGCACCTTGGTAGTCGCTGTCACAGTCACCGATACGCTCGACGGCTTCGCTTTCACCCGCACGGCGCCACCCGTCACGATCACGATTGAGAATGCGACGCCAACATTGATCGTAGATGGAGTCGCCGGCGTCGAAGGCACGGCGATGACCCTTGCCGCCGAGGTATTCGATGTGGGTTCGACCGACATGCATACCTTTGTGATCGACTGGGGCGATGGCTCAGCAGACTCCTCTGGTGATGTTAGCGGGGGCGCGATCTCGGAGAGTCATACGTATATCCAAGACGGTTCGTATACCGTCACACTCACTGTTAACGACGGCATTTCGTCGCGAGAGGTAACGCGGACTGTTGTGGTCAGCAATTCAGCGCCAATCGCCATCGACGACAGCCTTCCAATAGCAGCCAACCAGACGCTCGCGAATCTCAACGTGCTAGCCAACGACTCGGATGCCGGCGTGCAGGACGCGCTAACGTTGTTCAGTTTTGATGCCATATCTGAGCAGGGTGCGATCGTTTCGCTCACTGGCGGCCTGCTGACTTACAATCCACAGGCCGCGGTGGCTCTGCAGCAATTGTCTGCGGGGCAGTCACTCATTGACACGTTCACCTATGTAGCTAGGGACGATGCGGGTGGGCAAGATACGGCCACGGTGTCTATCACGGTTTCCGGTGTGAACGAAGCACCCGTGGCTGTCAAAGATATGCGCACCATGCTGGCCACGGAGTCAACGGTTGCTTTGAACCTGCTCGACAACGATCGCGATGTGGACGTCGGCGACACGCTCAGCCTGGATATTGTCGATGGCTCTAGCCACACTCCGGCGGTGGGGCTTTACGGCACCTTGGCTTGGGACGCGACTGGCGCAGCAACATATTCGCTCGACACCAACAACCCAAGCGTGTTGGCACTGCGTGGTGGCGAGAGCCTAACGGACGTATTTGCACTGTCGACCGTCGACGCACTCGGCTTCGCTGCACCTTCGCAATTGACAATCGTCGTCAACGGAACTGAGGACGCGCCAATCGCTGTCGATGACGCGAACAGCACTCCCGCGAACGAGAGGTTGACTACCGCTGGAGGCAGCGTTCTGCAGAACGATTCCGACCCTGACCAAGACGACACCTTCGTCGTGACAGCTGTTAATGGTGAAGCAGGCCAAGTTGGCGTCCAATTCCAATTACCTTCGGGTGCCTTGCTAAGAGTGAAGTCGGATGGTGACTACGAGTATGACCCACACGGAACATTCGACTACTTGCCACTCGGCACGTTCGCGGAAGATTCGTTCACTTACAGGATCACAGACTCCGAAGGCATTTCAGCGACCGCCACGGTAACGATTACGATCAATGGCACCAACGAAGTCCCGACTGGAGCATTGCTATCCGGCAACACCATCACTACTACCGCAACCGCCAATGCCATCGTTGGCAGTTTTGTGACCATCGACCCTGATCAAGACGATACGCACGTCTACGCGGTTACTGAAGATGCCAGTGGTGCCTTTGGTATTATTGGAGCGAATCTGGTGGTTGCCAATGCGGCCAATTTGACGATCGGTACGCACTTGATAGTTGTCAGTACCACCGATCAAAACGGCGTCGACAGCTTAGGCATCGAGCAAGTCTTCCAAGTTATCGTTAAGCCCGCGCCCGATACGACGGCTCCGACGAGTAGTATCCAAGCCCTGCCCAACCAAGCGGATGACTTGATCATTCCACTGACTATCAGTGGCTCAGACTCTGGCCCGCTGGGCAGTGAGATCAGTGGCATTGCCGAGTATCGACTGTACGTTTCCGAAGATGCTGGCGAGTATGTCTTGTTTGCCACTTTGCCATCCACGGAGTTAACGACCGAGTTCATCGCTACCAGCAACCACAATTACTTCTTCCGCAGTGTGGCTGTCGATGTAGTTGGGAATGTCGAAACTAAGAATAGTGCTGACGCGCAGACAACCGTCGGCGACTTTGATCCGCCCGAGACCCATGTGGTCTCGGCAGTGGCCAACAGTCTGGGATTGTTCAACGTAATCGTGACGGGTACTGAATCTGGTGGCGGTAAGCTGTCGTTCTTTGATCTGTACGTATCGGTCGACGGTGGTGTGGCCCGCTTGGTCGGCTCGGCCGGCGGGGGCGTGCCCGATGCATCTAGTAACTACCACGCTTCGATCCCCTATCAAGGCATCTCTGACGGTCAATCGCACTCCTACCGCTTCTTCAGTAACGGACGAGATTCCTCGGGCAATATCGAACCGGCACCGCGATCGCGCAACAGCGATGTCAAAGTTACCAATACCTTTGCCAATGTGGGCCTCCGGGCGACGGGCATCGATGTGCAGTTGGGTTCAACCCAGCGGTCGTATATCCGCAATCTAGACGTACTGTTCAATTCCGAGGCGGGATTGGATGACCTGTTAGTCACGGGCCGTGTCGCCGTTGAGAGATTTGCGACCAACGCTACCGATGTAACGCCGGGGACTGGCACCGCCCTCAACCCATTGACCGACTTTAGCGTTGATCGCGTTGGAGATCGTCTGAGGTTGGACTTTGATGTCGATGGTATTACCGATTCCTCGGACACTGAAGCAGGCGATGGGTTCTATCGCGTGTTGGTCGATGTCGATCGAAACGGCAGCTTCGCTGACAGTGTCGACGGGCTATTTGAATTCCATCGCATCTTAGGTGATGCCAACGGTGACGCAGTCGTAGACGGCCTCGATGCTGCCGTGGTAGCCAGTCAACTTGGTCAATTCGGATTGAACCTGGATGGTGACGTCAACGGCGACGGAGTCGTCAACGGAGACGACGACTTCTACGTCTTCCTTCAGGAGTTATTCGATGCGCGTTTGGCTGAAGCCCTGAAGCCGCTGTTAGATGATTAGATACCCTGAGCACAATGCGAACGGTAAGCCAAGTTCGTAGCTCGCCGTAATTGAATTTGCTTTACAGAACTATTTTCAAAAGAGACTCTCATGAATCGACTGATATTTTTTCTACTTGCAGTGTTGGCGGCCTGCAGCTCGTCCGCCCAAGCGGACCTGCTGATTGAATTTGACAACGCTCAGTTCGGCCCCAATAGTTTGGGTTCAGTTGACGTGTTCGTAACCGGCCCCGACACAATTCGTCAATACAATACGACGTTCTTGCTAACACCGGTCAGCGGTCAAGGGATCCTGGAGTTTCGGTCGAGCTTTGATGTGAATGACGCAGGCAATAGCGACCGACAGAGCAACTCGGAGGTCACGGATGGATCCTACGTTTTCTTTGGATCCTCGCGTTCTTTTAATTCGAGTGTTAATGAAAACGACAAGCTGCAACTGGTGCAGAGTGACATCTCCACAGCCGCTGCGCCACCCACGACGCGTCGGCTGCTAGCGCGCTTGGAGTTGCGGCACGTTTTACCCGTAGCTGAGATCCCTAGCTTTACTGGTGCCGAGTATCGCATTGGTCTCGTCCAAAACATAGACCAGACCTTGATAGACCAGACCTTCTTCCGAACGACGTCTGGGGCCAAATTCGCTCCAGCCGCAGCTTCATTTAACAACTTTGGCACCATCAACATTTCGTCGTTGAGCGCTGTGCCTGAGCCTTCTTCGGCAGTGTTACTGCTCTGTGCTTCGAGCGTGGCGTGCGTGTGGAGACGAAGACGAGTGTAAGTGACAAACTCAGGGGCTGCTTAAAGCGTCTGATTCTCTATTGTCTTCGATTCGACGCTCCTCGTTTTCTTGCTCCCCTCGCCCCAGTACTCCAGGGTGAGGGGCCGGAGGGGCCGGGGGTGAGGGTAAGGCGCTGGGTCTTTCTCGGGGCATTGCAAAATTGGCGGAGTCCAGCGTGGCTATGGAATCCACCATGTTCGGAAGGTTCATCGATTACCAAAGCGGAGATGAATCGCGAGATGAATCGCCGCACTCCAAAGGAGCTAGGCGCTTTTGGCGAAAAGGTTGGTGATGCGGAGGTGGTGATCGTAGTGTACGGTGGCAATGCGCTGACTGCCGGCATGCCAGTCCATGTCACGGGCGAGCGACGGCAGCGCAAAGCGATGGATGTCTTTCTCTTGTTCATCGTTGAAGAACAACAGGAAACCGCCTGAACTGCCACCGCAGACGCCGATGGTTGAACCGTCTGGCAAGCCGACAACGCGCCAAACGACGCCACCTGGAATACCATCGCAGATATGGCTTTTTAATAGTTGTGCGTCGGCAAAACCGAAGCGTAGAACGAGTGGTTCATGCACAGCCCCGAGGGGATTGGTGGCTTTATGCAACCCACCAGCAGTCAATTGCAAGCCATCAGCAGACAGAGCCAAGCCACGCACGCCGCCAAAGTCAACGCGCTGCCCGCCTTCATACGTATGCAGCGGCTTGGCATCGTAAGTTCGTAAAACCTGCTGGTTAGCAGTTTCCCATAAGTGAATGACGCCAGCCAAGTCTCCCGTAATAAGCTGTCCGTCGGGATGAAACATGACGCTGTAGATATGCTTGTCGTGGCCAGTCCATTCGGACAGCTTCTCGCCGGTGGCCATATCCCACAGACGGATAGTCAAATCATTGCCTACCGAAGCGAGCTGTTTCCCATCGGGGCTCAAGCTCAACTCTCGAATCCAACCGGCATGGGCTTCGACGCTACGCAGTGGCTTGGGCTCGGGATCGGCGATGGGCCACCAAATCAGCCGTCCGTCACAGCCGCCAGATACTAGCAGCTGTCCATCGCTGGAGTATTGCAAGGCGTGGACCCAACTATCATGTGCGGCGAGCACAGTCTTCTCGCCTGTGGTCGCATTCCATCGTTGTAGCGTCGTATCCTCCGAACTGGTCGTGATCTGTTGGCCATCGGGAGAGAACCGGCAAGCCAACAACGGTCGTTCGTAGGCCCAATCCTGTGCCAAATGCGCTTGCTTGATGTCCATGGCTATTCAACTTTTGTGTCGTGCTTGATGGCTAGTGCCGATAGTGTGTTAGCGTCTGTGAAACCGCTCACGTAATGACTTGGTTTACTGGGCCGACTGCTGGATCAGCTAGGGGCACATCGCGGCCATCAACGGCAATGGACTGGCTTGAATCAACACCAACGGCACTTAGGTAGGTATGGAAAAGTTGTCCATGATCGACTTGGCCATCGACGACTTCGGTGCCTTCTTCATTGGTAGTTCCGTAAACGGCCCCGCGCGCGACCTTGGCTCCCGCCAAAACGACACTCCAAGCTTTGGACCAGTGGTCGCGTCCATAGTAAAGATTGATGTTTGGCGTGCGCCCAAACTCGCTCAGTACAACGACCAACGTTTTTTCTAGCAAACCACGTTCAGCCAGGTCATTGATTAGGCAAGCGAATGGGCGATCAAATTCTCCCAATTGTTCGATATGGAAATTGAAATTCTCGTTGTGTGTATCGTAGTTGCTATGAGTCACTTGCACGAATGAGACTTCGTTTTCCAGGAGTCGTCGAGCTAGCAGACACTGCCGCCCAAAATCACTTTTTCCGTAGCGATCCAGGTCAGCGGCCGGCTCTTTGGCCACATCAAAGACATCGCGCCGCTGCATCAATCGCAAGGCCTGTTCGTAACTGTGCGTATAGGCGTCCGTGATAGCCGAACGTTGACGAGTGAGAAAATGTTCGTTAACCTTGCGACGGAATTCGTGGCGGCGGACTTCCGCTTGGTCGGTAATTCCTTCAGGTTTCATCGAGTTCTGTGGCGGCTTGTCACCGCCCAAAGCGATGCTGGAGTATTTGGGGCCCAGGTAAGCAGATTCGTTGCCTCTTCCGCCCCCACCGCCTGGTGTAATCAAAATATGTCCAGGGAGTCCTTTCGTTTCGTCACACAGCACCTTGGCCGCCACGGCACCGATCTGTGGATAGTCGGCGGCGGGCGTTTGGCGGCGCCCCGTAAGCATCATATAGGTCCCTTTGCCATGATCATCCTCGCTCGTATTTACTCCCCGCATCAAGCACAGGTGGTGCATTTGCTGCGCTGTGTGAGGCAATAACTCACTGATATGTATTCCCGGGACACTGGTGGCGATGGACCGGGTGGGACCGCCGGTCTTCGTCTTCGGTTTTGGATCCCAGCTTTCCAACTGGCTCAGCCCACCATGCATGTTGAAAACAACCACACGCATATCCTGACTGGCTATTTCCGCTGCGGGCAGACCGCGAGTCAAACAACTGAGGCCTCCGAGCATCATGCTGCCTCCTACGCTGCCCATGAACTGGCGACGGCTAGCTTGATGCTCTGCAGATCGACAAGCATATTTGGCACGCATCGAATTCTTCCTTTTTGAATGAGAAACTAAACCGTTGCATTGAATTCTAACGGCAGAATCGAAACTCCGCGCTGGCTAGAAGTCCCCAGACCATTTCCTGAATCACCGTATTGCGACTGTCCCCGGCACCAGCGAGCTGTTCGTTGACAAGCTGGATTTCAACGTCCGTCGGCTTTCGGCAGAGTAGTGTCCAGTAGATGGCTTGGGCAATATCGCTTCCATCGGTCATGGCAATTGCTCGCTGAGTCACATTATTGTTGCCGGGCCCAGCCCAAGCGAAAACACTTCCTGCGTTAGCTGTGAACAGAGCCTGATCAGCAGAAGCAAAGAATTCGTCTTGTGTTTTGTCGGGGCCTGATGCATAAAGCGACACAAAGACATCTGAATTACCGCGCAGTTTATCAAATGCCGCACGAACGGCTTGTCTCTGACGGGCTGCTTGCACAGCGTCATCAGCGTCTGCAGGTACGGGGTTCTGCTTTTCCAGCTCGACTAATTCGGCTTGAATATGGGCATCTAATTGTCCAGTGATTCTCAATGTGCTCCAACAGAGTTGCTCGGGAGACAGAGCGCGCAGTCGAGCATGTTTCAGATAGCGTGAGTTTCCGTCATTTACTTTAGCCCAATACTCGTCCGCTAGATTTTGAGCCGCTGATAGTTCACTGCTATTCTGCGTGAGTCGTTCACGCGCACTCGCCAACTCCTGTTCTCGCAGCGCTGCCTCCGCTTGTTGCGCTTCCAATGCTTGCTGATCTCGAGCGACTTGCGCCATGGAGCTAGCCAGCGTCTGCTGTGCATGGTCAATTTGACTTTGAAGTTCACCGCTTTGCGCGCGACGATTTTCCAATTCTTGACGAATCGTCGCCTGGGCTGAGTTCAGTGCTTCCGGTGCTACGATGAGTTCGGCGGCCTGCGCGAGCGCAGCAGTTGCTTGTTCGAGCTTCATGATCTCACTGGCATGTCGCTCCATAGTTTTTTGGATCGTCGCGAGTGTTTCTGCATTAGCAGCATTGGCTGCCAGGGAATCGACATGCTGCGATTCTACTGCGGCGACTTCCTTAGCTAAACGAGCAATATCCGCTTCGATGCTTGCGATCGACTGCGATGTGATGGTCCCTTCCGACTGTAAACGTTCGGCGTCCGCTAGAGCTTTCAGCCAGCCCAAAGTATTCTCAGCATATGTCAATTGTTGCTGGATGTCTCTTTTCGAGATATTGGCTCGCTTCCATTCGCTTCTTGCGGCCAATAACGACTCGTCTGCAGCCTGGAGTCGGTGATGGACAGGCTGTAACTTGGCAACGACTTCTTGGGTTTTCGCAACTGCTAAAGCCAGCGATGGCACCGTGGCGTCGACGGCAGCCTTGGCGTCAGCAACTCCCTTTTCGACGTCTGGCAATGTTCCCTTGATGGATGCAGAACGCTGCTGGCTGAGTTCAATTGCCTGCTTTAACTCTGCATCCTCACCGTCGGCGAGTGCTACTGCTTGCTGGAGTTTCATGGCAGCATCATCCAACAACGATACTCGTGATTGCGTATCGGCAAGCTTCTTTTCAGCGGCAGCCAGGGCACCCGCTGCGTCGTTTGATTTTTTCTGCTCGCCCAACAATCCAGCTTCTGCTGCATCGAGCTCTGTACGGATCGCCGCTCGTTCGGTCTGAATTTCACGCCAAGTATCTAGAGCTTTTTCATAATTTTGTGAAGCTACTTTTTCACTCTCGGATAACTCTTCCAAACGGCTATCGAGCGCAGCGCGCTGGGCTTGGAACTCCTGGCCGAGCGATACGCTCTGCTCCGTGGACAGCACGCGTGGGAACCCGTCCGATGACTGTGTTTCGAGCGCGCTGAATCCTCCGCGCTGGTAGGCTTGGGTAAGTACCAGCTGAGCTATGAACCTTCGCGGCTGCATATCCGTTTCTATCAACCCATCGGTGACCAAAGCAAACAGGGCAGGGTGGACAGCCGGATTGTCGGCGTGCTGCATATCAACGGGGTCGACAAGGCCTTGGCCAAATACCAACGCCCACAGACGATTGGCCCAGTTGGACACGAAGGGAAAATTGTCACGGCTGGCGAGTTGTTGTGCCAATTCCTGACGGCGACTAAACAATGGTGGCGGTGGTATCCCCTTGAAAGCATCCGTCGGAATAGCCGCAGCAAGCCGTTTGTCTGGCAGCACGTATTCTTCGAAATGTTCGACGCGGTCGGGTAGTCGCGGACCACTGCGATAGGGTACGCCGGCATTGAATACAGACTCAAAGGCGGCATCGCCCGCGGGCGTCTCGACATATAATTGCATCTTCTGCTCTTTGCCATTGGCGTCCATGTAGCTGGCTTCAACCAGTTTGCTTGGCGTAAAGAAAGCAACCAGTCCGTGATAGTCTGTTTGCTTGTAGTCATCGACGAGCGGATGATCGTGACATTGAGCGCACTGTAAGTCTTGGCCCAGGAAAACGCGTCCGATATCGCGAGCAATTAGATTGGGATCACCCCCGCGGTCCAAAAAGAATCGTTGGGCTGCGCGATTCTCTTGATTCCACCAAGGAGCGTAGAGGATACGCTTCGAAAACTCGTCCAGAGGCACATTGCTTTCAATCTGTTCCCGTAGAAAAGCTAGCCAACTTGCACGATCAACAAGCGTATGCGCGCGCCGCATCATTAGTGTTCGATCGAGGAAATTGACTAAATGTTCATCGCACAGTGGATCTGCCAGAAAGCGATCAACCCAAACTTGCCAACGGATCGGCGAGCTGTCGGAGACAAATGCATCTAACTCTTCGCTAGTTGGGATGACACCGCGCAGGTCAAGCGACAGTCGCCGCAATAATTCCCCGTCCGCGGCTGGTGGTGCAACCATTAGATCTTGCTCGCCAGCCAACAAAGCATCGATGCGCGCATACAGCTGAGTTACCGCCTGACCTTCCGGCGTACTCACGTCAGTTGCTGGTTCCGCTACCGCCGCCAATGCGGAAAGGGTTTCGTCGCTTTCCTGGCACAACGCGAGGTTGCATGTTGATGAGAAAACAACACAACCACACATTGCAGCAACTAGCTGCAGTAGGGCGCAGTTGAACACCGCGCAGCGGATCTGCGTGGTTTTCATAGCAAATTCTCTTTCTTCATTTAACGCCAAGGTGCAGGGTCGGCGAGTCAACAAAAAACTGACGCCTGCGAATTGCCGTTGATCGAATTGCCAAGAAACTTATTGAGGTGGGATCGAGAGGCAGGAAGGGACTGGGGTAAGTGTCAAAGCGTGTCTTGACCGCAAATGGTCTACCAAAGGACCGGTCGAGTGATTGCGGCTACCTTGGACGACTCCGTGGTTTCTAAGCATATGATCGTCGATGGACATGGCAGATGCAATAACCTCCCGGCAGAATCGAAATAGGCAGCAAATAAATGTGGCAAATTGGATACTTCTCGCTGAAGGCCACCGTGGTTCTTGTTATTTACCCTCCCGCACTCTTGACTTTCAGGTCTATTGCGCGGGAGGGTGAGATGCCATATCGTGGTGGCGGCCAGCGAAAAGTTTCGCAATTGCGTTGGCTGGGGAGCTATTTTTTCGGGTGTTGGCTTCTAAAATAATTCCAAAATGGCGTGCGATACTCTGTTGTCGCTGGCGGTGTAATGCCGTCCATCTTTCGCCAACCTACCCACAGCTCTACTGGAGAAACTATGAAGAACATTGTGCTGTCTGTAACTCTGCTGGCCATACTCGCGGCCACAACAAGTGTCTTGGCTCAAGAGTCCGACAAGAAAGGAAAGAAGGGCAAAGGAGATCCGGTCGAGCAAATGGTCAACAACTTTGTAAAAAGCCTAGAAGCGGCTGAGTTGACTGAAGATCAAACCAAGGAGATCAAGGAGCTTTACACAAAGACGGCTAAGGAAGTCGTCGCACTACGTAAAGAAGCTGAGATCCCAGGCAACATTTTCAAAAAACGTGCCGAAGCATCTAAGGAAGCCAAAGGTAGCGGAAAGAAGGGCGAAGAACTGGAAGCGGCGATCAATGAAAAATTGGGGCTAAATGAAAAGCAAGTCAAAGCCTGGAAGGAGTCCATGGAGATGGTTGGGAAAGCCAAACTTGCCGTTGGTAAGCTGCTGAAAAAAGAGCAGCTCGAGAAAATCGAAGGCCCACTACTGAAGGCACTCACCGGCACAGCCGGCCAGAAGAAGCCCAAGAAAAAGGCAGCCTAGTATTTACATTCGTCGTGGATGTTGAGTCTACCGCATCAGGTTTCGGCCTGATGCGCATTGAAGACATTTTCAACGATATACATTCGGCGCAGTTGCTTAAGGCGCGTGGCAGATGAGCTCTTACCTGCCGTAGTGGATTTCGCCAGAAATCCTTCGACAAAAGGGAATTCTGGCGAATTCCACTACGGTAACTTTTCACCTGCCGCTCGCCTTAAGGCGCGTGTACGATCGGATGCGACTTCAAGACTCGTGCGAGTCGGGCTTGCGATTCTTGAGGTTCAAGAAAAAACGAGTTAGCGTTCGAGGCGGTCGACGCGACGTTCAAGATCTTTGACCTGAGCAAATAAGTGCAGGACGGCTTGGCGCAATTCGGCGTCGCTCATCTGCCGCAGCAGCTTGTCTACGTCCGCTTTGTCCGCCGCTAGAGCTTCAGCGAATGGGCCGGCACCACGCGACAAAGCGACCATCTCCGCTTGCAACTCAGAAATTCTCTGTTGAGTGGCTTTGAGTTGTGGATGGCGTTCGCCCATCCCCGACAGAGCGTCACGCAATCGATCTAGTTCAAAAGCTACTTGCGTCTCTCGATCAGACGTCGGTTCTGGCCGAGCGATTCGCTCTTGTCCGACGCTTGTTAGGGAAATCAAACAGGCGGTGATTGCCAGCATCGCCAATGAAAGCAGGGGTGTCATTTTGAAAGTTGTCATACCGGTCTCTGTTGAACGTTGAAGGAAATCGCGTGTGCGACCTATGGATTGAGCTTCTTTATGGTCGCCTTTCGCTCTGCGAAAGTTTCTTGGTGGAATTCGCTCCGCGAAAGGGTGTATTGGCGGACTTTCGTGGAGCGAAAGGCGACACTTGTTTTCCGCTCCATCCTGAGCGGTAGAAAAGCCCGCCTCGAGTTTCATGATCTAGGAAGAGGGCGACATCCATTATGGAGGGCGGAGGGCGCTTAATGAAGGGCAGGTCAAGAAAGCCGGACGGCTGAGAGGCAGAGAAGCAGTGGGGCTGAGAGGCAGTGGGGCGAGTCTGCCTGCGACTTTGTCTTGCTTGCAGGGGCTGGATCGAGCAGAATGGGATGTTTCTTAGTTGCCAATTACCAGTGAAAAACGGTGGAGTAGACAATGCGTTGGCGGTTAGTGACTTTGGCCTGTGCTCTGTTGACAACAGTTGTTCAGGCGCAAGAGATTCGGACTTGGACATCCCGCGCTGGTGGGTTCTCGGTCGAAGCGTCACTCGAAGATGTAGTCAATGGTAATGTGGTACTGAAAAAATCGGACGGAGCTACCCTTTCGGTACCACTCGAAAAGCTAAGTTTGGGTGACGTCAGGTACATCGACACAGTCATGCGCGAAGCTCAATCCGCCGTCGTAGGCAAGGAGATGAAGGAATCCCCGGCTGACGCGCCAGAACCGGACGCGATAACTCCAGAAATGGATGATTCGACCGACAAAGATGCCGTCCGCGGACGTACACCGCCTTTGACCAGTCCCAACCGATCGACTTGGCAGGTTGCCCCGGACCTGGGCGAAATCGCTTTGATGAAAGCGGCTCGGCGACTGGCTATTCCAACGCCGACACGTTTCGGTAGCTTGAAGGTAATCCTGCCGGAATCCGCCAGTCCATATGCGGGTGTTTTTCAACAATCGACGCCAGCCGTGTTGACTTGCTTTGACATTCGCAGTGGTCGCAAGTCAGGACAGCTTGAGTTTGCCAATGGCTTCGTGCAGCACATTGCCCTCAGTCCCGATGGACGTCAAGTCGCTTGGCACACCGCCGGCCAGAAGAGCGTTTCGATTGCGGCCCTAACCGGCAACCGGCGACCGACCGAACTGGACTTGGGAGAACCATTCGCGAGCGTCAACTACTTGGCCTTCAGCAATCGTGACACTTTGCTGGTCAGTAACGTAAGCGCTCAATCGTTAGGCGTATGGAGTCTAAAATCAAAGACTAAAGAGCATTCCATCCCGTTGCCGCCAGGCACTGATGGCAAGCTGATGACGCTCAGTCACGGCGGCCATTATCTGGCCGTTGCGCCTCGCTCGCAGGGAACGATTCAAATCTATGACTTGCGCAACGGCGCAATGGCGGGCCGACTAGAGATGCCACCGTCGCAGTCGGGAACGGTCGTCCATTCGATCGAAGCGGTCGCCTTTTCGCAGGATGGACAAGAGATTTCCGTGATTTACTCGGGTAGCCAAAGTTCTGGAATCAATATCTGGCGAATTAACAATGGTGAACTGGCCAAGCAGATCGAGTTTAAACAGTCGCTCAGTTCGCTAGCCAGCGGAATGTACTCGGACGGATTTGTGCTGCAATACTTGCCGGACGAAAAGGGTTGGTTGTTGCATGGCCGAGCGGTAATCGATCGAGCCGTGGGCAGCCTCGTGTGGACCGATCCCGATCAAAGCCCTTCGGCAACGATGAGTCGTCGACGGGTTTTAAACGATGGTCGCGTTCTAGCACTACGCGGCGAGACGGCATCGCTGAGCCTTTCCGCCGAATCATTGCCTTGGGATGAAATTGAACGGGGTGGCAAAGTTGTCGCCAAAGGCGGGCGGAGCGAAGACGCTGGTTTGCCGGAACTGTCGCAAGCGAAGATGTCTGGAGCCAGTCAAGAAACGTTTCGCGAAGCCCCTGCGTGGACGGCGGTCGAACCAGCGCTGGTACCCGAGAAGATTAAAGTCCAACCCATTTCCATTGGCACTCCGGCCTCATTGCTAACTAAATTCGAGTTTGTCGACGCCCCAATCGCTATGCTCGTCACACCGCGCAAAGACCCTAACGGCTCGTTTGGCACTCAAGCCAATCAAGTTCAATCCATTAACGTCGACACCGGAAAAATAGTTGACACGCTTAATGTAGAGACGGCAGGCGAGTACTTGGACTTTAGTCCCTCTGGGAAACTGGCCTTAATGCGAACGGGTAAGAAGCTGGATCGATTGGACATTTTTCAAGTAGAGACGGGCAAACATATGATTGGATTTCGCCCTGACAACGATAGCCAGCACCCAACCATGGTAACGTGGGCTGGATTCACAGACGAAGACCACCTTGTCAGCCTGACACCAACGGGAGGCATGTTTCATTGGGAGATCCCAAGTTGCAAGGCACAAGCGGCCACCAAGTTCGATTTGATCCGCGGCAACAACTTCGTTCCTACGACTTGCTGGATGACGCCATCGCGTAAGCTGCTGCTGGTTGCGGCGGCGGGCAAATTGCACGCGGTGGATTCGAGCACGCTCGTCTGCCTGGGAACACTCGAAGCCACTTCTAGTATGCGCGGCGCTTGGAACCCACTGGCCTTTGCGCTTTCGCCCAACGGCGAGCGATTGGCCGTTGAAATAAAGCATGGCGAAGATACAACGCTGGCGATTTGGGATTTCACCAACGGAAAACTGCTGGCCGAAAACTCGCTTGTCATGCCTGGGTTAGAATTAACTTGGGCTGATGACAAGTACTTGATGGTCCATGGCTTTCGCATCAATCAAAATGTGCGTTACAACTCGGCAGAGCAGTCGACTGTCTTAGATTTGATCGACGTGCAACGCGGGCAGGTCGTCTGGCGCTACGTGCTACCGTTTGGACGCACTGCCCAGCGCGGGCCAGACAATAGAATTTGGTACGCAAGTTCGACCTCATTTATCGGCCAGGGAACTTTGATGGGTGTCGAACTGCCATCGCCCGCCGCAACGGCTGCCATTAATAAACTCCCACCCCAGGTGCCTATTCTTGAAAAGGGCGGAGAAGTCACGTTGGACGTGCAATTCTCGGCTCTTGGAGCACCAGCCGGCATCGACTTGATCACCGATGCGATCCAAGCCGACTTGAGCAAACAACTGCTCGCCCGTGGCGTACAAGTCAAACCGCGTACTGGATTAGTACTGGTCGTTACCATTAGCGAAAAACGCACCCAAAACAGACTGCGATTCAAGATGCTCGCTACTGGCGAAGAGCAATCGATTCAAGAGACTCGCGTCGATTGTGAGTTGACCCTCAAGGACGTGACAGGCACGACCCTGTGGCAACGGACCCAGGCGTTTTATAACGAAGGACAACGCTTGGTAGAAACGGTTCCCGCAGGAGTTAGCGCCGCTGATCACCTGCGTCGCCTGCAGTGGCGCGAAGTCATGAAGTGGTTCGAAGATGGCGGGCTGCCAGAGAAGATTTACGAGCCCCTGCCGGTTGCCGGACTGGGGGAATCACTACTGGGGCCGTTGGGTGAAACAAACGTGCAGACGTACTAGGCTTTGACCCACACCCCCAACAGTTTTACGTTTAACGGCAAGCCGTAGGCGACTGCGGACAAAGATGTCGTCTGTAATAACGGTCCGCAGTCGCCTGCGGCTTGCCGTTAAACAATTGAAGGTGCCGATCAACGTTGCCGTTAAATTAAACAATGGAAGCGAACACACCGCTTGCCTAATTGCGGAGCAGGGCGATCAGATCATCGGTCGAGAGCTTAGCGGCTGCCGCGGTGCCTTCCATGATGCCAGCAACCAAGTCACGTTTGGTGTCGTGCAACTTAAGAATCTCCTCTTCGATCGTGCCCTGCGAGACGATGCGGTAAACCATCACTGGTTTCTCCTGACCGATGCGATGGGCGCGGTCGGTCGCTTGATCCTCGACCGCCGGATTCCACCACGGATCCATGTGGATTACATAGTCGGCGGCTGTTAGATTCAATCCGGTCCCGCCGGCTTTGAGCGAGATTAAGAAGGCGGTTGCGTCGCCATTCTGGAAGCTGTCGACGCGTTGCTGTCGGGCAGATGGGGTTGTGGATCCGTCGAGGTATTCGTAGGTGATTTGCTCTTCGTCAAGCATCTCACGGATCAATGTCAAATGCTGTACAAACTGGCTGAAGACCAATACGCGATGACCTTCCTCACGCAACTCCAACAAAGTTTCGCGCAGTTGTTGGAGCTTGGATGAACGTTCTGTCCAAGTTTCGTGAACTAATCTTGGGCTGCAGGATAACTGGCGCAGGCGTGTAAGTAGAGCAAGAATACGGAAGCGTTGATCCTTTACGTCGGAAAGTTTGGCGATTTCATTGACCTCGCCGATAGCCGACAAACGCACTTGATCGTACATCTCACGTTCGGCTTTGGATAATTCGACATACAAGTTCATTTCAGTACGTGGTGGCAAATCTTGGAGCACCTGTTCCTTGGTTCGTCGTAATAGGAATGGCTTCAAGCGATCGCGCAGCGCCACGCGACGTTCTTCGTCGTTATCCTTTTCGATGGGAGCGGCAAAGCGTCGGCGAAACTGCTCCCAACCACCGAGTACCCCTGGCGAAACGACGCGGAACAAACTCCATAGCTCACCCAAGTGGTTTTCAACGGGCGTACCCGTCAACGCGACTTTCCAATTGGCGGGAATAGTCGCGATCGCCACCGACGTCTTGCTGCGACTGTTCTTGATCGCTTGAGCTTCATCCAACACCAACGTATTCCACTCAACTTTGGCCAGGGCTTCGGCGTCACGAAGAGCCAAGCCGTAGCTACAAACGACTAGACTGCCAGGCCCAACCGACCCCAAAAAGTCAGCGCGATCCGTTTCGCGATATAGGTGCGTCTCTAGTTCTGGAGCGAATTTCTCGCTTTCGCGAACCCAATTGAAACCCACAGAGGTTGGCGCGATGACCAGCGTGGGGCCTTGTTGGGCGCGGTCGAGGATCACGGCTAAGGTCTGCAACGTCTTTCCCAGTCCCATATCATCTGCCAAGATGCCGCCCACGCCCCACTCGGCCAGGCGCCGTAGCCACTTGAACCCCTCGGTTTGATAGTCACGCAGATTGGCATTGAGCGAGTCAGGCAGAACGGGCTCTAGTTTTTCCGATTGTTCGAGCCGATTCAGGCAATCTTTCCACGCCTTGGTAGCTTTGCTTTCGATCTGTTCGTTGAGCAGACTGCGGATTGCTGGAGCTGACGTGGCGTCAAACTTCAAAGTTCCCCGTTCTTGGTTGACGGCATCATGCAATTGTTTGAATTGGGCACGCAGTTCGCCAGAGATTTTTGCCCATCCTTTGTCGCCCAAACGTACATAGTCGCCGCGCAGCCCGCCAACGCCGGCCGATTGCAAACCGCTGAGTAGGTCCGTCAGATCCATCGACTCACTGCCGAAGTTGCACGAGCCTGAGAGTTGGAACCAATCGCGACGACTGGTGATGCCAACGCTAACGTTCTTAGAAGAAACCGCCCCCAACACTTTTAACGGTTTCTCAGAAGATTTGTCCCACAGGATTTCGACATTCGTTTCCTCCGCCTCTTGCAATCGTTCGATGAGATTCAAGGCGACTTCGAAATCGCGGATCGAGCCATCCATGGTAGGAGGCAGATTGAACGTTTCACTGATGTTCTGGCAGATATGACGTTCCCGTGCAGTTGAGCGTACAACTTGCACGGGTTTTCCATCAACCTCGTCGGCTCGCAGCATTCGCCCGAGCCCTGGCTTGAGCAACAGTCCCTTGGTATTGCGGACGCGAATTCCATAGTCCAGTGTGCCGTCCGCCTGGGACCGCAACAAGAGAACGGGGCGGTAATCCTCCTCGATGACGTTTCCAGCCATCGTCTCGGGGAGCTGGACATCCAAGAATGGCTGAATTCGCTGTGTTAACTCGAGCACATCAGTTTCGAATTCCAAGGGCACTTTGGGTAGCTTCAACACTGCTTTGACGCAGTTCAACTGTGGTTCGCTCAACTCGCTTATCGAAATCCGCTGATTGTGTGGCTGAATATGGACAAAAACCTGGCCCGCCAAACAATAGGCGCTCGAGCCACCCAGTGCGTTACGAGCTTCTAACCAGCACTGCTGCGCATTTTTGCGAAATACCCAATTGGCACCACCTGAGTCGACTTCTACGGGTTGATCTTGAAAGAACACGTTGGGTGCACCAACCAAGGCAACGATCGCCTGGTGTGCAGGCAGTACTTGCTTGCGTTGGTAGCCATAGCCGTCCATGCAGATCAACGCATCTACTGCCTGATCTTGCACACTCATCGCATGGTAATGGCCATGGAGGCTTTCCAAAGCAATGCGGCGGCCTTTTGTCCAGCCATCACCACGCTTCTTGGGTTGTTGAAGGATTGGAAAGACCTCCAACCACGAATTCTTTAAGACCACGTTCCATGCGACGCGTGACTGAGCCTGCAACGCGATTGGTGGTAGAGCTGCAAGTTCGTCTGACAAATCGACTTCGCTCGCGCTACTGGGCAAATTCGAAATCAGCCGCAGAATCCTGTTTCTGGGATTGCACTGAAACGTGGCCAGCGGCGGTTTCTCTTTATCGAATCTGCCATCAAAAATACGCTGCGCTAGTACGTCGTCGTCATCACTTAGGCTATCAGTGACTCTGTCCAAGAACTCAAATACGTGGCTACAACTATTCTCTTTAAATCCTTCGCAATTGCAACTTGCAACAAACTTTGTACTGCTAGTGGCTTGGACGAACAGTTGGAAGGCTTCTGCGCCGGATCTGCATTCCGCCGTGATGGTCCGGTCTTCGTACACGCCCGTTATCGTAAAACTGTCATAGGAGCGGTAGGGTGGATAGTTTCCAGACTTGAGGAATTTGTTATAAGCATCGACAAAGTGATTGGTCCACTGAGATAATTCCCTAGATCGCGTCTCATAATCGTCAGGCATACCATCGTCGTTCATATTCGCCTTGACGATGTTTTTGAGAGCGGCCAACGACGAATGCTCTCCACCGAATGATGTCAAGAAGGTCCGCAGAGTGTTGCGATCAATGCGAGTGAAATTGCGACTATTTCGATTACGCGCCACAGTTGTACTTTCCGTGTAAAATGAAAGATTCCTGCCTAAGTCACGCTGCAATATAACCCAATTCGCTGATTCGGCTAAGCCCGAAATGTCCATCCACCTCCTATTCCTATCATATGTCGCACTGCCTAGCCTATGACCTCACCAGCCAGTTCCGCCACTAGATCCTCCCCAGCATTCCTTCTCGGAATACTGCTTGCGTCACTCATCTCACTCTTAGGCACAGCCGCTGCTCAACAAACTTTGCCGCGTCAGCTTAAGCAAGTACCGCCCGAAAGCGTGGGGCTGGATTCCAGTCGACTCGATCAGATTAGTTCCATTGTTTCGGAGGGCATCGAGAATGGGAAAATGCCAGGCTGCGTGGTCTGCATCGGTCACCAAGGTAAAGTGGCGTACCTCAAAGCGTTTGGTCATCGTCGAACTCAGCCCAATCCAGACCCGATGACGACCGATACTGTGTTTGATATGGCCTCGATTACCAAACCCATGGCCACCGCCACGAGCATTATGCGGTTGGTAGAGAGCGGAAAAGTTCGGTTGGGCGCTAAAGTAGTTGACTATTTGCCTGAGTTTTCGCCGCAAGGCAAGGACGCGATTACCGTCCATGACCTACTGGTGCACCAAAGTGGCTTGATTCCCGACAACGCCTTGAAAGACTACGAAGCGGGGCCAGAAGTGGCTTGGCAGCGCATTTGCGAACTGGACCTGGTAGCACCCGTGGGTACGACATTCAAGTACTCGGACGTCAATTTCATCGTCCTCGCAGAAATCGTTCACCGTGTGTCAGGGCTGAACGTGCACGAATTCTCTCAGCGCGAGATCTTCCAACCACTGGGAATGCGCGAAACCGGTTATCTACCCAACGACGAACTGAAACGGCGAGCAGCTCCCACAGAAAGGCGAAATGATCAGTGGATGCAGGGGGAAGTTCATGATCCTCGAGCCTACGCATTGGGTGGCATTGCTGGTCATGCAGGTTTGTTCTCTACAGCACAAGACATCGCCCTGTACGCCCAAGCGTTGCTCGACGATGGACGGGCTACGCTCGATGATGGGACGATCGTGCAAGTACGCGCCACGCACATTGGCCACGATGACTCTCGCGTACCCGGTCTCTAGCGGTACTCGCGGATTGGGTTGGGACAAGCAAACGGGTTACTCTAGCAATCGTGGCGACATGCTATCGTCTGCCGCTTTTGGCCACGGAGGCTTTACTGGTACCGTGTTATGGATCGATCCCGAGTTAGATTTATTTTTTATCTTTTTGAGCAATCGCGTTCATCCGACTGGTAAGGGAAGCGTCAATCATTTGGCCGGACAGATTGTAAATGTGGTTGCTGCCGCAATCACGACAAACCACCAAGACGATCCACGGGCTGTGCCTGTGTTGACGGGTATTGATGTCTTGCAACGAGAGCAGTTTCGTCAGCTCGCAGGCCAACGCGTGGGCTTGATTACCAATCATACTGGTCGAAATCGCGCGGGCCAAACTACGGCTGAGTTGCTGCACGCCGCCGCGGAGGTAAGCCTGGTGGCGTTATTTAGCCCTGAACATGGGTTCGAAGGTAAGTTGGATGTAGCCAAAGTGGAAGACAGTGCGGACGCGACTACTGGATTGAAAGTCTTCAGTCTGTACGGTGAGACGCGCAAGCCGACTCCTGAGATGCTGGCCTCCGTCGATACACTCGTGTTCGATATCCAGGATATTGGCACTCGTTTCTACACCTACATTTCTACCATGCACGAAGCCATGCGCGCGGCTGCCGAACAAGGCAAGCGGTTTGTCGTGCTGGATCGCCCGAACCCGATTAATGGCGTCGATATCGCTGGCCCAATGCTTGACGCTGGAAGCGAGTCTTTTGTGGGCGTGCACCGTCTTCCCGTCCGACATGCCATGACGACCGGCGAGCTTGCCAAAATGCTAGCTTCTGAGTTAAAGCTAAATCTAGATCTGGAGATCATTCGTTGCGAAGGTTGGAATCGCGAGGATTTCTGGGAATCAACCAATTTGACGTGGGTCAATCCGTCGCCCAACATGCGTTCGTTGACGCAAGCTCTACTCTACCCAGGTGTTGGACTGCTTGAAACGACCAATGTCTCTGTGGGACGTGGCACAGACACGCCGTTTGAAATTCTGGGAGCCCCATGGATTGATGGTCGGCAATTGGCCGCAGACTTAAATGCCCGCTACATTCCCGGCTGCGTCTTTGTGCCTATTGAATTCACGCCGACTAGCAGCAAATTCGCCAACCAGCTCTGCTCTGGCGTCAACATAGCGATTACCAATCGTGAGACACTGCAGCCGGTGCAGATTGGGCTCGAGCTGGCCAGTCGGTTGCGAAGCCTATATCCAGATCAATGGGAAACCAAGAGTTTCAATCGTTTGCTAGGCAATCAGGAAGTCTTTCAGGCTGTGATTGACGGCGCCAGTTTGCCTGACATATTGAAAAAAGCGGCCCAGGATGTCGATGACTTTCAGCGTCGCCGCCACGGATTCCTCCTGTACTGATTGCCACCCGCGGGGTACCCTTAGGATCTGGTTCTCGTAACGATCAAGAGTTATGAGTCTCCTCCTAATCAATGAATTCCGAAGCATTAGAAACTGTCCCTATGGCAATCATCACTCCGGCCGAGTTACTCGAGCAATTGACATGGCGATATGCGGTCAAGCGTTTTGATGCAGATCGCAAAATCGACGACGCGACCTGGCAGGCCATCGAACGGGCGCTCGTTCTTACGCCCAGCAGTTATGGCCTGCAACCGTGGCGGTTCATTGTCATCACGGACGAAGCGACGAAAGCCAAATTGCCGGCCATTTCTTGGAACCAAAAACAGCCTCAAGATTGTTCGCACATGGTTGTCCTGGCGGCCAAAGAAACCATGGATGCGGACTATGTCGACAGCTTTATGAGTTCGGTCGTAAGGACTCGCAGCCTACAGGTCGATGCGATGAGTGGCTATCGTCAAGTCTTAGTGTCAACGATCGAAAAGATGGATTCACACTTGGACTGGAATGCGCGGCAAGTTTACATCGCGCTGGGGCAGTTAATGATCGCTGCTGCCATGCTGGGCATTGATACGTGTCCTATGGAAGGCATTGTCGCCAGCGAATATGACGCCTTGCTTGGACTGGAAGACACGGGTTATAAGACCGTAGTGGGATGCGCCGTCGGATATCGTCATACTGAAGACCCTCAAGCGACAGCGAAGAAAGTTCGATTCGATACAGACACGATCATCACTCGCATTTAGGCCGCGTTCCAGCCCATGTCGCAACCGACCAGCCGCCGGCGCTATGCTGATTACTTGCGTGAAGTCGCTGCGCGGCGCGAGAGAAAAGAGCCGCACGATGCCCCAAGCGACCCAACCAAACATGGGCAGAGCAAGGAGCGATCTCGCGGCTTCTGGCAACTACTATCCCAGTTCTGGAAGCAGCTTGCCGATCACCGTGGCAAAGTCATCATCGCGCTGTTCACGCTGACCATCTCGACGCTGCTAGGCCTGCTACCGCCAGCGGGGACCAAGTTCGCCATCGACTACGTACTGACCGAACCACCTCAGCCAATGCCCAGTTGGTTGGCCGGGTACCTACCAAGCACATCGCGGATGGGTTTGTTGTGGATCATCGCCGTGACTGTCGCGGGGATTACTCTGCTGCGAACCGGCATTCATTTGTACGGGCGCTGGTATGCCACCAAGGCGGTCAACTTGGTTCAAGCCGATCTTCGCCGTCGCGTCTTTGAACACGCAATGCATCTGCCGCTGCATCGGATTCAGGCGCTAAAAAGCGGTGGAGCCACCAGCTTGATTCGTGAAGATGCGGGCGGAGTAGCCGATCTGATCTTCAATATGCTGTACAACCCGTGGCAAGCAATTATCCAATTGTTGGGCAGCTTAGCGGTACTTATGCTCGTCGACTGGCGGTTGATGTTGGGCGGTTTGCTGTTGTTGCCAGCCGTCTGGCTCACGCATCGCACCTGGATCTATCGAGTGCGACCGCTGTACAAAGACATCCGTTCGCGTCGGCAACAGATCGACGCATCGACGACCGAGACGTTTGGGGGAATTCGCGTCGTCCGGACCTTCGCACGCGACAAGAGCGAATCCAGCCGATTCACTCGCGGGACGCACTTACTGGCGCGTCAACAGCTCATGGTGTGGTGGTCAACCCGCATCATTGAGATCGTTTGGGAAGTGATCATCCCGCTGGCATCTACCGGCCTGCTACTTTACGGCGGTTGGCAAATTCTGAACCAAGATCTGACGCTTGGCGATTTAATGATGTTCCTGGTTTACTTGACGATGCTGCTCGGGCCTATCGCATCGATCGCTTCGACGGCCATGTCCTTTCAAAATAATCTGGCTGGACTCGATCGTGTGCTTGACTTACTGGACGAAGCAACCGAGCTCAAGGGAAACCCGGGTGCCATCGAGGTCTCTCGCGGCGCGGTGCTGGGTGAAGTCAAATTCTCAGGTGTATCGTTTCGCTACCCTGGCGCGGAACAGAACGTCTTGCACGATATTTCCTTTACGGCTCCCGTCGGTGCTACCGTCGCGCTCGTCGGTCGTAGCGGGGCTGGTAAGACGACTTTGTGTAATCTAGTGGCCCGATTCTATGAGCCCAGCGAAGGATTGATTGAGTTAGATGGTCGCGACGTGCGCGATATCCAATTGGCACCTTATCGGCGGTTGCTCGGAGTTGTCGAGCAAGATGTGTTCTTGTTCGATGGTACGGTGCGCGACAATATCGCGTATGGACGACGCGGTGCTGAACACGAAGCGATCGTGGAGGCCGCTGAAGCTGCTGCGGCCCGCGAATTTATCGAGGCATTGCCCCATGGTTTTGATACCTGGGTCGGCGAGCGTGGCGTGAAACTCAGCGGTGGACAGCGACAGCGTCTGGCTATCGCCCGCGCTATCCTGGCTGATCCACGCATCCTAATCCTGGACGAAGCCACGAGTAATCTTGACAGCGAAAGCGAGCGGCTGATTCAACGGTCGCTGGCGCGACTTCTCAAAGGTCGTACCGCGTTTGTCATCGCCCACCGTCTGAGTACGATTACCCATGCCGACCTAATCCTGGTGCTTGACCAAGGCAGAATCGTCGAGAGTGGCACGCATCAGCAACTGATCGAACACGGCGGTCACTACCAACGCATGGTCATCTTGCAAACCGAAGATGTAAGAACTGGCGAATAGCGATCTATTTCTAAAGCCTAGGCTACTGGATTTCACTCAGCGGGTAGCCTGTGTCAGCCGTTGTTGCCAGAATTCGCGGGCGGCTTGTACGAATGGCGCTGCGGACAGCTGTGAAGCGTTATCGCCTTGCTCGATCTGCTTGGCCGACTTCTCCAGCCATCGTGTAAAGTACTCGACAGCACTGCGACTGATTCTCGGCTGCCCGGCGACCTCGAAGTAATATGGAGCTGTACTGGCGATGCGGTATGTGTGCTGTCGCTCGGTAACGACGCGGATGACTAACCACCCACTCTCCTCAATTTTGAGCGGTGGAATGCGACCACCCTGTTTTGCATATTCGTCCAAACGCGCTTGATACAGGGTTTCTCCGTTGAAGATGACATCCAAGTATTCCACGGGATCCGCTACCGTTAGTGTCAGGGCGATGTCTAAAGTCAGCTGGCCGTCGCTGGGAATACTGAATACATGCCCTGGCCATTGCTCGTTGACCGTGGTTCGCAGCAGTGGTCCACTGGTAACAAAGCTGCGACCGGCGCGAACTGCTTCCCACCATCGGGCCGGACTAACACCGGCACTAACTTTCGTATAATCGCTGGCAGCAATTGCTGCATAGACGCGGTTTGTCCCCAGCGGTGACGACGTCTCTCCGAACCCGCTGCCGGCAGTCGGCGGAATGCGAAGACCAGCCTCGAGCGCTGCCAGTAGATGCGTTCTACCATCTTGCCTGGGCCGGTAGGGCCGCGGAACCTACCCTCGGGGACCTCCAGCGGATTGACTTGTTCCTGCGTTTCGCCGTCCAGTGTGATGTGTGAACTGAGCAATTGAATGGAATCGATGCGCTCGGAAGCCAACCAGATCGGTACGTCGCGCGCCCACAGTTTTTGGATCTCAACGTGTACTGGTAATTGCCCTGGTGGGGGTGGTTGCTGCTTTGCCAACACGAGCAGACGACTGGATGGTAGCGAGTCGGGAACTTGGGCAGGGGGAAGCCAATGATGGATGATCAATCCACTGCCGGGCCGCGAGTCGTGGTAGCTCGCATCATTTGTCCAACGCGAAGCTGCAACTTGACGCGTGGCATCGGCGGCTGGCTCGTCAGTCGCCGATTCCCGTTCTGGCGACCATTTCTGGCAAACGACGGCTGCCATCGTCAAGTCCTCGGCGGGTAGCCAACGTAACGTCTTGTCGGGCTCGACGTGCGACAACAGATCGCCACCGTACCAGCCTTCGGCATCCAAGCTAGCATGCCGCTTCAACTGCACCGCGTCTTGCGCCGTTGCGTTCCGATCGAGTTTGAATCCGCCTGAACCTGGGGAAAACTGCGGACCATGGGCGACTTGGTAAGTGTAGTCGCCTTCTCGACCACGGAATTCCAGCGTGCCTTCGATTAGACTCCACTCACCTTGCACCAGCACGCCACGCGGGCGAGCGGCGCGGCCTCGCGCGTCACGAACTTGTACCCGACATGGCAGCAAGTCGTCCGTACCCTCCTCAATAAAGTCGATGAAGATAGCACCTCGCGCTTGAGCGGCACACCGATGGGACGGCAGGATGGCCGCGCACAGGGCAGCCAAGGCCCCGCAGCAAAACACAACTGACCTGCGATAGAGCGAATTTCCTGAGAATAGCATGCTTTAATTCTAATTCAAGCGTCTGCCGAGGATGGCTAACTCCTGGCGACAGATCGAGCGATTGCAGGTATACTCCTCGGCCAACTGCACGATCTGTAACGAATAGCGCGGTTGCACGATGGGTTCTCCCAGACCAACAATATCCCATAGACTTGCCATGCGGTTGTGACCGCGTGTGAGACAAAATATTAAACCGAGCATTCATGGCAGATTGGAAAGCACTCTATCCGTTCGAATCTCAATTCTTGGAGATTCCGCGTTCGGAGACGTCAGCTGACAAATTGCGTATGCATTATGTCAGCAAGGGCGAATCACCGGATACTGGTGATACCGTTCTGTGCGTACACGGCAATCCGACTTGGTCGTTTACCTATCGCGAGGTATTACAGCAGTTTTCTGACCGCGCGCATGTTGTAGCCGTCGATCACATTGGCTGTGGGTTGAGCGACAAACCTCAGAAATACAACTATTCGCTCGAACAGCACGTCGGCAACTTGGCGCGATTCATCGAACAACTTGATCTGAGAAACATCACTCTGCTGGTACACGATTGGGGCGGAGCCATTGGGTTGGGAGCGGCGCTGAAGCATCCGACGCGTATCAAGCGTTTGATGCTCCTGAATACGGCGGCATTTCCGCCACCGTACGTACCGTGGCGCATCGCCGCCTGTCGCTTACCCTGGTTCGGCAACTGGGGTATGCGAGGATTAAACCTATTTGCGCGCGCTGCGTTGACGATGACTCTGTACCGCTTGCCGAAGCTCGACAAGGCGGTGGCGGCTGGGTTAATTGCTCCCTACCACGACTGGAATTCTCGGATTGCCATCGCTCGTTTTGTGCAAGACATTCCGCGTCGCAGCAGTCATCCGACGTGGGAACTGCTGACACGAATAGAACAAGGGCTTGCGATATTTGTTGATCGACCGGCGCGAATAGTATGGGGCATGAAGGACTGGTGTTTTCGTCCAGAATGCTTGTCGCGCCTGCAAGCGCTATTGCCCGTCGCTAAAGTGCGGCGGCTTGATGACGTAGGACATTACGTCATGGAAGAAGCCGCCGCCGAGGTCATTGACGAGCTGGGTTGTCTGTTTGATGAGACGTCTTAACCGCTAGAAATCGTCGCAATGACTTCGTGCCTTGACTCGCCGTCCGGGGCGTGAGATTCCTAGGCAACCAGCAATGCACAGAAAGCTCCAGAATGCCGATGGCTCTGGTACCGCGCCTCCACTGGGTGGGACTGATTGCTCCGTGAATCCCTGATAATTCCAAATCCCATTGAAGTTGAGAACGCAGCGAATTGTCGAAATTGACTTCTTCGCGAGGAATTCACATGTATGATTTATTGAGCGATCCAAGCCCTCTAATTCGAGCAATCGGGAACGGTGATTTAGAGGCCGTTGTCGAGTTGCTGGACCGCGGACATCCAGTTGATGAAGTCGATAGTCACGGTCGATCGGCTCTGATGTGCGCAGTTTGGGAGTACAATCCCGACTTGGTGCAGCTGCTTGTTGAACGAGGCGCTGACGTCAATTTCCAATCGCCGACTGGAGCAAGGCCACTTCTGGCCCATCCAAATCTGATGGTCAAAATCACGAAGATGCTTCTACGCGCTGGCGCCGACCCTCAGGCCAGCGGTGTGACAGGAGCTCCAGTTATTGCCGAAATCGCGTCCAACTCAACCAAACGAGTACTCAAGGCATGTTTTGATAGCGGTGTACGCCTTGAGATTGACGCACAAACGCGAGAAAAGCTTCTCAAGAAGTTACGTAGTGAACGATCCGCCAATCTGAAGTTGGTTTTGGAGCACCTCGGCCTGGATGAGTCTCCCCACGAGAAGCCACCTGCCGCACGGACCCGAGAACTCGCAGAGGCTGCGGAATCTCCTGATTTTATCAAAGTCGCAGAGAAGGTAGGACAGATCTTTCGCCGCAAAGGGACGGCCTGGAAGCGTCGCGCAGGAGTCTTGCGGTTTCACCAGACTTCACTCGCCGCGCGACTCGCAGCCTATTACGGCGAGGCTCCGCCACGGGACAGCGAGTCCGATCAAGCCGGCGTCCTTTTCCGTAAATTTGCAAGGGAGATTGAAGACGAGGGATTTCTGTTGATAAGGAATGATTTCCTATTCGAGGATCATTGCACATTGTTGTTGTTTCCGACTTTCGACAAGTACGTGGCACTTCGAAGCATCGGGACCAACGGAAACAACTTTGGCCACGATACTCGAGATGTGATTGAATGGCTGCAGAAAATGGAGGAGCGTAATCCCTTTAGGCTACTCGCAGCGACGCACGATGGCATGGAGGGCGAGTTCCTAAATGAGGTCCAAGGGCCAATGGAACTAGCCAAAGACATGCTCGAGTTTTGCCCGGAGCTTGCGCTGGAATCCGCCGAGCTCGCAGACATCAGCGAATTTGCTGACGAGCTGAAGACGGAGCGGACATTCGGTTTTTGGTGGGACTAACGATCTCCATGGAGAGGGTCGGGAGTCTTTTCAGCAGCACCGCAGCAGCTCCCGCACACGGCTGATCTTTGGGCCTAGGCTGGTGGTTGGCGTGTTTCGTTGGCGCGGAATCCGAGATTCCCATAGCGATGATAGTCATGACAGAGGCTTTGCTCGCGCACGTACCACAGCAATTCGACGCGACCACAAAAACTGACCGGCGCGTCTGCCACGTAGATAAATTGCTCCTCGGCGGCTTGTCGAATCGACAATGGTACTTCGCCATGCGCGTAGCGCACACGATCGACTTGTCCCAGGCGAATCGCATCGACTAGCTCCGCGTCGCTCTCTTCCAAGAACTCCATATCACCTGCCCACTCGACGGTCAGTTCTTCGAGTGCTTCAATGGCGGCTTCATGCACGTCGGGGGCGTGGCTAATCGTAGCGCGACCGCCAGCAGCGACTACCGCGGCGGCCCGAGCGATGATCTCTAACCAGGAATCTTGTGCGGAAACTCGAATGCGAATATGGGTCATCGGCTGATATCGCCGGACGTTATCTTGACCGATCAATCGCAGTGTATCGTGCGCTTGACGAATTTCGAGTGAGGCAAATTGATCGTAGTCGAGCAATGCGAGCAGCAGTCGCTGCAAGTCTGAATCGCTTAGCTGCTGAGTAACGCGGCGCGACGCTTCACTACGGCGGGCGTGGAGTTGTTGCCAAAACACTGACAAAGGTTCCAAGTCCGGGGCCCTGTCCATATTCTCGACTCCGTCAGCGACGTTGATTTCAGCGTCATGGATCGAGGGAAATTTCATTAGCGGAACGACGTAGTTGGGACCACCAGCTTTGATCCCTGGACCAAAGGCACTCTTCCCCATCCCGCCGAAAGGTTGTCGCAAGACGATCGCGCCAGTTGTCGGACGATTGATATAAAGATTGCCAGCGACCAAGCGTGATGACCACACTTCCTGTTCACGATCATCAAGACTTTCTAGTCCACTCGTTAGTCCATATCCGGTTTGATGCACCAGCTCGATCGCTTCGTTCAGGTCACGGAAGGGCATCACGCCTAAGACAGGTCCAAACAACTCAGTCAAGTGAGTAAAGCTCCCGGGCTGGACATCCCATTTCAAACCGGGTGAATACAGGCAGGGGTTTTCATCGCGGCAGTCTGGCATCAACGCCCAAGACTCACCGGCTTCCAACTCCTTCAAACCGCGGAGCAAATCGCCTTCGGGCGGGCGGATCAATGGTCCCAACTTGGTCTTTAGATTCCATACCGAGCCAACGGTTAAACTTTCAATCGCATCGACTAGGGCACTGCGAAAGTCCCTGTCTTCGTAGACTTCGCGCTCGAGCAACAGCAGACTGGTTGCACTGCATTTTTGGCCGCCATGCGAAAAAGCAGAGTGCAGAACGTTCTTGATTGCCAAATCGCGATCGCTCAGGCCGGAAACGATGGTAGCGTTCTTACCGCCCGTCTCGGCGAGGAGATGGATAGCAGGTCGGGCAGCCAAGATGCGTCGCGCCGTTTCTGTCCCGCCGGTCAAGATAACGCAGCCAATGCCTGGATCGGCTAACAAGTAGCGACCGGCGTCTGCGCCCGAGCAGGCCACCAATTGCAACGCCGAGCGTGATACGCCAGCCGCCCAAAAGCACTCGCACAGAATTCGCGCTGGCAGCACCGTATCGGAAGCGGGTTTGAGGATGACGGTATTTCCAGCAGCCAGTGCTGCGGCGACTCCACCACAAGGTATTGCAATGGGGAAATTCCAGGGGCTGATGACGACGACGGTACCGACTGGCCGCGCGCCGATCGCGGGTTGAAGCTGAATTTCAAGTGCCGATTTTGCGTAGAACTCAACGAAGTCAATGGCTTCAGATACTTCGGGATCGGCTTCCAAGACAGTTTTTCCCGCGTCAGCCATGGCGGCACCGATCAGGTCTGCACGGCGTTGTCGCAACTTCTGCGCAACTTCTCGTAGCAATGCGTAACGATCATGAGGCGACATGCCGCGCCACTCGCCGGGATCACTTTTAGCAGTTTCAACGGCACGGCGTATTTGGTCCGCCGAGGCCTGATGATACCGGGCGACAATGACGCCTGGTCGCGAGGGATCCATCGATTCCACCAACGTACCATCGCCCGTGACGTCCTGTCCGGCGATCGCGTTGGCGATATTGGTAGCGGCCGCATCACAACGGGGTTCCCAGGTCGCCACGATTTCGTGCGCCCACACCGAATTGGCTTCGAGAGAAAAGTCGGTGTCAGGCTCATTGATTAATACACGCCAGTCCTCCGGTGCATTGACTGGCTCTGGCGGTTGTCTCCGATCCTGTGAACGGCGCGGTGCGGCGGACACGCTTTCGATGCGTGCCATCGAATCGAGAAAGATTTTCTCCATCTTTTTCCAATCGGGACTGTCCACCTCTATCTTAAAGGCATGTCGCAAGAAATTATCTGGGCCGGTATTCTCATCCATTCGCCGCACGAGATAGCCAATCGCGTGAATGAAGTCATCTTGCTTGCAGGCAGGTGCGTAGAGCAGAAGGTTATCAACAATTTCGAGCAAAGCTCGGCGCTGATGATTCGCCATACCTTCGAGCATCTCGAACTGCAAATGTTGTAATGCGTCTAGTTTTGCGGCTAAGACGATGGCAAAGGCTACTTCGAAAAGATTGTGGCTGGCGATGCCCAATCGCACTGCGGCAATATTTTCGGACTGCAAGCCGTACACGACCATACGTTTGTAATTTGCGTCCGTATCGATCTTGGTCGTATAGGGAGCTTGTGGCCAAACACGGTGGGAAGCCTCAACTCGCTCCATTTCCATGTTTGCTCCTTTAACGAGCCGGATTACGATTGGCGATTTTCCGTTGGCGACGCGTTGCTTGGCCCATTGCGTAATTTTTTGCTGCACGAGAAAACTGTCAGGCACGTAGGCTTGCAAGGCGATCCCAGCTCGGACCTGTTCCATGCCCGCTCGATCAAGAGTTTGCATGAAGACCTGCGCGGTCAGCTCCATGTCGCGGTACTCTTCCATGTCAAGGTACACAAACTTGGTGACTTGGCTGCCATCGCGTTTGGCAAAGTGATTGCGTTGGGCAGCAAGGTACAGCAACTCTAGACGATCTGAAACATGCGGCGGATCGTCTGTCGCCGAGCGATTGGCAAATCTGAGAATAGAGCGTCGAAATTTATGACGGACATCGCATCGATTTCTGGCAATTGCAATGCGGCTAAATACGACTCAAACAGCGGCACCGAGCTTCCTCCTCGCGAGGATCGCCTCGCCGGAAATTTACGTCATCCGTACGCCTTCGTCACGCCGCGCCCGCAAGTGTGTTTGCAGCATTTCTTTTTCGGCTGGCAATATGACGTTAGCGGTCTCTTTGCGCATCTTGTCCTTGACCAACGGCACGGCCACGCCTGGCAGGTATTCGCCGAACGACTGAAAGCCACGCAACATCGTCCGGTCCAATGGACTGAAGAATCTCGGAATACCTTGTACATCCAAGATGTGTACCAGTTGATCGACGGAGCGGGCGGCGGAGTCGCTACGGAAGGCCTGATCGGTCATCTGAGTTAACGTGGCTTTATCCTGTGGATGTTGAACCATCCGATCCAATTCCGCTTGCTGCCGGCGCTCAGCGGGCGTTTGTAACTGTTTCGCTCGAATTTGGATGGCTCGCGCCAGCTCAATTGCCACTTGGGCCACACTGGCGAGGTCGTCTGCGCGACAATTGGGGAGTTTGCTCGCGATAAGCGATAAGTCCATGAATTTTTCTCTGATGAAGTAGCGACGCAGTGACTTTGATACACTGAGTTATACAAATTTAAGTAAAAGAGGATTTGTAATATGTTATCGAAATTCGTTCGTCTGCGCTGGGCACTTGGTGTATCGGTCGTTGCGCTGCAGCAGGTTTTTGTCTGCGCCGCTGAACCCTTTGCATTTAACGCAGTGGAACTAGCGACTGAATTGCAAGTTGGTTATGCCGTGCGCGCCGTCGATATAAATGCGGACAAAAAGTTGGACATTGCCATCGTGGACAGTAAACGGGTGCTGTGGTTGGAAAACCCCAGTTGGACAGAGCATGTAATATACGCAACGCCAGATGCCAAGTTCGACAATGTGTGTTTCGCTCCGCATGATGTCAATGCTGACGGACGTGTGGATCTAGCGCTGGGCGCTGACTGGCAATTTGGGAACTCGGACTCAGGCGGCACGATCGGCTGGCTTGAGCAAACTACCACCGGCCCGTGGATCTATCGTCAGATTGCCGAAGAACCTACCACGCACCGCATGAATTGGGTTGAGTTCGATGGGAAAGTACATTTGGTGGTAGCACCACTCAAAGGCCGTGGTTCGCGCGGCCCAGGCTTCGATCAAGTAGGCATTCGGCTGCTCGCTTTTACTCCGACCGAAGACCCTACTTCCGAAACTTGGGGTAGACGAGTGCTGACTGAAGAAATGCATGTCATGCACAATTTTGACGTTACCGACTTGGACAGAAACGGCCAGCTAGACTTGGTAACGGCCAGCTACGAAGGCGCTACCTGGTTGCAGTTTGACACGCCGACCCGCGTATCACTGCGCCGTTTGGGTGCCGGACAAGACGAAGCGGCTCCCAAACGCGGCGCGAGTGAAATACGTCACGGTCAACTGTCTTCCAACCGCGACTACCTCGCGACCATTGAACCCTGGCACGGTGATAAAGTGGTCGTGTACGTCGCTCCGCAGAACTGGCAAGACAACGACGAATTATGGCCTCGGACAGTTATTGACGACAATTTGGCTTGGGGGCATGCCGTCGCCTGCGCCAATTTAGACGACGATGCCGATGAAGAATTAATCATCGGTATCCGTGATGATCAGAATGCCCAGCATCGACGTGGACTAAGGATCTATGACCCACAATCCGACGGTTCGTGGCAACGCTACTTGGTCGATCCCGGTGGCGTAGCGATCGAAGACTTGACCGTCGCGGATTTGGATGGCGACGGCGACCAAGATATCGTCGCCGTCGGCCGAGCCACTCACAACGTCAAGATCTACTGGAATCAAACTGCATCGGGAGAATGATCGAGGTAGACTTGCAGAAAAATGTTACGCGCACAACAAATGCGCGCACCATGCTGATGTCCGCGCGGAAAAGGATTCTTAAGCCAGCTAGCTGCAGTACTGGGCGACCTGCGACTTCATGAATTCCAGTGCCTGTTGCGCCAAAGTAAGTTCGTCATCGAACATGCGACGCCAAATCTTGGTAGCTGCGGCGAGCTCCGGCAGGGACAGCCCAAACGCTTCGACCACAAGCCAGCCGTCATACTTGATCTTGCTGATGCCGGTGAAATTCCGTTCCCATTGCACATTTCCCTTACCAGGCGTGCTGCGGTCATTTTCGCTAATATGAATGTGGCATAACACGTCCTTGATATCTTCTAGCGTGCTGACGATATCTTTTTCTTCAATATTGCTATGGAACGTGTCATACATCATTCGGCAGGACGAATGATCAACTTCGCGTACAAACTTGGCTGAATCACGGTGAGCGTTTAGAAGATAACACTCGAAACGATTGAGCGCTTCGACCCCCAGCATAACGCCCACGTTACCAGCGTGTTCAGCAACGGACCGCATGCTGTCAACGCCCCACTTCCATTCGTCGGTCGTCGGGCCGGCTCCCGAGAAATGTCCAATCGCGGAGTGGTAGGGACCGCACAATGTTTGCGCGCCCATGGCGGCACAACAATCGAGCGTCTTGTTGTTCAATTCAATTCCCTTTGCGCGTACGTTCGCGTCCGAGCTGATCGGATTGTCGTCTACGTTGCGCACCGTGACCGCAGTTCGTTGCAAACCTAAGTCATCCAGCTTTTTTCCCCAACCGGCGTAATCGAGATCTAGATTGAACAGCGGCACTTCAACGCCGTCATAACCCATCGATTTTAGTTTTTCGAGCGTAGGCAACATTTCATCATTGATTTCAGCTCCCCACAACAACAGGTTCATCCCGTATTTCATGTACTGCTCTCCTATAGAGTCGTGTTTGGTTAGAGGTTCTTCTGCGTTTGACGGTGCGGTTCAGTAGTCTAGCCGTTATTGTTAGACATTGGAACGTTACCAACGGTTAACTTCGAGTCGTCTGCCTCTAATTCGAGATCGGCCCGCTGAGTCAGTTGCTCAGGCTGCGAGGGACGAGGCTCTGCCAGACGGCGGATCAAAATGGCAAGTGGCGCAAGCAAGACTGCGCCACCGATATGGCAAGTTACAGCCGGCGCAGTGGCTGGCAGAAAAAACTCGCCGAGATCGATCAACCATCGCCAACTTGCGCGAAAGAGAACCAATCCAAGCCATAACCACACCACCAAATCTCCCAAGGCGGCCGACTCACGAAAACGGTGCAAGACCGCGATGGCGATCAGGCTAGTCAGCAGTACAACCCAAGCTAGAGGCACAACGGCTTGCCAACCCATCAATCCACCTGCAACTCCCATGGCTGCTAAAAATTGCCGCGCTGCTCGCGTGGCTGCATCGGAACTTAACAACCTTCGATCGAAGTTGGGGTAGAGCAGGGGAGTCAGTAGGCGGGCAACCGCCATAGCTGCAGCCATGCCACAGATGATGGTTGTAATGGCCTCCAAACGATCTGGGAGCCAACCGACCTGCACATCCCACTGGATGGAGGCCGCCTGACGCCAGCCCACGATGACCAACTCTGGGCGAATCAAGGCTGCCGCTAGCCAGGGTGTGATCGTCCACATAAACAACTTGAGAGGGACAACCTGTCTTCGCACTGCGATCAATGCCGCAGCGATTAGACCGCTGATGGCTAGCAAGTAGGTCAGGGATCGAGCAACCAGATCGGTAGTGACTCTCATGCGCAGCAAGCCACCGCCCGATGCTAACGCTTCGGCACCGGGCAGGTTGGCACCACTTCGCGAAATCTCAGTCATGTAAACAAATAGAAAAACCATCGCCACGCCGAACTCGACCAACGGATACTGAATCGATAGTGGCAAGCGGCAGGTACGACACCTACCCCGCAATTTGATCCAGGCAAGCACCGGTACGTTGTCCGAGCTACGAATCGGCGTCTGGCAGTAGAAGCAGCCCGAATGACCACCTACATTCCGACCGCGCGGTAGCCGGAAAGCCACGACGTTGAGAAAACTACCGATCGAAGCGCCCACTGCCACGAACCAAGCCGCAAACGTCGCGTCTAGGCAGCTTGCGACTAGCGCTAACCCCCAGTCGGTCCCGTAGCTACGCCGACCGTACGTCATGCCACCAATTAGTGTTTGGGCGATGATATAAACGACAATACCACCCAACATTGCTAGCCAGGCGAAGCGATAGGGCCAATTGGGGCGTCGTCTTTTAGTGCGCGGCATGAATGAACTGATTGGAATTCTTGGTGTTTCGTTAATTCAATTATTTATGACTGGGATGAATGGGGCAGTATAGTCGTTTCGCAGACTCGCAACCGCCCCGCGCGCGGTTAGGGGCAGTTGGTCTCGTTTAGCTAGCCTTAGAGGGGTGCCATGAATCGCTCTACCACTCTAATTGCAAAGTTGGTAGTTTCCCGGCAGGCGAAGCCTAGAAAGGAGTCGAGCGTGAGGAACGAAATCATGAACAGTGCGCGATCCATGACGCTTCTAATTGTGTTGTTGCTACCGACGGTTGGCTGTAATTCGTTCGGAAACGCCAAGCTAGTTCAGCAGTTGCAAAATGAAAACGAGCGATTGTTAACTGAATTTCGCGCCGAACGGCAGCGCCGCGAAGAGTCGGAAAAGCTCAATTCGACGCTCGAAGCCCGCCTATCGGAAAGCGAAAAGCTCTTGGCCCGTCAAACGCTCGGCGCAACCCCCAACCGACTATCGAGCCTGCCGGCCCCAGGCGGCTCCCCTGGGGTTTCTGGCATTGGTTTTTCGGGCAATGGCGGGGGAGCGGGTACAGCCAGTTCGCCTGCGGCATTGCCGAGCACTACCAACTCTGGTGCCTCCAACGAAGCTAATGACATGTTATGGCAGCGCCGCGTCAATTAGCCACAGTAGTTCGGCTCGGGCTCTCTGGAATGAGCGAATTCAGCTTGGGGTGATTGATCGACTTTGGAAACGCGTGGCCCTCGACTACTGAGGGGGCCCTACTTTCGGTTCGGCTTGGTTTCAGTTTGGGTTTGAGCTCGAGTTTTGACTACGGGCTGGAAGTAAAAAGTATTCAAGCAGTAGTAGAGTAATCAAAGAGAAGGGTAGAAATCTTTGATCAAGGTAGACTTTCGGTCCATTCTTTCGCTTAGAATATAATCTCCCCACGCAACACCTTCCCTTTTGGCGATGCACACCCCGTCGCCACCATTTGCCCCGCCCCGCCACCATATGCCCGCCTGCTAGTGCCGAATTAGGGGGAGTTCGTCGTCCGACCGACGAGCCAGCACCAAATGCTGTCCCCAGAACTGGTTTTGTCGCGTAAAATAGACTGTATCTCGACAGCCCAAGATAGATCGCCGATTTTCTGACGAATTCTTTGCCGCTCACTTTTGTTAGCACACCACCAGCAATCCATCATGCCTTCCACAAACAGTAAGTATCCATTACCCAGACTGTTCATCATCTGCACTCTCATTCTATGCGTGAGTCTCGCGGCATTACTGGCGGGCTGTTCGGACGACACATCGATTCGAAAATACAAAGTGGCGAAAAAGGACGTAGTGCGATCACGTACCACCCAGCAAGTTGCCACTAGAGACCAGCGCATGTTGGGTGCGATCATCCCCCACGAGCAGAGTGCCTGGTTTTTTAAATTGATGGATGATCCCGACAAAGTGGAGAAGTACGAAGCGGATTTTCGTCGCATTGTTGAGAGCTTAAGATTTGAGAACGGCATGCCGCAATGGGAGCTCAGCGACGGTTGGAAAGACGAGATCTTGCAGCAAATTGTCTACGCGCGACTTGTCCACGAAGCCGATGGCGTAACCGCGACACTCACGCAATTGCCTGCCAAGACGACGGACGAATCCAGTTGGGAACGCAATGTGTCCGACAACGTCAATCGCTGGCGCGGACAGTTGAATCTGAATACACAGGATTGGGCAAGCATCAAGCCCGAGCTCGAGGAAGTTTCCAAGCTTTCGCGGGGCAATGCCAAGGCGTATTTGGTAAGTCTGGTCGGCAAAAAATCTGAAGGTGGCATGAATGCTCCGTTTATGAATCAGATGCTGGCCCCACCATCTACGCCTCGCGAATCCGAGGAACCGCCAGCAGACTCCGCAGCCACACCGACGACACCCGCAAACGCTCCGCAACTGAGTTACTCCGTGCCCGAGGGTTGGACCGAAGAGTCTCAGGCGGGAGGTGTAGGCATTCGTAAGGCTTCGTTCTCTGTGGCCGGAGAAACGGCAGACCAACAAGCGACCGTCACGATTTCCACAGCTTCCGTCAAGCCAGCCGCCTCGTTGGGCATGTGGTTTGGACAGTTGGGCATCGAGGCGTCTGAGGACGACGAAAAGCAGGTGCTCAGTGACGCCGAGGCGATCGATGTAAACGGTACTGAAGCCATGTTGTATGCGATCGCTGTGGATGCGGCGGTCGAGGAAAGCTCTGATGCCATCATTGTGGTCAACATTCCCTGGAACGAACAAGAATCGCTGTATGCGAAGATGACTGGTGAGCGTAGCCTGGTGCAGGCACAGCGTAACACCTTTGTCGAGTTCCTCAAATCACTCAAGTGGTAAATAGGTTAGTCATGTCTACAGGCACTTGGTCTGATTCTCAATCCAACGTCACGCGTTCGCGAACTTCGACTCAATCTGCTTCGCTGCCATTCACGATTTTGAAGCTGCTTGGCTCACTCAAGATCACGGTGTGGATGTTTGCCCTAGCCATCTTGATCGTCTTGTTTGGTACGCTCGCGCAGGACGAAATGGATCTTGCCCAAGTCAAGCGTGAGTTCTTCAACTGTTGGATCGCCAGCGTCCCGCTGGACATCCTGTTGCCAACTACGCTCTATCCACATGATGCGCCGATTTTGGGAGGCATTGGAATCTACTTTCCTGGTGGAGCAACTATTGGCTTGGTTTTGTTGATCAACTTGATCGCCGCCAAGACAACGCGGTTTTCGGTGCAAGCTAAGGGTGCCAAGCTAGCTGCCGGAACGACCATCGCCCTGGCTGGTTTAGGACTGGTGCTATTGGTAATCGCTGGGGGGCACACTGCCGATGGCTTGCAGGGAAAACCGCCGGTGTCGTACGAGACGTTGTGGGGCATGCTCAAGGCAGGCTTTGTGGTCCTGACAGTGGCCTTGTTTGGCTATGCCTTACGGGCCAAGCTGCCATCGCTGGCTCGCGCTTTTGTGTGGTTTGCAGCGGCTGTTTTTCTAGCTTTGAGCGTTGTGATTTTTGCCGGCGGAGAATCGGTGCGGTTAGACGATCCGGGCTTGCGCATCGTGTGGCAACTGTTGCAAGCGACAATTGCTTCATCTGTTGTCTTGGCGGGTTTATGGATGGTATTCGGCCGCCGCGGTGGCAATGTGTTGATCCATGCCGGCGTGGGCTTGCTAATGGTGGGGCAATTCGTGTGGGGTGATCGGCAAATTGAACAACGCATCGGACTTGCCGAAGGCACATCGACCAACTTGGCGGTGATCGAAGACGAAATTGAAATCGTCATCATCGATAGTAGCGACCCAGAGGAAGACGTGGTTTATGCATTGCCCGAAGCGCTGATTCGTCGCGCAGATCGCACCAAGGAAGTCATCGATGATCCAGAATTGCCATTCAAACTGCGAATCGTTGACTGGATGCGCAATAGCCATTTGGCGAACTTGAACGACAAGGTTGAAAACCTGGCCACGGCTGGATATGGACTGCAAGCGTTAGCCATTGAAGACAAACCACTTGGTGCGGCGATCATGGATGATCGCAATATTTCGTCAGCCTACGTGGAAGTTATTGATCGCGAGACCGACGAATCGGTTGATATTCTGATGCTAAGTCAACAAAGAAACGATTTATCCCAATTGACGGCCAGCATGCGACCAGACGTCTACGAACCGGTAACGGTCAATTCAAAATCGTATGAAATGGCTATTCGCTTTCGTCAAGTGCGTAAGCCGTACGATGTCTATCTAAAAGACGTTGAACGCATTAATTACAGTGGCACCGACACGCCACGCGACTATTCCTCGCGAATCGTGATTACCATGCGCGATGAACCAGACACTTCGCAAGAGGGCAAGACATGGATGAATAATCCGATTCGCTACAAAGGCGAAACGTTTTACCAAAGCCGATATAACAAGATTCCCCTCAATGATCGCGAAACGATCGAAACGACGGGTTTACAAGTGGTTAAGAACGCTGGCTGGGTCATCCCCTACGTCGCCTGCATGATGGTTTTTGTTGGTATGTTCGCCCATTTTGGTGGCACGTTTGTAACGTTTGCCAATCGCTATTCCCGCGCGACCAGCAAGGCCGAAAAGAAGGCACCGAATCCACTGCATGGCGTGCATATTGCCGCTGGAGTTATCGCTGGCTTAGCGCTCCCGGTCATTGTGGCAGGCCTGATGTTGTGGCCGAAAACCTATAGCCGCAATGAGGTTGATTGGACTGCTATTGGCAGGCTACCCGTACAGCATGAAGGCCGGATCAAACCAGTCGATACGGTGGCGCGAAACCTGCTACAGACCTTCAGTAAACCCATTTTTGGATTTACACCAGCAGTCGTTGACTCGCAGGAAAATGAATACAAGCCCAGTCAGTGGCTGTTGGGCGTAATGGCGCAACAAGAGTGGGTTCGCGACGCCCGTATCATACGTATCGACACACCGGATGTCCGCCAGTATTTCGATCTTGAAGAACGCAAGGGCCACCGTTATTCGCTCAATGAGTTGGATGGCCGCCTGGGTGATTTTCGCGAAAAGATTTCGCCGCTGCTCGCGAAGCTGCGCGATAATGAGCAAGAGCTAGACGACCTAGACTTTGTCGATAAGAAATTTGTTGAGTTACAGTCTTCGCTCAATGCCTATGATTTGCTCATGTTCAGCTACCAGATGCCGCGGCTTCCCGAGCTGAGTGAAAATCCAACCGAAGAAGAAGAACGCCTTTTCATGTCAAGCATTATGCAGACATTTGACATGACGCAACGCTTGGAGGCCGGCGGTCCACCAGCCATCATTCCACCCGAAGGGGACGCGACTGAACGAAATCTGGTCGATGCCAAATGGCAAGCCTACGGTCCGGCGGTATTTAAAGCATATCTCGGGAGGCGAATGGGCGTGGCAAGCGGTGAACCAAACCCGGCCATCTTCAGTTTTTCTGCCATTCTCGACGCCGTACGGGCAGACGATGCGAAGGAACTCAACAAAGCAGTTGGGGATTACCAGGAACTGCTGGCTTCGATGCCTTTGGCAAACGCAAAAATTCCAAGTGCGGCAGCCGAGAGCTGGCTCTACAAATTCAATCCGACAATGCAAGGTGTCGCATTGTATATCTTGGCCATCCTACTGAGCTTTGCAAGCTTCCTGTTCCGCCTAGATTTCCTACGCCGTACCACGTTCTGGTTGCTGGTCGGAGTACTGATTATCCACACCGTAGCCATTGTTGGGCGGATCTATGTGACTGGCAAAGCTCCCGTTATTAACTTGTATTCTTCCGCAGTGTTCATTGGATGGGTATTGGTCGTCTTCAGTCTTGTGCTGGAAAAAATCCACCCACTAGGCATTGCCAATTTGGTTGCAGCCGTCGCGGGCGCATCAACTTTAAGTGTTGCTCGCTTTCTGGATACATCTGATTCCATGCACGTTTTGCAAGCTGTGCTCGACACGCAGTTTTGGCTGTCGACGCATGTGATTACCGTAACGGCGGGGTACGCAGTGACTTTCCTGGCCGGGCTGTTGGGAATTGTGGCGCTGGCGCATCGATTGTTCACCGGCTACGATGCGTATCCACCAGCCAAACGTCCCAAAGAAGATCAGGTCTTGCAGCAAGTTCTTTATAGCATGATTTACGGCATCCTTTGTTTTGCCATTTTCTTCAGCTTCATTGGAACCGTACTCGGTGGGCTGTGGGCAGACGATAGCTGGGGGCGCTTCTGGGGTTGGGATCCTAAGGAGAATGGTGCCCTGATGATTGTGCTCTGGAATGCACTCATCTTGCACGCCCGCTGGGATCGACAGGTTGGCCAACGCGGTTTTGCCGTACTCGCCGTACTCGGTAACATCGTGACCGCTTGGTCGTGGTTTGGCACAAATCAACTTGGCATCGGGCTGCACTCGTATGGTTTTACCAAGCATGCACTGGTTAGCTTGGGTGTCTTTATGGGAGTTAACCTGCTGATTGCCGGCGTTGCGTTAGCCCTCACCAGTGCGATGTCCAAGGGCGCGCGACAGCGACTCGACTCATAATGAAGAGTGAGCTGGTCGAAGCAGCGACGTCGAACGAAGCTTGCCTCAGCGGGGTTGCGTACCCCAGCGAGCCAGCCAGCGATGTTGCTGCTCATACTGCTCCTACATCCAAGAGCGTAGCCAGCGGTCGAGTGCTGATCGCACTGGCAGCGGTGCTGTGGAGCACCAGTGGCTTTTTCGTAAAAGCTCCCTGGTTCGACGCCTGGCCCGCTGATGTGCGCGGCGTCATGCTCGCATTTTGGCGAAGTTTCTTTGCAGTGCTAATACTTGCCCCGCTGATTCGACGCCCCAGCCTGCATTGGCAGTTGTTGCCGATGTCCGTGTGCTTTGCGGTCATGGTCTGGTCGTTTATGGCCGCCATGGTTCACGGTCCGGCTGCCAACGCTATCTGGCTCCAATACCTGGCTCCGGCCTGGGTGTTCTTGGGTGGTCTGTGGTTGCTCAAGGAAAAGGCGACCATGCCCGATATTCGCATGTTGGCATTTTGCCTTAGTGGAGTACTGCTGATTCTGTCCATGGAAATGCTGGGAGGGCGCAGCCCGTACGCTACCGCCATGGGTTTGCTTTCCGGTGTGGCATTTGCTGGTGTCGTCCTGGCGCTCCGGGCCTGCCCAGGCGTCGATTCGGCCTGGTCGATGACGCTCAACCACTTGGCCACCGTGCTATTGCTCAGTCCCTGGGTTTGGCAACATGCATCCGCGGCAGGTTCAGCAGCCGTTTCGTGGAATGCTTATTTCGCACTTGCGCTATTTGGCATTCTTCAAATCTCTCTACCATACTTAATGTTCGCTCGCGGCCTGCGCACCACGAACAGTCTAGAAGCTTCCGCGTTGACCTTAATTGAACCGATCCTCGTGCCCATCTGGGTCTATCTGGCTTGGCATCATCACCCCAGCTATGACGCACCGCGGTGGTGGACCTGGGCAGGTGGATTGCTGATTCTCGTTGGATTGCTCAGTCGTTACTTACCTCCCTTACTCCGTACTTGGTACTTGGCTAGCGCGTCGCCGCGAAACGTGACTGGGTAGCAATAGAGCCACCAGCAGCGTGGCTGCAATAAGATCAGCCGTTGTACCCGGATTGTGCCGGTGCCCATCCGATCGCAAGAATTGATCAAGCTGTTTGGCGCTCGGCAGCGCGTCGATTCGCCCGCCCGCCCGTATCTCAATCCACAGGTCTGCGGCTAGCCGTTGAACCTGTTGAGCGACTTTGTGTCCCACTTTGCGGACAATCAACCCATCAGGCTCATGCGCCAGCCAGCGAACTTGCAAATGGCGGATGGCGGTTATCGCTTCACCGGCAGTTGGGCGCGAGAGCTCCTCCCAAAACCAAGGCAGCATAACATCAAATATATCCGCAAATCCGTTGGTGTACTGCCGCGCTACCGCGTCCACTTCGGCAGCTTGTTGCATGGCCTCGTAAGTCATCTGGAGGTGCGGCAGACACATCGTTGAATTCACGTTTGCCCAGGCCACCGGGCGCTGCCAGGCGAATTGCCTGGTAGACATCTCGACTGTCTTGCGCGTTAGTGACTGAAGGACTTCGCCAACACCTGCCTGGTAATTTCAAGTTCCTTTGTACTCCCTGCTTCTAATCGCAACCAGGCAACTGCAAGTGGAGCAAATAGCAGGAGAGTCCCCAGGTTGGTATTACAGTCAACCAGGCGTTGAGTGGCTGTCACGGATTCTAGTACGACTCTTCCCACCGTCCAATCCGCGGCTGGCAGTTCCGCAAGTGCGGCAAATGACGCGCGAACAGCCATGGCACTCGTCGCGAAGTGGCCGAAGTGCATGTCGCTGAAGGCAGCCCCAGGATGCACATTGCCCAGTTTCGGGGCCGTCGCTTCCAGCCAACAAGCTAGTTGCGCCGCTTCGGCAAGTGGCCAGCCACCATGAAAGGGCGTTTGCCGGAGCAACAGAACCTTTTCCTGCTCAAGCTCGTGATCCTGCATCAAGTCGTCTCTAAAAAGGGCCTCAATGGGTCGGGTATTGGCCGTAGACGTAGACTAAGAACAAGGCGCCCACTACCAGAACTGCGATCAACGCTGCGTCTGGCTCGATGAACCACCACCGTTTTTCCGCGCGATAGAGAACGCTCAGCAGGGCTATTGATGTAATCACGATAACGCATGCGGCCGTGATTGCATGCGTGTCCACAATCATGCCAAGCAAGGGTTGTGGACTGGCCGAATCAGAATGGCGAAGATGACCATATTAAACGCGTTGCTACCAAAGATATTGGCGATCGCCATATCAACAGCCCCGATGCGCACTGCCGCAATGGTAGAGACGGCTTCTGGCAGCGAGGTAACAGCAGCCAACAACAGTGTTCCGATAAACGTTCTCCCCAGTCCAGTCAATTCCGCGATTTGGTCTGCACTGGATGACAGATACGGTGCAACAACGAAAATCACGAGCGTAGCCAGGGTAAATCCAATGATACTCAAGGAAAGCGATCGTGAATTGGTTTGTTCAGGTAGGTCGACCTCTTTAACTTCGCCTGTAAGTTGTTTGGCCGCCTCGCGCTGATCGAGGAATATCAGTCGCGCACATAGCGCGTACGCTGCGATTACCGCCCAGCTCGCCGGACCAATCCGCAAGGCGGACCATTCGGCATCGAGCAATATGCCTAGCAGTATCAGCCCTGTCAGCAAGACGCCGACGGTTGCGCTCATGGCGTGAGCTGCCGCTGATCGCGTTAATATCCGGCCCGGTCGCCGAGAAATGAGATCGACCAAGGATAGAATTAGTAAATTAACGAGGGAACTGCCCAAGATGCCACCGGCTGCTAAGTCGGGGGCACCCTGCTGCACTGCGCTAAACCCGACGGAAAACTCGGGCAAACTCGTTGCGCCAGCCAAGAGCACCAAGCCCGTTACGGATCCACCGATACCAGTCTTTTCGCCAATCTCGTCCCCAAACTTGGCCAAGTACATGGCCGCCACGATGATTATGCTAGAAAATGCGACAAATGTAAGCGAAAGAGTGATCATTGATTCCAGTTGCTGAGAACGTTGCCCAGGGGCTGCCAGGCCACTTGTACGCTTCTAGTTGAGCGACTGATTGTATTCCGACAGGATTTTCGAGGCCGACATAAACAATCTATCTGCGTGAGCTTCAAAACGCGGGCTGTGCGGCTCGTTTTCAATGTGTAGAACGAAACGCCAACTCTATCAAAACCTGCTCCAATGGTAGACCCGTTAAAGTGACACATAGAACCAAGAAAACCGCCGTCTTTCGCGCTGTGGACGTTACCAAAATCTATCAGATGGGTGAGGTCCAAGTGCATGCGCTGCGCGGCGTGAGTCTTGAGCTTTACGATCACGAATTCGTCGTACTACTAGGCGCATCGGGAAGTGGCAAGTCGACGCTGCTCAATATCCTGGGTGGGCTAGATGTCCCAACCACCGGTACGGTTTACTACCAAGAACAAGAACTAACGGCTGGTAGCGACGCGCAATTGACCAAATACCGGCGTGATCACGTGGGGTTCGTGTTCCAATTCTACAATTTGATTCCTAGTCTGACTGCCCGCGAGAATGTGGAACTGATTACAGAAATTTCCCAATCCCCAATGGATCCTCGGCGTGCCCTCGAGCTGGTTCAACTGGCAGATCGTGCCAATCATTTTCCAGCGCAATTGTCGGGTGGCGAGCAGCAGCGCGTCGCCATCGCACGGGCCATCGCCAAGCAGCCCAAAGTACTGCTGTGTGATGAGCCAACTGGCGCGTTGGACGTGGAAACAGGAATTGTGGTCTTAGAAGCGATCGCGCGCATCAACCAGGAATTGGGGACGACTACAGCCGTCATCACTCACAACGCGGCCATCGCCCAGATGGCTGACCGAGTTATTTCATTGAGCAACGGGCTGATCGCTGGTGTGAGAGTCAACCAGAGCCGCATTAGCGCTGCGGAACTCGAGTGGTGATATGCGCAAACTCGATCGTAAACTGATACGCGATTTGTTACTGATGCAAGGTCAAGTCGTGGCGATCATTTTGGTGATCGCCGCTGGCGTGGCTACCTTTGTTATGTCCATGTGCGCGTACAACTCGTTGCATGGAAGCAGGGAGGGGTTTTACCGCGATTATCGCTTTGGCGACATTTTTTCATCGGTTCGCCGGGCACCGGACTCAGTATTGCCGCGCATCGCAGCCATCTCTGGGGTCGCCACTGTTGAAACGCGGCTCGTCTACGACGTGCTGTTGGACGTGCCCAACATGAACGAACCTGCCACGGCGCGATTGATTTCAGTACCTGAGTCTGGTGAGAATAAGCTCAATAAACTGCATGTCACTCGCGGAAGAATGCTCGAGCCGCACCGTACGGGCGAAGTCCTGGTGTCGGAAATCTTTGCGGATGCTCATGGATTTGTACCTGGCGACACGGTTGGGGCCATTCTCAATGGTAGAAGCCAGCAGCTTAAGATCGTAGGCATAGCTTTGTCTCCGGAATATGTGATTCAAGTTCAACCGGGCAGCATCATGCCCGACAATCGAAGATTCGGAGTTTTTTGGATCAGTCAGCGTGACCTGGAAGCAGCTTTCGATATGACTGGTGCGTTTAACAGTGTGACGTTGAAGCTGTCCTATGACCACCACGTTGAGCAGGTCGTCGATGAACTTGACCATTTGCTGAAACCGTTTGGGAGTGTCGGCGGCTACGCGCGCGATCAACAACTATCCAATCAATATCTTAGTGATGAAATTTCTCAGTTGCGAGGCATGGCCGTGATGGCCCCCTCCATCTTCTTGTCAGTGGCTGCGTTCTTGCTGAATATGGTCATCACGCGGATTGTCAGCCAACAGCGAGAACAAATCGCTGCGCTCAAGGCGTTTGGCTATACCAACTGGGAAGTTGGCTGGCACTATATGAATATGGTACTCGTCATCTCGTTAGTTGGTACTTTATTGGGCACGCTGTTTGGGATTTGGCTCGCTTCCGGTATGACTTCGCTATACCACACCTACTATCGTTTCCCTGTGCTCGAACTGCGCATTGATCGCGGGGCTATTGCGTTGGCTTTTCTACTGACGACGCTGGCCGCCGTAGTGGGCACATGGCTAGCAGTGCGCAGCGCGATACGCTTACCCCCAGCCGAAGCCATGCGGCCTGAGCCGCCACACAGTTACCGACCTACATTGATCGAACGCGTACTACCGCATGGTCTGCTATCTCCCGAGTTGCGAATGGTGATTCGCAATGTATCGCGCAAGCCCATCAAAGCTGGGTTGTCAGCGCTGGGCATTGCGATGGCAGTCGCTGTGATGATCTTGGGGAGTTTTTCGTTGGATGCGGTTAACTACATGATGGATTTCCAATTTCGCAAGGCACAGCGTCAAGATTTGACAGTTACCTTTGTACAACCAGCGACCGCTTCGGTCGTCTACGAAATGAACCGCCTGCCCGGGGTGCTCGATAGCGAAACCATGCGGTCGGTAGCCACCCGAATTCACTTTGAGAATCGTTCAAAACGCGTCGGCCTGATTGGTCTTCAGAGCAACCCACAGTTGTACAGACTACTAAACCAATCCGAACGGCCCGTGTCTGTTCCAGAATTTGGCATCATGCTCAATACGCGACTAGCTGAGGTTTTGCGCGTCGCTCCGGGAGATTGGGTCACCGTCGAAGTGCTCGAGGAAAAGCGTCCGACGCTCGTGCTCGAAGTCACCAAGATTATTGAAGAGTACTCGGGCGCTAATGCGTACATTAACAAAGAGTACTTGCACAGACTGCTGAAGGAGTCGAGCGTGGCTTCTGGTGCATTCTTGAAAGTGGACAGTGAGCATATCGACCAAGTATTTCGTGAGTTGGAAGAGCGTCCTGGGGTGGCCAGCGTGGCGATTAAGAGTGCGGTTATTGACGCTTTCCATGAAGCCATGGAGAAAAGCGTCTTGATTATGCGGTCGTTCATCGCTGGCTTTGCCGCAGTAATCGCCATTGGCGTCGTTTATAACAGTGCTAGGATTTCGCTTTCAGAACGCAGCCGGGATCTTGCCACCATGCGCGTGATTGGCTTTTCCCGGCGTGAAGTTTCCACGGTTCTGTTAGCTGAAATCGCACTATTCACCACGGTTGCAATTCCATTGGGCTGGCTGATTGGATTTCTCTTAGCTGCCCTGATGGTTAGCGGTCTCGATACGGACAATTACCGGATTCCACTGGTGATCAATCCGAGTACTCTGGGAATGGCTGCGGCTGTGGTGGTGGTCGCGACCTTAGTTTCTGCCGTGATTGTACAGCGTCGCATTAACGCTTTGGATTTGATTGGAGTACTGAAAACGCGCGAGTGAATGCGACCACCCGAGTCGCTGCTGCACTGCTCAATTTGTTTCCGACCTAAAAGTTATGAAATTTACGCTAAAAGCACTAATCCTGGGTACTTTGGCAGTTGCCATGGGCCTCGTCGCCTACTTTGCCATGTTTCCAGAACCGATCGAGGTCGAGTGGGCCAAAGCAACCATGGGACCGCTGCGCGTGACCGTGCAAGAAGACGGCAAGACGCGCATTCGTGAAAAATACACGGTCTCCGCTCCCGTGGCAGGTCGCGTGTCGCGCATTGAGCTCAACGCAGGTGATCGTTGCAGCGAAGACACTTTGTTGGCCGTGATCCTACCCAGTGATCCAGCCATTCTTGACGCCCGCGCCCGCGCTGAGTCTCTCGCACGCGTGCAAGCTGCCGATGCCGCACTGCAGCGCGCTGTATCTAGCGCAGAGCAAGCCAAGATTGCTCATGAACTCAACACTGCAAAATTCGAGCGTGCCAAGAATCTATTGCCAACACAGGCTATTTCTCGCGACGAGTACGATATCCTCCAATCCCAAATGCAAGTCAGCGGGCAAGCCATTCAGACAGCCAATTTTGATACAGAAATTGCGAAGTTCGAATTGGAGATGGCTCAGGCGGCGGTGAAACAGTTTTCAAGCGACGCGGCTGAGGACACCGTTGCTCCTTTCGAAATCTATTCACCGATTTCCGGCAAAGTACTGCAAGTCATCGAAGAGAGTTCTACAGTCGTTTCCGTCGGTGAGCCACTGCTGGAGATTGGCGACCCACAGAACTTGGAAATCGAAGTCGACGTGCTATCTACCGATGCAGTGCGGATCAAACCTGGGGCCGAACTGACCATTGAGCATTGGGGCGGCGATGCACCGCTGGCTGGAAATGTACGAGTCATTGAACCTGGCGCGTTCACCAAGGTCTCTTCGCTGGGTGTCGAAGAGCAACGCGTAAACATCATCGCAGACTTCAATGAACCGCCCGAGCGATTGGCCGCGTTAGGTGATGGCTATCGCGTGGAAGCACGTATCACTGTCGCTGAAATTGCTCGAGCATTGCTAATTCCCAATAGCGCTCTGTTTCGACATCAGCGAGAATGGCATGTACTAACGGTGGTAGACGGCCAAGCTAGCCTTCAACGTGTCACTATCGGGCTGCAAAACGATACGCACTCACAAATCGCCGAAGGCATTGCTGACGGGCAGCCTGTTATTCTATACCCAAGCGATACGCTCACGCCCGGCACGCCAGTCAAACTCGCCCAGTAAAGCACAGTTTATTGGGCGGAGCTCATCCTTAGACCAGCCGGGACCAGAGCGCGTTCGGCATACGTAAAACCTGCTTGTACTGCCAGCGCCAGTAGTGCGGCGGGTACGGCCCCCTGCAGTATCAGCCACAAGTCGGCTAGGCGAATGCCAGTGATGATTGGTTGACCGTAACCACCGGCACCAATCAACGCTCCAATCGTGGCTGTACCGACATTGATTACAGCCGATGTCTTGATACCAGCCAATATGGACTGTGATGCCAGCGGCAACTCGATCAATTTCAGGCGAGCTGAGCTTGGCAAGCCCAGTGCGAGTGCTGATTCGTGAATGCTTTGTGGCAAACCGGTTAAGCCCGTGTACGTTCCACGGACGATCGGTAGCAAACTATACAGGAAGAGCGCCAAGATAGCTGGTTTAGCGCCCAGCCCCAGCAATGGAATCATGAATACCAGCAAAGCCATGGAGGGTATGGTTTGGATAATACCCACGGTTCCAAGAATCCACTCTCCCCAAGCTGGCTGCTTATACGCGAGCACACCCAGGGGGATCGAGCACAGGATTGCCAACGTGAGCGAAATTGCAACCAAGTAGAAATGCTCCCAGGAATTGGTCAGGAAGCGTTGGAATCTGCGCTGAAACAGATTTGCGTTTATATCGGGAACCACAATTGACTCATCCACGCAGTCATGCAGAAACGAGGCTGCAATAAGTGACTCTGGTTGACGATCAATGCGTGACGCCTTGTTGAGGGCGGTCATCTGAGAGCTGTCAATCTTACCCGCCAAACGCGCGAACTGCGCAACAACCTCTGGATGTGAATCTTCCAAGCTTGCCCGGTAGACGATAACGGCCTCGTACAAGGGGAAATAGGCTCGATCGTCTTCCAGAACCTGCAGGTCAAACGAGATGATCTCTGGATCGGTCGAGTACAAGTCGATGACATCGATCGATCCAGCCCACACACCGCGATAAGCCAAACTATGGTCCAGGCCACGAATCGAAGTCTGAGGCAGTTTGTACTTCGCCTTGAGGCCGTTCCAACCGTCGTTGCGTTCCACAAATTCATCTGAGAAACCAAGTTCGAATTCTGGGTGGTCACGCAACTGTGATATTTGAGTGATGCCTAGTTCTTTGGCGCGATCGCGCCGCATGCCAATGGCATAAGTGTTGTTAAATCCCAATGGTTCACTGATATGCACATGTTCGGCCGCCAAACGCTCGCGGATTTGATCGATACCAAAAATGCCCTGCCCCTTGAGAATCTCTTCCGAAAGTGTACCGGAGTATTCGACGTATGCGTCGATCTCACCACGCTGTAGCGCCTGCCACAGGAATTGAGTTCCACCAAGTTCACTCTTGTGCTCGACTTCGCACCCCGCGTGTCGTCCAAGAGTCGCGAGCATTTCACCCAAGATAACCGACTCGGTGAAACTCTTCGAACCTACGCAAATCTTGGCCGACGACTTTTTTGCTGCCTCGGTCGCAAGCACGTTTCCCTGGACTGCTCCTAATGCTAGGACAATCAAAGCTAGAAACCGAGAGATTGAAGCACTCTGCATGGCACCGCTGCTGGCTAAGGGGATTGGATTATGAACAGCTTTCTGATTTTAGACGCTATTCAGCCAAGAACCTTACGTGGAAACTTGCGGGAATTTCACGCTAGGCTCTGTCTCAAAAGGGGTCTGACCCTTTGGAGGGCATACAAAATCCCTGACCAAAGGAATTGCCCGGAGAGGGTCAGACCCCTTTTGAGACAGAGCCTAGCCCATCCATCCATTTTGAAATGGCACGACGATTGGATTCGAATGCCATATTTTCCAAATGCCTGGCTGTTGGAGTCGACCACTCAAAATGCTCGAGTTCATCGGCGGCAATCACGATTTCTTGGGTGGGCACAGCAGCACACACGTAGAAAAAATCGATTACGGGTGCCGATACACCATGATAGACGTACTGATTCGGATAGGACGTTAGATACTGGGATTCGGTCACGACTAGCCCCGTTTCCTCCGCGATTTCGCGTGCTAGAGCGGCTTCGACCGATTCACCGCGGTCAACAAAACCGCCCGGCAGCCCCCACTTTCCCTTGCCAGGATCTCGGGCGCGGCGAACCAGTAAGAGTCGCTGCTGAGCATCAACGACCAACCCTCCCACGGCAGCTACCGGCCCGAAGAAAACCGCAAAACCGCAGCTTGAGCACTTGAACGGAATCGCTCCCAAGTGGGAGTTTTCGGCTGCACAGCGTGGGCAGAACCTGAATTCTTGTTCGATTGCTTGAGCATGCATTCGTGGCGGCCAGCTTGCAAGGTTATTGGTTTCGTCTCAGCTCGTTAACGACTCACTCTGGGGAAAGGACATGGGCTTGGCGAAGTACACGCTTGAATTCTCGCTTTAATCGCTGCGGCAGTGTCTTCCGAGGCTTATCTAGAACACTACTACTACTTTCGATTTTAGCTGCGGGCGTGGATGGCTGAACCAGATCCAAAGATCCCAAAGACAGTGGGCAGCCATGTCGAATTTGCCCCACGCGAGTCCTCAGCCACCGGGCTTGGTTCAGTACTTTCTTGCGGCTGAACACTTCGCTAATGAAAAAGCGTTGACGGTCGCTCCAAAGCTGTGCCTGGTTCGGGTCGTCAAGTGCTGCTCGAGCCATTTCATTGGCTTCCCCCACGCTCGTATAAACCCCAGCATCAACGAGTTCCGCTTCACTCATACCTGCCTGCAGAGCCTCTGCGGCCAAAGAAGATTCACGATGAAAGAGAACAGGGACTCCCAATGCCATGAATTCGATCGGGTGGTAATGCAAGTGATAGTACGACCGTCCGTGGTAGATCGACAATCTCGCGTTGGCAACCATGCGGTAGTAGTCTTCATCATCCAGAAAACCAAGGATTCTTGCATCATCCAGTTCGCCACCTCGCGGAGGATTGCCGCCCAAGATTTTGAGCGGTAGCGCACCGTGGTCGCGACAATATTGATAATAAATGTCTTTGTAATAAACCTGCTTTTGAATTCGCGGAATCGTCTCGACGACGTATTCCTCACTTGTTCTTGCAGACCAGCGTTGACTACCCAGACGCGATTCGGAAACGAAGGCGCCGAGATGCAGTGCGCCGGTACACATCGCGGGAGCCTCTCGATCCTGAAGTGTGGTCAAGATCGGTGCCCAAATAAAGTTGTGGCAGTTGCACAGGTCACTGGGAGGTGTCTTGTAATGTTCAGTAACACGTGTGTAGGTGTTCAACCCTCCATGGCCAAATGCGCGAAACAACACTGCGCTAGAGAGTTCTTTGGCCAAGCGAATGGCTACGTTGGGTAGCACAGATACGTAGACTAAGTCCACGTACTCGTTCATCAGTTGCAGGTCCTCGGGATCGAATTCGCTCTCGCCACCGTTTTCAAAAATGCGAATCGCCTGTAGCCGCTGCACCACTTCGTCTGGCAGATCAACACAGGCTTTCCAATCGCCGCAAAGTTGGCTATCCAATTCGGCAGAATAGGTGTAAGTCCACAGGTCGGTTAGTAACGGTATTACACGAAAACCTGCTTCTAGTAGCAACGGAATCTCTTCAGCCGCTAGCGTGCGGTGCGATGAACACCATAAGACCAACGGCCGCTGTTTTTCACACTCTATGTTTGCAACGATCAAGACGACTACTCCGCGCGATCCAAGAGTCAGGACTGCCACATCATTGAAACTCTTGCGGCAACGCAGTTTCGTTATCAGATTGACAAGCCCCGCGTCAATGGGAATCGTTGCTAGCTTTGTGAAGGGGTGTAAAAGAAAACGCCGGAGATGAAGCAAAGTTGCAGTGCATGCAAAACATTGGTTCCTGGGCAGGGCTTAGGAACCAGTTGGTAGCGGTCACAGGGAAGTGCCGTTCTTTGGCATCAGCGGACGGCACACGGATGGAGCGTGCCTGTGGCATGGCTGCAAATGAGTATGCCAGACTAATGTCGCCAAGAGTTGCGTTTGGCGGGCCGTGAAAGCAATAGTCCTTCGCGCGCGTCATACCGCAGAAAGAGCGTGTTGGGGGCCGCGCAGCGGCGCATGATGCTGCGGAACACGTGTAATTCCTCTGGCCAAGGATACGCGTAGACCAAATCGAAGTCACGCAGTTGCATGTCGAGTTCTTCGTAGGCCGAGACATCATCGACGACCGTGCGATGAAATTCGTCTCCATCGTCGAGATGCGGCTCGAACTCGAGCGGAATGAAAGAACCATTCGCGATAGTTAACTCGGCGCCGTGCTTTTCCGCTAACGCCTGTGAAAAATGAACCAACCTCGGTTCTACTTCGATTCCATAAGAGTCGAAACCCAACAGGCTCGCCATAATCGAGACAACGCCAAGGCCTGACCCCCACTCCAAAAACGTGGTGGCACGGCTCCGCAAGCTGAGCAATTTTGCATAGATCATCGCGTAGTCAGCGCTGACATAACCTTGAAAGGCGGGTTCAGTCTCGTGAGCGTTCCAAATCGCTTCGGCGTCGGACCAGAGTGATTGAAAGCGAAGTGGATCCGTCATCGTTGTGCTTTTGAGAAAGAGGTACAGGATTCGTCGGGATTCCTTGGACTAACTGGAAAGCTAGCAAAGCCAACTCCGAAAATAGATAACAGAAGCTGGCGCGGTATTTAGGAGGGATCGGGGGCTAGCGAGAGCAGAAATGCCAGTAAATCGGCGGCTTGTTGTGCCGTCAACGTTGACAGCAAGTTTTCTGGCATCATAGAGGCGGTCGATGGCTTTTTATCCTCGATTGCGCTTTGCAGGAGCACAATGGTTTGACCTTGAGAGTCAACCAGTGAGATGGATTCTTCGGTTTCATTGATAATGCGTCCTGTGACTACCATCCCAGTCGTCGTCAGCACGGTAACCGCTCGATATTTTTCGTCGACAAACTTGGACGGTTGCATGACCTGTTCAAGTAACTTTTCAGCCGTCTGGTACTTGGCAACCGACTGGCCAAAATCCGGTCCAAGTTCTTTCCCCAAACTTCCAACACGGTGGCAACTGATACATGTCCCACTTCCGGATGCGAACAACGCTTGGCCGCGAGTCACATCGCCTTGCAAATCGAGCACTTGCGCGGCCGCAAAGTGCTCGCCCAGTCGTTGCGGCAACTGCCCGGGAGCTGCGTAAGCTTCGAACAATTCGCCAACGGCTGGGTTGAGCATGGCCGCGTCCACAATTTGCGGCTGCAAATCGGCAGGGACAGCGCCAGATGCCATCGCGGCAGACAGCAACAACGCGCCGGGAAGCGTTTTTAGTAATCCGCTGGCCGCTTCCAGCCGCTGGGCATCGCCCCGCGACCGGGTACGCGGCGCGGTCAACGTATCGAGCCAATTCCGCTGTTGCGAGTCGCCGGGAAGCCCCGCTATCCATTGGCGAATCAACTCTACGCCACGTTGATCAATCTGGAATGTACCCACGTGCGGCATGTGCCCCGAACCAGACTTGGCCATCCGAAACAGCAAGACGGACGCGTTTGGCTTGCCAGCCGTGACGATATTGGCGCCTTGCAACCCCAAATCACCACGTAGAGGCATCACGTCGATCATTTTGCTATCGTGGAGTGACAAATCAAAATTGAGTCCAAACACGGTCGAAGCGTTGCCGCCATTCATATGGCAGTGGGCACAATTGGTGTGCAAGTACGAACGCGCGCGGCGGTCGAGTGGTTGTGCGGCTGCGTGTGGATCGACCAGGCCAGAGAACAGCGAGTCATCAAGCGTCTTTCCATCGGTTTCGATAACACCGCATTCCTGCAATGCATGCCAACTGTCCGATGCGCGACCGGCACGCAGTTGCTCTTCAATAAAACCGACGGTTTCTCCCGTCCACGGCGTATGACAAATTCGGCAGGAACCACGCGAAGCATAATTCCATGACTGCCGACCGCCACGCGAGCCCGGCAACAGCCATTCTTGTGTTTCGCCCGCGGCGCCAACCAATTCAGCGTCCGTGCCAGTCGAATTCCAGCGATACGAATAGTACTGCCACTCGCCTTGAGCGTCTTTGACGCTGAGCTGGGTTTCAACGGGAATCTGCGAAGCTTCAGCAGTGAGAAAGTAGGTCTTAGCGAGTACACTTCCTATCGGCATGGTGACTCGGGTACGAAACCAGTTGAATGTTTTTTGTGGCTGCTGATAGAATTTAACTTTCTCATCTCCGGGCACGGCCAAGTGGTACACGGCCTCAGCTCCATCGGCCCACATGGGGGCGTTGATTTCGTACGTGAATACGCCTTCCGCAGGTCGTATCTCACCAGTTGTTTTCTCAATGCCGAACAAACCGACTTGAGAGATCTGGCGCGGAAATTCGTCGACTGAACTCTTGGCTGTATTTGGAGCCAGACGAAAAATGCCGGCCGCCTGATTGGCTTCGTTGTATTCGAGAATCAGCAGTTCGCCATGGTGATCGAGTTCGAAGCAAATTGGCTTGACATTACTGGTAGCAATCTCTTGTGTGGCGAGTACCTGCTGCGCATCGAAACTCGCGGCCCAGAATTTGCGCGTGATCCAATCGCCGAAAATGTATTTGCCGGCCAATTGCGGGAACTTGGAACCGCGATACACCATTCCGCCAGTTACGGAAGCGGCTTCCGCATGTCCTAGCGCGATATCTGGCGGCAAGATTGGCGTTGGCCCCGGCTGCTGCGGCTTTACATCACCGGGTCCCTCTTTGATCGCCCAGCCATAATTGCCGCCGGAGCGGACTCGGTAGACCATTTCCCAAGCTTCCCAGCCGACATCGCCAACCCATAAGTCGCCAGTTAGATGGTCAAAGGCCATTCGCCAGGGATTGCGCAGACCATAAGCGTAGACTTCCGGTCGAGCCCCGGCCAAGTCAACAAACGGATTGTCAGCTGGGATCGCATAATTGAGCTGTTGACCGGTCGCGTCGACGCTTTTTCCATCAACATCAATTCGCAGAATCGACGCATACAAGTCGGAAATGTCCTGCCCTGTATCTCGCGGGTCCGGTGGCGTGGGAACTTCTAAGTCACCGATAGAAATGTACAAGTAGCCGTCGTTGGGTCCAAAGACCAAGGTGCATCCATTATGTCCGCCACCTTCACAAACCAGCACACTCTGCTCACTCTGCACGTCAATCTGCAGTGAGTCGGCTTGTGGCTCGCTGTTGGGCATGATGAAACGTGCGATATGCGTATCCGTGGCAGCGCCAGGACCATTCGTAATGTAGCACACGTAGACTTGACGATTCTGTGCGAACTTTGGATGAAACGCGATGCTATAAAGCTGAACGCGCCGCCGCTCGAGTCCTTGGATTTGCGAGTGCGGTGGCAAGGCCTCATTAAAGTCCACTAACAAATGCGATGTGTCTGGGGCTTCTGCATCAAAAGCAAAGATCTTGCCGTCATTCTCGAGCACCAGAAACACGGATGAATCCGGGTAACGATTGATCGAGACTGGGCCAGAGAACTCGAGGTCAAAGGCTCTTTCCAGGACAAATGGCAGTGGTGGCTCCGGCGAACCCAGCAAGCCGCGCGGCTGCCATGGTGCGCGCAGTGGATCTGCTGCCCGTAAATGCATGGGCACGCTGAAAGCCAGGTACATTAACACCGCGATCCGAGCAGTCATTCGGCACATCGCGCATCTCACAGGAGGAAGGTCGTGAAAAAGGGTAGGGGAGTGTGTCTTATTGTATCAAGAAACATTTCGACTGCTGCGACTTGTCACGCGGCATGTCGCCGCTTTGGTATACCGGCGCCGCGCAGGCAGCCCGCGTGTTGCTCAGGGGGCGCCGGGCGGGTAGGATGCCGTCTCTCGAAACTCGGCTCTGTTTCTAAACCCGTTTCCAAGTAGCTGTGTCTCTCCGAGACGTGACAATTCGAGCCTCTGCGAGAAGCGATTTTGTGTCTAGAAACAGAGCTTAGTCAGTTCCCCACTCCGCTCCTTCCGCCCGTATCCCGAAGGCAAAATTCGTGTCAGACTCCTCACAGGTCGCCAATTCGCGACTCGGCATTCGCTTTTTTCTTCTTTACAGCGTCTTCTACTTTGGCTTTGTGTTCGTGAGTGCTTTCGCGGCGCAATGGTCAGAATGGATGATATTCCCCGGCATCAACCTGGCGGTGGCATGGGGCTTTGCGCTGATTGGTTTAGCGGTCTTATTGTCGGCCATCTATGGCATGAGCTGCAAATCAGACACGAGCGAACCTCCGCACAAAGGAGAGGGGCAATGATTTACGAACCTAGCATGTTGGCCATCGTGGTATTCGTGACGTTCGTTGGGTTGACGCTGGGGCTGAGCTTCTACCTTGGCGGGCGCGCAAAATCTTCGGCTGGATACTTTGCAGCGCACGGTCAAATCCCCTGGTTTGTAAATGGCGTCGCCTTCGCTGGTGATTACTTGTCTGCGGCGTCGTTCTTGGGGATCTGCGGAATGATCGCCTTTTCTGGGTACGATGGATTCTTGTACTCCATCGGTTATCTAGCGGGCTGGGTAGTCGCGCTGTTTGTAATTGCTGAACCCATGAAGCGTTTAGGCAAGTTTACTTTCGCTGATGCCCTCAACGCCAACTTCAACTCGCGCGGTATCCAACTGGCCGCTGGAGTTAGCACACTGGCGGTTAGCGTGTTCTATCTAATTCCTCAGATGGTTGGTGCGGGCGTGTTGGTACAACCGCTATTGGGATTTGACCACTGGGTGGGCGTTGTCATCGTCGGTGCCGTCGTCATCTTGATCGTTGTCACCGCTGGTATGGTCTCGACGACGTGGGTTCAGTTTCTCAAGGGATCCTTGCTTGTGCTATTCAGCGCACTATTGACCGTACTGATTTTTCAGCGCGGGTTCGAGGAGAAAGCGGGCGGTAACGATGGACATGAATTCACCATGATACCCCTGGCTGGTCGCAACGCGATCGACGTGGAATTGGCGGAAGCTGGTTATGAATTGCAAGAAATTGAGGAGAGTTGGGCACAAAAGTCCTACCTAAAACTAAAGCCCAGCCACTCGAATGAAATCTTGCTCGTAAAAAGTCTGACATCGGAAGAAACCGGCGAGCAAGTGTTGATGGAATGCCAAACCGTAGTGGAAAGTAACACTGGGCAGACCTATTACAACGGGAAACTCAAGGGCGGTCCCGATGGCAATGACAAATCAGCTCAGCTCCATCCGGTGGGGCACATCCGGCGTCTGTCCGACGGACAGAAGTCGACTGGCGCGTTAGGACCACTATCCTTCTTTCGCCAACTGAGCGATAGCAGTTTGATATTGTGGCGTAAGGACTCCCTGGTGAACGCCGCGGGCGAAAAAGTTGATGTGTATTTTCCCAAGCTAGTACGTGGCTCTCAAGTCTTACGCCCCGGCGAAGGCAAATTTGCGGGAATCCGCCAACAAGAGTTCTTGCCAAAACTCAATTTTCTATCCTTGATGATCGCCTTGTTTTGCGGAACGGCATCACTGCCCCATATTCTGATTCGCTACTACACCGTCAAGGATGCGGCCGCGGCGCGTAAGAGTACGATTGTGGGGATCACCACCATCGGTTTTTTCTACGTTCTGACGTTGTATATCGGACTGGGAGCCATGACCAGTGGTGCCATGGACGTCACAGACGACAACATGTCCGCTCCATTGTTGGCGCGTAGTATCAATGAATGGCTTTTCGCCATGATTTCCGCCATCGCATTTACGACGGTGTTGGGCACGGTCAGCGGATTGATCCTGGCATCGGCGGGTGCGGTGGCCCATGATATTTTGAAAAACGTGGTCGGTTTAGCGCTCACGGATCACGAACAAGTACGCGTCGCGAAACTCGCTTCGGTATTCGTGGGGATTATCGCGATTGTGCTCGGCATCGCCTTCGAGAACATGAATGTTAGTTACTTGGTGGGGTGGGCTTTCAGCGTGGCCGCTTCTGCCAACCTACCCGCTTTGGTCATGTTGCTGTTTTGGAAGAAAACAACTCGTCAAGGCATTATCGCTTCCGTGATCATCGGTATGGTCAGCTCACTTGCCTGGATCCTGCTGAGTTCCGACACCTTCTCACAGGTATACGATATGCCGCGTCCCGAGTGGCTCGGACAAATCGTGCCCTTCAGCCAGCCCGGCATCGTTACGATTCCGTTGTCATTCGTGGTACTGTTTGTGGTGTCCATGGCTACACAGCCCAAGCACCATGCCGCCAAACCAGATGCGTCGTGAATATCGCAAATGCGCCTCTAACTCGCGACTTAACTTTGCAAACCTCAGGTTGTGGTCGAAGGAAGTCTTGGCACGCGTGTTGCACTGAATCGGATAGATCTTGTGTCTTGTCAGCTTGGCAGTTACGCGCTGCTCGGCTTGGGGCGACGGCTCAGAACCAATCAATGCGATGACCAGCAAACGAATACTCCATTCCCCTAAGATTTCACTGGAAGGCTTTTTATTAGTCGCTGCTCCCCACTGGGAAAGTGATATATTCCGCCGAGCAGTATGTCTGATAGTCCATCATGACGCCGAAGGGGCGGTGGGGGTACTTTTAAATCGCAGCTTAAAATTTGACACCCAGGCGCTCTGGACGCATTTGGCTGGCAAGAATCCCGCAACTCTTTCAACCAAGTCGCAACCACCCACCGTCCATTTTGGGGGGCCTGCTGCGGGGCCGGTCGTCGCTTTGCATGACCAAGCCGAATTGGCGGAGTTCAGCGGTGGAAATGGCGTCTATTTTGCAGCGCAAATTCAGCATTTGCAGCAATTGCTCACGTCCGCCGGCAATTCGCGGATGAAGATTATTGTTGGGCAAGCCGATTGGTCGGCTGGTCAGCTGGACCGCGACTTCTGGGCAGGAAATTGGTTGCCCTTGCCGGTGACTTCGAACCTTGTATTCTGCGATGGCACTGAAATGTGGCCGCGGGCCATGCGCGAGATTGGCAATCACTATGTGGCCACGATCAGCGGTGCCCATGGTCAACCCGGCGATCTTCTGTCAAACTAAGACGTGTTGTTTAACACATATCTTGCCCCGTACTAATAGTGGAGTTTGCCGGTTCTCACTGATCGCATAGCTGTCGGGGATTCAGGCGAACTGCACCACCCGAGAAATTATTCTGGTTTAACTTCATGCGCATCGGCGTCGTCGTCAAAGTCATACCTGAGAAGAAAATCGGCTTTATACGCTCTGAGGACTTGTATGAGGACGTCTTCTTTCACTTTTCCAAAGTCGAGCAAGTGGGCACCTTGGATTTGCAGGAAGGCGATGAGGTCGAATACAACATCGACGAGTTAAGCAAGATCGAGAAGAAGAAGCTGCAAGCCACGCTTGTTCGACGTTCGGTGCGTCCTTTGACGATGACACTTAAACCCAGCGACGCGCCCGAGCTAAAGGCGCACCACCACCCCAACGCCCGCAAACGCCGACCGACTTGGCGGAACAAAGAGACGCCCGACCCCGACCCCGACAAACTCGACGGTCGGCACCAATCGGAAGACTGAGCGTGTCTCACCTCACATCCGTTCGATGAGCAAGCACTTCCAAGCTCTATAGGTATGCCTTATGGTGCGATTGCGTTCAAATCGCTGGTATTCTGCCGACGGCCAAGGACGTAGTCGCGCTACGGTCGCTACATCTGCATCGGGTACACGGCGCGTACTCTCACTGTGCTTCTTGCTCGCCCTGGTTGTCGTATTGATGCAAAAGGCCTCAGATCCCAAGCACGTGCGCAATGCCTTTACTGCTCTCGGTGTACCATTCGAACGCGAAGCGATGCAGCCAGCGAACGAACCCTCTCGCTCTTCCACAGATGGCGAAGCACCTCTGGCACAAACTGAAGATCAGCAGCGATGGGCAAGCACTTGTCGGGATTTGGTGCCGCGGTTGCTAGCCGAGGTACCCGCCGCTGCCTTGCTTCCACTCGGCCAGCGCTGGTTCAACGAAGTACCCGGTGTGGCTGCAGAAGCCGATCAAGTTGCACTCCAAGCATTACGCCAAGAATCCTTCGCGCAGCTCCACCAGCTCGCCGAGGATATAAACAGTTTGCCAGCGGCCGAGCAACTGGCGTGGCAGACGCAGATCGACAAATTTTCTGTTGAATGGCGAAATGTCTGGTCAAGACTGCGCGTTGAGGGACAAGTAGACCCTACCAGTGCTGACGCAGCTACGGCCAATGAACCTACCAGCGACATCGACCCGTTGCTTGCGCAGGAGCTCACGCGCACGCTCGACGAGCAACTCTTGCGTCAGATGCGCGATGCCGCTCCGTGGACCAAGTCGGAAACGATCCCGTTCCTGCGGCTCTTGCAACGCGCCGAAGAAATGAAGTTCAACTTAAGTCAGGATCCTCCGCTTCTAAGTACACTACAATTGGAAGCTGAGCTTTCCGTGTATCGCGGCCAACCCATCCGCTTTCGTGGGGAGGTTCGCAGAGTCGAATACGTCAATCGTGATTCAGCCACCCAGGGCGCTGACGGTCATTGGTCGCTGTGGTTGCGGGGCGACGATCGCGCAGTTCAACCAGTAGCAGTCTATACGACACAAACAATTAGCGAACAACTGCAACGCTCTGTCGAGAATGAGCAATTTCCCAATATCGAAGTGCTTGGTTTGGTGGGTAAACGCTTGGCCTATTCTTCTCCAAGTGGCGTAGAGGTGGCTCCCACGATTTTTGCGGCTTCGATGATCCAATTCGTACCCGACGCACTGCCGATTCGCGATCCGCAGGTACGATCGGCTGAGTTCCGTTGGGTGGTACTTGTTAGCCTGTTGATTGCTGGAATCATTCTCGTGCCAATCATCTCCAATTGGCGACGGCGATCGGTGCGATCAATGAGCGCCAAGTGCTGGTGGCTCTTGCTTGGAACTACCATGCTGGCAACCACGCTCGATAGTCGGGTCCAGGCACAAACCAACCAAGATCCAAACAACGGCAACACGGTTCAACTGCCGCCTTGGGCAAACACCCAGCAACCCGGCTCAGTGATTGAGCAATTGCTCGCTGAGCGCCTGGCGAGTGCCTTTTCACCAGCAGGCATGGAACAGCTACATACGTTTCTTGCAGGCGATGCGCGAGACATGCCCGACGCAGGGTTGAAAGTCTTGCACGCAGCGCGCCAAGTGGGGTGGGCTCGAGCCCTGCAATACGACCTGCGGGTTGAGTTGCCCGCAGCAAAACTAGTCTTGGAAACCGCCGAAATGAGTGGTCGGGTACGACTAGCCATGCCCATCAACCTAAACGAGACCCAGCAGGAATGGTTTTTTCGTGAGCCCAGCGACCAGATTTTTAAGATCGAAGTCGATACAACGACCGCCGGTGGCGCGGAATCCAACCTGCGCACGGTATTTTGCGAACGGGTGCCAGAGTTATGGGTAAACAGTGTTCAACTGAATCAGCCCGTGGTCATTCGTGGAATGCGACTGCGGAATGCCATTTCACCAGAGGATGCCCAAGAATCCGCGGCAGGACTATGCTGGTTTGCGTCAGCGCCACAATGGCTGCTACCTAACGACGTGAAAGCAGCAGATCTCCAGCCAGAAATTCCACCACATCTACTGAGACTTGGCCAGGCGGGCTGGGATTTGGCTGACCTTGATCTACTGCAACAACACACGCAGCAGGCGCTGGCCGCCGATGAAGCAGATGCGTTTTTTACGATGTTGAAAGTGGTCGACGGGCGTGTAGCAGACCAGGCGGACGACACAGGTATTGCAAACGCTTCCGTGATTCAAACTTTATCGGAGCCAAGGCAGCGCGTCGGTAGTCCCGTGCGTTGGCGTGTGCGCTTGGTCAACGGCTCTGTCGTGGAAGTACCCGCTCGTGAAGACCAGTTGAGCTTAGGCGCTGCGCAATACTTTCAGTTCGATGGATTTGCCGACATGGGCAACCAAGTTGTGCATTACAAACTGGCTAACTCAGCATCAGAAGTCCATGATTTCGAAGGTGAGTTCCCGGTTACGATTGTCATGCGTTCGCGGCCAGCTTTTCTACCAGGTTCAACTGGCCCCGAAAATGGCAATGGCAAGAGCTTTGAGGTTGGACAATACGTAGAAGTCACGGGTGTCTTTTACCGACTGTGGTCGTACAGTTCGGAACTACTAACGGAAAACAACCGTGAAGTCAGGCAAGCCGCACCGCTGATCGTGGCAGCTCGCGTGGTTCCTACATCTGCTCCACTGAAGACGATCCAATCACCCGTAGGTTGGTTTGGATATGCGTTGTGCATCGCAACGCTGCTGATCATGGGGGGCATTCTCTATGCGTTTTTTCAGAAAGAACGACGTCCCCGTCGGCATACTCGATAGCAGGCGCAGCAGCCGTGGATCTTGCCGTCATCGCCCTGGGGAGAGTTACTGACCTGTGCCCTGCACGAGCGTATTCGTCTGCGAGGCAACGATGACGAAACGTTCTTCTTCGCCGCTGGGCCAGCGAATGGTGACCTGTTGCTGCTCGTCTTTCGCGGCTGTGTCACTCCAGTAAACGACTTTGCGACGGTCACTGTGCGACAGGTAACTACCGCCACCCACCAAGAATTGGATCCGACTTTGACCATCGACTTCGATGGTCACGGTTGCACCAATTGCCGACCGGTTGGACGTGGTGCCTACGAGTTGAAGACTGGCCCAATGGCAGGCTGGCGCGTGGCTGGCTTGCAGCACCGCCACAGGTTCTTCCAAATGCGACACAGCCAAGTCGACTGCACCATCGTTGTCGAAATCGCCCGTAGCGATTCCACGGCCGGTACGCGGTACGCCGAAGTAACCCACGGCGGGCAAGCGTTTGAACTGACCTTGATTGTTTTCGAATACATGGGCTAGCTGCCGATAGGGCGCATGCGGAGACTGGTACGACACATGACCGTTGGCGACCACCAAGTCTTGATCGCCGTCAAAATCGTAGTCGAGGCACACGGTACCAAAGCCAACTGAGCCTGCTGGGTATGCAGCAAAGCCGGCTTGACGGCTCGCATAGGTGAAGAAGCCTTGCCCTTCGTTGCGATACAGGGCCGACAGTTCGCGTTCAAAATTGGTTACTAGAATATCGGGCAGCGAGTCAGCGTTAGCATCGAAAAAGCAAAGTCCCATACTGCCCGTACTTACGCCGGCGTCATCGCCAGAAACACTGGCAAGCACTGCGGATTCGGTGAAACGCCCTTGTCCATCATTGATATACAAATAGTTGTCTGTCGTATCGTTAGCGACGTAGACATCGACAAGATGATCGCCATTGACGTCGCCCACCACCACACCGAGCCCCTTGCCGCCTGCAGCCAGTCCAAGTTCCTCTGCTACGGCGTGCAATTCCAACGATCCGTGATTCATATAAACTACGTCAGGCAGAGCAGAGAATTCGCGAGGGGCACATACCTCTCGCTCGACGCCACCTTGCCCAGGGCAAACGGGATGGTTATCCCAATTCCAATCCACATAATTAGCAACATATAGATCTAGTAAACCGTTGCCGTCCAAATCCGCCCAAGCCAAACTTGAACTCCAGGAGAAGCCTCCGCCAAGTCTGCCGGTTAACGGCGGCAACCATTGGAAAGTTCCGTCGCCTTGGTTTAAACCCAATTGCACTCCACCGTAGCCGCTAAGGGCCAAGTCATCGAATCCATCGCTGTCAAAATCGCCGGGATAGATCCCATGCGTGAAGAATGCATCAGCAGCAGCATGAGCGGCAGCGGTTGCGTCTAGGAATTGCAGCGGCGAAGTTCCCGCATTGTGATACAGACCGGACGGTCGGCTCGACACGGTGCGATTATCAAGTTGTCCACCGCCGGCAAACATGACATCTAGACGTCCATCCAGATCGTAATCGAATGCCGCCAAGCCCCCTCCGAGCGATTCGATAATCGCAAATTCTCCTGCGGAGCGTCCGTTGTTATATGAAAACTTGATGCCTGACTCTTCAGCGATGTCGACAAAGAGTGAGCTATCAGTGGGATCGCCCGCAACCTTTTCACGCGGTATCGATGGTACCTGGGAAAGGTCTGGTGAAGTGTCGTCGCGAGCAGGCCCGGAGGCTGCATTTCTCTCGGTCTTTGCACTTGTTGGCGGGGTAAGTGTATTCGCGCCCCGCTTGCACCCCGAGACGGCGACGAGAGTTAATACGATCGCGGTCGCCCAGAGACAACCGATCACTAGTGGTTTATCTCGGCGCCATAGCCCTTCCCACCCAGCCTTGCTGCCCCGACGGTTGAAGCAAGGAAAGGTTGAATGAGGAAGAGTTGTGGTCATATTGGCGAATCAACTTTTTTCAACGAAGCTTGTTTCACTTAACTTTCACGACAAGACAGGGTCGGGAGTCTTTTCAGCAGCGCCCGCCACCGATGAGATGGCGCTGGAGGGAACATGTGGATGCAAATGGGTTAAGCGATTTAGGTTGAAAAAACTCCCGACCCTGTCGTGATCGCGCAGACTCGTCGCGTCTCGGTGAGACGCGGCTACGTGGCGGCTACGTGAAGCAACGCACTGTGCCGTTAGACAACTTGCGTTTTGGGTTTCTTGGGGCTACTGAACACGAACAGCAGGACAGTGAATAGTGCCAACGCAGCGAACCAAAAAGCGGTAACAACGAGTTGGTCTAGTGGATAGCGGCTCAGGTTCGCTTCTGGGAATAGAAACGCACCAGACACAGGAACCAGCAAACCTGTAAGCACACCAGCCAAAATCGACGGCGCTGCCTTATGCCGCTCCGATTTGTCTGGTCGCATCGCGATGAAGACGGCTACCGGAACCAGCAGAAGAACGCTTACCAAAGCGAACACGGCGCTGTCTGCAACCAACGGACGCATTTCGGCAGATATCAGCGGTAAAGGATGATCTAAATCTAGATGACGTCGCAGCATCAGTCCGAGCGAGCCGGCGGCTAGGCCTGCCACTGCACCGCAAAGCAAAGTCACAATAGTAGAGCCCCAATTGCTGCCACGATTTACGAAAATTCCAACCAGGCCGATGCCGGCACCCGCCAGGCCAAACTTCAGCAGTGTGTTCTTCCACAGGTTTTCGTATTCTTTGGCCGCCAACTTTGCTTGTTCCGCAGGTGGGCTTAGCGGTCCGATATTTGCCATGCTGTCAGGAATACGCCAAGTTTTTGGTGGGAAGCTATAGCCCAACCATCCCAACAAGCCTGCAATTAGAATGGCAGTTGCCCAAGTGGCGTTGGTGGCGGTTGCCGGTTTTTCTTCTGAGTCGTTCGTCATGGCGGGATCCTTGTGAAATCTGGTAAGATGTTGATAGGAAGGATACAAGAACTGGGCATGTATTCTTACCTTTTTTACTTCGCGGGTAAAGAATATCCGGTTTGAAAAATAGTGCTCCATCCACTTTCACCATCGTACGTCCACGAGCAATCGTTACAGTTTCCCAAGTTCTCTTATGGGTTTTGAGACGAAATTCACGCAATTTGCCACCGAATCGTTGATTGTTGCCCAGCGCTGCTCCTGCGATTGCGCAGCGTGCAGCTCTGGGGTAAATCTGGATTGCTTAGATCTCATCGTAATCCTTAGGATGGAGCGGAAAATTAAGTGTCGCCTTTCGCTCCGCGAAAGGCCACCATATACATCCTTTCGCGGAGCGAAAGTCGACCATACCGTTTCGCGGAGCGAAAGGCGGCCACAAATAACCGCTCGATCCTTAACACCCATCCAAGCTACCAATCTATGAAGTCATCTTCGTTTTTAGTCGCAATTGCTTTCGGTCTACTTCTAGCCGTTGTCAACAAAACACTTGCTGTGGATGTGCGTGATTATCGCGGTGCAGCAGAGCCCAGCACGCGCGCCGAAGTCTACGGGCAAGGCGTTCGGGAAACGGCTTGGCAGTCACCCGCTGACGAGCGACTCGGATTTCATTTACCACCAGGCTTTGAGATCGAGCTTTTTGCGAGTGAGCCGGAAATCACCAAACCGCTAAATATGGCTTGGGACACACGCGGAAGATTGTGGGTTACATGTACTGTTGAGTATCCCTATCCAGTCGCCGATGGAACGCCGCGAGATACGATTCGCATTTTGGAAGATACGGACGGTGATGGCCGCGCCGACAAATTCATAACTTTCGCTGATCAGTTGAACATTCCGATGGGAGTGTTACCGGTCGCAGGCGGCGCGATATGCTTTGATATTCCAAACTTGGTTTTCTTAAAAGACAGCGACGGTGACGATCACGTAGATGAACGCATTCAGTTGTTGGGGCCGTTCGATACTACGCGTGATACGCACGGTATGGTCAATTCGTTGACACAAGCTGCTGATGGTTGGATCTACGCCTGTCATGGCTTTAACAATCAATCGAAGGTAACCGCCGCCGACGGTTCGCAGGTGACATTGCATTCGGGCAACACCTTTCGATTTCGCGCCGATGGTTCTCGCATCGAACACTTTACACGCGGCCAGGTCAATCCATTTGGTCTGACGCGCGACGAATGGGGCAACTTCTATTCTGCCGACTGTCACAGCAAGCCAATTACGGCCTTGTTGCCCGGCGGCTGCTATCCGAGCTTTGGAAGGCCACACGATGGATTGGGCTTTGCCCCTGACATGATGCAGCATTTGCACGGCAGCACGGCCATTTGTGGCTTGGTCTACTATCAAGCGGAACATTTTCCAGCAGCCTATCGTCACCTGATGTTCAGCGGTAATGTGATGACTAGTCGCATCAACTGCAATGCGCTCCAGTGGCAGGGCTCCACGCCGACCGCTGTAGAACAAGCCGACTTTCTTACGAGCGATGATCCGTGGTTTCGACCGGTCGATATTCAATTGGCGCATGATGGTTCACTAGCCGTAGCCGACTTTTACAACAAGATCATTGGCCACTACGAAGTACCTTTGACACACCCGGAACGCGACCGCGACAGTGGCCGCATTTGGCGCATCGTGTACACAGGAGATTTACCCAAAGTAACGGTCGACCCAGCGCCGAAGAATCAGACGCAGCAGGGGCTAAGTAACTCGAACTTGACTGTCCGCCGCTCCGCCATTGAACAGGCCTTGCGTGCAGGCAGTTTGGCGCAGGCCGAATTGGAATCGCAAGCGCTTGATAGCACGAGTGAATCGCTACTTCGCCAAAGCGCTCTTGAGATTTTGCATCGCCAGCAGCAACTGCGTCCAGCGGTATTGCTGGAACTGGTAAAGGGCCCAGATGCACCTCTACAAGTGCTGGCGCTCATCCTCGCCAATGAGCAACCTGTGGCTAGCCGTCAGGCGCTCTTACCCGAAGTACGCAGTGTGCTCGTCCAGCGATTGTTCGCCAATTCTGCATCAGAGCGATCTGAGGCTGCCGCTCAAATTTGCAAGGCTGCGGTGCGGTTCATTGGTAATTCTGGCGATGCGAGTGACGTAGAATCCTTATTGACCATCGCAGGCGATGACTCAGATCCGATGCTCGCACAAGCAGCGCGGATCGCGACGCGAGAATTGCTGCGCGAGCCTAGAAACCTGGAGGCGGTGACCAGCAAATGGGGCAACGCCTCCACGTCGGCTACAAATTCGTCTTTGAGTCCCGCAGTCGACGATGCACTTGCTGAGCAACTTGCTCGCGTTCTACACGGCTTGGACTCGGCGGACGCCGCCCGCGCGTTGCTGGCTTATTGTGCGAAGCGCTCAGGCGTGCAATCGCAGCATTTACTTGTAGCCATTGAAAAGGGCACTAAGTTCGTCAACGAGGGGTTGGCGCTACCGATGCTCACAGCCATCGACATCGCTGCGGCGGACGACGCTGGGCAAAAGGCCTTGCTGCTGATGAACTTGATCGACGGCATGCGTGCCAAAGGCAATGCATTGCCAGTAGAAGTTGTCGACGCGAGTCGTAGAACCCTCGACGAATTGTTCGATGCCCTCACCCGGCAACTGGCCACCTCTGGACCCACGACAGACTGGGCGGACGATCAAGGCGGTTCGTGGCAGACGGAAGAACGTCAAGTCGCAGATGGGACCACAGAACGTTTGACATCCAGTCTAACTCGCTCCGAAAAGTATACGGGCGTGCTTCACAGCGAATCCTTTGCTTGCCCTAACGTTCTTTCGTTTTGCCTGGCAGGCCATAATGGGACGCCAGACAAACCAGATCACCGAAAGAATTATGTACGGTTGGTGCAAGTCGCGACCGGACGTGTGCTCGCGGAAGCGTTTCCGCCCCGGAATGATACGGCGATGCTTGTCGATTGGAATTTGCAGGCGCATGCAGGCCAAATCGTTCGCATGGACGTTGTCGACGCCGATGATTCCGATGCCTACGCTTGGATTGCCATTGGGCGATTTTCACTGCAGCAACTGCGACCCGACGGTGGGAGCGTACTGCGAGATAACATGGCGGGTCTGTTACAGCGCGGCATTGAGGGCGACCTATCGACTGGGCTTGCTAGTCTTGCGGATTTAAGCCCACGCCAACGAGCGAGGTTGGTTGCAGCCACCTTGGAGGGACGAAGCCAACAGCCCATCGCAACATTGGTTGAAGCAGCTATCGCCATCGGACGTTCCGATTTAGTCACGATCGAACTTCTGGGTACCTCCAACGCTCAAACTGAAGAGTACGAACTGTCTATCGCACTTGAGCTATGTGCTTCTGCGAACGCAGCTGAACAGAAGCAGCTCGTCGACCGACTGCTCAGCAATTCAGCTGGTTGCAAGTTATTGGCCCAATTGCTCGATCGTGGCTCGCTTAGCCTGCAGACTCTGCAAGGCTCTCAGCCTCTGTTTCCGATTAACATCGACGCGGCGGTTAGGAGTTCGCTGATGAAGAGTATCGAAGCCGCCAGCCTGTTGCCGCCCCAAAATGTCAACGTTGAAGCACGTGTCGCTGGATTGAAATGGGAGAATGCGAATCTAGATAGTGGCAGACAGGTTTTCAAACAGCAATGTGGTATATGCCATAAGTTTGGTGAAGAAGGTCAGTTAGTCGGTCCGCAACTGGACGGCGTCAAACTCCGCGGAGCAGAACGTCTGAGTGAGGATATTTTGGATCCCAATCGCAACGTCGACCGTGCGTTTCGGACCAGCGCTCTGTTACTCGAAGATGACAAGGTGATCTCTGGTTTAGTCCGCGAGGAGCCGGACGGGAGCTTGACCGTGGTTGGTCAAGATGGGAAAACCCAGCGGGTCGCTGCCAAACAAGTTGTCGAGCGTCGTGATTCGCAGCAATCGCTCATGCCCAGCAATTTCGGCGAAGTGCTAAACGATGACCAACTAGCTTCGCTGCTCAAATACGTGGCCGAGGGCCCATAGCCAGCGCGGTTACTCAGCACGCTGGGCGATGTTATCATTTTGCCGTAGTTGCGGTTGGATGCCTGGGGGCAGTAGCCTGCACAACACACATGACTAGAGTCGAAAACACTGAGTGATAATGACTGAGCGGATAGGGGCTGTATCGTATCTAAACACTCGGCCGTTAATCTACGGCCTCGAGCGCGAGTTGCGCGATCGAAAATTGCTACTGGATCTGCCCAGTCGGCTGGCTGATCAGCTAGTGCAAAACGAGCTGGATGTCGCTCTGATTCCGTCGGTCGAATATCTGCGATCAACCGACTGGGCGATCGTCTCGGATGCCTGTATCGCTTGCCGCGGACCAGTTCGTAGCGTGCAATTGCTTTTTCGTGGGCCGCCTGAACGGACTCGATCCTTGGCCTTAGACGAAGGGTCTCGCACCAGCGCAGCATTGGCGCAGGTTCTACTTTTCGACGAATTCGGCGTGCGCCCCGAACTGCGTCCACTGCCAATTGAGGCACCGCTGAATGCGATCGCCGCCGACGCCCTGTTGGTTATTGGCGATCGCGCGATGAGCATAGACACGAGCCAGTACGTGGAAACTTGGGATTTGGGCCAGCGATGGAATGTCCAAACCGGCCTGCCATTTGTATTTGCGATGTGGGTTTCTGGCAGCCACTTTGCGGACCAGCCCGCCGTCCTGCAGCTTGCCGAAGACTTGCAAGCCTCGCGTGATTTGGGGCTCGCCAACCTGGATGAAATTGTCACCCGCGAAGCACCGCAATTTGGACTAACGCGTATCGATTGTCTCCGGTACTTTGAAGAGCAGCTGCATTTCCATCTGGGACCGCGTGAAATGGCAGGTCTGGACTTATTCCAGTCGCGTGCGATGACGTTGGGATTAGTGCCTGCCAAGGAACCGCAGGAAAGTGCTTGAGGTTCAGACTACATTATCAGGCGAGCGGTAGGTGAAAAGTTACCGTAGTGGAATTCGCCAGAATTCCCTTTTGTCGAAAGTTTTCTGGCGAAATCCACTACGGCAGGTAAGAACTCATCTGCCGCTCGCCTAAGCGGATAGGGGCCTGCGCGCGCGGACGCAGCAAAGAATTTGAAAACGAGAATAATGAAAGCGATGAACTGACCCATGCTTCACGAGATTCTGGACAAAGCCCGAGCTGGCGAGCGATTGACGATTGCTGATGGCGTGGAGCTAATGCAATCACGCAATTTGACGGCCATTGGTTCGGCGGCCGATGATGTCTCACGGCGGTTGCATCCCGACAATGTGCGGACTTACAACATCGATCGAAATATCAATTACACCAACATCTGTACGGCTGTTTGCGATTTTTGTGCGTTCTATCGATCACCCAAGAACAGCGAAGGGTATGTGCTACCTCGAGAAGAGCTGCTGAAGAAGGTCGAAGAGACGGTAGCCTTGGGCGGAAATCAGATCTTGATGCAAGGTGGTTTGCATCCCAAATTCAAGATCGATTGGTACGAAGAACTGCTACAGGACATTCAATCTGCGTTTCCGATGGTAAATATCCACGGGTTCAGCCCACCGGAGATCTATCATTTCACCAAAGTCAATAATATGCCTTTGCGGGAAGTGTTGTCGCGGTTGAAAGAGGCAGGGCTGGGAAGCTTGCCTGGCGGAGGAGCGGAGATTCTAGTAGACCGCGTACGCTCCGCTATCACGCGCGGCAAAGTCATGACGGACGATTGGCTGGACGTCATGCGCGTCTGGCACGAACTGGGAGGGATCAGCTCCGCGACCATGATGTTCGGCCATGTCGAGACTCTGGAGGAACGCGTCGAGCACTTGGATCGACTGCGCCAGCTACAAGACGAAACGGGTGGCTTCACCGCGTTCATATGTTGGACATTCCAGCCCGATCACACCGACATGTCGAACATTCCGCCGAAAGGTGCGTTTGAGTATTTGCACACGCAGGCTGTCGCACGTCTCTTCCTAGACAACATTCCAAACATTCAAAGCAGTTGGGTAACGCAAGGATTAAAAATTGGGCAGCTAGCCATGCTCTACGGTGCAAACGACATGGGCAGCTTGATGATCGAAGAAAACGTCGTTGCCGAGGCAGGTACAGTTCACTTTCTAACGCTAGATCAAATTCGCTCCGCAATCAGCGAACTTGGCTACGAACCGCGGCAACGCGATGTGTTTTATAATCTAGTCTCACCTGAGGCTGAGGCGTGTGCCATCGAGGCTAATCGCCGAGCAGCCCTGAGCATCGAAGACTCAGGCCATGTGCCGCACAGTAATCAAGCCGTAATGCCAATCGGAATCATTCCAAACACGCCGTAACGCCTCGATGGAGGAAGCGATGTTTGGAGCTAGGATGCGGACGGCACATGGAATGTGCCTGCTACTTTATGAGGCTAGCCATTTTCGGAGCACAGCAATATCTTTTTGATGCGCTTCGATGGCTGATGGAATTTCATCTTTCTTAAAGACTCGGTAGCCTAGCCATTCCATGTGAATACATAGTGGCATGGGCGGTAGGCCTTTGCGGATCGTGTCGAATACTTGCTGGTTGACAAAACCTTCGTCGAGTGGCGTATTGACGTATTCATCGCCGCGTGGGCCCTTCCACATTCCGTCTTTGACAAAAATGGAACGAACGTGAGGTTTGCATACGGCGACGGCCGTCTGCCAAGAAGAGCCCGTGTCTTTGCGCAAGTGGCGCGTATCAAGGGCGAGTCCCAGCGCACTGGGCGCGATGCCATCAAGTAGCATGGCCGCGTCCCAGCCGAGCGCACCCAAGTAGCCGCTCTTGGCGCTTCCGCCCGAGTGATTTTGATAAAGACCTTGAAGGCCAAGTTCGGCATTTAGAGCCGCCAGTTCTCGTGCCGCCGCTGCATAATTCTTGACTTGGGGCATGATGGGCTGACTGTTGTCTAATCGGTAATGCACCATGCGATAGTGCGTGATACCATTTGCTTTCAACGTCTTCAGCAAACGTTCGTCATCCACTTTGCCAACAGCGGTCGCAGCAATGGTGACGCGTTTGCCACGGGCGGCCAAGGCTTCGACCAGCTTAGGGACTTCGTCCTCTGCCGCCGCTGGTTCAATGTGCCCGCCAGGTCGAATGGTCGCTTCGATTCCATCTGCCCCAATCTGATCGACGGCGTCAGCGAGTTCTTCATAGCTGAGCGCTTCAAACACTTTTTCGAAGATGGCGATTGGCCAGTCTCGTGAGACTTCCTGTACTGGGGCACTCAAGATCGGTTGTGCATTCGATGAACCAAGCACACAAGCTCCAGCACCCGCGGTGGCCAGTTTCAACATCTGGCGCCGATTCCAGAATGGCTGATTCAGCATTTTTTCTCTCTTATTCTTGTTCAAGTTGTGGGTGTGGAATCTCTCTAGTCTAACAAGACCGTAGCCTAGACTTCCAGCCTGGGGGCTTGTCCGTTTCTATCTGTTTTTTCGCCCTCAAGCCCAAGCTCTGCGTCGTAGCTAGGCGGAGCGCCTGGACACGAAGGTAGTGCCCAGACTTCAAGCAGTCTTCGCCTGCGATCTAGGCAATGCCTTGGTCTGGATCTTTCTCTCGAGAAAAGAAGCAATTTTCCAAAGATTCCTAACTCGCTTTCTGTAAAGGACTTGCGCATGATCGCTCGGGGTTGTATTCGAAGTTTGTAGTCTGTTTGGCACTGTGTGTGCTTTGAGGAGCAAATGATCACTATGTTAAGCAAATCTGCGTTGAAGTCGTTCAAGTATGGCCCGGGCACGAGCAGAAGCGAAGGCATAGTTCGCTGGAGCTGCCAAGCGTTGGCAGCCAACGAATTTTTCCTCCGAACAAAGGCGTTTCTTGTAAATGAATCACTCACAAAATACTCAGCGCGGCCTGCGCTACTTAATACTCCTTGTGGGGTTGATGGGGTGGTGTCTTTCACTGGGGTCGGTTGCATCCGCTCAGGAGCCTGCTCCTGATGCGACTGCGGTTGCCCCCAGTGAAGACACTTCCGCAACTGCAGAACTCGTAGATGAACCTGCAACTGAAGCCGCAGCACCCGTGGATGTCAGCTTTGCGTTCAACAATGCTTTCCTGTTCATCGCCGCAGTGCTGGTCTTCTTCATGCAAGCTGGATTTGCAATGGTGGAAGCGGGTTTTAACGCTCAGAAGAACGCGGTGAACATTCTCTTCAAGAACTCCATGGACATTTGCGTTGGCATCGTGCTGTTTTATCTGATCGGATACGGACTGATGTATCCCAAAACGTACGGAGTTGAAGCGTCACCCTATTTCGGCTTTGGTGGGTTTGGGATTGAGAGTTCGGATGGTAGTCCATTTACAACAGAAGTTGCTTGGTTGTTTCAAGCTGTGTTTGCGGCTACCGCAGCCACGATCGTGTCGGGTGCCGTCGCTGGTCGTATGAAAGTTGTAGGTTACTTGATCTACAGTGCAATCCTCACCGCCTTTATTTACCCAATTAGCGGTTACTGGAAATGGGGCACAGGCTTCTTGGCCGACATGGGATTCCAAGATTTTGCGGGTTCGGCAGTGGTGCACGGCGTAGGTGGTTTTGCTGGACTGGCAGGTGCGATTGTGCTTGGTCCGCGCATCGGGCGTTTCATCAATGGTAAGAGTATGCCCATGCCTGGCCACAGCCTACCTTTGGCGGCTCTAGGCGTGTTTATCCTGTGGTTCGGTTGGTATGGATTTAATCCAGGCAGTGCGCTGGGTTTTCAAACTGCAGACCAGATCACCACGACGATGCACTGTGCGGCTACGACGACCTTGGCACCTGCGGCAGGTGGGCTGGTGGCTACTTTGGTGAGTTGGTTGATCTTTGGCAAGCCTGATCTTTCGATGGGATTGAACGGCATCCTGGGCGGACTCGTGGGTATCACAGCTTGCTGCGATTGCATGTCGAACATGCAGTCTTTGATCGTGGGGGCTGTCGCTGGCTTGCTGATCATCGGAGGCGTGCTGTTACTGGATAAATTGCAGATCGACGATCCTGTAGGTGCTTTCCCCGTCCACGGATTGTGCGGGGTCTGGGGCTGTATGGCGATTGGCATCCTTCCAAATTCTTACACTGCCGATGGCACAACTTCGTTTATGACGCAACTGATTGGAACCGCAGTGATTTGCGGTTGGGCGTTTGGGACGATGTTCGTGTTGTTCACGATTTTGAAAGTGGTTGGTCTGCTACGCGTTAGTCCAGAAGAAGAGCAAACGGGATTGGACATCTCTGAGCACGGCATGCACGCTTACCCAGCAGAGAGCCTCTCACGAGCAAGCTAATGCAGAATGCACCGCGCTGTATGCGGAGCACAGAACTACCCAAAAGCACCTGAGACTGCTGGCCGATGGCGGAAGTTTCAGGTGACTTTTTTCGAAACATTTCTTCTTCGGCTCTGCCTGGGCCTGAAGGGTACCCCATGGCTCGTGGTAAGTGTCCGCCTCATTTACCCGGGCCGGGGTATTTTTCATTCTGGATGCTATCTAGGTCTTGAACCATCTTTGTCTTAGAATTCTGACTTGTCCCACTACCTAGCAATAGAAAACAAGTTTGCGAAAGTCAGAACTTCGGTGAAACTCATTATTGCAATCATCCAGCCCAATCGCTTGGAAGCGGTCAAGCAGGCACTAACAGAGGTCGAGGTTTTTCGGTTGACCGTGGTCGACTGTCAGGGATTTGGGAGACAGAAGGGGCAAGTCGCCTTGGGACGCAAGGAGCGCGATGATCGAATAAATCTCTTACGCAAAGTGCAGTTGCAAATCGCCGTGAACGACGATTTTGTTGAACCGACAGTCAGCGCCGTATTAGCCGCGGCCAAGACGGGTGAAAAAGGACAGATTGGCGATGGCAAGGTATTTATTCTGCCAATGGACGACTGCGTTCGCATCCGCACTGGTGAGCGAGGGCCAGAGGCCATCTAGCCCATGACGATCGGATTGGCGGGCACGCACAGTACCGGCAAGATGAGTGAACACCAGCCGACTATTTGACGCGCCAGTCCCAAAGTGCGATGGTCGTCACTGCTTGGTGGATGCCGCAAGCCCATGAGCATTACTAAAAAAAGCATAATCGCAAAGAGGAAAATGCCGGTCGTAATCATAAAGGCTATCGAAGCAATCAAAGCTCCAACCGCGATGTAGTAGGATTTCTGGCCTACTAAACCGAAAGTAACGTGACCTCCGTCAAGCTGCCCCAGCGGCATCATGTTCAAGCCGGTTACAAGCAAACCAACCCAGCCAGCCATAAGCAGGGGGCTCGATTCAGTATTGGCAACCAACACATAATCAGCAGCTTGAGTGGGTACGACCACACTTGCCAGCCACTGAATCAACAAGGGTTGCCCCAATTGCATGACGGCGTCGGTGGTGGCGTAGGTAATCGGTTGATTGTTCACTAGACCGAACAGGATTACTGGAATCGCCACGACCAACCCAGCCAAGGGACCAGCCAGCCCAATGTCAAAAATCTGTTTGCGATCGGCAGATCCGCTCTGCATCATGATCACCGCACCCATTGTGCCAATCGGCGAGTAGAAGGGAAACGGAATGAACAATGGCGGCGTACTTGGTACACGATAAACGATGGTCAGTAGATAATGGCCAAATTCGTGTGCAACCAGAATCGCCATCAGGGCGAGCGAAAATTGCAGTCCGCCCCACCAATTGGCCAACAACACTTGGCGAATGGGCATCAACGATTGCTGTTCCATGGCCAACGCGATCGGAGCAGTGGGAACCCAAGCCCCCACGCCAGCCCAGAATGTCGACAGCACCGTGGCAATTGCTAGCCAAAAAGCAATGCGGTGCATCCGCTTGGGCGATCGTTTGCTTTCCACGCGGACCGGCTCTGACGCGGCGGATCTGGCGGCTTCCAGAAATCCCTCTGCCGAATAACGCTCCGGTGTATCTTTCACGCGGTAGGTTTCCTATTGCTCGAATTGGGTTGAATTTAATAGTGTAATCGGACGCATGATTGTCCCCAATCATCAGTGAAACAGCAACCTGCCTCACAAATCCAACTCAAACTCAAGAACCGCTGCTATGCCGCAAGTCTCATTCGCTCGTCTGTCCTTGCTGACGATGATTGTGCTCAGCGTGTTGTTCACCCATCTCGGCTCGGCGCGTCTATGGGACCGAGATGAACCACGCAATGCTCGAGCCAGCCACGAGATGTTGGAGAGAGGGGATTGGATTGTACCGACATTCAACGGAGAATTGCGAGCCCACAAGCCGATCTTGCTTTACTGGGGGCAAATGACCAGCTACTTGGCTTTGGGAGAGTCTGAATTTACGGCACGCCTACCGTCAGCCTTAGCAGCGTTGTTAGCCATAGTTTGTGTTGCTGTGCTCGCTACACGGCTGAGTGGCACGCCTCGCGGAATCAACCGTGACGGCTACTGGGCGGCTGGTACACTCGCTACGTGCCTGTTATTTGTGATGGCTGGCCGAGCAGCAACGCCTGACGCCTGTCTCATTGGCTTCAGTACCGCCGGAATTGTAGCGTTGGTGCTAAGCACGCTCGCTCCCGAACCTCCTTATTCCTCGGGCCGTGTCGCCGCAGCCCGCTGGTTGCCTGCCATGATTGGCTATCTGATGTTGGGATTGGCGGCACTAGCCAAGGGACCGGTGGGAATCATTTTGCCGTTGGCCGTCGTGGGCTTGTGGTGGTTAGTGTGTCGGCGCCTGCAAGAACGAATCAAGCCAGCCGATCAAGCGCAAGCGTCATGGCGAACGCGCTCCGTGGCTATCTTGCGCGAGGCCTGGTACACGTTAAATCCCTGGCAGTGCCTGATTGCGATTTGGAAATTGAAAACCATTCCAGGTCTGCTGCTGGCTCTTCTCGCCGCTGCTCCGTGGTACGTTGCCGTCGGATTGGAGACCAACGGAGCCTTCTTGCGAGGCTTCTTCTTGGAGCACAATTTAGGGCGTGCTGTCAGTTCCATGGAGGGGCACGGTGGTTCCATCCTGTTCTACCCGGTCGCTTTTCTCGTCGGTACCTTTCCCTGGTCGCTGTGGCTGATTCCGATTGCCATGTGGGCCCGCGGCGCTTCGCGCGAGAATGTGTTGCATCGACAAACAACAGTTTTGGCGGCAGCGTGGATCGGAACTTACATGGCAGCCTTTTCACTGGCTAGCACAAAACTACCGAGCTACATTACACCCTGTTACGCTGGAGCCGCTCTAATTATTGGCGGTTACTGGCGGCAATTCGAATCCACGTGGGCGTTGCCCGTGATCGGCTGGCGCCGCACCGCGCATGCTTTGGCCATTGTGACCGGTTGCACTATTGCACTGGCTGTTTACTGGTTAAGCTCAATGCAAGCGATGCCAGCTTTGGCTGGAGTGGCCGCTTGTGGTGTTGTTCTAGCGATCGTAGGGATATTGGGATTTGTTTGGGAGTCCACCAGCCGCCAAACCTGGATGCCGACGACGTGGCTGATAGGGGCAGGCATTTTTCAAGTAATCCTGTTCGGTTTTGGTACAGCCACGGTGGATGGGTATCGCCGGGACTTGCAACTCTTGACGACCGTTCAGCGTGATACACAGGCTGAGCATTGGTTATCGATCGGGGGTATGGAGCCGAGTTGGGTCCATTATCTAAATCGAGAAATTGTTGAAGTGCAAACACACGCGAGCGGTGAAGAGAGCTGGGATCGTGTCAGTGACTTTCTCGCCAAGCACCCAGATGGCAATGTCATCGTGGTTGGACAAGACGCGCAAGTCGGTTTGCACAAGTTTGCGAGCCTACTTGAATTGACCGAGGTAACTACCGACGAGCGTTTCTTGCGCCCCGGAAATATTAGCGTTTATCGCCGCAGCACTCGTGCCGCGAGCCAGCCTAACCTGTTACAACGCTAACTCAAAAAATCTCAAAGATCTCATGAGTTCACCACGGGGGCATGGATCGTACAACAAAACCGAGCGCCTGTGGGTGAGTCCAAGAGCTGGCAATCGCCACCATGATTTCTTGCTAGATCCCGCACGATCGTCAAGCCAATTCCTGTCCCGGCGGGGTCTTCCAAACGATCGCTCAAACGGAAGAACGGCAGAAAGACTTTCTCACGCATCCGCGGTGTGATTCCGGGGCCATAGTCTTGAACAATTATCTGTGCTTGTTGGCCGTCAGCGCGAGTGGAAACATCAATCCTCCTGCCTGACGCGGCGTACTTTTCTGCATTGCCGATCAAATTGATCAAGATCTGCTCAACCACGTCTGGATCAAACTCTCGTGCATCGTCAGCGGCGAGGTCCAAGTGCAATTCGATCCCGCTAGCAGCCAAACCCGGCTCAAAAGCACGCATGACCTCTTGAACCACATCATCAATCACACGGGTCGTGCGTTGCACGGGGCGCGGCTTATCAAGTCTGGCGAACTGCAAGACGTTACCGATCAAGCGATTTAGCCGCTGACTCTCATTTTGAATCACCGTGATCCGCTGTAAGTTTGCCTCGTGGGTACGTGACGGAGGATGGTCAGTGTCTATTTCGAGTGACGCGCTCAACAGATCGGCGTACATACAGATATTCGTGAGTGGGGTCCGCAGTTCGTGCGAAACTTGATTTACAAACGATACGCGGCGTGTCGCTAATCGTACCTGGCGATTCAGCATGGTTGTTACCAGCGCGCCGCCGAGCAGCAAAGCAACTGAAATGCTGCCGACCGCTAGCCATAACGGAAAAGCAAAGTTGTCGCCGGCCAAGGAGCGGGCGAGCGCTGGCGAAGCATATACGCGGAGCCGCCAGCCCTCGAGGGGTGGAGTCACACTCAGCACTGCACCGGGCCGCGACTGCTGCAACGCAGACCACAAATCACTCGGAAGCGCACTCCATTGATAAATCACATTACCTTCGACATCAATCAACTGATTCAGCGCCCCGATGGCGGGAGGCGGCAACTTGCTCGACTCAACTTTCTCGACAGGCGTGAATTTGGATTGGCTGCGATCGCTGGCATCCGGGAGTGCGGCCACAATGTCGGCCATCCATCGCCCTCGTGGGATCGTAGCAATTGCATGTCGGCCATCACCTTGATTCCACCAGAAACCGAGCACCATTCCGCGTCGATGATACCAGGTAATCCACCCGTACTGCCGCTTAATATCATTAAGATTCTCGTCAGAGATCGCACTCGCGCTCAGAATTGGAGTTTCATCATTCAAACTAGCAGAGCTACTTGTGTTAGATAATGCGTCATTTGGCGGAGGTACGCTCGATTGAGACCCAAGGCCATTTTCTGTACGCCGAGTGTAACTCCGGGATTTCAACGTTTCCTGCACATAGGGATTGGTTTGCACAGGCGCTTGTGCCATGTCTGGGAATTCAATGGCTTGCTGGCTAGCGTCTGGTTGCATATTGGTATTGGCCGCCGACGGTGGCCTAGGCCGCGGGTCCATCATGTCCTTGAGCAGTTGCTGAGCTTCATCGACAAGCGTCTGACGATCACGCGATGCGCCGGAAATGTCAGACGGGAATAGCAGTTGGCCTTGTTCACCGACAATAACAAGTGATCCGACAAGCGGCGAACGCGTTAGCTCCTGACAAGTCGTTGTGTCGAGGAGGTTACACCCCTCGGCCAAACGCCGGAGCTCAATATCGTAACCGTCGATCACTCGCTCGATGGCGTTATCAAAGGGAACCAACCGGCTAATGAGAATCTCACTTACGCGCTGTTCGGAGCTGCGCTGACGACTGGATATCCAAAACTGCGCCAAGACGGAAATGGTCACGATGGCCATCAACAGTGTGATCCACAATCCTACCAGGGCTCGCGTCATGCGTGGCTACCCGTCAAGACAGGAAAGTGCTCATTGAAACTGTGTCGTGTACACATCATTGGCTTTTACCTTATCCGCATCAATCAACTCAAGCTCGCGAAATTGATCAACCAGCTGTTGCCAGCGATCGGCTTGCATATCGCCAACTTCACCGCTTGTGACCGCACAGAGGGGCCGCAACTGTTGGACGCCAAACTCGAGAGCTTCGGCGGTCATGCCTTCCGGGTTGTCTGCTTGGATCGCGGCGTTGGTTTCCTCGGGCGACTCTAGATATTTCCGCCAACCAGCACGGCTGGCTGTTACCATTCTACTTACCAAGTCCGTTCGCTCTGCAATATTCTGCTCGGTCGTGATGAGGCACGAGGCATAGGGATTGAACCCCACGTCGGAAAGCATCATCTTGCGGACGGTAATGCCCTGCTGTTCCGCCAACAACGGTTCGCTGAACGAGTACGCTTGGATTGCCGTTTTAGAGTCGGTGACTAGGCCAACAACCGAACCGTTATAAGGCACAACTTGCACGCCTTCGAGCATACCTTGCTTATTCATGAACTCCAAGAATGGCCGACCGACGTTGGCTTGGAGCGTCATGCCCGACAGCTTCCTTAAGTCATCGACCTGCGAATCTTCCCGAACCAAGATACAACGAGGCGTGTTTTGAATTGGGGCCATCAGAGCTACGATCTGCGCATCTTGCTGTCGGAAAAGTAGCACGTCGTCGGCATTTCCGATGGCGAAATGCACTCGGCCTGCGAGCAACTCCTGGGCGACCGGCGAATTGGGGCCGCCTGGTCGAATTTCGACATCCAGGCCCTGGTCCGCGAAGTAGCCGTGTACTTTAGCTGCATAGAATCCGCCATGCTCAGCTTCGGGATACCAATTCAACATCAGCACGACTCGATCAAGTTGCTTGCCATCCGCACCGCGACGCGTCGAGTCTGCCGAATTCGAATCGCAGCCAAGGGACATGATCAGGCTACTGGCAAGACAAAGTGCAAAAGTTATTGCGGGGCGAAATGAAAGCTGTCTCATAGGATAGTACTCTTGACTTTGAAACTGTAAATTCATCGGTCTATTGGTGGCTTCTACATCTAGGCTGTAACTCGCCAGTCGGAAACTAGCCATCATCGTCAGAAGTGTCGGAAAACCCGCGAACAGCCATGACCACACTGACAATAATGATGATGAAGAACGGAATAAGGAAATTGTCCACCCAAAATGGGATCGTTCCAAGCACGGTCACCAACATCAGCAAAGTAAGAAGCGAGAATTTCATGAGCAGTATCCAGCCGCAGTCAAGGACTATGCAATACTATGTCCAATTTCCCGAGCTTTGGATACCGCCCCAAGTCTGAGCACACGAGAATCCACCTGCCGCATGGCCCTGAGTAACCTAGAGCTTCCATATGTCGAATTTGATACGCATCACCTCAGCAGAGGTCATCGACCTTCGCGTCCCAACCTCAGATCAATTGCTCGGGTCGGATCCGTTCCACAAACAGCCTGACTATTCGTCGGCAATCTTGTATTTGAGCACGAATACGGAATTGCAGGGCGTATCCATCGTGTTTACCGTCGGCGCCGGAACGGACTGGATTTGTCATGGTGTTGAAGACCTATGCCAGCTCGTCATCGGGAGTACCTTGGATGACTTTGCGGCCAATCCGATCAATTTGTATCGCCGTCTGATCGATCATCACCAGTTGCGTTGGTTGCATGACGGAGTTTTTCGGATGGCGGCCGGCGCGGTATTGAATGCCATGTGGGATTTATGGGCGAAGTCACTCGACAAGCCGCTCTGGAAATTGTTGGTTGATCTTGAACCTGAATTTGTGGCTGATTGCATCGACTGGCGCAACATCAGCGATGCGCTTACTCGAGAAGAGGCTGTGGATCTCCTGCAGCGGCGTCGACCGAGTCTAGCCGCGCGGCAGCTTGAGATGGCGGAACGCGGCCCCAAAGCGTATTGCACCGCAGGCTGGCTGGGACTCAGTGATGATCAAATCCTCGCCACGATTCGTAAGCTGCAAGACCAGGGATTCGATTCCTTTAAGTTGAAAGTCGGACTGGATTCCGGACGCGATGTCCAGCGAATTCAGTTTATGCGCGATGCAATTGGTCCTAACTTCAACTTGATGGTAGACGCAAACCAGTATTGGGGAATTGCTGATGCGAAACGCCACATCGCGCAATACTTGCCGTTTGGGCTAAAGTGGATTGAAGAGCCAATCGCGCGAGATGACGTATTGGGGTATCTAGAGCTTGCAGAGACCTTTGCCGACGCCAGCTTCGGTTTTGCATGCGGTGAACACGCCGCCTCGCCAGTCATCTTCAAGCAACTGCTAAAAAGCGGCGCGATTAAGTATTGCCAGATTGATGCCTCGCGTTTAGCGGGTGTCAACGACGTCATGGCGATTATTCTAATGGCAGCTAAGTTTGATGTCCCCGTTTGTCCTCATGGCGGTGGTATTGCTCTCTGCAATATGATTCAGCACTACGGCCTATGGGATCAAATCGCTGTGGCTGGCCACTCGGAGACACAACTCGTGGAGTATATCGATTTCCTGCAGGAAGCCGTGGCACATCCGGTCCGCGTTCAAGCAGGTTGTTATCTAACGCCCACGGTGTCTGGGTGGGGGCTCGACTTTTTGCCTGCTTTCATCGAGGAGTATCGATTCCCCAACGGCCCCATTTGGAGTTCTCGTCCATCCGCCAAGAAAGGCGCTCGATTCGAGGCCCACGGCTAGTGTTGGGTGTTACGCGACACCGGACGGCTCACAGGCCGTCGATTTAATTGGCTGAGCCGTGGGCCGTAAGGCACCGGGCAATGCGCTAGGCCCGGCCGCTTACGCGTCGCGGATCACTGAATCGACAGCCCGCGAGCCGCAGGGTTTCGGGCAAGATAGAGCGTTAGAGCAAAGAATGCAACCAAAGCGATCACGGCTGTGACGCGCCAACTGGGCAGCCGCCAGGTAGAGCCGAAGACGAGATCTAGCTTGAGCGGGGCATTCTCAGCAACTTGAACACTGCGGCTAAACGTATATACCGAACCTTCCTCCGGCAGACTAATAATGATCGCCTGAGGTGCGGGTTGCGTCGTATGCTGGTGCTGTACCAATCGTGCCGCAATCTGCTGCAAGACGGCATTGTCTTCGGTAGTATTTCCGCCAAGGAGTTGACTGAGTTGCTGAGGCCGGAAATTGAGTTGGTCTAGTTGCAGGATCGGATTGACTGCTGCGGCTTCTCGTAGTTGTTGATCGTTACCAGACCTGGAGTCATTTCGGTTATTATCCAGAAACAGTCGTTGTCGGCGTGTGTTGAGGCCTACGATCGCCTGTTGCGTTTGCAAATTCTCCAGTTGCACTCGAGCATCTTCATTCGATGCAGCATCGAGAGCATACTGATTAGCAACGCTGTTCAGCGCCCAGCGGGCTTTGCTTTGCTCACCCGCCTGGAGAAGTTGACTGGCTTGTTCAAGTAGTTGTGTAGCGTGTTGAGCTTGGGCGAGTCGTTTGTCTTTGACTTTGGACAAGTAAGAAACGCGGTCATAGGTTTTCTGGTGCGTTTGGCGCACTAGCTCGAGATTTCCATCGTCATCAATCAGTTCAAAGCCTTGCGGAGCGATGACGTGCCACTGAATGTTCTCTAATGGGACGTTCAGGTGTGGACTGAAAAGTTCGAGTTCACGCAAGTGGCTGCCGGTGACGGAATACACGAATCTAACTTGAGCAGTGCGGTCGTCGACGCCAGGCAGTATGGTGAATTGCCAAGCGTTGGTCGTCCCTTCGAGGCGGATTGAATTCACGCTTTCCCCGTTGACAAAAATGTTGAACAGCTCGCCATCGGTGGGCAGACCGACGGTTAGACTGCTACGCTGAATCACTTCGATGGTGGCATCGACGGCGGTTAGTTGATCGCCAGTAGGTGAAAGCACGGTAGTTAAGGCCCCCTTGGCGACGCGCAGCTTGAGAGCATCGGCTAAGGCGTGGCGTTTCGCATGGATCGTCAGAGCGGTAGTGGGGGAAACCGTACGAAAGGTCGATACCGGTGCGTGCCGATTTCCTGCGTCGCGGAGCGAAGCAGGGACCATACTCCAATCGATACCCTGCCATCCGTCGGGTAGTGCGCCATGCTCCAATTCCAGTCGACCGCCCGCCCGCACACCGACGTAATAAGTCAACTGACGGGCTTGCGGGAAGCCAATTGGACTTACGGTTTCATTGTCATTCGCGCGGTCGCCGCGCCGTTCATACTCGAGACGAAATTGGATATTTCCCAACACTCTGCGTTTGAAGTGTACCTCCCAAATATTGGAATCGGGGGCGGTTTGAACGAAATCGCTAACGATTTCACCACTGGCACGCAATGTCTTGCCTTCGTCTTCGCCCAAGATAGGCAGCACTACTCGCAGAGTCCGAATCGAAGCATTTTGAACTCGAAAATTGGCCATCAAGGTAGTGCGAGTTTGGCCTTCGCGAAGAACTACGTCATGCAGCACTTGACCAGTGATCCAGGGATCAAGCTGCTCGATGCCAAGCACCAGGCTCCAGTCGCGTTGGAGCAAGCGGAACGCTAGTGAACCCTGAATGTCGCCACCCATAGCCTGTGGATCGCTCTCAGACAGATTCTGTCGAGACACCGTCCGCAAACGAATACCGGTGGTCGGACGGACTACCAATTCGCCAGTCTGTCGCGTCGCTTCATGCAACTCGAAACGCGGTATCGCCCAGTCCCCACCAGCGACTGGCGCTGGACCACTCAGCGTCAAAGCAAATGTTTGTGCGCCGATCGTCTTGCCATTGAGATGTAGTATGATCTGCCGTTGCTCGCCTTCGGTCAATTCGGACCAATGATGCAGTGCAGCACCTGTCAACGACTCTACCTCCAAACCGCTAGGCAATGGAAAACTCAATTTGAATACGCCTGCCCGAGAAATATCAGCAGCGAAGTGAATGCCTAACACAGCGCGTTCGTCGCCGATCGAAAGGACTTGTTTGCTCAAGACGCGCACTTCCGGTTCTACTGGGCCGACACGTGCGAGCAATTCTCCACCCTCGGCCCCGTAGCGATAGACGCGATGGAGAACAGCGGATGGATTCTCAATTAAGCTCGAGTCAAAGTCACCCAAGTTAACGGCTGACATTCCAGTAGGCTCCATTTTCTCTGGTTGGGCATCCGTTCCAAACGCAATCCCTAACAAGCCAACTTCGCCCTGAGCGTTTTCGACCTTGAGCGGCGCAAGCACAATATCAGCAGGTAGAGGATCAAGGCCACGCTGCGTTTCGATCATGACCTCGAAAGCACGAATCTGACTGGGCTCTACATTCAACTTCAACAGCCGGGAGTCCGCATCGAATTGCCACGCACTGATCGGACCATTAACGCCGCTAACCGTCAGCCCTTGCGGGACGAGCACATGCAACTCACTAACCTGACCTTGGGATGTGCGAATGTTGAGGCGGTGGCGACCGTCAACTACACCGGGTCCGGGGAGAAAGAGATTGGACGCCTCCACAAAGAATTGCGTCTCTTCGGTAGTAACATCGCGGGCTTTCGGTTTCAGATAAAGACTTGTCGAGTCCGGCCCCAAGAGTACTTCAGCTCTAGTCGCATCAGCTGCGTCGATGGTTTCAATCCGAGCGGCGCCAGGACTACTGACCGCCCAGCCAGTTTCGTCGTAAGTCAGATGAATTTCCTGAACCGCAGCTGCCCCTGTCAACACTGGCAAGCCATCCATGGGTTTGATGGCTTCTAGCTGATATGCAAATTTCGCGGTGTATTCTGTGGCTGTTTTCTGGATGTTTGCTGGGTCATCATTTTGCGTTTGATCCACTTCGTCGCCCGCATCAGTTGAATTGGTAGCAGCGGGAATGCTAATGACATAACACAAACCTTCGCCCGGAACGTCGCGCTTGGTTATGCGCAGGCCACCCCCATCGAAGCGAGTCAGTATGGCAGGTGCTTTCAGTAAGACAAATTGTTCGCCTGGCAGACCGCTGATGACCATGCTGCCTGTAGCAGACAGACGCGCGTCTTGATGTGTGATGTGCCACTTCTGCGACACGGAATCCGCCGCCGGGAAGCCATCTGGTACTCCCGCCCAAACGCTGTTGGCGGGACCTAGCAGGAGTGCGATGAATAGGATCGCCGGCGCGGCAGAGCCAAGTTCTGGGCTGGAATCGGCCGTGTCTGCTGGCGTCGTCGCGTTTTCCTTCTTGGTTTGACGATTGGCAAACTGTGCTCTGAGCCAGTTTGGAAAACCTCTGATCCAGTCCAGGGCGGACGGAATAAAAGCAAAATGAGAATAGCAAGGGACAGTAGCAGGAAGAACAGAGGAGCACCATCGCCTTGTAAGAGTAGCCCGACCGCGATCAAGAGGATGCCAGCGGCACGCATGGCCGGGTTAAACCTCCTTTTCAGACTGGTAAAAGATAATCCCACTCCCACCAGTCCCAGTCCGCATAGAAGCAGCCCTTGCCACGATAATTTGACTCTCCACAATGGCACGTTGACAACTTGGAGTTCAACCGTTTCACCCGACGAAAGGACCGGCAAACTCAACTGCAGCGGCACGGTTGGCCCCGTGCGAGCGTAGCTGTCGGAAACAGTGGAAAGGGAGACACCGATAGCGATGGTCAAAGCGAGTAGCCCGAGCAAACGTAGGAATCCAGTCTTGCGACACCCCCAAACACCAATGCTGGTAAAAAGGCAAATCAAGACCAATTGCAGTACAGCGCGGTTGGCGACCCAGTCCAACCCGGAAGGGCGGAGTACTGGCTCTGGTGGCGAGACGTTTCCGCCGTTAGGAACCAAGACATGTTGCTCGTCTCCGCTGACATTCCATTGCGTCTTGAGCACTGGTGCAAAAACAGTTGGTAGAGCCAGCTTCGTGAATCTATCGTCTACGGTCGGTTTCCCCATTCGCAGGCGTACTTCCACGGGCAGGTTGGGATCGATCCCACCGGGCAAAGGAATCAGTAGAGCGTCGTCCGATTGCCGCGCTGTCACCGGTCGACCATCGACTGACACCTCCCACAGCCGCACCGGTTCGCTGGGAAGTTGAACCTTAAGAGCGCGTTGCCCCCGCGACTTGACGAAGTAGATTACATCGGTCACCAGTTCGCCATCTTTAGAGACACGACTGTTGGCCTCCGAAAACTCTACAACCTGAGCTACGGTGGTGCCTGGTGAGTACCATTTCACGCGTAGATTTAGATCGAAGGGGCGCTTGGTATACTGCCATGTGCCCTGTGGTGCCGCTGCGCTCAACAACCGAAATTCGGCGGGTAATTCGAGGGCGTCTAGTTTTAGCATGTCCGGCGAGATCGAGACGGTCTCCAGCTCAGCTTGCGTCGCGCTGACAACTTGGATGTATCCGCGTTCCCCTTGCACGTCGATGGGCGCAACCTGACCAGCGGTAAAAGAGCGATCGTCGACGTCAGGCTTTTCTTCAAACGTAACCAGCAGAGTGTACGGACCCAAGACCGGTTGATGCAGCGCCACGAAAACTGTGTCTCCCTCTCGACGCCAGGTGCGAATGCCTTGACCATCTAGCGTCACATTGCCCAGCGCGGCGGGGACATGGATCTGCCATTCAGAAATAGGAGCTCCAGCGACAAAGTAGTTAATCAAAGCGCTGCCATAAACGGTTTCTTCGCTCAGTGAGTATAGATGGAAGACGTCCGCATGTGCGCTGCGCTCGAGCAACTCAACTTGCATCGTAGCTGACCAGCCTGGTTCGCGGATGCGAAAAGCTTGTTGCAATGTTGCTGTAGGTTTGGGGAAGTAGGAAACTGGCTTTTCGACCAACAAGTCCGTTGTACCTATGGAAATGCGAATGCCTGGGGTTCCAAGCACGCCGATATCACCGCGTACTGCTTTCGCGCCAGGATACGCGAGACGTGGGAGAGCCCATTCGCCCGCAGCCACGACTTCGTTTTTCTCCAAATGCAGCGATACCAATTGCCTTCCGGCCACGTCCTGCGCAAAGATGACTCTTAGATTGCGTCTCCCAGAAAATGCTTCGGAGGCTACGACGTAATCGGAGATGTTTGCGCCAGCAACTGCAACAACTGAATAGTCCGACGGGATGTCGAAATCCCATTCGCGAATGGGGGCTTCACGAATATCGAGCTCGATGTCCGCTCGGATCACGCGGTCCGACTCAGTCAGTTCGTAAAGTACAAGTTCCGAAATGTTAACTTCCGGCTGAATGCGATCTGCCGCGACGGTAAATTCGTGCTCGGTAGCAGGGAAGCGATACACGAAGACTTGGCGCGCCTCGCTGGGCTCACCGGGAAACTGGTCCGGCGCCAGCTGTGTCATACCGCTCAAGTTGGTCGGTTCGAGACGCACGGAACCAACGTTACTAATTCGTATGTATCCCGAGTGTCGCATCGCGCCCATCGGATTCAACCGCAAGCCTTCGATGCGCAGCGGGAAAGCACCCAGCGGCGTCTGGCTCCGGATTTGGAATTGGCTGGTACCAGAGATGGGCTGGCTGAGCGCTATATCCAATTGTCGGTTGTCGCCCTGCGTTGCAACGTTCCAGCCAATTACATATTCGCCCTGTACGTCAAGAATTTCACCGGGACCGTGCAGCAGCATACTGATCGATTTCAGTTCGCCCTGCAGAACTTGATAGTCGAGCTGATGTTCCTGACGCAGCAGACCAGCTCCAATACTCGCTTCGATGCGTCCAGTGGTGGTAAAGAACAGTTTTCCTTCGTTGGCTTTGCGTGAGGGTTTCCATTGCAGTTTGGCGCGGCCCGTCGCAGGCAGAAATCCCAACCATTGCTGTTGTTCTCGCAGCGGGACAACGGAATCCTGGTCATGTTGAAACTCGAGCTCGGCGTCGAGCCCCTCAAGCGTCAGCGGCACGACCGCGCTGGCAGCGACGGTGAAATTGATCGCCTTCGTTTGCCCTTCAGGTGAGTCAAGGTTGGCTACCAAGTTCAATGTAACTGGAAACTCGCCGGACTTTGGAAAAACCAATTTATAGACAGGCTGATCCCCCTCCATCGAGAGCCGTAACTTGTAATTCTCATCCGACGGTAATTGACTAATCGCTGCTTTGCCGAAAAGTACGACCAATTCTGCATTGGGCTTGTCGACGCGCGCGGTGCCTCGCAATTGGAACTCCATCGATTTGCCATTGGAATGCAGCGTGCCTCTTAGACTCGCTTCGACCAATTCAACTGGAGCCACCACACCACCACTGCGACTCAATTTCAGTTTGATCTCACCGCCAGTCGTGGTCTGAAAACCATTCGCCTGATGACCAGATGCCAGAGGAGCAAAACCGTTGACCGAAGTCACGATTCCGATCACCTTCGAATCGTACTGTATATTCACGACTGAATCGAAACCAACAGCCTCGCCAGGGGTAAGGTGCAGCAGGTTAATTTCGACAGGCTGTGCAAGTTGAAACTGTGGCGACTCCATACTAATTTCTACCTGTAAGCTCGATGAATCCTCGGACAAGTAGAGATCTAGAAATCGCTCAGCTCCTGTTTGCCGAATCGACCATGCGCTCAGCTTTTCACCTTGAACCGCTCGTACATCACCCTCACCATTGAGTCCAAAACTCAATCGCCGGGATTTTCCTTGAATGACTCTAGCGGAAAGCTGTACGGTTTGTTCGATGCGCGCGTCGGTTACCTGCGCGGACGCTTTGGCACTCGCCGTGAAGAAAGTTGGGGGGGCTGGCACTTGGCCGCGTGCCTCGATGATGATGCTTCCGCTGCCGTCTCCACCGATGGAGCTGCTAACGGTCGCTCCGTCGCTAGCGTCTTGAGCGAGACACGTTGGAACGATCAGGTCGCTGCACCTGAGCAAGACGTTCGCTAGCAGAGCGAGTCCCAATATCGAAGATGTGTTTCTGAACATGGTAGCTGTCTTTGCAATTTGCGCCGTATTACTCTAGGCGGTTACGATTTAGTTAATTCCCACTGATTCTTCGAGCTTGTTCGAGCATTTCCTGCATCTGCTGCACTCGGTTTGAATTGCGTTCGAGTCCCGGCAGACTGGCGATCAGATCGGATAGCGTCTTGAGATCGACCGACTCGCCCAGCGGTTCGCCGCGGAGTTTTGCAGCAAACAGAGCTGCGGCAGTGGCGATGCGGAGGGATGGCGAGGCACTTTCGGGACGACGAGCGTCACGTTCGTACGGTATCGGCCATCGGTTCTCGATCATCTGGCCAGTGGACGTATCGAGGAATCGCACCGACACCGAACCAACATCGCCTTCACCCTTAGGCTTGGCTTCAAATTGATACATGGCGACACCAGCTTCGGCGGCGCTCAGCTCGGCGGCATCGACTTGATCATTCCGAAAATCTTCGGGCTTGAGCAGGTGTTTTTCGAAGCCCAGAAGCTTGTAGCGTCCAACGCGTTTTGGATTGAACTCGATTTGCACTTTGACGTTCTTCGCTGCCGGTCGCAGCGCACCAGCAATCTGTTGCGCAAAGCCGTTGTCGGCAGCCTCCGCCGAATCTAGCAAGTAGTAGCGTCCGTCACCCTGGCGTGTGAGTGCCTCCAGTATTTCGTCATTCAAGCCATCAGCGCATATTCCTGCTGCGTCAAAAGCGATGCCTGCGTCGCGCATCGTCATGATCAATTGCGATAGGCTGTCTGGATTTGCGTCACCCAGATTCACAGCGCCATCAGTGAGCAGCACAATTCGATTCTGTGCGCCGTCGATTTGTTGCTCGCGAGCTTTTTCAAAGGCTAGTTGTAGGGCGGCTTCGATATTGGTCCCGCCTTCGCTTGGTAGATTTTCAATGAGCTGTACCAATTCACTTGCACTGGCTCCGCTAACCTGGTCGGCTACAAGCCGCGGTTGTCGCGCGAAGCTGATCAACGTAACTTGATCCGTTGGCTGAAGCTGTTCTGCCAACGTTGCGAAGCCGCGGCGCACCGCCTGTTGTCGATCGAAGCGTTCCATCGACCCTGAGTTATCCAAAAGGAATGTCAGCCGCAACGGTGTTGCGCTGGAACGGCCCGCCGCCGCAGTACGCATTGAAATTCGCAATACGTTGCGTTGCTGCTGGAATGGATGAATAGCCTGCTCGATCCGACAGGCAACTCTCTCAGTTTGACTTGGCATCGGATCGCCGTAGTCGAAAGCATTGACAAATTCTTCGATGCGCACTTTCGCGGCATCTGGCCATTCGCCTTGGCGCAATGCTGCCTGTGCTAGTTTGAAGGATACGTCACTGACGTGTAGAGAGAACGTCGAAAATGCTTCTTCCGCAGCGCTGATTTCGTTTAAGGCAGTTGGAGAAATTACTCCCTTGGCGTACTGTCGGTCCGCTTCCCATCCCGAGTAATCTTGGGAAAGCGCAGTTGCTCGATCAACCGAACCCGACGGATCGAGTATTCCCGAGCCTGCCATGCGATAACGCGTGCGTCCGTCATATGCAAATGTGTCGTATCGATCCACCTGCCTGGGGTATAGCAAGTGCAATTCAACTGTGTCATTGCCGGTGTTGTCAATTATGTAATCAGCATTTGGGGATCCTGACTGACCTTGCTTGCCGCCAAGTGGCAGATCAGGCCTGTCACCAAGAGCGAGTTCGCTACCGCGAATCGCGCTGCCTTTTTCTAATGTTGGGTCAGGTGTAATGCCCTCTTCGCGGTCGTGCAGCCGCTCATCGTCTTTGGGAAGTGTCTGTTCGAGTGCCGGAATCGCATTATTCGGTTCGCCAGCATCAAAGCGATCGCCCCGCATTGCTTCACTGCCAGCGCGTTCTGCAGTGTTACCGAAATTCTCCACGACGCCATTTGCATCACGTGCATAAAACTCGCCCAGCAGGAATTCAGGGAGTTTCTCGCTCGCCAACCCTCGCAGCTCGAACGATTGTAGTCCGCGCTGCTGATTGTCTTGACTCAAAATCCGTTCTAGCGTTCTTGTGACGTCAGCATCTGGAGTGTCTACGATGTCGGCCAATTCCACCGCCCATTCTCTACTGGGGGTATTGTTCAGAGCGAGTGTCGAGAGATCGGGCGCTGCTGTTGCTTCTTCTTGAAGCTCTGTCCAAAACCTCGTTTCGGGCGTTGCCAACCGCATGTATATGGAACTAGGTTCTGACTCGGGGGTGGCTGCTACTACGGCAGCGCTGACGGGACAGGCTGTTGGACCTTATCGTGACCGTCAGGTGTGGGAGCAAAGTGGTGTGTGGGAGCAATGTCATCGTATTGTACGTCATCGTGCAAGGAGAACGCGACTGATGGCGGGCTTGGAATGGTGGCTACAGGATCATGATCCCGGAAGCTGCCCAGCGCGAAGGTTGATGTCTCTGCGTTGTCAGTCTTACCTGTCGATTCCGTCCGCCGTCCCCAATCGGCAGATTCTTCCCCATCAAGGTCATACAAGTCACTTGTCCCACCTCGGATTTCAGTGCGGGCAAGCTGATTAAGGTCACGTTGTGCGGAGAGTCTGTTCACGGACTTGAATAGAATCAGTAGACCAAAGAAACCAGCCACGCACAGCACGGCTGCAATCTGAGTTAACTTGCGCAGCAGGTTTCTTCCAGCAGACCATCGTCCGCCAGCTAGTTCGATGGTCCCCATGCTAGGCTTGGGTTCCACGTCAGCACCGATGGCCGCCAGTACCGTCCTGCGCTCTCCGTTGACAACTGCCAGTCGTCATTGGCTACCGACATGCCGCTATGCCCGACATGATGCAGCAGGCCATGTACGACTTCAAATTCTTGTTGAAGCGCGGCGAGATCGGGGTGTTCTGAGATTAGCTGCTTTAGTTCAGCGCATTCAACTTCCGACGCTTCTCCCAGCACGAGCGCGACGATGCGAGCTTCGAGTTCGAGGTCTACGTCTGAATTTAGCGATTCGTCGTTCATGATTTGCCGTCGATTCCGAGTGGTCGCAGTTTGCCAGCCAACTCTTTCAAAATATGATGCAGTCGATATCCCACGTTGCCGACGCTAAGCCCAGTTTGCGCGCTGATGTCTCTGTATTTCAGACCATTGAAGTATTTCAACTCCACGAGCTGGCGATCGCTCTCGTCCAACTCATCGACAAACTTCTGCAGCGCCAGCGTAGCCTCAGCGCGAAGTTGTATCGCCTCAGGCGAATCATCGCAGCATTGGGCTAGCTGCGAGCAACTGTCCTCATTGCCAAGTACTTCCAGTTTGTTGTCACGCATGTAGTTAAAGGCTCTATTTCGTACGCTGCGATATAACCAAGCCTTGGGCGACTCGACTTCATCCCAACGCGTGTGTAGCTGTAGAAAGACCTCTTGAACGATGTCTTCTGCCACCGCGCGGCGGCCGACGATCGAGAACGCGTAACGCAGCAAGGGCGTCTCCTCCGAATCGAACAGCGAACGCAGCGTGAGCGAACTCACGTCCTGGCCGTCGGACTGATTGACTCGCGGAGTCGGTTTCAACATAAACTCATCGATGCGGCGGTTGGTTTCACGTATCCGCGTCACTTGGAGACTCGCCTACGTGTTTTGCCCAGTTGTGATGCATACGTGCTGATCCTCGTTATAGAGAATGAACCGCCACCGCCGGGCTTCTTAGAAGAATATAGGATCTTTGGAAGAAAAGGGCGCGGAGCCTTCAGCGAAGACTGCTGTGTCCGCGAATAAATCCCCAACTGGCAGCTAGCGCATCGGCAGCTTCTTCGATGTCCGTGATTTCACCCCACCCCCCGTTCCGCAGGAAGGCGTGGGCGAATTCATGCGCGATAACGTATTTGGCGAACTGCTCGCTGGCCTGTTCCAGCCGACTTCGCAATACCACACACCGGGTGACTGCCTGCTTTGTGCTCGGGCAAGACATGAACAATCGCCAGCCCGATTCGGGTGAATAATCTTCGAGTGTTATCTGAAAGGTAGAATCTGAAAGGAAATCTTGCTGAACTTCCTCAGGCAAAGCGTCCAACACTTGCAGGATTCTTCGCCGGAGTGTGGTGTGTTCGTCAAAAGAAACAAGCATCGAAGTGAACATGTTGATCGACGATAAAGTGACGGCAGGACAAGCAAGCTTTAGCTAGGCTCTTTTTTTGCTACTGTTCACGATTTGTCGGCTTGAGTGACAGGGTTGGGAGTCTTTTCAGCCTCAATCGTTCACCCATTAGAACGTTCGCCTATTTGAAACCACATGTTCCTGCCAGCGATCTCATCAGTGGCGGGCGCTGCTGAAAAGACTCCCGACCCCTTCCTGTCGACTCCAAGTTCGTGAACGGCTAACTTTTCTAAACAAGTAGTCGCGTTTCTCCGAGACACCATTGTCTGCGTTCGTATGCGTCTGGCGAGCAGCAGCAAAGTGGAAATTCGATTGAAATAGTATACCAGACTTCGAGCAGTGACGAGTTTCCCAGTTAGTCGGTCGTCCGTGAAAACAATTGGCACAATTGTCCCTCTGTAGGCTTGACTCGCTTGCGCCGAACCTCATACTCGATCGCTTTCAATTTGGTTTACTTTGAAGTCTGCCTGGTGAGGGAATTCGAATATGCGGCGTGCGAAAATAACGGTGGTTGGTGCAGGTAATGTTGGCGCAACGTGTGCACATTGGTGCGCGGCAGCCGAACTAGGTGACATCGTGTTGCTCGACATTCCTCAGGCTGGGGATATGCCCAAGGGCAAGGCGCTCGATCTCATGCAAGCCTCACCCATTATGGGGTTCGACAGCCAAATCACTGGCACGACGTCCTATGACGATACGGCAGGCAGTGATGTTGTCGTTGTGACCGCTGGTATCGCTCGCAAACCAGGCATGAGCCGGGACGATTTGTTGGGAACGAACGCCAAGATTGTCGGCGCCGTGTCCCAAGAAATAAAACAAAGTTCCCCTGATGCGGTAGTAATCGTTGTCAGTAATCCCTTAGATGCTATGGTCCAGCGAGCACTGCAGGTTACCGGCTTCCCACCCAATCGTGTCCTTGGCCAAGCTGGTGTGCTCGATACAGCGCGTTATCGCACGTTTCTGGCCATGGAACTGGGCGTCAGTGTTGAGGACATCTCGGCACTGCTGATGGGTGGTCATGGCGATACGATGGTCCCCATGCCTAGTTGCACAAGTGTGGGTGGCATCCCCGTCACTCAGTTAATTGATGCTGGTCGGCTGGAGGAGATTGTTGACCGCACTCGAAAGGGTGGTGCGGAAATCGTTGGGTTATTAAAGACGGGGAGCGCCTATTACGCTCCTGCGGCTGCCACGGCTCAGATGGTTGAGGCTATCGTACGCGACAAGAAACGGTTGATTCCTTGTGCAGCTTACTGCGACAAAGAATACGGCGTTGGAGGCTACTATGTGGGAGTACCCGTCGTGCTGGGTACTGGCGGCGTTGAAAAAATCGTGGAGTTGACTCTTACCGACTCCGAACAAGCAGCGTTCAACAACAGCATTGCGGCGGTCAAGGAATTGGTGGCGGCGATGGACAAGTTGGTCGCAGCTAACTCGTAAGATTGCGGACATCTTTGCCATGCTACGCTGATACAGTTTGTTCAACTGACTAAGCGTCCAATTGCTATCAATCGAAAACAGAGGGTTGGGAGTACATAGGGTGGCCCTGGCTAGGGTTACGAGGTAACAAGTCCCATTCACTAGGCAACGCGCGGGACTCGTAACCTCGTCCACCACTACGCTAATTTTTAATGTGGATGATGCACTAGTACATCGTCCAGCCTTAGAATGGATTTGATGAATCAGCAGTTTGAGCGATAGCTGGCTAACCCCAATATCAAGGGATATGATGCACCAGCCTACATTGTGGATCCAAGTTTTCTATGTTGTTACCGAGAGAAGTGTGTTGGCTGACGTTGACTTCGGGGACCAACAGGCTTAAAAACCAAGGATGACTAGAGGGATGCGCAGCGTTGCTCAAGCGAGCCAGCGATTGGCATCGAAAGTTTGTGTTTGACCTTCAAACAACTCTTCTTTCCACCTACACGATTGGCGACTAATGCTGAACCGTATTCATGGCTCCGCGGAGCTATCCGGTCGACACGACAAGTTGCAAGATTCTAGATATGCCACACACGTTCACGATTCCGATTTTCAACACGACGTCTGCCTTTTCGGACCAGAGCGGTATGAACCCCGTTACAACTATCCGCTAATCGTGTGGCTGCACAGCTGTCATAGTTCGGAATTCGAGCTGCAGAATGTTATGCCAGCGATGAGTTTGCAGAATTATGTTGCAGTTGCTCCCCGTGGCACCGTTGCGAGTGAGAACGGCGAGTCTAAGTTTCGGTGGGGTAAGTCGCCCACTTCTGCAGCAATTGCTGAGGACCTCGTGTTCGAAGCGATTGAAGCGGCTTCCTCACAATTCTCTATCGCGCACGATCGCATATTCTTGGCTGGTTTTGGCAGTGGCGCGTCCATGGCTTGGCGTATAGCACTCCGCTACCCACGGCGATTTGCGGGAATGGTAGCCATGTGCGGCCAGTTCCCACATGAAAATCATTCGTTAGCCAACTTCGCTGAAGCTCGTGATTTGCCGGCATTGTGGTTGTATGGCGCAGAGTCCAAGACTTGTGGAATCCGAGAGATTTGCGAGACACTGCCGGTTCTTCACGCAGCTAGCCTAGCTGTACATATCCGGCAATATCCTTGCGGTAATGAGTTGCTGTGCAAGATGCTCGAGGACGCCAACATGTGGTTGATGGAACAAGTTACCAAACAGCCCGCCGAACTCGATCGAATCCAAGAAGAGAATTTTTCCCGGAACTGATTTCTTACGGGGTGGCGTCGACTTGGTCAGGTGCATCACTCGGCCCGAAAAATCCACAGACTTCTGGGCGGAATCGTGCCACCCAATCGATACAATCGAAAATCTCTGCTGGTCCAGAACTTAATTCCATGGGTAGCTAGCAATTCTGACAATGCCAGCAGCTTGACTGCTGGCATTATTTCTTTTGGCCGAACAAGTAGTGGTATCTACCGGTATGAAAGAATATTATGCCCAAGAAAAAGATCCTGGTGGCAGCTATTGCCGGGGCAACTTTGCTCGGGTTTGGTGCCTTATTTACTTTCATCGTTGGTGGCAGCGGTCTGGGAACTCAAGAGCAGCTCGCCTTCGCCATGAAGCTACTCGACGAAGGTCGTTGGGATGTGGCAGGACGGCTCGCCCGCGATTTGGAGAGTCAAGGCTTAATCGATCCAGAACAAGACGCAGCTTGGCACTATGTTCAGGGTGTTTCCAAGTTGCAATCTGTGGAGCAACAGCTTGAGACCCTACCGAATCGCGAAGTACTGTGGCAAGCAGCGGAGCATCTCGAACGGGCAGAGACGATTGGATTTCCGCTGGGCTTTCAAGGCAAGGGGCACTACTACCTAGGCTTTTGTTATTTCCACACCTACCGTTGGGACAAAGCTATTGAGCAGTTGGATCCGGTGGCTGGTGCCTGGCCCCTACGCCGCAGCGATGCTTTGCGAATGTCCTTTGCCGCTAACCTCAACAAGACGCCGTCTGATCAAGCCGCAGCGAACGAGATCCTCGTCAAGTGGGAAGCCATCCCTGGTATGAGTGACCGGGAGCATGCGCAAATTAGTCTAGCGCGAGCGCGACTGGCGACGATCAAATCAGAATATGTGCGGTGCGAGGAAGAACTACTGTCCATCGCACCGGAATTGCCAGAATACTCCGAGGCGCTAATTGCCCGAGGATTCTGGCGTTTGCAAGCGGCGGCTGATCCTACGCAGTCTGCCAAATACCGTGAATCTGTTTCGAGGGAAGCAGGGTCCATTTTTCGGACAGCCATCGTCTCTGCGGAAACCGCCAGTCCGTTGCGACAGCAGGCGGCCTACCTTTCCGGTCGTAATCTGCGGCAACAGGGGCGCCTCAAGGATGCGTTAAGTACTTTTAGCGGCGTAAGGCAAAGCAATCCACGGTCTGCGGAAGCGATAGCTTCTGGTATAGAAGAGGCCGAAATTATGCTGGAGTCGCGGAGCTCGGAGGAGGTCGTCTCGACTCTCCACCACGTTCTGCGCAACATCGACGATCTAAAACTCTACGATGCTTCGTGGATACCTTTAGACGAACTTCGTGTCCGTTTGCTACGCATCGGACGCGAACTGCGCGATGCGCACGAGTACGAAAAAGTAATTCAACTGGCGGACCATCTCGCGCTGGCGTTTCCACTGTCCGAATCCGTGCGATTGCAAGCCGAAACCTACGATAGCTGGGCTCAGACACTAGCCGAAGCAACGCCCTTGCTTACGATCGAACAGCAAGCCGCTCATCGACAACAAACCAAGCAAATGTACCTGAATGCTGCAAATCACTGGGAGCAACTTGCTGGTTTAGAATTGCGTTCCGCAGAATACCCAGAACTCATTTGGAATACCATTGTAAACCTACAGCAAGCTGGCGAGTTACCTCGCGCTAATAAGCTACTTGCAGAGTACCTGCGATCCGAAGAACGTTTAAAGCGTCCACGTGGATTTCTCGCCCTGGGTAGTAACCGCATGAATGCTGGCGAGTGGCAAGCTGCCTTGGAGCCGCTGGAACGCTGTCTAATCGAGTATCCGACGAATCCTGTTAGTTATGAAGCCCGTCTACTAGCTGCCAAAGCCAAGCGGGAACTCAACGAATTGGATGAAGCCGTGGAATTGCTGCGTAGCAACATGGGCGATTTCCAACTTGCGCCAAAAAGCCAGGTTTGGCAGGATTCACTGTTTGAATTGGGCCAAACGATATTTCGTCGCGGCGACCAACTGTTACTCGAAACGCAGTTGGCGAGCTCTACCGATGCGCCTGAAGTCAAAGAAAAGTTGGAACGCAGCCACAATGATTTTGTCGAAGCCGTACGAAGCCTGGGGGAAGCCGCATCGCGCTTTCCTGATGACCCACGGTATTACGAAACCCGCTATCTTGTGGCACGCGCCCATCGGCTTGCCGCTCAAATGCCCGAAACATTGGCGAATTCGGACTCGACGATCGTTGAATCGGCCAAGCGCGAATTGATGCAACAGCGACGGCTGTTGCTCGAGCAGGCACTCGCTGATTTTCGTGCGCTACATCAGTCAATCAACGACAAAGAGGCTGCGAGCAGTTTCAACGATCGCAACTTGCCGATCCTGCGGAACTGCTATTTCGGCGAAGCGGATACGTTGTTCGATTTAGGACGCTGGGAAGATGCGATTTCGGCCTACCGCAATGTAGCCAGTCGGTTCCTGAATCGACCTGAGTCGCTCGAAGCCCTCGCGCAGATGTCGATCTGCCATCGCAAACTGGGGCGAGAGTTTGAAGCCAAAAAGACACTGGCCCAAGCCGAACAAGTTCTGAAACGCATACCGCCCGAATACGACTCGCACTTCGTCGATTTCACGCGTGCCGATCGCGGACAATGGCAGAACTTGCTAGGGTTGATGAAGACCTGGGACTAAACAGCTTCACAGCGGGGCACGCACCAAATTCTCTGCGAGCCTATATCAAAGCGTGCTGAGCAGCTAGACTTAACGCACGTTCCGTCTCCCAAGTTGCGCCTCACCGAATCATTGACATGACGCTTGGAATTATCGATACCCTAGTGCTGGTTGCTGCGGTTATCGCCGCTATTGCAATTGGACTACGCAGCGCGACGAAGACGCATACTGTTGAAGCGTTTCTCCTTGGCAATCGCGATTTGCCGTGGTGGGCTATCCTTGGCTCCATCGTCGCCACCGAGACGAGTACGGCGACGGTTCTCAGCCTGCCGGGCGAAGGCTTCGGTGCGACGGGCATGAAGTTCTTGCAAATCGCGATCGGCTATATTTTTGGGCGGACGATCGTCGTGTACATGCTCTTGCCGCTATTCTTTGATGGCAAGTTGTTTAGCGCCTACGAAGTATTGCAAAAGCGATTTGGTAGTCGCGTCAAGACGATGGCTTCTTTGTTGTTTTTGGTGGCAAGAAATTTGGGCGATGGACTCCGACTTTTTCTTGCCGCGCTTGTACTGCAGTTGATGCTTGGCTGGCCGTTCTGGGGCAGCGCTGTGACTATCGGCGGAGTTACCGTGCTTTATACGTACTTTGGAGGCATGCGGTCAGTGGTTTGGAACGATTGCATCCAACTCGTGATCTATATGGCAGGTGGCGTTGTAACCGTGTTCGTTATCGCCAACAACATTCCAGGCGGTTGGCCGGCAATCTGGGGATTTGCAGAAACACACGACAAGCTGACGATGATTAAGGCCGTGCCGCCCAGTGGTTACCCAAACTCCTTCATCCATTGGTTGTTCAGCGATTCGATGAGCCTTTGGGCAGGACTAATTGGCGGTGCCGTGCTAACGCTGGGAACGCATGGTACTGATCAGATGATGGTCCAGCGTTACTTGAGCGCTCGCAGCCGTCGCGACGCTGCTTGGGCATTGTTTGCCAGCGGCTTGGTCGTCTTCGTCCAGTTTGCGCTCTTTCTATTCATTGGTGTCCTGTTGGCTTGCTTTTATTCGCATCAACCGGATCTTGAATTTGAACGAGCTGACGAGATCTATGCACATTTCATCGTCCACTCATTTCCCAAGGGCACGGGATTGGTCGGTTTGATGTTAGCCGCGATTCTAGCCGCAGCCATGTCGACGCTCTCAAGTTCATTGAACTCATCAGCCTCGGCGGTCATTAATGATTTTTACCTGCCAAATACGCAAGTCACACCCAATGCAGATAAACTTCTGCGATTGACACGGTTGCTGGCAATTGGATTTGGCATACTCCAAGTGGGCATTGGTATTTGGGCAACTACCTTTGATCGGTCGGTCGTCAACAACGCTTTGTCGATCGCTGGCTATTCCGCAGGCTTGCTGCTCGGTCTGTTCGCTCTCGGCGTGCTCACCCGCCGTGTGCGACAAACCGCGGCGATGATCGGAGCGCTGGTCGGGCTCGTGACTCTCTTATTGGTTCAATTCGCCGTTCCTCCATGGACCGGCGGCCAGTGGCGGGTGGCCTGGCCCTGGTATGCCTTGATTGGTTCAACGACCACCTTTTTCGCTGGCTACCTGAGTTCGTGGTGCGTGTCCCAGTCCAGTCGCAGCAGCACTGTAATGAAGTAACCTATCAACCAGCCTCATGCATACCGTTCATTTCCAAACCGGACTCGACAGCTTGTGCCAACTACCTCCGGCAGAGCTGCGAGATGCGCGACTGGGGTTAGTGATGAATCAAGCCTCGGTCGACGCCTCCTTAGAATATGCTTGCGATGCCATTGAGAGGAGTCTTCCCGGAAGACTCACGACGCTCTTTTCACCTCAACACGGCATGTGGGGTGAACAACAAGCCAACATGATCGCGTCAGGGCACGCGACACATGCCAGACTCGGTATCCCCATCTACAGTTTGTACTCTGAGACGCGTCGCCCAAGCCCGCGTATGTTGGATAACATCGATTGCCTGGTGATTGACTTACAAGATGTTGGCACACGCGTTTACACCTATATCTGGACCATGCTTGAATGTCTGTACGCCTGTGCGGATGCGGGTAAATCCGTTTACGTACTTGATCGCCCTAATCCGCTGGGAGGCCGGCAAGTCGAGGGCCCCGTGCTTCAGCCAGACTTTATTAGTTTTGTTGGCAATGCCTGCATCCCTTTGCGTCACGGTTTGACCATCGCAGAACTTGCGCAGTTCTTCACAGACACTTTCGCGATTGCAGTAGATTTACACATTGTCAAAATGCAAGGCTGGCATCGAGGCATGTGGTTTGAAGAATGTCAACGTCCGTGGATCTGGCCGTCGCCGAATATGCCAACGCTAGTGACAACCGTCGTATATCCTGGCCAAGTCTTACTTGAAGGGACGCAGGTTTCCGAAGGTCGTGGGACGACACGACCGTTTGAGGTAGTTGGAGCTCCGTACTTGGACCCTCGTTCCTTGTGCGCAGAGTTAAGGCACATCTCTCAACCAGGGCTGGCGCTGCTTCCACTACATTTCTCGCCCACGTTCGACAAATGGGCAGGCCACAGCTGCGGAGGTATTAATCTGATTGTCGAAGCTCCCAGCCAAGTGCGGTCGGTGCGGACGACCATCGCCATTATGGCCGCGATTGCCCGCTTGGCACCTGATCACTTTCAATGGTTGCCTCCACCGTACGAATACGAATACAATAAGCTGCCGATTGACATCTTGTATGGCTCGCCAGCCCTGCGCAATTATGTGGAACAGGTGCGTGGAGGGCTAGCTATTTGCGAAGACGATCTCGACGGACTAGCTGAAACCAATGAAATCGAGTGGCAGGCCGCCGCAAGGCCACATGCCATCTATGACACCTGAGTTTGATCAAGGGCCCAAGAAGGAGCCGAAGCTGTTTCGAGTCTCGTACGCAGTTGGCCCTGACTTGACCACACTCGATCTTATGCTTTGTCACACCGATTCACTCAGCTCAATCGTACGTCGCTGGCGAACTTGTGCAGATCGCTGCCTTTCAAGACTGCCGCCAATAGATCGGGCAGTCGATCGGGGATACAGCCAAAGCAGGGCATGCCTAGTTTCGCTAATTTGTTGGCCAAATTCTCGTTATACGATGGCTGCCCTTGATCCGAGATGGCCAGCAAGGTCACCGCTCGCAGGCCACTTTCCAGCAGGAACTCCATCTTCTTGACAAAACGTCCTTCATTGGGGCTCGTGTCGTACAAGTCGGCAATCAGAATATACAGCGTTTTGGCGGGTGTATGCATGAAACGCTCGCAGTAACTGGTTGCTTTCCAGTAGTCTTCGGCACCGCCCAGTTGCACGCCAAATAACAAATCGACGGGATCACTGCAGTGTTCCGTTAGGTCAACAACTTCCTCATGGTTGAAGGCGACCACATGCGTTTCTACGGCTGGCATACTCGCTAGGATCGCTCCCATAATGCCACCGTAAATCAGTGAGGTAGCCATTGAACCGGATTGGTCCATCGCGATAATTACGTTCCATTCGTTTTGGCGCTGCTGCCGACGGAAAAACGAAATCTCCTCGGGGATAATGGTTTTAACAGTCGTATTATAATTTTTCAAATTGCGACGGATGGTGCGCGGCCAGTCCAGGTTGGGCAAGCTGCGGAAAGGCGAGTGTTGGCTGCGGTCGAGTGCCCCACGAATCGCCTGGGCAAACTGTGATTCGAGCCGCTTGCGAAGCTCCTCGACGACACGTCGAACTAGATCGCGCGCTGCGGCCTTCGCCTTCTCGGGCACTAAATTCTTCAGCTCTAGAACCGCGCTGGCTAAATCGATCGAAGGTTCCACTTTGGCCATGATCTCAGGTTCAAACAACAGCTCTTTCATGCCTCTTCGCTCGATGGCATCTTGCTGCAACAACACGACCACGTCTTTAGGAAAAAAGTTGCGGACTTGATCTAACCAACGCGCTACGCGCGGTGTCGATTTACCTGTGACCGCTCCATGCGGGCCTTTGTCCGTTCGCGCCCATTCGCTACGACTGATTTCTTGTTCTGAGTCACTGCCATAGATGGCTTCCAGTGCTTCGTCCATTTCTTGCTGCTCGGAAGACAGCTCACACGCACCTGGGCACATTCCAGACAATGACTCTTGAGAATCACGACCGAGAATCAACCGCCAGCGGTTGATTTGTTCTAGTTTCTCTGGGGATGAAGTACTCATGGTCTGTATTGATTAGAAGGTTTGTCAAGCAATAGGTTGTTTGTCAAGCGATAAGCATGAAAACCGGTCCACGGTCCGCCACCGAAGAAATCTTATAGGTCGCCAAAATCAAAGTCATTCAATTCTTGCAGCTTTTCTTCTTCGGCTTCGGTTAATGGCTGCTCAAGCAGCTCGCTGGCGATGTCTGCGTTCATCCCCCAGATTTCGCCGAGATTTTCGCCAATTTGTCTTTTCTCGCGGGCACTAAAGGACCCGAATGCACGGCGTAGAAAAACCAACGCTCGCCGAAATTGCTCTTCGTCTAACGATTCGATGTACCCCGACAACTGCTCCCATAGCGTTTGCCGTGCAAGCAACGCGTAGCGGTTGCGCTGTGCCAGACCTTCGAACCAACCCGCACCGAGGTCAGCGGGAACTCCGGGCGAAATTCGCCGTGAGACTTCTCGCGCTAGTGCTTCATTCTCGATCAACCCACGTTCGAGCAGAATGGCACAAGCATAGCCAGACAACAGTGGATTGCGATCATCGGCATCGGCCAATCGCATCAACTGTTCGACCCACAAGCCCTCTTCGACTTGATCGTGGAACTCCAATCCAACTTTGTTGAGTTCGTCAATGGCGAGAGCCAGTTGTTTGACGGCGCGGTCATCGCAGTTGGAAGCGGCGAACAGCGCAAGGGCTCCTTGAACAAAAAGCTCTTGCACAAGCGGCATGATTGGCCGTACATCAAACTGCCGAACATCGCCATAGCGGATTACCAGGGCCAGCTTCCAAGCCGCGGCAGCTAATGCGGAGAAATCACTACTGCTTGTCGCTAATTCTTGCAGTCGCCGTCGCGCCAATTCCATCGACTGCATTAAACCACACTGACATGCATCGTGTACTAGAGCAGCCGCATCGGCAATGGAAACGCATTTTTCGAGTTGCGTCTTGAAGCGATAGGCCGTTGCCACTTCAACCGTTTCACCTAGCAAGACGGCTTCTACCAGAGCGATCTCGCTTTCCGGCGTCCATTGCAACAGCCATTTTTCGGCCCAAGTTGCGGACTGCTGTCGAGTGGCAGTGGGCTGCGCAAACGGCACGCCAAGTACGCGCAAGCGGTGGAAGAACGATGAGCGGTGCAAATCCAAGGAGGCTGCCTCTTGACTCTTCACGCGACGGTTTTCACGCAGGTCTAAATCCAATTCCGCCTGCACGGTCGTCCGGAATTTTTCTAGTTTCAGACGCTGCAACTCGCGTTCAAAATCGGACTGAATGGAGGTCTGGCTAACGCCCTTGGGAAGCTGTCCGATGGCAGTGCCTACTTCCACGTGCGCCAACGAGCTCTTGACCGCCGTCCACTCTCCTTGTCCTAGCAATGTAACTGCTGCATCACGCAAGTCGGCAAGCGTCGGTGCAATGCCATTTTTGAGCGCGGAAAGGGTTTCCGCCAGTCGCACACCGTCGATCACTTCAGCCGTCGAGCGGTGGGTGCCGGAATCTCGCATGTGTCGCGCAACCAGCGACAGGTAGCGCCGCGAGAGGTCTTGGATACCATCTTCGTTAAGAGCCTCCCACAGCAATTCGAAATAAGCCGGAGCTTGATTTCCTGCTCCGTATCCGCTCTGCGATGATAGTTTAAAATAGGAGTAGGGCATCAACGTCAATTTGCTCGAACGTCGACGGAGCGACCCCAGTTCATCATCAGTCATGGCTGGTAGATTGCCGCTCAGAACAGTGGCATGAAATGCACCGACGACGGCGACAATTTTTTCGGGAGCATAGCCAGCCGCTAGTGATTCTTCGATGCGACGGCGCATATAGGCTTCGCGAATCAAGTTCTCGGCTCGCCAACGCGGTGTGTCCTCATCGAGCTCGCGAATCGCTTGCCCCAGCTCCCACGTAGAAGCCATATAACTGTTACGCGACGTATTGTGTTCGAAATGCCGCTCCCAGTATGTGTCGTAGTCGCGTTCGCCCGCTTTTGCGGCAATCCTGTGATAGAGCGATTCACGCCGCTCCGGCACACCTGGTTCGAGTGCCTCAGTATCTAGGCTGGCAGAATCCTCCGATTCGGCTTGCAATTCCTCCAGGGCTGCTTGCCGTTGCCTTTCACGAAACTCCAGCTCGGCATCTTGCAAACCCAGGAATACATCGGATGGCAAGTCGAAAAACTCAGCCGTTTTGCGATGCTCGCGCGCCCACAAAATCGCTTGATATTCGGGACTGTAGCGTGCAAACGGGTAGACCAACGTCCGCACTGGCAGGGTGTCGGTGTAAGCCAGGATGGCAATCGGCGGCGCGGTTTGTTTGCGAGTCACGTCGCTGAGCAAATCGGTGGCATCGTCGAGTCCCTCAATCAGAATCAAATCGGGTTGCATTTGATCCAGAAAAGCCCTGAGTTGCCAAGCACCCATGGGCGACAGGTGCCGCACTCCAAACACCGCGACTTGCCAACTCACGAATTGTGCTCCGAGCAAGCGTCGTAAAGGGGACGCCAGGCAGCGCCGCGTTTCTTCAACACGTTGGTGAGATACTCTTGCCAAGTGATCTTGTCTTTGTCTTCGTCTTTGACCACCGAACCCTGCAAGCCCGCCGCCAAGTCCTCAGCCGTTACGCTGCCAGACCCAAAGCTACCGGCTAGAGCCATACTGTTCGCAAGTACTGAAATAGCTTCCGCCGTCGAGAGAACCCCCGATGGTGTCTTGAGTTTGTTCTTGCCGTCCAACGTCTGCCCATTTCTCAATTCACGAAAGATCGTAACCACTTTTTCGATCGCTTCTTCAGCTGGCACTTCAGCGCGCAAACCTAGGCTGGTTGCGAGCTCGTTAACTCGCTTGCGGACGATATCAATTTCGGTTTCGATGTCTTTGGGCGTAGGTAATACGACGATGTTAAAGCGGCGTTTGAGTGCTGCCGACATATCGTTGACGCCACGGTCGCGTGTGTTGGCCGTCGCGATAATGGAAAAACCTTTCCGAGCCGCGACTTCCGTCGTCAATTCGGGAACGGAGATCCGCTTTTCGGAAAGTAGCGAGATCATTGCGTCTTGGACTTCGGACGCGCATCGCGTAATCTCTTCGAATCGCGCCAGTTCGCCAGCTTCCATGGCGCGAAAGATTGGGCTCTTGATTAGCGCATCGTGGCTTGGCCCCTGGGCAATCAACATGGCATAGTTCCAGGTATAACGAATCTGTTCCTCCGTAGTACCTGCTGTACCTTGAACGACTTTGGTTGAATCGCCATTGACTGCGGCTGTCAAATGTTCCGATAACCAGCTCTTGGCCGTCCCCGGTTCGCCGATCAGTAACAGAGCCCGATCGGTTACGAGAGTTGAGATGGCGATTTCTACGAGTCGCGAGTGTCCAATGTACTTGGGCGTTATCTCTAGCTTTCCAGCTTTGCCACCGCAGATATAAGTGTGTACTGCGCGTGGCGACATTTTCCATCCAGGCGGCTTCTCGTGGTCGTCAGCGGCAATTAACGCTTCAATCTCTTCAGCATAGATCACTTCCGCAGGCGCCCGCAATTCATCACTCACGTTCGCTGCAGCCTCTGTCTTAGTTTTCTTGGCCATCCGAATTCTCAAGGTCTCGATGGTGGAATGACTTGTCTGTTACGCTAGGCTTTGTTTCTACACCTGTTTCCATGTAGCTACGTCTCTCCGAGACGCAGGCAATTCGTGTCTCGGAGAGACGCGACTACGTGTCTAGAAACTGAACCTAGCAAGCATAAGATAGCTGATTTTTGGCCTTGCAGGTCATGGCCTCGCTCGAATCAGGCGCATGGCGATCATCGAGGATTGAAATGGTGCTGAACGTAGGACTGTGGAATATGCTCTTGTTCCAGTCGTATACTTTGACCGCGACAAATACGATACGCCGCAAGTTCGTCAGGTAGCAACTCCGCTGGCGGCTCTAGTTCGGCACGATATACACGTGGCGTCCACAATTGACGATGCGCCTCGAGCGTAATCGCGTCCATCATCAAGCTGTTTGTTTGCGGAAAACGATGACGAAATCTGGCCAGGATTTCTAGCCCTTCGATATCCAAGTCGCCCCAGTAGCGAATCGGTTGATCAGCCAGCCACGCGATTTTGGAAAACTCAGACAAATTGTTTCCCAGTCCGCCCAGCGCGATACCGCGATTCTCGCTCGGCAAAGTCAGCAAGTTGATTTTGTTTTCTACGACGGTAACGTGGACATCCGCTATGTCCATTTTGTCAAGTTCATCCGCCGGCAGCGAAAACTCGTCGCATGGGAAACCTAATTCGTGATGCAAGGCAGGGTCTAACAAACGCACAAGTAAGTGCTGGCGTGGTCGCCGAAACCCATAACGACGTTCGAAATCATGTTGGTCAACTGCACCAAAATCGACGTGTTCCGGTGCCAGCGTTCGGTCTAACCAATCTCGAAGCAGCGGCTTGTGTGTCTCAATGAGCTTGGTCGACACAGCTAGCGGTAGTTCGCGCAGGTAGCAATCTGGTTGCGGATGATCACGCAGATATTCGACTACCTGCGCAAGATCATCAAAACAATCAGCAACCTCGAGCAGTTTTTTCCAGTTTCGTTTTTCGGAAAGCCAAATCTCCAGGTTCGGCAAACGCTGTCGCAGATTCTTGACGACTAGTTCCAGCGTTTTGAATTCACCAACCATGCGAGTCAATTTAAGCAAATCGTCCATCGAGTCGATGCGGATCTCGGCAGGAAACAAGTTGTCGCCATGTGTGCGACTGCGACGTTGCTCCCATCCCAGGGCGTACCCCCAACCCAGTTGCGATTTGGAACTGTCCCGCAGCTCGGTCACCCACCGAATCACGGCGGGTTGTAGCATGGATTTCGGTGGCCGCAGATTGGCGCGAATGCGGATGGGGAAATGCGGCTGACCATCTGCTGCCACGTTCCCCGCTAGCCATGCATCGATGGCTGGCGCAACGAGACGGCGGGCCTTCTGCCGAATTTCAACTGGCGTAACCAGTTGCCTAGCCGAAGAATTGGTGCATTTTTTCTGCAAGACTGTAATCGCGGACGGGAGTTTCACGAATGGAATCATAAGGCCGAAACATAGTTTAATGTAGAGTCTTAGAACGTTGGATACAGGCGACCAGCTAACGTCTCCTTTTTCCAACAGACATTTTTCACGCAAAAGACATAAACATGAAGCAAAATGCCGCGAAACAGTGCCCAACATGCGCACGGCCAATGCTGGCCGACGGATCGTGCGGATATTGTTTGCTACAGCTCGGCAAGAGTGACCGACAATCGCATGAGCCTGTCGCAGATGCGGAACTGCCGACGCCCGAGCAACTCGGACGCAGTTTTCCTCAGCTCGAGATCACGCGATTGGTGGGGCGCGGCGGTATGGGGGCAATCTACCACGCCAGACAACGCGCGTTGGATCGCGATGTGGCTTTGAAAATCATCGCTCGCAATGTCGCACACGATCCTACTTTTCAAGAGCGTTTTACGCGTGAAGCAAAAACACTGGCCCGGCTTTCTCACCCAAACATAGTGACCGTCTACGATTTTGGAACAACCGATGACGGACTGGTCTACTTGTTAATGGAATACGTAGACGGTGTTAACTTGCGCGAGGCAATGGACGCAGGCAGCATCCGCGCCAACGAAGCAATTCAAGTCATTGGAGACATGTGTGCGGCTCTGCAGTTTGCACATGATCGTGGCGTTGTACATCGCGACATCAAGCCTGAAAACGTACTCTTAAATGAAGACGGGATTGTCAAAGTTGCGGACTTTGGGTTGGCCAAGCTGGTCCATGATTCACCAGCCGATTTGACCTTGACCAATACGCGGCAAGTGATGGGAACGCTGCGTTATATGGCACCGGAACAGTTCGAAAGTCCGGCGTCGGTCGATCATCGCGCCGACGTGTACTCGCTCGGCGTAGTATTTTACGAATTGTTGACTGGACAAGTCCCCGTGGGACGCTTTGAAGTTCCCAGTCATATCAACCATTCGATCAGCCCAGGGCTCGATGAAATTGTGATGCGGACGCTTCACCGCGAGCCCCCCAAACGCTTTCAGCACGTTAGCGAAATTGCTGGCGAGCTCTCACACTTGCAAAACGCGCCGGCAGAGATTCCTCATCCTCGCGCCGAAGAGCCTAGTGTGCTAAGTGTCTCTTTTTCCGCTGAAGTCCTTGGGAGTCTAGCGCTGGCCGTGGGAAATATCCACCTGGAAGCCGACACATTGGAAGTCAGCTACCGAACGCGGGACAATATTTTTCACATTGTTAAGTCTGCCACAAAGTCCGTTCGCATTCCTCTGGCTGAGCTAGTTCGATTGGAATGGGCACCCGGCTTGTTCGCTTCGAAAATCGTGATCGTGCCGAAATCCGCCGCGCACGCAGACCAACTGCCAAATTCGGACTATGGGAAATCCGTACTTAGAATCCCATCGGCGGACTCACAGACTGCAGCCAGTTTGGTCGTGGCCGCGCAACAACGCGAACCCGCACTACGTAATAACAATTCCAATAGTGCTGTTGCGCAGCGGGTTGCAATAGGAGTAGCCAGCAAGGAAAACTGGAAGCGAGTCGCCCTGGGTGTCATGTTCTTAGTTTGCGCAGCTCTGAATATCGTCGGCATGATTCTGTTGTTGGTCAGTCTGGCGGACGAACGAGATTCTGAAATGGTCCTGGCAATCATCCTGGTACCGATTCTGAGTGCGGGCACATTCGTAACACAAATCGTTGGCGGGATTTTTTGTTTCAGCCCATACACTCGTCGTATGCCGCTAGCAGCGGCCACGATCTCCATGCTCCCGCTGGCGCCGAGTTGGCCACTTGGCTTTTGTGTCGGTGCATGGGCCTGGTGGATATTACGAAAGCATGAGGATCAATCATCCCACCAGCGCCGCATGCCGATCCTGGGTAATTTATTCGCTTCCTCAGCGGGTAGTCGCGTGCATACGACACTGATGTACATTCGCGAATCTCGCTGGTCGAAGTTTATTGCCGCTGCCAATCTTGCCGCTCTATGCGCATTGGGGTTGCTGTTCATGGGCTACCGAGCTGGCTATTACCCTACTGCAATTCACTACCGTGTGGTTGACGAACTGCCATGGAACGACGAAGTTGATCGAATCCAAACGCGGCTTAAGTCGATTGGCGGCGCGACGGTTTTTTCTGATGTTAGCGGATACGCTGGTGATAAACGCCTGAGCGTGCATTGCATGAAGTGGGCCGAACCGGATGTGAAACGAGCTTTGGCAGTATCGGGCACGGTGCAATGGGCTTGGATCATTGAATTCGATCCGGAAGAAGAGCCAGGAAAACCTCGGGTACGGGTCGGCGGCGAAATATCGTCCTCGTTGCTCGACGATTGGGCCATATTGGCTGCCAGCCCCACCGCGTTTCATGCTGGAGAGTTGACTTCGATCGCTGGAGAAAAAGAGCAACTTAGAATCGCTTGGACGCCCGCTTGCCGAGAGGCGATCGAAAAAGCTCAGCCACCCGCAGCGGTCGGATTGGCATTGATCGTCGAAGACTTGGTCGAAGGCTTCGCAGCACCGACTGCTGTAACCGCTCGCGGAGTAACGTTTACGATGTCCGCGAATTCAAATTTTGAACCAGCCGCAATAGAAGCAGCCCTGCGTGGACCAGCGTTAACCAGTCCACTTGAGTTATTAGAATGATCCCTACAGGTCTGATCACCTCGTCTTATCGCGAGGACGCGGGCATCTCTGTCGATCGAGAAGGGCAGGGGATGCGGGGCTCAGGGAATGAGGATGGCGTCGGTGGATGCGGAGGGCAAACGCGGTCTGCTGGTTAGCTTGGTCCGACGACTTTTATCGTGGCGGACGGGAGTTTGAGGGTCTGTTCGCTGACTTGCATGATGTCGTCGGCCGTCACGGCCGCATAGCGGCTGAGTACGACGTCGAGCGGTTCGTAGCTGCGGCGGTTGAGCCAGGATTGCCCCAGCGCAAACAGTCGATTCCCGGGACGCTCGTCAGACAAAATCAGGCTACTAACAATTTTATTACGAGCCAGCTCGATCTCTTTCTGTGTCACGCCATCCCGCAAGGTTTCCTCGATGACGCGTCTTAGTATCGCCTCGTTCTCTTCAGCATCTTCGGGCGCGCAGCAAAGGTAGCCTAACAAACAGCCACAGTCCGCAAACATCTGCGGCCAAATCGCCGCTGTCTCTGCCTTGCCGGTGTCGATCAGCTCCCAAAATAATCGACTGCCCGATTCATCAGCCAATATACTACATAGCAAACGCAAGGCGTATCGCTCGGGATGGTTGCAGTCCAACCCGGGCCAAACTTGGACAGCGTAGTGCTGGTGCGTGGATTCGCGCTCAATAAGCTCTTCGCCGAAATGGAACGTCGGGCGCTCCGTGGGGCGACAGGTCGTCTTCGACTTTGGCCAGTCTTCGGAAGCATGGGAAACATAATCGATTAGTTTTTCTGAGTCGATGTTTCCGCTGGCGATTAAGAACATGTTGTCGGTCGTGTAGCGCCAGCGATGATAATCTCGCATCTGGGAGATCGTCATGTCCGCTACACTTTCCGTTGTCCCGAGTACGCGTGTGGCCAGTGGATGATCTGCGAAGAACAGTTCACTAGCCCGCTCAAAGGCCCCGTAGGGTGGCTGGTCGTCGTACATGGCGATCTCTTCCAAGACGACTTGCTTTTCTGTTTCAAAATCCTCTTCGCGAAGTAGAGGCTGCATGATGTCCGTCAGCAGATCAACGGCGTGCTCTTGGCATTCGGGCAGCACCGACGCGTAAAAGACCGTGGAATCCTCGGAGGTAAACGCGTTGGATTGCGCTCCAAGGTGATCGAGTTCGCGATTGACGTCTTCGGCGGTTCGGCGCTGTGTACCTTTGAATACCATGTGCTCTAGGAAATGACTGACGCCAGCCATCTCTGACAATTCATCGCGGGCACCGGTGCTGACAAACCAGCCGATGGAAGAGGTAAATGCAGCGGGGTCGTGCAAGATGACAACTTCGGGGCCATTGTCAGACTTGTGCGTCAATAGTTCCACTGGGCAACTCCAAAGATTGCGATCCGACCGTCACTAATGAAAAATTCTTGGGTAGGTGCTCTTGGAAGTGTGCCAGCAGCGATTCGCAGGTCAGCGCGTCGACTTTCGCGCACACTTCTTCACGATCTGGTACACGTCCCAAGTAGAACCAATCGTTGGCGATTTGACTACTGCGCGCCGCAGAGGACTCTTGCTCGAAGACCAGTGAACTCTTGATGCGGTTTTTCAGACGATCGAGCTCGTCGGTGGATACTCCTGCACCCAACGAATGGATCGTCTCCAGTAAAACCTGCAGCGTCTCTTCGGCGCGATTGGTGGTCGTACCCGCGTAGCACAACACACTGCCTTGGCCAGCCAACGAAAAACATGAAGCAAAGACCGAGTAGACAAGTCCGCGTTTTTCACGTACTTCGGAAAACAAACGCGAACTCATACCGTCGCTCAGTACGCCCACAAGTGCGCGAGCTTGATAGTAGTCTGGATGTTCATACGAAACGCTGTCGTAGGCGAGTGCCAAGTGCGTTTGATTCGACGGGTGGTCGACGTGCAGGCTGCCAAACAGTGGTTTGAGCTCCGGCAGTTGAATCACTTGGCCACCAGTCCAATCGCCCAGTTCACGTTCGATGACTTGGCAGACTTCGTCCCAATCAAAATTGCCTGCCACCGCCATGATGCTTCCCTGCGGCTGGTAGTTCTGCGCAAAAAACGCTTGTACGGCGGCAATATCGATTGCTTCCAACCCTTCTTCGGTGCCTTGCGAGATTCTGCCGAAGGGCAAAGGGAAGCGGAAGCGTTTTAATTCGCTGAAGCAACGGTGCGAGGGTTCGTCGTCCAGGGCGCGTAGATCTTGCATACCCAGCGCACGAGCGTCATCCAACTGATTGGCAGGCAAATGCGGGCGGCGAACGAGGTCACTATACAACGTTAGCCCTTTGACCAGGACTTCGCTCGGCATGGCACAGCTAAACGAACTGTGCGTAGTCGTGATTGCGCTGCTGCGTTCAATGCCATGAAAGTCCAGCTCTTCCAAGAACTGTCGGCTATCGAGATCGCCACAACCGCGCTGTAGCATCTCGCTCGTCATTCCTGCCAAGCCATCGAGTCCATCAGGTTCATAGCAAGTGCCCGCAGGTACCAAGAACGAAAACGCTGATGAACGCAGCCATGGCATATGCTCACCGAGCAAGGTCAGACCATTTCCGAACTGCCGGTGAAGCAGCTTTCCCATGAATTATTCGCCTTTGTGATTTGGATTCAAAAACTCGCGCGCGGGTTCGGTACCGGGACTGGGAGTTGCTTTTCCAACCATTGCCAGTTCGCTGTGTTCCCAAATGTGGCACGCCAAGTGTGTCGCTATTTGTCCGACTTGGGTGTGGTTGACTTGGCCTCGGATTTAGGCGACTTAGACTCGGATTTCGATTCCGACTTAGGTTCAGCAGGCTTGTCTGCAGCGGCGGCTTTCTTATAGGAGTCGCTGCGGTAGTCGGTTTGATAGAAACCAGAGCCTTTAAAGACGACGGCCGCCCCAGTGCCCAGTAGCCGCCGCAGCTTTTTTTTGCCGCATTTAGGGCATTTGGTCAGTTTGTCATCGTTGATACCTTGGAAAATCTCAAACAAATGTTCACAGGCATCGCATTGGTAGTCGTAGGTTGGCATGAAAGCATGCTCCATGGTAACGGAAATAGGAACTGCAGCGGGTGGGTGCCTGACAGGACAGGTTTATAGGGGCTACGAATTCGCAGGACCGGTGCTAACAATTACACTGCTCGGTCGGACGACGCGGTCGTGCAGGAGGTAACCCACGGCAACTTCTTGGGCAACTGTTCCAGCGGCATGTTCTTCGCTTGGCATTTGCGAGATGGCTTCGTGTACATTTGGGTCGAATTCGCTACCGGCGGCTTCGACTGGCTTACAACCGAATTTCTCCAGCACGCCGGCCAATTGTTGACTGACCATTTCCACACCTGCCAAGAGCGCACTTGAATCGGCTGCATCGCCACGAGCCACATCCATGGCGCGGTTGAGGTTATCGACAACGTCCAGGAGATCGCGCATCAGTGGCAAGTTGGCGTATTTGAGTTGTTGTTCGGAATCACGTTGCATTCGCTTGCGAAAGTTTTCGAGTTCCGCGCGTGCCTTCAGGACTTCGCGTTCCGCTTCGAGCACGCGTTCACTGTCGGTTGGTGCAGACGCGGGTTCGACCACTGGCGGGGATTGGGCATCCTCAGCGGACAAAGCCTGTCGATTGGCTGCAGCGTACTTGTTAGCCAATGCTTCAAAGTCAACGGTTTCAGCAAATCGCGGATCAATCCGATCGCTTTGTTCGTCGTTGTTCTCGTTCGTCATTTACTTGGTACCTTCTTCATGGTGGAAGTAGTGCAAAACTCGTGCAAGGAACGACTCGCGATGTGGTGTAACGTGTTCGTTTTCCAGTTCAGCTAAGTTTCGCAGCAGTTCTTCTTGTTTGGCATTTACCTTTTTTGGGATTTCTACGTAAGTGTGGACAAGCAGATCGCCGCGCATGCCACTGCGCGGATCGGGTACGCCTTGGCCACGGATTTGGAAGACTTCGCCGCTTTGCGTACCCTGGGGGATTTCAATAGTTCGCCGCCCATTTAGGGTGGGAATCTCGATTTCGGTGCCTAGTACCGCTTGTGAGTAGCTGAGCGGAACTTGCAAGATCAAATCGCTGCCTTCGCGTTTGAAGATTTTGTGTGGACGCACGCGGATGAAGCAATAGGCGTCCCCTGGCGGTCCGCCGTCTGGGCTGGGTTGGCCTTCTTGTGCAAGTCGGACGCGCATGCCATCGTCAACGCCAGCCGGGATTTGCACATCCAGCACCACTTCCTTGGGGATGGCACCCGAACCATCGCAGTCTCGGCAGGAGGACGTAGTGATTTTTCCGTTTCCGCGACATTGTGGGCAGGTGGTTTGTACGCGTAGGATGCCGGTGGCCTGAACAACTTGGCCATGTCCACGACAGCGGTTGCAAACTTGGGGCTCCGAGCCCGGTTCCGCCCCGCTACCGCGGCAAGTTTCGCACTGATCATGTCGCGACAGGGAGACCTTCTTATTGCAGCCAGCGGCGGCTTCTTCTAGGTCTAAAGTAACATCACAGCGAATGTCGGCACCGCGTCGCACGCGCTGTCGACCGCCACCCGAGCGTCCACCGAAGAAGTCTTCGAAGATGGTACCTCCAAAGATGTCGCCAAAGGCTTCAAAGATATCGCCGACGTCCTGGAATCCACGCCCGCCGCCTTCGACACCAGCGTGTCCGTACTGATCGTAGCGGGCGCGCTTTTGTTCGTCACTAATGACTTCGTAGGCCTCGGCGCACTCTTTGAACTTGGCGATGGTCTCGTCGTCATTCGGATTGCTATCCGGATGGTACTTGATAGCGAGTTTACGGTAGGCGCGCGAGATTTCGGCAGAAGAAGCGGTGCGGCTGACACCGAGGACTTCGTAGTAGTCACGTTTGGTGGCTGCCATGAGACACTCGTCTAGGGTAATCTGGAAAAAAGGCCACTCTCGGGAGAGAGCGGCCTTCGGATAAACATTTGAAATTCCCGACTTGGACCTTAAGCGACGGCGCCTTCGGCGCGTTGCTTGGCCTTGTCGTCCTTGTCATAAGTCGTCACCAACGCTTCGGTAGTCAGCAACAAACCGGCAATACTTCCCGCATTGGCCAGCGCAGTTCTGGTAACCTTGACAGGATCGATAATACCGCTCTTAAGCATATCGACGTATTCACCGGCGTTCGCATCATAGCCGGTCGATAGTGGCTTTTGACGAACTTCGTCGGCCACGACCGAACCATCAATTCCGGCATTATCAGCGATTTGACGCAGGGGAGCGGACAGCGATCGCAGCACGATTTGAGCTCCGATTTTTTCGTCGCCTTTGCACTTTGCCATCGCCGCTTCAACGGCTTCGGTGCAGCGAATCAGTGCGACGCCACCGCCAGGTACAATGCCTTCTTCCATGGCGGCACGGGTCGCATGCAGCGCGTCTTCGACGCGAGCCTTCTTCTGCTTCATATCAGCTTCCGTCTCGGCACCGACGCTGATCACCGCTACGCCGCCAGCCAATTTGGCCAAGCGCTCTTGCAGCTTTTCGCGATCGTACTCGCTGTCCGTTTGCTCGATTTGAGCGCGAATCTGAGCGACACGTTGATCGATGGTCTTGCGATCTCCACCACCTTCGACAATGGTCGTGTTCCCCTTTTCGACGACCAGCTTCTTGGCGCGTCCCAATTGCTCCAGAGAGAGCTTTTCAAGTTGAATTCCGAGGTCTTCGCTGATGAAGGTACCACCGGTTAGAGTTGCGATGTCACCCATCATGGCCTTGCGGCGATCGCCGAAACCAGGCGCCTTGACGGCACAGACATTTAATGTGCCACGCAGCTTGTTGACAACCAGCAGTGTCAATGCTTCCGCATCGACGTCTTCGGCGATGATCAGCAGTGGGCGACCGCTTTGAGCGGCTTTCTCGAGCACAGGCACAAGATCGCGAATGTTGCTGATCTTCTTCTCGTACAACAGCACCAACGCATCATCGAACGTACAGGTCATGTTCCCTGGATCGGTGATAAAGTAGGGCGAAATGTAGCCCTTGTCGAATTGCATGCCATCGACGTACTCGACGCTGGTGTTGGCAGTCTTGCTCTCTTCGACGGTAATGACACCATCTTTACCAACGCGTTCTAGAGCTTCGGCTAGCAAGTCGCCGATGACCATGTCGCTGTTGGCGCTAATGGCACCGACGTGGGCAACCTGTTGACGATCGCTGACGGGCTTGCCGATCTCGTGCAATCGTTCGACAGCCGCTTCCACGGCCTTTTCGATACCGCGTCGAATGGCGGCGGGATTGCTGCCAGCAACGATATTGCGCAAGCCTTCTTTGAAGATGGCCCGGGCTAGAACGGTAGCCGTAGTGGTTCCGTCGCCAGCCAAATCGCTGGTCTTCTGCGCTACTTCAACCACGAGTTTGGCACCCATGTTTTCGAAGCGGTCTTCAAGTTCGATTTCCTTGGCGACAGTTACGCCGTCTTTGGTGACGGTCGGTCCACCAAAACTTTTATCTATAATCACGTTGCGACCGGTGGGGCCCATGGTCACTGCCACGGCATCGGCCAGCTTATCGACGCCCCGCAACATGCGAGCGCTGCGTGATCTTCAAACATTAGCTGTTTAGCCACGCTATTGATCCTTTGCTATTTCTTATGAAGTCGGTTGAGTGTAGTTGTGCTAACCGCTACGCGATCAGCGACGCATGGAACTAGGCCAGAACTTTGGCGAGGATATCGCTTTCGCGGAGAATCTTGACCTCTTGGCCATCGACTTCTAGTTCGTTTCCGCCGTACTTGCCGTAAATCACAACGTCGCCAACAGCGACCGACAACGTGCCACGGTTGCCGCTATCAAGCAAACGACCAGGACCGACGGCTACGACGGTGCCACGTTGGGGCTTTTCTTTGGCCGAATCAGGCAGCACGATACCACCAGCGGTCGTCTCTTCCGCCTCGACAGGTTGGACAACGATACGGTCATCTAAGGGACGAATCTTGAGTTTAGCCATGTTTAAAAATTCCTATTTGTGAATGTTGAGATCTGTGAGACTTGATTGAATCTACTTGTTAGCGATCGCAGCAGACAGGCATTACATCATGCCGCCCATGCCGCCCATGCCGCCCATACCACCCATGCCTCCCATCGGGTCCATGCCACCCATGCCGTGGTCGTGGTGATCGTGCCCACCTTCTTCCTCTTCGACAGGGATGTCGGTGATGAGCGATTCGGTGGTTAGCAGAAGCGATGCGACACTAGCGGCGTTCTGCAGTGCAGTGCGAACAACCTTGCTGGGGTCAATAATCCCGGCTGCAACCATGTCGGTGTAGGTGTCCGTGTTGGCGTCAAAGCCTTCGGTTTTTCCTTTTTGCTGACGCACGCGATTAACGACCACGGCACCATCGACACCAGCGTTGTTGGCGATTGCACGCAGGGGATAATCGAGAACGTTGGCGATAATCCTAGCACCCATAGCTTCATCGCCAGCCAGGTCCAGCTTTTTCAACGCGCCTTCGCAGCGGATCAACGCCACACCACCACCGGGCACGATGCCTTCGTGCAGAGCAGCCTGTGTGGCCGCCTTGGCATCGTCGAGCAACGCCTTGCGCTCCTTCATTTCGGTTTCCGTTGCCGCACCAACTGAGATTTGAGCCACGCCGCCAGCCAACTTGGCCAAACGCTCTTGCAGCTTTTCGCGGTCGTAGTCACTATCCGTGTTTTCGATTTCGCGGCGAATTTGCTCGGCGCGACCGTTAATCGCTTCCTTCTTACCAGCTCCACCAACGATAACCGTTTGCTCACTAGTGATGCGAACCTTCTTGGCGCGCCCCAAGTCGGACAGCTTGACGCTTTCCAGGTCGATCCCCAGATCCTTGAAGATAGCCTGGCCACCAGTTAGCGAAGCCAAATCGCCCATGATTGCCTTGCGGCGATCGCCGTAGCCTGGTGCTTTGACAGCGCAAACGCTCAAGATCCCACGCATCTTGTTGACTACCAGGGTGGCTAGCGCTTCGCCTTCGATATCTTCGGCGATGATCAAAAGCGGCTTCTTGGCCTTGCTGGCTGCCTCCAGAAGCGGAATCAGCTTCTTGTTGGAACTGATCTTTTCTTCGAAAAGCAGAATGTGGCAGTCTTCGAGCTCGACTGAAACATCATCCGCATTGGTAACAAAGTGAGGCGACAGGAATCCACGATCAAACTGCATGCCTTCGACCACTTCGACGGTCGTCTCGCTAGAACGCCCCTCCTCGACAGTGATTACGCCATCCTTGCCGACCTTCAGGAAGGCGTCAGCCAGTACGTCGCCAATGGATGGATCGTTGTTGCCAGCGATCGTCGCAACTTGCTTAATTTCCTTCTTGCTCTTCTCGTCGATCTTGATCGACATTTTGTTGAGGGCATCTGAAACCGCACTAACCGCCTTGGCAATGCCCCGGGCGAGTGCCATTGGATCAGCCCCAGCGGCGATCATTTTCAATCCTTCGCGGAAGATGGCTTCGGCCAGAACGGTCGCGGTTGTGGTTCCGTCGCCAGCGACATCGTTTGTCTTGCTGGCGGCTTCCTTGACGAGTTGAGCCCCCAGGTTTTCGAACGGGTCGTCCAAATCAATATCCTCCGCAACCGTCACTCCGTCCTTGGTGACCTTGGGCGAACCCCAGCCTTTGTCGAGCACAGCATTGCGACCGCGGGGGCCCAGAGTGCTACGAACCGCCCGAGCCAGCTTGGACACACCTGCCAGCAGCGGCTGCCGTGCGTCATCATTGAAAACCATCTGTTTTGCCACGTTCAATATCCTCCGAGTTGGATTGAGAATTCTATGAACAAGAGAATTCGGTAAAGTTTGTTGATTATGTGTTAGCGGGTTACACCGCGATTTATGACTTTTGCCCGCCGGAACGAGCAGACGCGGTAGCAATCCAAACGGTTTGCTGGTGGAAACGCTAAGTCAGTCTGGCAGGTCGCTAGGGATTGGAACCTCGCCATGCAAACCCTGTGCCATCTGTGGGTGACGAGGGGAAACGAGTGGGAAAGCTTGGATGGCGACCGCTTCAGCGAATTGTGCGAGCTAGGGAATGGTGGGGGGAACTGGATGTATGTCGGGATTCACTGATTTACTGATTCTGCGGCCGCGTTTGGCAGAATGTCAATTTGACAGGCATGGCATTGTGGGGCACACTTTGGCCTAGTCAAGAACAAGACATACTTTGCATCACGTCTCTTATGCTCGAATCAGCCGCTCAGAATCCTTACGCTCCACCAACCACTCAAGCAGAGTTGTTAGCGGAAAAGCCGGTTGCAGAAGCGTTTCGCCCTCGTACTTGGCTGGCATCGCTGGGAATCTGGACGCTGGTCTGCATTCTCAGCGCTGCTCCGAGTTTTGCATGGGGTATTTCGACGATCTCGCAAGGCCAGGCCTTGGCAATGTGCCTGGGCGTGGCGATTTTTATCGCCGGCTACGTACTGATCGATCAGGGAACCCAGCGCATGAGTTGGCGCAAGAACGAAGCCGTGCGACTAACGTTTAAGATCGGCTACATTACCCGCATGGTGATTTCGATCATCTTTCCAGTTGGCGGAATTGTGGATATGTTCTGCGGACTCTTTTCTGTGGGAATTGCCAGCTCTATTTACCCTTCGATAGGTGGCGCAGACCCGCTTGGGCGGGGCATGGACTTTGGGGCAGCTTTGCTGACCACGATTATCCAGGGGGTGGTTCTCAACGCTGTCCTGGGTGGTTTTATGATCATTGTGCTGGGCATGATCTTGGTTGTTCAGCGTCTGGGGCAGTAGTTGGCATCCCCTGCATCAGCGTTTAACCGATCGCGTGTGGCCGCGTTGGCCTAGCCAAGATCCGCCGAGAGGGGCAGAATTACAATTCTGACTCCTGACACTCCTGCAACCACCAGAGAATGATTACGTGGATCGACGATTCCTAACGTGGCTAATGCTTACCACTGCGCTGTGCTTTCTTTACTTAAGCATGCGCAACCCGCCGGCACAGCCGAAACCGGCTGATGCTCCGGCTCAAGCCCTGGCGGAACCCGACGATCCGCTGCTGCGTGAAAATCCCGAGGTTGAAAAACCAGAAGTAGAAAAGGCGGCGGACGGCCAGCCACCCGTGGCCGAGATTGGGGCGGCGCCAGAGCTGGATCCACAAGAGGCAGTCGCATCGCCGGTGAACCCGTCACGAGCGATCACGCTGGGTTCAATGGACCCAACCAAGGGCTACAACTTGCTCGTCACGTTTACGACACGTGGGGCTGGGATCGAGCGGGCTGAATTAGTGGCACGCGGGCCTTCAGGCAAGTTTGCATATCGCGCGCTGGAGCATGACAGCGGTTATCTCGGCTACTTGGGGTTGAGCGATGCCCCGACCGGTCTGCAGATCCGCACGGTACCGGACGGTTCGCCCGCCGCCCTGGCTACCTCCGCCGAAGTGCAAGGCGGATTGCAGGTGGAAGATGTGCTGACCGAATTCGCTGGTCAATCGATTGATTCCTCTGCCGCGTTGGAGCGGGCCATTGCGAAGACCAAGCCTGGAGACCAGGTTGAATTAATCGTACAGCGCGGACCTGCCGGTCAACGCCGATCCATCAAATACGCGGTCACGTTGGCCGAAGCGCCACTGGACGTGCTGCGCATGCGGGCCTACGAATCAGAATTGGTCGATGGCAACTATGCACGCCCCAGCTTGCGAACCACCTTGGCCTCGCTGGCTGGAACAAATGTGCCTGTGGGAAGGGACGCATTGCCAGCGCTGCGCGAGACGTTGCACATCGACTGGGAAGTTCAACCGCTGGCCGTTCCCGGTGGTGAGGGGCTCGAATTCCGATTGCCGCTGGAGAGTTTCTTATCGGCCACAGGCCGACCTGCAAAACTAGAGTTGGTCAAACGTTATCGGCTGCTACCGGTGGCGGCAGGCAATGACGGCTATCTGCTCGATTTAGAAACAACGATCGTCAACCGCAATGAGCAAACGGTAAAGGCCTCGTTTCGCCAAGAAGGCTTGGCCGGGATGACGCTCGAAGGCTGGTGGTATTCCGTCAAGATTAGCCAGTCGTTTACCGCAGGGGCTGGCAACCGCGACGTGGCGTATGCCAGCGAGATTCCTAAGAGTCACGCGCTGAAAACGGCTCGCGAGATCTACTACAACGCCAAGAAATCTCCCTCGCTACCCGACATGGTTGTGTTTACCGAGGACGAGCCCCTGGAGCGTCGTAACCTCAAATACATTGGCCTCGATACGCAATATTTTAACGCTTCGATTTTACCCCACCCCGATCAACCTGATGCCTTGAATGACCTGCGGCAGTCGTCCGCCAGCGCTGTTGCTGACGTTACGCTGATCCCAAAGGCGAAGAGCCCCGCCACGAACACTTCTTTCTGGTTTGATACGCAAGCGGTTGCCATACCAGCGGGTGGTGAAATCTCGCAGCAATACCAGGTCTTCATTGGCCCCAAAGACAGCGAGATCCTCGCCACGCATGGCCTGGGCGATGCGATTGAGTATGGCTGGTTCCCATTGGTCGCAAAACCGTTGGGTGCCATTCTGCACTTTTTCCATTATTTGACGCGCAATTATGCTCTCGCCATCATCTTGTTAACCGTGTGTGTGCGTGGTGCCATGTTCCCGCTAGGTAAAAAGGCGGCCATGAACGCGCAGCGGATGCAGGAACTGCAGCCGGAATTGGCGAAGATCAACGAGCGTTACAAGGATAACATGGAGAAACGTGCCAAGGCGATGCAAGAGTTGTATGCCAAGCACAACTTCAAGCCACTGGCGGGCTGCCTGCCGATGTTTATCCAATTGCCAATTTTCATCGGACTGTATCGCTGCCTCAGTGTCGATATCGCTCTTCGCCAAGCGCCCTTGATACCCGGCATGGAGTGGTGTTCGAATTTGTCTGGCCCCGACCAGTTGCTGAACTGGAGTAGTTGGATGCCCGATATCATTGCCGGTCGTGGCACGGGTTGGCTCGGGCCGTACTTCAACGTCTTGCCGATGGTCACTGTAGTACTGTTCCTGCTACAGCAAAAAATGTTGATGCCGAAGGCGACCGACGAGCAGACGCGGATGACGCAGAATATGATGCAAGTCATGACCCTGTTTATGGGCGTCCTGTTTTTTAAAGTCCCCAGTGGCCTGTGTATTTACTTTATTACATCTAGCTGTTGGTCGCTCGTTGAACGCAAGCTTATCAAACGCATGACGCCTGCTAAACCTCTGGTGGATGATACGACCACAATCGCTAGTCGCGAACAGGAAAACGATTCAAGCAAGAAGACTGCTGCTAATCGCCGCAATCGCGAGCCTGTTGTGGAGAAGCCGAAGAGCCGTTTCGAAGAGGTGATGCAAATGCTCGAGAAGCCAGCCGTAAAATCGTCTACGCAGCGCGGCACGCGGAAAGAAAAGAAGCGTCGCAGATAGGCGTCTCAAGAAAGGGTCGGGAGTCTTTTCAGCAGCGCCGCCACCGCGGAGCTGCCGCTGATAGCAACATGTGGTTGCTAACGGGTTAAGCGATTTAGGCTGAAGAGACTCCCGACCCTGTCGTATAAGCCGACACATCGTGAACGGTTACCATTTTTCTGAGTCCGTATGATGATTAGCCTGTTTGAGCTTCTGAAAATCGGCGTTGGCCCCAGTAGCTCTCATACTGTCGGGCCGATGCTTGCGGCGCTACAGTTTGTTACAGAATTAGCACAGGTCAGGGCGCCTGGCCAGGTAGCGCGAATTCAAGTCGACTTGTTCGGCTCACTGGCACTGACCGGCGTTGGGCATCGCACTGACCGAGCGATAATCGCTGGATTGATGGGCGAGCACCCGCAGACGGTTGATCCTCAGGCTATTGACGACTACTTCGAAGCCGTGCTGGGAACTCGGAAAATAAGGTGGCTCGCGCAGTACGAAGTGCCCTTCGAACCGAGAGGTGACTTGGTTTTTCATCGCGAAGAATTCCTGCCGCAACATCCCAATGGCATGCGTTTTACAGCCTTTGACCATGAAGCGATGACGCTGCTTGAGCGTGAAATGTTCTCGGTTGGCGGTGGGTTCGTTGCCGATCAACGTCAGTTGCAGTCGGGCGACGATGAACTCGCACAGACCGTGCGAGTTCCCTGGCCATTTTGCTCGGCCGAAGAGCTGCTGGGGATTTGCGAATCGCGGCAGTTGAGCATTGCCCAGGTCGTTCACGAAAATGAACTGTCGTTTCACTCAGCCACCGCCATCGCAGCCCAGTTGGATCAGATCTGGGCAGTGATGAACGAATGTATCGAAGCGGGATGTCGCCACACGGGTGTCTTGCCGGGCGGGTTAAATATTCCCCGACGCGCGCCGGACATCTATCGCAAACTCAGTTCCGATTCGAATACGGATGCGGCGGGGTGTATCGTTGATCCGCTCCGCCGCATGGACTGGGTTACGCTATTTGCGCTGGCGGTCAATGAAGAGAATGCGGCGGGAGGTCGCGTGGTCACGGCGCCCACGAACGGAGCTTCGGGCGTTATCCCTGCTGTACTGGCTTACTATGATCGCTTTATGCGTCCAGCCGGCGGCAGTCATGCAGATAGGGGCAACGAGGGCGTGCATGACTTTCTGAAGACGGCTGCGGCCATTGGCATGCTTTATAAACGCAACGCCTCACTATCCGCCGCTGAAATGGGTTGCCAGGGAGAGGTGGGCGTCGCGTGCTCGATGGCCGCCGCAGGCCTAGCCGCCGTGCTCGGGGGCTCACCAAGCCAAATCGAGAACGCTGCAGAAATTGGCATGGAGCACAATCTCGGCTTGACCTGTGACCCTGTTGCTGGGCTAGTCCAAGTGCCATGTATCGAACGTAACGCGATGGGCGCGGTCAAAGCCATCAACGCGGCTCGGTTGGCAGTACTCTATGGCGATGGTCGCCATCGCGTTTCGCTAGATAAAGTGATTGAGACCATGCGGCAAACTGGGATCGACATGCAAAGCAAGTACAAAGAGACTAGCCTCGGCGGACTAGCGCTGAATGTTGTGAATTGCTAGGGAGTCGCGTCAGTTCTCTCCAGCCGGAGTTGGTACGCGTCGATAGTTGAGTAAAGAAGTTCAACGAAATAGGGCAGGGGGGGAGACGTGGCGCGAGGCGATCTGAAAAACCCTGCAGCCATCTACCTCAAAGGGCTCTTGTTTCTCGTTTTAGGAGTCACTGCGGCGGGATTGTTGATTGTCCTACACGGGAGTTGGCAATTTTGTTTGTTGCTCGCAATTGCGATTTGGGGCTTCTGTCGAGCCTACTATTTCGCTTTTTATGTAATCGAGCACTATACGGATCCGCAGTATAAATTTGCTGGCTTGCTCGACTTTGCTCGCTACTTGCTGGGCTGGCCACGCCGCTAACCAAGCTTATATTGTTAGACTTTGCAAGCCTCTTGCCTCGTTAGGCTGTGGGGCTTCTCTAGCAAGGGGCGTCTCTCCAAGAGCCCTTGCTTGCCTGCGAAACGATTAGCCGACCAGTGGAACCGTAGATGAAAACCGACGAACTGCGCGAAAAGTATCTGGAATTCTTTCAATCCAAAGGCCACTCGCGGCGGCCCAGCGACGTGCTGGTCCCTACCTGGGATCCGTCGGTGTTGTTTACGCCAGCCGGTATGAACCAGTTCAAGGATCACTTTTTGGGCAAGGTCAAGCTGGATTTTACGCGAGCGACGACTTGTCAGAAGTGTTTGCGGACGGGCGACATCGAAAACGTGGGCCGCACTGCTTATCACCATACTTTCTTTGAGATGCTTGGCAACTTTAGCTTTGGCGATTACTTCAAGCAGGAAGCCATCGCTTGGGCCTGGGAATTTCTAACCGATCCGAAGTGGTTGGCCATTGATCCGGCGCGCTTGACCGTCACGGTTTACAAAGACGACGATGAAGCAGCTACGATCTGGCACGAAAAGATTGGCTTGCCAACATCGCGAATTGCCCGCATGGAAGAAGACGAGAATTTTTGGCCCGCCAGCGCACCGAGCCTCGGGCCAGACGGCGTCTGTGGACCGTGTAGCGAGATTTACTACCAGCTCGATAACGGTAAAGACGTCGAGATCTGGAATTTGGTCTTCACGCAGTTTAATCGAGTCGGCGATCCACCAGACAACTTGCGACCGCTACCAAGTCAAAATATCGATACCGGTATGGGCTTGGAACGCACCGCCAGCGTGATGCAAAATGTGCCTACCAATTTTCATATCGACATTTTGTTGCCAATCGTCAAAGCTGCTGCCGAAGTGTGCTCGGTCAACTACGAGTACGAGAGTGACAACGGGCGACGATTGCGTCGCATTACGGACCACGTCCGTGCTTGCGCATTTTCGATTCACGAGAACATCCTACCCGGTCCCAAGAAGGCGCGTTATGTCATCAAACGCTTGCTACGCCGCGCCGTGCTCGATGGCCACCAAATGGGGATGCGCGAGCCGTTCATGTACCAATTGGTTCCTGCCGTCGCCGCTGCGATGGGAAGTGCCTATCCAGAGCTGCAGGAAACGGTCCAGCGAGTGTCCGATGTGATTCGCAAGGAGGAAAGCGACTTTTTCGCGACGATCGACGGTGGCTTGGAGCGTATTGAAAAAGTTTTCACAGCCATGCATAGCAGCGGTGCCGTCATGGTGGATGGTGCGGAAGCAGCCAGCCTTTACCAGACGCACGGTGTACCGCCCGAATTGTTCCAATCTTTGGCAGCCGACCATAGTTTGACGTTCGATTGGGATGGCTACAAGCAAGCCATGGAAAAGCACGAGGAGATCAGCGGCGGCGGTCGCGGTACGCTCTTTCAAACCGGTCCGATCGAGACCCTCAAGGAAGCGCTGCGAAGCACTGAATTCCTTGGTTACGATTCCGTCAGTAGCGCTGCTGAAGTCAAAGGCATTATCGTTGGCTCTGCCGACAGCGACGATGAGCGGCTCGTGAAGGAACTGAACGCCAATGAGTGCGCTGATCAAACGGTGCGAATCGTACTGAATCGTAGCCCGTTTTATGGTGAAGGTGGTGGGCAAGTCGGAGACTCAGGCAAGCTGCTAGCTGCCGGTATGCAATTTGACGTCGATGATACGCAACGCGCCGGCGAACTGCTGGTCCACGTTGGTCGACTGGTGGCAGGCAAGCTCTCGGAAGGGTTGGCGGTAGAAGCCCAAGTCGACACAGGGCGACGCGATGGCATTCGCCGTGCGCACTCGGCAACCCACATCTTACACCACGCCTTGCAATCGATTGTCGGTGGTCACGCGCAGCAGCAGGGTAGCAAAGTCGATGAAGATTGGCTGCGTTTCGACTTTACCAATCAACAATCGCTAACCGACGAACAGATTGAATCGATCGAATCGATCGTGGCGCAAAAGGTCCAGCTCGGCGATCCGATTTCCTGGAAGACGGTGCCGTTGGCCGAAGCTCGCATGGCAGGCGCGATGATGCTCTTTGGCGAGAAATACCCTGATCCCGTACGGATGGTCAGCATGGGTGAATTTTCGAAAGAATTGTGCGGTGGAACCCACCTGAGCAACACTGCAGACGTACAGAGCTTCGAGGTTGTTGCCGAAGAGAGCGTCTCGGCCGGTACTCGCCGCGTAGTCGCCTTGACAGGGCACAAGGCCGAAGAACATCGTACGTGGGTCAAACAGACTCTCCAAGCTGCAGCCGAGGCGCTAGGCTGTGCTCCTGCTGAAGTAGCCAACGCGACCAAGCAACTGGTGTTCAGCATCCGATCGCTCAAGAAACAGTTGGCAGGCGGCGGCGCGGCTGAAGAGCAATCGCCGCAGAAGAGCTCAGGTCGTGGGCAACCGCAATCATATCAAACCCAGCGCAGTTTGTTACGTGACGCTGCTCGTACGTTGAACGTCGCCCCAGCTGAGATGCTGACGAGAATTGCTGCCCTGCGCGACGAGCGACAGAAGCTGTCCGAGCAAGTGGCTGCGATGGCTTTGATCGGAGATGTTTCTGCCGAGTCTTTGATAGAACAAGGTACCACCATCGGGCAGGTGACAGTGATTGTCAGTGAGGTCCCTGGAGCGTCTCCAAACGTGATGCGGCAATGGATCGATCAGATCCGCCAAAAGCACAAACAGCCTACTGCGGTGCTTTTCCTGTCGGCGCTGGGCGATGATAAAGTTCTGTTAGTGGCAGGACTTAGTCGCGAATTGGTCGCCCGCGGTCTCAGCGCTGGAGCGTGGATTAGCGAAGTAGCGCCCATCGTGGGCGGTGGCGGTGGCGGCAAACCAGACTTGGCACAAGCGGGCGGCAAATTGCCAGCAAAGATTGGCGAAGCCGCAGAAAAAGCCAAGCAAGCTATCACCCATATGTTGGGCTAAGTCGTTCAAGGACAAGGTCGCCGATTGGACAGGGTCGGGATCTTGTTCAGCCTAAATCGCTTAACCCGTTAGCAACCACATGTTCCTAGCAGCGGCATCTCATCGGTTGCGGGCGGCTGAAAAGACTCCCGACCCACTCTCGACCCTTTGCTGTCGACTCCCAGTTCGTGAACGGCTACCACATTTTTTGTCCTTGCCTATCTCATGTCGCCATATTTCTTGAACATGATCCACTCGCGATCAACCTGATCGCCGACGCGATAACCGTACTCACCAATTTTCTCGAATCCATACTTTTGATAGAACGCGATGGCCCGCGAATTCTCACTGAACACGCTGACATAGACTTCGTCAGTTTGACAGCGGGTGAATTCTGTATCGGCCCAGGCCATTAGCTTTGTTCCCAAACCGCGACCGATCAACCGCTGGCGCACATATAACTGTCGCAACTCCATCGCTCGCTGCGAACGCTCATTGACTGGCACATGCACTTCTCCGACTTTCACAAATCCCACCAACTCACGGCCATCATCGATCACCTGGAAAGTCAGGTTGGGATCACGCAGCTCCTGCTCGATAGCCTGCAAGCTGTATACCTGCTCGAGATGACGGTCCAAGTCGGCCTGGGGATACAAATGACCGAACGTTTCGATAAACGTATCGCGTCCGAGCGCCGCCAGACGTGACGCGTCGTGTAGGGTTGGCGCACGGATTTCAAGATCGTCTGACATTCTCTAAAATCATCGTCGTTAGAATTCGAGTAACCGTTCACGATGTTACGGCTTGTGGGACAGGGTCGGGAGTCTTTTCAGCCTAAATTGCTCAACCCATTAGCGACTACATATGCTGAAAAGACTCCCGACCCTGTCCTGTCGACTCCGAGTTCGTGAACGGCTACGGCAGTGGTTACATCCTCGCAAAGACTTCATCCATGATGGCGATTGCCGCATCAATGTGTTGGCGTGTTGTTGCGGCAGGTGCGGGCAGAAAACGCACGCGAGACGGATTGCTGCCAGCGACAAAGCACATCAACCCGGCTTCGAAGAGCGTTTTCACCAGCCCGTTAGCAGCCTCAGAGGACCCGTCGCCAGGTGTCAAGGCAATCATCATGCCACAGCCGTGCGGACCACTCAGCTTTCCTGGGTACTTACTTGCTAGCTCTTGTAGACGCTGTGCGAAGTAAGCGTGTCGCCGCATGTTTTCGCCATCGTCGCCGAAACAATTCTGGTTTTCCAGTGCATCCAGGACGACCAACGCAGCCGCAATGGAACTGCTAGCCGCTGTGAATGTCTGGCTCAACAATGGGCCTTGGGGTTTGAGTTCACCACGATACAGCGTGGCACATAACTGCGTAATCTTGCCGATGCTGACGATGTCAGCGAACTGATCTAGGCCGAAATGCTGAAATGCGAATGGTCGGCTCAGCCGGCCGAATGTCTGCACTTCGTCAAAGACAATTAGTACATTGTCGGCTTTGGCGCGGCGAATCAGTTTCGTAAAGTACTCCGTCGAGCCTGGATAGTATCCGCCCTCGCCTGCGACCAATTCCAACCACAGCGCGGCATATTTGCCAGGATGTCGCAGCAGGTGTTTGTCCAAAGCAGCCAAGGATCGTTCGATCGATGCCGGTGAATGCTCGGGGTCGCTGGGCGGAATGTAGTCGACAGCCAAAGCGGTGGGAACGCCCGTGCGATACTGCGGTCGATCAGTCAATTGCGCCATCGCGATGGACCGCCCTGCGAAACAGTTGTCGAGCGCTAACACGCGATCGGCTGGCGCGCGACCGTGAAAGGCGATTTTGAGAGCATTCTCGTTGGCCATGGCTCCACTAGTCGACAGCAGGCAATGCTCCAGTTGTGCGCCTTGAGTTCGCGATAACTTCAGCAGACGCTCGCAAATCTCCAGCGATGGTCGATGCTGCTGCAAGTTGCCTTGCATGATCGTGTCTTCCAAGGCTGCAGCTACGCTCGAACGCAGCAGACTGGGATGGCTATGCCCCAGCCCATGCACGCCAATGCCCGTGATGAAGTCCAGTTTGATACTGCCGTCTGCTAGTTCCACCCAGGGGCCATGGCCCACACCGCTGCCCAAGTACGGAAAGTACGTCGCCCCGCCGCGGGCGATGGCGAGTCGCTCCAATAGCTGTGTAAACTGCCCTTGCAATTCAGGAATTGGCGGTTGGACGCCACAAATCCTTTGCTGAATGTCGCTTAAGGCCTCGAGCAGAAGTTGTTCAGCTTGGGCTACGCGCGGATCGCAACGCAATTGGTCAGCCAGTAATTTTGCAGGACTTGCAGAAGCCACTTTGCGAGTACCCCTGTTTGCCAAGTGTGAAATGTCAGTAGCGACGTGTCAAAATATCGACGTATGGTTCCTAATATTAGCAGATTGGCTTGACAGCGGGGAAACCGTTTACGATGTGTCGGCTTATGGGACAGGGGCGGGAGTGGGTCGGGAGTCTTTTCAGCCTAAATCGCTTAGGCCATTAGTAACTACATGTTCCTATCAGTGGCATCTCATCGGTGGCGGCGCTGCTGAAAAGACTCCCAACCCTTTGCTGTCGACTATGATTCCCGATCGGTAAATATGCTACTGCACGGATGCGAGCAATTGCACAATGCGTTTTGCGCTGGAGACAAGTGAACTGGGGCGGACCCATTCTTCCGTGCTGTGCAAGTGATCCCCAACGGGTCCAAGCGTATCGATGTTGGGTAGACCAGCGGCGGCGAGTTTGTTGCCGTCACAGACTCCACCAGTGGACTTCCAACGCACCGGCTGCCCGCCACTAGCCAGAGTCGCATTCTCCACGTCGCGCATCAGTTGCTGTGTCGCCTCGCACATCGTCTTCGGTGGTGAGCTAATGCCACCAAAGCGCTGGACGCGAAAGCCAGGACGCGCGTTGGTATGTTCCACAATCGCATCCAAATGTTCCATGAACCATGCGCCGCTGGTCGTATCCTTCAGTCGAACATTGAGACGCCCTACGGCTAATTCCGGAACCACATTGACAGGCCCGCCGCCACACACGGCACCAACGTTGACAGTCAGACCTGCTGTGTGATTGTTGAGTGCATCGAGTTGTGTGAGGATCGTGCATAGGGCTGCAACTGCGTTGCGACCATCTTCAAAGTGCCTCCCGGCATGCGCCGATTTACCATGGACAACGATGTCAAAGTTGCCCGATCCCTTGCGTTCAGCTACCAATTCTCCAGTCGGCAGGGCTGGTTCAAACAGTAGTCCAAAGGCGAATTCTTTAGCAATCTCGGCCAGCAAGCCTGCCGAGCTAGGCGAGCCAACTTCTTCATCCGGATTCAACAGTACCGTCCAGCCACGGTGTGTACCGAGTTCAAACTGCTGCAGCGCACGAAGTGCAAAACGCATCGTCACGATGCCACCCTTGGCATCCGCTACTCCCGGGCCACACAGCTTGTCAGGCGTCAGCAGTTCACACGTTTGAAAGCGAGAGCCAACTGGAAAAACCGTGTCATAGTGGATTGCCAGCAAAACCGGTTTAGATTCTGCGGCATGCGCGGGTCGAAAATCCCAACGCAAGGCTGGCGCGGTTTCGATAGCCAGTTCATCACCGTCATCGCGAATAACGTGGCGCGGCGGCAAGTGAATGCGCTGAAAATTCGACTGGCGAAACTCACACCAGTCCTCCAGCCAGTCGGCGACTTGTAATAGGCCAGTTAGGTTATCGGAGCCCGAATTTTGATTGGCCAATTCGACCAAATCGGCTGTCATCTGACTTTGCTGAGATTCTAGCCAAGCGAAAGCGTCTGAGATGTTGGTCATTGACTCGCCTTTCAAAGCTTACCCGAATTTTTGCGCGGAAGGGTGAAATATGTAGCCGTTCACGAACTTGGAGTCGACAGGAAAGGGTCGGGAGTCTTTTCAGCAGCGCCCCCCACCGACGAGATGCCGCTAGCAGGAACGCGTGGTTGCTAATGGGGGATGCGATTTGGGCCGAAAAGACTCCCGACCCTGTCATACAAGCCCGCACATAGTGAACGGTTACTGAAAAATTACGTTCGCGGTGTCGATCAGCGGGAATGTTAAAAACTTTTTGATTTTGGTCCGCCAATACGCTAGGCTATCGATCATGGCCCAAACAGGCGAGCCCGGGGGAAACCACACTGTAGCCAATAACGAACTTGGATCAGACAGGAAAGGGTCGGAGTCTTTTCAGTAGCACCCACCTCCGATGCGATACCGCTGGCAGGAACAGTAGTTGCTAGCGGGTTGAGCAATTTGGGCTGAAAAGACTCCCGACCCTGCCATACACTTTACCCTGAGCCAGCTATCCCACCTCTCCTAATTATGGACGTCTAACCATGTCGAAACTAATTCTACCAAGCGATCGCCGTAGCTTCATCAAACACTCCGCTGCCGCCGTAGCGGCGACGGCATGCCTGCCTCAAGTCGCCAGCGCCGCCTCGGAAAAATCCTCGCCAGAGTCGCTCATCAAGGTTCTATATGACACGCTCAAAGAAGAACAGCGTGCCAAGGTCTGTTACGATTGGGACTACGTCGATCCCAAACGTGGACTACTGCGAACGCGAGTTGCCAATAACTGGAATATTAATGACCAAGAGATCAACAGCGATTTCTATACGGCCGAGCAACGAGATTTAATTCGCAAGATTTTTGAAGGTATGCTCAACCCAGAGTGGATTTCAAAGTTCGACACGCAGTTGGAAGACGATTGTGGCGGTTTTGGCGAAGAGCAAAGCTTTGGCATTTTCGGAAAACCAGGCGAAGGTAAGTTTGAACTAGTGTTGACCGGACGGCACATGACATTGCGCTGCGATGGCAACTCAGCAGATCACGTGGCGTTTGGCGGACCGATTTTTTATGGTCATGCACCTGGCGGCGATGAAGAGGCTGACCATCAAGGAAATGTGTTTTGGCATCAGGCACTCGAGGCCAACAAAGTCTATGAGATGCTTGACGGCAAACAGCGTAAGGCGGCTGAAGTTCCAGTGACGCCACGCGAACAACAAGTCGCCTTCCAAGGAAAAGACGGGCGGTTTTCGGGAATACCCATGACGGACTTGTCCTCCGATCAAAAGGCTCAGGTACAAGTTGCCCTGCAGAAGCTGGTCGAGCCCTTCCGTGAATCCGACAAGAAAGAAGCCCTCGAATGTCTCAAGACCCAGGGCGGTTTGGACGCCTGCCATCTTTCCTTCTTCACGGATCACGATTTGGGCAAGGATCAAGTCTGGGACAACTGGCGTTTAGAAGGTCCTTCTTTCGTCTGGCACTTCCGCGGCGCGCCCCACGTTCACGTTTGGGTTAATATTGCCGACAGCCCAGAAGTCAAACTCAACGCTTAAGCTCTATAGTGCATGCCATCTAAAGAGTAGGGGAGGGCGGACAAATTCCTCCCTCCCCTCCGCTGACCATCTTCAACATTTTTTATTCTCCATGCATCATAATCATTTCGATCTCGCTTCAGGAAGAATCAAAAGGACTCACAACTGCTGGTCATTTCGATTTCTCGCTACAACCAACATGACGCATATCAGCAGCCAACAGCCGAGGTAGGCCGTTAAACTGACTTCTGCGAAGTGGCTATGCTGGACCAAAGCCAAGCAGCCAGCCAAGGCTCCCACGCAGGCGCCTACCAGCATGCCAACGACCCCTGCCAAGATAGTCTTCAAGTAAAAAAAGCCAACCGAACCGCCGCAAATCAGTCCCAGCAAAGTCCCGCCAGAAACCAAGGCGACAACCAACTGACTGGTGACGTTTTCACTAACAAATAAAGTGCGCAAGCAAGCAGAAATGATTGCCGCAAGCGTAACCAAATAGAACAAAAATGCAATGGAAACGGGACTCTGTGAACGCGGCAATGGCTCAGCTTGATTCATAACTTACACCGCCAATGAGAAAAGCCACACCAGAAATAGACTTTCACAGATCATCATCAAGAATAGCAGTATAGCCACCCAAACGGCACTGCGGTTATTGGGGCGAGCCAGCAGGATGGCCGTGAAAAAGATTGCCAGTGTCGCGCCAAGACTGACCGATTCTCGCCAAGCTAAATAACTAGCCGGTACCGCCAGCATCGTGAACGGTAGACCTGGCAGATACCAAAATGGCCACGGTCGTCGCATCTGGGCCGCCCCCAGCGTCCAGGCCAACGGCACATACAGCCCCAACAAGACATAGGCCGTGGCACGTTTGGTCTTCCAGCAACCCAGGATGAACGTCAATGCGTAGACGATCGTCAGTGCCAAGCCGAACCAATCGAAAAACGGCGTCAACGCCAGCACAATCCCAGAGGCTAGCAAAACGACAATTAAGAGCTGCAAGTTGAATGGTGGCGGCCGCCAAACATCGCAGGCGCTAGGCCCCTCGTCCGAGTCGGCAATGCAGGTCTTCCGCGGCTGATTGGCCATGATTATGGTGCCTAAATATTATGTCGTAGACAGGGTCGGGAGTCTTTTCAACCTGAATAGCTCAACCCACTAGCAACTACGTGTTCCTACCAGCGGTATCGCAGTGGTTGGGGGCTGCTGACAAGACTCCCGACCCTTTCCATCGATTGAATCCGTGGGGTGTTCTACGCATCGGACTGAAACTCATCGGACTGAAACGGGAAAGGGTCGTCCAGCTCTGCCGCAGACAATTCCGCGAGAAACGGGGCGATACGTTCGACGATAATTTGGCTCAGCAGTTTCCCTTTTTCGGCGGTCGCCAAATGGGGGTTACCCGAACCGGAGTTGGTGGTTAACAGGTGCCATGGGCGGGTTAGGCCGACCCAACCTTCGCGTAATGCTTCAAACCGCAACAGTCGGCGATCGCCCGCGTCGGCGGTCAAGTTCCCGTCCGCGTCGCGGCGAACCAGGTCCGGGCGAAAGTGCAGGATGAGAGACGTCTCCATTTCGCCAGCATGATCGTCAGCGTACTCGCATATTTCTGCTGCTTTGTCGCGGATCATCTGATACCAATTGCACAGGAAGATTTGCACCTTGGTTTGGCCATACAGCTCCCGAAGAAACGGCTTGAAGTCATTCCCACCATGGCTGTTGAAGATCACGAGCTTTAAGATTCCACTGGTTTCCAACGTCTGGACCAAATCCCTGAAGATTTGTAGCAGAGTCGTCGGCTGCAAGTTCATGGCCAGCGGAAACTGCTGCAGATTGCTTTCCGTGCCGTAGGGGATGACGGGTAATTGCACCACCCGTGCTCCTAACTCCGTTGCTCGGGAGCAGCAGAGGTCGGCCAAGTGCACCGCTTCATAGGAATCGGTCCCGTAGGGCAAGTGCAAATTGTGCGGTTCAGTAGCGCCCATCGGCAGAACTGCGACCTGCGGTTCCAGTAGTCGCACGTCGGCGAGCGTCATTTGTTCCAGACGCCACGGCTGAATTGCTGGAAAAGTATGGTCCGATTCAGTCATCGAGGATCTCTCACTTTGGGGCATAAGGGACTAAGGCGTTGGAAAGCGACGAGCCATTCTTGAGCAGTGGGGAGTGCTATTCACGCGGAAAATTCATCAACCCGCATGTTAGGTTTGGAACAACCCGAATTCTGCTTATTCTGCTTGCGAAGATTGCCGATACTTCCGTTGATCATTTATTTTCTGCTGTTCTTGCGAAACCAACTCCAATATTTCTTACTCTAAGCTATCCTTGAGTCAATCGCAGCAGCTTCACCAATAGCTGAGTTGTAATCCGGAGGTTGGGCTATCACGAGTCTAACCCGACCGGCCAAGGTTAAGCCGTAGCGAAACTCAAAGACATCCTGAGAATCCTCTAGGCGATGATCGCACAGAACTGGCAAATGGCAAAACGGCGAAGCGAAACCGATAGTTTGCGAGCGCGCTCGCGCGTCGGCAAATATCGAATTGAGCGCCGCTTGGCACAGGGCGGATTTGCACACGTTTACCAGGCGATGGACACGATTGAGGGCGTACGGGTGGCTCTTAAGATGCCACACCAAGGCGTGGTCACACCGAGCATGTTAGAGTTGTTTCAGCGTGAAGCACGCATGGTAGCCAAGTTGGATCATCCCAACATTCTACCGCTCAAAGATGCTAGCTTCATTGATGGCCGTTTCGTGATTACCTCGCGTTTGGGAGAACAAACCCTGTGTGACCGGCTGCGAAAGCGAATCGCGTTTGAAACGGCATTGGAATTGGCCACGCAAATGGTTTCCGCAGTGGCCTATGCCCACAGTCTTCGAATTATTCACTGTGATATCAAGCCCGAAAACATGCTCCTGCTGCCGGACGGGCGGCTGCAACTTGCCGATTTTGGCATCGCACGCGTGGCACAGCGGACGATTGACGGCTCTGGCTCTGGCACAGTGGGTTATATGGCCCCGGAACAAGCCATGGGGCGTCCAAGTACAAAGAGTGACGTATTCTCACTTGGGTTAATTGTCTATCGCATGTTGACTGGAGAACTGCCGGAATGGCCCTTCGACTGGCCATTGAAGGGTGCGGCTAGCTTGCGGCGCAAAGCCCATCCCGAGTTGATCGCGGTAGTTCGCAAGGCGTTGGAAGTCAAACCGAGCCGGCGTTACAAAGATGCCGGTGAGATGCAGGCCGCTTTAGAACGCGTCCGACGCAAAGCACTCTTATTCCATCGCCGCCAAAAACGCTAAAGCAAGGAGGGGTTCGCTTTCCGACCCTCCCACGAATTGGCTGCTTGCGCTATGGAATCGCTGGCGCGCGGGGAGGGTTAAGGGGTGAATAAAGAAAAAAAGCCGCCTCAACGACGTTTCCTGAGGCGACTTTTCTTTGCACGGTGGCTTGGAGTGCTTAGCCCACAGTGACGGTTGGTTGAGGACGGGTGTACCCCATCTTTTCCAACGATCCATAGACTTCTTCCAGCGTCTTTTCGCCGAAGTTCGAAATGCTCAGCAACTCCTTGGGAGTGCTTTTGAGTAGGTCACGCACAGTAAAAATACCCTTTTCCTCAAGGCAATTGGTTGTGCGGACGGTGAGGCCAATCTCTGCGGTGCTGAGATCGAGTTGCTCACGCATTTGGCGAGCTTTTTCTTCTGCCTGACTAATGGGAATCCGGGTTCGCGCCATGTTTGGGTCCCTCCTATCCTTGGTCCGTTGGTGCGCGGAGATCGCTTCGGCTCGTTCCGAAGATCTGGTCGCGAGAGTATAACGTAGTCTACGGATTTCGTGCAACTCTTCGCCAGCTTTGCTAGCAATCGCCATGACGCCAACAGAACTTCTCGCCGGACTCAACCCCTCGCAAGCGCAGGCGGTGCAGCACATCGATGGTCCACTGTTGATGCTAGCGGGTCCAGGCAGCGGCAAGACGCGAGTCATTACGCATCGCGTGGCACACATGCTGCAACAAGGCATTGCGCCACAGAGCATCATTGCGTTGACATTCACCAACAAAGCTGCTGGCGAAATGCAAGCCCGGCTACAAAAGCTGGTAGGTCACAGCGATGTATGGATGGGGACTTTTCACGGCTTTTGCGTGCGACTGCTGCGACGCTACGCGCGACTCGCCGGACTGCCCGAGAATTTTAGTATCTATGATGTTGATGATGCGGCCGCCGCCCTTAAGGCGGCAGTCGCCGAGGCGGCATTCGAATTGACGCACGTGAGCATCGGCACGCTCGCCAACCGCATCAGCTATTTCAAGAATCGGCTCGTCACACCAGAAGTACTCGAAGCTGAAACGCTATCAAGCGACGAATATCAAGTTGGTCAGGTCTACCCGCACTACCAAAAACAATTGCTCAAGAATGGTGCGGTTGACTTTGATGATATCTTGATGCACACCGCGATCTTGCTCCGCAGCTACCCCGAGCTACGGCAACAGCTCGACGAGCGTTTTAAGTATGTGATGGTCGATGAGTACCAAGATACGAACTTGGCACAGTACGTCATCGTGCGACATCTGTGCGTGGACTATCCGAACTTGGCTGCGACCGGCGATCCCGACCAGTCCATCTATGGTTGGCGCGGAGCAAACTTAAAAAACGTAGCCTATCTGGAGCGAGATTATCCTGATTTACAAGTGATTCGTTTGGAGGAGAACTACCGCAGTACACCGGAGATCTTGTCCATTGCCGACAGCCTGATTCAGAACAATGAATTTCGCAAGCCTAAAGCGCTGGTGCCGTCGCGTGGCCATGGGCACAGCGTCAGGTTGGCCATCTACCCTACCGCCAATCAAGAAGCTGAGGATGTAGCGGATCAAATCGCATCCCAACAAGCCGCTGGTGACTACCAGTTCAGCGATTTCGGAATCTTGGTGAGAACCAACGCTCATTCGCGGTCGATTGAACGCGCTTGTCTGCGTCGCCAGATCCCCTATCAACTGATCGGCGGGTTTCGCTTCTACCTCCGCAAGGAGATTAAAGACCTGATTTCATACTTGCTGTTGGTCAACAATCCAGACGATGGCGTGGCTCTGCAGCGCGCCATCAACATTCCACCGCGTGGAATTGGCAAGCAGACCATTGCCAAACTGGAATCCCATGCACGAGCGACCAAGCAGCCAGTGCTGGAAGCCTGTCGCGCGGCTGTATCAGGTAGTATCCTGTCGGCGCGGGCCACAAGTGCCATCAAAGGCTTTCTGAAAGTCTATGACGGCCTATGTGCGATCGCCCATGGTCCACTGCTAGATTTGCTCCAAAGTGCCATCGAGCAAACCAAGTATCGCGAGTATTTGTTGAAACAGAATCGCGGCGAAGAAGAAGCAGACGTCATGCGCAATTTAGACGAATTGTTAGCTGAGGCGATGGAGTTGGACAACGAACCCGATGAACGCCCCGCCCTCGAGCGATTTCTCGAGGTCGCGGCTCTACAGTCGGACACAGATCGCTTGGAAAGCGACCGTAATCAAGTTACCGTCATGACTCTGCACGCGGCCAAAGGACTCGAATTTCCTTGTGTATTCATTATTGCTGTCGAAGAGAATGTGTTGCCACACTCGCGTAGCAAGGATGACCCGCTGCAGTTGGAAGAAGAGCGACGCCTGCTGTTTGTCGGTATCACGCGAGCAAAAGATCAGTTGCAGTTGAGCTATGCCAAGAGCCGTGGCTTTTCATCGCAAGGTTCTGGTATTCCCAGCTCCTTCTTGATGGAGCTTCCGCGGCACGACATGCAAATTATCGATAGAACGGAAAGTCTCAGCGACTACTATGACGATGGCTCAGAGGGCTTTGATCAATACTTCGACAACGATCATGGGGCAGACTCCTGGGACGAAGCTTGCCAATTGGACGGCGATGCGGATACTCATGCCAGCGATTTTGAGTTTGACGACGAATGCCAGTTACCGCCTGAAGAGCTCAAGCAGCGATTGCAAAAATCGATGAAGCACAAGACGGCTGGCCGAGGTTTGGTACTGGGGTCGCAGATACCCGCCGATGCGCTGCCAGGTTTGGCCAAGTGGGCCGCCTACAAAGTTGGTAAGCTCGTCACACACGAAAAATTTGGTCAGGGTGAAATCATCTCAGCCAGCGGCCATGGCCCTAAACGCGCCGTTTCGGTTAACTTTTTTGGCGACGGCTCACGACGTACCTTTCGATTATCACACGTCGATTTGAAATTAGAGGGCCTCTCCCAAGCCGACACATGAGTGCTCTTACTAAACGATTTGCATCGTATTCTTCTTGACTACCAAACTTGATTAGAACATCTATGGCACGACCGAATTATCCCAAAGTGGCTCAAATCCGTTCCGTAACAGCGCTGCATGCTAGACTTGACGAACTTGGCTGGACCATCCCATGCGACGAACAACTGCTTTCGGCTGATGCGGGATCGCCACTGGCGCAGCCGCTCAAGTTTGGTCAAATGGTCATCGGCAATCGTTGGTGCATTCACCCCATGGAAGGCTGGGATGCGAATCGGGATGGCAGTCCCTCCGAATTGACGCTTCGCCGCTGGCGGCGATTTGGTGAAAGCGGTGCGAAGCTGATTTGGGGCGGTGAAGCCGCAGCCGTGCAGCCGCAAGGTAGAGCGAATCCTAACCAAACGCTCGCAACTCCAGCCAACGAAGTCGGATTGCGCACGCTACTCAGTGTCCTGCGCGACGAACATCTGCAACAGTACGGCACATGCGATGACTTAGTGGTCGGATTGCAGCTCACGCATTCAGGTCGATTTTGCAAACCGAATGACCACAGCCGTTGGGAGCCTCGCATTGCCTTTCACCATCCGCTGCTGGACGCCAAATTTAATATTTCTGCCGATAACCAAGCGGTTGTGCTTAGCGATGCAGAGCTGGATTCTCTAGCGGACGATTACCTGGTAGCGGCCAAATTAGCGCACCGAATTGGATTTCAATTCGTAGACGTCAAAGCCTGTCATGGCTATCTGTTGCACGAGCTGCTCAGCGCTCGCACGCGGCCCGGTAAGTATGGTGGCGATCTGGCTGGCCGATCACACTTGTTGCGTTCGGTCATTGAACGGATTCGCCACGAGTGTCCAGGGTTGGAGGTCGGCGTGCGGTTAAGTGTCTTTGACATGTTACCCTTTCAGCCTGGAGCCGATTGCGGAGAGCCAGCGAGCTGGGAAAGTGGCCGCGACTACGACTACGGCTTTGGTGTCAATCCTGCCAATCCGTTGCAGATCGACTTAGGCGAACCGATCGAATTGATCAGCATGCTGCAGCAAGCTGGTGTAGCCATGGTAAATCTGACGTGCGGTAGTCCCTACTACAATCCACATATTCAGCGGCCGGCCATCTTTCCGCCGAGTGATGGTTACCAGCCACCCGAAGATCCCTTGGTGGGCGTTGCGCGACATATCCAGGCGGTGGCAACCGTCAAACAAGCCTTTCCACAACTGCCGATCGTTGGATCAGGTTATACCTACCTACAGGAATTCTTACCGCTAGTAGCTCAGGCTGCGGTGCGCATGGGGATGGTCGATTCGGTCGGCCTTGGCAGGATGGTTCTTTCCTATCCCACGTTACCCAGAGACTCGCTGGCGGGCATCGCTCCCGTGCGCAAATTAGTTTGTCGTACTTTTAGTGACTGTACGACCGGGCCACGTAAGGGCCTGGTAAGCGGTTGTTATCCGCTCGACCAGCATTACAAGTCACGGCCAGAGCGAGAGCAGTTGCAAGCCATGAAGATTCGAGAAGAATAGGGACACTTCTCGCCTGATCGCCGGTAGGCATACAACTGGTTCCCCTAGTTAAAACTAAGATCTACACATTCTCGCTATGAACGGGCCTAACTTAATGCCGCCAACTGATTTCGTACGAGTGACTGCAGCCAGCCACCGAACCAGCGTGGCTAACCCGGCCGCCTGCGCCACGGCCGCCATCGAAATCTTGAGTGGGTTAACGGATAGTGATGTTGTCGTATTTGGGGAACTGTCGCTCACGGGATATTCTTGCGGCGATTTGTTTGCTCAAGATACCTTGCTCCGGGCCGCCCATAGGGCCTTGCAAACCGTGGCCAAAGCTACCCAGGCGAGTGATCAATTAATCGTCGTCGGCTTGCCGCTGCGCATCGGTGGGCGACTGTATAACACGGCGGCGGTCTTGTGGCATGGTCAAGTTCAAGCTCTCGTTCCGAAACAGTATTTGCCAAACTATCAAGAATTCTATGAAGCTCGCTGGTTCTGTGCGGCCGATGGTTCTGAACCGGCGACTGTCGATCTGGATGGTTTTGGCGAAGTGCCCTTTGGAATTGATTTGCTTATCCAATCTGAGCGGCTCGTCATCGGCATTGAACTCTGTGAAGACTTGTGGATGCCCATCCCGCCGAGCAGTCTTCAAGCTGTGGCTGGTGCAAACTTGCTATTGAATCTGTCGGCTAGTAATGAACTGGTTGGCAAGGCCGGATGGCGAGAAACGTTGGTGCGTAGTCAGTCAGGCCGATGCTTGGCCGCTTACGCGTACGCCAGCGCTGGCCCCAGCGAATCGACGACGGATGTCGTATTTGGCGGACACTGTTTAATTGCTGAGAACGGTGCGTTGTTGGCCCAGTCGCAGCGGGTCGGCACCGTGGACATGGACCTGGACATGGACCTGGACACGCCCCACATCGCTACGGCCGATATCGACCTACAACGTCTAGAACATGATCGACAGGTAACGGTGAGTTGGCAACAGACCGCGAAGCGTTCGACGCTTGAATACCGTCGCGTTCAAATTCAGCGCCAGGCTGTGTGTGACGGCTCGCTTAGACAAGTGTCAGCCACGCCCTTCGTGCCGAAGGAAGACGCAGAGTTGCACGAGCGTTGCGCCGAGATTTTTGGTATTCAATGCGCCGCGTTGGCCAAGCGGTTAAGTCGACTTCCGGCAAGTATATCTCTCAATATTGGCGTTTCAGGTGGTTTGGATAGTACCCTGGCCCTGCTGGTAGCAGCCAAGACATGTGCCGCACAGGGCTGGCCAAGCACACGGATTGCTGCCGCCACCATGCCGGGCTTTGGCACAACGCACCACACACTCTCCGCCGCCCGTAAGTTGATGCACGACCTACACGTATCGGCCAGTGAAATTGACATTCGTCAATTATGTTTCGATACCTTTATCGGCATGGGCCACGCACCTTTTGGCATTTCCCTCTCCGGTTTGGACTTAGACGCATTTGTCGAGAGACTGCACGCTCTACCCGCCGCCGATCGGCAGGATCTCGTATTTGAGAATGTGCAAGCTCGCGTGCGAACTATGTTGCTGATGAATCGCGGTTTCGTGCTGGGAACAGGCGATATGTCCGAACAAGCTCTAGGCTGGAGTACCTACAATGGCGATCACATGTCGATGTACAATGTGAACACATCCATACCCAAGACACTAGTCCGGTTCTTAGTCAAATACATCGCCGAATACGAATTTTCTGGTGGAGCACGCGACGTGCTGATGAAGATCGTGGATGCTCCGATTTCGCCTGAGTTGCTGCCGACAGATCGGGATGGCAATATCCATCAGCTAACGGAGGAGACGATCGGCGATTACGAACTTCATGACTTCTTCCTGTATCATATGATTCGCTACGGTGCTGGACCCCGCAAAATTCTGCAATTGGCCAAGCTAGCAGCCTTTTCCAAGAACTATGCTGAATCCACCATTCGCGCAACGTTGAAGATTTTTATCCAGCGGTTCTTTTCCAGCCAATTCAAACGATCGTGTGTTCCAGACGGGCCTAAGGTTGGCAGTGTTAGCCTCTCGCCCCGTGGAGATTGGCGGATGCCCAGCGATGCCGAAGCGGCGGCGTGGCTGAGTGAACTGGAACAGGAGTAGGGGCTTGAGCGGAACACGTCGTTTTGCAACGGACGAGCAACGACAGTCGCTTCAAAGTTATTGGAGGCGACCAGTCGATCGAGTTGCATCTCCCGTCCAACGAATTGTGATTGGGCTGGGAGTCTTCTGTGCCATTTTATCAATCGCTATCGTAGGCTACGTGCTCAGTGGTTGGAGCTGGCTGGACAGCCTGTACATGGTCGTCATTACCGTTTCAGGGGTGGGCTATGGCGAAGTACGGCAAGTCGACACGCCTGTGCTACGCTGGCTTACGATGGCTCTAATCGTCTTCGGCTACATGGCCGCCATCTATACGTTTGGCGGCTTCGCTCAGTTACTAATCGATGGCGAACTTCGACGCATTCTAGGGGTCAGACGCATGCACAGAGAAATTGAACGACTGAGGAACCATGTAGTTATCTGCGGCTTTGGACGCATGGGAACGAAACTCGCCGAATCCCTGGCCTCGCGCGGTAAACCTCTGATCGTTATTGACCAAGATGAATCCCGAGTGGAAACGGCGCGTAGCTTTGGCTGTTTAGCGCTCCATGGCAACGCAACTGAAGAAAGCGTGCTGAAAGCCGCTGGTGTTGAGTATGCAAGCATCCTAACCACTGTCCTCAGCGATGATGTGGCGAACCTGTTTATTACCATTACTGCCCATGATTTGAATCCCAAGTTAGAAATCTTGGCGCGCGCGGAAAACACTAGCACCATTAAGAAATTGCGGCAAGTCGGTGCGAGCAAAGTGGTCTTGCCAGCTACCATCGGCGCCGACCGCCTGGCGAATATGATCCTGCGTCCGAGTGCCGAATCACTGCTGGAACAAGCCGAGCTGCCTGAAGGACTGAATGAAGACCTCTCCTCAATTGGCTTGCGGCTGGATGAACTAGAAATCCAGCCAAACAGTTCGCTAGTTGGCGGCTCGTTGGCCGACTTCCGGGCACACTGTGGCAACCGTTTCCTCGTTGTCGCACTTCGCAGCAACAGTGGAGTGGTGAGTGTAAATCCTGATAAATCTATAGCTTTGGGCGCTGGAGACTGTGTCATTATCCTCGCTCATGACGCGGAAATAGCACAGTTGTGCTCGCAATTCTCGTTGCACAGCGAATTAGAAAGAGAAACGAATGACGTTGAAAACGTGGAAGCAATGTAGAAGAAAGCATGGCTATCATGTCGAAAGCAGACCCAAGTAAGTCGCAACGGCAAACACAGTTTTCAATTTTCACGTTGTTCGTAGTACTCACGTTTGCAGCCTTCATCATGGCTTACGTTACCTACGCAGGCTGGATTCGTCTGTTCAACGCAATTGTTCCGCCAATCTTAATTGCGGCATTTCTGAACTCAATTCGAGGCGGCGTGCAATTCGAAAACTTGGAAAATGCACGCAAACGTTTGCTGGGCTGTTTGGTTTTTGGCTATGCAATTTGGATTCCCATCTACCTAACTTGGGAAGTTTCACGGTGGTAGTCGCTTGGCAGTTTGAAATCGTGGTATCGATTCTGCTGACGAACCACGCTGATGTTCTTCCTAGTGCTTATAAGTCGCAGATTTTGCTCGACTATGCCATTTTGCCCTGACGTACCCAACCGCTTGGCTCTTGGCTTTGCAAGTGGATTTTTCTAGCCGCCTTGCTTGCATTTCGCCAATCATGTCGAATGCTATCTATAAGCACCAACGATGCCCACTGCGACACCAGCCTCGCAGCTAAGCGTGGTACACATTACCACCACCAGGGAATGGTTCGTGGTGCCCTTAATTAAGCGATCCATCGCCACGGATAAGGCATAGCATCTACTTCGCGCTAAGGGTACCGATATGAAGAAAACCATCACAATCCTCGCAACCGTTGCATTCACTTGCTGCGGATTGCAGTCGTCGTTTGGACAAATCCAGATTAATACGGGCAGCCCAACTCCTGCACCGCGTTTGGTCTCCAATCAAACTGAGTTGGGGGAAGTCAGCGCACCGGCGCGCGAGGCCCTCGGCAATCCGTTTGACCTCTTTTCTGAGCAAGATGAATCCGCCTTGCTGGAACCAGCGGAACTACCGGCCACGGCACCGGTGGAAAACGACCGATCATCGTATTTTCAAGAGGACAGCAGTCCATCGGACGCAGATCCAAAATCGCTGCCGGTGGGACGCCACCATCGGCGACACAGCGTGGTAGACACCGTAATTGATCATGCCACCATCGCCTCGGTTCCCAATGCAGCCATGGGACCAGTATTTTGGAATCAAACGGCCCGGACCCCCAATCCAGTCGCCGATATCCTGCTCCGTGAAGAGTGCAATGTCCGCGCCTTGTGGGCTGGGTATCCTGCCGAGCATGCCGCTGAATGCGCCAAGATGTGGAATTGCATTAACGGCCATCACGCGCACAGTTGCACCCAGTGTGCCAGTCCGGCGACGAACTGCGATGTTTGTCAGCCGGTTCGCAATCGCTATCGTCAACCGCACTTTGGTGGCCGCACCGCTGCCGCTTGCGACGCTCCAGCTTGTGCAACGTCCGCATGTGATGCTGGGCAAATGAGCCCAGCGGCACCTTGTGCGTCATGCACGGGAGTCTCTGCGGAACTGCCTCCAGCAACTCAAGCAAGTGACGGCGCACGCAACAATGTCGCCTTTCTACCGCTACCCGCCATGCGCTAAGTGGTACGGGCGATCATCGCCAAGCTTCGAGGTTTCGAAAAAATGCTGACAAAACCCTAACCAACCCGCAGCGGATTTGACGATACGAATATTACCACGGATTGGGAAGGTGGAGCGGAATCTAGAGACCGCTCCAACTGAAAAAATTGGTCATGGTGTGACGATGGAGCGGCATACTATGACCATTTTTTTTGCGCACTCCGCAAAATTAGCCAACGCGACATATTAGACATTTCAGGTACTCGCTTTCGGGGCAATTGACATCAATGGGATGATCAAAGTCGGCCCCTAGGCTTTCTACGATCTGAATTGAGCGGCGCGTGCGTTTTGAAACAGACGCTAGCACGCCGGTTAAATCACTTCGGTCGACCCGCCCGGAACAACTGCACGTTATTAACACTCCGCCAGGTACCAGCAGATTTACGGCAGATAGATTTAGTCGATGATACGCTCGCAAAGCCGCGCTAACCTGCCCGCGTGTACTGGCCATGCGTGGAGGGTCGAGAACCACCGTTTGAAACTTGCGGTTCTCTTGGACGAGTTGATCCAGGTAGTCGAAGCAATCCGCCTTGATGAACTCGATATTGGAAAATCCGTTGAGTCGCGCATTAGTGGCGGCTTGCTCCAAGGCTACGCTGCTACTGTCGACCGCCAGCACCGAGGTTGGCCGTCCCGTTAGGCTGGCTGCCAATGAAAAACCGCCGAGATAACAGCATACGTCTAGCACTTCACCCGCAGCCATCCATTCAGCAGCCCTGCGGCGATTGGCACGCTGATCGAGGTAGTAACCCGTTTTCTGACCACTTACTAAATCGAACTGCACTCGCACGCCGTGATCGATGCACTCGATCGGGCCCGTCGGGGAAGTTCCCCAGACCAGGTCATCGCGCGGCTCGATGCCTTCATGTTTGGCAGTCTTCGTATCGATCTGCACAAAAATGCCTGCCGGCTGCAAACGTTCGGCAAGCCACTCGACGATCGGCTCCTGCCAGCGCTGCATGGCCAAGGCTGTAATTTGAATCACGAGATAATTGGCAAAACGATCGACAATCAAACCGCTTAGCCCGTCGCCTTCGCTATTAACCAGCCGTACAGCATCCAGCGCATGATGCCGCTCTGCCCAAGTTTCTCTTAGCTCGATAGCGCGCTGCAAACGGCCAAAACACCAGCCAATATCCAGTTGTTCAGCTCGATCCCATTGATACAAACGGACTCGAATATGGCTACTGGGGTTGTAGACTCCGCGTCCCACCCATCCACCACCCGGCGACATCAATTCGACGATCTGGCCAGCGTCGAGGGGAGCCGTTGGTTCAATCAACGAATGAGCTCGGACCCAAGGGTGAAAGCCGCTGAAGTCACGGGCTTTTTTCGAATCAAAGAAGATTTGCGGGTAAGTCTGCATGAAATTCCAAGTATAACGCGAGTTGAACAAATGGTAGCACGCAGTCTAGTTCATCTTCCTCGATTGCCTAGGCTGTGGTGCTAGCGGCGCTAACCGTGGGCTTTTAGGTAACGAAGCAGCCGCTACCCTGTGGAGGCGTACCATATCACAGTGAACCTCAGGCGCTAGCCGTGGGCTTTTAGGGGCGAAGTTGCAGTGAACCTCCGGCGCTAGCCGTGGGCTTTTAGGGGCGAAGTTGGTCTTAGGGCGCCCACGGCTAGCGCCTGAGGTTCACTAGATCAACGGCACTTAGCACTTGTTAGGGCCCTGATAAGGCAACTTGATAGGCAACGAAAAAGGGCCCGCTGTGAAAGAGCTCTGCATGTTGCATGCTACAACTCTTTCAAGCGGACCCTTTCTACCGTGAAACGCGGGCCTTTAGCCGTGTAGTCGGTACTAGTCGAGCTAGTACCAACGGCCTGATATGTCGCCATACTGCGGCAACTTGCCTCTAAGATCACGGGGCGTCCATGTTCGTTCGCCGTCACATTCCGCCTTCGAATTCCCTTGTCGATTCGAAGCGTGGCAACCTAGCTCCGCTGCGGGCCTCGGTTACATCGCCACGGATGACTCCTTATAGCACCTAGTGTGCCAAATCAGAATCACCTGGGACTTTTCCAAAAACCCACGCATTTCATGAGTAAACAGGCAGTCTAGGTAATCAGCGCCGTTCCCTGCTCATTCGAATTGCACGCCAATTGTAAGAATTGGGGACAGAACCTTTGTAAATTTTACAATTTTGTTGTGCAATCTTGGAGTGCTCCGACTTGTCGGAGCTTTCCTATGCGCAAGAGATAGCGCCGAACTAGACTCACCAGTCACCAGCCACGCTTGCACCAAGCTGCCCAGAATCACCAACAGCCAAGAGCCAAGAACACTCGCACCCAAGTCTCCCTATTTCTCCCGGATCGACCTATAGAGCTAGATCGTCACATACCAAAGCGGCGATGAATCGCCGCACTCCAGAGGTCATTGAAAACGACCTACGTGGAAAGTCGTTTGGGGGTAGCTCGGGTACACAATCGCCACGGAATGCGCAGGACGATGTGCGCGAGTACCAATGGGATGGCAAAGAGATTACGGGCGAATTGCATCAGTGGATCGGCGGGGCGGGCGGGAGCGATGTGCAGGTCGTCGACACCGTGGGGCCAGTGCGCAAACCGTTCTGCGGTGTCTGCCATCCATTGTGGACCGTGAGGAAATCCGCCTAGGGTAGCTACCAGCTTGTCAGGGAGCCCCTGGATGCCAACATGGCCACCCACCAGTCCGCCAACAATCGCGCCCAAGGAATCTGAATCGCCGCCAAGGGCGATTGCCGACTCAACGGCGCGGCAAAAATTATCTGGGTATCGCATCCAGCAATAGGTTGCCATGATCGTGGTGGGCACAATGAAGCCACTGATACCGCGATGCCAGCCAAAGTGCCGGGCAACGGCTGACGGACTGCGCCGCTGTTGCAGGAAGGCATCGAGCTGGCTGAGTCGATCTCGTATCTTGGGCTCGCTGCTGAGTTCAACCAACTGCTTGAGAATCAGACCTGGATCTAGTTTCTCGCGACTGGTTGTCGCTGCCGCGTTCGCCAACGTGGCCAGTACGCGGCAGCCATCCAAAGCCAATGGATGCGTATGCGTTATCTTCGTCGACTCTTCGACCCAGCGTACGATACGATTGCCAGTGTCATTTAGCGCCAAGCCCAGAAACAGAGCGCGTGTGGCAGGGCCATTGCCAGCAGAATTTACGCCAGTTTCAAGTTTCACCACGCGATGCGGCCAACACTTAAGCGAGGCCAGCAGAGTCGCTCGACCTATTCCCACGGGCAGGGAAAGCACATACCAACTCAAACGCCGTCGCAAAGAGTGGCGAAAGTACTGGACTTCGCTGCGCGAGTTCAGCAACGCTTGGGCAGCCATGAGCATCAGTTGCGTATCGTCACTGTAAATACCTCTGCCTGGCAGCAGTCGATATCTCAGAGGCGGACGGCCAAACATCTTTAGCGCCACGCGACGACTCAACCCTTCTCGCGCGTAGCCCAACGCATCGCCAATGGCCGTGCCGACCATAAGCCCGTGGATGTGCTCTCGACGGAGGTGTGTTGAATGCATGCGGGCGAATCGCGGCGAAACAACTTGAGGAGGTAGTCAATGAACCCGCAGTTCGTTACACGCGACCATGGGAATCACCGGCGTTTAAGCTAGCGCACGCGGCAATCAAAACTGATTACGCCGCCGCGATGAGATTCAACTGCATTTTCGATTTCCCAGCGTAGCACCAAAGAACCGACCTCGTTAGCGTCGGAAGAAAAGCGGGCGTCAACACTACACTGTTGGCTGCCTTCAATATACTCCAATCGCGGGGACAAGCTATCCATAATAACGGCATTTCCCAGAGGTTTCGGGCCGACGTTGTCAAAGCGAATCGTGAATCGCACCGTGTCGCCAGGATTCGCCAAGCTGTGGGAAGCCGCTTTGCATATGCGCATTGCGCAGCGATCCGGCATTTCATAGACGTGGACGTCTTGAGCGCGTTTCTTGTCAGTCACCAGGGCTGCCACTTGGCCGTCAATCATAACGCCGAGCGATTCAGGGTTATACCAAGTCCGCGCGTTGGCCAGCACTCGACCCAAGACGGGAATTTCATGATCGAGCATCAGCCCTGTGGTAAAGAATTCGATATTCTCGTGAGGTTGTACCGCCAAGCTCATCCGCCGGGCTGGGATGACTCCTTCCATCGGCACGCCACCAGTATTCTCCTGGAAGGCATCTAACATGCCAACCGTCTGTTGTCCTTGCGGGGCCAAGGGCAATGTCATATTGCCAGCCAAGTCGGCTTCGCGGAAACCCGAAGGTGCCACGGGAGCCAAGATACGCTCGGTACCAACGGCTCTGGCGGCTAAGACGATGCCGGTGATCTGTCGCACGGCTCCAAAACGTGGTGCATAGATCGGCACGCGATTGGATGGCTTGACACACACTTTACCAGCCAGGGTCTCATAGTAGATAACGGTGTCAGTCGGATCGACGCCAGCCGCGGTCCAATCTTTCTGCACGACGACTGACGGTGCCTGGTCACCGCCGTCGAAAACATATTCTTGAGCGTTCGGTCGCTGGGCAGGTAGCGCAGATCCGCAATTACAACCAGTTGCACCTGAGCAACCTGCTGCACAGCCCGATACAAAGTTACTCGTATCCGCACAGCTTGGCGCAGTAGCACTGCTGGCAAAACCGCTCGCATCGTCAAAGCTGACGGTAGGGCTACTGACCGGCACTTCGAACGCGCTCCCATCACTTGGCAGCGTATCGCTGAATCGCAAGTCGCTGGGTGAGCTAACCGGCTCTTCGTGGTTCACGGTGGCAACACTCGCCGAGTGCACCCGACCGAGCGGCGTGCGGGGAATGTTTTCCAGGGGAGTTTCTTGGTAGGGCTGTTCGCCACGCTCCATCGGCAGTGATTCGGGCCATGTTCCAGACCGAATCATCGCGTCACGATCCGGTGCGGTTGGTAGCGGAATCCAAGGCGGACAGCCGTACAAGAATGCAGATAGATCGCCTTGCAAGTCCATCGGCACGCGCGAACCAAAGCGTAGAATCGCCACCGGGCGTCCAAACTGGTCAGCGGTCTTCAACGCATTGTCAGAAGCACTTACATTGAAAGTACGCTGCTCGCCGGCGCGCGATGCCAGCGGTTCTGCGTTCTCGCTGTCCTCGATGTAGATGACGCGCGTCACCAAGGCGCCGTCCAAGGCGAGTCGTAGGTCTTCTTCGGTTAGTACAACTGGAATTGGAAATCGATGTTCGCGGCCCGCTGGCGCGTTGACACGATCAATGATTTCAACTGTCGGATACAGCTCTTCTCCAGGGCGAAACGGGATATTGGTAACGCGAAAGCGATAAACCGCACCGACTAACATGCCAGTTGTGACGGGGGCTGCCAGCGTTTCTAGGAATTGTCCATCGCGTGCCAAAGCGACTTGTAGACTGGCTGGACCACTAACAGAGACGGCTGTGAACGAGCCGACGCTCGGTGCGCCTCTTGCAACTTGGGCGCTGGCGACAACGCCCGGGGCAGCGTTGGCATTGAGCAGATAATGGACGTTGGAATACGGGTTGTCCTGAGCCAGCGAGCGGCTGGTATGCGGACCGGGGCAGAGCAGGGCGGTGAGCACTAGGATGATCGGGTACAACGACCGCTGTGCTGCGGTGAATGCACGGTTCCAGACCAATCCGGCGCGAGGCGTCAATGCTACACGAGGTGGTTTGCCTCGACGGCTGAACGGAATAAACGTTTGTGCGTTCATGAGCATCCTGCCACCACTGAAATATCGAAAGCTGCGATGGTAAAAAGCGGTCGAGAGCAGTTAACGCCCTCGACCGCCTCACTCATTCACGTTGCTGGGGAATTCGTCGGCTCACACTGTTGCTAAACGCTTGGACGTTCGAGGTGTGAGCCGGGTTGGACTCGTGCACAAGCTAGGCTGTGCGACGTTCGATTCGCGTGGACAATGAGGCTCATCCACAGTCACCTTCCACTGGCAACTATTCTGGGCAGTAGGCTGCACCGGTTGCTCCAGGAACCTGTTGGCTATGTCGCATGTATGCGGGTTGGCCAGTCGGTACGCCTGGGTGCAAGTTCTGTTCGTGGATTCGAACACGACTAACAGGTTGTGGATAACTCTGTCCTGGTGTCTGCCGCACGTTGATTTTCATGTGTTCGACAGGATCAGGTATGTGCATATGCGTCGTGTTGCGCATCGTATGCTTCTGCAAGCCAGCGGGGCTTCCCAACGGAATGTGAGGAGGTCCTGGCAAGCCGATTGGCGTTCCGGTATAGGTCATGCCATACTGGGGCGCGGTCAAGCCAGCTACATAGCCGGGTAGCGACTCTGGCACTCCGCCTGGCATCATGCAGCCGTCAGGACCGCACATCATCGGACCACCCATCATTGCCAATCCGCCAGCGGCAGCAGCCGCTCCAGACATTTCGATGTCTTTGTTGCCCACGCGAACAATCGCTAGGATGGAACCCCGACGATCCGCTTCAACGATTGGGTCCAAGCCTGGATCGAGTCGGTTGCTGACGAGAACGTCAACGCCCGCCATCGCATCGCCCTGGAACTCGGGATCTGGCAAATAGATCACTTTGGTTACAAAGTTACCCGACAGGACTTGTTCAAAGTCATCGGTCGTAAATTGGACAGGGATGGCGTTGTGGGCCAGGTAAGCGGCCGTACGAGGATTGCCGTTCGCAACTTCGACGGTCGGATATAGTTCGACGCCCTCGCGACCTTGAATATTCGTCAACTTCATGCGGTAGATACCGCCTTGTGGGAACTCCAAACGACCAGGCACGTAGAGAGGTTCACTGCCAAACGAGCCGTCGCCGACGACATCGTAGTGCAATTCCATTCCTTCTGGACGATTGAAAAGTACTTGGACGTTGGCACCGCCAGGAGGCATCATCATGCCGCCCATGCCCATGCCACCCGCGTCGCCACCGCCGCAGCCTACGCAGCTGGCTGGGACGACGCCGCCGCCCATGCCAGCCATGCCTCCGGCAGGCGAAATGTCCGGACCCATAACGCCCGGACCTGGTCCACCGACACCTGGCCCTGGCTCAAGCAGACGCTGAGCTGGCGGCAGATTGTGCCGGGTTGTTGTGCAGCCAGTGAAGCAGCTGGTCGCTGCTACGGCTAGCGTTAGGAAAACACGCATTTTCATGCTTAACCCCCTAAGTTTGGCAAGTCACCGACGTTCTTGAAGTTTCTCAAAGTCGTGATTGCCGCCAATCGAAACGTTCCTGAGTGAGTTTGTAGAGCTGCTTTCATTACCCCTTGGGTAATACGTATGGACGAAGCGAACCAACTCGCCTACTATCCGCACGCCTTCGAACAGTCTCCGTGGGGTTATGTTCGGCCTCCTACTACTGTTTTCTTTGATAAATCCGGCATAACCAGACTATGTGGAGCAGATTACCCAACTCGAATGCTAGCAACAGACTCACACGTTTACCCGCCGAACTGCTACTCAGAGTCCTTGGCCAAGGTGTGATTGGGCAGTGTCTACGGCAGCGGTTGACGTTGGTGGTGATCACGGCCTTGATGTTGAATCTCAGCCATTCGTCATCAGCGCAAACCCAGTCTTCAAACGCCGCAACCACCTCGCCGCCAATTCCCATTTCGCCGGCTCCGCAAGAAATTGGAACAAAAATCTTGCATCAGTCGCTACATGCTGCGGTATGGGGACCGCCAGCTCTCTGCGAAGTTCACCAGACCGTCGAATTGTACGGACATAAAATGTCTGGTTTTGGCAAATACGTACGGGGAGGGCAGGGGAGTGGCAAACTGCGCATGAGTCTCCAACTACCCGCAGGCGATCAAATGAACAGCCTGCTGCAAGTCAGCGATGGCGAATTGCTGTACACCCTAGAGACCATTGGCAGCGTTGCGAAACGTACCCGAGTCGACTTGGGCAAAGTCCGTGAGCGCTTGGTCATTACCACCCAGTCGTTGCATGATCCAGTCGTGGCAATGTACCTGGCTATCGGTGGTCAAGCTGAATTGCTGCGCAAGCTATGCCAGCAATACGAATGGATCAAAGTAGAAGCTGGCAAACTCGACGACCAGCCCGTGTGGTGGCTAACCGGTAAGCTCGCGGCCAGCCCGCCGACGACCGTGCGCGCGTTGGCTGAGATCGACCAACTGTTGTTCGTGCAAAACCAATCTGCGCTCTTGCCAACCGAAGTTATCCTAGCTGTCGGGCGCCAAGAAGCTAACCTGCCATACTGGCTCTTTCAAGTTGAGCAGTTTCGTCCAGCCGACCTCGTAACTCCGCTGGGATATAAAGCGAAGCTGAGCATTGTCACCGAGTGGGCCAACCCGATACTCTTGTCACCCAGCCAAATAACACCAGAGTTATTTGAATCCAAATCGACGGACGACGTTTTTGACGAAGAGAACAAACTCTATCTACCTCCCGAGACTGCTCCTGCCATAGCTAGCAGTCCCGCGCACATGCCCGCGAACTTTTAGTGCCACGCAATTGTTTAACGGCAAGCCGTAGGCGACTGCGCTGTAGCATCGTGGCTTCAACTCGTGCAGCTAACACGCAGTCGCCTACGGCTTGCCGTTAAACGAGACTGAGGCGTTAAACGAGACTGAGGCGTTAAACGAGACTGAGGCGTTAAACGAGACTGAGGCGTTAAACGAGACTGAGGCGTTAAACGAGACTGAGGCGTTAAACGAGGCTAAGGCGTTAAACGAACGTAGACCCGAGCTGATAAAACTGAAAATTCGCCCTGGACGTGACGAGTGCAGATCTAAGAGAATCCACAGCAGTCGCATGGCTGGACAGAGGCCTGCGTTAGGCTTGGAACATTCGAATCGCTACATGGAAGTGGTGTCTCGTGAAAAACAATCGCAGGGTACAGCGGAGCAGTTATGCATTGCCGTTACCACCGGTTCTCCTACTGGGGTCACTGTTAGCGATCAGCTTCTATGGCTTGATCTTCGCTGGGCCATTGGACTTCAGCCTCCTGCGGCGGTATTGCTTGAGTCACCCAGTGGCCGTGGCTTCGGTCTCGCTCTTCTTTGTAGGAATTGTTGGGCTAGCCCTCAAGTGGTTCTATGTGGCGCGGCAGTCTGGTGTGACCGGACGCGCTGCGGCAGCGTTGCGACGCTTGTTAACTGATGGCGACGACGTGTCACCGTCGAAACGCGCTGAATGGTTGTCGGCCAGTTGGGAAGCTCAGCCAGCGGCCATCCGGGATAGCTGGTTTGGCGTGCGGATCATGCGCGCCATTGAATTACAAATTGCGCGCGGTCGCCGACATCAACTCGAAAACGACTTAAAGTCGTTGGCGGAGGCCGACGCAGATCGTCAACACGATAGTTTCAGCCTACTGCGCATCATCCACTGGGCAATGCCCATGCTGGGCTTTTTGGGAACGGTGCTTGGCATTTCGCAGACACTCGGGCAACTCGATACGGAACTGCTGGCTACGCAACAGCAAGAGGCGATGAACCAACTCACCGCAGGCTTGTACGTCGCCTTTGATACAACAGCCATTGCGCTGACGTTGACCGTTTTTTCGATGTTTGTGCAATTCGCCATTTCACGCATCGAAGTCAATTTGCTCAACCGCATTGACAGTGAATCGAGCGACAACTTAATTCGCTACTTATCAAGCGATCCATTGGATACGCAAGACTCGCTGCTAACGCCAGTTCGTCAGATGGCTGCTGAATTGATTTCGACCGTGCAGCAACTGGTCGAAGACCAATCGGCGATCTGGGCACGTTCGGTCAGTGAAAGTCAACGACAGTGGTCAAGTTGGACGGAGCAAGCGGCCTCGACCGTCGAGCAGCAATTGGGAAGTTGTATTGGCCAGTCGTTGGAAAAGCATATCGCGAGCATGGAGAGACTCCAAGACGAAGGCTCACGACAAATCGATATGCGTTGGCAGCAATGGCAAACCACCCTCAGCGATCAAGCACGCCTCGTTCAAGGCCAACAGAAAGAGATCATCCGGCAGAGCGAAATCCTGCAAGAGCTGGTCGGCTCGACTACCGACTTGCGCAGGTTGGAGGAGACCATCCACGATAGTGTTAGTCGACTGGGGAACATTCATCGCATCGAAGACGCATCGATGTGCATTGCCGAAGCGGTAGCCGCGCTGGGCACGAGTCTGGAACGAGCGGGCGTCATTCGTGGCGTTCCGACTAAGCCCCGGCCAGCCAAGAAATCCCACTCGCCAGTCAGCGCAGGCGAAGAATTGCAACGCGACGAAAAAGCCCCAATCGTGGTGGTTGGCGATGAAGTTGAAACTCGCAAAGGTATGTTCGGCGATGAACCGAGTGAGATGCCACCTACACTACCGCTTGATTCGAAAAGGAAAGCTGCATGAGCGGCACGCGTCGCCAGCGTGATAACCTTGCTCCTTCGCTGTTCCCATTTCTCGCAGTCCTACTGTGTACGATGGGTGCTCTCGTACTCATCTTAATGCTCTTAGTCGCGGGAGCTCAGACCACCGCGCAAGTAGCCGCCGCCGAAACGCAGCAACAAGCTGACGATGCCGAAGCGCTGTTGGAACATGCGCGGCGGGCATACGAAAAACAACTGGACGAAGGTCGCGTCGCGCTAGAAAAAAAGCGGCTCGTACTACAACACTTGGAAGAGCATATCCAAGAATTGCTTGCAGAACTGGAAGACCTCGAGCGCACCGCGGGGCTCGTCGAAAAGCAGCAAGAACAGGACGAAGCTGCCGACGAAGAACGCCGTACAGCCATCTCAGAACTCGAAAAACAACTTGCCGAAGCTACGGCGGAACTGCAGACAAAGATCGACAAGCCAGATGGCGACAAACCCATTTTTGCGATCATTCCCTATCAAGGTACCAATGGTACGCATCGGCGGCCCATCTATTTGGAATGCACGGCACAAGGCGTTTTCATCCAGCCCGAAGGCGTGCGAATTACCCCTGGTGACTTGCGACCTCCCTACGGTCCAGGGAATCCCTTGGATGCCGCGCTACGTACCGTTCGCGCCGAGTTTCCACCTGGCAACGGCGCTGTTACATCTACGGCTTATCCATTGTTAGTCGTCCGCCCCAGTGGAATTGCAGCCTATACCATGGCGCGAGCCGCAATGAGCGGCTGGGATGATCAATTCGGCTATGAGCTAGTCTCTGAAGATCTCGAACTGGCATTTCCGGAAAGTGCGCCAGGCCTAAAGGATAAACTGGTCAAAGCGATCGACTTGGCTCGCGATCGTCAAGCTGCACTCGTGATGGCGATGCCCAACCAATACCATGGCGGACGTGGGGCGTTCGATGACGAACAGTTTGGCACCACCAATCGTGAAGCGGGAACCGGCGCAACCGGTAGTGGCTCTTTTGCCGAAGGTTCGTTCGCTGGCGGTTCGTCGAATCAGTCGCGTATTGGCTCAGGCGATGCGAACGGTCCAGGCGGCTTCGCTGAGTTTGGGGACGCATCGTCGAGCGAATCCGGTTCAATGACTGGAAACGGATTTGGAATGCCAGGCGATGAGTCATTGGCAGCCAGCGGTCAAACATTGTCGGGCGATCCACCTAGTCTATTTGGTCCCGCCAGGGGCGAACTACAGAACAATGCTCTCGCTTCGAGCGAACCGTATAGCGGCTTGCGACCCAGTGGTCTTTACGCCGGCAACGATCCCACGCTGCTGGCAAACAACAGTAACGAGTTTGGTACGGCAGATGGATCCGGTGCGGCCGGTGCAGCTAGCACCTCCAACAACCGTTCCTTCGCCGGGGCGGAGGGCATTGCCGGTCAGATGCCGAGTGCATCCGGGCAGCAGTTTCAATTGCCATTCTCAACTGGCCCCGCCCAAGTCCCGGCCAGTGGTTCGTCCGCCAGCGGTTCGCCAAACAACTCGTCAGCCTCTGGCCCAACCGGTTCAAGTTCGCAGGCCAGTAACAACGCAAGCAGCTCAAACAGCGCAGCGGCCAGTGAACAAGCTGGTATGTCGCCGCAACTTTCGCTCAATAAGGACTTCAGCAAACAGAACGAGTCTGCGCAGCCCGTCGCCAGTTCCCGGGGACGCAACTGGGCCTGGTCGCAAGGGCCTCCTACCGAAACGCCCGTGGTGCGTTCTATACGCATCCAGTGTTTGGAGGACCGTTGGCTCGTACTGCCCGATCGCGGTAGCTCGGCACGACCCACGGTCATTACCTTTGACGAATCACCTCGGCAACGCGCGGAGCGTCTAGCGAAAACCGTAATTGAGCGAGTCGACAGTTGGGGCCTAGCGCTGACCGGCGGCTACTGGAAGCCTGTGCTCACGGTCGAAGTCGCGCCGAACGCTGCTTGGCGTTACGAACAACTCGCACGCTTGCTCGAAGGCAGTGGATTAGAAGTTACGCCTGCTCAGGCACGCTAAAAATCATCCGAAAAACCAAAGAGAACCGTGGCTAGCGCCAAAGCGACTAAGGGTTCTCGGTTGGGTTCTAGGTCAACACAAGCTGATAAAGTACGAAAAAAGTAGCACCCTATGCGACGCAACGATGAAGATGCAACGGTTGGCGAGGACTCGTTCCTTGATACAACTGCTAACCTGGTCGGGATTCTCATTATTCTAGTGGTCGTCATTGGTGCCAAGACCAAGGTTGATGCCGAAGCCCATGGGCGCAAGCTGGCCGAGACGCAAAGCCAAGAGCATCTGACCGCGCCAGCTCAAGCTGTGCAGGCCGTGCAGGTATCGCTCAGGCGTCAAGCGTCAGAACAGCAACAATACGAAATGGAATCTCAATATCGTCGCTCGGAGCGGGATGCATTGCTCGCCCAAGTACAGGTGGCTCGCGAGCTGGTTAGCGAACGCGCAGAGAACCTCGACGACGAAGAACGACAATCGTTGGCCGATGGGCAGCAGTTGGCGCAACTCCAGCAGCAGCTCAGCGAAGTCCAGCGCGAGCTCGGGGCGGCCGAAGAATACGAACGGCCCAAGATTGTACTGGAGCATTTGCCAACCCCAATGGCGCAAACCGTATTCACTCGCGAGATGCACGTGCAACTCAAGGGCGGCCTGGTGACGGTCATTCCTTGGGAGCGGCTGATCGACGCCCTGAAACAGCAAGTGCCTTTGGCGGCTCGCCGGCAAACCAACAAGAAAGTCTTGGAAGAAAATCTTGGTCCAGTGGGCGGATTCTTGATGCGCTATCGCATGCTGCAGATCCCTGGTGGTTTTGAACTCGAACGCTTTGAACTGGAGTCCACGCCGCAGGCACCTAGCGAGTCGATGGAGACGGCTTTTCAAACCGCTGGACGTCTTCGGTTGGAATTGGCCAGTCGCAATCCGGCTGACACCGTGGTTACCGTATGGGTGTACCCCGATTCATTTGGCGAGTTTCGGCAGCTAAAGAGTCGTTTGTTTGACGAGGGCTTTCTATGTGCCGCTCGTCCATTGCCCGACGATGTCCGCATCGGCGCCTCGCCGCGCGGCAGCCGCAGTACCGCCCAGTAACAATTAAAGTAGCAGGCACACTCCGCGTGGCCGCTAGTGAACCTCAGACGCTGCCGTGTGCCTAGTGAACCTCAGGCGCTAGCCGTGGGCTTGGGGGCGACGTTGTCTATGAGGAGTCGATGAGGAGTCGATGAAGAGTCGATGAAGAGTCGATGAAGAGCCCACGGCTAGCGCCTGAGGTTCACTAGGCCGCTTGCGTCATAAGAAGAAGACCGACGCCTCGGTACTGGGGTAAAACGAAAAAAGCAAGGGCCACGCATGACCCTTGCTTCGTTATGAATTCAACTTTTGTTTGCTCGACTAGTTGTTGTCAGGCTGAGCAATATCGCCGCCGCGAATGGATCCCAAAGCACCCCAGACGCCATAGGGACTCTGTGCGTTTGGCTGACCGGGAGCATCTGGTGGAGGTAGTGACGTATTGCCGGTGTCGATGTTTTCGCCAATAAAGCGGACTGCACCGTCGCCAAACAAGCATTGCACACCACCAGTATGACGGCTCATTGGTTCGTAAATTCCGTCTTCACCATCCCAGGTGTTTTGCGTGCAGCTTGCCTTGTTCGGTCCAAGCACTGTGGTGCAACCCGTAAAGGCAGGCGCACCGTCGGTCCAACGCAGGCCTGCCCAGTGGCGGATGTCCGTACCGTCAACATAGCGCTTGCCAGCACCGACGCGAGTAGCACAATCCGATGGATTGTTGTTACGGAAGTTTGCACCGATGCCTACTACCGTGCCTCCATCGAGCACGTTCAAGCCGCTTTGACCCTTCGTACGCTCCGACATAGCAATCGAGTTGCTTAAGCCGTCGGTTACGTCGCGAAAGCCCTTCTTGATCGACTGGCCGGTGAACATGCCGCGCAAGCCGCGTCCGCCGTTGCCTGCCCAATTGTTATGATCCCAGGCACTATCGCCACGTGAGAACATATAATTGGTACGACCAATGTCGTTGGTACCACGGACCTTGTTCGCGTCCGATGGACAGTTGAAGGTTGGGATTTCAGTGCGAAATGGAGCAAAACCGCCGCCATCCCAGGGGACAGGACGGAAACCTACGCCCGAGATTTGGTTGAACAGTGGTCCCTGTTCCAATTGCGGCAGCATACCCACAAAACCGCTGTAACGGCGAGGATTCCGGTCACCGCCATCGTCACGAGTTTCCCCAAAAGGCATCGCACCAGCATACGTATCGTGATACGTGTGGATGGCAATGCCCAGTTGCTTTAAGTTATTTGAACATTGCATTCGTCGAGCTGCTTCACGTGCCGCCTGGACGGCTGGAAGTAAAAGTCCCACAAGAATTCCGATGATGGCTATCACCACCAGTAGTTCGACCAGGGTAAACCCCCCGGTCTTCAACGATCGCTTCATAGATTCTCTTTCTAAGAAAAGGAAAAAAACATCAAGACACGGAAGATAAGCGATAATGGCCGCCTATTCCGCATAAAGCTATCGTAACAAAGACCAAAGAGACAGTCAATCTAAACGGAAATAGCTTATGAAATATTGCATTTCCGCAATGATGCGATGGGGCAGACAGATCTTCCATGTCTGCAGTGTAGTTGTCCTGGGGGCTGTGGTGTCCGTCAAGTTGGTGATTCACGAAGTTGGCGTTATGAAATCCAATAAAAAAGCACGGAGCAGTGATGCCCCGTGCTTCAATTTAGGTAATGACTCGGTCTCTGTAGCCAGAGAACCCGCCCTACAATCGTTAGTTGTTGTCAGGCTGAGCAATATCGCCGCCGCGAATGGATCCCAAAGCACCCCAGACACCATAGGGACTCTGTGCGTTTGGCTGACCGGGAGCATCTGGTGGAGGTAACGCAGTATTGCCGGTATCGATATTTTCGCCAATAAAGCGCACGGCACCGTCACCAAACAAGCATTGCACACCACCGGTATGACGGCTCATTGGTTCGTAAATCCCGTCTTCACCGTCCCAACCACCTTGAGTACAGCTAGCCTTGTTTGGCCCAAGAACCGTGGTGCAACCCGTAAAGGCTGGCGCACCGTCGGTCCAACGCAAACCCGCCCAGTGTCGGATGTCTGTACCGTCGACGTAACGTTTGCCAGCACCAACGCGAGTGGCACAATCCGATGGATTGTTGTCACGGAAGTTTGCCCCGATATTAACTACCGTGCCTCCATCGAGTACGTTCAAGCCGCTCTGGCCCTTGGTGCGTTCTGACATCGCTATCGAGTTGCTCAAGCCGTCGGTTACGTCGCGAAAGCCCTTCTTGATCGACTGTCCGGTGAACATGCCGCGCAAGCCGCGTCCGCCGTTGCCTGCCCAATTGTTATGATCCCAGGCACTATCGCCACGTGAGAACATGTAATTGGTACGACCAATGTCATTGGTACCACGGACCTTGTTGGCGTCCGAAGGACAGTTGAAGGTTGGGATTTCAGTGCGAAATGGAGCAAAACCGCCGCCATCCCAAGGCACAGGGCGGAATCCTACACCCGAAATTTGATTGAACAGAGGCCCTTGTTCCAATTGAGGCAACATCCCCACAAAACCGCTGTAACGGCGGGGGTTCCAGTCACCGCCATCGTCACGGGTTTCTCCAAAGGGCATCGCACCAGCATACGTGTCGTGATAAGTGTGGATCGCAATGCCCATTTGCTTTAAGTTGTTCGAGCATTGCATCCGTCGAGCTGCTTCCCGCGCCGCTTGAACGGCAGGAAGCAGCAGGCCAACCAGGATGCCGATGATGGCGATCACCACCAGGAGTTCGACTAGAGTGAAGCCTCCAGTCTTGAGTGTACGTTTCATGTTTCTCTTTCAGTAAAGATAAGGAATGCAAATGCGACGGATAGTGCGACAAAGTTCGCTATTCGGACCCTAGCTGATCGTAGTAGCGGTCTGCGTAATCGTCAATCGAAACGCGACATCGCAATGACGCGATAGCCAGTTAATAATGAATATGTAATACAGTGGCGGGGTTATAACGAGAGTGTTATGTAGATGACTATTCTGTTAGGTACAGCGTTTGGTTTTCCAAGTCTTGAATGGAATTCTCAGCTTCCCGCCCCGATGGCCAAATGACGCGCAGCGCTGCCGCCCCGTCTAGTATCGGCAAGTAGACTTCATGGGGCATAGCAGCTTGAAAACTTGTACCACCTGTTAACTCGCGATAGAGCAGCATTTGCCCGCGCGCATCGAGCAGCTCCACTTGGACGCCAATTCCATTGCGATTCGAGCGCGTGCCCACGAAACGCAAGGTCCGGTGTGGCGAGATATGTTGAGTGCGATTCGCCAAAACCACCGAGGGCGCTAGCTGGTGAGAAACCGCTAAATCGGTAAGACCATCGCGATCCAAGTCGGCAAAAGCCACACCGCGTCCAAGCGTCGGCACGCTGAAGTACTCACCCGCCGTGTTTGTGATCTCCCTATATTGCCCACCCGAATTCACAAACAACTGCGGCAGCATTTGATAGGGTTCGCCATTGCCAATCCATCGCCGATCTTCGACGTGCCCATTTGCTACGAACAAATCCAAGTCGCTATCGTTGTCCACATCAAATAGCACCGCGCCCCAACCAAGCACACCGCGACTAGGGCCGGCGAGTCCACTGCTGCGCGTCACATCTGCGAACTGCAACTGCCCGTTGTTCTCATAGACAATATTCGAATCGCCGTGAAAATTGGTAATGATCAAGTCGATCGTGCCGCTGTTGTCATAATCACCCGCCGCAATACCCATGCTGGCCTGCGCATAACCAGCCCGACTGAGCGCCGTACCAGACAGCAGACCTGTGTCGTTATACTGCGGCGTATGGTCCGTGTCCGTTTCGCTGGCGATGTCCGCTGTTGATTGCAACAAGAAGTTCGCTTGACCATCGTTACCCACGTAGATCTCCGGCGTGCCGTTGCGATCAAAATCACTGACGACGACTCCCAAGCCTTTGCCCGCCAAACCGCTCAAACCCGCAGCACGCGAAGCATCGCGGAAACCGCCTCTGCCATCATTGATAAACAGTACATCGTCGACTCCGTTGTACTTGGCCGGCGCGCATTGCTGATAGCCATTCGGTGCTTCGGGATTAGGGCAGAGCAGGGGGGCTGTCGGCGAGTCATCCAAGTAGTTGACGACGAACAAATCCAAATTGCCGTCCAGGTTGATGTCAGCCATCGCACAGCTGGTACTCCAGGCCGCCACATTTACTCCAGCAGCTTGCGTAACTTCCGTAAACGTGCCGTCGCCATTGTTATGCCATAGCCCGTTGTCACCAAACGCAGCCACATATAGATCGTCAAACCCGTCGTTGTCGATATCCCCGACCGCTACGCCTTGACAATACCCTGCCTGCATAAGACGCGAATCGCGCGTGCGGTCAACGAATTGCATGGCTCCCAAATTGCGAAACAGACCGCAGGTTGGTGCAATATCCGCGGGTCGAGTCGGCAGTTGGCAGCCACCGGTAAAGAACACGTCCAGCAGGCCATCGGCATCCAGGTCAATAATGCCTACGCCGCCACCCGTCGACTCAAATATGCGCCGCTGTTGGCTGATGTCATCATTGCGCTGAAACGCTAAGCCTGATTCGGGGCCGATGGTCTCGAAGCGTGGCAAGAGCGGCAAGTTCGACGTGTTCGAAGTCTCCGGTGTGTCGACCGACGGAGGAGTCTCCTTGGCAGTTGGTTGTGGCGACAGTTCTGTGGATGATGCGTTGGTGGTCGCACTCGCTGGCTCGCTGGAAGGCGGGTGGGGAGTTGGCTGACGCTTGCAGCCCGAGTTGGCAGCGATTGTTGGAAGCAACAGCAGCAGTGGTAACATTGTCACACGGCACCGCAGCATACGGTTGTTGTTAGTGGGACAGGTGGCTTCTACTAGTTGCAGCATCGTCTAGCTTCCTCGTTCGCTCGTTCGCAGTTGGACACGTACTCTCTCGCATACATCGTTTAACGATAAGCCGCAGGCGACAGCGTCGTAGCATATTTGGGCTGTCCTGCTGTCATGCGACATGTTGCGTCTCTCGCAAACAACTTTCACTTAGCATACTCGCTACGCAGTCGCCTCCGGCTCGTCGTTAAACGATCTAAAGTCAGTATCGTCGCTACGCAGTCGCGTACTCTCTCGCATACATCGTTTAACGACTAGCCGTAGGCGACAGCGTCGTAGCATATTTGGGCTGTCCTGCTGTCGTGCGGTATGTTGCGTCTCTCACAAACAACTTTCACTTAGCATACTCGCTACGCAGTCGCCTCCGGCTCGTCGTTAAACGATCTAAAGTCAGTATGGTCGCTACGCAGTCGCGTACTCTCGCATACATCGTTTAACGATAAGCCGCAGGCGACAGCGTCGTAGCATACTTGGGCTGTCCTGCTGTCGTGCGGCATGTTGCGTCTCTCGCAAACAACTTTCACTTAGCATACATGCTACGCAGTCGCCTGCGGCTCGTCGTTAAACGATCTAAAGTCAGCATCGTTGCTACGCAGTCGCCTTCGGCTCGTCGTTAAACGATCTAAAGTCAGTATCGTCGCTACGCAGTCGCCTCCGGCTCGTCGTTAAACGATTTAAAGTCAGCATCGTCGCTACGCAGTCGCCTTCGGCTCGTCGTTAAATGATCTAAAGTCAGGATACTCGCTACGTAGTCGCCTTCGGCTAGTAGCTAAACGAATTGCGTCTCGCCGTAGACGCGTATTAGAGCATCAGGCTATGGATTTGTGGCGGCGCGGATGGTTTCGGCGTGACGCGCAAAGGTAGTAGCAGCGGCGTCAAAACCGATCTGCTGGCACTTGTCGGACAATTCCTGCGAAGCTGCCGCTGCGTCGGCTTGAACACTACTCAAGTTGACGCGAATCTCCGCCAGCACACTGCTGCGCGCCAATGCCGTTGCATGGGCTGCTTCATCCTTCAGCCCCGCGTAGGCAAATGCCAAACCCATTTGCGCAGGTGCGTGGGCCGGATCGCCAGCAAGCACAGCTTGAAAATGCTGCTTGGCCAATGCGAAGTTCTTATTCTCGAGCGCATTCTCGCCACGCATGGTAGTCATCAACCACGGTTCGTCCGCGGCGAAATCCGGCGCGGCCGCCAGCAGCATGGCAAATTCATCGGTGTTGCCAGCTTGAAAATGCGCTTCCCACAGGGCTGCCAGTGCAGCACGATTGGTGGGCTGGGCTCCGGACACCGCTTGGAGCAAAGCGATTGCTTCGTCGAATTTGCCTTGCAGCGTATAGTAGCGACCTTGCGCGATTTGCAAGTCGACGTTGTGCGGATCAACCTCCAAGAACTTGGTCAATCGAGCTTGGCCAGCTGGAGAATTGAGGATCAGCAAGTTGGGAAAATACAACTGCTTTGAGTCAAACGGATCCGCTAAGCCGATCGTGTGCAACTCTTGCATAAGCGGTCGGCGGTCCTCGAGCCGCAGTTCGACCGAGAGGATAAAAGTCAAGAACTTGAACGCGCTCACGACGTCCTGCGGATCGATGCGCTGCTGGGTCAGACGAGCGGCGCTAATGTAGGCTTGTAGCGCCACTTCCGCTTCGGCAGCGCGGTTCAATTCTACCAGTGCCACTCCTATTTGCAGCTTGGCAGGCAGCCCATGCTGTGGATGATCCGTCGAGACGGCTTGATAGCACGCTAGTGCCCGATCAAACTCCGACGAGCTCATGGCCAGTTCGCCAGCTACGAAAAGCAAGTCATCGCGAGTCGGTTCGACGCCGGGGAATTGTTGTCGAAACACCTGCTCGGCGACAGCCAGGTGCGGCTCGAGGGCTTCCATGTGAGCCGAAGTGTGTGTGCTTGCGGCATCGTGCTTGGGGGGCTCTAAGGCAGGATCTAGCGTTGCGGACGTTTCGCCAGAATGGTCGGTTGGCGAGCTATCGCGCGTGGCTGCATACCAAATTCCGCCAGCAGCCAGCAAGACTACCAGGCCCAGCCAAGTTTTTGTGGGATGCATAAACCGCTCAGTTCACAGTAACACCTAAACACAATCCGCATTCTATAGCTCTACGCTGCCCCAGCATAGCAGCATAATACGGTAATCTTCTTCGTTTAACGGCAAGCCGTAGGCGACTGGGTCGTAGCATACTTGGTGCGTCCTGCTGTCGTGCGGCATGTTGCGTCTCTCACAAACAACTTTTACCTAGCATCGTTGCTACGCAGTCGCCTTCGGCTAGTCGTTAAACAATCTAAAGTTAGCATACTTGCTACGCAGTCTCCACGTACTCTCTCGCATACATCGTTTAACGATTAGCCGTAGGCGACAGCGTCGTAGCATATTTGGCCTGTCCTGCTGTCGTGCGGCATGTTGCGTCTCTCACAAACAACTTTTACCTAGCATCGTCGCTACGCAGTCGCCTCCGGCTCGTCGTTAAACGATTTAAAGTCAGTATCGTCGCTACGCAGTCGCCTTCGGCTAGTCGTTAAACGATCTAAAGTCAGCATCGTTGCTACGCAGTCGCCTCCGGCTCGTCGTTAAACGATTTAAAGTCAGCATACTTGCTACGTAGTCGCAGTCGCCTAGTCGTTAAACGATCTAAAGTCAGCATCGTTGCTACGTAGTCGCCTACGGCTTTCCGTTAAACGAGGCACGCGCGCTGCGTCACGCACACTGGCGTCTAGGGCTTGCGACATTACTTGAACCGTGGTTTGCCCGACCGCAGGCGCTAGATAGTAGAGGTCGATGTCGCGCCCCTCACTATAGACGTGGGTGACGCGTACGGAAGATTCTGCGTAATCGGACAATGGCGGGAATTCGAAACGGCGTCGGTCAACGATAATGCAACGTACTCCCAGCCCATAGAGCCGCTCCAGCAAGTGGCTGGGCAATTGGTTGTTTAACACAGCTTCTCGTACTTCAAAATTGGATTGCGGGAAAAAGCCTGAGTAGCCGTTCACCAAGGGCAACTTGTGTTGCGTGCCCCACATCATCCACTCCGTAGTAATCTCAAAATCACGTTCTGAGTCTCCGCCGGCCATCGGCAAGCACAGGGCGGCACCCCCGGGTGGGAATTCACGAAGATAGCCCAACCAGTTCGCTTGTTTGGCGAAGTTTGGCGCGACGCCTAACATGGGCCGGCGGGGAAAGGGATCGAGTGCCGCGACGACTCCGAGAATGATGACCGTTATCACCGCGCCTCGCTGGCTGGCCTGACCAAATCGACGCGACGTGATGCATCGCAGCAGCCCTTCAATGCCACTGGCAGCCAACACGATCACGACCATCTGCACAAAGTAGCCAAACCGGAATGCGCTTCGTACCTGCGCAAAGCCTGGCACATAATCGACCAAAAGTTGCCATGGCTCGATGCCGTACAACTGACAATGTGTTCCCAATGACAACACAAAGGCTAGGATGCCCAAAGCCCCAATAAAGACTGTCCACTGACGGTGTCGATTCGCAAACATTCCCATGCACAATCCCAGGCTGGCTAGCATCAATTTCGCCAGACCGGGGCTCATCAACCACTTTGCTCTGGCGGTGATTGAATCGAACATCGAATGACCGTAGGTGGCCAGGTAGTCGACCGGTTGAGTCGAAAGCTGTTCTACGATGTCGGCTGGTCGCGTGAAATCTTCATGCTCGACGGTGGCTTGGCGAATTTGCCAGGCGATCGGGCCGACCAGCACGCAAGCTACCAAGGCAGCAATTGACAGAATCAACCAAGTGCGTTTTGCAAACCAGTGGCGGCCCAAAGTCCAGGCGGTAGCCACCATCAATAGCACCAGAAACAGACCATGATGGACGCTAGTTGAGAATACACAAGTGAATGCGATTCCAAGTTCAATGCCGCGGATAGTATCGACCTTTGGGGAATTTGATCTTAGCTTCGATTCCGATTCCGATTTCAAATCCGATTGCTGCGAACGCTGCTCGGCTGTGGGCACTTGGCAAAAGGCTTTGGCATAGGCTAACCAAACCCACAGAATGGCCCAGACCGGGACCAACTGAACCACGCCTAGTTGATAATGTGCGACGGGCAACAAGACCATCGCCATGCCGCCGCCAACCGCCACGATGGGACGAATACCCAGCGCACGCAACAAACTTTCGGCGAACCATCCGTTGAGTGTTAGGGCTAGCCATAGATAGACGTTGTACGCGATCACGAGTGAACCCGTTAGCCATATCACGGGCGCGATCAGCCACGTCATTGGCTGCGGTTCAGAGAAGGCAAACGCACTTGTCTCCGGGTAGAAGATCGGCGCATCCCAATAGTCTGACCCAATCCAGCAATTGTTACCCTGCGACAACTGCTCGGCATTCCACCACATGGTCCAAGCGTTGAACATGGGCACCACTCGGGTATCTTCCGTGCCTAGCGGTAGTCGGGAGTCGACGCTCAGCGCTAACGGCCACGTCGTCGCCAGAGCCAAGCTCAGATACAACATCGGTCCGAGAGTGCGACCAGCGGCGCGCAACAGTGGACTCAGCGGTCTAACCACTGGTTTGGTGCCTCCCCAGCAGGATCACCGAATGTGCAGGGCAGTAGATATGAAGGCATTGGAAGTCTGAATGACATATTTTCGTTTGCATTCCCAGCGAACAGCAGGCGGCGCGTTCTTGGCCATTGTACTCACGTTTAGTTGGCAGTGTGTACTCCTGCGATGCCCCTTAGTGATTCCAGTGTCGCGTTTTTAGGGGCTACGTTTTTTGCGGCAGTTGCGTAAGATAAATCCTCACCAGTTCACGAAGCGTCGGCTTGTGTGACAGGGTCGGGAGTCTTTTCAGCCAAATCGCTTAATCCATTCGCAACTACATGCTCCTACCAGCGGCATCTCTTCGATGGCGGCCGCTGCTGAAAAGACTCCTGACCCTTTCCTGTCGACTCCAAGTTCGTGAGCGGCAACGACAAAACTTCACCTGAATCATTCCATTACCTCGCAAACGAGAAGTCGACTGTGAATTCGCCGACCAACGCGCAGGACAGCGCGGGAACCCCGCCGATACAACTGGGGCAACTGATCGAGTTGATCGAAGCGCGGGCGACAGATTCGATCGAATCGCTGCTCCATAGTCACTCATCGGGCGATTTGGCTCGGGCGGTATCGCGGCTGGATGACGAGCAGCGAGGAACTTTGATCGAATTGATCGGCGCGGAAAGCGCAGCTGATTTGCTCGAACAACTGCCATCGGTGCAAGCGATCAATTGTTGGAAGACGCTGCACCGGATCAAGCAGCAGCGGTCATTGACGAACTGCCTAGCGATTTACAAGCCGATTTGCTGGGCGATTTGGACAAAGAAGACGCTGAAGCAATTCTAGAGCTAATGCAGCCCAAAGAGGCACGCATGGCTCGTGAGTTGCAAGCCTACGCGGACGATGTCGCTGGCGGATTGATGGTCACCGAGTTGTTGCGTTACCCAGAAGCCTGGACGGTGACGCAGGTCGTTGCCGATCTGCAAGCGGGCGCGGACGAATACCGCGACTATCAAATCCAATATGCTTACGAATGCGATGCGCAAGGTGGCTTGCTAGGTGTACTGCGCCTCCGCGATTTGCTGTTGGGTGATCGTCAGCGGGTTATTCGTGACATTATGATCCCCAATCCGCTCTCGGTACCAGACACGATGTCGCTCGCCGAACTGCATGGCTTTTTTCAACAGCATCACTTCTTGGGAGTGCCCGTGGTTGCCGCCTCGGGACGATTGGTCGGAGTAGTGCAGCGCGCTGACGTCGATCAAGCTTGGATCGAACAGCAGGATCGCTCGTTCTTAAGACGGCAGGGTATCGTCAGTGGTGAAGAAATCCGCAGTTTGCCGTTATGGGAGCGGTCGAGTAGTCGTCTGAGTTGGCTATCGCTCAACATAGTGTTGAATCTGTTAGCCGCGGCCATCATCAGCCACTTCGAAAGTACATTGGCTGCCGTTATTGCTTTGACCGCGTTCCTGCCAATCATCTCGGATATGAGTGGCTGCTCAGGCAATCAAGCGGTGGCCGTCTCGATTCGCGAGTTGATGTTGGGTGTCGTGAAGCCTGGGGACGTGTTCCGTGTATGGTTGAACGAGATATCGGTCGGCATTATCAATGGGATGGCCGTCGGAGCGATTCTCGGTTGCATCGCTTGGGTCTGGAAAGGCAATATGGTGCTAGGTCTAGTGGTTGGCACCGCGCTAGCGCTCAATACGATGGTGGCCGTATCTATTGGTGGCATCATCCCGCTGGTGCTGCGCAAGTTTGGTCGCGATCCGGCGGTCGCCTCTGGGCCGTTACTAACCACGGTCACCGATATGTGTGGCTTCTTCTTGGTGCTTAGTCTCGCCAGCGCGTTTATCGAGCAGTTGAAGTAGCGATTAGTCCGGCTACGTAGCCGCCTTTGAAGCCCGCGTCGATGTTTACCACCGTGACACCAGCCGCACAGCTACTCAACATACTTAGCAGGGTAGTGATGCCTTCGAAATTTGCGCCATACCCCACGCTGGTTGGAACGGCGACGACAGGGCAGGGGACTAAACCGCCAACAACGCTGGCCAAGGCACCTTCCATGCCGGCAATAACCACCAAAGCCACCGATTGTCGCAAAGCATCCAAATGCGGCAACAAACGGTATGGCCCGGCTACGCCAACATCGCTTATCAACTGAGCCGGCACGCCCATCCAACGCAACGTCTCGAGGGCTTCGCAGGCAATAGGTCGATCAGTACTGCCCGCTGTGACAACCGTGACTGTGCCGGGCGGGGTAGGGCAGGGGGGCAAATTGGTCTCGGTGATCGGATGATCCGAAATTCGTAAAGTGCGTCCCAGTGCATCATAGCGCGTGTGAGCGAAAGTGCTTTCCAGCTCGGAAAAGTCGGCGGCGGGGACACGCGTCGCCAAGACTTCGCGGCCTTGGCTGTCAGCCGGATTAGACTGGCCAGTCGCATGACGGTCCAGTAAACGGCGAGCGATTTCGGCGATGGCTGCTGGCGACTTTCCCTCGCCGAAAATCACCTCGCCGAACCGGCAGCGACGACCGCGATCCGCGTCTGGTTGATGAGCGCTGGCCGACTGTTCGATGCGCAGCAGACGCTCGGCCACCGCCGTCCAAGTCAATTCGCCAGCTCGAGCCTGACTTACCCACTGTTCGATTTCAGGATTGGGTTGCACGGTCATGGATTTCACACTTGGCGTTCGAGTAGGGGGCCAGCGTTTGGCGCCGCGCCATCAAAAACCGACTCTTGCTTGCCGGGTTGCTAAGTTCACGGGGATTGTGACAATCACTAGCTATCGTCGCAGCTATTGTACGGCTCCGACGCTTCCCCCGCTTCCCCGTTGATCCCATTGTTACCTTGAAAAGGTGCTTGTGCTATGACTGTCTGCGTGTTGGCTTATTCAGGTGGACTCGATACGTCTTGCATGTTGGCTTGGCTAATCGAACGGGGATATGAAGTCCACGCGGTTTATGTCGATTTGGGGCAACCCGGCGAAGATCGACAGCAGATGAAAGATAAAGCCACCAAGATTGGTGCCAAGAGCGTGCGGATGATCGACGCGCGCGAGGAATTGTGTCGCGATTTCGCGTTTCCATGCTTGAAGTGGCAGGCCAAGTACGAAGGCCCTTATCTATTGGGAACGAGCATCGCCCGCCCGCTGATTTCGAAGAAGATTCTGGAAGTTGCCGATGAGGTGGGGGCAGAAGTCTACGTTCACGGCGCAACGGGTAAAGGCAACGACCAGTGTCGCTTTCAACTGGCTGCCGAAGCGCTACGGCCCGACATCCGTGTCTACGCACCATGGCGCACGAGCGAGTGGCGGAACACCTTTCCCGGTCGCAGCGAGATGATCGCCTACTGCGAATCCAAGAACATTCCAGTCAAAGCGACAACGCGAAAACCGTATAGCTCGGATGAAAACGTGTTGCACATCAGTTACGAAGCCGGCGAACTGGAACGGCTCGATGTATGTGGCGTCGATCTGGTCGACTTTACGATGACTTGCAGTCCGCAAGAGGCGCCCGAAACTCCCGAAGAAGTCACCATCGATTTCGAAGCCGGTGTGCCCACAGCCGTTAACGGCAAGTCGTGTTCAGCGCTGGAAATCGTTGAGCAGCTAAATACGATCGGGGGCCGCAACGGTGTAGGTCGCATCGATATTATTGAGAATCGCTTTGTCGGCATGAAGAGCAGGGGAGTCTACGAAGCACCGGGCATGACGCTCTTGTACGAAGCTGCCGCGCATATTGAACAGTTGACCATCGATCGCGACTTGATCCACCTCCGCGATTCTCTATCGCCCATGGTGGCGGAAATGGTTTACTATGGCTATTGGTACGCTGCCAAGTTTGATGCCCTAATGGCCTTTATTCGCCAATCGCATCAGGTCGTAACGGGCTCGGTCAAGCTGCGACTCTACAAAGGCAATATCATCGTGCTCGAGCGCAGCAGCCCCAATAGCTTATACGACGAAGGCATCGCCACTATGGAGTCCGGTGGCACCTACAACCAAGACGATGCCGAAGGTTTTATTCGCATCCAAGGACTGCCATATCGCGTCCAAGGCAAGCTTCGTAAATTCGGGCTATAGACTGCCCTTAAACGCAATACCGTTCATCGAAGCAAGGTAATCGTTATCGAAGCAAGATAATCGTTATCGAAGCAAGATAATCGTTATCGAAGCAAGATGTAGTGGATCTCGCCAGAGATCCCTGTGTTTCCCTGTGTTATGGGAAGTCTGGCGACTTCCACTACATTCATTGGATTGGGAAGTCTGGCGACTTCCACTACATTCATTGGATTGGGAAGTCTGGCGACTTCCACTACGTTCATTGGATTGGGAAGTCTGGCGACTTCCACTACATTCATTGCATTGGGATCATCAGCTACCGTAGCTCAAATTGGCTCGGATCTACGGGCTCGCCACCGTTGGGTGTTATGAGCGAGTCGAGCATTTCGGGCGAAATGTCGTCGGGTATCCAGGCTGGTGTGCCATCGGCAAACACGCTGGTCGCGCCACCTTGGTGAACGCCACCGATCGTGTTTGGACCGGTCGCTCCGATGCGAGAATTCAGTTTACTAAAATCGATATCGATCGGCTTCGTCCATTCGACGATCGAATTATCCGATTCTACCACCAGCAATGTCTTGTTAAGGCCATCGCTGACTTCACTTGGCCTTAATGAGCCGCTTGGCGGAAAGACGGTATTCTTACCTGTGACCAGAAAGTAATTGGTCTCAGCAAGATTTCGAGAATTGGCGATGGCAGGGCTGATATACACCCGCGGACAACGATTGCCCAGCAGTTGAATATTGGAAGGCGAGTCCCAGGGCTCGTCGAAATTGTACTGCGCGTACAGCGATGGCTGTCCCAGTTCTCGCAGGATCAGCACGCGCCAACTATGCTTCGGCTTGCCTTTGTCATCGTAGACGATCGGCGGCGGGTAGGAACCGTGTTGGGCTGCGTACTGATTGAGTGCCAGGGCGATCTGGCGCAGATTGTTCATACAAGCGGCTTTGTCGTGGCGCGCCTTCAGGCCGCTTAGGGTTGGTAGCGATAAATAGATTGCTGCACCACCAACCACCATTATCACGATTGTAGCTGCCAAGGTGGTCAAGAGCCATGACAGCGTCTTGTTGGGAGATCGAATGGTGCCAGGCTGGACTACGTTCGGCGCGCCGACGGGTTGCATGGCTGGTGGCTGGCTTGCCGGTGCCGCAGGCACCACGACCGTTTTGCCACAACTCGCGCACGGACCGGATCGACCCGACAGCGATTCGTCGACTAATGTCTTCTTAAAACAGTAGGGGCAAGTGAAATAGAATGCCATCGAGCAAGATATTTCTTGAATGAGAAGTGGGATCGGTCGTCGGCTTGGCCCAAGCACGCATCAAAGTAGGATAGGCTCTTTCTTAAAGCTGTTTCCACGGAGCCCGCGTCTCTGCAAGACACGGACTACGTGATGAGAAACAGAGAATACCTAATATTCTAACCTGCGGAGAGCTTGATGTGAGATGCGTAGTGCAGCGAGTTACACAATGTCGCGTGACGGTCGGGTCTGAGGTTGTCGGCGAGATTGGCGGCGGCCTGCTGGTTTTGCTTGGGGTAGAGCAGGGGGATGAACCACGCGATACCAAGTATCTGGTTGAGAAAATCGCTGGACTGCGGATTTTTGAAGATGGAGCAGGGCGGATGAATCTCAACGTTGCCGAGGCTGGCGGCAGCGCGCTGGTCGTCAGCCAGTTTACGCTCCTTGGCGATGTACGACGTGGATTGCGCCCCAGCTTCACCTCTGCTGCCGAACCGCAGCGAGCCAACCAGCTTTACGAAGATTTCTGTGAATTACTGGGCGCAACGGGCCTCACGGTCGCCCGTGGGCGATTTCAGGCTGATATGCAAGTCATGCTGATTAACGACGGCCCGGTCACGATTCTACTCGATAGTCGCAAGCTGTTTTGATACCGATCGAATACCGACCGCGATCAGCGCAGCCACGTTTGACTCTGCTCTCTTAGAATCTGCAATAAATCTGTAGCTGTATGGGGTACGTCGGCGTGCGGAAATCCGAATCGCTCCATAAATCCGTGGTCATGGTAGACCATCAGCCCGATCACGGCGAGTTTGGCGTAGGTCATGTAGTTGGCCATGCGATCGTTGCCCCACAGCTTCAGTGCAGTACCAAATGAGCTCTTGAAACGATACTGGCCTCGGCGAAATTCGACAGACCAAATTTCATCCAATATCAAGTGACTCATAAAGCCCAATACCACTGCGGCTGTCTTGAACAGCCGCAAGCTGATGTCGTCCGACTCCATAATTAAGAACGACGCCATGCCTACGATAGCGGCCGCTGGCAGACTGTGCCACATCCCGCGATGCACCGTATAGCGACGAAAAATCTCGGCCAGTAAAAAGCGAATGGTGATATAGACCAGGGCTGCGGCGACCACCATCCACTCGTGATTTAATCCCATATGTTGAAAACGTTCGGCCATCAGCATAGGAACGACGGCGGCACCGAGCGTCGTCGCCTCGCGCAGGGGACGCCCAGAGTCACTATCGAGATCGGGCAACATTCCGCTGACACTGCACAAGCCACCTGCTACCAAACACGTTTCCAGAGGCAGGCGGAGTTGATATCCAGCGACGGCTAGCAATCCGCCGGTTATGGTGCTTACCGTCATGTGCGTCTTGAAGTCAGCCACCGTCTCGCGTCCTTGTCTCGCAATACCATTCCACGGAATTATCACCGCCGGTAATAGCAAAAAAGGGCAGGGGGATGAAGGTCAAATGCGCCGTTGCTAGCATCCGGGGTGCCTTTAAGCAAAACGCTATTCCGTTAAGCATTTTTTTTCTGCTACAGTCCACGTCACGTCACGTAGCCGCGTCTCTCCGAGACGCGAGATCGGACATTTGTTCGAAGTTGCGAGTCTGGGACAGACTCGCCTACGTGCAAGTGTGAAAGCGATTTTCGGTATTGGTTTATAGCGTTGCTTCTTAAATCCAAGGATTTCATCTCGTGCAGGTTTATGACTTAGTCATGTTGATCGTGCTGTGCATGGCGACGATCTTCGGTGCCATCAAAGGATTTGCGTGGCAAGTTGCTTCGCTTGCTTCGATCTTGGTTAGCTATGGCGTAGCGTATCGATTTCGATTTGACGTGGCAGAAATGATTCAAGCTGCGCCGCCGTGGAATCAATTCCTGGCCATGCTCATTCTGTATGTCGGTACGTCGTTTGTGATCTGGGTCGGTTTCCGATTGCTCAGTGGCGTAATCGACAAAGTGCGATTGAAGGAATTTGATCGTCATTTGGGCGCTGCCTTTGGATTGCTCAAAGGCGCCATCTTCTGTCTGCTGATTACGATGTTCGCCATGAGTCTACTCGGCAAGAACCAACAAGCGGCGATTTGCCAGTCGAAATCGGGATACTACATTGCAGGAGCCTTGGATCGCAGTGTAGGAATTCTGCCAAAAGAGATCCACGACATCGTTGGACCGTATCTCGCAAATCTGGACGACAAACTCAAACAAGGTCGTGATGGATCGTTTGTCGACAACGGTGAGACGAATCTTGGCGGCGATTGGGTCGACACGCTGCGGCAGAATCTACCAGGTCAATTACCAAGTTTGCCGCAGGACATTGCCGGGGCACTCCCGAATCTGCCGAGTCTGCCGAGTGGAAATGGCGGCGCAAATCCACTTGGCGGCTTACCGGGCCAAGATGCGAACGCGGCGGGATGGCCCTGGAGTAACGGCCAGAGTTTGCCTCCCAATGGCGGCTTGCCGACCAGCCAACCCAATTTTGGAATTTACCCGAGCGGGCCGAACATGAATTCAAGCTCTACTTCGAATTCGACTTTGCGATCGCCGCAGAATTTTCCGCCGCTGTCGAACGACCAATTCGGTGCTCCGACCTTTGGTGCACCCCCGCAAACCGGCGCCGCGCCGCAATACAACGGACTGCGATAAAGGTAGCAGGCAACAGTAGCAGGCACATTCCATGTGCCGTCCGCTACTCATTCTTCACAGCTCTTTATTCTTCACAGCGTTCGCCGGCCGTGGCGAGGGCAGGCCAAACTTAAAACGCCTAGAACCCAGGGAAAACCCTACCCGAAACCGAACATAAGAAACATTATCGGACGTTCCTTTCAGGCGTTTTTCGCTAGGTTTCGTGGCGATGCGTCTGCTGCTACTTGGCAGCTAGACGATGGATTCGAGTGGTTCGCTTTCAGATGGGTCGATGAAGACTCCCATCTTGCGGAACTTCTCGTAACGCTGATCGATCAGTTCGTCGAGTGGTTGGGCGCACAGGTGTGTGATCGTGCGAACGAGGTAGCTCTTCATCCGCGCCGCCATCTTGTGGTGATCTCGATGCGCGCCGCCGAGCGGCTCTTCGATCACGTCGTCGATGACGCCCAATTCCCGGAGATGCTTGGATGTGAACCGCAAGGCTTCGGCCGCCTTGGGCGCAAACTGATGGCTCTTCCACAGGATGCCCGCACAGCCTTCAGGGCTAATGACCGAATAGTAGGCAAATTCCAAAACGGCGATTCGGTCACCAACGCCGATTCCCAGCGCGCCGCCGGAACCACCCTCGCCAATCACGACGCAAATAATGGGAGTTCGCAATTGACTCATTTGGAACATGCTTTCGGCAATCACTTGAGCTTGGCCACGCTCTTCAGCTCCAACGCCGGGATAAGCGCCTGGTGTATCGATGAAACACACGATGGGCATGCCGTATTTCTCAGCCATCCGCATTTTGCTCATCGCCTTGCGATAGCCTTCGGGATGTGCGCAACCGAAATGGCAAGCCGCTCGTTCTTTGTAGGTGCGTCCTTTTTGATGTCCGACGACCATGACCTTGTACTGGTCGATTTTGGCGAAGCCGGTCAACATCGCCCGATCGTCTCCGAAATGCTTATCGCCGTGCAATTCTACGAATTCATCGAATGCGAGGTTCAGATAGTCTCGCGTGTACGGTCGATCTTTATGCCGCGATACTTGCACGATCTCCCATGGCGAGAGACTTGAATAGATTTCCGTTGTGAGTTGATTCCATTTGCGTCGCAGCTCGATGATCTGCTGCTCAACTTGCTCATCGCCTGGGCTGCGCGAGAGTAACTCTTGGATTTGCATTTCGATCTCGAGCATCGGTGTTTCGAACTCGGGGCCGGTCAACTGTTTGTTCATAGCTTATTCGCTGGCTTTCTTCTTTGCTTCTGCTCTGTCTTGGTCTTCGACGGTTTCTTGGCTATGGATGCGCCCGGCGGTTGGGAAATCGTCGAAGATGCTCGATTCTGGAATGCGCGGTGGTTTCTTAAATATTTTCGTGGCGCGCAAGATCTTGAGTACCTCCCACATGGATTCATGGCGATCATCAGGGGATTTGGCCATCATCTTCTTAACGACTGCCGCGAATTCGGCTGTGACATTTTCATTGGCCACTAGCGGCGATGGAATAGCCGCTGAAATATGCTTATTTAAGAGTTCGTTGGGGCTGGAGCCCGTGTAAGGCAATTTGCCCGTGACCATCTCGAACAAGACACATCCAAAGCTGTAAATATCCGAACGCGCGTCGAGTTGTTTGCCGCGGATTTGCTCGGGTGACATATAGCTGCGGGTGCCGGAGATTGTTTTGCTCTTGCCGCCGAACAGTTTGGCTAACCCTTTCTTGATTTTCTGCGAGATCGTAAAGTCAATCAGCTTGACCTCTCCTTCGCGGCTTACCAAGAAGTTGTCTGGTTTCAAATCGCAATGCACAAAGCCTTGGCTGTGCATATAGTACAACGACTCTGTACATTGCTCGATGATTGTATCTAGCATGTACGCGATCGACTCTGGGCCGCGTCGTAGGGCCTGTTTGATATTCAATTCACTGAAGAGTTCGATTACTAAGAATGGTGCGTTGCCCGTTAGCACCAAGTCATGCATCTTGATGACATTAGGATGGTTCATCGCTTTGGCGATTTCATATTCCGTCTTCAGAAAACCCACTTCGGTCTTGTTTTCGCGAAAGTCCTCGCGGAGTACTTTTAGCGCGTAGCGGTCCCCGGTATCGGACTCAATCGCCTCCCATACTTGGCAGGAACTCCCCATACGAATCAGCCTGGCTAGCCGATAGGGGCCCAGGAAATCACGTGCTTTTGTCATCATCCCACTTTCTATGGTAAATCCCGGATCCTGCGATCAACCCGGGTAGACCATGATAAGCCAACGCGCGCTGGGCTTCTAGCGGAGGGCCGTCGCATCGGGGGCGTTCCCTAGCCGCTGCGCATACAGTCGACGAATTTGTTGGGTCATGAAGCGATGGTCGAACCGCTGCGAGAATCGGGCACGCCCCCCCTGCCCTAACCTGTCTCGCAACTCGGCATCCCCAGCCAATTCCAAGATGGAGGCCGACAGTGGCTCAATCGACTTGGCTGGAAGCAGATATCCCGTTTCGCCGGGAATAGCAACTTCACGAGCCCCGTCGACGTCGTAACTGATAATTGGCTTGCCAGCGATTAAGGCTTGCGGCAGCGTGCGTGCCAGCCCTTCGCGAAGACTCGTATGCACCAGCCCATCCATGGCACTTAAGTAAAACGGAATACGTTCGGGTGGTACCAGGCCGGTAAGATGAAAGAACTTGGTCAGCCCCTGTGCTTCCAATTCGGCTTCGAACTGCGGTCGGAGAATCCCATCGCCGACGAGCAGGAAACGGCACTGCGGATTCTTGGCGACCACCGCTTTAGCCGCCTGCAACAGGTACTCGTGACCCTTTAAGTGAAATAGCCTCGCAATTTTTCCGAAGACAATCTGCGAGTCATCGAAACCAAGCTCGCGACGAGCTGTGGCCCGCAATGAATCGCTTTGCAGAAACGGTTCTACGTCCATTCCCGAATAGATCGTCGTGAATTTTTCACGTGGCGCAACTTTGGCCGTGACCATGAGGTCTGTCATCGCGTCGGCCACGCTAATCATGTGGTGGCAACGTCGCGCCGCCCAACGTTCGAGCCGAATGAAAAAATGTCGCGCAAATGGACTCTGATACGGATGAAAGGGAGCACCATGCACGGTATGCACGATCAACGGTACGCGACAACGCCACGCAGCAGCTCGGCCCAAGAAGCCACCTTTGGCGCTGTGCGTATGGACAACTTGTGGTGAGAATTCTCGAATGATACGTTTCAATTCGACGTACGCGATTCGATCTCGGGACAGTGCAATCTCCCGACGCAGACTATCGACGATTCTGAGCGGTAGCCCCCCTGCCCTACCCTCATCCAACAGCTTGCCCTCAGGCCCAAGCGTGGGGCCAGTTATCAGTAGCACTTCATCACCGTGCTCCTGTACTAGGTCCAAACAATTGTAAAGCGTGTTTTCTTGCGCACCGCCGATGATCATTCGCGTAATGATGTGGGCAATTCGCATAAGTTGAAAGTTGGTTGCGCGAGAGCGGAAGAAGGAGAGGGTCGGGAGTCTTTTCAGCAGCGCTGCCACCGATGAGAAGTTGCTGAAAGGAACATATGGTTGCTAATGGGTTAAGCGATTTAGGCTGAAAAGACTCCCGACCCTGTCATATAAGTCGACACATCGTGAATACTTACGACGCAAGTATAGCCCTGCGGCGCATTTCATGTCATGTGCGTGCGCAAGAATCTTCTTGTGTTGTTGTGGCTCTACCGGCGCGTGTTTGGGAAAGCAGCGACGGTGCTGCCATGGATGGATATGAAAGCGGCGATAAATCTCGGTACTGCCAAGGATAGATGTGTGAAAGTGGCGATAAATCGCCGCACTCCAAAGGATGTTAAACTGACTGCCCTGCCCCGCCAAACGGAATCAATCGGAGAAAAATACCTTGAGCGATAGCGTTCCCAATCCGTTTCAGCCTCCGGTCTCGGTGACCAGCGGTCCGATCGCCAGCTTGGACGGCATAATTCCCTTTCAAATTCACGTCGAAACCTACGATGTCGAAGCAGCTGTGCGCCCGTCGTTCGGCAGACTGGTATGGCCTGTGCTGTTGTTCATGCTGGCTGGCCTATTCTGCCTCAGCTTGATCAGTTCCGATGCCGCGTTTTCGTCACGTCGGGCGGTGTCGCTGTTGATGGCCGTATTGCTGTTCAGTCTGTGCGGCTTGTCTATCTGGAATTTTTTCACGATCAGCCGGCGAATCGCTAATGGCAATCCGCTCGCCTTGGGACAGCTATATGGTGATATTTCCGAAGCGGGAATTCGCATCTGTTCGCCCCTCGGTGAGTCCTGGCACCCAATCGCAGCACTGAGCAGCGCGGCCGTCAACCGCCGTATATTGATCATTTCGTTCGATCGAAATCTGTTGACGCGATATTTTTTTCCCGAGCGGGCCTTTGCAATGGGGGACTTTGATCGCGTTGCAGCTTTTCTGACAGCGCAAGCCGCCCACCAGTTCGTTGGATCGAAGGGCAATATCGTTGACGACCGCTTGTTGGATCGAGAGAAACTATTACCACTCGACTTGCCGCCGGACGCGATTCCTTTTGCTGGCTGCCTGACGTTGGATGATTTGCGCCGTTCGAATTTGAAGCACCGCTTGCGCTCCCTAAAACGCAAGATCCTCGTCTGCACCGTGATTGTCAATCTCGTGGTGGGAGTCCTGATCTTAGAGATGGCACGCGCCAAATTGTTGGTAGGTGGTCTGGCGCTAGGCGGAATGTTGTTGTGGGTCAACTGGCGACTGCTAGGACAGTTGCGGCGTGGATTAGGAGTCGGTCAACAAGCCAACCAGCGCTTGTCTGAATATCATGGCGGATTAACGGCCGAGAATATCTACTTAGCATCGTCGGTCGGGCGCACGCGTTATCGCTGGGCGGGATTCACCCAACTAACCATCGCAGACGACATTATCTCGCTGCGTTTGCCTGGCACGTTTGAACAGAGCATTATTCTACCGCGCAGCATGTTTGATGATGAAGCATGGCTGCAAGCTCAAGCCATTGTGCGTCAGCAGTGCGGACATCTATTATTCGAGCCGTAGCTATGAACGAGCGTGGGTCTGCCAGAGTTCGAGCAGCTTGATAGCGTGTTCGACGGCGGCAGTCATCTCGTTCAGAGAGGCGAATTCGAGCACACTATGAATGTTGTGCTGGCCGACAGACAAATTGGGAGTCGGCAAGCCCATTTCACTAAACATGGCGCCGTCGGTGCCACCACGAATGGAGCCTAGGCGTCCCGCGTGTCCCAGTTGCTGATGGGCAAGCATGGCAAAGTCGACTACCTGCGGAGCCCGTCGTAGCGAATCGGCCATGTTGCGGTATTGTCGATTGCGTTTGATGTCGATGCGCAGTCCTGGTATCAACGCGATGGCTCTCTGTGCAGCCGCATCAATCATGGCCGCGTAATCATCAAGTCGCGACGTTTCGAAATCGCGCAGCAGGATTCGTACTTCGGCTGTGGACACGTCACCGCAGATGTTATACGCATGCAGAAAGCCTTGCTTGCCATCGGTCGTTTCTGGCGTCAGGTGATCCAATGGCAGCTCAGCCAAGAGTAACGCCAGGCCACGACTGGCATTGATCATTTTGTCTTTGCCAATCGAAGGGTGAATGTTGTAGCCGTGTACCGTAACAACAATCTGATCAGCGGAAAAATTCTCGTTCTCGACCTCGCCTTGCCCGCTGCCGTCCAGCGTATAAGCGGCTGCAGCGCCAGCCTTCGCAAGGTCCATGTGCTTGGCTCCATGACCAATCTCTTCGTCACAAGTGAAAAGCACGCGGACAGGACCATGCGGTATGTGCGTATTTTCGATCAAGTGATGCGCTAATTCCATAATGGCCGCCACTCCCGCTTTGTCATCGCCGCCTAACAAAGTGGTACCGTCGGTGGTAATCAGACATTGCCCAATCATGTCGATTAGCGCGGGACAGTCGGCGGTGCGAATCACTCGTTGGTCTCGGGCGAGCGGTATGTCTCCACCGGCGTATGATTCGATGACTTGGGGTTTGACGTTGTCGCCGGGAGCTTCGGGCGAAGTATCGACATGTGCGTTGAATAAAACGGTGGGGATATCGCCCGGAGTGCTAGCTGGCACTGTGCCCCAGACCAAGCCATGTTCGTCTTGATGGGCGTCGTCGATACCCATCGCTAGCAGTTCCGCGACCAGCATCTTTCCGAGTTCTAGCTGCCCCACGCTACTGGGATAGGTGTCGCTATCTGGATCAGCGGCTGTGCCTACTTGGACATACCGCAGGAAACGTTCGAGCAGACGAGTTGAATTGATCATACGTTTGCAGCCTGATTAGAGATTTCTCTGCCGGACTGCAAAGTGTCGTCAGCGTTGAGCCAATCGTCAAGCTGTACCAGGATCATCGCTTCGATGGATCAGGGACGTAAATGAACTGGCCGTTGTTCTCCTGGGCGACCTTCTTCATCAGTGTTTGGCCCTCAACCGGGGAATAGAAGGCGATGGCATGAATGGGCACCTTGACTTGTTCACCACCAATAAAATCACTGACGCGGTTCTTGTCTCGTAGAAAACCGGTGACATCCGAAGTCGTGTCACCGTCGGTTAGCAAGTAAATAGCATCCGGTTCCAGATTGATGGCATATTCGAGTGCATCCTTGGGTGGATCTCCTTTGGAAATGCGAATCGTATCGATCCACCGTCGAGCGTGATCGACATTTTCCTGATTGGCATAGAGCGCACTGCCCGCCGGCTCGCGCTGGCCAGGCGCAGGCATGATATCCAGCTTTTGATTGAAAAAGATGATATGGAATCGTTGTTTGGGTTCAAAGCTTGACAGCGAACGCAGTAGTTCAAACTTCGCTGCTTCCCAAGGTCCACCTTTCATGCTGGTTGAGCTGTCGATGACATAGCAAAAGCAATTGCCACTGGCCGCAGCGCCAAAGAAACTGGCACTCGCGTTCATAGGATTCGGCTTGCCAGAACTGGCTTGGGCGGCGGCTTGCGCGGCACCCGCCAGACTCTGCGCGGGGCTAGCGACGTTTTGAGATAGCGCATCGCTGGAAGTCAAGCTCGACAAATCTGTGGCTAGATCGATCGCGACATCGGGCACTGGCAGCGATTCACTGACTTGCTCCGGGTCAGTGACATCCATCGGTTCGGTCAACTCAAATGTATCCTCGGTGGTGGAATCCGATGAGGATTCAAAAGCCAAACTTGCGGGCGGAGCAGGCAGCTTCAGTGTTATAACAGCCAGCACGATCACAGCCAGGATATGTAGGATTATGCTCGCGACGATGCCACCCATGCGAGAGAACAACACGATGCGCCGGTGGCCGGCATGCTGCTCTTCCAGTTCTTCAGCATCGAACTTTTTCGCCAATTCAGCAAGTTCAGGAGCGGGTTTGGCTCGTTTAACCAGTTGCGGTTCGGCCAGAGACTTGGACGGCTGGTCGAGGCGACCAGACTTCTTTTCAGATGGCTCAGTCGTGCGCGACCGCTTATTCTCCAGGCTGCTACTCGTGCCATCGTCACACGTTTTTTCAGCCGGGTTGGGCAGTGCTACACCGCCGGTTGCGTCGGATCGAACGTCACTCTGTTTGCGGGGTAATGGTGGGTCGATGCGCAGACGCTTGCCAATTTCCGTAGTTTCAATGGGGCAGCTCGTTTCGCTGCTAGTTTCACCGGTACTGCTGGCAAGCGACGTGGTCGACTTCGCCCTTGGTTGGATCGCAGGTGTGGTGGCGATCTGGCGACCACTTTCGCTTACCTGCAAATGTGTAGCACGAGCAGCGAGGCGTGATCGAGCGGCGGGAAGGATTGCTTCCCAACTGGAAATGGCTGGCTCAACCTGCTGTGATTCGATCGTAGGGCTGGCTGGTGCGTAGCCGAGTTGATCGTGGCGAGCGAGCCAGACTCGCAATTCGCGATCATTGCCGTGTCGCGCATCTGCCAAAATCTGCGAGAGTTCAGCAAGGCGAGCAGCGGCGCGAGCCGCCTCGGCTTCGAGAGAAAATCGCTGCAGTAGCTGCTCACCACGTGCAAGCAAGTCAACGGAACTAGCCAGATTATCGCCAGACAGCTCAGGAGAATTGAGCGCTGAAACGGTAGACGAATCTTTAGCAGGCGGGCCTTCACACATGACATGATCCTGCAACACCGCGAAATGGCCATTGCACTCAAGAATTAGTCTGTGAGCTTGATGCAGGCTGAAGCTTCTCTGTGAGTCGCTCATTGCGATAGTCGCGGAGTGTTTCGCCTGGGTGTCTGGCTCACGGCCTTGGGTATGAGTGCTTCGCAGGTCAGTTTCGGACATGAGCACCGGCACGTCAACCAATCGTGAAGGGAAATCTGAAAATTCATACGCCTAGGTCTGTTTGAGGGTGACAGGGTCGGGAGTCTTTTCAGCAGCCCCCATCTCCCATGCGATACCGCTGGTAGGAACATATCAAACGCCCTCGCTAACGCGTCGGGTTACGATTTATCGCAATCAAACGCCCTCGCTAACGCGTCGGGTTACGATTTATCGCAACTTTGGGCTGAAAAGACTCCCGACCCTGTCACAGGACAATGAGCCGCGCATGCAACAGCATGCAACCGAGCCGCTTGCTTAGACCAGTTTGTCGAACCATGCGGCGCTCTTGAGGCGTTTGCGGAGCCGGCTGAGGCGGACGCGGGTCACATCGGGATTTACCCCCAACTGTCGAGCTACCTCTGCAGTTGAATAGCCTTCCAATCGTAGTGCGACGAGCTGTCGATCTGACGGATCTAGTTGATTTAATACAAACTCAATCTGATCGAGGTCGGCGGGACTGAATTCGGATTGCTCGTGGGCTTTCAACGATACGACAACATCCGCCAAACCTTCCTCTGCTGGGCAGATGCCACTTTGTCGTTGCTGTCGTCGATGTTTTCGCCAGTGATGCGCGGCTTTGCGGCGTACAACGGTGGTCACAAAACCCATCAGTTGACGCTTGTTCGTAAACTCTATTTTTCCGTCACGCAAGCCGCATAGCAAATCGAGATGTATGGACTGCACTAGGTCCATGGAATCTAAATAGGGGCGCAGTGCGTTGCCAAGTTGGCGGCGAGCTATGACGCGAATTTCGGACTCGAAATGTTGAATTATTTCCGTGATCGCCGACTCGTCTCCTCCAGAGGCTTGGTCGAGCAATTGGGCAATTGCTGCGTCGGGGTCGCCCATATTTTCGCCTTCCACTTCATGCCTGCACAAAAAATCTTGAAATTCGGTTTCGATTTAGCAACGCCAGTCCATTGATAGGCTAGGCTGCGAATTGAGGCAACTGGATTTAGTGGTCTGAGTAGCTACGCCAAGCAGAGCCCCCCCTGCCCTTCCATTCTAAGCTCTAACGATGCGATATGTTATGGTGATACTTTGGTTATCGCGTCAAACTCCGCATAGTTGACGATGTTTCCTGCCCTATGAGGCGAATCGTGGCGATGATACCTCCCAATGAACAGCTAATTCGAACCTTGCGTGGACAGCTCGAATCGCAGTTGCGGAGCGGCGGCGTCGGCGTAATGGAACGCATGCTCGATTCGAATCCTGGCCTCAAATCCGATGTCGAAGGCGCATTGGACCTGATTTATGTTGAAATCACCACGCGCGAGGAAATGGGGCAGCGAGTCGATGCGACGGAGTTGAAACAGCGTTTCCCCCAGTGGAGCGAGCGCATCGAGCGGCTGATGGCCGTCCATCACGCTTTGCAAGCGGAGTCTCGCCTACAAACCGATATCATCCTTGGAACACAGGTTGATACGGATGTTGATGATCTCGAACGTACCCCAATCTCGATTCCCAGGCAGATCGATCAGTATGAAATCCTGGCTGAAATTGGGCGGGGAGGGATGGGGGTCGTCTACAGCGCCCGACAACATCCGTTGAACCGTACTGTGGCGCTAAAGCTTATGTCGGAAACTGCCGCAGCAGGAGTGAGTGGCAAGCGATTGGTCCATGAGGCCAAGACCGTGGCCAGCTTAGATCATCCTCATATCGTACAAATCTTCGACGCTGGCCAGGATCAAGGTCGCCCATTCATTTGCCTGGAATATGTGGCTGGCGGCAGTTTATCGAGCCAACTCTCGAAAGCAACCTTCGATGCCAAGTCGGCGTGCCGTCTGTTGCGATTGCTGGCCGACGGTGTGCAGTATGCGCATGAACAAGGCGTGATCCATCGCGACTTGAAACCGGCTAACATCTTAATGGATAGCCATGGTCAACCCAAGATTGCTGACTTTGGATTGGCCAAGGTTGTTTGGGAGCGTTCGCAGGATGCTGAGCTAGCTAGTCGCTTGACACAGACTGGAGCTATCCTGGGGTCGCTCTGCTATATGGCGCCGGAACAAGTCAGTGGCCAATCGGATCGGATCGGTGTTACGACTGACATCTATGGGCTGGGGACCATTCTCTATGAGATGCTCGTAGGAAGGCCACCGTTTGTTCGAGAGTCGCCCGTGGATACCGCGCAAGACATCAAGTTTCGCGACCCAATATCGCCACGGACGCTGGCACCAACCGTCCCACGCGATGTTGAGACCATCTGTTTAAAGTGTTTAGAAAAGGACCCACAACGGCGTTATGCTAGTGCAGCGCAATTGGGCGACGATCTTGATCGCTATTTGTCAGGTCAACCAATTGTTGCGCGTCCGGTTAGCCGCTTGGTGCGCGGTATACAGTGGTGCAAACGCAAGCCCGCGCAGGCCGCTCTACTGGCTACGCTGGTTGCCTTGCCGCTAGCCTACGCGGTGATGCAATCACGACACACTCGCGACTTAAGAAATATCAATGCGAAACTGAGCGCGGCCTTGGAAGGCGAGACTCAGGCCAGAAAGCAAGCGGATCAAGATTTTTGGCGTGCTTACTCGAGCGTCGAAAGCGTGCAAAAGAAATTGGCGGACGCAGCTTTGGAGCATGAACCGCGCATGCAGCAAGCGCGACTCGAAGTCGTGGATAACGCGATCCAACTCATTTCCTATTTAGCCGAGCAGCGACCCGACGAAGATCGTATCGCTCGCGAACAAGCAACGCTACATAGGCTTCGCGGCCTGGTGCTGAGTGATCTGGGCAATTACCCAGCAGCGATCGAGGCGCTGTCAACGGCTGAACAGTGCTTCAACGATCTCCTGGCAAGCGCTCCAGGCGATGCTTGGTTGCATCGCAATCATGCAGCCACGCTCGCTGCCAAAGCGGAAACCCTAAAATGGCAAACGGATCTCGACGGATCTGTGGCCCTATACGAGCAAGCTGCACAAGAATTTGCAGACTATCAAGCGTCTTTTCAAGACGATGTAGGCTACCAAATCGATCTAACCCAGTGTCTGTGCAGTTGGGCTTCGGTAACAAAGGATGCTGGCAACTTCGATGCGGCAGAGCAGCGTTTGCACACGGCCGAGTTGCGAGCTCGCGGCATACTCGAACGTTGGCCGGAAGAGGCTCGTGCGCATTCGGTTTCTGCCCAAATCAGCGGCTCACTTGCGACGCTGGCGAGCAATCGCAATGATCCAGAAATCGCTCTACCACTGGTAACGCAGTCCGTGGCCAGTTTTGAACGCGCGCTCGAATTGGCACCTGGAGAACGTGAATACCAGCATATGCTCGTGGAAAAACTAGAGCTGCAGGGCCTTCAGTTGCACGCTCTTCACCGCGACGACGAAGCCATTTTGCCATTGCAGAAAGCTCGCAACATCGCCACCGAATTACGTGGGAGATATCCGGCGATTGGACGTTATATCAATTTGGAAGCTGGCGTAGTTGGCAAGCTATCTGTCGTCGAAATTGGGCGTGGAAACGAAGTGATCGCGCTCGAATTGGCTAAGGCAGAAGTTTCGCTACAACGCCTACTCACGCAACTCGCCCCGAATGATCTACGCCAGGCTGCTAACTTGGCGTTCAGCCTAAGCAATCTCGCCAGTCGCGTCATAGGCGCTAAATCTCTGGGGGCGGAGGCTCCCGCGCAAGCGGAGCGCTATGCGCGGGAAGCCCTGGAGGTCCACGCCTCACACGCCCTGCCCGACTGGGTCCGTGATCGGGTCGAGTGGTACGCGCGTTATAACTTGACGCTCGCCCTCGCCCGCCAAGATCGCGTTGAAGAGACTCGCCGCGAACTTAGTCGTATGGCTGAACTGACGGCTGCCGACGCCCAGTCCCAACGATTCTTGGCGGATGCCTGGAGTGAATTGCTAGCTTCCCTTCTGCGGACAAATGCTAGCGCGGACCAAACGGATTTAGCGATGGCGCAGACGCTCGACCATCTCGAACAAGCCATAGAAGCTGGTTGGCGGGATTACCCCGATTTGATGCAGAACGAAGCCCTAGATGCCTTGCGCGACAATCCACAGTTTCAATCGCTCGCCGAGCGCATCAAGCCACCAGAGTAGTTTGGGCTTGGCTTGCCGGTGGCGGATTTCTTATAAGCAGGACTGGTACGTGCTATGAACTAGTCCACTTAACTGGAAGCTGTGATGTCTAAGTCGACCTGGGCGGCAATGCTGTTGATGCCATTTGCAATGCTAGCGAACGTTTACGCGCAAACGGACGTCCCAAGCTTGCCCAGCGCGGCTGCGGCTCCAGCAGCGGTGCCAGCTTCGCCATTGCAGGCGCGTCGCAGTAGCGGTCCGCCACCCAGTTTGCCGACGGATGCTGGCCAATATTGGGAAGAGTATGACCTGAAGCCTTATACCAAGGAATTGGCGTCCATTGATCGTCCGCATCAGGCGCTCGTCGATTGGGTCCTGCGCGAAACGGGATCAGACCCATGGTTCACCGAACCTTTTGGTTTCATGAACGCCGATCGCGATAAACTTCGCGTGTATCACAACGAACAAATGCATCAAGTCGTCCGCGGGGTGTACGAGCGCTTTGTCAATGGCACGACGACTCCTCAATTGTATGGTTTGCGACTGATGGCTGTCGGTAAGCCGAATTGGCGAACGCGGGCACATTCGATGATGCGCAGCGTGCAGGCTCAATCACCCGGTGTCCATGCCTACTTGGTTTCCAAAGAGAACTCGGCCATGTTGCTAGCCATGTTGCGCGGGCGCACGGATTTCAAAGAAGTCAGTGCGGTCGACATGGTAGTTCACAATGGACAATCGCAAATTCTGGAGCAAGTCCGTGGTCGCAATTTTGTTGAAGACATGCAGCCCGTTCAAAACGCATGGCCTCCCTATATGCCATCAACGGGCGAGATTAAGGAAGGTTACCGATTACAACTGAGTCCGCTGTTGAGTGTTGACAAGCAGTCGGTGGATCTGGTCGTCAAATGCAATATTGATCAAGTCGAGAAGTTAGCCAATGTCAATTTGGACTTGCCATTGCAGAACGGACAGGTTTTCACTGGTCAGATCAACGTGCCGCAAGTCGCGAGTTGGCGGCTGCATGAGCGATTTCGCTGGCCTGCCGATCAAGTTTTGTTGTTGAGCTGCGGAGTCGTGGCTGCACCCCAAGGTTCTACTTCGGCAAGCTTACTTGGTCAGGGAAGCAGCCTACTGGGCCTAGACAAGATTCTATCGCCAGGCGGCGATCGAGCGGACGCGCTGCTGATGATCGAATATCGCGGCGATGCTGCGGGACGGGTTAGCGCGGGTACACCGACAAACACTGCGCAAGGCCCACTGAGCCCTCTGAGCCGTGGTCGTTATTAAGGCGATGGCTGGTTGCCAGTTTTCGGCTTGTCGGCCACACTGTTCACTGCTTTGGATTCAATTCACTGCTTTGCTAACAGTTCCTCCGCAGCTCGATTATTCATGTCCGTAACTACTGAAAAACGCGTTGTCATTACCGGCCTGGGGATCGTCAGTCCGCTCGGCAACGATCCCGAAACGTTGTGGAGCAACTTGCAGGCAGGCAAGTCGGGAATTTCAACCATTGAATCGCTGCCGATGGCTGGCCTGCCGATGCAAGCGGGTGGCGAAGTCAAGGATTTCACAGGCGGGATCGAAGATTACGGCCCGTTGGACAAGGCCCTGCAGCGGGCAATCAAGAAGAACATGAAGGTCATGTGCCGCGAAATCGAAATGGGGGTTGCGGCAGCCCAAAAAGCCCTCGCCCACAGCGGGCTTGGTCCTGAACGCGACGCTGATCGCTGCGGATGCCTGTTCGGTTGTGACTATATTCTGACGCGACCCGAAGAATACGCGGATGGACTTCGCAATTGTCGTGCCCAATCCGGTGGAAGATTCGATATCGGCGATTGGCCAGCACATGGGCTGCCCAAGGTCAATCCACTGTGGTTGCTAAAATATCTGCCGAATATGCCCAATAGCCATGTTTCGATCTACAACGATTTTCGTGGGCCCAACAACGCGATCACGGTACGCGAAGCCAGTATGAACCTATCACTGGCCGAGGCGACGTCAATTATTCAACGTGGGGCCGCCGATGTCATGCTGGTTGGCGCAACGGGCAGTCGTATTCACCCTCTTCGCACGACACACGTGGTGCTGACTGACCAGCTAGCTACGCAACGCACAGATCCAGGTGAAATGTCGCGCCCGTTTGATGTGAGCTGTGATGGCATGGTTGTGGGCGAAGGTGCTGGTGCGGTAATGCTGGAGTCCTACGAGCACGCTCACGCTCGAGGCGCGAATATTTGGGGTGAGATCGTCGGTCACGGTTCCGCCATGGTGGGACCACAGCCATCTCAGGGGGGTGGGGCTGGGCGAGATTACTTGCGTGAAGCAATACGGGGTGCCATGCTGGCCACGACAAGAAGCGCTGCGGACCGATTGCCCGACTCATTACACATTCACGCACATGGCCTCAGCTCGCCTGGCCCCGATACCTCGGAGGCCTTGGCCATTAGCGATTGTTTGGAGCGACTGAGCGATGCACCTGTCGTGGCCGCCAAGAGCTACTTTGGAAATTTGGGGGCTGGTGCCGGCGCAGTTGAGCTAATTGCTAGCCTGCTGGCGCTCAAGCATGGCCAGTTATTTCCAATTCGAAATCTAAAAGAGCTGAATGCTGCAGCTGCTTGGCAGGCCGCCACAGCCGGTACGTCGGCTGGCAGCGGCTTTATTCACAATAGCTATACGCTCCAAGGCCAAGCTGCCTGCGTGGCTATTGCGGTGTAGATCGCCCGGAAGGTAACGCTTGGCGCGGCACACGCTGAGCGCCTTCGATTTCAGCTTTTCTCCTGTCGGGTCGTCCGTTGACAGCCTTGGGCTAGAAAAGTACCATTAACCGGTTACTGATTGAACTTACAATCGTGTGAGTTCTGTCGGCCGAATCCGCCGATGCAATTGGTTGGTACTCACTTATTTGGCGATTGCCCATTAAGTGATCTTTCCGATCGCGCACACGCCTCGCTGGCGCTCGAAAACTGAGCCCTGTCGGTCTGGGACTCCGGCCACAGGAATTTCCGCGAGAGATTTGACGCGCCGCCAACCAAATTAGCAAGCATGAATCCAAACGAATTATTGCGACTAGTTGATTCGCTGCATCGCGAAAAGAATATCGATAGCGAAATCGTATTTTCCGCGATTGAATCTGCGCTCGTTACGGCGGTTCGCAAGCATCGGGGCGAAGAAGCGGAGATCGAAGTCAAAATCGACCGCAATTCGGGCATGATTTCCGCCGTTTGCGATGGAAACGAACTCGATCAAGCCGAAATTGGACGAATTGGGGCCCAAACCGCTAAGCAAGTCATTATCCAAAAAATCAAGGAAGCCGAGCGTGATTCGCTGCTCGATGAATTCCATGATCAAGTTGGCCAAATGGTAACTGGGACCGTGCAGCGCAGCGAACGTGGAGTGACGACAGTCCAGCTGGGCAATATGGAAGCGATATTGCCTCGCGGCGAGCAGATTTCCGGCGAGTCCTACCACAACGGTGACCGCATCCGCGCAGTGGTTTATGAAGTCAAGGCTGCGGGCAATCGCGTCAAAGTAATCCTCAGCCGAACGAAACCACAGTTGATTCAGCGGCTATTTGAACAAGAAATCCCGGAAATCGCCGAGGGCGTGATCACGGTCAACGCTATCAGTCGCGAGCCCGGCCAACGCAGTAAGGTTGCCGTTAGTAGCACCGACCAACGGGTCGATTGTGTGGGAGCCTGCGTGGGGGTCCGCGGCAATCGTATTAAGAATATCACCAGTGAATTGGCGGGTGAACGCATCGATATTGTCCGCTGGAGTGACGACCCCATGGTCCTCATCCCCAGTGCATTGCAGCCCGCCGAGGCGGAGCAGGTATTGCTGTGCGATATGATTGGCAGAGCGATCGTGCTGGTGAAAGACGACCAGCTTTCCCAAGCAATTGGGAAGTATGGGCAGAATGTTCGCCTTGCAAGTAAACTGGTTGGGTGGGATATTGAGATTATGACAACCTCCGAGCTTGAGGAGCAGATCGATCGAGCCGTGACCTCCTTTATGGAATTGGAGGGAATGACCGAGGATTTGGCACAAAGGCTGGTAGAACAGGGATATTTGTCATACGATGACTTGTCGGTCATTGAGCCAGACGCCCTGATGGAGATGGGTGGTATCACTGCCGAGCAAGTGGATTTGATCGTCGAACAAGCCGACGAGCGCGCCGAGGCGGCTGAGAAAATCGCTGAAGAACAAAAGCGACTGAAGAAAATTGAGAAAATGGAACAGGCCAATGCAGCAGCAATTGCGGCGGCCAATCCTGCACCCAAACCGGAGGCGGAATCCGCCGACGATGAACTCGTAGATCCCACGACAGAAGCTGTAGCAGAAGCCGTGGCAGAAACAGAAATCGAAGAAGTAGAAACTAACCCCAATGCGGAACAGTCGGATTCACACTCGGCTGTTGCAACAAACGCTCCAGAGGAAACTATGGACCAGACTAATGTCGCCGATCAGAACTAATCCTCTGATCGAAGCTAGCTGGCCAACTGCATATGCAGTTTGCGCAGGTTTCCTGATAGACTTTACCCTGTCCAAGGAGATGTCTATGTAGATGGCACCCCACGTGCGCCAAGTGGTCCGTGTCCGGAGCGCGGCGTCCAGAATATTGGACGCAACCTACACGTTTACTGACCACTTTTGAGTTGATTCCCTAGGAATAATTGCACGTGCCGAAACGCATCTACGCGTTAGCCAAAGAGCTAGCGATAGACAGTAAAGATTTAGTCGATCTTTGCACCAAACTTGGAATCTTGAATAAGGGTTCTGCACTCGCCAGCCTCGAAGACGAAGAAGTTGCGCGTTTGCAAAGATATCTGGCTGCCGACAAGAATGAGGCACCGCCGGAGAAGAAATCTCCCGATGTGGTCGCGGCGCCTCAGCGCCCACCCAAAGCCCCAATGCGCGCCATTGTGAGCTTAGCCCGGCCAAGCAGTAAGAAATCGGTTGGCGGCACTGCAACGCAAGAGCCACCCAGCGACACCGAAGTCTCGAGCGAGAGTGAAACCGATCGAGTTGCCGAGCCAGCCGAGCCAATTATTGCTAAGAACGCAGCTGATACTGCGCCACCAAAGCAACTTACGCGCGACGACTATATTGCTCCGCCTTCTTCGGCTGCGGTGGGGCGCGTGCGCAGCTTGGATGCGAAACGCCCGTCGAGCACTGCCAAACCGGATGCCAAGAAGCCGCAGCAGCGGCGAGCACCGGTCATCAATTTGGCCAGTGTTCCGAATTCCACTCCTCCGCCTATTCCCAAGCCGAGAAGTGACGAGCCTGCGCCGCAACGTCCGGAGATCCGCTTTACAAAAGACGATATTAGCGGGCAAAAACAAGGCATGAAGGCTCCGCTTAAGGAGATCGAAGAAAAACAGGCCGCCAAGGACTCTCGTGGCGGGGCGGGCAAAGGCAAGTCCGCTCAATTTGCTACGACGCCAGACGGTGGCTTAAAGGGCTTTGCCAAAGCCGCCGCCGATCGTAAGGGCCGCCACCGTACGGGCGATGACGAGGAGGAGAAAGGCCATGGCAAGAAAGCCGCCTCAGGCATTGCTGCTGCTCGAGCAGAACGTCGACGACGCGGTCGCGGCGTAATCGACCAGGGCGACGAAGATCGTGGTCGCTATCGCGGCGGAAAACGATTGACGCGCAAAGGCACGAATACCGCCGCACCACGGAAGGAAAACGCTGAATTGGAATTGCCATGTACTGTTCGCAGTTTTTCAGAAGCTGCTGGCGTGCCTGCGGGTCGCGTGCTGGGCACCCTGATGCAAATGGGCCACGGTTTGACCATCAACGCCAATCTACAGCCGGAAATGGCTGAATTGCTAGCTGCAGAGCTTGGCGTCGAACTAGAGTTCCGCTACCCACAAACACTCGAAGAGGGTGTCATCGATGCAATCGATGCCGACCAAGATACTGACGAATCGTTGACCACGCGTCCGCCGATTGTGACGTTCCTTGGGCACGTTGACCACGGAAAGACATCGCTGCTGGACTACTTGATCGGTACGCGGATCGTCACCGGCGAAGCCGGAGGAATTACCCAACACATCCGCGCGTACCAGGTCGAAAAGGACGGTAGGCTAATTTCATTCGTTGATACACCTGGGCACGAAGCATTTACCGAGATGCGAGCTCGCGGAGCCAACGTCACAGATATCGCCATATTGGTAATAGCAGCGGATGACGGCATTATGCCTCAGACCGAAGAAGCGATCAGTCACGCCAAAGCGGCTGAAGTGCCGATCGTGGTCGCGCTCAACAAGATCGACTTGCCAGGTGTCGATGCCAACCGCATCTTGACGCAAATGACCGAACATGGCCTGACACCTAGCGAATGGGGCGGCGATGTGGAAGTCGTGCGCACCAGCGCAATTTCTGGTCAAGGCATGGATGAACTCCTGGAAACGATCTTGACCGTCGCTGAACTGAACGAATACCGCGCCAATCCTAATCGCCAAGCAACCGGGGTGTGCCTGGAATCGGAGCAAGCATCTGACAAGGGCGTAATTGCCAAAGTTGTCGTCCGCAATGGCACGCTCAACGTGGGCGATATCATGTTGTGCGGTTCCAGCTATGGTCGCGTTAAAGCCATTTACGATACCCTCAATCCGTCACTGCAATTAAAGTCGGCCGGACCCTCAATGCCTGTAAATATTACAGGTCTTGATATCGCGCCGGGTGCCGGTGATCGCTTCTATGTGCTCGACGATATCGCTCAAGCCCGAGAGCTTGCTGAGACTCGCTCGGATGTGTCTCGCGCCCAATCGCTCTCGGGTACTTCGCCAAAGGTCTCCTTCGAAACCTTCCAAGACTTGCTACAGTCCGGACAACTTGGCAAGGCCGAAGATAAGGTCGAATTGAACCTGATTATTCGCGCCGATGTACGAGGAAGCTTGGAAGCGATTGAGAAAGAGTTGAGCAAGCTGGAACATCCAGAAGTAGATATCCGCATCTTGCAGAAGAGTGTCGGTGGCATTACCGTCGCAGACGTTACCTTGGCCAGCGCCTCACATGCCGTAGTGGTTGGCTTCAACGTAATTCCTGACGAAAATGCCCGCTCGTTAGCGGATGAACGAAACGTCGAAATTCGACGATACAACATCATCTACAAATTAACGGAAGACATTCGTGCCATCGTTGAAGGTCGCTTGAAACCAGAAGAACGTGTGATCGAATTAGGACGCGCTTTGGTGAAGACTGTCTTCAGTATCACGCGTGTTGGAACGGTGGCTGGTTGCTATGTGGCGCAGGGTGCAATTGAACGTGGTTGCCGCATTCGCGTCCACCGCGATGGCCGCACGATCGGTGATTATGCTTTGGATTCGCTGAAACGCCACAAGGATGATGTGAAAGAGGTCCCACGCGGTATGGAATGTGGTATTCGTTTGGCGGGATTCAATGATCTAAAGCAAGACGATGTGCTGGAAGCCTACCGCATCGAAGAAGTTGCCCGTAAGCTGGAATAAGGCACTGCAGTCACGTTTCCGAACCACGTCGCGCCGCCGTTTTTCCTGCCCCAGACATGCCCGCGTAAGTACACGAACCCAAGGTTTCCCCGATGGCTAGCCGTCGAATGCTGAAAGCTGCCGAAGCGATTCGCGAGGTAGTCAGTATGGCAATCCTCACAGAAATTCGTGATCCACGCGTCCAGAACGTTACCGTCACGGGCGTCGAGGTTTCGTCGGACATGCGCTCTGCCAAAGTGATGGTTAGTGTAATGGGCGACGAAGGTCGCCAACATTTGTGCCTCAAAGGACTGATGAATGCGAGCGGTTTTCTGCAGTCTAAGATTGCCAAACGCCTGGATACGCGCTACACGCCCCGTTTGACTTTTGAGCTAGACCAGGGCGTCAAGAAAAGCATCGAAGTCCTGCGGATCCTCAATGAACTCCAGCAAGAGCGCGAACTGCTCGCACAACAAAACTCCGCAGAGTCGTCCGCCGATGACTCGATTGAACCGCCCAATGAAGGGCAACCCAGTGAGGGTCAACCCAGTGAAGGGCAACCCAGTGAGGGTCAACCCAGTGAGGGTCAACCCAGTGAGGGTCAACCCAGTGACCATCCAGACAACTGAAACGTGGTCGTCAACTTCACTTGTACCAGCGGTATAGAGTTCCCAACCATCGCTCACCCAACTCCTTGTAAATTACAAACATGAGCAATAAGAATCGCGGCGACCGCATCTCCCTGTTGCATAAAGCCGTTACCAAAAACTTTACGCCCCACTTGGCCCCCGAAGATCGTAGCGTGCTGGAACATATGTTGTATGCATGCTGTTTGGAAGACGCATCCTACGAAGCCGCTGACGAAGCGTTTAGTCGGCTACAGGAATCGTTTTTCGATTGGAATGAAGTTCGTGTGACAACCATTAGCGAGTTGCGTGAGACGTTGCACAATTTGCCGGATCCCACCGTAGCTGCCGTCAGGATCAAAAAGAATCTCCAGTCGCTGTTTGAAACGCGGTACAGTTTCGATCTGGAAGACATGATCAAAATGAACCAAGGCAAGGCGGTTCAAGAGCTGGAAAAACTCGCCGGCATGTCCAAGTTTGTGTTGGGTTACACGACGCAAAATGCATTGGGCGGACACTCCATCCCCGTCAGCGAAAGCATAATGAAAGTTCTGCTGGCTACGGAAATTGTCTCCGAGGCGGAAGCCGCCAAAGGCCAAGCTCCCGGCTTGGAACGCACCGTTCCGAAAACCAAGGGCGCAGAATTCGCTTCTGGCCTACATCAATTGGGCTTGCTACATGCGCAGTCTCCTCGCGGCAAGCAAACACTGGCGATTCTCAAAGAGGCGGGTGCGCCGGAACCTGCGCGAGCCGCCAAGCAAAAAGCTGTTGAAACGCCAGTGAAGAAAGCAGCCACTCCAAAAGCCGCCCCTGCCAAGAAGACACCTGCAAAGAAAACCAGCAAACCCGCAGCGAGCAAAGCTGCCAAGAAGTTACCCGCAAAGTCTCCTGCGAAGTCTTCGGCCAAAAGTACTGCTGGCAAGACTGCCAAGAAGTCCACGAAACGCAAACCCAAGTAATAAGCCAGTTACGTCAATCCCTCTTAGCTTGCAGTACCTCTTATGGCCGGCCATTCACACTCAGCCAATATCAAACACAAAAAAGCTCTGGTCGATAGCAAACGCAGCAAGCTCTGGTCAAAGCTCTCCAAGGCCATTATTGTGGCCGCCAAGATGGGTGGCGGCGATCCTGACGCAAATATCCGCTTGCGGGCTGCGATTCAAGAGGCTAAAAGCCTAAGTTTGCCCAAAGAGAATATCGAACGAGCGATCAAGAAAGGCACGGGAGAGCTCGAAGGTGGCGACGTTGAAGAGACGCTCTACGAAGGATATGGACCGGCTGGCGTGGCAATTATGTGCGATATCATGACGGATAATCGCAATCGTACAGCACCTGAAATCCGCAAGATCTTTGATGTGCACGGCGGCAGCCTGGGGGCGACGAACTGCGTTTCCTATCTCTTTGATCGCAAAGGTTTGATCGTCATTGGAACAGCCGATGGCGTAAACGAAGAGCAGGTCATGGAAATCGCCCTCGAAAACGACGCTCAGGATATCCATACGCAGGATGGCCGCATCGAAATTTACACAGCCCCTGACAGCTTAACCGCACTCGCTGCTGCATTTGAGAATGCGGGCATTGCACCCGAGTTCAATCAGGTTACGCGGATTCCTCAAATGACCATCGATGTCGATGGTGAAACGGCCAGGACTGTCCTGAAGCTACTTGAAACACTTGAAGATCACGACGACGTCCAAAATGTGTCCACGAATTTGAATTTTAATCACCAACCCGTTGCTGACTTGCTCGCGTAGGCAATGCCGTTGAACGAAGCAGAGTATTGGCAGAAGAGCGTCTGGATACGGCGGCGGATGGCCCTTGGTGTGTCTGCTACCTTCTGACCGACTGGAATGTTAAGCCAGCTACAACTATCCTCAAGGACTTGTGAGTTGCCTCTGAAACGCTCCCGCCACATAAACCGCTCCCATGCCGATTGAATTCGCCTGCGAAAACTGCAAGAAACTGCTTCGAGTTCCCGATGGCAGCGGCGGTCTGTCCTGCGAGTGCCCCGCTTGTCGCACTTTGCTGGAAATTCCCAAACCAGAGGAGATCCATGTTGTTGAGGAGGCGAATGCGAGCGCGGACATATCCCAGGCATCCAACAAGATATCCATTCCCTGCCCCAAGTGTACGCATGAATTGATTTGCTCACCGGCGTTGCTCGGTACCCGTGGGCAATGCAAACGCTGCAAATACATCTTTACGATTTCGGAATCATCAACGGATGCCGAGCAATCGACGGGTTTGATCTTTACCTGCCCAAAATGCGAACAACTCTTCGAAGGTAAAGAGGAGATGCGTGGCCGCAAAGGAAAGTGCCATGCCTGCGGCGAAGTCTTTCGAATCGAATTGCGACCTGCGGAATCAGCCTCGTCGACCGACGAGCTCCCTGTTCAGAAAACAATTAAACGCTCACCAGCCACGCCCAAGCCATCAACGGCACCTCGCGCGAAGACGTCTTCGCCTCAGCCTATTCAGATGGTTTGTTCCAGCTGTGATGGGGTCATGGAAGTGCCTGCGGAAGCGGCTGGCCAAACGACCGCTTGTCCCTATTGTCAGCAGTTGCTGCACATTCCTGTAAGTGAGAAATCGAATCGGGCTGCTGCGCCCCGTCCCCGTCCGACACCACCCTCCCCTGCCCCAGCGCTTGCACCCTCCCCTGCCCCGCAACTGACAAGCTCGACCTACTCGCAGCCCGCACCGCTCGGGCCGACCACGGGTGCAGGCGGCTTTCCTGAGTTGGGCGATATGAGCGGTGCTATCAATCCTTATGCGGCCCCGCCACCAAGTTACCCTGGCTATTCCCAAGGTGGGTTTCAGCAGGCCCCGCGACGCAGCAATCGACGATCCCCTGTCATTTATATCCTGCCTGGGGTGTTTGTCACCATTCTGGGAATCGGTGTCCTACTCTTGATCGCTTTTCAGACCTACAACGTCGTGCGGCAGTGGCAAGATTTACAGAATTTACCCCCCGAAGCCAAAGCAATCGCGCTGCTATTGGTGTTTGGCGGGATATCTCTAGGGGCCTTGCAAGGTTTCCTTCAGCTTTTTGGCGGAATCGCCATGATCCGTCGGGCTGGTTTGTCGGCAGCTCGTGCAGGGGCCATTGCCTGCTGTTTTCCATGCCTGTACTGCCTCGGTCTCAATTTTCCATTTGGGATTTGGGCAACCGTCGTCTGTTTTTCCGGCAGCGTGAAACGCGATTTTGATTATTGAACAGCCGTCGAGAGAACCGTGCTCGTCGGTTGATCGAGCGACTTCGTTCGGTAAACATTACACGCAATAATCTAGAATCTGCGCATAGAATTCGCGCCTCTGGCATCCCAAACAGTAATCCAAACGCAGCGCGCCGGGCTGCTATATTGATGGTACGCACACTAAGCAACTAATTCAGATCTGTTCCATGATTGAACTGACCAACATATCGAAGACCTATGGGGAAACTCGCGTATTGCAGCCGACGTCGCTCACCATCCAAGCCGGCAAGACAGCCGTGCTGATTGGCCCCAGCGGTTGCGGCAAATCCACGCTACTGCGAGTGCTGATCGGATTGATCCCGACCGACACGGGGACGGTGAAGATCGCTGGCGAAGTCATGACTCCCGAAAACGAACTGAGAATTCGGCATTCCATGGGTTACGTGCTCCAAGACGGCGGACTGTTTCCGCATCTCAACGTTTCGGACAACGTGACGTTGTTGGTCGCTACCTCAAGTCCATGAATCCTAACGATATGCACCAGCGTGTTCACGAATTGGCCGAGTTGACCAAATTGCCGCAGGAAGCATTGCAACGATTTCCCAGTCAGATCTCTGGGGGCCAGCGGCAGCGAGTTGCCATAATGCGAGCACTGATGTTAGACCCGCCGGTGCTGTTGTTCGACGAGCCGATGGGCGCGCTCGATCCACTCGTGCGATATGACTTGCAGGAAGATCTGAAACAAATCTGTCGCAGCTTGAAGAAAACGGTCGTCCTGGTAACTCATGATATGGGCGAAGCTGGATATTTTGGCGAAGAAGATGTCATGTTGATGAGCGGTGGCCGCATCGTCCAGCGTGGGGCGCTGCACGATTTCTTCGACAAACCCGCTGAAGAATTTGTGACCCGCTTTATTACTGCTCAACGCATCCCACAAACCAAGACTAACGTTGGCGTTCCTTAGCGAGGCATCGACAACTTCTGCTTACTACACTTCCGCGTATTGGAGAAACGAATGTCAGAACCCAATGGATTGCCTGGCGGAAGAGACAATTCCGAACCCAACCCGTTCGCGCCGCCCGTGCTACCACCTGACGTTAGACCTACAGCAACACTGACCGCTGGTTTTTGGCTGCTGTTTGCTGGTGGTTTGGTTCTGTTTATTGCGTTGAGCTACTTCGTGCCTGGGCTGGGTATTCCAGCGACAGTCAGCTTGCTAGCTGCTGCCATTCGCACTCCCATGTTATTGCAAGCTTTGAAGCGAAAGCAAGGCGCCTTAGCATCACTTCCAAACATTGCTGAATCAGCGGTCAGACTGCCACCAGCGCCTATCGTCCTGATTGTTTCTTGGTTGATCACGTTGGCCATCGGCATTGCCTCCACCGTTATCTTTTGTCTGATTTGTTTTCCGTCGAGCCTACTGGTGCTTGCGTTAACCGGAATAAGCGGCGGGGACGGTGTCTGGATTGCCTTGGCATGGGGTACCAGTGGGGTTCTGGCGCTGATCTCCTACGTCCTCCTTTTTCGTGTATCCCTGCGACTTCCTTTCTAGATTGGTGATCCGCTATGAGTTCAGCCAGGCCACCGTTGGTGTCAACTACCGTTCCGGTGCCACATCGAGTACAGCATCGAGATTATGCGTTTCTGGGTTTGACGCAGAGTCTCTGCCCCGAGTGTCGAGAAGTAGTCCCAGCCAAGATCATTACACGTGGCCAGCGCGTCTACTTTCGCAAGACCTGTCCTACGCATGGCATGCGCGAGGACTACATTTGCAGCGATGTCAGCCGCTATGACTTGGTTGAGACCAGTCTACCAGCTAAATTGCCGGCCAAGACCTTTGTCGAACCGCAGCGAGGTTGCCCCTACGACTGTGGGCTGTGTAGCGAACACGAGCAACATACGTGCATTGGAGTTGTCGAAATCACCGATGGCTGCAATTTAACATGCCCCATGTGCTACGCAGCCAGCGCCCCCGGGAAGCACCATAAGAGCTTGGAGCAGATTCAAGCTGCCATTGATCGTCTGGTAGAAGCTGAAGGACATGCGGAAGTCGCTCAATTATCTGGTGGCGAACCGACGTTGCACCCACAGCTGCTTGACGCAGTCGCGTATGCGCTCGACCAACCGATCGATTACGTGATGATCAACACCAATGGCATTCGTTTGGCGAATGACCACGAGTTAGTTTCAGCATTGGCGCAGTATCGCGAACGGCTCGAAATCTACTTTCAATTCGATTCTCTGCACGACTTCGAAGTTGCCCAACTGCGCGGCCAAACAGGCTTAGTGGAAATCAAGTTGCGGGCGTTGAAGAATTTGGCTGACGCGGGGCTCAATGTAACCCTGGTAGCCACGCTGCAAGGCGGCGTGAACGATACCGCGCCGGCTGATTTGGTCCAATTCGCCAAATCGCATCCACACGTGACTGGTCTGAGCTTTCAGCCCGCGACATACAGTGGAAGGCATGTCCTTCCCAGTCACCTTGAGCAGCGCATTACTTTCCCTGATGTCATCGATGGCATTGCCGCTGACCCCCGCAATGGCTACCAGACCGACGACTTCTTTCCGCTGCCCTGCGCTCACCCCAATTGTCATTGGATCAGCTTGGCCATGCGTCAAGGCGAAGAGCTATTGCCGCTGACTCAATTCATTGATGCGCGTGCGAATTTAGATCTGTTGGCTAACGGAATCAGTTTTACGCGTGAAAAGACGCAGTACCTTGCACAGCAGTTAGCAGCCCGTTTGGCCTGCGGCGACGGCGGTTGCTGTCGACCGGCGAGCAAGAGCGCGAGCGAGTTGCCTGTCTTGGGCACGGTATGTAACCAGGGCACCGAAGCAAGCCAGATTGAACAGTTTCTGCAAGATGCGGTCGCCAGTGCAGTCGGCGCGAGAGATATGCTGCGTATTACAATTACGTCATTTTTGGACGTATACAATTTTGATGTGCGGCGGGTAATGAAGTGCTGTACACACCACGTCTTGCCCAGCGGCCACATTGTGCCGTTTTGTGCGTACAATGTTCTGTATCGCGATGGCACAGCCAAACTACCAGCGTTGACGTCGTAGATTTTACTAGGAAAGGGTTGGGAGTCTTTTCAACGTCGGCCTCCGATGCGGTACCGCTGGTAGGAACATGTTTTTTGTAGTTGCTAAAGGTTGAGCAATTTTGGGCTGAAAAGACTCCCGACCCTGTCACACAAGCCGGTACTTCGTAAACGGTTACAGAGTTGAGAATGATTCCTCGCGCACCCTCTGGTGACTCTCAGCGGAGCGTGTGTCAGTGAATGCTTTCCATTTCAAAGGATTTTAAGCACATGTTTAGAACACTTTCCTTTTTGACGCTGGTCGCATGCATCAGCCCGAATTGTTTGGGCGATAACTGGGGGCATTGGCGTGGTCCGACGGGCAACAGTACGTCGCCAACTGCACAGCCACCGATCGAGTGGAGCAAAACGAAGAATGTGAAATGGCAGACCGAAATACCTGGTCGTGGATCGGGTTCACCGGTGATTTGGGAGGATCGCATCTTTGTCACTACGAGTGTGCCAGTGCGAGGTACCGAGAATGCTCGGCTGCCCACGTTAGAATTCAAACTACTTTGTCTTAATCGACAGACTGGAAAGTTGCTCTGGGAAGAGACCGCTGTTACTGCCCAGCCACACCAAGAAACGCATGCGACTAATCCATTTTCATCGGCTTCTCCCTGCACCGACGGACAGCATGTTTACGCCCCTTTTGGATCTCGGGGTACCTATTGCTACACGCTTGAAGGCAAACTCGTCTGGAAGCGTGACGATCTTGGCAAGATGCAAACCCGCAACGGATTTGGCGAAGGCAGCTCGCCCACGATTGCTGGCAACATGCTGTTGGTACCTTGGGATCACGAGGGACCGTCGGCGCTGTACGCGCTGGACAAACTGACCGGGGACACCATTTGGAAAGCCAATCGCGACGAACCCTCATGTTGGGCAACACCGCTGGTTGTCGAGCACAATGGCCAGCAGCAGGTCGTGATGAATGGACAAACCTGCGCTCGTGGCTATGACTTGGCAACGGGCAAGGAACTCTGGCGATGTGGCGGACAAACCGAACGTCCCGTCGCCTCGGCTGTCGCTGGCGATGGGCTGATTTTTGTTGGTAGTGGTCACCGTGGATCTTTCCTAGGCGCGTTCCGTCCGGATGGCAGGGGAGATATTGCCAAGAGTGACAAGGTAGCTTGGGTAATCCAGAAAGACACGCCCGACATAGGCTCGCCACTACTATCAAATGGTCGACTTTACTTCCACAAAGGCAAGTCTGGTCAACTGTCATGCGTCGACGCGAAGACTGGAAAGCCTTACTACATGGCTAGTCGTATCCCAGGTCTTGATAATATTTATGCGTCGCCGGTTGCAGCGGGTGGACATATCTACCTGACCGCCCGCGATGGTACAACGGTCGTCATCGAAGATTCCGAGAAGTTGAAAGTGGTCGCTACTAACAATATCGGAGAAGGCGTCGACGCAACGCCCGCCCCGGTGGACAATCAACTCTTCATCCGCGGCGAGCGACATTTATTCTGCATTGAATCGTAGTAGCCGTTCACGAACTTGAAGTCGACCCTGTCGCTTAAGCCGACATATCGTGAACGGTTACGAATCGTAAGGCGTCTGTTTGCATTCAAGGATGCTCAGGCGTCTCACCAGGAATTGCACGAAGCGTAGCGAGCAAATTTGCGACCTGCGCTTCGTACGTATTCAAATGGTGATGCTCAACACCAGGCAGCAGATCGCCGAACGCATTGACTTCGAGAACAGTGGGCTTGCGAAACCCAGGTCCCAAGAGCAAGTCGATGCCTAAGCAATGTGATCCAGGGAACTGGGCCGCAGCCAGTTGCGCAACATGCTCAATTCCCTTCCAGCCAGCGCTGCCGATCTGGGACTGAAGCTGGGTGAGTTCACCGCGCTTGTTGCCCAAATGCAGGTTCGTTATCGGACTTTTGCTTGTCCGTACGACGGCATGCCTCGCTTGCCCGGCGATCGTCACTAGTCGCAAGTCAAATTGTCGACCAGCCATAGCCGCTTTGGGCAGCCATTGCTCAACATGCACTCCTTCGCGACAAAGGAACTCAAATGCGCGGCGAATTTGTGAGATACGCGTGTATGTATTCAATTTTAGATTATTGTAAAAACGCACTCGTGGTCCACTGCCGACCATTTCCATGGATGTGACTGCTCTGGTCGTGGACCTGTCATGGTAAATCGCCATCACGCCTGACGCAGACGAACCCCAGCGCAATTTGGCAAACACGCGTTTCCACCCGCGTCGCTCCATTTCGGCGACCAGCTCGTCGAACGACTGCACTGGATACAGGCATGGAGCAACTGGAACCATCGAAGCTTCCAGGCGCGCATGGCAAACCAACTTATCGAATAGCATTTGGATTTCTGTCGGACTGTGCGTCCAGTGCACGGCAGGAATCGTGGACGCACTGGCTTGAACGCTGTCCAACAGTTTGGTGAAACCGCAATACCATTGCCTTGGGTAGTAGATCTTCCCTCGGTCGTAACGCAAGCGGCGAGCGGCATGTGCAGAAATTCGGCTCGCCTGTGGCGCTTCGGCGATCGCTTCACTTCCCAACGCAATCAGTTGACGTTCGACTTGAAAATTTTCGCCAGGCGAATCAATGCGCAGTACTAGAATTGAATTTTTCGCGCTGCAAGGCGAGATTCTCGTGCTAGGACAGCGTCAGCCGCTACTGCTCCGCTCAATAAGCTCGTATAGGGAACGATCGCTGCCGGGGTTAGCCTAGACCTACGCAGCGCTGTTTGAAAAAATGCGACGCGACGGTTTTCAGGGTTGGCAACAAGGATGAAGTGGACGGAACCGTTCACGATGTATCGGCTTGTGTGACAGGGTCGGGAGTCTTTTCAGCCCAAATCGCTTAACCCACTAGCAACCACATATTCCTACCAGCGGTATTCCATTGGTGGCGGGCGCTGCTGAAAAGACTCCCGATCCTTGGCTCTACTCCAGCTCGCTATTCGCCAATGGCCACGAATCGCATTTCGCCATCTCCCCAGTCGTCCGGTTCCTGTTGATCGGCCACATTGACGGTAAAAGGCAAGGCTTTGAGTTGCTTCATCATGGGCTTGGACAGGAAGTGATGGTGCACATCTAGACGCTTCAGCTTGCCATCCTGCGGCAGCTTGAGTAGGGCCTGGGCACCTTCGTCAGTGAGCGTTCCGAGCGACAGATCGAGTGTCTCCAATTGTTTGATAATAGGCGAATTGATAATAACTCCAGCGATATCATTAGCGATTTCTGCATTGCGGAGCCCCAAGTATTTGAGTTTGGGGAATAGTTTTCCTTTGAGAATAGGCTGCAAGTCGTTGACCTGGGTGTCGCCACCATAGTCTGGCGTTCCGAGCCACAGTTCCAAGTACTCGAGGTTGGGGAATTTTGCCTTGCAGATCTCGCCGACCACATCGCGAGGTAGTCCGCCAGCTTCCACTCCCAGGGCGCGCAAGCAATCATGCTTGGCACCTTTGAAGTGCAAGCCCGTACCACCACGCACTCGTAGCAGTTCGAGCTTTGGAAACGACTTCAGCAAGGGCGTCATGTCGCATTGTTCGATCCAGGATATCTCACTCTCCTCTTGCTCAATATCGCCAAAAAAGAGGGCAGTGAGTTCTGGGAATTTATGTTTGTACTCCACTAGTTTCGCGACGATGGGATCCGCGGGTTCCGGTCCATCGTCGGACCAACTGCCAATGACAAAGCCCCGCGCCGTCAGGGGGGCATCGCTATCCAGAAATTGCATCAGCATTTCGCCGAAGTTGCTTTCGCCCTCGCCGTCCCAGCTATAGTTGATGCGGTAGACGACATCTGCCTTCTTGATCGACTTTGGGCTCGTGAAATTGACGACTTTCTTGCCAATAAACGTTTTCAGCTTTGCCATGTCGTTCACGCTTTGGGTGGTAGCGAAGAATAGTTCGCTAAGTCCTCCGCCTGCACTAGGAGTTGTGGTTCCCGTTTTTTTTCCTTTGCTCGCCTTGCCAGCTTTGGTGACTTCGACATATCCCTTCGACGTTTTCGACTCAATTAGTTTGTCAGCAGCCTTCTGTGCAGCGGTCGCATCGGCAAAGCTCTTGGATTGCTTGGTTCCGCCAGTCCCAATCTTGCCATAAGTAACTTCGTGGGAGTTACCGCTGACATCAATCCTCCAGAACTTGCTGGATCCGCCTGACACAAAATGAAACTCTCTGCTGCTCATGGCAGAATTGCTCCGGAAAGAAAGTTAGGAATGAATAAAAGGGAGTTCAAGAAAATGCGATTGTCCGACGCGCTATGCATTCGCGCGGCAGGTTGATTGTCAGGTTTCAATGACAGGTTTGTATTTCTTGGGGTCATCAAAGCCTGCCATCCACGCGGCCGCTTGGTGACAGGAACGCATTGTGGGCGGGACGCGTAGCAAGTAATGTCGCGCAGTCGACGGGCAACTACAGGATAGACACACAAAGTCCTCATCGTTTTCCATGGGTAGTCGCAATAATTGCCTCTCGCCGCCGGCATCCTGGTCGCGATCGATAACCTTGGGATTTGCATCTCGCATGAATCGTTCGGCACCCATACGTTCGATCAGCACACGCCGCAACTCGGTGTTTTTTTGCTTCAGTACTTCATCTGCCGTTATTGTCTCTGGTGAAAATGCGATACGCCGGTCAATCGTTACACCCCGCCACCGCAGTCCAACCTGTTCGTTCGGTGCATGAAGCCCAGTCATTCCGCTACCGCCAACGTCAATCCACAGACCGACTTCCAGGTTCGATGGAAGCCTGCGGATCTTCGGACAATCGCTAACGTCGAGCGTTCCAAGCTTCTTCAGGTAATTTGGCAGGCCTTCTAACTGAAAACAACCGCCTACATTGAGCGAACCGTTGCGAATTTTTGCCTTCTTCGGGAGACTTTTTAGCTGGCGGCATCCACTAACGTTCAAGAACCATACGTCGAGGCCTTCGGGCAATTCAGCGAGCGCAGTGCAGCCTTCTAGATCTAGCGTACCGACGGTCAAGCCCGGCGGAAGTCGCTTCAATTGCTCGCAGTTCTTTAAAACCAGTCGTGATTCGACGGTCAAGTCAGCTGGCAAATCGATGAGATTTGTCTCGGACGCATCTAATTCATAACAGTTCAGTCCGCTGGGCAGCTTCTTGATTGCCGTTTTTGACAAATCCAAGCTGCCTTCGATGGACAGTGGCCCACGCACCTTGCCTTCCACGATCCTGGCCACCACTTGCGCGTCGGCATCCTGTTTCGACTTTGCCACTTCGAATTCTCACCTAAGCAACATCATTTCAATCGCGAACTGTAATGATACGTTCTGGCGTATACTCACGTTGTTGCCAGACACGATATAACCCACGCGGGAGATCGATGGTCGCATGCTCTTCGTGGACGATCGAGGCACGGTCGGCGGTTACTTCCAAAAACAACGCGTTCTGGTCGCGGAACAGGATAGCGGCCCCAGCTTGCAGCACACGGTGACTATGCCCCGTGACTTCTCCCTCTGCCAGACGTAGATGCTGTTGTTTCTTGGCTGCTGCTGGGACCTTGCTGACTTTCATAATCAACACATCGCCATGTCGATATAGCATATGGTCGCTTCCTTTGTGGATTGAAAACGCGTTCCCGAGTACACTCGCCTGCAGCGAGTGAAACCATACTATAAAGCAGATTGAGACCAATTGCAGCAGGCAAAATAAATCGCACTGGCGTGTTATGTGTGAAGAGGAATTGACGGACGCGATTGCTAATCCGAATCAGAGTTTTTCGCCCAACATGGCTTCTGCAGAGACATTGATCGGCCTGGTGGATAATCTGGAGGTGTACGTGAAGCATCATATTGGCAAGGCGGATATTCTGCTGATTACGCTCGATTCGTTGCGTTTTGACGTAGCCCAGCAGGCGTTTGAACAAGGGAAGTTGCCGGTGCTGTCGCCGTGGCTAGGAGAGACGGGCTGGGAGCGACGACATACTCCTGGCAATTTTACGTATGCTGCCCACCATGCATTTTTCGCTGGTTTTTTACCGACGCCAGTAGCTCCTGGCCCACATGTGCGGCTCGTGGCTAGCCAATTTTTCGGTAGCGAAACTACGGCCGAGGCTACTTTCGTCTTTGAACAAGACAACTTTGTTGCCGCACTCGCTGCCCGAGGCTACCATACGATTTGTATTGGCGGTGTCGGTTTCTTTAATCGACAGACCGCACTTGGTCGAGTCCTACCCAATTTGTTCGCTGAAAGCCACTGGGCACCAAACTTGGGTGTAACCTGCCCCGAATCAACTGAAAACCAGTGTGCTGTGGCTATTGAACGCCTCCAGACCGTGTCAGTCGAACAACGGGTCTTTCTATTTATCAACGTGTCAGCGATTCATCAACCGAATTATTTTTACATCGACGGTAACTCGCAAGATTCCTGCGATAGTCAGTTGGCGGCCTTGGCGTATGTTGATCGCTGCCTGGCACCACTGCTTAATGCTCTTCAGAATCGAGCGGCGACTTTTTGCATTCTCTGTAGTGATCACGGCACGACTTACGGCGAAGACGGCTATCGTGGCCATCGTTTGAACCATCGGGTTGTTGGCGATGTGCCCTATACGCATTTTCTGCTTCCACCCCACCAGGACGTTACCGACGCAACGCGAATCAAGGAGGTGACTCATGCTGTCGAAGACTAGGCCGTCGCTGGAAGAATTCTTGCAACAGGGACCCTATGTTGGATACTCATACTCGTATCCACACAAAACCGCCTATCGTGCCATTGAGCATCCGCCACGTCTATCTCAATTATGGAGCGCCGAGCGTCAGGATTCGTTGTTTCTTTATGTGCACATTCCGTTCTGTGAAATGCGCTGCGGTTTCTGCAACTTGTTCACTTTCTCGCAGCCGCAACAGGACGTTGTCTCATATTACTTGGATGCCATTGATTGCCAAGCGAAAGCAATCCAAGCTGAACTACCGGATGTGCGTTTTAGCCGGATCGCCATCGGTGGCGGCACACCATCGTTCTTAAATCTGTCAGAAATGCAGCGGTTATTTGAAACCATCCAGGGATTTTTAGGGCGTCCTACCCTTGGGATTCCGATGTCGTTCGAGGTTTCACCTGCAACCGTTACTCGAGAAAAACTTGAGCTACTCGAACATTATGGCGTCGAACGAGTAAGTATGGGGGTACAGAGTTTTGATGCATCCGACGTGGCTGCGATGGGGCGTCCCCAGAACTTGGATACCGTCGTTCAGGCGGTAGAATGGATCAGCGATTCGAAGATTCCATCGCTCAATCTGGACTTGATATACGGTGCCGATTCGCAGACCCTGCAAAGCTGGCTCGATTCCGTCCAACGTACTATCGCTTTCGAACCAGAAGAAATATACCTGTATCCACTCTATGTTCGACCGCTGACAGGGCTCAATCAAGTACACCGGCAGCCTTCGGACACGCGGGTGAGTTTGTACCGTGCGGCCCGCGACGAACTGTTGGCCGCCGGCTACGAGCAGGTCTCCATGCGGATGTTCCGGCGTTCCGTTGCAAATCGCGTACAGCCCATCTGTGATGCGCCGGATTATAGCTGCCAGCGCGACGGAATGATTGGCTTAGGTTGCGGTGCGCGCTCTTATACTCAGTCGTTACACTACGGTTCGCCCTACGCTGTGAAACAAAAATCTGTTCTGACCTTGATTCATCAGTTCTCAGAAATGACATCAAGCGATTTTCAGTTCGCGAAGTTCGGAATACGACTGGATGAACAAGAACAGCGTCGCCGTTACGTTATCTTGACCTTGCTCTTGGCCGAGGGGTTATCGCTGCTACAGTACTACCAGTTCTTCGGTTCGCATTTGATCTGTGACTTTCCTGAACTCGAACAACTCGAAGCTGCCGACTTGTGCAAGATTTCGGATGAGAGAATCCAATTGACGCCCCGAGGTTTGGAATGGTCAGACACCATCGGACCATGGCTGTACTCAGACGCCGTGCGCTGCCAAATGGAGGGCTACGAGTGGATCGGATAAACGTCCTTTACCGCGGCCCTCTCTCGAGTTGCAATTATGCCTGCCACTACTGTCCGTTTGCCAAGCGGCAGGAATCGGCGGATGAGCTACGCCATGATCGAGATTGTCTGGACAAATTTGTTGATTGGCTATCCCAACGCAATCATCGTCCGCACGGTGTTTTCTTTACACCCTGGGGCGAGGCGCTCGAGGCAAATCGTATCAGCGATCGATCGTACGTCTCAGCCATTATGAACATGTCGTTCGCGTGGCAATTCAAACCAACCTGTCGGCGAACCTGTACTGGCTTGAGCGGGCGAATCTCCAGGCGGTGGCACTGTGGTGTACCTATCATCCGGATGAAGTGCGCCTAGAGCAGTTCTTAGATCAATGTCAAACACTGGATAGACTTGGAGTTCTCTATAGTGTGGGAGCAGTTGGGCTTGAAGAACACGTTGATGCCATCGAAAGTCTGCGAGCCGAACTGCGCGAAGATGTTTACCTGTGGATTAACGCGTACAAGTCTTCTCCTCAGGCGATCAGCTCCGAGAATGTTACGCGCTTGATCGCGGTAGATCCGCTTTATCCGATCAACGCGAAACGGCACTCAAGCTTTGGCCGCGTCTGTGACACCGGACTGACCACTGTATCCGTGGATGGCGACGGCAACGTACGACGCTGTCACTTTGTGTCCGAGGTGTTGGGGAACATCTACCAAGACGAACTAGATAGACTGCTACAACCCAGGCGATGTCCTAACGCCAGTTGCTCATGCCACATCGGCTATGTCCACATGCCCGAGCTGAATTTGCAAGAACGCTTTGGGCAAAACATTTTAGAGAGAATTCCGGAAAACAAGTAAGACCAATCGCTAACTTGCTCGGCTTAATCATTACCCAATTTAGGCGATCTTGGGGTTTGCCTAGTTATCAATAGGAGTATGCCAAGAGCAAGCGGGACAAGTGAAGCACCTCCGATAATATAGATTCGAGTGAAGGTCATGCTCGCCAGCTCTGCAGGTTTAGCAGCTGTATTTGCAGGTTCAAACAACTCGGGGCCGACAATCTTTGTCAGCGGCATCGCATCGGGCGACGGCGGCGTCACTGCCGTTGCAGCCGTATGCATTTCTGAATACGCCAGCGCCGCGAAGATCATCATTGCCAAACTGATCAACACGGCGAAGCCGCCAATTATCTTCATGGCAATTGCAACCTCAGCGTTCGAACTGACTAGTCTACGGGTGCTTCGCTTACATCTTTGGTGGATAATTCCTGAATGTCTTGCGTCGGTGGCACAGCCGTTGGATCTGATCCGTCGCCCTGTCCATCGGATGCATCTGGTGTACTTGCTGCTGGCACTACGACATTCGAGCTAGCTTCAGGAAATAGGCGGCGGAATTCTTTGCCATAGTGATCCTCGCCATACGTCAACTCTCCGCCTTGGTAGCCTGTGATGGACGCTCCGACAGCGATGAGCAATGCGCCCAGGACCCACAGAATGCGTTTGTTGACGGAACCCGATTCACACGCGCTCTTGGCGATTGGGACTAACAGCACGGCAATCACTGCCACGGCAATACCCAGCCAACGATGGCGATCAATGGCACTGTTTTGGATGTCATACGAAAACCCTTGACCATAACCTTCGTGTGCTGCGTACGCCCACCCCATGACGCAGGAGGCCACGGCACCTAGTGCACCGATCCACAAGCAGTGGAAGGCCACCGGTTCAAACGAACTACGGCCGAAGAAGGAAAGTACGGCGAACAGACCCGAAATCATCAACAAAGCGATTGGGAAATGTACGGAGGCTGGGTGAAACAGTCCTTGAAACGCCCATATTCGTTTGGCCAACGAGGCATCTATAACCGGTTCCGCTTTCTCACTTGTTGGTTGCGCTTCTTCGGTCGCTACCCAGGCGTGCTGGCCGCCCTCTTCAATCCATAGCTTGATGACAGCTAGCTCACTGCCAAGCAGCCCACCAGGCTGCACATCATCGGCGGGTGGCATCAACATGTCTTCGTCATCCGTGATCAAGTAGTCGGTCCACAGAGAACTGCTTTCGAGATCACCGGGTTCGAGATAACCGCTTACAGAATCCGTATCATCAATTCGGAAATCGTTCTTGGCTTCTTCAGGTCCATGGCATGAAAGACATTTCGATTCCAAGATCGGCTGGATGTCTCGCTTGAAATCGAGTAGTCCCGCTTCGCCTTGCGCGAAAGTAGCTGCGCTGACAGAAAAAATGCCAGCAAGGGCTAGCCCAATCAAGGCTAACGTTCGTAGACATGAGAAAGGGCTTAACATTCTAAGCAATCCTAAATAGACCTGGCCCTGCCGAAGGTGGGACCGTGTTAGGGCACGGCGGGGTGGGTAGGTGGTAGGTGCATCCATTGAAGGCGGTGCGCGTGGTTAAGCTCATCGCGGCCGCGCAGAGACGCCATCGCTGGACTTGGTGACTGACACAAACTCGGTTGAATTGTGGGCCGGTTGCTCGGCTTGCGAGGATAGTTGTTTGGCTCGGGCTACGAAAATTTTCGAGCGCTCGTCGTCGCCCGCCAAATGAAGCCACGTGCCGAGCGTCTGCAACGCATCGTGATCGTCCATCGCTTGATAGGCTCGAGCTGCCAGAGCTTCGCTTTGCGAGGCAATAAGTTGTTGGTCGACGCCTAAGGCCTGCAGCGACCTGGCGGGCAAGCTGTCCCGTGATAGTGTCACGCCAGCCAAATCAGCTGAGGCGGAAATGAGAACGGCTTGTTCCAAATCATCGCTGACAATTTGAGCAATGAAACGCCGCGTCATTAGCGTCTCATTCACACCATAGCGAACGGACAGTTGCGCATAGGCAGTCGCCGCTTCTCGATATCCCCCTGCGCGGAGAATTGCATCAGCAGCGTCAAGTATTTCCGCAGGAACGGATTCACGCGAGACCACCGACTCAGATCCTTGGCCTGGGAGCGAGACGTGCGGCACTGTGGCGGAAACCAGTTGCGCGCTCGGTTGAACGCCGACTTCAGGAAGCGTGGGAATCGCAGGTCTGCGAGCCGCGTACGGTATAGCCTGTATAGCCTCTTGCGCCCCCACGGATGTTGTCGAACACAGGGGTGTGCCGTAGTAAGTGCTCGAATAGATGGGTATTGAATAGACTGAGTACGTCGGATAGCAAGCGGGTGCATAATACACGCGAGGGACAACGATCGGGCTAACGTAAACCGCCGGACGGTAGCTGCGGTAAAAAGTGTTGTAATAGGTTGGGTAACCACAGGAGTAGTTCGAAAAGAACGTATGGTAGCTGGGGCGAAGATAGATACTTGAGTAGCCCATGTTGGCAGAACGATAGAAGCATGAGGGGCGATAACTATAACGATAGCTAGCTCGATGCAACCCAAGGCTTGAAAAACCGTATGACGACCCGCTCGTACCATATGCCCAAGCACCAAACGACGGAAAGCCGTTTCCAGCCAGGGCCTTAGGTGGTAGACAAGTCATCGCGGCCAAGCCTACGAGCAACAGCAATTTCTTCGTATTCATGGCACCGCCCTCATTAAGTCAACACGCCCCTTATCGGATCCTACCTTGTATTATCACACGTTGCTGACAAGTTTTCAAGGAAACGGCCGCAACCGAATGAATTGATTGGAAGAATGACCGTTGGATTTGCTGGATCCACACAGTTTTCTGTGCGGCAGGTGACAAAACCGCACGCATGCATCCGTGGGGGCGACATTGCTATCGGCGACTGCAACAACGCCAACCGAAAGATCAGTACTAGCGCGGTGCTATACGCTATACGGATACGGCTGCTGCCGTACCCATGGTCAATCCTGGCGCAGGCAATGTGCTGCTGCCTTGCAGGTAAATGTCGATGGCTCTAGCTGCACCACGACCCTCGTTGATCGCCCAGACCACGAGCGACTGTCCACGCCGACAATCTCCGGCGGCGAAAACGCCATCAATGCTCGTTGCAAAATCGCCGTGGTCGGCTTTTACATTGCTGCGCGGGTCCGTCTGCAGTCCCAGCGATTCGATCAGGTACTGCTCTGGGCCGAGGAATCCCATGGCGAGCAGCACTAGATCCGCCTCGACGACATGTTCTGACTCGGACACTTCCTGCATTTGAAATCTACCATCGGCATCTTTGGCCCATTTCACATGTACCGCCTCGATTCCTTTGACGTTACCGTGGCCATCATCGATGAACTTTTTGCTGAGTACACAGTAGACGCGCGGGTCGTCACCGAACCTAGCCGCAGCCTCTTCGTGGCCGTAGTCCACGCGAAAGATTCTGGGCCATAGAGGCCAAGGATTGTCATCAGCTCGTTCCGTGGGCGGTCGGTCCAGCAATTCAAAGTTGACCAATTGGCTACATCCATGGCGTAGACTAGTGCCAATACAGTCTGTTCCCGTATCGCCACCGCCGATGACGACCACTTTCTTATCCTTGGCGGAAATGTACTTGCCATCGCCGAGGTCGCTGTCCATGAGGCTCTTGGTGTTTGCCGTTAGAAAATCCATGGCGAAGTGGATGCCCTGCAACTCTCGGCCTGGAATAGGTAAATCACGCGGCTTGGTTGCTCCGGTGGTCAGCAGCAGAGCATCGTGTTGCTGGCGCAATTCATCGGCAGTAATCGTCTTGCCAACATCTACGCCTGTCTTGAACTGTACGCCTTCGGAAGCCAGCAGATCCAAGCGGCGCTGCACCACATTCTTGTCGAGCTTCATATTCGGGATACCGTAGGTCAACAGTCCGCCGATGCGATCGGCGCGTTCGAAGACCGTCACGCTATGCCCCGCGCGATTGAGTTGATCTGCGGCGGCTAGTCCAGCGGGTCCACTGCCGACGATGGCAATGCTCTTACCTGTGCGTTTGGCAGGGGGCTTCGCCGCGACCCATCCTTCCGCAAACGCTCGGTCAATAATTGCGTTCTCTATATTCTTGATCGTTACCGGCGGGTCGGTAATGCCCAAGACACACGCTCCTTCGCAGGGTGCGGGGCAAACACGTCCAGTAAACTCCGGGAAGTTGTTCGTCTTGTGCAGGCGTTCAATCGCTTCTTTCCAACGACCCTGATAAACCAAGTCGTTCCATTCAGGAATGAGATTGTCGATGGGGCAGCCGGTGGCCGACTGACAGAACGGAACGCCGCAGTCCATGCAACGCGCCCCCTGCTCTTTCAAGAGGCTTTCGTCGGGTTCCGTGTAGATCTCGCCATAGTCCTGAAGGCGGACGACTGGTAGCCGCCAAGGTACCTTCTTGCGATCGTATTCTTTGAATCCTGTTGGCTTGCCCATGCTTGTTTACTTCAATGGAGGAACGTGTATTTCTTGGAAAAATCGTATTCGGTGGGGTCAGTCGTTATCGGCGGTGGCAAGTGCGGGCTCGCGCAATCCAGCTTGTTCTTCAAGCACGCGTTTGTAGTCGATCGGCATCACCTTAACGCACTGCGAAATAAAAGTCTGCCAGTCATCCAGAACATGTTTGGCGACGACGCTACCGGTGAAATCAGCGTGAACACGAATCATTTCTGACACTTCAGCTTCTTCTTCGGCCGATTCGATACGCTCCAAGGCTACGGTGCCCAAATTGCATCGCAGCGAGAAATCCCCTTCGCGATCCCAAACGTAGGCAATACCACCTGACATGCCCGCCGCAAAATTGCGTCCGGTTTCACCCAGGATGACAACACGACCGCCCGTCATATACTCGCAACCATGATCGCCAATTCCCTCGATCACCGCTGTGGCACCCGAATTGCGAACGCAGAATCGCTCTGCGGCCCGACCCCGTAGGTAGGCTTCGCCACCCGTCGCACCGTACAAGCAGACGTTGCCAACCAAGATGTTTTCTTCCGCCGCAAATGAGCTAACCTTGGGTGGATAGACGATCACGCGACCACCGGACAGGCCTTTGCCCACATAATCATTGGCATCGCCTTCCAGCTCGATCGTTACGCCATGCGCTAGAAACGCACCCAAACTTTGTCCTGCCGAGCCTCGCAACTTGATGCGAATTGTATCGTCCGGCAATCCAGCTTGCCCATGCACTTTGGCAATCTCATGGCTGAGGATCGTACCCACGGTGCGATTAATATTGATGATGTCTGATTCAATAGTCACGCGCTGCAGGTCATTGATGGCCTTTTGCGCCGCCGGAACCAGGACAGTCACATCCAACGACTGTTCCAAGCCATGCTCTTGTGGAATTGCATGCCGTGTGACAACGTCTGGCCGCAACTTCTTCGCAGGCGTCAGCATCGCGGTCAGATCCAAGCCATCGGTCTTCCAGTGCTTGATGGCTTTGCGAGTGTCAAGCGCATCAACTCGACCCACCATCTCATCCAGGGTACGAAAGCCAAGTTTCGCCATGATTTGTCGCGCATCTTCAGCCACCATGAACAAGTAATTAACTACATGCTCGGGCTTCCCTTTGAATTTCTTTCGTAGCTCGGGATCTTGCGTCGCCACACCCACAGGGCAGGTATTCAAATGGCACTTGCGCATCATGATGCACCCCAACGTGATTAGTGGGGCGGTGGCAAAACCAAACTCTTCAGCACCCAACAAAGCAGCGATCACGACATCACGTCCAGTCTTCAGACCACCATCGGTCTGCAATACGACGCGACTACGCAAGTCATTTAGCACCAGTGTTTGGTGTGTTTCGGCAATACCGAGTTCCCACGGCAAGCCGGCGTGTTTGATGCTCGTCAATGGCGAAGCGCCGGTGCCGCCGACGTCACCTGCGATCACGATATGTTCCGCGTGAGCCTTGCTAACGCCTGACGCTACCACGCCAACGCCAACTTCGCTGACCAGTTTCACGCTGATCCTCGCCGCAGGATTGGAGTTCTTTAGGTCGTGGATGAGCTGGGCCAAGTCCTCGATTGAGTAAATGTCGTGGTGCGGTGGTGGGCTAATGAGACCGACACCCGGCGTGCTATAGCGGATTCGAGCAATATTTTGATCCACTTTCTTGCCGGGCAACTCACCACCTTCGCCTGGCTTGGCGCCCTGCGAAATCTTAATCTGAATTTCATCCGCATTGGACAAGTACTCAATCGTAACTCCAAACCGTCCCGACGCGACTTGTTTGATTCGCGAACGCTTGGAATCTCCGTTGGGCATCGGTTTAAAGCGTTCTGGGTCCTCTCCACCTTCGCCGGTGTTGCTCTTACCGCCCAGTCGATTCATGGCGATGGCAAGCGATTCATGCGCTTCGGCGCTGATCGATCCGAAGCTCATCGCGCCGGTACAGAAGCGTTTGACGATCTCGCTGGCGGGTTCGACTTCGTCAAGCTCGATGGCTGGCCCGACGACGCCTGCCTTGAATTCGAGCAACCCACGCAGGGCACACTTCATTTTGTTATCGTTGTTGACATGTTCGGCAAAACGCCAATAAGCGTTCTTGTCGCCAGCTCGCGCGGCGATCTGTAGATCGGCGATAGCTGTCGGATCCCAGCCGTGGCGCTCGCCCTCGGCTCGCCAATGGAATTCGCCTGGGTTGCTAAGCGTGGGCAGCTTGTGTGAAGCGTCTTCGGGATACCCCAGTCGATGACGACGCAGAATCTCTTCAGCAACCACATCAAAAGTAACACCTTGAATTCGGCTAGCAGTCCCGGTGAAGCAGCGATCGATGATTTCATCGCCCAAGCCGAGGGCTTCAAAGATCTGAGCGCCTTTGTAACTCTGCAACGTACTAATGCCCATCTTGGCCATGACCTTAAGCATGCCTTTGGCGACTGCCTTGCGATAAGCGGCGACGATTTTTTCGTCCGAGTCGAATTTCTCGCCAGGCAACAAGCCATCGATACGGGCTTGCCATAGTGATTCAAAGGCGAGATAAGGGTTGATTGCATCGGCTCCATAGCCAATCAACAAACAATGATGGTGCACTTCGCGGGCTTCGCCACTCTCGAGCACGATGCCAATCTGAGTCCGCTTGGCGTTGCGTACCAAGTGATGGTGTACCGCGCCGGTGGCCAGCAGCGAGCTGACCGCGATTCGATCTTGGCCGATGCCACGGTCCGACAGAATGATCAAAGTGTAGTTTTCATCAATGGCGGCTTCCGCTTCGGCGCAAATACGATCCAGGGCCGTTCGCAATCCCGCCTTGCCTTCGGTACGATCGTAAGTGATATCGATCTTCTTCGTCCGCCAACTACGTTTGGTCATATGTTCGATCGCAGCCAACTCTTCGTTGGTAAGAATCGGATGCGGGACTAGTAAGCGATGGCAGTGCTCGGGCGTGACGTCTAGCAGGTTTTGTTCGGGGCCAATGTAGCACTCGAGCGACATCACGACTTCTTCGCGTATCGAATCGATGGCTGGATTCGTGACCTGCGCGAATAGCTGCTTAAAGTAATCGTAGATCATGCGCGGCTGATCACTGAGACACGCCAACGACGCGTCGTTGCCCATCGAACCGACGGGATCGCGCGCCTGCTGAATCATTGGCAGCAACATGAACTGCATCGTCTCGATCGTATACCCAAACGCTTGCATCCGTGGCAACAATGTGTCCGGATAGAACCCGTGCGTCTCGTTCTTCGGCGAAAGCTCCTCGAGCGTAATGCGCTGCTCCCGTAACCATTGCGCATAGGGGCGCTGGGCGGCGAACTCATGTTTGACCTCTTCGTCAGGGATTAACCGACCTTGTTCGAAGTCGACCAGGAACATCCGTCCTGGCTGCAACCGGCCCTTCTCTTTGACAATCGCTGGATCCACCGGCAGCACGCCAACTTCACTAGCCATAATTACGCGATCGTCCGTCGTAATGTAGTAGCGACTGGGGCGCAAGCCATTGCGGTCGAGTACGGCACCAATGTAGTGCCCGTCGGTAAAGGCGATCGATGCTGGGCCGTCCCAGGGCTCCATCATACAACTGAAGTACTCGTAGAAGGCTCGCTTTTCTTCCGGCATCGTTTCATGCTTCTGCCAGGCTTCGGGAACCATCATCAGCACCGCTTCTTGCAACGTCCGCCCAGTCATCAGCAGAAATTCAAGCACATTATCGAACGTTCCACTGTCGCTACAGTGTGGCTCAACGACTGGAAACAGCTTGGAGAGTTGGTCACCAAACAACGGACTGCTGGCGTTGCCACGCCGCGCCCGCATCCAATTGCTGTTACCTCGTAAGGTATTGATCTCTCCGTTGTGACTCATAAAACGCAATGGCTGCGCACGATCCCAACTAGGAAACGTATTGGTTGAAAAGCGACTATGGACCATGGCCAAGTGCGTTTCGAAGTCAGTGTCGGTCAAGTCTGGGAAATACGGCAAGACCTGACCGCTGGTCAACATGCCCTTGTAGATAATGACCTTCGTCGACAAACTGCAAATGTAGAATTGCAGCGCATGCTTGAGCGTCTCACTATTGCGCAGCAGGTGGCTGGCGCGCTTGCGAATCGTGTAGATCTGGCGCTCAAAGGCTTCACCCTCCAAGCCGTCCGCAGCAGCTACGAATAACTGTTCAATGGCCGGTTCCGCTTGCAGCGCCGTTGGTCCAACATCAGCCTTTTTCGAGTCGGTGGGGACCGGACGCCATCCGATCAAACGCTGCCCTTGCTCGGAAATAATCTTCTCAACAGCCGCTTTGCAGAATTGCTTTTCATCTTCCGCTTTGGGCAGAAAGACTAAGCCAGCCGCGTACTGCCCAGGCTCCGGTAAGTCAGCTTTCAAATCCGACTTGGCGACTTTACGCAAGAAACGATGAGGCAGCGCCGTTAACATGCCTGAACCATCACCCGTGTTGGCTTCACAACCACAGGCACCGCGATGGTCCATAGCGATCAGCATGGTGGATGCGTCGAGCACGAATTGGTGACTGGCTTGGCCCTTGATGTGTGCAATAAAGCCGACGCCGCAATTCTCTTTTTCGTTGGCCGGATCGTATAGGCCGTGACGCTGTGGCAAGTGTAAAAGTGGCTGCATGAGAGGACTACCTCAAAAAACGTTGCTAACAGTGATTCTGCTTCTCTGGGATTCTGCTTCTTTAGTTCAACTAATGGTTCGTAGTCGCGGTCGCTTCGGAGGCACACTCTGATGACTCGTGGCGGAAGGGAGACTCCAAAATCAATTCGATCACTCCCCGCGCAGTGCGACCCAACGTACTGTCACGCCGTTGAATTAAGCCCAGCGGACGACTCAAGTTGAGCCAGGGACAGTTCAAGCCGATCAGTGATCCGCTGGCGATCTCCTCTTGGACCGTCGGCTCAGGCAGGAAGGCAACCGCCGCGTTGACTTCCATCGCGTGTTTCACCGAATCGATATTGTCGAGTTCGGCGGCTATCTGCATCATGACCCCGAGATGTCGCAAGTAGCGATCAATCTCATGGCGAATTCTCAAGTTGGGCGCAAAGGCCACTAGCGACTGGTTGACCAAATCCTGTACCGCAATCTCAGCGGAGGTAGACAAGGGGTGGTCTGCCGGTGCGACCAATAGCATACGCTCTTGCAACCAGGCCGTGGCCGATACCGTCTTCGATGGCTGCGGATAACTCACTAATCCGAAATCAACCATCCCCTGCTCTACGAGCCGGTACACCTCATCCGGGTGGCCAAATTGGTATCGCACTTCCGCCTTGGGGTGTTTCGCTTTGACAGCCTTTTGCAACTGCGGTAGGTAACTCAGCCCCACGCTGTAGATCGCCGCCATCGACGCGCGACCAGTCACTTCATGCCCAATCGAACGCACTTCTTCGGTCAGCGTTTCGAACTGCCGCAAGAGCTGGACACAGCCCGTATGAAACGCATTTCCCTCCGCCGTCAGCAGAAACGGACGCTTGCTGCGGTCAATCAACTGCACCTGCAACTCGTCCTCAAGGTGTTGAACGACTTGGCTCGCACCGCTTTGCGTAATGCCATTGTCCGCCGCCGCTCGAGAAAAGCTGCGTCGGTGGACCACATCACAAAAAACTTTCAGATTGCGAAGATGCATAAACAGTAGCGGATAGGTGAAGTATTAGTATTCCTAATTGAACTCTTGGCAATATCATCCAATGAGATTCTAAGGAATCTATTCACCAGGCCCCACCGCGTCAAGTGCCAGTAAGTTTGGCGTTGGCCGTTTTCGGACCTGTGGCAGCGCTCGATACCGCGTTTTGCCCTCCAGCTAGTCGGATTTGCCCCAGCGTTTGGGCAATGTCATTGCATAAAGTACGACCACTGCTCCAGAGGCAATCAAACTCCAAGGAATCCAATCCGGTGGCCTCACGACGCGCTCGGGTGCAACAATCAAGCTGGCAGACTGCTGAAACCAACCTTGGTTAACATGGTAAGCCTCGGGCTGGTCGGAGGCTAAAATGGCGCTGTCGATCAATAAACACTCGACCCCCACAATGACTAACATCGTTCCAATCGCGAAAAAGAAAGCGCGCCACACAGCAGATGCTCCAGTTCGAATGCAATTTGGGTAACCACGCCGATCGGCGCAGAGACCTTCTATGGGTGCGATCGGCTCTTTGCTAGCACTATGGTAAGTCTTTTTGCTGAAAACAAATGAGCTGGCGCAGTCTATCTCGCTAAATGCACTATCCCCAGACCGAGTTCCCGCACCCGCATATCTTTCCCAAAAACATCATGACGCCATCACGAAACTCTCTACTGGCGGTTCTTCCGACTCGAGTGGCGAAAATCTCACCGCTGCACCTTACCGCTTCGTTCCGTCGAAACAACGTATCGCACAACTCAATGTAGAAATCTGACCGCAGAACTGTAACGAAATCGAGAATGAGGCAGTGATACCTTACCTAGCTTGAGGTTGTTTAAAGTCGAATGAGTTGTCGTGGTACAGTCGTTGCAGTTAGGGTCGGGAGTCTTTTCAGCCGAGCCCACGACCGATGAAATGCCGCTGGTAGGAACATGTGGTTTGTTAATGGGTTAAGCGATTTAAGCTGAAGAGGCTCCCGACCCGGTCACAGATCAACACGCAATAGAAAGCCCCCCATGTACTGCCCCGCTCTTGAGAAACTTCTGCTATTTGTACTTGCTGTCTCTGTTCTGTGCGCGAACCCAATGGACTGTGCGGCACAGCAGACGAGTCAAAGGCAGCAGATGGTTGCCAAGGCCATCGAATATATGAAACTACGTGGTCAGAGTCCCTCAGGCGCGATCAGCCCGAAAATGGGAGTTGGGGTAACTGCTCTGGGCGCTACGGCACTTATCAAGAATGGCGTTTCGATCGCCGACCCGTCCGTTGCCAAGGCTCTGAAACTAGTTGAAGAATCGGCTAAGCCAGACGGCGGAATCTATGCCGAGGGTTCTCGATTGATGATGTATGAAACCAGCGTCGCCATTCTGTGTTTGCAAACGGCAAATGAGAATGGGAGATACGATGCGTTATTAAAGAAAGCGGCTGGTTTTCTCAAGGGACAGCAATTCGATGAAGAGGATAGTATTGAACCGAGTGACATGCAGTATGGAGGTGCTGGCTACGGAGGTAAGTCGAGGCCGGACCTGTCGAACACGGCCTTCTTCATTGAGGCTCTGAGTTCGCTAGGAAATCCGGAGAACGACGAAGCAATCGCCAAAGCGCTAACTTTTGTGTCACGCTGCCAGAACCTGGAGAGTCAATACAACACTTCTGAAGACGCGGCCAAGATCAACGATGGTGGCTTTTATTACACTGTCATGCAGGATGGCGTTTCGGCCGCAGGTGAAGCTCCCGATGGTGGTCTGCGCAGTTATGGTTCGATGACCTACTCTGGTTTCAAGAGCATGCTCTATGCGGGACTGGAACAAGATGATCCGCGTGTCAAAGCCGCGATGGACTGGATCAGAAAGAACTACACCGTCAAAGAAAATCCCGGTTTGCGAGATGCCGGACTGTACTACTATTATCATTTGTTTGCCAAAGCCCTCGATGTATCCGGAATCGACAAGCTTGTTGATGATGCGGGGGTCGAGCACGATTGGAGAGCTGAATTGGTATCGCACTTGGCTAGTCTCCAAGCCGCAGACGGATCTTGGACCAACTCGAACACGCGATGGATGGAGGGCGATCCGAACTTGTCGACTACCTTCTGCTTACTCGCGCTCAGTCACTGCGGCGAATGATGTTCGCTTGATATCTAGAATGTAAAAGTGAGCTCAGCGAGCTTTTCGGGGAGGGGAAACGCAGCCTCCCCGCTAGGTTCCTGGAACTCACCTAGCGATCGTCCCGCGAAATAGTGCACTTTTGATGGTCAGGTCTATTGCGCGGGAGGGTAGATACCATCTCGTGGTGGCGTTCAGCGAGAAGTTTCAAAATAATAAAGGCCAAATGCGTTGGCAACTCGGTGATGAACAGCGAGAAGTGTCTGTTTTCCCCAAAATCGGGCCGTCCCGGGGGCATCGTTGCTGGACATATTAGCTGTCACTATAATAGATCGTCCAACCAAACAGGCAGATTCGCCTCCAACCGCGATTAGGTTTCACAGATGGGAACAAAAATGTCCAAGACAACACGCCGCAGTTTCATTCAGAGTGCCTCAGCGATTGGCGCTGGCTACTTTGCCACCGCCGGAGTACGGCCAGCGCTTAGCCAATCGCCCAATCAAAAGCCCAACGTGGCGTGCATCGGCGTGGGTGGCAAGGGCGACAGCGATTCCAAAAATGCGTCCATGTTTGGCAATGTCATTGCCATTTGCGATGTGGATCGTGATCGACTGGAAAGTAAGGGTAAGTCCGAAGGATTCCAAAACGCAGAACAGTTTACCGACTTCCGCGAACTATTTGAAAAGTACGGTAAACAAATCGACATCTGTACCATCAGCACGCCTGACCACATGCACGCCCCTGTCTCACTAGCGGCGATGCGGTTGGGAGCGAGTTGCTACACGCAAAAACCACTCACGCGAACGATCTACGAAGCTCGATTAATGGCCAAGGTTGCCGATGAAACTGGCGTCTGCACTCAAATGGGCAACCAGGGGACGGCACTCGATTCTTCGCGGGAGGCGATCGCACAATTACAATCGGGAGTATTGGGGACGTTGAAAGAAGTCTACGCCTGGAGCAATCGACCCGTGTGGGCGCAGGGGCCTGGGCGTCGCATGGACATGGCTACGTTTAGTAAGCAAGCCAAGGAAGAAGATCCAGAAGAGGCCGGCGAAATCATCGCGGCCAAGAAGAAAGAGATTGAAAAAGCGCTCGAGCGACTCGATTGGAAGAGCTGGATTGGCGTTGCACCCGATCGAGAGTATTGGCCAGGCCTCTATCACAGCTTCCAATTCCGTGGCTGGTGGGATTTTGGCACCGGAGCACTGGGCGACATGGCTTGCCACCAGCTAACCGTACCGTTTGCTTCCTGTGGCCTGCGGGATCCGATCTCTGTTGTTGCCAAGTCAACGGGGCATGATTTTGATAGTTTCCCCGCAAGTTCGATCATCAAGTTCGAATTTCCGGAAACATCAGAACGTCCTGCAATTCCGTTCTGGTGGTATGACCGATTGGGCAACAAGCCGCCAGCCGAAGTGTTTTCGAAGTGGGGCATCGACAATGTTTCCAACAGCGGCGTGTTCATCATCGGCGAGAAAGGTGCGTTCTATAGTTCGGATGACTACTGCGGCAAGTACGAACTGCGCGGCGTCGACAAGGTACAGGTCGATTTCGAAAAAGCCGTCAACAAGGGTAGCAACGATGTGAACAACATGTACGAGCTATTCCGCGCTAAGGAAGCTGGTGATCCGAAGATCTGCCATTCCAACTTTGTAGATCGAGGCGGACCATTGACCGAGACAATTCTTCTCGGAAACTTGGCCGTTTGGGCAGCTGCTAAGGGTGGCGCTGACGGAGAAATGGGCGATTGGGGCGAAAAGGTGGAATGGGACGCCAAGGAACTTAAAGTCACCAACTTGGCATCGCTGAAGACGCCGCACGTGGCTGACTTGATTAAGCCCAATTACCGCAACGGCTACCGCATGGACTAAGCCCCTGCGCTGGTTAGCTTTAATTAGACGTTATGGCAAGCCGCCGGCGCTGGGTAGCGTCGGCGGTTTAGTATTTTCCACTGGACAAGTATTTCCCACCCAACACAAAACTGCCTCTGTGGTGCTCGGATGCCGGGGCCAACCATTCTAGAGAATTTAACTAGGTCGAAAGCATGATTTGTCGAGTTCGTTTTCTCGTGGGCACTGCCATCTTCGCCGTTGGATTGGCCAGCTTAACCGCCTGCAAGAATTCCCATGAAAAAAAAGACGTTGCAGAAAATTCAAAACCTCGGCAGGCAGCCCCCTACACCGGCAGCGCGAAGCTGGAAGATGTAGCTGCGGCCAAGCAGCGTTTGGAAGAGCTTGGCTCCGCTGCCATCAAATTGGAAGACGACGGTCGCTTAACTGAAGTTGTTGTTCAAGACGGCTCGAACCTATCTGATGATGATCTACAGGCCATCGGAAAATTGACCGACTTGCGAAAGTTGCAGATTTTCAATTGCCGCACCTTGAATGATGAGATGGTCAATCATCTCCTAGGGCTCGCGGAGTTGCAGAGCCTTGCGCTCGTCAATACGGTTATCAATGATATCAGTGTAGAGGCCATTATTAGCTCGTTTCCCAAGCTGAAAGAGTTAGACCTTTCGTCTAATACGAATCTGAGCGCCGCAGCACTGAAGCAGATTTGCGAGAAAAAGGACTTGGAGCGTCTGACACTGATTCAGACAGGCTTCAACGATATCACGACGCGGCGGCTAGCCAGACTCGAAGATTTGCGCACCCTGGATCTGCGGGGCAATATGCAAGCCGGAGATATGACGCTGGAGTCGATTTCGAAGCTGACAAAGTTGACGTCGTTTAAGCACCGCAGCACGGCCGTCACGGACTATGGGATGGAGCATTTGTCGAAGAACGCCGCGCTAGAGAATTTGCTCATTCAAGATTTTGCAATCACGAGCCAGTCGGGTATGTATCTGGCCAAGCTGGAAAAACTCAAGCAGCTGGAAATCTTTCGTTGCCCAGGGTTCGGCAGCGAGGGGGTGCTGGCTCTTAAGGAACTCAAGCAGCTCGACCGACTGACGCTTCGCGATCTGCCCAGTGTGGATGACCAGGCGCTGGAAGTCTTCGCCGAACTGCCCAAACTAAGGCGGCTCTACTTGCACGAGTTAGGTTCGATCAGCGACGCTGGACTAACGCATCTGTCTTCAATAGAGTCGCTTGAACTACTTGACGTTTGGAGCGTACCGCAGATGACAGATGCTAGTTTGGAAGCGCTGTCCGCTCTACCCAACTTGAAGGAACTTTCGCTACGTTCGACAGATATAACGGATGCGGCCATAGAGAAGATTCTCAAACTGCCTGCGCTCCAGTCGTTAACATTGAAAGACAATCCTCGGATCACGGCTGAAGCCATGAAGCAGCTTTCTGCGCGCAAATGGACCAAACTCGATATCGACGGCTGACGGCTTTTACTAAGTGAAACCAGCACCCTGTTGGCGTATACGTGCGTTTGCTCCAAAACGGAAGGCTTGGGTCGACGAACGTGAACGATCACGAGTCGGCACAAGCGGCGTAGTCGTGGTCTAGTCGACCTGATTTGTCGATTTCGTTGAATCCGTTGGATACACCGCGTTTCGCGTAGCGGTCTCCAAGCCAGCAACACAATGGCCTGTTGCCTAGCAGTGTAGTGGATCGAAGAAAGGCAGAGCAACAATTGATCGCGCCGCAACTCTCCGTTTCGGACTACCGAAGAATCTGAAACGCAGAGACTCAGAAACTCAGAGGGCGCGGAGTGGGAACGCGGCAGGACTCTGCGATCTCCGCGCCTCCGCGTTTCACTCGACCGCGCAACGGTTTGCGACCAGTGACAACAAAAACTTTACCGCAACAGAAAACGATGCGATGCCGAAAACGTTCCCAACGGCTCGGCGGAGTTTGAACAGTGCATCACCGAAGTCGCTTCCCTTGCGGCATGGATCGCAGGAATGAGCAAGAAAGCCATACCGGCTAGAATCGCAATCACAACAAGAAGTCCACGATGTTTCATCAATGACCCTGGAACAACCTGTGAACCGACGAACGTAACGGTTCAGCGGGGCGGGAGTGTTGATTGTCCATTCGTAAAACCTTGCAAGCCCGGCTCCGTTGCAACCGATGGTTCTGCCTCTTCTTTAACGGAGCTCACTTGAACACCAAGGAAATCGAGTTGTTCATCGAGTAGTGGTTGCATGTCGTGCGCATATTTGGGCATTCTCTCCATCGTCGCGCGCAAAACGCGCACATGTCCCACCGCCTCCGCAATATCGTCGGGTGTGTTGTCGTAAAACGACCATCGCCACGTACAGCTGCCAACGTGTGCAGATGCAACACGACCGTCAATGGTTACGATCGTTTGATGATCGTAGCTGCGTTCGGATGTGAATCCATAGATCACGCAGCGTCCATAGTTCTCGGACCATTGCGGCGACGCAATCGCGAGCATCTCTTGTGTCGTAGCGCCTGCAGGCAACGTTCCGTCAGCAAGCGCGATCACGATCGGATCGTCTACGGACCGCATCACGCGATAGTTGTGGAAGTCATCAACCGATCTGATGCCGTTTGCGCCACAGTAGATCGCGACGGCAACCACAGTAGCGGTTGCAAGCAGTGCGATAGTTTGTAGTGTCCGGACGAGCATTGAATTGTTGGCAGAACGGCCGCGATAACCGAGTGCGAGCGGGGGACTTGCTGTGCGAGAAATTCGAGCACTGCGGTTCATCGCATAGTTCGTCGACCATTCAGCAGCGGTGAAACGCTCACGATGCTGATCGACGTTGAGACATATTGTAGGCAATGCGAGCTGGATGAGCAATTCAGATAGTAGATTTATGTCACGATTGGTCAACGTACGACAAAGTCATCGACCTGCTCATCGGTGATGCGTTGGAGAGTTGATTCAATACCTCATCAACAAGACGTACATTCATCTGGCCCGATCGGCCTCCAGCCGGCCACGGAGCTGATCAATCGTCATACCGCTCTCTGGATTCTCCCGATACTGTGCCATTCTACGATCAAGTTCCGTCTTCATTTCGGATTGTGGGGCCGGATAAGCGTCCCCAGGCAGAGAATCCCAAATTGCTTGAGCAATACGAATTCGGTCGGATGGAGGTAGCGAAGCCGCGTCAGATATCAGTTGGTCGACGGTCATTGAGTGTTCCTAGTTGTTTGACATCACTTAGTTATAGCGAGGTCGCGGCCAGGAACCAGCCGAACAGCGGTCCAAGCGCATAGACCGTTTTGACGCGAAAAAAAACGTATTGCAATCTATCCGTCGGGATCGAGATTGCCTCCGCGCAAAACGGACACAGTGCCGCATCAGCCGGAAGTGCGTGTGAATCGACAATTTCGCCACCTATCGGACGGGGGTTTAGACTAGCAACCTCGTTACGGTGTTGATCATCTTCCTGCTTCTTTACCCTATCCCGATCTATTGTTATTGGGCGTTTTTTCCATCATCGAGCGATGCTGCCCCGCGTTTCATTGCGTATACACAACCCATTGCGGGCAGTATTACAACACAGAACCAAAATTCAATTCCATGCATGAGGCGATCGTATTCATAATACTGAATCGATAGCGCCACGAGCAAATACGGAACGGTGCAAACGGCAATCTTGAAAACGCGCTTTCGGCGGCTCCGCGTTCATGCCCTTGTTATGCGTCTTATGTACTACTTCAGTTTTCGCTTATAGGCCACACTGTCTGGCGTACGGTGTTCTTCTTCTACATTGAAGTCAATTACCATCACGTCATGACTCTGGTCAAAACCTTTGATGTACGATACTTTGCCCCCAAACACGACGGCGTACGGTGCGCCAACCCAAAGGTATGTAGAGCCATTGTGATGCGTGACAAAACAGTCCGTCTCGATCCCGGGGTCGATATCGAACTCTGTTTCCCATTTTCCTGTAGCGACAATACGATGGTCCATTCGCTGAAAAATGATGTCACGATATATCGCCAATACGCGTCCGTTGATGTTTTGCCCGACAACCTTGTCCAGTGAAAGTCGAAATGCAGTTGGATGGTCGCAGACGGCGTCGCGACGGCTTTCGTCACCGCCAAAGCCAAGCATCCGGTTGAATTCTTCGGACGATTGCCATGAGCCAACCCATTGAGAATGGCCTTTCGATTGCGCTGGTGCAACGTCCTCGTCGGCCCTAATGTAGCCGACGCTCAGACCCACAACGCTAAAGATCACTAGGAATCGAAATCTTTGCACGACAATGCTCCTGACGCATAACGACCGCGATGACCGCAGTCGCCGGGTTTGATTATTTTATAAGAACGAGCGACTCGGCGACTTCGGTCGATCGCTTGGTTCTTTGGGGTTTGTTGTTTTCAAAAGGCAGTTTAGCAGATTCCCTGGGCGACCTGCAAACTGATTTTGGCAAGGTCTCTGTTTGTCAGCGCATCGGCCCGTTAGATGTCTGCGCAGCCGAAAGAAGTTGGGCGAACGAGTACCATTGAGGATAGTTCGCAGCCGCCGAGTAGTTGCCGCCAAGCAATGTTCCAGCGGCCAGCGTCCATTAAAGGAAGCGAGTTTGAGTTGGCAGCGTGCGAAGCAATAACGGAGTTCGGCCAACCTCGCATTGGTTGGCAGATGTCCCCAGCAGCCGCAAGAATTCAGCGCTTGTGGTCGTAGCGAGTGAGCGGACCCGACGAGTGTCTTCGCGATCCACCCAAAGAACGTTTGGAATAACGAAGTCGCGTGAGTTGGCATTTTAGCAAGGTCGATGAGCCAACGCGACTTGCGTTCATTCCTTGGTTATCTGGGATGTTCTTGGGAGTTGGTAAAGCGGATTCTGTGGTTCCAGTCTCCGCAATTCAAATCTTCGATCGATCTCCAGTTCTCGCGAACCATCCATCGGGCCAAAACCTGTAAGGTTGAAGAGTGCATCAATCGAGACAGATACGGTTTCAGGTGTGATGGAGTCTACGGTAAGTGTTCCGTAAACAGCATCTTGAACACTTGAGAGTTCCCATGCAGAAGGATGCCCGAATTGCACCACAATAGTCTCGCCGGGTGTTAGTTTCTTAATCTCGCGATCAGGAGCCAGATGGACATTCTTCAGGTCCAGTGTCAGTCCAGGTTCAAGTTTTTTGGGAAGCTGGATCGCGATAGAAAAGTACCAGGATCCGGTTGAATTCAAGATCCGGCCCCCCTCGCAAATATGGCAATAGTTACCGTCTCCGGAAATTACAGTTCCTGTATTCCAGCGGTCTTTTTGATATGAGAGTTCAGCAATTCCAACCGAATACTCGAGCAAACAGTGCTCCGTCCATTCTTCAATACCGTCTTTGGGGCCAAGCGTATACCAGCGGACGACGACAGCCCCGAGCGTCACAAGAATTAGTAACGTAGCAAGAGAATATCTTAAGCGAGGAATGCAATTCGCTTCCCAGATAACGGCAGCCGTAACCCAGTCGCCGAGGTTGATGTTGATGTAACCCAACGCGCGATCGGCGACTTGGGTTCATGGCTTGGTTCGTCCGAGTCGAGAATTGATCGTTGCCGGGTCGCGGCGACAATCCAAAATTGCAACGACGTCTACAAGCTCCTCAAAAATCAAATAGTAGATCGCATAGGGAAAACGTTCTGACAAAGAACGGTGGAAACCGCGGTATTGTTCATGAATGCCGCCGGTTGACTCGAGTTTCTCGATGTCTTCTCGTAGGCATTTCAGGAAATATCCGTCCAGGCCATCAGATTGCTCACCGTAGAAAACGGCACCCGCCACGAGATCATCACGTGCCTCATCCCTGAGTTCGACGTTCATTCAGTCGCTCCCTGACGTCGTCGAAGGCAGCGTCGATCGAAAGTCTGGGCCCACTAGAAGGATTCGCAATCCGATGGGCCAATACCTCGCCGTGCCAGTCGGGTGAGGGCAGTCGAGCTGGATTCGCAGACAAATCCCGCCACAAAATGTCCATTGCGTTCAATTTTTCTTTGGGCGTGAGTGATGCGAGCATGCTTTCAAGTGACATCGGTTTTCCTCCAGGCGTTATTGTAGCTGGCACGCCGTCGCATGGCAAAAGCGGCCCTGAAGGACGAAAGAATCCATGTAAGTCCTGGGTTTTGGGGCGGGAGTCTTCGATAATAAAATCTGGCGACTCAGGCCCGTGATCTCGGATCGCTGTAACGCCCACTGTCACATTCTTCCAACCACAAACCCATGGAGCTTCAAACTATGTTGATTCTCGCTCTTGACCTCGGCAAATTCAAGACAATGTGCTGCTTTTTCGACACCAAAACACGCAAAGCCGAATTCCAAGTTGCTGCCACCGAACGCGATTATCTAGCCAAAGTCTTTAAGTCACGCAAAGTCGACCTCGTCGTCATGGAAGCTTGCGGTCCTTCCGGCTGGATCAATGATCTGGCCGCCAGCCAGGGACTTAAAACCCTCGTCTGCTCGACGAACGAAGACGCTTGGAAGTGGTCGAACGTGAAGCGTAAGACTGACAAAGACGACGCGCTGAAGCTGGCCCGTATGGCTTCGCTGAATGAACTGAAGGCCGTCCACATGCCATCGGAGGAACAACGAGAATTCCGCTCCCTGGTCAAGTATCGCAAGACGCTCGACTATCGTATCTGCAAGATGAAGTGCGCTATCCGTGCTTGGTTCGTAAACCATGGCATCACTATCGACACCGGCGAGAAAGCATGGAACACTGGACGTACGCTGATCAACTCTTTCCGCAAGCCACTATCGGACTGTAACGCCAATGAACTGTGGCGAGCTTGAACTCGACATCGAACTGACACAGCTCGATGCACTCACCGCTCAGCACGACTGGTCGTAAAAGCTGGAAGCCATTGGTAAGAACGATCCACGAATCCAGCGTATCATGACGATTCCCGGCGTCGGCCCCAGGACAGCTGAGATCCTGGTCGCGTGCACGACGATCCCCATCGCTTCGCCAAGGCGGTCGTGAAGTCTCTGCCTACTTCGGGCTCGTACCACGTCAGTATCAATCCGGTGAGACGGACCGCAACGGTCGCATTACCAAACGCGGTAATCCGCTAGCTCGAACGATCCTGGTTGAGTGTGCTTGGGCTTCGTTGCGATACAACCCGTGGGCCAAGTCGATCTATGAAAGAGTCTGCGGCAAGCAGCGAACTCGCAAGAAGAAGGCGGCTGTTGCACTTGCCCGTAAGATCGCTGTCATAGCCTGGGCATTGATGCGTGACGACAAAGACTGGGATCCGAAACGCATGATTGAAGTCACTGAGTCCTTCGGACGCATGTCCCCGGCTCTCAAAGCTACGCTCTCGGAGATGAAGCCCAAGGAGAATAGCGACCAACGCAAGAGTTGGCTTCGCCGCGAAGCTCGTGTTCTTAGAGAATCTGCTGCTGCCAAGGAAAGGGCACAAGCGCCAAAGCGACTGTGAAATCGGACAAGCCAGCAAGACAGCAGCAACCAAGCCGAAGGCGACTGGCAAACAAACTACAACCAAACCAAGGCGAGCAAGAAAGCCCGTATCGGCCGCCTGATGCGCGTGTATACGTGACATCGGAGAACGAATGGGCCTTGCTCGCCAACATAACAACTCATTGGACAACCAGTATGCGTGGCTGATCATGAGATCGGAGAACGAATTGGACCATTGATTAAACAACAAGCGATAACATCATTTTAAACCATTGACTCCTTAACGTGGAGCAACTGTAACCAGCGATTGACAGACCGCCATCAAGGAGAAGACCTGCCCAATCGACTCAGCACCGATCAAAACTGACACTGAGGTTTCACTAGGACGTGAGCACCAGGCTCACAGAAGCTTCAGACACGTCGCCCTAAAGAATGTGTGGTCGAACGGAAGGTAGCTTGCTGCTCACAGAAGCCTCCAGGCAAGCTATAGCCAACGGAACAACATCGCATCAAAGATGCTTGAACCGTGTATGATGGATAACTGAGGGACGCTACCTGTTCAAGCAGGGCGCACAAGACCGAAGAGCGTTCGCACACCTCGAATAGTCGCTTAATCAACATCCTTGTACGCAGTCGACGATCGCCAGGGCCAAGCCCTCAAAGCCCTCCAACAAGGCACCGGTGCCTCATCTAGCCGCCTGTCGGTCATTGCATGCTCCGCTCGAAGACTCGCTGCGCCGGGGTGAGCGACCGACAGGCGGCTCCGACGAAGGCACCTACCGGGAACATTTATCATGTAACAAAACAAAAAGACCAGATTATTGGTCAAACCACTTGCAAAACCCAGGACTTCATAGTCGTCACGCGTCACCGGGTACGCGCGAAAGAGTCTCAACTTCAAAACCGCCCGACTCGCGTACTCCGGTGCACGCGATTGTTACCCCATCTCAGGATTTCCGAGCGAGTTCAGCATTTCACGCAGTCGATCGAGAGACTCGTGATCTGCAGTCTTCGTCAGGGTGTAGGCATCATTGTCATCCAATATCTTTCCAAGAGCAACAGCGTACGTACGTCGACACTCTGCGCGTCGGACAGGGTCAGAGTACCGCTTGCTGAGCATGCTGGAGAAGGCGACGGATTTGCCATCAGTTTCGGCAATGAATCGTGGCGACTCCAAATAGTCAAAGTCCTGGTAGAGCCGATGGATCAAATCGCGAATTGTCCGTAACGCGGAACGATCACCATGCGTGCATACATCAGCAGAAAGGATTGCGTCTTGGTCAAGCAGATCCGCATCGTTGACCTCGACGAGTCCTACGATCATGCGACATACTTCAGGCTTTGTCAGCATTCAAGCGTGATGCTCCGTTCAGTCTGCCATCAGTCAGTCGGGTAACGGTACGCATCAGCGGGCCGGCGCGAGATGCGTTAGTTTCAAAACCGGCCCGACCGCCGGCTCCGTTGCATGCGATTGTTACGCCATTTTGTCAACCATTTTCCGCTGACAGGATTTGGAGTGCCTGCAAAACTTCGCTATTGTCCAATGCAGCCCGGACTGCGACATCGACGGATTTATATGCATACGGGTGAGTGTATCCGAATTCGTCGCCGTTTTCGATTAGGAACTCACGCCAAGCCACCGCGTCATAGCCGAAGTCAGCACCAGTTGCCTTCCGAAGAGCGTGAATCCAGTCATCATCGCACGTTTATGCGCATTCAGACTTTTTGCGGGCACCAAGTCCGCGCTCCGGATTCGTACCCGACGAGAGATAGAATGTTTATGTGGATCGGCATTGCTCGGCCAAAAGACATAAGTGTCACAAACTGTGTCTCCGATTAGTGAACCGCTGCAATCGTGTTGCCGTGTTCGCGTTGATTTTGGTCTGGCGTAACGGTAGGGTCAGCGGGGCCGCGGCGAACGACTCTCCACTTCAAAAACGTCAACTCGCGGCCTCCGTTGCAACCCATGGTTCGCCGCATCGTTTACGGAACCATCGATGTGGGGAGACCCGCTTTCGGTATAGTTTATCGCGAAACAACAAGCAGGGGTGAGCCAGACATCCGTCATCCGTGCGTCACCATTCAATTTGATGGAGCGTAGCGTCCAAAGCCGAAGCAATGAGCCGTGCACGCTCAAGCTACAAGTTTCGTGTTTGCAGCATCGAAATCAATATTGATGCAATGGAATTCCGGTGGTCCCCACGCGAAGGTTGCCATCCGTTCGCCATTCGCAATGAAGTGTACGGTATCCGCAGGTCGGCGTAGGATGATGGGTTGTCCGTTCGCTGGATTGCGTCCCGGACGACCTTCGGGCCGAACCAAGTCGGTGGCCTTGTGGATGTACGCCAACCAATCCTCGTGCATCAGAGGCTGTGTGTCATCGTCAGCACGAATCGTGGCGTATGCATCCATTTGATTCAGTCGGCGAACGTCACGGATCACGCGGTCGCCGCGAGCGATCCTCCACTTCAAAAACCACGACTCGGCGACTCGTCGTGCATCCGATTGTTATTGCTAGCTGATGTGGCGAGTTTCGCCGACAAGCACCTTTCCAGTCAATACGACAAAGGTAGCGGAATCGGCCGATAACGCAGCCTCACGAACATCTTGAAATAATGGGTCGATCTTAGCGTCCGAGAATTCGCACTCCTCGAATGAACTGCCCCACGACGCGACCTTCATGTTGCACGAGTGAAATTTGCATCTAATGAAGTTGGCGACAAGGTGAGCATTCCGAAACGACGTGCCCGTAAAATCACATTCCGTGAACGTGCCGACGAATGAGCAATTGTCAGTGCCGATCTTTCGAAAAGAACATTTGTCGAACCGTCCATCGATTCGGTGAAAGACACGGGCCCTGTCAAAAATTACCTCGTCGCATTTGACCCACGTCAACATGATCGATTGATCGACACTATATTCGTTTGGCGGTGATCGCGATTTCGCGAAATCGGCATTGGACATGACAACGCCAGATGCGCGAACCAGCGGGAATTCACGAAAATCCGCAGCGTCGTTGGGCGTTGTTCCGTGCGGTGACGGCGGAAGGTCGACCGGATGCTGGCGTCTCTTGCCCTTGGGAATGAGCGTCGAGTTCACGGCGGTGATTTCTTCGTCAGTCCAGTTCATAGCCATAACGATGGCCATCACCTGGCCGCCGTGGTGAGGTGTTTGTGTAAGGTTGACTAGCTCGGCGGCTCAGTGTGCATGGCTTGGTTCTCCCGTTTTTGACAGACTAGGGAACAATTACCAGCGGGGCTTCAATTGCGAGTTCGTAAACATCACGCTCCGCATCAGACACAACCAACGGTTTTTGGTTTTCATTCCACCAAAATGCTCCGCGGTTAAATGCCGCTACTCGCTTTTGGTCGCCCATGGCATTTCTTGGAGGCAATCGCCGTTTGAGTTCGCCGAACTCAGCAGCGGTTCGCATGTCGTTGAGATCGCTACGAACAGTTGCACCTGTGGAAGATAGAGTTGTGTCCCAGCGAACATCATAGGATCCTTTAGGCAGCCAAACCAATGCTAAGCCAGATGCATCTGTCCACGCATACGCTCCAATCTTATCCCATTGCGAATGAACGTTCTTTGCTTGTTGCTGTTGGGTTATCCACAATCGTACGTTTGCAAGGGTTTTACCATCGCCATCAGCAACCGCCCTTATTCTTGTTGCATGTAACGCTGGCAGAATCAGTTCTACGGAATCCCCGTTACGCCATAAGTCAGGACGACCGGTTGCTTGAAACTCGATCCGTGAGTTTGTAGAAGGCCAGTATCCGCTAACCGTCCAGCGGTAGTCCTTGAATTCTGTTTCACGAGTTTCGTCTAGCAGTTTCCCCGAATCTGCGTCACGCGCAGCAATCTCAGCCCTAATCCAATCCCGCCAGTTGGATTCGCTAGAAAATCGCAGTTCTCCGTCGGCGTTACTCAAAGAACGGGAGGCAATCGGAGGTGTTCCCGCACCAGAGAAAAAGCCAACAGTACGTTGAATGTCCACCTTGGCTTCGACGCCGGAGATTGGACCGCCATCCTCTCCGTGAACGTACGCAATAAGATCATCAGGTTGCGGAGTACGATTCTCCAATTCCCATTGACGCTGTGCTATTGCGGTCTCGCAAAGACATAAGACAACCACGAAGAGCAAACATAAGCTAACAGATCGCATTTTCATGTAGGCTCGTTGGAAAGGGAGAACGGCAGCGTTGACCGGGCCGCCGCCAATCAACATTGACTTCAGAAACGACGCGACCGGCGGCTCCGCGTCCGACGCTTGGTTATTCGAAATCGCACACGCAATTATAGCGAAGCTGTAGGTCCTTGATACCGCGTTGGGGTTTCTCAAATTCGTTTTGATTCACAGCCATTGTAGAAACCGTTAGAACCGTTGCTGCGACTACAGTTCCGATTGGAAGACTAGGCGTCTTTTCGAACCAGACCGAACCTGACGACGTGTAGATGTGCGGAATCGTGATCCTACCATTTCGACCAAGCGTCGCGTGAATTATGTCACCCGCTTTCGGGAATACATAGCGGGCGTCGCTATGGGTACGCGGGAGTGAAGTCAATAGCATTCCTGGCATCTTGCATTTCGGACAAACGATTTTTGAGGGACCATCGATAACGTACCTTCCGGTGCCAAAGGTATCCGACCTGTAGAGTGCCGCTCCGCAGTTTGAACACGGCTCGTAATCGTAGCGAAACGCTCTTCGCACGGCGACCACAAGCGATTGGCATTCGCGGCAAGTCGCAGGTTCAAACAAGCCTGCTGCTTTTAGAGGTGTAGACGTGTACCCACACGAGCATGTTGCGAAGAAGTTGTTTGAGTGAGTGGGAGACATTCTTCTTCGAATAACCGTCAGGGTTCAGCGGGGCCGCGCGAGCGACTCTCCACTTCAAAAACGCCAACTCGCGGCCTCCGTTGCAACCCATGGTTCGCCGCTTATCTGCTTAGTATTTCAAGCACTTTCTTTTTTACCGCCGCGAAGTCGCTTTTCGGATCGATGATGCCGTAATTCGCGTGGCCTTGATGGGTCATCTCCCCAATGGCAGCCGTTGCAACCTTGCCGTCGGAATATCCCATCTCAAAATCAAGAACGTGAACAAGGTCAGGTTCATCCCCCGTCTCCCATACGCGGAAGCTATACGGCCGGACGATTCCGTCCTTGCGTTCAGCCCTCTCTTTCGGTCCCATGTTGAAATGTACGTAAATGCGGTGCTGTTTCGTTTTGATTGATCCAACTCCGATCCAGGCAAGGTCGTTGTCCGCTTTGATGAACTTTGCGAGCGCGATCGAAGCATGGTCAATTGCCTCCTGTTCCTTCCCATCGGCGAATAACGCTCGGCATTTGCCGTAGTGCAGCATCGGGTCATCCGGCGTTTTTTCTAATGCCGCCTCAATGCCTTTCAAGTCGCGTGGACGCTCCTCGGCATGAACCAATGATGGGAACAGCAATACAATGAATGCCAATAGTGTTTTCATGTCAGCAACTCTTTTAGTCGGCGAACGGTAGCGTTAACGGGGTTCCGTCGATGGACTAATTAGCAAGCTGGACGGGCCAACGGAACTCCCGTTCAATGCGTTGTTCGCCGATCGATTACGAGTTGCATTCAGTATACCAGATCTCGCCCGATATAGGTTGAACAATTATCAGACGCCAGTCTCCAGAATCGCCACATTTGGCCCAATAGCATTCTTCCGTCTGACGCGGCCTGCTTGAGTCGTTTGATTCAAATGGAGGCAGTCTAAACTCTTTATGCCACGCCGATTCGTTGAATGGTTGTAAGATAATCCTGTTGATCGCTGAGGTCGGAACTCGTAAGTGAACGTTGAGCAAACCATCGCCATTCCAAGCGCTTCGCGAGTCTTCGCAGTAGATTAGTTTCGCATCACTGCTAGTAGAATAACCAGATGAATATTGGAATTCCTTTAGACCGTCGAGTGTGAGCTGATGTTTCATGTCTGGCAACGCAAACATGAGAACAGGAATGCAAACGAAAAATAGCATTGCCAGAATCGCGACTAGCGCAATCGGGGCGAACAGAATTGTCAGTGCACGCCGCTTGTCTTGAATGGTCGCGGTTAGTCTGATCTTTGGACTTGCTTGATTCATTTTGGGACGGCGAACGACGGCGATGACCGCAGTCGCCGGGTTTGAGTATTTTAAAAGAACGAGCGACCCGGCGACTTCGGTCGATCGCTTGGTTCTTTGGGGTTCGTTGGTTTCAAGAGGCAGTTTAGCAGATTCCCGGGGCAAAGTGCAAACTGATTTTGGCAAGGTCTCTGTTTGTCAGCGCATTGGCTCGTTTGATGTTCGCGCAGCCGAAAACGGTTGGCAAACGAGAACCGTTGAGGATAGTTCGCAGCCGCAGAGTAGTTGCCGCCAAGCAACGTTTCAGCGGCCAGCGTCCATTAAAGGAAGCCGAGTTTGAGCTGGAAACGTGCTCAGCATTGACGGAGTTCGGCCAACTTCGCATTGGTTGAGAGATGTGCCTCAGCAGCCGCAAGGATTCAGCGCTGGTGCTCGTAGCGAATGTGCGGCCCCAGCGAGTGTCTTCGCGATCCGCCCAAAGAAAGAATCCATGTAAGTCCTGGGTTTTGGGGCGGGAGTCTTCGATAATAAAATCTGGCGACTCAGGCCCGTGATCTCGGATGCTGTAACGACCCACTGTCACATTCTTCCAACCCCAAACCCATGGAGCTTCAGACCATGTTGATTCTCGCTCTTGACCTCGGCAAATTCAAGACAATGTGCTGCTTTTTCGACACCAAAACACGCAAAGCCGAATTCCAAGTTGCTGCCACCGAACGCGATTATCTAGCCAAAGTCTTTAAGTCACGCAAAGTCGACCTCGTCGTCATGGAAGCTTGCGGTCCTTCCGGCTGGATCAATGATCTGGCCGCCAGCCAAGGACTTAAAACCCTCGTCTGCTTGACGAACGAAGACGCTTGAAAGTGGTCGAACGTGAAGCGTAAGACTGACAAAGACGACGCGCTGAAGCTGGCCCGTATGGCCTCGCTGAACGAACTGAAGGCCGTCCACATGCCGTCGGAGGAACAACGAGAATTCCGCTCCCTGGTCATCCGCTAGCTCGAACGATCCTGGTTGAGTGTGCTTGGGCTTCGTTGCGATACAACCCGTGGGCCAAGTCGATCTATGAACGAGTCTACGGCAAGCAGCGAACACGCAAGAAGAAGGCGGCTGTTGCACTTGCCCGCAAGATCGCTGTCATAGCCTGGGCATTGATGCGTGACGACAAAGACTGGGATCCGAAACGCATGATTGAAGTCACTGAGTCCTTCGGACGCATGTCCCCGGCTCTCAAAGCTACGCTCTCGGAGATGAAGCCCAAGGAGAATAGCGACCAACGCAAGAGTCGTCTTCGCCGCGAAGCTCGTGTTCTTAGAGAAGCTGCTGCTGCCAAGGAAAGGGCACAAGCGAAAGCCAAAGCGACTGTGAAATCGGACAAGCTAAGCAAGACAGCAGCAACCAAGCCGAAGGCAACTGGCAAACAAACTACAACCAAACCAAGGCGAGCAAGAAAGCCCGTATCGGCCGCCTGATGCGCGTGTATACGTGACATCGGAGAACGAATGGGCCTTGCTCGCCAACATAACAACTCATTGGACAACCAGTATGCGTGGCTGATCATGAGATCGGAGAACGAATTGGACCATTGATTAAACAACAAGCGATAACATCATTTTAAACCATTGACCTTAACGTGGAGCAACTGTAACCAGCGATTGACAGACCGCCATCAAGGAGAAGATCTGCCCAATCGACTCAGCACCGATCAAAACTGACACTGAGGTTTCACTAGGACGTGAGCACCTGGCTCACAGAAGCTTCAGACACGTCGCCCTAAAGAATGTGCGGTCGAACGGAAGGTAGCTTGCTGCTCACAGAAGCCTCCAGGCAAGCTATAGCCAACGGAACAACATCGAATCAAAGATGCTTGAACCGTGTATGGATAACTGAGGGGACGCTACCTGTTCAAGCAGGCGCACAAGACCGAAGAGCGTTCACACCTCGAATAGTCGTTTAATCAACATCCTTGTACGCAGTCGACGATCGCCAGGGCCAAGCTCCCTCAAAGCCCTCCAACGAAGGCACCGGTGCCCTCATCTGCGCCGCCTGTCGGTCGCCATGCGCTCCGCTCGAAGACTCGCTGCGCCGGGGTGAGCGACCGACAGGCGGCTCCGACGAAGGCACCTACCGGGAATATTTATCATGTAACAAAACAAAAAGACCAGTTTATTGGTCAAACCACTTGCAAAACCCAGGACTTCATAGTCGGCTGCGATAACCGAGTGCGAGCGGGGGACTTTGTGGTGTGAGAAGGCCGTTCGAGCACTTCGGTTCATCGCATGGTTCGTCGACCATTCAGTAGTGGTGAAACGCGCACGATTCTGATCGACGTTGAGACATATTGTAGGCAATGCGAGCTGGATGAGCAACTCAGATCGCAGTATTTGCGATATGTCAGCGCGTAGGTCACGTCGATTTATGCGCCGCTAGAAGGCATTCGGGGGCGAGTTAGACCATGGCCGTCGATTTATTCGTTGTCAGTCGGTCAGCCGAGTGGCGAAGTGCATCGCGTCGTCGACTGTACGGCGGCATGCACGATCGGTCGCTCGAAAATTCATGGTCTATTGGGGGCAGCGAATCTTCGGCGGCAAAGATTATGCCATCACGGCAGAAGACCGCGCGCAACCAATACGCGTTCCACCACCGTCAGCGCAACCAGAGCGACAGCCAAGCGATTTACCATTGGAAATGATTCGGCGAAAGTACAGACGTGGCTAGTGTCGACGAACGGCAGGGTTGACCGGGGCCGAGCGAACGACTCACCACTTCGAAAAACCTCAGCTCGAGGCCTCCGCGTCCAACCCATTGTTATTTGCGAATTCAATGACGTTGAAACGTCGCGTAACCTTTGTTCGAGGAGAAAGGTAAGGTTCTCCAGTGAACATACGATGATCGAGTGCTACGAGTCCCACAGTCTCCAGTCTATCGAGCAATCCCGATTCTCGCAATTTTGACCATGGTTTTATCGCCACGATCTTAGCTACTTTAACCGTGATAATTCCAGTCAACACAGTAGCAATTGTGTAAATCGAAGACACATCCAGTATAGCGAGGATCACAACGAGAATGCACAACACGAATGCGATGCCACTAAGTGCACCAATTCGTTTTTCACGTGAGCGCAAATCCTGAAAGCAAGCATCACATGTCGCTACACGAACGGCGTTACGCGACTTTATATAGCCATCTCCGCCGGTAGCAACCGCGACTTTGCCACAGAGGAAAATCGTGGCAGGTCGTTCAATTGGTGTTGTGCAAATCGGGCAGTGATTCAATTGCTTCTCGCAAATAACGTTGGACATCACCCAGCCGCGTGAGTGATGCATTTTACAAAGTCAACGCACCAACGCGGCTTGGGTGCATGTCTTGGTTCGTCCGTCGTTTGTTACTATGAGAAACAGACCATAACGGACTCAACGAGCAAGAAGAGAATCGAGTCCCTTCCTCTCTGCACGAGCTCTAAAATAGTCGAGTAGCCAACCAGGCATTCTCTGCGCTACGATTCCAGCAAGAATAGGAGCCATGATCGCGAAAATAAGATCGCCAACTATCCCGGCAGTGTGCAAAGTGTTTTTGGTTGGGCAAGGCAAAGTACCGTGTTCCGCATGTGGTGCAACGACAGACATAGTTACGTAAGTGAACGGAAATCCCGCCCTATAGCATTCGTTCTTCATGCAGGCGTCTCTTGCAATCGGACGTGAGAGAACATTGACGTAGCCCGAAGTTTCCACGCGAAGGTTGAATGCTATCAGCAACGCGAGAAAGCTTGTGAGTGCCAACAAAAATCGCAGTGAGTATCGCATTAACTTGCTTTTGAGGACGAACGGCCAAAATCACCCGGTTGCCGCCAAGAGACTTTGACGTGAGAAAACGCCCGATCGGCAACTCGGGTGCATTTTTTGGTTCGTCCGTCAAACCTGGAATCGAGTATGAAGCGCGATCATCCGATCGCCAGTTTCCCAGACGAGCGTCGAACGTAGATTGTACCTAGTTTTCGGATTGTCTATCCAGCCTTCGTAGATTTTGACTGCCGTCGAGTAGGATTGTGGCAGCGAAAGGAAGCTTGGAATCGGCGATTTCAGGTTTCCATTGATGCCGAACAAGATTCGTTCAAATTCATCGTATCCGATAGGCTGACAAATGGCGTTTTCAGAGACACGGTCAATGATCGATCCATCAGTTCCGTGATCTACAAAGTACAGCATCCACACGGCAAAATTGAGAAGAGAAGAAAAATCCTCGGTTAGACCGCATTGGGCAAAATGCGCAATCTCGCGGAACCGCTTCAGGCGATGCGCGCCGAGATCGGCGATCTGAATCAAGGGCATGTCTGAATTTGGATCGTGTTCGCGCATCGCGCGAACTAGTTCGGTAGTCGAGAAGTTTTGAGTTACTGGAGTCACTCTCCTTGTAAGGACGAACGTCAGCCGTAACCGAGCGGCGACGAAAGAGCTTCAATTTCAGAACCGCCGGACTTCGCCGCTTCGGTTCACGGCATTGTTATTTGGCGTCATTCGCGTCGTCGGTGCGGTTTGCGTTGTTGTAGTTTTCCACGATTTAGGCTTCGCGATTCACGGGCGTCACGAGTTCAACAGTGTGGCCATCAAAATCCCTGACGACAGCACGGCGCCCCCATTCGGTGTCGGTTGGCTCCGTCACGATTGTAGCATCAATTTTACTGAGCAGATCAATCACGCCATCCACATCGTCAACATTGAACCCAATTCTCGCATTCGTCGTGACGTCGTCAACATTTCGTTGCGGGTAGATCTCGAACACGAATCCACAGATGTCGGAAGCGTAGTGTTCCGGCCCCTTCCCATGCGAGTGGCGATCAAAAAGCATGCCCATCTGCTGGTAGAATGTCACTGCGCGATCGATGTCCGACGAGCGGATCACAAGTAGGTTTGCGACGGGCGGTGCAGCGAACATTTTTGAGCCAAATAACGGCAGCGTTCAGCGAGCCGCCGGAGTTGATTGGTTAGTAAGTTGGACTAGCTCGGCGGCTTCGTTGCAACGCATGGTTCCCCGTTTCTTGTCGATTCGAGGGCTCTACCTTCGAGTGCTTCGATTCATGGTATAAGCGGAACCAGTACAAGGGAAGGGTCACCTTGCCAGTAGGCAGCGACCGCCATCAATCCAATAGAACAAAGGAAGCCTAAGAATACGCCCCAAGCAATTGCTGGAATGTGGGATTCAAAACCCAAAGATCTCGATATTTTCAAGCCAACGAACGCATTAACGGCAGGGAAGCATAGAATCCCTAGTGATATTGCGACGGTGATCAGTCGCACATATAGGGGATTCCCATCCTGCGCGCCTTTCACGACCTTCAAAGCGAATGGCGTTAGCAAGCAAAACATCGTCACAAGCAGCAAGAGAGTCGACAATTTGTATCTCATGCGAGGAGCCGGGACTCATTCAAATCGGGGAACGTCAGCCGTAACCGAGCGGCGACGATAGATTTTCAATTTCAAAACCGCCCGATTTCGCCGCTTCGGTTCACGGCATTGTTACGGCGGTTTTCCATTCGGCGACCATTGTCAGGGGCATATTCGCCAGGGACAAGTTGTCACTCTAAGTCCGATAGCAATTCGTCAAACTCATCGTCACCGACTGCCGCGATGTCTTCCGGTAGTAGCCACATTGCTGTGGCATCCAGATGCGCAATGAGTGCTGCGCTAACAACTTCGTTGAGCTTCCGGCGCGACCATTCTTGGTACGCTGGGATTTGCGGCAATGGCACATCGCGAGCCCGTGACTGCATGTCGAGAGAACGCTCTGCAGTTGCGTGATCATCTTCGGACATTTGTGTCGGCAACCTCCAAGCCGTAACGTATAAAATCACCCGGTCGCGACGAGAGACTCTCAATTGTCAAAACGCCCGACTTCGCGACTCGGGTGCATTTTTTTGTTATTTGGCGATTGGCGATCAAGCGTTTGATGTGACCGAAAACCGCACCCGGCATTTTACCCAAATGTCGCGCGTCGGATCAGCAGGTGAAAAGTCATCGTCATCACCTGCCGCACCACCGCCAGCGGCAAGAACGACAGCGCCGCCATAGCCACCAAAACGGTCACCGTCCCCATACCAGTCATCATCACCACTGAATCCTGACCGTCGTCGAGCAGTTCGCCCTTCTTCTACGTGCAGGACGTCGCCAAGCTTGACGCCCATTTGTTGAGCCAATGTTTCCGCTTTGGTTTTCGCATCACTGAATGCGGCGGATAGTGCATTCGATTTGACATCCGAGGAAGAATCGAACTCTGGTTGTTTTAAATCGACCGTGAGCGAACGTCGCTCGCCTGACCGAAGTGGTTCGAGAGCTTCAAGTGCAGTGTTGAGCCGTTCAAAGTCGGGAACCTTCAGAATGATCTTTCGTGTACCAGTTTGGCCGGGTTTCTTGCGCCAATACCAAGGCCGAAAATAGTCGATACCACCCTCGGCAATCTCAGAATCGGCGATGCCGTTCTCGCGAAGCGATGCGATTGCTGCTGTCCAGAATTCGCGAACCTCTTCGAGAACAGTCTCCTTCTTTGCGGCGCGAACTTCGAAGGACACCTCGGCAACGTAGCGACTCGCCGTTTCGGTGAAACAGCCTTCGCCCGTCACTTCGATATATCGTTGAGCATCCATCGTTTAGCCAAATAACGACGGCGGTAACCGAGTCGCCGCCAGAAAACTATGATTTCAAAAAACTCGCTGTCGGCGACTTCGGTTCACCGCTTGGTTCTGCCCCATCGTCGGTTGACGGTGACAGTGATCAATCATCTTCAGCTTTGATCTTAGCATCACTAACACGACAAGCACAATCGGCGATCTTCTTGAGAAAGAACCGCTGTTCATCCGTCATCGAATATCCGATATCGTCGAGTTCATTCTCCAGTGCGTGTTCGCGAATATTGTCCAGAGCCGCAAGCATCAAATGCACCACACCATTGAAATCGTATGGTGGATTCTGTGAATCAGTGCCCCATGTTCGGATGAATTCAACAGCCGATTGATATGTTAATTGCGACATGATGCTTCGTCTGCGTCCGCGGGAAAGTGTTGACTCCAGTATGAGGGCTCGGCAGTCGCATTAGCAATCATGTCTTCGATTCGATCATCAGGATATCCCCAATCCTGTGCCAGCTTGCGAGCGTGATTGGGAGTCACCCGTCCATACCAGAGCCCGTACATAATCGTCGCGGTTCGTTTGCTTGCTTTGAATGGCGGGGCCGGAATTGTGGATTCACGGAGCATCGCACGCCATTGTGCTGCAACGTATTGTGCAAGTCTGCGAATCATGTAAGCGTGAGGTTCCGTGGCAGAACGGCTGAAATCACCGAGTTGCCGAAGGTGATTTGTTAACAAGTTTGACCGACTCGGCAACTTCGGTGCATTTCTTGGTTCGTCGTCCTATCTATAGAGTTGCGTCGGAAAGCTTGGCACCCGTAATTCGTCGTTGTTCAGATTCGCAATATGCACCCCATAGTTGCGCCAGCCTGAAATATAGTTCATATCCAAGAGATCTCGCGTGGAAATGGGCAGAACTCGCAGCGGATAGTACACCCAGCAGCCTAATATGTTGAGCCGCGTCAATCTGGAGTGATCGCACAAGTATGTCCCAAGCAACATATTGAAGGGTCCGATGGATCCAACATAAGCGAAAACGATCGCAAATAGAATCCGAACGCCATAAATCGATACAACCCTGCGGCACTTCTCTTTCCGGCAAGCAATCAAAGTCCATCCAGTTGGCAGGAGGGAAAGCACGAAGAGTGCGATCGGTGTCGCTTTCATCCAGAGAAAAATAATGGCAGCAGAAATTGTCACCAAAACCATTACTGAACGAATCGAGAATTGCATGTTACTGTGACGACGAACGTCGGCCATCACCTGGCCGCCGTAGTGATGTTGTTGTGCAAAGTCGACACGCTCGGCGGCTCAGCGTGCATGGCATGGTTCGTCCGTAATTACCGCCTCATCATCGCCGCACCGAGCCAAGAGATGATCGTTTTCAGGTCCTCTTCGTCGAGGTCATCCGTGCTGTTAAGCTCGAACTTCTCTCCGGTAAGGTCATCAACACCAGATAGGACACCGTATTCAAATGTCACCAGGATTGCGCCAATGTCGCGTTGTGCCAATCCATCGAGAATCTGATCTTTGGTAGCAACCGAAATTCGGGCATCCTCTTCATCGCACTCCGCGATAATCTCTGATCGAAGTTCTTCCCGAATTGCACTCTCTTTGTCTTGCATTTCGTTCAGACGTTCGTAACGTGCATCGTCTTGTTTCGCGAGTGCTTCGTCGATCATTTCGCTGATTGTTTTTCGGTCAACGTCGTCAGGGAAGTTGATACCAAGTTCCCGAGCGAAGTCTTTTTGCTTCTCCGTTGCCAGTGGAGGTTTCTTGGTTTGAGTTTCAGTCTTAGGGGTCTCTGGTGTATGCTCCGGAACCATCAATTGCGTGGAGCACTTGGGGCACGCCAATGTTTTTCCGGCGAGCTTTGGTTTTGCCTGCAGACGCGAGTTGCAGGAAGTGCAGGTAAACGCAATTGTCATTTGAGATTTTGCCTTAAGGACGAACGGTTGCAATGACCGCGGTCGCCGTAAGCGATCATCCACCAAACAAACACTATTTCGGCGACTCCGGTCCATTGCTTGGTTCGTCGCGATCGCCAAGTTAGCGGAATAGTCTGATCGATCCCAAGCGGTGAGTTCCACATTCTGCATTTTGCCGAGCCGCAAATGATATGTGGTACGATCTTCCTTTAGCGGTTTCGCGACAGCGTCAACTCGGTGTAGACGTTCATGTGAGTGGATAAGTGTCCCCGCCTTCGTCACCACGGGAGTTAGCTGATCTTTCCGGACGGTAGTCACAATGGTCACTAGTTTGCTTGGAGCACGCAATGCAAATTGATCATTTGAATGTTTGATTGTTAGCGATCCATCTTCGGAAATCCATGTAACGATTGCGAGTTGGTTTGTGCATAGGTCGCCAACAGCGTTCTTCGATAGCGTTACGTCGGTTGCCATTGAGTACTTTGTTGCAAGCTCGCCCTCGATTTCGAGAACAACAAGGCTTCCAATTTCGAGTTCCGCACGATCATCGGCTATGGTAGTTTTCATTGTGATGGTCAGGGAGGTGATAAGTACAGCTAAGGTAGTGGCACGCATGAACTACTCCGTTATGTAAGACACCATAGGTAAGAGGAAGCAACGTTGACTTCTGTTTATCAGTCAGGCTCTTTGGCAGCAAGAGGTACTTTCGCGACGAACTTGTAATTATCCCGGTTGGGGGTTTTGGATAACCGATTGTTGGGACTTATCCCCGGTTTGTCAAGTTAATTATCCCTGGTTGAAGCTCAATTATCCCCGGTTGGGCCGACGGGTATAAGTACTTATACCGGTTTGGCTGGAACGGGTATAAGTACTTATACCGGTTTGCGGTGCGGAGGTCGTATCAGGGATAAGTAATTATTACTGACATGAATCCGTGGTTTCGAAGGTTTTTCGCAGGCTGGGGGAGAAAATGAGGGGGAGCGAGGTTTTTCATGTTGGCCTAGGCAGAATTGCTGATTCAATTTCGCAACTCTTCTATAACAGGCATCTGAAATGGGATCGTCTAAGGGCTGGCTTGATGGCCTGGATGAACTTGAGCCGTAGGAGTGAAGGGAATTGGCAATGGCAACAAAAAGCGTTTTCTAAGCAGCAAGACAAGTTTTGAATATACGCCTTGGCGTCGGTACGCTTCGCTGGCCAATTACCATTGCATTATGAATCGAGAGTCATGGCAGTTTTGCGAAGAGGACGTGATTGCCTTCTTGAAGATGAAGGTCGGACAGAACATGCCGACTTGCAGCGCTGGGGATCGTTAAACAGTCTGATTTGGTATCGCAATAATGTCCGCAAGACGGATCAGCTTCGCTGGAGCGGGTTCGCGCAGCTTTGCAGGAGCGGGTGGCTCACGAGCGTCTGAACCGCGATGAAGTGCCAATCGAAGATGTGGTCGGTAAGATCAATCCGGGCGCGAGCCGGATGTGATCCAGTTCCGCAGGCAATTGCGACTGCACGGTCGCGCGCTCAATACGGAGAAGGCATATGTGCAAAAGTTGCGGGCGTTATGGCCGATCGGGGCCTGCAAACACTGGCTGATTTTGAGCGGATCGGTGCCGCAGACGTGGAGGCGCATTTAACCGACTTGGCGGTCGACGGCGATGTGGCCCCTTCGACTCAGGATCAAGCCTTCTACGCGTTGTTGTTTCGTTCGGAACATGTGCTCAAGCGTGAGTTTGGATCGATCAACGCGATACGTTCGGACTACGCCCCGCGAATTCCAACGGTGATGAGTAAGTCGGAAGTGATTGAGGTGCTCGCGCGTTCAGGCACGTATTTAGCGACTGCTCAGTTGCTGTACGGTTGTATGCGAATCATGAATGCCTGCGGTTACGAGTCAAAGATATCGATTTGGATCAGTTGTTGATTGAGATCCATAATTCCAAAGGTGACAAGAGCCGTTTGTGCCGCTGCCGAGGCAGTTGGTTGAGCCGCTGCGACGTTTGGTGGAGTCGAGGCGTTGGTGCATGAACGAGACGTGGCTAGTGGGGAGGCGTCGGTGTGGTTGCCGCATGCGCTGGACCGCAAGTATCCGTCGGCACATGGACAGTTCAAATGGCAGTTCTTGTTCGCCTCGGCGAAATTTTCGCGTGATCCCAAGACCGGTCAGTCGACACCGCCATCATCTGCATAGCGATACGTTTCCCGTACATTTGAAAGGCGGTTGGTTGTTGGCAAGTCAACAAACACGTTACTTCACACACTTTTCGTCATTCGTTTGCGACGCATTTGCTACAGGATGGGACGGATATTCGCACGATCCAAGAGCTGTTGGGGCACAGCGATATATCGACGACGATGATCTACACCCATTGCCGTCCTGGCTCGGCCTGATATCCATGTTGTCAGCCCGTTGGATCGATTGCAGAATGAAGCCGTCCAGCTGGATACCGGCCGCAACGGAGCCCAGACGCAAGCCGGAGTCTGCAGTTAGTCAAGCGAGAGGTGCAGCGGTGCCGGAGAGCGCTGTTGAGGAAGTGGTTGAGGGATCGGATGAGGAGTTGGCTGACAAGATCAGGCTGGTGCGATCGGAGAGCAGAGTCTGGCGAATCGCAGCGGTCGGATGGGTGGCGAGGCCGTTGGTAGTCTGCGTGTTGGCCAGGTGAGAGAAGCGGGGGGACCGTTCATGTCGATTGCTAAGTAGGTGCAGGTGGTTGTTAGTGCGCCAGTGTTGAGTGGTGGATGGGTTGGTGTGTGGCCCCGGTACGGGTGGATGGAGGTTGCGTGGGCGAGCCGCAGTGATGGCTCGCGAGTCGGCGGCGGCTTGTCGTTAAACGAGTGTTTGCGCTCGCAGTCGGTGGCGGCTTGTCGTTAAACGAGATGCGCTCGCAGTCGCCTGCGGGTCGGACACGACTAGCCACCAAAAGGCACAAGAAACACAAAGGGGATATTTTACAGGGGGCCTTCAATTCAGTTCAAAGAATGGATGGTAGCGATCAGAGTAGTTCTAATCTTGCTCTGTTTTGTGTCTTTGGTGGCTCTTCGTGGCTAGTCCGGTAGATCGGTTCGTCGACGGATGAATTGGGACGGCGGGCCGGACATGACTAGCCACCAATACGGAGAGGGCACAGGTGTTGGTGCGGGCGTGCAGACAGGAGAGGGTCGAATGCGAGCTGGAGACACCGCACTGGCCGTGGATGTGAGTTAGTGTCTGATGCAGCTCGTCGCGGCTTGTCGTTAAACGAGTGGTGCCGTGTTTCGCAGTCTGCCTGCGGCTTGCCGTTAAACGATGCAGCCCGTCGCCTGCGGCTTGCGTTAAGCGAGGCTGCAAGTTTCGCAGTCGCCTGCGGCTTGTCGTTAAACGAGTGACGCGCTCGCAGTCGGTGGCGGCTTGTCGTTAAACGAGTGACAGGCCGTAGTCGCCTACGGCTTGTCGTTAAACGAGTGACGGTGCTCGCAGTCGCCTGCGGCTTGTCGCGAACGAGTGATTGCGCTTGTAGTCGGCGGCGGCTTGTCGTTAAACGAAAGTTTAGATCAGACGGGAGAGGGGAGGGAGGTTAAGAGAGCGGACGGCACACGGAGTGTGGCTGCTACTTTAGTTGCAATTGGCCTAGGTCGAGGATGGGTTCCTGTGAGTGAGCGGGAATGGTAAAAGGGGTCCAAGCTAAACTGCCATTGTCCGATTTCTCCCAAAATCTCGCGGATAGTTCATAGGAGCCGGGAGGCAAGTCGTCGAATCGGAATTTTCCCTGGCGATCTACGGTGGCAGTATAGCGGGGCGAAGTACGGCGATCGCGATTAGCCTGAGCGTTGGCTTCGCGCCATTGAGTACCTGGCGGCGTCTGTAGCCATTGACGTAGCCACTTGGCTTTTTGACCTTCGTCCAAATTGTCAGGGTAGGGTGGTTCTCCTGGACCTAAGGTTGGTTGTACCGCGACGTCAGCGAAGCTCCAAGGAGTGGGCTGATCGCTGCCTGGGATAGGTAACAACTGGCCGACGACGGCAATGCCACTGAGTCCAAATTCGATGCGCGTGGTTTCTTTTGACCTAAATTCGCCAGGCAAGGCGGTTGAGGATGTGACCTCCTTGGCTCCCTCGCCGACTAGCCGCAAGACGGCGCGGCGAATATGCCCGGGGCCGGGGAAAACTCGTTCAAATACAAAATTACCTTCGGTGTCCGTTACGGTTTCGGAATGTGTAAAAACGTTGGGGACATCGTCCCCGTAAGAATGTACACCACTATCAGAGTCCAGGCTCATCGTTACGCCGGCCTGCGGCTCACCCGCGACGCGAAATGTTCCGGCCGCGCGAGCCCATGGGGTGAGGCGAACCAGATCCATGCGTTCAGCCTCCGTTGAATCGAACAACGCAAAACCTTCCTCGTGCGTAATCAAGACGCGGTAGGCTGCCGTTTGTGGCGGGAAGCGAAATCGTCCGGCCGCATTGACCACCGCGCGTTCAGCGTAGGTCGATTCATCATCAATGTCACCATTACGGATACTGATCTGCGATCCAGGAATACCAAGGGCTACACGTGCGCCTTGGGCGGGCAGTCCCTTGGGCGTCATAACTCGCATGTCGATATCCTTACCCCGTTGGAGTTCGAACGTCAGTTCCACACGTCCTTCATCGCTTTTGATATCGCGTGATTCGATGGGCAAGAAACCGCGAGCTTGAACCTTGACCAAGTGCGCAAAGTAGTCGTGCGAATGCTTGAGCTCAAACGTGCCGTCCTTGGCCACCAAAATATTTTGTGGTACCCAGTTCATATTCTGTGGATCGGAGCGTACGCCTGGCACAACCTCAAACACCTTGATTGGTTCCTGGGTTTGGGCATCGATCACTTTGCCAACGATGACCAACATGGGTGGCGGTGAAAAGACATACTCATCCTTTCGCGAGATCAGGGGCTGGTGTCCGAGTTGCATTCCACCTGGACGACAAATGTCCGCTTGGAATTCATCCAGGGGGGCCTCATTCCATTCCCATATACCCTGTTCATCTGCGTACTGGCTAACATGATCGAACTCAAAGTATTGGAAGCGGGCATCTCGCCACCCTTGGAAGAAGATGCGAGCTTGCGGGATCGGGTTGCCGTCTTCATCGATTACTCGGATGCGTACGTGACCGCCAGGTTGCATCTTGAAATCAACTGGTGGCATGTCCCTAACGATATTTACCACTTGCATGTCCGTGGCTTTGCCTTTCGCCGACACGACAATCTTGGCCGTCGATTCATCGCAGCCTAACAAGCGATAGACGCCTGCGGAGTCGGTCGTGGCGGAGCGGATATCGTTGAGGAATTTCGTCCTTACGAGAGCTCCTTCAACGGGCTGGCCATCTAAGTCTACGATCTTGCCATGCACTGCAATGCCTGAATCCAGCGTCACCGATTGACTCGGGGACTGGCCGTTCCGCAGTTCAAAAGTGTCGGCGGCAAGCTGCGTTACGGTCGATTTGAAATCCGGGTGCGTGATCTCGACCGTGAACGAAGATGACTGGATGGGTAGATGGGAATAGGACCAATACCCACGCTCATCGGTCGTCAATGCTACGCCGCTGCCAAGTGCGCGGCTGTCACCAGGGCGTTTCTTGTATTTCACCGAGGGATGTACTTTTGCTCCCGCGACTGGATTGCCTTTGGCATCGACGACGATTCCACCGATGGTTCGAGCAGGATCGAGTTCAGCAGTAAACTTGTCTGGCAGCTCGCCAGTCCACTCAGCCCAATACGGCCCATATCCCACAGCTTCGATCTTGAATTGGGGTCTTGCACCGGCTGGAATTCGTAGCTTCAGTCGTCCATCTTGGTTCGTCAATACATGTGATCCGTAACGCACTTGCCCCTTAAAGACTCCTTCGACGACCCATGCTGCTTGCGCGCGGGGATTTCCGCGAATTTCAACTTGGACGTGGGGAATTGGCTGCTGGTCCATATCGACAATGATCAATTCAAACAGCCGGGGCTCGTCGGCAGCTACCCACGGGTACGCGCTCCCAAGGCACAATACAGTTAGCGGCGCAAAAACACTGAGAATCAGGTAGCGAGTGTTCATAGTTGGAATTCTCACTGCGAGTTATCGTGCGTGTACAACCCAAGCTTTATCGATTCGCAACCGTTCACGATGTGTGCTTGTGTGATAGGGTCGGGAGTGGGGCGGGAGTCTTTTCAGCCTAGATCGCTTACCCCATTAGCAACCACATGTTCCTGTCAGCGGCATCTCATCGGTGTCGGGCGCTGCTGAAAAGACTCCCGACCCTTTCCTGTCTGATCCAAGTTCGTGAACGGCTACATTCTAACACATGGCTAGCTCGGCGAGCATTTTTCCGCTGTGCTCGAGGGCTTCGAGCGGGATGGTGTGCGGACCGGCGAACTGGCAAAATTCGACACGGCATTCTGATTCGGTTAGCGCGTCGCGGAGCCACAATCCCGTCTGTAGCGGAAGGACCATATCGGTACTTCCATGGCTTTGAAAGATCTTCGTGTCGCGCAACCGAGGCATGACGGGCCGCCACCTGCGTTCGCAGATCAGTGCTCCAGAAAACAAGCAGAGCTGCCGAGGAGGTTGTTTGAGTCCGAGGCAGGCTGTTTCGACGGAAAGCATTGCGCCTTGTGAAAACCCACCTAGCAGCAGTCTGGATTCATCCACGTCGTAGCGTTGCATGGCAGCTTCGATCGACTCGACGAGTGCCGTACGCGCTTCCTCGATGCCGTCAGGGACTTCCTCGCGAACCTGCTCGTATCGACCTTCTTCGAGGGCATTCATCAGGCGTTGAATACTGAGTAGCCACCAAGCGCGTGCGCCGGGCATTCCTTGATCTGCCAACGAGAGCGGGGCAGCCGGGAAGACCATCACCAATGGCTTCTGCGGGGCCGCAACCTGAAGCAATTCTCCGGCTAAGCCTACCAAATCGTCACCACCGGCCCCGAATCCATGGCAGAATACTGCCAGTCCTGCGATGGGCTCCACCGTTTCTGGCGAAATGATAACACAATCGAGGGAACCCAGACGCTCGCGCGTGGCTTGGTAACGAAGTGGATTCAAGGAACCTTCTCCAGCAAGTGGTCGAACAAGCTTGTTGTACACGACCTAACAAGGTAACTTGAGGAGTGTAGGAGTGCCACCCGCTGCACCTTTGCGTGACAGGGGCGGGAGTCTTTTCAGCCTAAATCGTTTAAACCTTTAGCAACCACATGTTCCTGCCAGCGGCATCACATCGGTGGCGGGTGTGATGAGATGACTCCCGACCCTTTCCTGTCTAGGTCGGATTTAATCACTAGCAAGTGGTTTGAGGGATTCCTCATACGCATCTCAATTCAATCAGAGAGTTCCCATGTCGCACGTTTTTCGATCTGTTTGTCAAGCTTGGATTGCATTCGCAGTTGGCATATCCGTCCTTCATATTCCATCTGCGATTTCTCAAGAGCGACCAGGAGCCGGTGGGCAAGAAAACGCGTTAGCGGATCGACCAGCCAAAACAGTTGAGTCGTCGAATGGGGAGGCTGCACCAAAGCAAGACGGCAAGCGGGAATCGAAGCCCAAAGCACCAGAATTCGTTCGTGTTCTAGAAGAAAACAAGAAGATGCAGTCGCTGCAAACCGCAGTCGTTACGTATCGCAAACCTGGCGATGAAGCCGGTGTCGAAGTAACACTTGTGGGCGCAGTCCACATTGCTCAGCCAGATTACTACAGCCGATTGAATCAGCTATTTCATGAGTATGATGCGCTCTTGTATGAGTTGGTCGCCGATCCGGATGCAGGCGTTCCCGATCCGGAAGAACGCGGTGTCAGCCCAATTAGTACGATTCAAGTTGGCATGAAGGAGGCTTTGGAGTTAACTTTTCAATTGGATGAAATTGACTATAAAGCCAAGAACTTTGTACACGCCGATATGACTCCCGAGGAGTTCTTCACGACCATGGAGAAACGTAAGGAGGAGTACTGCAAATGCTTTTTCGATCGATGGGGGCTGGCTTGGCAGCTCAGAACACAGGCAAGAGTAGCGACATTGATTTGCTTGCGGCCTTGGTGGCCGAGGATCGGGGACGCGCAGTGCGCCGCATTTGCTCAACAGATGGGCGCAATGGACGGGCAAATGGCCGCGCTGACGGGCGAAGATGGCAAGAGTACGCTGATTACCGAACGTAACGCCAAGGCGTTTCAAGTGCTTGATCGCGAGGTGGAAGCTGGCAAGAAAAAGCTCGGAATCTTTTATGGGGCGGGCCATTTAAAAGACATGCATCAGAGGCTTGTCGAAGATTATGGTATGGAAATTGTCAAAACCGAGTGGCTCGATGCTTGGGATTTGCGCTAGGCAGGAATTAATTTGGACTGTGGAAATTTTCGCCGCTGGATGTGACGCTTCTGTGGCAGTTCGAATTTAGCAGATCAATCGAGGTTTTCTTGAACCGTTTATGTTGCTTGCTTGTTCTGAGCCTATGTTTCTCGCCAACAACAACTGGGCTGGGGCAGGCGTATGATGAAGTCGTGGTTCGCGATAAGCCCAAACAAAGTACTTCCGCGTCGGTAAAGTCAGACCCTTGGTTGTCCGTAACTACGCGCGTGCTGCGTGGCAAGATCGAAGGCGTCAATGGTAAAGAGCTCTTGCTCGTGGATGGGAGTGGCCAACCACAGCGGGTAGAATGTGCTCAAGTGCAGTCAATTGCGGTTGCTTGGCAGGATCCAGCGGTGCTGGCCGCCTTGGATCTATTTCGGCAACGCAAGTATCAAGAGTCGATGTTGGCGATCAATGCGACTTTAGCCAAAGTTCCAACGTGGCAACATCCTCTGCTGGTGGCGAAAATCGTCGAGGCGGCATCAGCGGCGGGTGATCAACGTGTAGCTGGAAGGTTGTTTCTGCAATTAGCTGCCGCCGATCCGCCGCCAATTATCTATGCGGATATGCCGTTGTGCTGGACCGTGTGCGATCCAAATCAGGCGATGCTTGACGCGGCGCAGCAATGGTTGGCGGCCGAGGGTGATGCATCCAAGTTGATGGGTGCCAGTTGGCTCTTGTTTAGTGCGGATAGCGAGACGGCGCGGCAGGCGTTGCTGCAGTTGCAAGCGTCAGAGAATACGACGATCGCAAAGTTGGCGGTCGCGCAGAGCTGGCGTATTGAGCCGCCGCCCGATACGATGGGCCAGCTGTCGCAATGGCTGGCATTTCGGGACAGCCTATTAGAGCCTCTTCAACTTGGCCCCACCGAGTTCTTGGCCGATCGACTGATGCGGGTTGGACAAACCGACTTGGCTATTGGACAATGGATGCGAATCGCCACTCATCCGAACAAGCGGCATCATCGTGCGGTATCGAGTTTAGAGAGTGCCGCCAGCATGTTCGTGCAACTGGGCAAGACTGAGGAAGCCGAGAAAGTTAAGTTATGGATCAAGAATTTAGACGGCTCCTGACGTTGCAGGGCGTTGCGATCTTGTCACGGATTGCGAGTCTTGTTGGCGTGCTGTTCGTGGCTACTGCTAGAGTGGCCCAAGCCCAACCGCCGGGCCCACCCGCGCCAGCGGAGGGAGGCTTAACTGCGGAACCGGCAGCGCCTGGCTTTATCGATATCGTATTCAGCGGGGGCTGGGTTGGTGTGACCATCGTCCTCACTTTGATCGTGTTGTCAATTATCGCTGTTTATTTGATCGTCGAACAAATTTTGGTGCTGCGTAAGGGAGAGGTCATGCCTGCCGGCTTGGCAGACCAGGTGCGTCAATTGCTTTCGCAAGGTCGCTTGCCCGACGCGGATGCGCTGTGTCGGAAAAGTCCTAGTCCGCTGTCGTTCGTGTTGATTAGTGGACTATCGGAGATCGACTTTGGCTGGCAGGCGATGGAGAAGGCGATGGAAGATGCGATTTCAGAGCAAGCTGCCAAGCTTTATCGCAAGATCGAGTATCTGTCGGTGATTGGCAATTTAGCGCCAATGTGTGGATTGTTAGGCACGGTCACCGGCATGATCTTTGCTTTTCAGCAAGTCGCGATATCGCAAGGTATGGCTGGAGCTGGTGATCTGGCTGAGGGGATCTATTCTGCTCTAGTCACGACCGTGGCTGGTTTGGTGGTTGCCATTCCTTCGTTGGCGGCGTTTGCTATTTTCCGTAACCGCATCGATCAGCTGATCGCGGAGACGGCTTACATATCGCAACATGTGTTTTCACCCGTCCGACGACGAGCAACGCAAGTCGCCTCACGGGCTGCCCCGCCGGCCACTCCTCCTCGCACACAGGCGTGAAATCAAAGGCGTAGCGATGCGGTCACCACAGTTGTTGTCACGCGGCACGACATCGATCAATATGACTCCGATGATCGATGTTGTTTTCCTATTGATCATTTTCTTCTTGGTCTCCAGTCACATGGCCAAGCAAGAAAATATGATTCAATTGAATTTACCCGATGCGATCTCGGGCACAGAGGATGCTTCCACTCGCGACACGTTGGTTATTAACGTGTTGCCATCGGGAGACTGGCAGACCTGCGGTGGGCAATCTGACGCTGAGGCTGTTTTTGCAGCCATGCGCCGCAGTGCGATGGCGGCCGAAGAGCCGTTACGGCTGAAGATCCGCACAGACCAATTTGTAACCTATTCGCGAATTGAACCGTTGTTAAAAATGGCTGCTGAAGCAGGCATTGGTGACATCGTATTCTCTGTTTACGAAGCCAAGACTGGTGGAGGATCGCGATGAAGACCGATTATTCGCTGGCTTCCACTGGGGGCAGTCGCCGGCCCAGACGCCCCCTAGAAATCATGATGACGCCCATGATCGACGTGATCTTTCTGTTGCTGGTTTTCTTTTTAGCCACCAGTAGTTTTCAGTTAATCGAACAGTTGATGCCGAGTGGCCTGTCGCAACTGAGTTCGCCAACCGGCAACTCTGCTCAGGCTCCACCGGAACCCACGCAAGATCAACTGGACCAAGTGATCGTCAAACTAGAACATACCGAAGCGGGAACCATAGCCAACTTGAACGGTGCTCGTCTGGCGGAACTGGCTCATTTGCGCCCGCGATTGCAGGCGATCAGCGAAGCTCGACCGGACGTGCCAGTCGTGATCGATCCCGATCCAGAGGTACAGGCGCGAGAAGTGATTACAGCTTATGATTGGGCTCGTATGGCTGGACTGTCGCGTGTATACCTAGCGACCAGAAAGTAAGCGACCAGAAAGTAGACCACTCGCCGATGAAGACTGACTCCGCAGTTTCTCCCTATGAGTCTGGAGCCGAAGCGGCACGCCCGCCGCGACTCGCCTCGATAGATGCCTATCGTGGATTAGTCATGTTCTTGATGCTGGCTGAAGTGCTGGAATTGATGACGCTTAAGAAGTCCTATCCAGACAGCCGGCTGGCCGATTGGGTCAACTTTCATACCACCCACGTAGCATGGGTTGGCTGTTCGTTGCATGATATGATTCAGCCCAGCTTTTCGTTTTTGGTGGGAGTTTCGCTGCCATTTTCGCTTGCGGCGCGTCAGCAGCGGGGTAGTAGTTTCGGGACCATGGCACTCCATGCATTGTGGCGTAGTCTGGTCTTGATTGCGTTAGGAATCGCGCTGCGCAGCATCGGCAAATCTTCGATCAACTATTTCTTCTGTGATACGCTCACCCAAATTGGATTGGGATACTTTGCACTCTTTCTGCTCGGCAATGCGGCGCGATGGGTGCAAGCGCTGTCGATTGTCGTTATTCTCGGTTGCTACTGGGCTTGGTTTGCATTGACGCCGGTCGTCCCACCGGATTTTGATCTTGCCAGTGTGGGTGTGCCAGCCGATTGGCCGCATCAGTTAAGTGGCTTTGCCGCGCATTGGAACAAGAATGCCAATCCAGCCTTTGCGTTCGATCAGTGGTTTATGAACCTGTTCCCACGAGAAGAGCCCTTCAAATATGACAGTGGCGGATATCTAACACTAAACTTCATTCCAACCTTGGCGACGATGCTACTGGGCACGTTGGCAGGCGGCGTATTGCAACGCGACGGCTCGATGATGCGGAAGTCGTTGCTTTTGTTCCTGCCAGGTTTGCTGATGCTTGCGGTAGGCTGGTCGGCAGGGTACTTCGGCATTTGCCCAGTGGTCAAACGGATCTGGACACCAGCCTGGGTTTTGTACAGCGGTGGCATTTGTTTTCTCACGCTGGGTGGTCTCTACTTGTTGTGTGATGTGGCGGCGAGACGTGCCTGGGCTTGGCCGCTGATGGTCATCGGCGCCAACTCCATCCTGGCCTATGTGATGAGCTGGACGTTGGAAAAGGTTTTGAAACGCGGATTAGAGAATTATGCTGACTGGGCGTTTCGTTGGGCGGGGGAAACGTGGGAACCCGTCTTGATCGGTGCGACTGTTCTGCTGGCGATGTGGCTGATATTATGGTGGCTCTTCCGGCAACGTCTCTTCGTACGTATTTAGTCCATGGATCAGCCCGCACAATCCATCGCTGATCGCTATCATCTGTGGCTAGCGCCACATTGGCGAAATTGGTTTGAACAGCCTAACACGGCGGTAGCCCAGCCTGAGTTCTCGTTGCCGGGCGCGTTTCAGTCGCGAGCAAGCACCTCCGAGCTGTTGTCGGCCAAACCGTCCATGGTTTGGGCTGGGTTTATGTTGCCAGACACACTGCCGGTCATTGGCAACGAGTACGGGGATTGGATTTGCGTTCGCGTCGCTGAAGATAATGCGCTGGGCGAGTTGATCCACTGGTACCATGGCGGAGGTGACTGGATTCCGGTTGGTCATACGCTGGCTGAAGCGTTGTTGCATGATCTCGTTGACCAGTTTCGACCGCTACGCCAGCAGATGTTGCGAGGCGCGGCGGAAATGTTGCTTCCAGATCACCTGTCGAACGTCCGCGGGCGGTTTGCAGCTCCCGAGCTGCGAGATTGGCTGGTTACCAATTTGCAAATTAGTGGTGTGCCGACCGTTCACGACACGCTGAATGAGTTGTTCGAGCATCTGTTTGGTGGCGAGTATCGCCAAGCCTTAACGCTACTCTTGCGAAACAATTGGGCATTCGAAGCCACGGCCTGCGATTTGGTCGAATCGCTTCTCCATCAGCCGTTGGCGAGGCTGCACCATGCCCTGCGGAACATTGAAGCGGACAGTCCCGAGCGGACGAAGGTTATCCGCTGGTTGTTTGATCCAGAGAATCAAGCTACGCCGATTCATCTAGCTGAGCTGGTCTCTGAACAAGAACTTGCCAGCGCTAGGCAAGAATGGCGGCAAGCCGAGCAATTATGCGTCCAGACAATCAGTCGCCGCGCCGACCTCGCCTGGGCTTTCGACATCCTCGGTTGGTGTCAGCAAAGATCCAATCGCAGGGAAGCCGCCCTGGACACGTACTTCGCTGGTCGATTTGCTTCCTCCTTTACCGATCAAGCCGTGCGTCTTGGCAGCCATTGGTTCGACCAACGCTTTGGCAAGTTCTGCGTAGCACAACTGGCAGAACATGCGCAGGCTTTGCCACCTGAATATCAGCGCGACGACTACTTGCGGGTAATTCTCGATGCTCCGCCACGTGGTCTGCTTGGCAATGTTCAGCAATTCTGGATGAACATGGGCCGCGAACAGTTGTCGGCTGGCAATGGGGCAACCGCCTATCAGTCATTTTACCGAGCCGGTTGGGATCTTGGTGCCAGTCGCTTGACCGATTACCGCAGCATATTGGAAATGTTGATCGAAGCCGCTCGAATTGCCCGGTGGCCTGCCCGCGAAGCTGTCGCGCGAATGCATTTAGACAGTCTCAGCTTTTGATCACATGCCTAAGACTCCGCCAACGCAACGCAAATACAACAAGGGGACTCGCTTCGATGAAACTATTAGTGTGTTGGTCGAGGATCGTTGGATTATGGTTGTGCGGAATTGTGTCCCTGCTCTCGCTGGTCAGCGGCCAGGAGGCACAAGTGGTACAGGAGGCGGTGCCTACCGTCGATTCGCAACCACTGGCGTCGAACGTCCGCCGACTACTCCAAGCGTTGGAATCACTTGGTCACCCACTACCCCAAGAGAGATCGCGTTTCATTGAGTCGGCTCTGCAGGCGATGGACGGTGCCAGTATACAACAAGCTGTTGATCAAGCCTCCTTGGCGACGATTACGATTTCACCGGAGGAGCGGGTGAGCGTCGAACGCGGTAAGGCGATGGCGGCACTGCAGCAGGCTGGGTATACGCCTGCAATTCTAAAAGTGGTTAATCACAGCACGGCTACCGCTCGGCTGCGAATCACAAGTCCGCAAGCTGGACCTGTATACGCGGGAACAGCTGAACTCAGTATGCAACGGCAACAACAGACAGGGTTACTGGAAAACCAAAATGTCGGTAAGTCTAACGAGCGTTTTCTCGCAATTGAATTCTACGATTCAAGGCCGATGACTTCGCAGTTGTCTGGTCTGGAGGTTGAATATGTGTTGGTGCTGCTGGCCGCCAGCGAAGCGGGCAAACGGGAGGCAGTTTTGCACTTTGATATCGGTGATGGTACTGCCGACCTGGAACACCGCAACGAATTGCCAATCTTGTTCGAGATCCAACCCGCAATTCCCCTGGAATTGTCTATCGCGGACGAAAACGGGGCTGCGAGTATAGCGAGACTGGAGTTTCGTGATGTGGACGGTCGCGTTTACCCATTGCAGGCCAAGCGAACAGCGCCAGATTTTTTCTTTCAGTCGCACATCTACCGTCGTGATGGCGAGTTGGTGTGGTTGCCACATGGACATTTTTCCGTGTACTTCAGTCGTGGACCAGAATATCGAGTGCAAGCGACGGCAGTCGATATCGTAGCCGATCGCGATAATCGCTTGGCGATACAATTGGATCGGTGGTTTGATGCGCGAGAGTTTGGTTTTTATAGTGGCGATCATCATATACACGCGGCGGGATGTGCCCACTACACACATCCGTCCGAAGGCGTGTCACCAGCTGATATGTTTCGTCAGGTACAAGGAGAGGGGTTGAACGTCGGTTGTGTGCTAACTTGGGGACCGTGCTTCGAGCATCAACGTCAGTACTTTGGTGCCCAGGCCGATTTGTTCGGTACGCGCGATACCTTGCTCAAGTACGACCTTGAGATTAGTGGATTTGGTTCGCAGGCGCTCGGGCATGTGTGTTTGTTGAATCTGAGCGAGCAGTCTTATCCAGGCAGCGAGGGGTCAAAAACAAAGGGTTGGCCGACTTGGACTACGCCGGTGATGCGCTGGGCTAAAGAACAAGGTGGCTATGCGGGTTACGCCCATTCGGCTAGCGGTTTGGCGATTGATCCTGCGTCAGCCAGCAGGCGATTGATGCAGCAACATGACGTCAACCGCGACGGAGCGTTGCAGATGGATGAAGTCGGCGCGGCGCTGTTGCCGCTGGCGGCAGCCGACATGGACTTAGATGGCGACCAACGGATTTCTTTGAGTGAGTTGCAGTCGGCACATGATCGCGCCGCCGAGGAGTTACCGAATTATGCAATTCCGGAGATGAATGGAGTGGGCGCCATGGAGATTTGCGTTAGCACGGTGGCCGGCGTATGCGATTTTATCAGCGCTATGGATACGGGGCGCATTCAAGAGTGGAATACATGGTATCACTTGCTCAACTGCGGATTTCCACTCAAAGTCTCCGGAGAAACGGATTTTCCGTGTATGAGCAGCCGGCGGGTTGGCAAGGGACGCGTGTATGTCCATTTAGGCACCGATGTGGACGCACTTGATTTTGGCGCATGGTGTCGCGGCTTGGCGGAGGGTAGGTCCTACGTTTCGGATGGTTACGCACATCTGCCCTCGTTTACCGTCGATGGCGTTGCCCCCGGTTATGGCAACGTGCAAATGGTGGACGCGGGCGGGACAGTGCACGTGAGCGCGCAGGTCGCTTTCGCGCCGAAAACTCCTGCGGGGGTTGCCTACGGAACATTGGACAGCGCGGAAGGTCGGTCCGTGATCGGTGATACGGTCATCTTACATCGCGAGCGCAGCGAAGACTGGGTTGCCGGTGGGCAGCGCAAGGTAGAGATCGTCGTCAATGGCCAAGTTGTGTCCGAGCATGTGATTTCTGCGGATGGCGAAGTACATGCGGTTGAGGCGACGATCCCGATTGAGGTTAGCAGCTGGGTCGCCGTCCGTCACTTTCCCCAAATGCATTCGAACCCAGTTTATGTGATTGTGAATCAGGCACCCGTTCGCGCTTCACGAGACAGCGCTCGCTGGTGCATCGAAATGACGAAGTTGCTGTGGGAAAATCGCGAGAAAAACATCGCTCCGGCCGAGCGTCCCGCTGCACGCGCTGCATTTGACATGACGTTTGATACGCTTGAGCAAATCGCCGACGAGTCGCCAGCCAATCGATAACAGAATGATCATACGGAAGTTTGTCGCATCCATCGTCACTCAAAAACATGTTATAAGAGTAGCCTTCTAGAAATCTTAACGATCCGAGATGCGTGTCAAATCCGCGCGCGAGTTGTATGAATACACCCGGTGACTCCGAACAGAAAAATGCCTTTCGACCCGTTCGTGAAGATGCACCTGCCATGGACGATGCGAAGAGTCCGTGGTATGCAGGCATCAGCGGATATCAATGGCTCGTGTTGATCATTGCTTCAGCCGGCTGGGTATTCGACGTTTACGAAAGCCAGATATTCAATATCACACGTGCCGATCTGCTGAACGAATTGCTAGATGGCGACGCAGCGCGTGTCAGTATGGTTGGTGAATGGTTTCTGGCAGTGTTCTTGGTGGGCGGTACGATTGGGGGGCTGCTTTTCGGTTCTTTGGCCGATCGCTTCGGTCGTGGCCCCATCATGATCATTACGATTTTGATGTATTCCCTGTTCTCAGGTTTGACCTACTTCGTCACGGACGTTTGGCAGTTGGTCGTGCTACGGTTGCTGGTCTCAATTGGAATTGGCGGCGAGTGGGCGGTTGCGGCCGCGCTGGTCGCTGAAGTATTTCCAGCAAAGGCGAGATCGCAGGCCGCCGCTATTTTTCATGGCTCAAGTGTCTTGGGCACTTGGTTGGCGGCGTTGGCAGGCATGGCCGTAGGCGTGCAGTGGCGTTATGCATACCTTTTGGGTGTGCTACCCGCGTTACTGGTTCTGTGGGTGCGGGCCAGCATTCGTGAACCGGAGCAGTGGAAGCAGAAACAAGCGAGCAGTAGCAGAGCAAAGATGGGCAGCTTTCGCGAGTTGCTCGGCGACCGGCGCTGGAACGGACGCGCATTTTTCGGCATGCTGCTCGCCGCAATTGGGCTGGGCACGTTTTGGTCGGTCACCGTAGCGGGGCAGGACATAGCTCGCGAGCTGCAACTACGGGGTGGCATTCCAGCGGAAGAAGCCAAGCAGTCCGCTAAATTTGCCTATGGTATTGTGCAAGCAACCGGCGGTGGACTGGGACTGCTCGCGTTTGGGCCTATCGCCGCCTGGATAGGACGCAAACTGGCCTTTGGCTTGTTTCATGTATTAGGGTTAATCATTGTGCCGATCGCTTGCTTTGTACCTCAGAGTTACACACAACTGTTGTTGGTGCTGCCACTGTATGGATTCTTCACGATGGGCATGCATTCCGGCTATGCGATTTATTTTCCAGAGCTGTTTCCAACACACATTCGCGCTACTGGTACCAGCTTCTGTTTTAACGGAGGTCGACTGGCTGCCGTGCCAATATTGATCTTGTCTGGTTGGCTTAAGCAGATCGAAGGCTTAGATTTGCGATACGCCGTCTGCGGCTTGGCGTTACTCTATTTGGTAGGTCTTTGCATACTACCACTGTTGCCGGAAACGCGCGGTCGTGAATTGATCGATTAGCGCGTGCCAAGTTGGTAGGCGTCAGGCTTTGTTTCTAACCACGTAGGCGTGTCACTCGGAGACACGTATTTTCAGCGTCTCGGAGAGACGCGACTACGTGTTGTCAGCGTCTCGGCGCGGCTACGTGTTGTCAGCGTCTCGGAGAGACGCGGCTACGTGGAAACAGGGTGATGCTCTAGAACTCTAGGTTGAGTTCCTTCAGGCGCTTGGCCGTTTCCTGCATGAGTGCATCTTCTTCGGCTTCGTTGTCTACGGCATAGGTCACCGAAAATCGCAAGAATGGCCCAGCCTCATCCCAGGGCACTGTCACGATGGACTTTTCGGTAATTAGTAGCTGGCTGGCTTCTTCTGCGTTAGCAAATCGACGGCCACCATGCACTCCGACTGGTGCTCGGGTGTAAAGGAAGTAGGTACCGCCTGGCATATCGCATTCGAAGCCAACGCTCTTGAGAGTAGCGACCAACTTGCCCAAGCGACGGCGGTACTTTTCGCGAATTGCGGTCGGAATCGAATCTTCGTCCAGTGCTGCGGCGGCCGACTTTTGAATCGCCGCGAACTGTCCACTATCGCAGTTATCCTTTACGTCGGCAAACGCGGAGACAATGGTTGGATTTCCGCACACCCAACCGATGCGCCAGCCAATCATGTCAAACCCTTTGCTCATCGAATGCACTTCAACGCCCACGTCGCGCGCGCCTGGCACCTGTAGAAAACTCAGCGGCGGTCCGTCGAATGAGAGTACGATATGCGCTGCGTCTTGGACGACGACAAATTCATGCGACTTGGCCAGTTCGATGACTTGAGCATAGAATTCCTCAGTTGCCGTTTTGCCGGTCGGGCTATTTGGATAGTTCAGCACCAGCAGCTTCGTGCGTTCCCATACTGCATCTGATATCGACGCAAAGTCAGGAAAGAAGTTGTTTTCGGCGCGTAATGGCAAAGCGTGTACTTGGCCGCCGTAGTACTTGGTATGAGTCCCAGCGACCGGATAGCCAGGCACCGTCATCATCGTGATATCGCCGGGATTGATGAAACAGGCGGGCAACATGGAAAGAGCCGTCTTGCTGCCAATGCAATGGTTGATTTCGCGACCAGGATCCAATTCAACGCCAAAATTGCGTTGCATGAATCGGGCTGCTGCCTCTTTAATCTCTGCGATCCCATTGTCGGCATAACCACGATTCGACGGCTGGTTTACTTCCATGGCCATCCGTTGTCGCACGGGTTCGGCAGCCATACTGTCGTTTTCGCCGATGCCAAAATCAATCAGCTTGCGGTCCGGGAAGTCGGCCAGCGCCTGGCGCTTAGCACGCTTGATCTTTTCAAATTTGTAGATCTCCGTACCTTTGCCGTAGTTGGCACCACCGATACGATTAGCAAACAATTGTTGGAAATACGGTTCCGCTGCAACACCTGTGGCCATGACAACCTGATTAAAATAAGTTTGAACCTGCGAACTGTGAGACGATTTGCCTGAAAACCTGACCGTTCGCGGTGTGTCAGCTTGTGTGACAGGGGGCGGGGGTCTATTCAGCAGCGCCCGCCACCGATGAGATCTCGCTGGTAGGAACATGTGTTTGCCAATGGGTTGAGCGATTAGGCTGAATAGACTCCCGACCCATTCCTGTCGACTCCAAGTTCGTGAACGGCAACTGAAAACCTAACCGAGATACGCGTCCAAGGCAACCCAGCCACTGGCAGTGCTAACTGCTCACACAAGCTCTCTATAGACTTGGTCCAGCTTCCTTTTGGCAAACTACCATGACTCAGGAATATCGAGGCGGAAATAGCCGCACACTGGCCAAGAGCCTCGATCTCTTCGATAAGCCCATGGCCATTTTGGACCGTCGCGGCGTGATCGTCTACGTGAACTCGGCGCTTTGCAAGTTGGCAGCCGCAGATTCAACCGAGCTGGTCGGTCAGACTTGTAGTTGGCAAGTTGCGGCTGATGCTACCCACGCCGCCATCCTGACCGCGCTCGCCCCACCAGCCGGAGCCCTGCAGGGCAAGATTGTTTCGCGGCAATTGAGTGTCCCCATCGTCTTTGGTTCTACCGCCACTGGGCAGTTGTTTTTGCCGTTCTGTGATGATGATCATTTGGTGCATCTAACCATCGTGGTACTTGGCGATTGGCAGGACCTACACAGTCAATTTGCGGATCCAGCTCGGGATTCCCAATTGCGTCACCAGCCGGAAAGGGCGTTGTTGGCGGTCCGCAGCAAGTGGAAAACGCTGGATGGACTGATCGCATTAGTTGGCGATAGCCCTATGATCGAGCTGGCCATGTCACGTGCGCAACTTGCCATCGCGACCGATTCGAGCGTGCTTGTTACTGGCCCGCAGCACGTTGGCAAAATGGACGTTTTGCAAGGGATCTTTTTAGGACGCCTCAAACGGGTTGGCCAGCCACGCTTGGCCGGCCAGTTGTTTCCGCTGGATTGCTCGCAACTCGACGCGGACCTCTTCGCTGGTATGCTCGAGGTGTTTGCCGGACGGTTGCGGCAGGCGGAATCCAAAGCGGTGCAAATGCTAGTTCTTCAGCGGATTGATGCGCTTCCCGAGGTTGCGCTGCAACTGATGCTCAATTGGTTAGAATCGGAGGCAGGCGGTTTTGCGATCAGCGCCACGAGTTTGGTACCATCCGAGCAGCTCCGTACTCGCGGAAGTCTGTGGCAAAGATTGCTTGCGGCAGTGTCAGCCATTGAAATCAACGTTGGGCCACTGTGCGAACGTCGGCAAGACATTTTGCCGCTGGCACAGCACATCATGTCGGCTTATTGCAAACGAACTGAGCGGGCTCAATTACGATTTGCTCCCGATGCTTTGGCTTTGCTGACGGCCTTCCCTTGGCCTAATAATTTAGCTCAGCTAACGTCCGCGGTAGAGGACTCGGTGCAACATGCGGTGCTATCGGCGACAATTCAGGCCAGTCATCTGCCTGTAGCAGTGCGCACGTTTCCGAGTAGTGCCATGGGTGCGACGGCAAATGCCACCGAACCGATTGACTTGGACGCTGTCTTGTTGGACTTGGAAAAGACCATGCTGCGTCGGGCGTTGAAGCTTTCACCACGCAATCGAGCTCAAGCGGCGCGATTACTTGGCATCAGCCGTCCACGCCTGCTACGCCGCATCGAACAACTAGGGCTGGGTGACGAAACCGCGGATGATAAGGGCTGATCTCAATACGCAGTGGCTGGTTCCGCGGTCCTAGGCAGCGCGACGATCTGAGTCATTTTTGCGAGCATTGGCACGCTCCAGCATGGCTTTAAGCACGGCAGACGTTTCCTGCTTGGGCTCCGCCGTCGGAATGATCGCGATGGCTGGGGGAGGTGAGAAGGGTACCGTCGGAGTTTCCAGTTCCGTGCGCAGAATTCGCACTCCAGTGGGCGCTTCAACTCCGACTCGGACCTTATCGTTGCCTACAGCGACAATCGTCACAAAGATGTTGTCGCCCAAGCAGACAGTCTCAGCCTCTCGGCGTGATAGGATTAGCACGTTACAACCCTCCTTGGTTGATCAAATCGAATCTTATGGATCAAGCCCTAGCATTTCGCCCCGCACAATTTGCTGGCTAGGTAATATTCAGTTCATTGTTGGTATGGGATGGCAGGCGGCCCGGCGGCCGAGCGAATCGTAAAATAGGACCGTGGCATTAGCTAAATCCCAGACGGCTGTCAGACGTACACTTCGCGGGCCGTAGATGCAGAAGTAAAAGCCGCAGGGTTTGCCCTGTCGCACTAGCAACCGCTCCGACATTTCAAAGGCGTCTGGTTCGAGTTCATTATTTTGGCAAAGCTCTCCACGTACAAATTCTCTCACTACCTCAAAGGTGTCACTCGCTACAATCTGCGAATCACTCATGTTCGGTCGAATCCCTGTAACTGGAAACTGGCTTCAAAACATGGCCTAGGCAATACGAATACGATCAGCAATCACGATTCGCGGGGCTCAAACCGAACTCCTGACCAGCCAAGCTATCGGCAAGTGCCATTGCCTTCATTAGGCACTTCGTAGCTAGAATTCGCACTAAGAAAGAATCTCACGGTAGGCGCGATCTAAGATCTGCACAGTGTGCAAAACCGCTACTCGATCGGTCTGCGTGCGCAGGTGTTTGTCGATTTGGATTAAACATCCGATGTTCCCCGTCACAACGGCGCTGGCACCTGTGGCAACTACGCCTGCCGCCTTCCGATTACCCAGTCTGTGAGCAATGTCGGGCTGCTCAATATTGTAGGTTCCGGCAGAACCGCAGCAGGTGTCACAGTCGGCAATTTCAGCCAATTCTAAGCCTGGGACAGACTTCAATAATCTTCGTGGTTCGTCGCGAATTTTTTGTGCGTGCGCTAGGTGGCACGCATCGTGATAGGCTACCCGTTTGGGAGACTTGAGCGCAGGAATGGGCTCCAGTTCAAGTCGATCCAAATAGACGGAGATGTCCAGGCACTTTGCAGCCAACTGCCGAGCGCGTTCCGCTTGATCTGTACCGGCAAGTAAGAGGGGATACTCATGGATTGCTGAACCACAACCGGCTGCGGTGGTTACCAAGCAATCCACGTCGTCCGGAATGCTGTCGAGAAGCGCTCGCGCGAAACGTTCCGCTTCACGCCCGCCGCCGGTATGCCAGGCCAAGGCACCGCAACAGCCTTGCGCTTTGGGGATAACCACTTCGATTCCATTGCGGCTCAAGACGCGAACGGCAGACGCGTTGATGTCAGGTGCTAGAACTTTCTGAGCACATCCGGCTAGTAGCGCGACGCGACCGCGTTTTGTGCCTTGTGCTGGAGTGAAGTCGGGCAGATCCTGGCGCGGGGGCAAGTCTGCCGGGATCATGTCCAGCATGGGCCGCAAGGAGGTAGGTACCAGACGTTGAAAGGGCTGTGTTAGCTTGCCAAACCTGACTGCCCAGCGGAATCGCTCGGCGTATGGCAACGTAATTCGCACAAGCAGATCACGCAGGCTCCACGGCCGCTCGCCAATTTCACGAACGTGCGCCCGATAGGAACTGATCAAGTCGCCGTACTCGACACCTGATGGACAATGCGTGACGCAGGCTAAGCAACCCAAACAACGATCGATATGCGGAGCGGCCGCTGAGCTTGCTAAGTCGTCTTCCAGAACAGACTTCATTAGCAAAATGCGACCGCGGGGCGAGTCCATTTCGCTTTCGAGTTCCTGATAGGTTGGGCAAGCCGGCAAACAGAAACCGCAATGAACGCATGTGCCTACAGCCGCCGCCATTGCTTCGCCGCGTGGCCCTAGTGTTTCTGTTTCAATCGAATGCAACATGGTGGGGCGGTGGGGCTGTGGCGAGACTACGTGCTTGAGCGAACCGAAGACTCGTCGACTTTGGCAAACAACATACGTCCAGCCTGCGTTTGAAGTGTGCTTGTTACAGCAACGGTGACCGTGGCATTGATACGATAGCGACCACCCTCGATCACGACCATGGTACCGTCATCTAAGTAGCCAATCCCTTGCTCGGGACCTTCGCCAGCTTTCACGACCCGCACTTCAAACGTCTCGCCTGGCAAGAATTGTGGACGTAGCGAAGCCGCCACCTCGTTCAAATTGATGACCGGCACGTTGTGGACTTTAGCCACTTTATTCAAATTGAAGTCGCCAGTGATCAACTTGCCTTCCAAGTGCTTGGCTAAAATTACCAGCTTCATGTCGACGGGTTGGCCCGCAAATTCAGGTAAATCGCGATCATAGATCTGGAACTCAATCTTGGGCTGTGTACGCAGGCGATTGAGGATGTCCAGTCCGCGGCGACCTCGCGCTCTGCGCAGCCGATCATTGCTGTCCGCAATGGCTTGAAGTTCGGCCAGCACAAAACCTGGCATCACAAGCTGGCTCTCGATGATGTTGGTCTCAGTCAATTCGGCTAAGCGTCCGTCAATGATCGCACTCGTGTCGAGTACGATTGGTCGCAGGCCTTTCAAGTCTCTCGAAAACTCTACGTAAGGTATTACAAAGCGAAAATCGTTCTTGGTCTGCAGTAAGAGACTCGTACAGGCATAACAGAATACGGCTGCCATGAGCAGTTGTACGGGCGCGGCACTCGTCGAATCGGGGATAAGTGGCGCGAGGGCTACCCACAAGACATAAGTGAGCAATACGCCCACCAACAAACCAAAGTAAATGGCCGAAATCACCTCGATCTGCTTACGTGGTGTGAACACATCGACGGCAATTACCCCCAGTGCCAGCAGGATTGTCCCGAAAATGACTAGGTAAGGTAAGAATGCCGGCCCATCGAATTCAAGTTTGAGCACCAGCGTAGCAATGCCTGCAGTCACGCAGATAAAGCAAACGCGGAGAATGAGCAGAGCCATGGATCGTTCTCAGGTGTGAGTGGTGGGTGCAAAGTTTACTCGGCACCAAAACGGGGGGTGCCACTTCGGAGTTGCGGATCAAGTTGTTGCTAAATACTAGTCTACACCTTATTGGCCCGAGCCGACCAGGATCTGGGTGGACATTTCGTACGATTTAATGCAAACCCCACAGGAACGCCCCTTCAGGCGCTATCCTCCCCCCTTCTTTGCCACTCTTCGTACCTCCAGTCGCCGAGAGTTGCACGGCGAGTCTTCGCGCCTAATTAACCCAAGGCCTTCCTCAGTCTGAGTGCGGCCGTTTTCCTCTCGCCAGAACTCCCCCGAGGTATCCCATCGGCAAGTAGGCTCCGATTAAGTCGACCAGGCAGAACCAGAGTGGCCCGCCGACCATGGCAACCATCGCGATGCCACCGAGTAGAAAGAACGCGCCAATGGCAAGTGCAATCTTCATCTTGTGGCTGGCGGCGATCCTGGCCGCAGTGAATGCGCCGACTAGCGTGCCCAAAGCATGAGCCAGCCAGGGAGTAATAAAATTGGCTGGCTTTAGTGATCGGAGGTTCTCGGCGAATTTGTCCATGTCCGACATGTCCACGCCGCTTGGCAGCGGAATTACCATCGGCCCGACGGTAATAATTGCCATGTTGACAATGCTGCCTAACAAGAAACCAAAGAAGACTGCCAGCATGTTTCTCAGAATTACTTGCATCTTGCGCTCCAACATGCGAATGTGATTTGGAATTGTGATGGCTTGTGATTGCTTGCTTCTGGCAACAAAGTCTAATACATTGTCGCGACTACAAATTCACAGCTAGAGATGCATGTTTTTCTTGACAAAGAATTTAGCAGCAGTGCTGTTCAAAAAGTAGCAGGCACTCTCCGAGTGCCGTCCGCTGATGTAGCCGTTCACCAACTTGGGGTCGACAAGAAAGGGTCGGGAGTCTTTTCAGCAGCGCCGCCGCCAATGAGATGTTGCTGATAGGAACATATGGTTGCTAATGGGTTAAGCAATCTAGGCTGAAAAGACTCCCGATCCTGTCATATCGTCGACACATCGTTGAACGGTTACCCGCTGATTTGCTTGCTGTTATAACGCGCATTGCCAACGCACTCTTGCGTTCGTGCTCACTAGTCCTTAACAGAAAAAGTGCATTTGGTAAATGAAGATCACCGGCATTGAAACGCTAGTCTGTCACGCTCGCATGCGAAATTGGGTGTTCGTCAAGGTCGAGACGGACCAGCCGGGGTTGTTCGGTTGGGGCGAGGCGACATTGGAGTGGCACACACGCGGCGTGGTCGGGGCAATTGAAGATTTGTCGCAATTGTTGATTGGAGAAGATCCGACATGCGTTGAGCATCTTTGGCAGATGATGTGGCGTCAGCACTTTTGGCATGGCCACGGAATCGTTCGCTCGACCGCCATCGCGGGCATCGACATTGCGTTGTGGGATATTGTGGGTAAGGTGCATGGAGTGCCCTGTCACAAACTGTGGGGCGGTGCCGTGCGGGATTTTATTCGGTTGTATAGTCACCTGGGCGGCGGTTCCATGGAGAGTTTCTACGAAACTCCTGTTGACAATGCAAAACGATTTGCCGAGCTGGCTCAGCAAACAGTGGCTGAAGGATTTACTGCATTCAAGTCCATGGCCGTACCGCCTACGATGGCTATCGAAGGCTGGAAGCCGATCAAGTCTGCGGAGGCTTGCGTGGCCGCGATGCGTGACGCCGTGGGAGACGACATTGACATTATGGTCGATTGCCATGCGCGTCCCTCACCGGCGATGGGAATGCAGTTTGCCAAGGCCCTTGAGCAATACTGCTTGTATTTTCTCGAGGAGCCTTGCTGGCCTGAGAGCACTGCAGGACTAGCAGCGATCAATGCAGCCGTAACGACACCGATTGCCACCGGCGAACGGATGACCCATTTGGCCGCGTTTCGAGATTTGTTCGCCGCTCGCGGTTGTGAAATTTGTCAGATGGATATCACCCATTGCGGCGGTTTCACGGAAGCCCGTCGCGTGGCGGCGCTGGCAGATGCCCATCGGATCGCTCTGGCTCCCCACAATCCTCAGGGACCCGTCAGCACAGCAGCTTCGATTGAGTTTGGATTCTCGCAACCCAGCTACATTATTTGCGAATCGGTTCACAACGACGTTCCCTGGCGAGAAGATGTCGTGCAGGAAGGATTTAAGCTTGACAAGACGACTCGGACGGTCAGGCCCAACACACTACCTGGACTCGGAATTTCGATCAATGAAAGCGAAGCCCGCAAACATCCGTTCCAGCAGGAACTCCCACAACGTGTCTTCTATCGTGATGGTGCAGTTGGGGATTGGTAATTTGCGGTCGAGCTGGCACAAATTGTCAGCCCGGGTAGCCCATCTTAGAGACAGAACCACAACCTTTCGACACAACCCTTCCACACAACCTTTCGACACCCCTTCGACCGCATGTACGAATGACTTGCTACTATGCCGAAATCTAGCACATTGAATGGCGTTCTCCCCGTCTTGCATACTCCATTTAACGAAGACGGGACGATCGATCGCTGTACGCTCGAACGTGAAATCGACTGGGCGTTTCAAACTGGCGCTGATGGAGTGGTCATCGCCATGGTTAGTGAAATTCTGCGTCTGGGTTACCACGGGCGAAAGGAGCTGGCCACCGCGGTTTGTCAGGCTGTGCAAGGACGTGGTTTTACGGTAATCAGTGTCGGTGCCGAGAGTATTCGCGAAGCGCTGGATTTTGCTGGGCATGCGGAGGAGTTGGGGGCGAGCGCTGTGATGGCAATCCCGCCCGTAGCGGTAGCATTGAGTGGCGAGCGTACGGGGGACTATTTCGCAGCGATCGCGAGCAGTATTTCAATTCCGCTCGTAGTGCAGGATGCATCCAGTTATGTTGGCGCGTCGATTGACCTAGGTGTTTATCTTAGGTTGCTCGATAAATTTGATGATCAGCGAATTTACTTCAAACCGGAAGCGAGTCCGTTGGGCCCGAATTTATCCAAGCTTCGGGATGCCAGCCGCGGCAGGGCTCGGATTTTTGAAGGTTCAGGAGGGATCAATCTGGTCGACTGTTATCGCCGTGGCATTGTTGGTACCATGCCCGGCACGGATTTGTTGGACGGGATTGTCGCCTTGTGGCAAGCTCTGGAGGCTGGCGATGAAAGTCGTATCTATGCGTTGTCACTCCCGATTTCCGCGTTGACTGCTCTGCAGCTTCAAGCGGGACTTGATGGCTTTCTGGCCATTGAGAAATACCTGCTAAAAAAACGCGGTCTCTTCCATAATACGCTGCAGGTACAACCCTGTGGCTGGGAGTTAGATCCCGAGACGTGTACTGAGGTCGATCGGCTGTTCGCCTTGCTTCAAGAAGTTCTTCACCACAGTTGATAGGCGCCTTGCATGTCCAGCGTTCCCCAAGGCGAGGTCGATGTTCGCAACGGTCGTTATCAAGTATTGACGTTTCTGTGCGCGTCAGCTGCGATCGCCTACGTCCAACGCGCTGCGTTGAGCGTGCCGGCCGCCGAGATTGCAACGGACTTGCATTTCGCCGATCTAGCAAGTGACATGGGCTGGGTTCAATCGGCTTGGTATTTCTCGTATGCTTTGATGCAGATTCCCAGCGGTAGGTTGGCAGACCGCTTGGGGAGTCGCAGAGCGCTGGCAATCTTGTCAGTCATGTGGTCGCTGGCGACGTTGTTGAGCGCTTTTGCGACGGACTTCTATTCACTGCTGGTGATGTGGGGCTTGATGGGAGCGGCCCAAGCAGGTGCTTTCCCGTGTGCTGCCAAGGCACTCGGACGCATCTTCCCAGAGACTGAACGCGCGCGAGCGACGGGCTTACTGGCCAGTGGAATGACCATTGGTGGTGCCTTGGCTCCCGTTTTGACTGCCACCTTTATCGAGTCGCTCTCGCCTTGGGCTGACTCACTACATACGGAACGCTGGCGACTTCTGCTGGTTGTCTATGCGATTCCTGGGATCGTATGGTCAGCTCTGTTTTTGGCGGTGATCTCGATGCGTATCCTCCCTTCCGCAGACACATCAACCAAGCCGCGCGCTGCTGTTGATTGGTCACAAATGTTTCGGAGCAGGCCGTTGGCATTACTTTGTGGTCAGCAGTTTTTCCGCGCTGCGGGGATGGTGTTCTTCATGACTTGGTTTCCAACCTTTCTGCAGAAGACGCGTGACGTGTCTTTGCTGGGGTCGGGTGTCTTGACCACGGTCGCTGGCGTGGGTGGCGTCGTCGGTAGTCTGACAGGTGGATTCTTCTCCGATTGGCTTTTGCAGAAGACCGGCAATCAACGTTTGAGTCGTCAAGGCATTGCGGTCGTCGGCATGGGAATGTGCTCGCTGTTGATCGTGGCTTCCTACTTTGTTCACGACGTCAATTACAGCATTGCGCTAATATCACTGGGCGCGTTCTGCGCCACCTTTGGCGGAGTCAGCGGTTACACGGTCGCGATCAGCTTTGGTGGTCGTCACGTGGCCACTGTATTCAGTACGATGAACATGTTTGGCAACATGGGAGCCGCCTTGTTCCCCGTGACGGCAGGCTGGCTTGTCGCGCAAACGGGCAATTGGAATTTGATTCTGTTTCTGTTTGCCGGTGTTATGGCGATTGATGCTTTATGCTGGGCGCTGCTAAATCCGCAAGGTACTCTCTTTGGAGACGGACATGAATGTGATTAAGACACCCCAAGCCCGCTGTCGGGTCGCCATCGCGCGGTGCGACATCACGCCTCCAGTCGGGATTTACCATCGCATGTGGGGCGCGGCACTGCACGATCGAGCTACAGGTGTTCATCGCCCCTTAGAGGCGACGCTGCTGTGGCTGGAACCTCACGCTCAAGCGCTGGGCCAGCCACAGATCATCTTGGCGCTCGATCACTGCATTTTAGATGCCCAAGAACTGCGAAACATTCGGCAGGCTATACAAGGTACAACCAACCTTGCCTACGACAATATTCTGGTCACGCTGTCACACACACATGGAGCCGGTTGGATGTCGCGGACACGCAGCGATCTCCCTGGCGGCGAGCTGCTTGGTCCCTACCTAGATCAACTGGCGGTGCGAATGGGAGAGCTTGCCAGTGAAGCCCAGAAGCGCATCGTGTCAGCCACGATCGTTTATACCTTCGGCCGCTGTAATCTGGCTGCTCATCGCGATTACCTGGACGCGGAACGGGAGCGTTACGTCTGCGGTTTCAATCCAGTTGGACGTGCCGACGACACACTCTTGCTCGCTAGAATCCTGGACGATACTGGAACCACTTTGGGGACCATTATTAACTATGCCTGTCATCCCACGACGTTGGCTTGGGAAAATACACTGATCAGCCCCGACTGGGTTGGCGCGATGCGTGAGGTTGTCGAGCAGACGGAAGGTGGACTTTGCTTGTTTCTGCAGGGAGCTTCTGGGGATCTGGGGCCACGCCAAGGATTTGTCGGTGATACTGCCGTCGCAGATCGCAACGGTCGACAAGTGGGATACGCGGCGCTTTCTACCCTGGCCACCTTGCCGCCACCGGGCACTGAATTCCGTTATTCTGGGCCGGTCATTTCGGGAACAGCGATTGGTACCTGGCGCAATGAGCCTTTGTCGGAAGAAGACCGGAGTTGTCAAAACGTTTGGCGCTGGGAGCAGCACGTAGTAGAGCTTCCTTACCGACACGATCTACCAACTGTGGAACAGACAACCTTAGAGCGAGAACATTGGCTTGTTGAGGAAGCGCGAGCCCGAGAGGTCGGCGATGAGCCACAAGTTCGAGACTGCCGGGCTGAGGTTGAACAGCGTACACGGCAGCTCACTCGATTGAATAACCTTGTGCCAGGCAGCTGCTATCCTTTGACTCTGCGGCTGGGAATTCTCGGCGACGCCGTCTGGGTCTTTGTCCCTGGAGAGCTGTACCAGGTGTTTCAAATCGCGCTCCGCGAACGATTTGCACCCCATCCGGTATTCGTGACGACGCTCACCAATGATTGGCAGCCTGGCTATATTCCGCCTGCGAACAGTTTTGGTTATGAGATTTACCAGGAAGTCATTGCCGCGACGTCGGCTGGTTGTCTAGAGTTGTTGCTCGAAAGTGTCTCCCGACGCTTGACGACTTTGCTGAAGTCAGTTAACTGTCCTGAATCCGTTGCTCACTCACTCCAGAATTAGAAATTCCGAAATTCCTACAAACCACCAGGCTTTTTTTCTAAACATTTAATCGCGCCTCTTCGAGACACAAATTGTCTGCGTCTCAGAGAGACGCAGCTACGCGGAAATAGGTTTTTAGAAACGAAGCCGAGCACATATCGTTGAGGCGATGGTTAATGAAAATCACTGAAATTCGCTGTGCAGGCCTGCGTGGTGCGACGCCTGAGGGTGGCTGGAGTAATGAGCTTAGTCCAGAAGACTGCGTCCATACGTTGGTAGCCGTGCATACCGACGCAGGACTGGTCGGGTTGGGAAGTGTCTTCACCAACGACGACCTGGTGCGAGCCTCGCTGGCGCTGCTCGAGCCGCTGTGTCTTGGCGAGAGTGCCTTAGAACCGGAGCGAGTAAGCGAAAAGCTGCATCAGCACATGTTCTGGCTTGGTCGTGGTGGGGCGATCACGCATGCGATCAGCGGAATTGACATCGCACTTTGGGATTTGCTTGGCAAAGCTACGGGCCAGTCGGTAGGCAGGCTGTTGGGCGGCCGCTATCGCGAGCGAGTCCAACCGTATGCTTCCTTGCTAATGCAGGAACCTGCCAAGATGCGCGATAGCCTGTTGGCAGTAATGGCGCAGGGCTTTCGCGCCTTCAAAATTGGCTGGGGACCGTTTGGACGCAACAACACGGCTACGGACGAAGCGATTGTCAGTGCTGCCCGCGATGCAATTGGTCCCGATTGTCGATTGATGGTGGATGCTGGCGGCAGCGACGCCTACTGGACCAACGGATATAAGTGGGCTCTCAATGCTGCTCGAATGCTGGCCAATTATGACGTGTACTGGTTTGAGGAAGCGTTACAACCCGATGCTATCGAGGACTATGTGCTGCTGCGCGAACACTCGCCAATTGCAATTGCTGGAGGAGAAGTACTGACGCGGAGGCAATCGTTTCAGCCATGGCTATCAGCCCGCGCTTTTGATATTGTTCAGCCGGACGTTACCAAGGTGGGCGGCATTAGCGAGGAACGCCGGATTGCTTGGATGGCTCAAGACCATGGGGTTCGCTTTATTCCGCATGGCTGGAATACCGCCGTGGGATTAGCGGCCGATTTGCAACTGGCTGCAGCATTTCCGGGAACCGATCTGGTTGAGTACTTGACCGGCTCACCATTTATCGACGACATCACGCTCGGTGGCTGGAAGTTGGATGCTGAAGGCATGCTGAACATCCCCAGCCAACCAGGCCTTGGCTTGGAATTAAATCCAGAGGCTGTCGTTAAGTATTCAGGCATCACCAATCTGCTGTAAACCAACCTGTAACCCGTCGGCGCTAGTCCATCACTTTCAGCCGCACGTTTCTAAAATGAACGATCATACCTGGGTCATGCAGTTGTAGTTGCAACATGCCTTTGAGTAGACGCCGCTGGTGAGGAAGATGTTCGACAAACTCGGAAGCCAATTTGCCATTGATAAACAACTTGAAGGTGTTGTCCTGAGCAATTACGTGCGCCTCATTCCAGTCGCGATCCCTAATGTGCTCGTCCTGTAAGCCGTTCACGATGGGGGTGATGGTAGGGCGGTCGTTCTTGTCGATGACCAGGCTGTCTCCCCGATAGCAGCGGTGTTCCGTTCGGCCAGGCGTGTGAAAGTCCCAAGCGCCAAGTATTTCCTTGCCAATTCCTAAATGACCGATATCCGCGTGGTAGCACTGGAAGTCACGTTTTCTTGTCGGATCGGGAATCGCCCGAATGTTGACACCAGTGTTCCCTTCTGCGGGAAGTCGATAACTGAATCGCAGTTCAAAGTTACCTATTTGTTTGTTGTGGCCGTAGGTTAGATGGCTTCTACGTTTGTAGCCTACACCGACAATCATACCTTCACGTACGGTCCAGGACGTTGCGGATTCGGCTGGTGTGGCCTCCCAACCGTCGAGCGTGTGGCCGTCAAATATCGAAACAAAGCCGTCTGACGAAGTTGGCTTTGCTCCCGCTCTGCTAAGCAAATTATGGGTAATGCGTTGAATGCGTTCATCGGGTCCATGCGGTCGCGACCAATGCGACCATGGGAGCATATGTCCAGGTGGGCTGGCAAGTCCCTGGCACCACCAGATCGTAGAGGCATTAAAAACATAGTTGCCTTTCGGACCAGGATAGATGGTCGCGGTCCAATGTTGTGGATTCACTCCGCCTTGTAGTGCGGTTCCTTCGGCTACAATTTCCAGGCCAGGTATGTCTTGAGGTGGATCACCGTGATATTCCCAGCCGACCATGCCACGAATTGGCTCCCCACGCTGCATTCCCGTCCCTTCGAAAATCCAGTGATCGGGCAATGCGCAAATCCAGTCGCCGCCACCATTGACGGGATCAACGTTTCGCGCGCCCATTAAATATCCTTCGTCGGGTCCACGGTGCGGGAATGGCCCATTTTCTTTCTCGCGGGCAACAGCCAGTTTGTAATCACCCCCATAGGGGCCGCCGCGGAATAGGATTCGATTGGGTCGCCCATCGGAACTGTCGCGGAAGGGCGCCACCCAGCAGACGGAGTTGCCCGACAGAAACAGCAAATTGACGCCTGCATCTCGCATCGTCACTACGCTCTCATACTGGCGGATATCCCAATACTCATCGTGACCGTTGCTGATAAACGTTTTGCATTTTAGGCCACGCGCGGGATTCAACATATCGGAATTGGAGCAGTACGAGACATCGTAGCCATGTTGTTCCAGCCAATACGCCATCGGAAACTCAAAGCATAACCACTCGCCCGAGCCGATCGATTGTGGGTTCTCGTATATCTGTGGGTACTTTCCGTAAGGGCGATCGAAACTGACGTCTGCCCAGGGACCTTGATTGCCATCGGGATGCGTGTACACCGAGTAGTTGTCCGGCCACTGGTTGTAGGCTTGCCAGGTGTTGTCGGAACACTGGAGCAAGATATCTGCGGGTCGGTCATCACGCACAATAAAGACTGCGTAACTCTGCCAATACCCGTGGCCGCTTTCATCCGCAAGGGTTGTCAGTCTTGCCAAATAGACGCCACTGAGCCAGTCTGCGGGAATCGTCAACGCCGTGGTGGGCTGCCAACGGCATTCGCGCAGGCGTTTGGGGCCTACTTCAGGCATGGGTTGTGACGTGCCCTCGAAAGGGCCCAACTCCTGCATGAGCCTGGCGCCACGCCCACCATAGTAGCCGGTGCGAAAAATTTCGATACGAAATTTTTGCGGTGGCGTCGTCGACACCATGAACTCAATTTGCTCGCCTGCGGTCACACTCTGCTTGGAGCAATAGCCTTCGATGGCCGGAGCGCGTTTGCCTGTTGGGGCATCCAATCTGACTCGCGTCAGTTGCCAATCACGCGCACCTGGCTGTTGATTTTCGCGCACAATAGGCGAGAGCGACTCGGCGGCTCCACCCTCCGCATAAAGTGAGTTCGTGACAGGCAGAGAACCAATCGCGAGGTAAGCTCCCGCACTGCTGAACGCTGCGGCAGATTGCTTCAGCGCGCTACGTCGGTCGATCTTGCTCATGGGATTCTTTTTCTGAGAAGATGTTGAGGGTCTGGGGAACGCAATTGGGCGCAGAGGACGAGGTGCCCCGTCCAATAAATGAATTTGAAGAACGAGCGACTCGTAACCTCGTTCACAGCAAAATCTGGGACCGGTTATCTTACCACGCAGGGCACGAAGAGCGCGAAGGAAATCAGAGCACAAATCGCCTTGTGGCTTCTTTCAGGAAACTTCTCCCTGAACGCCACCACGAGATGGTATCTCACCCTCCCGCGCGTAGGATATCCAACCCTCCCGCGCAATAGACCCGACAATCAAGAGTCCATTATTTCGCGGGAGGGTCGCTAGGTCCGGAAAGCTCGCTGAGCTCACATTCCGACCCTCGCGCGAATGATCGGTCTTGCCATGGAAATACTAGCGCGCGGGAGGGTAAGTAACAAGAATCACGGTGGCGATGAGCGACAAGTGTCTCTTCCGGCCAAGTGCGGTGAGCCAACAGGCTCATAGCTGATTGCGTTATAATCTAACCCCGAGTTGTCGGAGTTTACATTCTTTCTTGCCACACAGTACGGTGCCCAGCATGGCTAACCAGAAACTTGGAAAAATCCTTAAAGACAAAATCCGCGCCGGGGAAACGGTATATGGAACACTGATTCAACATGCGACGACGGCTTCGATCGTCGATTTCTTTCCTAATAACATGCTCGATTTTGCGATCGTGACGGCTGAACACAACGCACTCGATCTAGCGGACTTCTTGCCCCTGCGTTATGCGTTGGCCACCAAGGGAATCGCATGTTTAGCGCGCACGCATAGCCGTGAGCCGGATGATGTTTCGAAAGTATGCGATTCATTTGATGGCGTAGTGGTGCCTTACGTCGAGGATGTGCAGCTGGCCAAACGCTTGGCCGCCGCTGCAGTTTATCGACCCCTGAAAGGGAAGGCGTTGGAGCGAGTCTTGGAGGAAGGCGTATGGCCTAGCGAAGAAACTCGTAAGTACACTCAGGAGAAATGCGCCGATACCGTTTTTGTACCGATGATCGAATCGGTGTTGGGCGTCGAGAATGCAGACCAAATCTGCTCCATTCCTGGGGTCAACGCATTGTTTATTGGCCCAAACGATTTGACCACTAATATGGGCATTCCCAATCAGTACGATTCATTGCAATTGCAAGCCATGATCCAACGAGTCATTGACGCGGCGGATCGTTGTCACATTGCGGCTGGCTGTTGGTTTGGCAAGCCAGAGCAAGCCCTGCGCACCAAGCAACAAGGGGCAAGATTTATCGTGTACTCCAACGATTCATCCATGTTGCAAGACGCGATGGAGCTTGCCTTTAGCAAACTTCGCAAGACGTGACCACGTAGCTGCGCCGCTTCGAGACGCAGACGGTTCATGTCTCGGAGAGATACGATTACGTGTTAGCGGAGCCTGACCCCAAAACGCATTTGAGTTGCCGACTTTATACACTCCGCCCTGTAATTTCTAAACTGACAGGATCAGATCAATGCCAGCGACGCCTCCTTCCAATCGACGTAACTTTATTCTCTCTTCGGCGGCAACCACGCTGGCTGCCGGTGCGCTTACAAATTCAGCTACGTCCCAGGTTGCAGCTTCGCCGATTCAGCCAGCAACGGCGTCCAAGGTTCGCGTGGGTATCATTGGTAGTACTGGACGGGGCAATTATGGACACGGCGTAGACGTGGCGTTTACGAAATTGCCGCAAGTTGAAATTGTTGCTTTGGCCGATGATAACCCTAAGGGGCTCGAGGAAGCCAGCCAACGCACCCATCCCCAAAAAACATACGCTGACTACCGCCAAATGCTGGCTCAAGAAGAACTGGATGTGGTGGCCATTTGTCCTCGCTGGATCGACCAGCATCATGATATGATTGTCGCCGCCGCCAAAGCCGGTTGTCATATCTATATGGAGAAGCCATTCTGCCGCACACTGTTGGAGTGCGATAGCGCTATCAAAGAGCTGGATGCGCGTCGCTTGAAACTGGGCATCGCTCACGTTAGCCAATACTCACCAGTGCTCGAAGTCGTTAAAAATCTAATTGAGCAAGACGAGATTGGTGAGATCTTAGAATTGCGTGGGCGAGGCAAAGAGGATCACCGAGGGGGCGGCGAAGATCTGTGGGTGCTGGGCTCCCACGTTTTGGGTTTGATGCGTAAGGTCGCTGGCAGCGACGCAACGAGCTGCACGGCGATTATGCAGGCTCAAGGACACCCGGTAACAAAAGCCGACGTGATCGCTGGCGCCGAGGGCTTGGGGCCGTTGGCAGGTGACCACGTGCAAGCCACGTATGCTTTTGAACATGGCGTCTTTGGTTATTTCGCATCGAAGAAAGCAGCAGGGGGTAGTCCCTCGCGTTTCGGAATACAAATACTTGGTTCGAAGGGCATCATTGAAATGACCACCGGCTATTTGGAGCCAGCCTATTTGCTGCGCGATACCGCCTGGTCTCCCGGTCGGACCGGTGCCTCCTGGACGCAAGTTACCTCAGCCGGAATTGGCCGGCCCGAACCTCGCAACGATGGGAATTATGAAGGTGGGCATATGGCTGCCATCAATGACTTACTTGAAAGCATTCAGCAGGACAGACCTACACTTTGTTCGGCACATGATTGTCGGCAGATCACCGAAATGATTAGCGCCGTTTTTGAGTCCCATCGAGTTGGCCAGACGGTGACTTTGCCACTGGCAACTCGCGTCCATCCACTCACACTCCTTTAGCGCTGCCGCCTGCAACCCGCCACCACCAAGAAACCACCCAGGATTGGAGACCGCTCATGAACTCGCTACATTCTCGAAGGTCGATGATGAAGAACGGAGCGACAGCTCTGACGACTGGACTGTTGGTATCCCACCTACCGAAGAGCACGCGGGCGGCTGCTAGCGAGCGTGTGCGCGTAGGTATCATGGGGGCTGGCGGGCGTGCCTTGTCGCTGATCCAGACTTTCGCAACGAATGAGTTCGTAGACATCGTGGCCATTGCCGACCTTGACCCTAAACGACTTGGTCCCGGAGTGATGGCCGCTGCCAACTTGCAAGGAAAGGAACCAAAGAGCGAAAGCGACTTTCGAAAGTTGATCGATGATCCATCCATCGATGCGTTGGTCATTGGAACACCCGATCATTGGCATGCGATCCCGACCATTTTGGCCTGCCAGGCTGGCAAAGATGTGTATGTTGAGAAGCCAGACAGCCACAATATCGTAGAAGGGATGCGGATGGTGGCCGCCATGCGCAAGCACGGTCGAATCGTGCAAATGGGGTCCCAACATCGCTCGACGGAGCGATTACAGTCGGCAATCGAGTTTGTCCGCAGCGGGAGACTTGGTCGCGTGCTTGTGGCTAAGGCGTGGGAAAGTAGCAAGCAGGGAGCCATCGGATTTCCCCCAGATAGCCAACCGCCTCCAGGCGTCGATTATGACATGTGGATTGGCCCCGCGCCGAAACGCCCATTTAATGTTAACCGCTTTCACGGGCGTTGGCGCTGGCTGTATGACTATGGCACCGGAGATCTGGGTAATGACGGCGTACACCGGTTGGACATGGCTGTGGCTTTGCTTTCAGCTGCTTGTGAATACCAAGGCGATGAACCAATCGGATTGCCCAGTACGATTTACGCCAACGGAGGCAAGTGGTATTTCGACGATGCGCAGGAGTTTCCCGATACGATGCAGGTGAATTATCAGTTTGGATCGGGGAAGAAATCCAAGTTACTAACCTACGAAATGCGGATTTGGGCTCCCTATAACTATCTGAATGTGTCCGAGGGAGCCGCTGTGTTTGGCGATCAAGGCTATTTAGCGATTGGAAACGAAGGGTGGACGGCAATTGGCAAAGGAGGGGACGTTCTTGCCAGCGGTGAAGGGGGCAGCCACGAGAAACCGCACGTGCAAAACTTTATCGATTGCATTAAGTCGCGCGCCAAACCGTATTGCGATTTGGAAACCGTGGGGCACCCCGCTTCAGTCTTATGCCATGCAGGAAATATTGCGGCGCGGGTTGGACGACAACTGACCCTGGACCCGACCACGGAAATGTTTATCGATGACGCAGAAGCCAACGCCTTGCGAACTCGACAAGAATACCGCAAACCGTGGCTGTTGCCCGATGTATGAGTTCCGCGTTGGAGTTCAGAAGCTTTGATCGGTTGGAAAGCCAAGATTTATCCACCACACACGAATTAGTCCTTAGAGCCGCCGATTTCAGGTTTTTTAATTGAGGAGTAGGGAGGTGGAAGTCTTGGAACAACCGCAGTCAACAGCCAATGTGATCTCGGGAATTGCCAGTTTCTTTTATCCAGGATTAGGACAATTGGTCCAGGGCCGTTTGTTGGCTGCCGTGGTATTTTTCCTGGCTGGGACACTGCTGTGGTTTGTGTTGCTCGGCTGGATCATACACATCTGGGCGGCCTTCGACGCTGCCAAATACCACGGCTAACGCTCCGCAAGTCCATTAGCCACCGAGAATAGGGGAATGGTTCGTTATTTCGCTTGCAGATCGGCTATGTTAAGTTGAGATAGAATCTCTGCATCGTCAAGTTCTGCGAGCTCCGCAGGCGTCAAACGGTCACTGGCGACCATGTCACTAGAGACCATGGCGACGCTTTTGGCGACGGAGTCAATCCAATTGGCCTCGGAATTTCGTAAATTTGCGAACCAAATTGAGCCATGATTCTGACGGTCTTTCGATTCCCAAAACAGAATGGAACGCAAGCGGCGACTGGAGTCAATGGAGGCAGGATCAGCCGAAATCAATATCGCTTCAATGTCATCACGATAAAGTAGCGAATAGCGGTCCATGTGTTGCGAGTCAAGGTTCAACACGCGGCGAGTTTCAATGGCCCAGTTATGGATTCTTAATTCGTCCTTCCTCATCAAGAATGAGAAGTCTTCCGAAGCTGTGGAAATGGACTTTTCCAACAAACTCGGCGTTGAAAGATCTTCAAGCTCTCTAGGAACGTTCAGCAACGCGGTTCTCATGTCGTTGGGTACCAGCGACACTTGCATCATTCGAGTCGCATCTTCAAACGCCAGCCAAATATCTGTTGAAGAAGACCGAATGATTCTTGCAGTGCCGACCATGCTGGTCGGAACATCAAACGATAGGCCATTAACGCGGCAGTTCGTAAGTTCGCAGTCACTGGCGACACGGCTATTGTCAATTTTGGCTAATGCCGAATAGCGCTGAACAATGGCATGTTTTGATGCCCATAGAAAATGATTCCCAAATGAAACGACTAAGGCGGATGCACCCGCGATGGCGAGAGTGCATGCTAGAAGTTGACGAATCGAAAAACGGAAATAATTGCTGGTCATGCCTAGCCCCCCGTGGTTCTTAACACGAGACTATGCTCAAAGTTTCGGTTCGTGATTCTACGTATCTAACGCGAGAAAGTGGCATCTACTAGCGATTACTAGTCCCCCAGGTCTCTGTCGCACTGGACTTGCCCAAGTAGTGCGTCGAACACTTCCTTGCGATGAACAGGAATTGGGCCCGGACAACAGATCTGCAATCGCGTTTTTTCAGGAGTGAGTTCAGCGATTCCGACAGAGACGAGTCCGCTCTGGCCCAAGTCGATCACCAGCTCATCGCCTAGCTTCAACGAAAAAACCATCATACGATGTGTCTCCAACAATTGTGTTTCGCTCAGCGAATCCGTAGTAGCCTCAGAGTTGCTAATTGAACATCTGGTGACAGGTTCGGTCAATGTAATACAAGAATCTGGGATATCGATATATTTCTCGAACGACCAGGCGTAGAGGCCAAGCGTGTAGGTTAGCCCATTCCTACTAGGATAGGTTGAGCTACAATTGTCAGTTTGTCACACGCTTTACCATTGGTGGTTCCCTTTTGTCAGTCTGCATACTCCACACGACGATTCTTCTGGCGCAGCAAATGAGCCCACGGGCTGGCGTTTGGCTGAATTTACCGACGAATATTCTGTTGGGTGTCGTGCTGGTGACACTTGGCATCGCTTCTCTGGTGGGCCAGTATTTACGTCGGCGTCCGACGGAGACAGTCAACCCTGCTTTGGTCATGCGCTTTCGGCAGCGGCTGAATGTGTGGTGGCTAATGTGCGCAATCCTAGTTTTTGGTTTGCTTTTACAGCCGGTGGGGACTGTTGTATTGTTTGGTCTAGTATCGTTTTGGGCGCTTCGCGAGTTCATCACGATGGCACCTACGCGACGCGGCGACCACCGTGCGTTGTTTTGGGCGTTAATCGTGTTTACACCGCTACAGTACGTATTGATTGGATTGGAACGCGCGGGATTGCAGTGGCCCAGTGGCAGCGTCATTGATTTCTATGGTTTGTATAGCATCATGATTCCCGTTTACGGATCGCTTTTTGTGCCTGCGCGAATTGCGATTTCTGGTGACCATAAGCGGTTTCTGGAACGCACTGCGCAGATTACTGTGGGGTTGCTGATCTGCGTCTATGCGCTTAGCTACGCGCCAGCGCTGATCAATCTGAAGTTAGCGCGAAGCAACGGTGTTCCGTGGGATGGCAGTCCGGCAGGACTCCTGTTTTTCTTTGTGCTGCTCTCGCAATTATCAGACATTTTGCAGTGGACTTGGGGGCAAGTGGTGGGGCGTCGTGTAATTGCGCCCGAGGTCAGTACAAGTCGCACCTGGGAGGGTTTCGCGGGAGGCACTTTGACGACGGGCATGATTGGCGCAGCGCTTTTTTGGGTGACGCCGTTTTCGCCTTGGGAGGCGGCCTGTATGTCGATGGTGGTCGGCGTGATGGGGATGTTTGGCGGAATGACTATGAGTGCTATTAAGCGAGATCGCGGCGTGAATGATTATGGTTCACTCGTGCTGGGGCACGCTGGCGTGCTTGATCGCATTGACACTCTATGTTTTGCCGCCCCGGTGTTCTATCACTTGACGCGATTCTTATTTACTGCCTGATCGGCTACAATCTGCGGTGTGGGCTTCCCTGGCCGACGTTGCCATACGTTTCGAAGCCCGCGCCGTAACTTGGCCCGTGAGCTGACGGGTCGGGTGCGATGTAGTTTAGCCGTCATGTCTGGCCCGCCAGTTCGGCCCGTTATAAAGCACACGAATTTTCAAAATCGAGAATATCCAATGACATCAACATTTGGCTTGCTGAATCCAACGGAGCGCACTCTACTCGGTCCCGGGCCTAGTGCTGTCTCGTCGCGAGTGCTGCGAGCATTAGCCGCGCCGACCTTGGGCCATTTGGACCCTGAGTACTTACAGATCATGGATGACACGCGACAGATGTTGCGGCAAGTCTTCCAAACCAATAATGAAATGACCATGGCGATCTCCGGTACAGGCAGCGCGGGCATGGAAGCCTGCATTTGCAATTTGATAGAGCCGGGCGATGAAATGATTGTCTGCGTCAACGGGGTTTTTGGTACGCGAATGAAAGATGTCGCCGAGCGTTATGGCGCGAAAGTGTATGCGGTTGAGGCAGAATGGGGACGCGCTATCGATCCGCAGCAAGTGGCCGACGCGTTAAAAGCGGTACCGCAAGCCAAGGCGTTGGGGATCGTTCATGCGGAGACGAGCACGGGCGAACATCAGCCGCTCGACGAAATATCTGATCTTGTTCATGCCCACGGCGCGTTGTTCATCGTGGACGCCGTGACCAGCTTGGGTGGCATTGATGTGCCTATTGACCGGCTCCGCGTCGACGCCTGCTATAGTGGAACGCAGAAGTGTTTGAGTTGCCCACCAGGACTCGCTCCCGTCACTTTTTCCCCACGGGCGATGGAAGCACTGGGAAACCGCAAGACCAAGGTTATCAGTTGGTACTTGGATGTCACCATGCTACGAAATTACTGGGGAAGCGACCGCGTCTATCACCACACAGCACCGATCAATATGACTTACGCCCTGCGCGAAGCACTGCAGATGGTGTTGGAAGAGGGGCTGACATTGCGCATTGCGCGTCACGAAGCCAATCATCGCATGTTGCGCAGCGGCTTGGAGGCGATGGGATTGAACTTTGTCCCGCAGCATTCGCTGACGACCCTGAACGCCGTGCATGTGCCCGATGGAGTCGACGACGCCGCAGTTCGCTACCGACTACTACATGAATACAATATTGAGATTGGAGCAGGGCTTGGACCATTCAAAGGCAAGGCGTGGCGGATTGGCTTGATGGGTAGTAGCAGCACGACCGAAAATGTTACGCTGGTGCTGGCTGCCCTTGGCAATATTCTCACGCAAGCGGGCTTTCTGTCCAATCCAGGCGTCGGCTTGGAAGCTGCCGGCGCCGCACAAGCTCAGCTAGCGGGAGCCTAATATGCCCGTGGCTACGGAGGACGTATTGCTTAGTCTGCGCGAGCTACTGCCTGAAGATAGATTTCTTCAGGGCCCCAGTGCGCTGACGGCCTTTCAAAGTGACGGTCTCACCGCCTTTGCTGTCAACCCAAAGGCGATTGTCGTGCCACGTACTTGTGACGAGGTCGTCCAAATCGTCCGCTGGTGCCACGCCCACGCGATACCATTCGTAGCACGCGGCAGCGGTACCAGTCTGTCCGGTGGCTCACTGCCGCACGCCGACGGAATTGTCATCGCACTCAATCGGTTGAATCGCATTGTAGAACTCGATTTGCCAAACCGGTTGGCCGTCGTTGAACCAGGCGTCATTAATTCAAAGCTGACGGCAGCCGTTGAGCACGCAGGGCTTTACTACGCACCGGACCCAAGTAGTCAGCAGGTGTGTACAATTGGTGGGAACGTGGCCTTCAATTCGGGCGGTGCACACTGTCTGAAATATGGCATGACCAGCAACCATATACTGGCAATGCGGATGGTACTAGCCGACGGCACTGTGATTCATGTCGGGAGCGCAGCCGGCGAGCAAGTCGGGCCTGACATTCTTGGGTTGATGGTCGGCAGCGAAGGCCTGCTGGGAATTGCGCTGGAGATTACGGTGCGGCTGTTGCCCAAGCCGGAGAGCTTCCATACGCTCCTGGCAGGTTACGGAAGCTTGCAACAAGCCGGTGCGACCGTGGCGACCATTATCGGTAGCGGATTGTTGCCAGCCGCTATGGAGATCATGGATCGCTTGAGTATGCAAGCAGCAACGGCGGCTGTCGGTGCTCAATATCCACCCAACGTGGAAGCGGTGTTGATCGTGGAACTCGATGGCAGTGCGGACGCCGTCAGTGCCGAGCGCGTGCTGTTGGATCAATTGCTGGCGGAAAGTGGAGCAAGCGAGATTCACGTTGCAGCGGATGCCGCCGAACGCGCCAAGATCTGGAAGGGCCGTAAGAGTGTGTTCTCAGCCGTCGGGCGACTGAGCCCCGATTTTATCGTCCAAGATGGCGTCGTGCCGCGTAGCAAGCTGGGCTTTGCTCTACAGAAAATTCAGGAACTGAGCGCTGAGACTGGGATTGCGGTTGCCAATGTGTTTCATGCTGGTGATGGGAATTTGCACCCCTTGATTATGTTCAATGGTAGAACGCCAGGGGAGTTGCAGCGAGCCGAAGAGTTAGCGGCCCGAATTGTGCAAGTTTGTATTGATGTTGGCGGTTCTATCACGGGTGAACACGGCGTCGGCATGGAGAAGCGTCAATTTCTAGCTGGTATGTTCTCTGCTGATTCTATTGATTGCATGCGTCGCATTCGACTCGCGTGCGACCCGCATGAAATCGCCAACCGCGGCAAGATGTTTCCTTCAGCCGATGCGCCGTCGCTGAGCATGTATGGATTGCATCCGCTGGAAAAGCAGGGCGTTGCCAGCCGGATGTAGTAATTTTTTCCAGTTGATCGCCGGATGCCTGTGACGCATTGGCGAGCTGCCAAGATTTCTAGAAAATATCACCCATGTCCAGTATTGAAGAAAAACTGAAGATCGCCCAGCAAGAGCATCTACTACGATTCCTCGATCGATTGGCTCCAGACCAACGCACGCGGTTGCGATCCCAGATCGAAGAGATTGACTTTGAACAACTGCGACGATTGGTTTCTGGAGAAGATGCTACCGTCAATTGGGCTGAATTGGCGATGCGTGCCGAACCACGCCGGCAGCTCGACTCGATGACACATCCCGAATTCAGCCTGACCGATGCGATAGCTCGCGGAGAAGCGGCATTGCGGGCAGGCGAGGTCGGCATGATTCTGGTCGCCGGAGGCCAAGGTACGCGATTGGGGTTTGATTCCCCCAAGGGGCTGTTTCCAATTGGTCCCATCAGCGGGCGTACTCTTCTACAAATGCACTGCGACCGACTCCTGGCCATGTCGCACCGTTACGCGGTTGCCATTCCAATGTACGTCATGACAAGTCCTGCGACTGACACAGAGACTCGCGCTTATTTTGACCAGCATGAGCGCTGTGGATTAGCGGAAGAGCAATTGCGAGTCTTTTGTCAGGGCACGATGCCAGCCGTCGACGATCAAGGTCGAGTATTGATGGCCTCGCGGGAGTCGTTAGCGCTTAGCCCAGATGGACACGGAGGTTTGGTAGCCGCCCTCGGTAAGCACGGCTGCCTAAATGAAGCACGCCAACGCGGTATTCAGTATTTCTACTACGCGCAGGTCGATAATCCTCTAGCGGAATTATGCGATCCAGCCCTGATCGGATATCACATCCTGGCCAATAGCCAAATGACGACTCAAGTTGTCAAGAAACGATTTGCCACTGAAAAAGTTGGTAACGTGGTATCGATTGACGGCAAGGTGCAGATTATCGAGTATAGCGACCTGCCAGACGCCGCCGCGCAGCAGACTACGCCGGAAGGCGCTTTGAAACTGTGGGCAGGCAACATTGCCGTACATATACTGGATCGCGATTTTCTAGAAAAAGTTGTCGATTCGGCCGAAGGATTGCCATTTCATCGAGCCCATAAGAGAGTTGCGTTCGTGGATGAGAACGGTGAGACGACCGACCCCAAGGAGCCGAACGCCATTAAGTTTGAGCGATTCATCTTTGATTTGTTGCCGTTAGCCGAGCGGGCCTATGTGGTGGAGGGGAATGCTGCCCAGGTATTTGCGCCTGTGAAAAACGCGAATGGCGCAGACGTCGACACACCTGCGCACAGCCAGCGAGCGCTGTGTGACCTTCACCGCAGGTGGCTAGAGGCAGCAGGTGCCACGCTAGCGGAAAACGTGCGCGTCGAAATTCATCCAGCTTGGGCCCTGGATGCAGACGAAGTCCGTGCGAAACTTACGTCGATTAGTCCCGATCAACTGCGTTTCGAAGCTGATACGCTGCTACGATGAATCCGCAAATACGAAGCATCGTTCGAGAAATAAGGCGCTGCAAAGCAAAAGGCGGCCGGATCGCCAATCGCCGTCCACTAACTTGGATACTATGGTTTTGCTACGCCTAAATTCAATTCTGTTTCTAACTCTAGGCCTTTTGACTCTTGTTTGGGGGCCACGCGCCGCAAGTGGGCAGACGCAGAACGAGCTGTGTCAGATCGAAGTTGTCGATGCCGAAAATGGCTGGGCGGTGCCGCTAGTCGAACTGCGCACAACTCATAACTTGCGATTCGTATCGGACAATGCGGGCGTAATTGCCCTCGACGAACCAGAGCTGTTTGATCGCGAAGTGTGGTTCTTCGTGACGGGGCATGGTTACGAAGTTCCACTGGATGGATTTGGTTATCGTGGGATTCGATTGAAGTGTGAGCGCGGTGGTCGACTGCGCGTTGAGGTTCGGCGGACAGCCATCGCCAAGCGGCTTGGGCGGTTGACTGGCAGTGGATTATTTGCGGAAAGTCAAAAGCTGGGGTTGCGACTTGATGCGCAGGACGCGCAACGCCCGCCCTTTCCGCAAGATGGTTTGGTTGTAGGTTGCGATAGCGTACAGAATGCCGTCTACCAAGGCAAAATGTTTTGGGCTTGGGGCGATACGACCTTTGCCAACTATCCATTGGGCGTATTTCATATGACCAGCGCCACGACGCCACTCCAGCCCTTCGCAGTACTACGACCGCCTTTGGAGCCCCGCTTGAATTACTTTGTCGACGATCGTGGAAAGCCGCGAGGAATTGCCCAGATGCCCGGCGATGGACCAACATGGTTGACGGGCTATACCACGCTACGCGACAGTTCTGGACGGGAGCATCTGGTAGCCAGCTACCGCAAGATTGAAGGTTACTTGAAAACCTACGAAGCTGGTTTGTGCGTATGGAATGACCAGCTAGAGCAATTTGATCATCTGAGGACGTTGTGGAGGAAAGCCGACGGCGGCAAGGTACCTGCGTTGGCCAGCGACGGACACCCCGCGTTTTGGACCGACGCAGACGGCCAGGCATGGCTATTGTTCGGCAATCCGCTGCCGCAGGTTAAGTTACCGGCCACGTTCGAAGCTTGGCAAGATCCGGCACAGTGGATTGCATTGTCGCCGCAACAGACGCTTGGCACCGTCACCGGCGCGCAGGTCGTGCCCCACTCTGGTTCGATTGCCTGGAGTCAATTTCGCAAACGTTGGGTAACGGTGTTTGTGGAGAAGTCTGACGAGTTGCCTGTGTTGGGACGCGTCTGGTATGCGGAAGCAGAGACTCCGCTGAGCGATTGGGGGCCAGCACAAGAAATCGTCTGCCACGACAATTACACCTTCTATAACCCACGTTTGCATCCCGAGTCTACGGATGCGGAGCAGTCGTCCGTGCTGCTGTTCGAGGGTACCTATACGGCTGAGTTTGCGCGGCATGCCACCCCCACACCACGCTACAACTACAATCAAATTCTGTACCGCTTAGATCTCGACGATTTAAAGTAGCAGGCACACTCCGTGTGCCGTCCGCCTCCCTCTTTCTTCCTCTGCGTCTGAACAGTCCCTTTCTGGGAGCCGGGCTCCCTGGCGTGGAGTGTTCGATCTACTGCGCAATATATAATTGCCCGTGGAGTGTCGCATGACTCTATTCTGCAAACAACCAATGACATTTGAGCGCTAACAGCTTAGTCGATTTCCACCAGCGCGCGGCGAGTGTATTGGCTTGTTGGGCGACTAATTTAATGGTGTTCTCGTAGACCGGACGATAGACAGGCTGTTTGACGAAGAACTTTGGTTTGAGCTCAAGTCCATCGATCTGTTGGCGAACGAATTGGAAGGTGGTGGCTTTTTCAGTGGACTGCTGCATGCGTAACACGGCTTCGATGCAGTGATGCATCAATTTCTCAAGGCCCTCTAAGTGCTCTAGTCGCGAGGCGGCCATAAAGTGTCGCAAGGCAAGCTGCGAATCGCCGTCAACCAATGCGTCGTGTGCGGCCCAAAGCCGAAATTGCGACTGCATGTGGTCGGCCGGCATTTCCAAAGCCAACTGTACAGCGCGTCTTCCACCCGCCTGATCGCCTACGATTCGACATATTTCATGCACGTTGGTGTACATCCACGGAAGTAAGTCTTCTCGTGCTTCCCAATCCTTAATCCAGTTTCGCATAGTAGCGTGCTTGTAGCGTGATGGATTATCCGCATATGCGAAAGCCACGGTCGACCAGTTATTGGGATTCTCCCGCAGAATGCTCTCATTTTCGTCCACAAATCGCTGCAAACGATCCGGCCTATCGTCAGTGCTCAAGATGTACAACAACGTTGATACGGCGGCCCGCCCTGCTCCTGGATGTTCGCCACCAATCCAACGTCTGATGTGTTCTGTTACAAGTGAAATCCGCTCCTCTAAAGAGACCGATGCGTTTTCCATCTGGTATTTGACCCAGACGCGGGCGATGTTCTCATTGGACTGTTGGTCAGTTAACCGTTGCTCGATTCTTTCGATGAATTTTTTCTGCAAATTGGCTTCTTGCATCAGTTCGGCGGCGCGTTCAATGGCCCACTGCGACCAATCTTCACTGTTTAGAATTCCGATCAAATCCGCATCCGCTTGTTCGACGTCTTTTTGATGCAAGGCAACTTGCATTCGTCGAGCGAGCACAGAGGGGTGTTGATCGAGTCGCGGCAGCTCACGGATGACTTGCGAGGCTTCGTCCCACTGGTCTTGCTCGACCAGTAAATCGAACAGCTTGCATCGACTGCCTCCATACGTTGGAGCGATTTCCACGGCGCGACGGTAAACTTCGATTGCTTTGGGTTTGTTATCGAGCGAAAGGAATGTTTCCCCGGCGGCATCAAGAACATCCGGGTTATGAGGCTGTAATTTGACCTGATGTTCGACGGCGCGGGTGGCCGTTTCGCTATCATCGCGGAGCATAGCCCACTGTTCGAGGCGATTCCAAGTGCCAATTGCGTCTGGGTGTTGCTCGGCAGACTTTTTGATCAGCGCATAGGCGGCGTCTTGCTCGCCGATGTCCCACATGAGTTGGGCGCGCGTCGACTCCAACGCAGGTGGAACCACGGGATAGATTTCGGGCTGCAGGGCCTGCAAAGCCGATTCAAAGTCCCCCGCGCTGGCAAAGGCGTGAGCGCGATAGGTGTAGACTTGCTCACGATAGGGCTCAATGGCTTCTGCTTGGTCAATGGCCTGATGCGCTTCGTCAAAGCGCTCAGATGACAGAAGAACACGTGCATGCATTAGCCAGACTGCTGCAGCGTGGGGTTTCTCTGCTATCAGTCGCGTCGTAAGTTGCAGTGCATCGTCCGGGCGTTCCAGTTCGTTTGCTAGATCGCGAAAGCGATTCCATGCGTAATCGTATTCTGGTTCCAAGCTAACCGCCGCAGAAAACTCGTTGAGAGCAGCTTCTTTTTGGTCGAGTTCGACCAGGGTATCGCCCAGATAGCCTCGATTGACAGCGTCAAGTGGCTGGGCCGCCACCAGCGCTTGCAGCATGTCCCGGGCCTCGTCGTACCTGCCTGCGCTGCACAGCAAGTCGGAGAGTGCACGCGTGACGGTCGCACTGTTAGGACGCAGCAGACGACACTGTTCAAGCGCGCTAAATTGCAGTGGGTGATCTCCTTGAGCCGCAGCCACTTGATACTGTTCATACCAAGAGTTTGGGTCGAGCGGAAATAGCTGGGTGGCCTTCTCGGCGGCTTGACTTGCTTCATCCAGACGTTGCATTTGCGTTAATTGTCGAATCAATGCGCGATGTGCTGGCCAAAGCTCACTGCGGTGCTTGACTGCTTCTTGCATCGCTTCCAGGACCTGATCTTCTGGTAAAATCGCTTCAGCGTAATCTCGATAAACCATCAGAACATCACCGGTGATCGGCTGCCGCCGCAATTCGGCAAGGATCCAAGCCAGCGCCTCGGTCCGCTCGTCTGGTGTGTCGCAATAGTCCATTAGGCGCGAAACAGCGAATTCGTCACTGATGTCGTGCTCCAACAGCTCACGCAGCCGCGCTCTGGCTGAAGCCTTGTCACCGCGCCGAGCATCTAGCGAAGCCTGCAATATCTTGGCGAAGAAATTCTCGCTATCAAGCTCTAGGCAACGATCTATCATGCTCTGCGCCTGGTCTAATTTACCGGCCGAGAGCAGGTGCTGAGCCAACTCGCGAACGGCCCACGCATTCTCCGGGTTTGATTCAAGGATGCTCTTGAGAACTGGTTCAACTTCCTCCAGTGGACGTGAACGCAGCGCTATGGCATAGCGTTCGACCAAAGGCTGATAGTGTGGGAATTCCTCTGCCGATGATCGCCAGAATGCGATTGTGTTTTCCTCACCATGTACCTCCTGGTTCAGCTCGGCAATTCGCTCGCGCAGACTCATCGAAAGCGGGCTACGCGGCAACAAGTCTTGCAAGCACTGTAGTCCCTTTTTCCAATCGCCTTGCACAACGGCCAATTGAGAAGCAGCTTCTTTCCACCTGCGTTCAGAAGCTTGATTGCGTACGGCTGCCAATAGTTCTTCCGCGCGTGGCCAATACGCGCTGGATGTCGTGGCAAGCGATTGAGCGACGGCAAGCGCGAGTTCTGAATCGTCCGGACGTAGCTCAAGCGCTTGATTCAGTACCTCGATGCCCTCGGCGTGGCGTCTCAAACGGGTGAGTGCATGATACAAGGTCATGGCAGGCTGCATCGACTGCCTTCCGAATCGCTCAAAACGCCCGCGCAGCCACTCCAAAGCCTCGTCGATGCGTCCCAAGACCACCGCGGCATCGAAGTATCGCCCCGCCAAGAATTCGTCTTTGTCCTCCAGGCAAGCTGCGAAGCGATACAGTCGCAAGGCTCTTTGGCGTTCTTGCCGATTCCAGAGCAAGTCCGCGAGTTCAAGATAGCAGCGAGCGTAGGTGCTCCCGTTTCGAATCGCTTTTCGCAGAATTTCCTGGGCTTCGTCACGAGAACGACCATCCAGGCTCAGCAGCTCCGCCAATTGCAACTGAAAAAGAGGATGCGGCACCGGCTGGTCGACCAGTTCGCGCAGTCGATTGATCTGTTCCGAGGTTCGACCTAGATCGCGAAGCAAAGATAGTTCGGACATTTGAAACGACACGTCGTCGGGATAGAGCGCTAGCAGCTCTTGTACAGCGGCTAAAATTCCTTGTTCATCGCCGTCATAGATCGCCAGTTGTCGCCGCGTCTGCCAATGTAAACGATGTTTGGGCGCATGCTTCGCGATCTTTTCCAAGTGTTTGATTGCATCGTCGCGGCAGTGCTGGATTAGCGCTTCGTCGAAGGCGTGTGTTAGATCGTAGATTTCGGCGTCAGGTAGATCCAAATCGGAGACTAGATGAGCCCGGTCGGCTGGCACCAGCACCATTCCGCGCGGTCCATGGGCCGCTTGTGATTCAAACAGCTCGTCCGCGCCGATCGTGCCTCGGACCCGATGCGATGGATCACGCACCAGGATCGAACCCGTACGACCGTCGTAGCCGATGACCGCTTGCAGATGTGCTAAGCCCGCTCCGCGTGTTACCAGGGTAAATGGTACATCACGGCCGATGAGCGCCTCGGTGGACGCTTCGTCTACAGTGAATTCTCGCGTCGTATATCCATTCTGATTGGCCCAATTGCGCTCCGCGTAGTTGGTCGTGCCGTTGTAACAGATTTCCTCCGCCACTTCCAAATGCTCAGCAGGTTGATTCCAATAACGGCTGATTGCAGAAAGCGTGGCGGGGCCACAGGTCATCGTGTGCTGTCGCACGAATTCCACAGGCAGAATCTTGTCGACCCGCGATAAACGCTCTGGATCGGCTAGCCGCTGAGCGAATTTGTTTCCCAACTCGGACTTGGCTTGTTGCGCATACTCGATCGCTTTGGCGTCATCTCCCAAGCGTCTCGCCAATTCACAACGAAACATGGCAAATTGCTGGCCGAAACCGCGTTCGCGCAGCGGCGAAAGTTGCTCAAAACGCTCCAGTAGACGCATGCATTCCACATAGTCTCTACGTTCATAGGCAATTGCGGACATCATCCACGACAGCGTAGCGACTTGCTTTCGCTCGTCAAAATCGCGCAGCAGCGCATAGGCTGCTTCGTCTTGCCCAGTGTCGATCAATAGATGAGACTTGTAGAGAATAGAGCCGCGGCTCTCTCGCAAAAGTACTGCCTTGTCGGCAAGCTCCAAGGCACCCGCCACGTCGTCTTGTCTTTCCAGCCACACGGCGCGGGCGAAATGAACCAGATCAAGTCGCTGACCCACTGACTCCATGCGATCGATACACTGCCCAGCAGCTGCGAAATCGCGCAGTTGAATGAAAGCCGAAGCCTGGAGCCACTGCCATTTCATCCGTTCCTCTGGATCCTCGTCCGCAGTTGGCTGAGGTGAAGCTTCGATGAATTCCAACGCATCCAAAGGGCCATTATCATCCGCGATTTGTTGGGCGTAGCAACTTCGGACGGCGAATAATTCAGGAGCCTCGCGATATGCTTTTAAAATATGCCAGCGACATAATCGTGGCGCCCCTAGCTCGCGGACAATCCAGGAGACTTCACAGCGATGCGCGGCAGACCAGTCACGCAGTGAACCCTGGCGCTGTAGCACCGCCAGGGCATCAAGGAAGAGGCCGTCTTTTCCGAGGGCTACAGCCGTCTCGATCGCTGAAGTTTGCATTTCCTGGGATGTTGTCTGAGTCATTAGTCTCCTCTTTCGTAACACAAATTTGAAACCCTTGTTTCAGGCTTGCTTTGCAATGTAGGTGGTGACGCCGCGATGGAGATGTGCCAATTTTCTGGCACCAAAATAAGACAGAATTGCGCGCGTGTGGGTTCAGCAAACACGCATTTGCGGAATTTCCCGAGGAAAATCCAGCGTAGCCGTTCACGAACTTGGATCAGACAGGAAAGGGTCGGGAGTCTTTTCAGCAGTACCCATCTCCCATGCAATACCGCTGGTAGGAACATGTGGTTGCTAGTGGGTTGAGCAATTTTGGGCTGAAAAGACTCCCGACCCTGTCGCAAGCTGGTACATCGTGAACGGTTACAATCCATTTGGGATAACCCAGCGCCACCGTTGTGCTGCAAGAGCGGTGCAGTCCTTTTGTGGAATGCGACCCGGGGTACAATTGGGGTTTAGAATTTTTCTCTAGGCTTCTGAGGTAATATGGGTGTTTTGTTACAAGTTCGCGGGGCATGCAAGAGTTTTGGCAGTCAAATACTGTTGGAGGATGCCGAAGTAACGTTGACCGATAATGTCAAAGTGGGATTTGTGGGCCGCAATGGAGCTGGTAAGTCAACGCTGTTGCGCGTACTGTTAGACGAGGAAGAGCTCGAAAAAGGAGAGGTCATCCGTCATTCCAGTCTGCGTGTAGGCTACTTGCGACAGCATGACCCGTTTCAGCCTGGTGAATCGGCACTCGATTTCTTGATGCGTGACAGTGGCCAACCCGATTGGCGCTGTGGTGAAGTTGGTGGCGAGTTTGAGCTAAAAGGCGAATATCTCACGGGCCCCGTTTCGGCGCTCTCGGGCGGGTGGCAGACGCGAGTCAAACTGGCTTCGCTGTTGCTTCAAGAACCTAACTTATTGTTGTTGGACGAGCCGACCAACTTCTTGGATGTTCGCACGCAAATTCTGTTGGAACACTTTCTCCGCAACTTCAACAAGGCTGCACTAATCGTCTCGCACGACCGCTCGTTTTTGCAAGCGACCTGTGACCATACTTTGGACCTGTCGCGTGGAAAATTGACGATGTATCCCGGCAAGATTGAGGCGTTTCTCGTCTACCAAGCTGAGCGGCGCGAGCATGACGAGCGTGTCAACGCCGCGGTTGAAGCCAAGCAGAAGCATTTGCAAAAGTTTATCGATAAGAATCGTGCTCGCGCTAGCACGGCCTCGCAAGCCAGATCGAAAGGCAAACAGCTCGAACGATTGCAAACCGTGGAGATTGCAAGTGACCTGCCCACTGCATCGATTCGCGCGCCAATCGTTAACCCCAGACAAGGCCCCGCTGTAAGGCTGACAGACTTGTCGATCGGTTATCCCGGTAACACCGTTGCACGTGGGATTGAGATCGAAATAGAACATGGGCAACGCGCGGCCATAGTCGGGGACAATGGTCAAGGAAAGACGACGCTTTTGCGCAGTATTGTGGGATCTCTTCCACCAATCGAAGGCAGCGTGAAGTGGGGGCATCATTGCGAAATCGGCACTTATGCACAGCATGTCTACAGCAGCTTGGATCCCAAGCAAACCGTGATTGAATATCTCGAGTACAAGGCTAACCCTGGTACGACGACACAGCAGATCTTGACCGTGGCTGGATCCTTGTTGTTTCGTGATGATCACGTGCGCAAGAAAGTGCATGTGCTTTCTGGCGGAGAACGTGCGCGACTATGTATGGCCGGCCTTCTACTGGGTACGTACAACGTGCTGGTCTTGGATGAACCGGGAAACCATTTGGACGTCGAAACGGTCGAGAGCCTTGCAGATGCTTTGCTTGAGTACCGAGGGACTGTAATATTCACCAGCCACGATAGGCACTTCATGCGTCGACTGGCGACAAACATCATTGAAGTGCGAGACGGTACAGCCAAGAATTATGGTGGCGATTATGATGCTTACCTATATTACATCAACAAGGAAATCGAAGAGGGCGAACGCTCGCGGACACCATCCAGAACTGGCAAGAAAAAGACCAAGTCTGCGGAACCTCGTTCGGCCGCCAAGGAGATTGTCGATCCGCGCAAGCTGCAAAAAGAGCTAAAGAACTTGGAACGCACGATACGTACGCTTGACGCTCAACGCACCGAACTCAACACCAAACTCATGAGTGCAACGGATCCTGATGAAGCCTTGCAATTGCACAACGATGTGAAAGCATTGGAGATGGAGTTGGGCGAAGCAGAAGAACGCTGGCTCGAAATCTCCGCGTATGACGATGAATGAGGATTTGCTACTTTTCCCACTCTGCTGAACCTGGTTACGGAATCCCTTGATGAACAATGACAACCAACCTGTACACGTGGCAATTGACCTGGGGGCTTCGAGCGGTCGCGTATTGGCCGGACGGATTCACGACCATGGCATCGATTTGGAGGAAGTTCACCGATTTGCCAATGGGCCACTACCGATGGGTAAGCGCCTGGTTTGGAATCTACTTGGGCAATGGGAACAAGTCTTGCATGGATTGAACGCTGCGGCCAGTCGATTCGGCGACAAGGTAGTCAGTGTTGGCGCCGACACGTGGGGAGTGGACTACGTGCTGCTCGACGTCAATGATGATCAACTTGGGCCATGTATCAGCTACCGCGACGCACGCACGCAGGGAGTGCTGGAGCAAGCCTTCGTGCGCATGAGCCGCGAGGAGATTTTTGCGCATACCGGTCTGCAATTCATGAGCATAAATACCGCTTATCAACTGTTGGCAATGAGGCTCGAGGATTCACCGCAACTCGATATCGCCGAGCGTTTCTTGATGATACCAGATTTTGTGCATTGGCAACTTTCTGGTGAAAAATGCAACGAGTTTACCAACGCATCGACGACTCAATTGTTAAATCCGCAAACCTGCCAGTGGAGCAGTGAAGTCATTCGCGCTCTCGAACTGCCTGAATCAATTTTCTCCACTCCGCTGCAGCCCGGCGAAAACCTAGGGAAAATAACTTCGACGATTGCCAACCATACTCGCCTCTCTCGCGACGTAGATGTTATTTTGCCCGCTACACACGATACTGGATCCGCCGTGTTGGCCGTTCCCGCGAACTCATTTGCACAATCGAAACCAGATTGGTGTTACATCAGTTGCGGCACGTGGTCGCTCATGGGAGTTGAACTTGCCAGTCCAAATATGGGTGATGCAGTGCGGATGTTCAACTTTACAAATGAAGGCGGAGTACAGGGCAGTGTGCGTTTGCTGAAGAATATCGCAGGCTTGTGGATCGTTCAGCAATGCCGTGAACAGTGGAAGCGCGAAGGGCACGAATGGAGTTGGGATCATTTGACGCAGCTGGCGGAAAAGGCGCCAAGTTTGTCTGCGGTTATCGACACTGACGATCCCATCTTTGCCGCCCCTGAGAATATGCCCGAAGCAATTCGCAACTTCTGTCGAAGAACCGGACAGCAACCGCCGGAAAGTCCAGGAGCAATCGTTCGCTGTGCAATTGAAAGCTTGGTATTGCGCTATCGCTTGGTACTTGACTATCTCGAGCAAATCATCGGCGGTCGATTGCTTACGATTCACATGGTTGGCGGTGGAGTGCAAAACCGAATGTTGTGCCAGTTAACCGCCGACGCTTGCCAACGGGATGTCGTGGCGGGCCCGGTGGAAGCGACCGCCATTGGAAATATCATGATGCAGGCTATCGGCAGCCGACAACTAGGCTCGATTCTTGAAGCTCGGCAACTGGTGCGAAACGCCTCCGATATTGAACACTACCACCCGCAGCCGATCGGACGCTGGGACGAAGGCTTTGAGCGACTCAAGCAGTTAGTTATGCAGTGAGTGTTAGTATTTGTTGGAAAGAAAGTGAGAAAGAGGAGCGGACGGCAGACGGGGCTGCCTGCTACCTTGGGATGGGAGACCAATTGTGCAAGAGGCTGGCGTCGGCGAGATGCCAGATGCGAATTTCGCCGTTGAACGCGCCGCTCATCACTTGCTGCTCTCGTAGTGTCGTAGTTAAAGCCCAGTCGGTATGGCCAGAGAATTCGGTGGCCAATTTATTGTCTGCCAAGTTGATGCGAATGACACGATGATCGGCCAGGGGGACCAACAAGAAATCTGTTCCGCGGACTATCTTGAAACCCTCGCTACCCAGTGCTACTTCAGCAGTCTTCTTGGCAGCTTCAACCTCCCAGCGATGGAGCTTGGAATCGCCACCTACAGAAACCACCTGGGTACCACCCGGTAGAATACTCACCCCGCGAACTGGCGCACCGTGACCGAGATAGCTCGCCAGCAGTTCAAAACTTTCTCCGTCGTAAACCTTGGCCGACTTGTCGCGACTGGCCGAGGCAAGGCGTGCACCATCGTCGCTCCAGCTGACAGCGGTAACCCAGTCGGCATGGCTGGCAATGGAGTGTAGTTTGGCTAGCGTCTTGCAATCGTAAACGTGAATCGAGGCGTCTGCAGATGCAATGGCGAGCGTGTCTGTACCTGGACGGAATGCAAGATCCAAGGCTACCGCGCCGGTACGGGCGATCACTCCCTTCAGTTCCCCGGTTCCAAAGTCAATTAAACGTACTTCGCCGCTACGTCCTGGTTCACCACAAGCAACCGCCAGGGTTTGGCCATCGCTGGCAAACGCCATCGCAAACACTCGTTGGCCAATGTTCTTGATTCTGCGCACTAAAGTTCCAGTCTGTGGATCCCAGATGGTCAGTTCGTGATAGCCACCAACGATGACCTGTGTGCCATCTGGCGAGAAAATTGCCGAGGTGACTGGTATTGTTCGCGCATAGGATTCTGGTGGGTCGGCATAGGTCGGTGGCGGTATGACTAGCCACAGTGGCGTTTGCGGCGCATCTCCATCGAAGCGAGCACCTTGGTCGATCCACTGTGCAATCAAATTGACTTGTTCTGGAGGCAGTGGTTCACTTTCCGCTGGCATGCGTTCAGACTCATCGCAACTAAGTCGACGCAGCAGTTCGCTGGTTGGTTTTTCCGCATCGGCCGGTTGATCTTTTGCGACAATTGCCACAGGCGTCTCACCAGAATCGCCAGGCTTCATCAACTCGGTAAAGCTGTCTACGCGGTAGCCTCCTTCCGCTTTCTTGGCGCTATGGCAGGCGACACAACTATCGAGCAAGATCGGCGCAATTTGGCTGCTAAAGCTAATTGGATCGGGGACGGGCTGTGTCGTGTTCTCAGGCTTCGCAGCGGCCTCGTCAGCACGAGCGGACGATACGCAGGCTACAGACAGGAACATGGCTGCGACGTATACGTATGATAAATTCATTTGTAGTTAGTGTTGGAAAAGGAATTCGTCGGTATTAAATAAAGCCCAGCAAACGTCTTCTAGACCCGCCGCCTGATCGTCGGATTTTCCGCAGTGCTCCAAAGCAGTTTTTAACTCTAACTCGGAAGGCGGGCGACAGACGGCAGCCAAATAGAGTTCGGTCAGAATATCTGGCAAGGCGACACCGCTGCCCAATCGTTGGCGAAATCGATTGTTGGGGTCCCGCAACTTTTCATGCATCATCGGTCCGTTGAATAGTTCGATGGCCATCCCGAGATTTGAATCATCTGTTCGCTCGCAGGCACAGACGGTACTACGTTCCGGCTGTCCAAACGTCTTTAAGAAATCAACCTTGGCAAGATCGGGAGCCGGCAACTGCGTGGCGCGTGTTCCTGCCGGCAAGCTTCCGAAGTTCTGAGACAGTGCGAGTGTCATGTTGATCGCGTCGAGCAATTGTTCGGCGCTTAAGAGACGCGGTTCTTGGTGCGAAAAATAGAGCTGATCTTCGCGATTCCACTCGTTGGTCAAATAGCTCGCTTGATAGGTGCGGCTGGCAAGAATTGTTCGCAATAGATGCTTGCGATCATATCCGCTGTCAATGAAGTCTTTGGCAAGTGCGTCCAGCAGTGGTGCGTTGGATGGAGGATTGGAGTCACGAAAGTCATCGATGGGGTCGACGATGCCTCGCGCGAATAGTTGACTCCAGATGCGATTGGCTTCAATTCTCGCAAAGTAGGGATTATCGGGGGCGATTAGCCATTGTGCGAAGGCCTCTCGCCGATCCGCTTCGCCTGCAGGGTCGATGCTTCCCTTCTGTGGCAACCATGGCGCCATGAGTTTGCCAGTTCGTGGTTGCGTTACGTCACCGGTAGCAGCCGTGTAAACAAACATCTCACCCGGCCGGGACGTCTTACGCCGCTCAACGCGATTGAAGAATGCTCCCAGACCATAGTAATTGTCCTGCGTCCATCGTTCGAATGGATGGTTGTGGCACTTTGCGCACTGCAGCCGAGCGCCGAGGAAGACTTGCGAAATCGTCTCCACGCATTCGTTCATATCGGTGGCTGTGCGATAGAAATTTGCGGGCGGGTTGGAGAGCGTACTACCACTGCCGGTTAGCAACTGCTGCGCGAATTCATCGTAGGGCATGTTGTCTCGCAACGATTCTTCGACCCAGCGATGATATTTGTGAACCCCATCATCGCCGACCAGCTTGCTGGTCATTCGCAGTAAATCACCCCACTTCAATGCCCAGAACTTGGGATACTCTTCGCTTTCGAGCAACGTGTCAACGAGCCGCGCGCGTTTGTCGGGTTGTACGTCCTGCAGAAAGGCCTGCGTCACATCTACGCTGGGCAGAACGCCGGTAATATCCAAACTCACGCGGCGAAGAAACTCGGCATCGGAACACGTCTCTGCCGGGACGTACTGCAACTGTTGCAGTTTTGCATTAACCAGCTCATCGATGTAGTTGTTCGCCGTTGGTGCGGCCCAATGAAAGTCGGCAGATTGTTCGACAAACATGAGCGGAATGGATTCAATGTGCTCCAAGAATCGTACCAGGACAGCGACTTCGCCGCGGCCATGCGGAGTCACAAAGCCGCGAACGTCGACGGTAGCTACACTAGTGCTGGACGTCTCATAAGCGGCTAAGTCCGTAACATCTCGACTGCTTCCATCTGTAAAATGGGCGGTGATGGCTAGCTGTTGACCACCATCGGCCACGGATAGAACCTGCTTCTGCGAAGGAAAGATCTCCAAGCGTTCAATGCGGGGCGTACCAGGTGAATCGATCTGAGCACCTTCGGCCACCCAGTCCTTGAGCAATTGATAGGCCACATCATCCTGCCGCAGTTGCTTGCCACCACCGTGTGTGACTTTCATCAGCGGTTTTAGCAGCAGTAGACTCTGCTCTGGATCGAGCACGTTCACTCGGCGACCGAAATCCTCGCGTACCAACGTCAGCTCATCCAACTGCATGTCAAACGCTCTTAGTGAAAGGCGAAACCCGCCCTTGCCGCTAGGGGAACCATGGCACGCACCCGAGTTGCAGCCTTGTTTTGAAAGGGCTACCAGCGCTTCTGACTCGAACGCGACGGGGCGCGGTTTGGAAGCTCCCGAGACGGACAACGGAAGCACCTGTTTCAACCCACCAACTTCCACGATCAACTCAGTTTGGCCGTCCGCCTTGGGACGAACCACGCCATCCTCGATAGAAGCGATTTCAGGCTTGGCGACCGTAAAATGTGCAAATCGCGTCCAGTCGCGTGGTTGATGATTGGCATCTGTTCCGCTAACGACCACCTGCTGCCGCGCTCGTGCGTCTGACAGGCTAATCACTGGCGGAAAGATGGCTAATTGCACGGGCCCGTCCACAACAGGCAACGTCGTGGCTGGCCCTTGGACCGAGTAGTCTTGTCCCTTGTACTTGCTCGCCACGGTGACCGTCAGCGCGGCATCGGCAGGAGTATCGGTCGAAAGTTGAATTTGGAAATCTACGGCGGTCTGATCTGCGGCCACAACGATAGGTTCGGGGCCTGTGAAACCGGTAGGATTGACAACGCTCAGCGTCACTGGCTGTGGATCTGAACCTTGGCGCACGATTTCAGCGTGTACCGTCGCACGGCCTCCGCGAAGTACGGGCTCTGGGAAACTGAGCTGTACCGAGGCGGGATCGATCCATTCAATAGGTAGAGTGACGGTTTCCACTCGCCCGCGACCGGCGACGTCTGCGAATACCGAGACCGGCAACTGCGCGAGTTCGCTGCCATCAGCCTTCGTGTTGGCCTGTGCGGTGAATGTGGCGGTGTAATTGTCCTTGTCCGCGGCGGCCTTACTGTCCAGCCTTCGGGCAGGCCCTGCGGAAGCAAGGTTACCCCTTTTGAAAGCGTCATTCGTGCGTTTCAACGTCAAAGCTGCCACATGCGAATTGACTGGTCGGGCAAACTGTAGTGGAGTCGTTGGTTCAAGGGTAAATGGCCCATCAGATTTTGTTGCTCCCCCCAATAACATCAGTCCGTCACTCCACAGATTTAATGACAACACATGCGGGAGCTTGACACGCTGCAACTGCCTACTGTCAATAACCACCTGATACGCCTGAGTACCGGTGGCTGGATCACTTGCCGTCGCGGTCAAATGAATTTCGGCAATTTGATCTGGGTTCCAGTTGTCATCCGTGTGGAGATAGATGCGAGCCTCATTTGCACCTGTCGCGATTGTTGGATTGAGGATGCTTACGCCAGGGACGGGCTCGAGAAAATCGACTTCAATTGGACCGTCGTACCCTAGACGTTGAATGGTCAGGTCAATCGGCGCAGCCCCGCCGCTGGGCTCGAGCGCAAACTGTTCGGCGACTGACGCGTCTGCCTTGAGCGCCACATTGAATGAACCTGCAGTTGCAATCTCGATCCAGTAGGCAAAGCTCAGGCCACCCCGATGTAGCAAGTCGGTAACTTGTAGTTCATAGTTGCCATCTTCTGGCAGAGTTGCATCGAAACTCCATTCATCGGACTCGGTAACCTTGGTCTCTGCGATGACGGCACCGGCGGCGTTTATCAATTTCATGGTCAGCAAGGTGGGACAACCCAGACTGCGAGTGCGCGCGGCAACACGAATCATTTGTCCCTTGTGCCCGACAAGCGTATAGACATCGGTCTCTGCTTCGGCAGACAATTGGCCGCTAATACCAATTGGGATTTCGAGCGGAGCGTCGATTGAGGACTCAGTCAACTGTCGATATGGGCTGATGGCCAGCGGTGACCAGGCTGATGAGCTACCGTCTTTGAATTTGGCAGCGACCGACACGTTGCCAGAGGTCTGGCGCGTTTTGATTCGCTGAGACTCCAGGGCGTCGGCATCTGGTCCGGTAAACCAGACTTCTACTTCGTTTCCCGCTTGGATTGCAAGAGGTAAAGTTGCGTGAATGACCGGAAAGTCGCCAACGCGCAATTGATACGTACTTCCAGCCGCCGCATGTCGGCTATCAAAAACTTCGATAAAGTACTCGCCTGCGTCGGCAAATGTGTGGCTAAAGCGGATGTCTGGACCTGCGGAATCATCGTCTGCCAAAACCAGTGTTTGTCCGTTTGCATCCGTCAACCGCAGGACAGGATCCATCGCGCTCAGCAATGGCTGCGTGAGGATTTCCAGTGAGATTCTTTGACCAGCTTCGGCAGTTAGTTTATAGAAGTCGCTGGCAGAGGCGTCGCACGTGCCCGCGATAGACGCAAGCGGTGCAATTGCCTGCGCCGCGTTTCGCGTGTGATTGCTGCCATTGTCAGCGACGCTTGGCAAGTCGTCGATCAGGAGAATCTGTCGACTGAGCGGGCCCGCGGCGGCAGCCAACAGCATCCCGTGCGGACCAAGCGGTGTATCCTTCGGCACGTTGACTTGTATTGTCGCTTGAGTGGGCTCGACCTTTTCGAGGCTGATGTGGATGTCTGGGTTGCTAGCCAAACATCGCAACGTGTCATTTAAATCGGCTCCAGTTACCGTGATGGCGGAGCTGGAACCTGGAGCAACAGCGCGGGGCGATAACGATGAGACCGTCTGCGCGTATGAAGTCGTAGCAATCAGTACAACAGCGCAGCAGTGAATGAATGTTGACGTGCGCATAGCGAATCCATTTTGTATGGCGGGGCTGAAGGCGGGACTGACGAAATAATTAGACAGGCTGGTACTTCGTCTATTTCCCAGGGTACCACAAATGCGCTCTGTTTTCGATAACTTGTGCAGAAAATTGGGGGCGGTTCTACCAACCGGCGGATGAGAGCGTTACCATTCCTATACTCGCACCGTGCCGCAAAAGGAATTCTCATGGCCCACTCGAATGACGTTTCTGCTCCGACACTCACCTTGCGATTGCTGCGACAACTGAAGCAGTGCGGCAAGCGTCTTAAGGCGGCTGACTCGACCGGCGTGAAACTGAGCGGTCGGGACCTGCTTACTCGAACGCTCGCCCTGCGAAGCTACTTGCTGCGTGAAGTGTTAGATGCGGACGAAAAGCATGTTGGTATCTTCCTGCCGCCGACTGTTCCCGCAGTTGCGACCAATTTTGCCGTGACCCTGGCAGATCGAGTGAGTGTTAATCTGAACTATACGGCTTCGTCGGCTACGCTGAAGAAATGTTGCGAAACCGCCGGACTGAAGCATGTCATTACCAGCCGGAAATTCCTGGACAAAGTTGGCTTGGACGTTGGTTGTCCCGTTGTTCTGTTGGAAGATGTCAAAGAACGGATCACGTTGGGTGATAAACTGTTCGCACTGCTCAATTCGCGATTGCGTTCAGCCGATTCATTACATCGCTATCTGGGTTTGAGCGGTCAAAAGCCCGGAGATCCATTGACGGTTATTTTTACGTCGGGATCGACTGGCATCCCCAAGGGTGTCGTCCTGACTCATGGAAACGTGGCTTCGAATGTCGATGGCATTGGCGAAGTTGTCCATTTGGACGACCATGACGTTATTCTGGGTGTGTTGCCGTTTTTCCACTCGTTTGGGTTTACGGTCACCTTGTGGACGGCAATGACGTTGGCATGCTCGGCAGTCTATCACTTCAGCCCACTGGAAGCTCGCCCCATTGGTAAGTTGGCCGAACAATACGGGGCCACGGTACTGTTAGCTACGCCCACTTTTCTGCGGTCCTATCTAAGACGTATCGAACCGGAGCAATTTGCGAAACTCGACGTCGTCGTTGTTGGCGCAGAGAAAATGCCGATTGCGCTGGCAGAAGAATTCGAGCAACGATTTGGCGTGCGTCCTGTCGAGGGCTACGGAACAACCGAGCTGAGTCCAGTTGTTTGCGTGAACGTCCCGCCCTCGCGCTCTGGCAATGGCATCGAATGTGGTCGGCTCGAAGGCAGTGTCGGCAAGCCGTTTCGAGGTGTTGAAGCCCGGGTCGTTTCCTTTGACGACGATACGCCATTGGCCGTCGGTGATGCGGGCCTGCTTGAGATCCGCGGCCCCAACGTTATGCAAGGCTACCTGAACCGCGACGATCTAACGCAAGAAGCCATGCACGATGGCTGGTATCGCACCGGCGATGTCGCCAAGATTGACGAAGCAGGTTTCATTCACATCACTGGTCGACTAAGTCGATTTTCTAAGATCGGTGGCGAAATGGTGCCGCATATACAAATTGAGGAGGTGTTGACACAGATCGTTGGCAATGACGAAGAAGGTGCGGTTCGCGTGGCGGTAACGAGTGTGCCTGATGCAAAGCGTGGCGAGCGCTTGGTTGTGTTACATACGCAGCTTGGAATACCCAAGAGTGACATATTGCGCCAGATGAGTGCCGCAGGGCTGCCAAACTTGTACTTGCCCAGTGAAGACAGTTTCTACCAGGTCGATGAGATTCCAGTGCTCGGAAGCGGAAAACTTGACCTCAAGCAGTTGCAGCAACTGGCAGCAGAATTGTCGAAATAACTTCGCTTTAACGCACGTCTACATGGCGGCGCGTGGGTGAGCTTTCAGATAGACTTCGCGCAAGTTGGCGGTCGATAGGTGCGTGTAGATCTGTGTGGTGACCAAGCTCTTGTGCCCCAACAGCTCTTGAACGCTACGGATATCGGCTCCGCGGTCCAACAGATGCGTTGCGAAACTGTGACGAAGTGTGTGCGGTGAGGTGCGTGTGTCGAGCCCCGTTTCGAGAATGTACTTTTCGAGCATGCGGCCCACGCTCCGAGTTGTCAGGCGATCGCCAAACCGATTGGCGAATACGGGTGACTGGCGGCCCAGGTTCGATTTGGCAGATAGCAATCGGACACGGCGGTAATCCGCCAGCGCCTCGAGAGAATAGCGTCCAAGTGGTGCTAACCGCTCCTTGCGGCCTTTACCACGTACTCGGGCAATCGCATCCTCCAAGTCGATATCACCGTCGGACAAACCAACGACTTCACTTACTCGCAGTCCGGCTGAATACATCGTTTCCAGAATTGCCCGGTCGCGCAATCCCAGGGTATCGCGAGTCGGGGGTGCGGTAAGGAGCTTGCCAATCTCCTCACTACTCAAGAAATGTGGCAACTTGCGTTGGCCGCGCGGATTTCGCAACGGTTTCGCGGGGTTTGTGTCGCACAGTTGCTGACGTTGGGCAAAACGATAAAAGCTGCGCAACGAGGCTAGTTTGCGTGAAATACTGTTTCGCGCATAGCCCGCTTCGTGTAACGCTGCCGCGTAGCCGCGCAGATCGCGGGGAGTTACGTCGCGGGGTCGCACCCCCGATCCCAATTGCTCTATGAGGTACTCTGCCAAATCGATCAAGTCCTCGCGGTAGGACTTGATCGTCAACTCAGACGCGTTTTTCTCGACGCTCATGTACTTTAGGAACTGAGCAACCTCGCTGTGCATGCACGCCTCCGTGTAACGATCTAAATCATGTCTTCTTCGTGACTGAGCGAAATACGTCGGTTGGAGTGGGCGGCCGGTGGTGCGAACTGCCGCACTTCATCCTCGATGGCCATTTCGCGGATCTTCTTACTCATTACCGCAGCGTCATACCACGAAAAACTGAGTTGCGGATCGGCAGCATAGCGACCGAGCATACGTAGTGTTTCGACGCGGTTCTTGTCGTCGTAGAGGAACACATAGCGTTCTTCGCCTTTGACCATGGCCAGGACATTGATCTCTTGGTGCATGCGGAGCCTCCCTGCTGCATGACGCTTCGGAGAATCCCAGTGAACAACATCGCACGGCCGAGCCACTGGCTGATGTGCGGTAGTTAACTGAGATTGGCTAACGAAAGTTGGGTCGCCTCGTCAGCCCAAAAAATTGTTGCCAGCAAAAACGCAAGATCCGCAGCAAACTCGACTTCTCCCAAAGCGTTTGTCTACGCGGCCTGCAGATTCACATGGCGTCGTCACAGAGACGTGATAGACATGCAATGCTTGCGGATGACGCAGCGCTTTGCTGTCGAGTACGTGTTATGAGCGACTACCGAGTGTATCGGTCAATCGGCCACCTTAAGATCAAACGGCTTTCGTCTTGTCCGCCGCGCAAAATGAGCGTTTCTGACAAATGTAGATAGCAGCAGAATCGAATAAAGTCTTCGCTGCGTTGGAGATACGCTTGCCAGCCACCGTGGCGAGCGTCGTCGCGATAGTAAAAATAGTCTGCAAGTTGCTCCGTGAAATCTTCGTCATGACCGTTAAAATTGCGCATATGCGAGATGATTGGCTCATGCTGTGCCAGCATCGGAGGCCGCATTGCCATCGGTGGATCTGGCACAAAGCCTCGTGGATCAGGCCAGTCGGGTGGCAGTGCGGCCGCAATGTCATTGTGATCCATCCTATCGCTACCAAAGTCCGTGTGCCCGTATCCGTCATGCGCGAGTTGTTCGTTACCATACGCAGTCGTCGGAGCATCCAGGACTAACTGCGAAGAGGCTTGCGACACGGACCCCGACTGCGATTCACGGCTGGTTGGAAATTGCAACTCGCGACGATCTTCGGGCATGATGGGCAGTGCTTCAGGGAATTGGGGCGTCTGCGTCTTGAGTTGCTCAGTTGCAAGCGCGCGCTGAGACTCGTGGTGTACCCAACGCGGAATCTTCTTTTCTTCACTCGTGCCCCAGGGCAATCCGTAGCCTGGCAAGATTGGATGGAAGCCAGGATTAGCCGCGTACCAGCTGACCTTCAAGCTCATGCGAGGCGGATAGTAGGCGTCATAGTCTGTCACAGAACCAACCAGCACGACATCGACGCCTAAGGCCGCCGCAAATTGCTGGAAGTCTTCGCCACTCGATAGCGGACGATTGACCTCGGATAGCTTGGCTTTGACAGCCCCCAGCGGCAGCACTTCAAAGCCGCGAATCGCTTGCAACTCGTTCATGTAAGCCAATGCGACCCGCTCGCCACTCAGCGTGGGTTCTTGACTCTGATTGATAAAAGGCAACACCGCCACAGATCGGATCTGTGGGAACGGATTGATCAACTGTGGCTTGTGTCGAACGTCAGGCACCAAACTACAGCCCGACAAGACAAATAGGTTGACCCAGGCAAAGCAAAGCAGAAGCTTTGCATGCATAGAGAAACCACATGGAGATTGGGGAATACTACGTCCGGCAAATCGCACACCGGATTCCTTCACTATTAGCGCACCGAGCAGAGCTTACTGAGTAAGGACTCTGTTAAAGAAACTCTGGTATCGCCAACTTTCGGCAAGCAAGCAGCCTGCGCGCTAAGTACCCCCCATGGCACTTAATCGTAGTAATCGTCACAACCCGCAGCATGGCTTTAGCGAATCGTCACGGAAAATATAAAACAAGACCTTGAATCCAAGACAGGACCCCTCCGAAACACGAACCCTCCGAAACTATGCCCGTGCGAATTCGGGGCTAGGCCAGCTTGCGGGAGAAGGGCGAACGCAGGAGGCGGCGGAGGGGACTTGATTGACGACGACCACGCTTTTCGATACGCATGGCGGCACGGTCCCGGAGCTCAATGACGCGCGCGGGCAAAACGCGTTCAGACGGCTCGCAGAGACAGTCGTTGACGTAATGCACATCGTCTTCGAGCCATAGCTCTTGCAGAATATAGCTGCACTTTTCCAATTCGACCAAGATTTCAACGAGTTCCTCCTTGCTGAACTCATTCCAAGGAATTGCGGTCATAGTCGTTGTATAGAAGAAAATGGCAAGAAATTGGCCGGGCGCGGTGTGCCCAATGTTACCTGAAATGCCCACGCCATGTGGTTTTGCGACCATGGAATTCGCGGATTTCTAGCGGGACATTGTTAAGCTGTAGGGATTCGAGCTAGGTGGCTGGCGTCGAGTATTGCTATGGTGCAAGCACTCGGAATGTGCCTGCATGATCAATCCAGGGAGCCGGATTAACCACCCGCCCAAGTGGACGGCAGCCGGGGCCAATCGCGTCGATCCCCAAATCCTGGTCCATCGCATTGGCGAGATCGCGCAGGCGCTGGACTACGTCCGGGTGTGCGTCAATCACGTTCTGTTTTTCGCCAATATCTGTTTCAAGATTGTACAACTGGTCGACACTGCCAGCGGCTTCAGATGGCTTGGGCTGTTTCTGATTGGGTTTGTTGACTCCCAAATGCAGTTTCCACACTCCCGAACGAACTGCTTCTAGCCGCAACCCGCGGAAATAGTAAAAGTGATCGTGACCAACGGCTGCAGGTGTGCCGGCCAACACGGGCCAGATGTTCATTCCGTCCAGTTGGTGATTGCTGACAAGTTTCGCCCCGGCCAAATAGGCAAGGGTTGGTAAGACATCGATCATCCCAGTGATATCGTGACTTTCTGTTGCACCCGCGATTTGGCTGGGCCACCACGCAATGGTGGGAACTCGCATACCACCTTCCCATGTAGACCCCTTGTTTCCACGCAGCGGCAGATTGACAGCCCTGGGAGTTCCTCCGTTGTCGGAAGTAAAAATGACTAACGTTTTTTCTTCAATTCCCAGCTGACGTATCGTGTCTAGCACGCGCCCAACGCTCCAGTCAACTTCCTCAACCCAATCGCTATAGTAACCGTGCGGCGACTTGCCCGCCCAATCTTTTCCAGGATACAACGGAAAGTGCACGGCACTATGCGGCAAGTACAAGAAGAACGGTTCTGACGAATGGGACTCAATGAATTTGACAGCGGCGGTCGTATACGTTTCTACGATGGCTTGCTGTTCAGCTTGTTTGACTCGTGCGACTACCTTGGTGTTTTCAAGTAGCGGTAGGGGCGGTTGTTGATTGGCTTTCAATCCAGTTTCATCTGCGCCGTGGCGCGTGATTAAGGCTGAGCTGGGCGAGTTTTTTCGCGCGTCGGGCAGCGGTTTTCCAAGATCACTCTTGGACCCTTCCGCAGCCAGTCCCATGTCGTTGGAATAAGGAATCCCCAAGTAGTATTCAAAGCCTTGCTGCGTGGGCAAGAATTCGGGCTGGTCACCTAAATGCCACTTGCCGATACAAGCGGTTCGATAGCCCTGCTCACGTAAGACTTCTGCGATCGTAATCTCGTTGGGGTTCAAGCCGACCGCGGCTGCGGGAAAAAGTACACCAGGAATTGGCAAAGCACGCTTGGGGTAACAACCCGTCATCAAACTCGATCTGGAGGGTGAACAAACCGGCGCCGCGTAAAAGCTTGACAGTTTACGCCCTTGTTCTGCCATCCGATCCAAGTTGGGTGTGCGGTTCAACTTGGAACCAAATGGGCCGATGTCAGCGTACCCTAAATCGTCCACATTAATAATGACGAAGTTTGGCCTCTCCGGGCGATTTTGTGCAAGAGCTGGTGCTACCACCAAGAAAACAAGCGACAAGACGGTAAGTAATCGTAAGCGAATCATGATTCAATGTTCTCTCGCAAAGGCATTTCATTGCGACACGAAAGAGACTCGTGTCAAGATAGCTCTACACGTCCTTTAGATTATCAGGTCGTCGTCCAACGGGTCGGTGTCTGGATCTATGTCTATGTATTCCCACATCTCATTTTGATGTAGCCACAGTGCATCTGCGTTTCTGGCGATAAATTCGTCCTCTGGCAAACCTTCGATCATTGGAGAGCGTTTGACCCGAACCTGCTTGCCATTCATCATAACCCACTCGTACTTCTCCCGCCGTTCTCGCTTGGCGATTTTTTCGGCAGCCGTAAGTTTGCGTTTTCGCTTTCCCATTGGTGATTCCTTTTCTTAGCGATGTGTTGCAGTCTGTTCTATTTCCCAGCTTGCTATTTCGGTGGCGAGCAGCAGCGCCATGGCACCTCCGCGTGAATCTTTCCCCAGTATCGCAGTGCGATCGAGATAGTCGCGCAATGACTTTTGTTTGCCTGTGCCGGTGCAGACATCAACCAGTGATCCATCCGCAGCTACTCTCGCCTTGACGGCCTTCCAGCCTCGCTCAACCGCAGGTTGAAACTCTTCGCGCGGTAGCCAACCGTTACGAATTCCTCGCAACATCGCAAACGTGATCATCGATGTAGCCGTTAGCTCACGATAGCTCTCGGGATGATCGATCACTTGATGCCAGGCTCCGGTAACGTCTTGGTGTGCAAGCAACGCCTTCATGTGTTGGCGAAAAGCATCTAGCATTTCCATTCTGCCTGGATGTTCTTGAGGAAACGCGTCGAGGGATAAAGCGAGCCCAAGAGCCGGAAAGCCGTTGCCTCGCCCCCAAGCCGCTTCGTCGAGAGGAGAGTGGCGATGGAGTCCGTCGCTCCGCAAATTCAGTTTGAGCATAAATCGCATATGTCTAAGGCACATTTCAAAATACTTACTCTCGCCCGTCATCGATCCAACTTGCGCCAAGATAGGGCAGCCCATAAACACCGCGTCGCTCATCTCATTGTGAGTTGGCATGGCTTCCAGCAGTTGACCATCGCTGCTAAATGCCCGGTCCGCCGCCTGTTGAGCGAGTTTTACGTAAGCCGCATCCCCCGTGGCGGTCTTCATTTCGCTCCACAGGATATGACCGGCAATTTCGCTGCCACCGGAGTGGTCGGTAAGCGTCGGTTTGGCACCTGAATAATACTCTGCCGTGAGTTGCTGCATTTCTGGTAAGACACGCTTGTCGCCGGTGAGTTCCGCAAGCCGCAAACGACCGATACAAGCTACGGCCGGTATGTATGCAACCGAAGACAATTCATGTCCATAAACGCTAGCCAGTTGCTTGCCAATCTCTATGGCTGTGCGTTGATCACGCGCTTGGAGCTCGCGGCGTGCTTTGGAAAAATCGACGTTGTCGCGTTCAAAGCTAGGGCTGTTCACCTCGGCCAGCAAATCGTCGGTAAACTGCGCGAAGGGAGTTACATTGCCTGCCGGGATCGCAAGTGTATAAGCTGGAATATTACCCACCTGACAAGGGGCAATGATGGGCAATTGCTTTGCAAGGCAATCGTTGGCAGTGGGAGAGACGAATTCCGCTTCCACTTTTTTGAGATCAGTCTGGCTGACGAATTCGACCACGATGTCTGGCGCGTGCATGCCGACCCACCGCCACAAATACTGTGATTCTGGATTGGTTGGGTGAAGATAGGCCGCACCAGTCGGTGGATAACCTCGCGATGGGTCTCCACCTTCGCCATTATCGTGGCGGAGTCCCTTTGCCTGGCCGTCTGGATTGCCGCAAGGCACAATGGAGAGCGACACCATTTCTCGTAGCCGCTCAAATTCGGCTTCACTATAGAATCGTCGCATAACGTTGATCGCAGCCTTAGATGTCGATGTATCACCGTCGAGTCCCGCGACAATCAGAACCCGAGTTTTCTTGATGTGAATATCCAAGTCGTCGCCCGTGATGTAGGCTGGGATCGGTGTGTTGGCTCGTGTTACTCCCACGAATACCGGAAGCACTCCCGGCGTGTTCACTAGTGGCGTTTGGTCCACCGCTTGCGCGAGTCCCTCGGGAATCGCGGGCACTAGCGCACACAGGGCAACGAACAACTTGAGTAGAGAAAAATTCACGGATTCACCTCGGCGAAGAACTTAATTGCTGTTAAGACACGAACCCGATGCGCGGTTCACCGTTCACTTCGACGAAATGAAGCGAAAACATCTCGTCGATATCCCATTCTGGATCGCCAGGAAAGACCATTAGCTGGCCACGCACGGATTCGAATGGTAGATCCGGTGCTAAGTCCCGCACTGAAACGCCCTCGATATCGTCTTCCAGCGGTGGTTCGACAGTCAGGTGCTTGAGCGTTGCGGCGATCGCGGCTTCTGGACTGCCCAGTTCCCGAATGGCATCCTTCCATCCGCGTGGCAGCCATTTCTTGAGTCCCGAACGCGCGAGTCGTTTTTGCGCTGCAGGCGTCAATAAACTGTTGGCGAGCTCCGCATCGTCTTTCAAAATTGCCTCGGCGAATTTCCGGGCGAGCGGCTCAAGTGTGTCTAACGGTAGTGGCGATGCAACGGAGGTCGCTAGATGATCAACTGCGTTCCCCTCGTTTGCGATAAAGGCGACGCTTCTACAGACAATTGGAAACGCAGGTCGGTCGCGGAATCGTGGTGCCGCGAGTGCCAAGTGAAATACATGTTCAGACGAGGTTGCGCGCGGCGCGCCATAGTATTTCGTGAATACCTTGTCAGCATACGAAATTCTGGCTGGGCGACCGGCGCTTAATTGTGTCAAGCGCGCCGGCAGACGTATCGGCTTGCTCCCGTACCGATACTCGGCCATTCTCCCCTGCTTCGCAGGCACGTACTTGAGTGAAGCCATCAAGAAGGTATGCACCGGTTCCAAGTTGGATACTCTTTCAAAAGTAACTCTAGACCCCTCAACGTTTTGCCTTGCTGCCGTTGATCCCCCGAGAATCAAGCACAGACCACCTTTGGGCCACTCTAGATTGTTAACTTTACAACCCGTCAGATCAAACGGTAGATCAACCAGTTTTTTCGCCATGTTTTTCAGTCTCCTCGATCGAGAATGCTGCAACCGGAATGAAGTTTCTTGTACCATCGACAAACCAGGCTCTCATCAAGATAAGCTTTTCCGGAACGGAAATCACCTACCATGGTTCTTGTTACTTACCCTCCCGCGAAATAGACTCCCGACCCACTCCTGACCCTTTCCTGTCTGATCACAACTCTTGCAATTGAGCGAAATCCTTTCATGATTTTTTCACGATTACCTCGACTGTCTGTCGCTTCAGTCCTCGTCACGCTGTCGCTTTTCGGCGCTTCGTCTGGCCGCAACGTTCTGTTTGGGGAAGAACATCTGATCCACCCGGGAGAAGCGCCACAGCCTGTCCTGGATCGCGCGACGCCAGGTGATCGATTGGTGTTTCTACCGGGACTGCATCAGCATGGGCTAAGCCAGCACCGCTCGATACTCTATGTCGACAAATCGGTTGAAATTGAACTTCAGGAAGGAGCGGTGCTCAAACTAGCCGATCATCAAACTCAGCTCGAAGTCGTTCCCGAAATCACGACGGACCAGGACGCTGGAAAAAAGCTAGATGATCTTTCGATTGGCGGAACGTATTCGTCTAGCACACCGCTGATCTACACCATCATCATCGATAGCGTGGGCCAGGACGGGCGGGCAGATACCTTTGCCTGGGGCGACGGAAAAATCTTCGATACACCGACGAAGAATGTACCGATCACGGGCAACTGGCAGGAACTGAGCCATGGCGTCCAAGTGCGCTTTGAGAATAGGACGGGACACAGTCATCGCAGCTTGTGGTTTGTCTCTTACGATGGTCCGGAAGCATACGGAATCCGGATCGGTCATGGAACTCAGACGGAAACGATCGAGAACGTGCGTATCGTCGGTAAGGGCACGATCGACTTGAATGCTTCGCACAATGTCCTTCCCAGCTTCTTGGTAAAAGATATTAATGCTTGCATCTTGATTCACGGTCGCGTGCGCAACGTCTTTATCGATGGTATCACTATGACTAATACCATGCGGTCGGTAATGATGTACGGTGAACATACCGGCGAATTTCTACCCGGCGGTCAAACCACACCCGGCGAATCGTTCGATGCAGAGAATATCACTGTGCAGTACACCAGGACCCTGAATCCCAACGGCAGCGGGTATCTGCTTGGTCATCCGTCGCACCGTGGGCAACTGCGACAAGTCCGCTGCAATCATAATTACATGGAAACCGCAACCACGGCGATTGAGCCAAATTTTAACTTGGTGGGCTATGAGGTGATCGATAACATCATTCTGAGCGCCGGCGAAGCGATCCACTGCTGGCGACACTCATCTGCGGGTGTCATTAAGGACAATCTGCGTATCGGTGACAATACGGGCAAAGTGGTTGTCAAAGTCAATTCCCCCAAAGGTTGGCAAGCTCCTGAGCCACCCGAGCTGCACAACAACCGCAATCATTTGAGCGACCGTTGATCTAGCATCCAACTCAGATTGTGGCGCGTCGTGTGCATTACCGCGCGCCCGCACGAACACACGTAATTGCGCGCGGCATAACCGCGCGCTTCTGGGCGGCTGCCGTTGAGAAGGTGGCAATATCCGCATAATCGTCTTGCTCTAGGTTATTTGTCGACCGGCTCGTTGACGACAAACCATAACGGATAAAACTCTTTGCCGTTCACGAACTTGGAGTCAACAAGAAAGGGTCGGGAGTCTTTTCAGCAGCGCCGACACCGATGAGATGCCGCTGATAGCAACGTGTGGTTGCTAATGGGTTAAGCGATTTAGGCTGAAAAGACTCCCGACCCTGTCTAGCAAGCCGACACTTCGTGAACGATTACTAAAACTTGCAATTGCGCTGGAAAGGAAGCCACGATGAAGTTATGGACGCTTTGGGGAGGTTTAGGGGTCGCATTGGCATCGGTCGGGATGGTCGCTTGGGCAATGGGGCAACAGCCTAGACTTAGCGAACCGCGACACGATGAATTGTCAATTCTTATGCAGGCCAAGCTTTCGAGTACCCAAAAGGTTGTTGAAGGACTCATGTCTGGCGATTTCGAGATGATCCGCAAAGGCGGCGCGGATCTACAACGCATCTGCGACGCAACGGGCTGGCGCAGCCATGATGATCAAGTGTATGGACACTATCGGGCCGAGCTAAAACGCAGCGCGACCAAGTTGGTCGAGCAAGCCGGCGCAGCGAATCTGGATGGAGCAGCCTACGGTTACATGCACACGTTGACCACATGTATCAACTGCCATGATCATTGCCGCAACGTTCTGCGAGTCGCACGCGTTGAACCACAAGTAGTCCCAATCCCAGTTACGGAACATGAGTACGCCGCGCAGCAACAACGCACGATCTATCGCTAGTCGCGTTGCCTAGCCTAACCTATGGTGTCGTTAGCCACGTTAGATTGAAACGCGCGCAATTGATATCGTTCCCCGCTTCGTAAAGGCAAAGGACGGTACCGTCTGGGAGCACGGCCAGGTCGGAATAGGCGGAGCTGCCTGCATCGAGAACTTTGCTGATTGGCCAAGTCAGGCCATCATCACGACTAAGTTTGATCGAAAGATTCTCACGTTTACCGCGGCCCGCCGGGATTTCAAGTCCAGCCTGATCCAGCGCTACGCGATGGGGGTTGGAGAAAATCAAGGTGCCGGGTTGCGAGGGATGGGCAATGATGCTGGCCATGCAGATCGGCTCCCACAACTCATCGTGGAAGACGGGAGGCTGCCAAGCTGAGGCACCGTCGGGGCCAAGGGTGATGAGCTTGCGATTGGGTTTCGAGACACTCCGCGTCACAAGCATTACGCGGCCATCGGAGAGCTCTGCAAGCATGGTTTCATTTGGATTGTTAAATTCACCCGTGTTTGGCACTGCCATTTCGCCAGCCTGCCACGTGCTCCCGCGATCGTCGCTGTAGATGGTGGCTGCGGCTGAAGGTGCATGATCTCCCGTTTTTCCATATGCCAACCAAATTGGCACTACCATACGTCCGGTCCGTAGCTGAATGCCATGACCGGGACCCGTGGCAATTACCTTCCAGTCGTAGTGCTTGCGAAACGGCGCGAACGTTTCAGTGATCTCGGTCGGCTGACTCCATGTGACCCCATCGTCGGTGCTGCGCATCGAAAAGCAGCGAGCGTAATTGACACAGTACAAGAACTCGATCGCGCCCGTCTCACGTTCAACGATAGCGACGGGATTGTTTACGGTCTGCTCATGGTCACCTGTCTGGGGTTTGCGCGGATTTCCCTCGATGCGTTCAGCGTGATGGGCAATATGCTGGACCGGTTCCCAAGTTTGGCCGCCATCAAGTGAGCGACGCAGATGAATTTCTATCTCTCCCCAGTCGGAGCTATCGTTTCGACGAGCTTCGCAATAAGCGAGCACTGTTCCTTTTGGGGTGACCACAATGCCGGGAATGCGATAGCGAGCGATGCCATTGAACCCGCGTGGGAATACCTCGCTCTGTTCGAGTAGTGGCTCGGCCGCTACTACCAATGAGGACAGAAAAAAACAAACGACGACCGTAGAGAACTTCATCAATGTGCTCCAAGGTGGATTCTGTGTAGTGTGACAGGGTCGGGAGTCTTTTCAGCCTTAAATTGCTTGTCCCATTAGCAACCACATGTTCCTTCCAGCAGAATCTCATCGTTGATGGCGCTGCTGAAAAGACTCCCGACCCTTTCCTGTCGACTTAACGCTCCGACTAGGTCGACTGCGTTTGGGGCTGCCCGCTGCCCAATTGCGTGAGCACTTGCAGTACGCCGTTTAGATGCGCCAAACGCGGCCCAAAACGATCGACAAACTCGTTGAGCATAAAATCGCCTTCGACCAAGTAATCTTCCTGGTCTTCGATCTCGCTGGTCAGTGTTTCAAGAAACTCGGTCTGTACGTGAGAGAGCTTTTCTGCCGCACGTCGACACGAATTGGCAAGCTCGGGGTTGGCGTCCTTCCATTGTTGCAGTTCTGCGCTGCGCTGCTTTTGATTGTTAACGCTGACTTGCACTAGTTGCTCGAGCAGTTGGTTTTGTCGCTGCTGCGCAATCAAAACTTGATGCAGCAGGGCTACTGTTGCTTCAGCAGGCGAGGCAACATTGCTAGCACCAGGTTCCGCGGAAACGTCGATTCGGAACATCGGTGAAATCTGGCTTGGTTCTGTGCCCACGTCGCATTTCTCCAAAGATGATAGCGTTTGAGATGGCTGCAAGTTCAGGCTTTATTGTAGTCACCTGAGAACTGGAGTCGAGTAATTGACGCCTGGTAACGTAGCGAATCACGGCAATTTGGCAAACTACTGGTGCGTTCGGCAGAGCCGCTAAAGTCGTTATGACCCGGCTTCCGACCTATGGTTATGGCTAGTGCGATCAAGCGGATCGATGGCCGTCGCATTCGATTAACGGCTTGCCGTTAAACGAGATGACGCCTGCGGCTTGCCGTTAAACGAGATGACGCCTGCGGCTTGCCGTTAAACGATAAAGATTCGTAACTCTGGAGAAGACAGCTAAAGCATGACGGCAACGATCGGCTTTCTATCAGTTCGATATCACGCTGCACACGGTTACTTTGGTGGCTACTTGGTAGTCAACCAATTGGCGCGACCGCTTGAATTCCACTGCACTTTACCAGTCAAACCGAGTCGAGCGCAAACCGTACTCTACGGCCCGACGATCAATGACTTTGTGTGCGGCGAGCAAATAGGCAAAGCACTGATTGGAAAAGCTAAACTCAAGCCGGACCTGGTACTATGCGACTCGGCCGCCGCCTTGGCCGTCAGTGCTGTCAGTGACGTAGCTATCGCTCTGCTGCATACCGGCCTCACTCCACCAGCGGGTAGCGAACGATTGGAAATCCCAAGTTCGACGATCGAATCGCAAAAGCTGTCCATGGCTGGACATTCGTTTGGCCTGCCTGCTGAATCCGCGCTGGGAGAGCCCGAATTATCGAAAGTGCTCGGAAAACTATCAGCCAACTTTGAACTTACCGAGCCCTTTCATCGCGTCGTGGATGCTTTGTTAGAAGCCCACCCGATCGCCAAAGCTGCTTAAGCGTTGCATTCAGATCGTCCGGCAGCCGTCTCACTAGGCCCTTAACGGCTCAATCAAATGTAGGTGCAATCATCGACAGCTTACACGCCACGACGGTTGAACAAGCTTGGGCAGGCATCGAATTCAGCACACTGCTTGATTTCACACCCACCAATGTGGACCTACATGCAACTGGTTGGCAGGGACAGCTTGATCGCGCGCTGTCTATTGAAGTACAGACGCAGGCTTGAGCGGAATTGGAGGTGTCGGTAATTCCGATCCGCCTCCAGTCCAAACGCCCACAAACGATCGGTTTTGCTTTTCCTGAGGCTCAAGACTTCTGCCTACCAGAGGACACAGAACGCGTGGTGGCTCCGGAGTCGAATGTTGTTTTGGTAACAGAGCAGGGGCGCTCTGCCGCACGCAAGTGTACACGCATCAAGCCGCCGGGCGACTTGGTAAAACTGGAAGACCGTCTGTATTTTGTGCTTCAACCTCCGCTCGAGTCGTTGCTCAGCTCGGCCAAGTTGGAGTTTCCGTTTGAGCCCTTTCCCTATCAGTTCGAGGGTGTGGCGTTCTTATTTCCTCGCGAATTGGCGATCTTGGCCGATGAGATGGGGCTCGGGAAAACGATGCAAGCCATCAGTACGGTCCGCATGTTGCTTCTTGCCGGGCAGCTCAGAAACGTGCTGTTGGTTTGCCCAAAGCCGTTGGTTACCAATTGGGTTCGCGAGTTCAAGCTTTGGGCACCTGAAATTCCAGTCACTGTTATCGAAGGCGATTCGACGAAACGCAACTGGATTTGGGGACAGCATTCGGCACCGGTACGAATTGCGAACTACGAGCTGCTGATGCGCGATCGAGCATTCTTGGATGACCCCAACGCACATTTTGATTTAGTGATTCTCGACGAAGCCCAGCGGATCAAGAATAAGAATAGCACGACCGCACAAATTGTCCGAGCGCTACCGCGCGGCCGATCTTGGGCGCTAACAGGTACCCCGATCGAGAACTCCGTCGAAGATCTAGTTAATATTTTCGAATTCTTGTCGCCAGGCTATCTGCGTGATGACATGAGTCTCAAGACGATCGGCAAGCTGACTCGCGACTACATTCTCCGACGGACCAAGGACAAAGTGCTGACTGAGATGCCGCCCAAAATGTTTCGTGATGCGGAACTCGAATTGACTTCAGCACAGTACGACAGCTACCGTTCGGCTGAAGACGACGGCGTGGTGCAGTTGACCCAGATGGGGGAAACGTTAACGATTCAGCATGTTTTTGAACTCGTATTGCGGCTGAAGCAAATCTGTAATTTTGATCCAGCGACGGGCGCTAGCTGCAAGCTGGAGCGGCTCGAGGCTGATATGGAGGAAATTGCAGCCAGTGGTCACAAGGCAATTATCTTTAGCCAGTGGGTCGAGACCCTAGATAAGATCGCTGAGCCGTTAGCGCGCTTCGGACCGATGCAGTATCACGGCCGCATTCCGAGCAAGAAACGCGATGGAGTCATTCAACAGTTCAAGGAAGATCCAACGAAGCACTTAATCTTGATGAGCTATGGGGCTGGCAGTGTTGGGCTAAATCTGCAGTTCTGTCAGTATGTATTTTTATTCGATCGTTGGTGGAATCCGGCCGTCGAAGATCAAGCCGTTAACCGCGCGCATCGCATTGGAGCGGCTGGCCCAGTAACGGTGACACGCATGATGGCCGCTGACACGATCGAGCAACGCATTCATGATGTCTTGGAGCAGAAACGCGAACTGTTTAATCAGCTTTTTGCAGAAGCCGGTGCGCCGCGTACAACTGGCTTGAGTCAAGATGAGATCTTTGGCCTGTTCAACTTGACAACCCCCCGGACCAAGAAAGTCGCTTAAGGTTCGATCGCTCAAGTTGCGATTTGTTGCGAGCGGCAGGACGATAGCTGCCGGGATCGTGCTGGAAAACGCGACCGCACTTCACTGGTAGCTAGTGGGCTAGTAGCGGCAATCTGCTCACCGAATTTCGACAACGATGCCAAGCTAGTTGACGCAGGAATCGCTAAAGTGCGCGGAGGTATGAAACGGCATAGCCTATTTCGGAGATAGGGTCAGCGGCGCTCAAACGATCGATGAGAAACCAACCGCTGTACTGGCGTTCCTCCAAGACTCCCAAAATCTCTGGAAACTCAGCCACCCCGCGCCCCAGTGGTACTTCGACGCCGCGTCCACGGGTCAAGTCCTTCACGCCGTCGCGGGCCGTCACTGACAGGACATGGCTAGCACACACTTTGACGCTATCTTCATCGTAGTGCTCGTTGATAATTAGATTACCTGGATTGAAGTTAATACCGATCGCTTTTTCGGGCAAGCTATCGAGCAGACCGACCAGTCGTTGAGCGGGTTCGCTGCCAGTTTCACAGGCCAACATGGCCCCCACATGGTGACTGTAGCGTGCCAGGTCGGTCAGGCTAGCTGCTAACTGACCGTAGCTGGGATGCGTGGTCTCGTCGGGCACCAGCCCCACGGAATTGATCACAACGCTGGCCCCCAAGCTGTAGGCCATCTGCATGGCTTCCTTGGTAGCATCGATACGTCGGTCTAAATCGCGCTGAACGTCATATCCGCTACGAGTCTGAAAGCGGACCGCTGCTACCCGCAAATTCAGATCTTCCATCATTTTCCTTAGCTGACGTCGCCCGGTATCCGTTAGTTCCCGTGGCCGCAACTCATTTCGTGCGTCGATTTCTACACCCGTGGCACCCAACCTTGCTGCTGTGTGCAAAGCTTTCTTGAGCGGCTGTCGCAGGCTCGAGAGCGCAATTCCAATTTTAAGCTCTGGCACTATGAAAACTCCTTGTTGCAGGTTTATGACACGCTGGTTAATCGCACTGCCTCCAAGTGGGCAGACGCTGTGGACATGCGCCATTGTCGTCGTTTTGACGGTTTTGGCTAGCGTCACTTCAGGGCAAGATTTACGAGCGGAGAAGATCCATGGCTGGGACTTTCAGCGGAGTGATGACCGCAACGCGGACCTGGAACCTGATGGTTGGCGGCGCCGACGTGACCGCGCACATCCGGCCTACATTGAAATGAAGATCGCCTCGCGCGACCCGGCTCGTGCAGCGGCGGCCATCGAGGAACAAATGTTGCTTGCTCGCCTATTGCACGCATTTCAATCGGGCGGTTGGGACGGCAAGTATGTCCCGGAAGTCATGCCGCGTTCCATGTCTCGCTTGATGGATGACTATGTCCTCAACAACTGCTTGGAAATTCGCATGGACGGCGGTGCTGCCGAACTGGTGAGCCCAGTGTTTCCCATGGACGCGCGTTTTAGCTATAGCCTCGAAGCCGAAGTTAGTTGTCAAGGACTGGACGGCCATCAAGCCTGGATCGAACTGCAGTTATTAGACGGTGAGCAGCAGTTGCTCGACTCTGCCCGAACCAAAGCGATCACCGGGACGATCGACTGGACGCAGACGATGACGTCCATTGCTTCGGACGCTTCCAACGCGCTTAAGTGGGGACGTGTCCATTTGAAAGTAGATCCACATGACCACATGTTGATTGCTGGCCTAGCCCGCTTCGATTCTATCCACATTCATCGTCTGCCGCGATTGAGTTTAACCACTGCGCTGACGCATCACATCGCTGCGCCTGGCGAAGCCTTCGAAGTCGAATGTACTGCCATGGGCATCAATGGCGACTGTGGCAGCGTTAAGTTTCAACTGCGTGATGTCCATCGCGACCTGCTTCAAGAAGCCTCTGTAGAACTGGAACCCGACTACCCCACCCCAGCTACGATTCCGCCTGGGCGGTTGGTTGCCAAGCAGCCATCCAGACCTGCGCCAGCGGCGAGCCAGCGGCCATCAAAGCTCGACAACTTCGATGGCACGGCCACTTGGAAACTGAAATTGGATACACCAGGACTGTACCGAGTTAGCGTATTCCTAGGCGAAGCTGGAGCCGTGCAGCAACGTGAGTTGTTGATCGGAGTCATCGCACCGCGACCGCCATTGCGGGCGGGACCATTTGGCTGGTCCATCTCAGGTTTTCATGCAGGCCTGCGCCCTGAGCAACTGCCCTCATTGGTGGAAAACTATGGCGCTGGCTGGATTAAATTCCCAGTGTGGTTTGAAAGCAGCGATACGTCCACCGCCGACCGGCTAGTGGCTATGACCGAACGCTTGCAAGCACTTGGCTGTGAATGTGTAGGTGTACTGGACAGCCCGCCGGTCCAACAGCGATCCGTCTTTGGCGATGGAATGGAACAACTACCAGCTGTCGAGATCTTCAGGAATCATTCCGAGTGGGAACCACTGCTTGAGCCAGTCCTAACCAGAATGGGTTTAAAGCTGGATTGGTTCCAACTTGGAGCGGATGGCGATACCAGTTTTATGGATATTGCAAATATGGAATCCACTCTAACCGACATCCGCGCAAGAATGCAAACCTACTGCCAAGAATTGCGGTTGGCACTGAATTGGACTTGGCTAGATGCAGAGAACGAAGAAAACGTCATTCCTTGGAATGCTGTACAGTACCGGACCACACCGCAATTGACAGCGACTGAGCTGCTTGCCTATTCAGCATCGCACGCCAATCGACGGACGTCACCATGGGTAACACTGGATCCCTTGCCAGCAGGTCGGTATACGCTACGCGATCGAGTCCGGGATTTGACCGAACGAATGATTGCCGTCAAACGCGCCGCAGTACCCGCCGCCTTTGTCTTGAATCCGTTCGATGCCGAAACAGGCCTGTTCGATGAACAACAGAACGTGGGCGAGATGCTCATACCGTGGCAAAGCCTAGTCGACGCGATTGGTGTAGCCGAATATCGGGGGACAATCAAACTGCCGGGCGGAAGCGTCAACCATATCTTTCAAGTCGACGATGAAGGCGTCATTGTCATGTGGAACGACTTGCCCCAAAAGGAACAGATGTACTTTGGCGAAACCGTGACGGCCAGCGACATATGGGGTAAGTCGATTCATGTCGAAAACACGCGCAGCGCACGTGGCACGAGCGAGCAAAGCTTCGAAGTAGGGACCTCACCGATCATCGTTCGCGGCATTGACATCGCGGTCATGCGCTGGCTGCAGAGTTTCGAAGTATTGGAAAACAACTTAGTCAGCAGCATCGGCGGCGAGCATACACTGCCACTTCGTATCACCAATACACTTGAGCAAAGCGCGGTAGGCACACTAACCATGGTAAGTGAATCGTTGTTGCGAAACGGAAAATCCGAGCTGCCAGTTCAACTTTCCAAAGGAACTCCACTTGAGCGCAGCCTGCCATTTAACTTGCGTCCAGACGCGTCGGCTGGCCAGCATGAGCTCCGGTTCGATTTCGACGTGACTGCAGATCGACCCTATCACTTCAGCATCTACCGTACAATTACGTTGGGAATGGGTGACATTGAATTTGAATGGGATATGACCCGCGAGAGCCCTAACATGGTCAAGCTGCGTTGTGAGCTGATCAACAATACTGGCCGGGAAGTCAATTTTGATTGCAAGTTCTTTCCGTTGGGCCAACCCTACCAACGTTTCCAGATTCTTGAAGCCGGCAGCGGCAGCACGCTCCGCGAATTCGACATGCGACTAACGCGCGAACAAGAAGCTGCTCAAGCCTGGATTCGTTGTGAAGAGATCGGTAACGGTCGCGTGCTCAACTACCGCCTGGGCGGTGAATAAGCTTCTTGGAGTGCGGCGTCATCTTTGGATTGCGGCGATTTATCGCCGCTTTGTTATCTAGTTGATTCCAAAGTGAGATCGATCGGTCATCTGCAGCCTACGGCGGAGTTGTGATCTCTTTTTTTGCTCTTTGCACAATGGGTGGTGAGGGCTATTACCCTAACGCCGAATCGGTACCGAAGCGCTGCCAAGACCGAATGCTCTAGATAGCGAGCCCCCCGAGAGTGGTGTATTGAAGCTCTGGCTCGATAAATGACTTGACTTTCGGTTAAGCGTTCCATCTAATCTTATTAATGCCTCTTTAGGTCGCGCATGCTCTCTTTATGGCATTCTTGCGGCTATTTCCTTTTTCCTTACGTATCGGAGATCTTTCATGCGGAAAAACTTCCGTCGAGGGTTCACACTCGTAGAACTGTTGGTGGTCATTGCAATTATTGGGATACTGGTGGGGCTGCTGTTACCGGCGGTCCAAGCAGCGCGCGAGGCGGCGCGCCGAATGAGTTGTAGTAACAATCTAAAGCAGATTGGGCTGGCAATTCACAATTACGAAGGGACAACAAAACGGCTTCCGCCTGGATCCTGTTTCTATGGTGGAGCTCAATTCACCGCAGCGGCACCCTATGATCGATTCCGAGGGGCTCTCGGCAATCGCTCACACATGTTGGTGAGACTGTTACCCGACATGGAGCAGGCGGCGGTGTACGCCCAGTTCGAAGGTGATCGTTATCCGACGGATGATGCACGCACAGCACCGGATTCTCAGTTTCCTCAAGGTCAGTTGCTGCGAGGGATCAAAATACCGGGCTACATTTGTCCGTCCGACATCAACGATGGACGTAACGCGACCATCAATGGCATCGCATCAAGAATTCAGCCATCCAATTATCACTTCAGCATGGGGCCCACCAACTCGATGTCGGACAGTCCGAGTTGCGGTTGCCCGTTAATTGCTGTGTTCCGTGCTCGTAGCCTTGCGGGGACGAACACCAACAATCCCGCAGGTCCATTCACCCGCAATGGCGGTGTGCGTCCGACCATGTCTGGCAATAATGTCGGCTACTGTGGCAAGTTTGCTGATGTAACCGATGGACTATCCAACACCATTTTTATGGGCGAAACGATCGTTGACTGGTCGGCTCATGCTCTCAACGGCTGGAGCCACGCGAATCAGTGGGGCCGATTCACCCAGATACCCATCAACTGGGATACTCGCTACACAAGCTTAGCAGCGGCCACAGCGGCAGGAGCGACGGGATGTGAAGCCCGTTGCAACTGGAATACTGCTGAGGGGTTCAAGTCGCGCCACACCGGGGGAGCTCAATTCCTCATGGGCGATGGCTCCGTTCACTTTGTTGGACAAAGTATTGATATGGTTCTCTACAATCGTCTTGGCAGCAAGAACGAAGGCCAACCTGCTTCATTGGAGCAATAAATTGTCAAAGTACTTAAGTCTTTTCGTCGTACTCGCGCTGTTCATGGCTGGATGCAGTCCTAGCGATGATCGCATTAGCGTTTCCGGCACTGTGTTAGCCGACGGTACGCCACTTGGCGGTGCCAGTGTGGCGTTTGTTGGTAACGAGGGGGGCACTTTCGCCTCCGCGACTACCGCAGAGGACGGAACCTTTACGCTACGTGCCGCACCAGGCCGTAATAAGGTCTCCGTCAACAAAATAGACCCTTCGACCATTCCCGTGGAAGACCCAGATGCGGATCAAACGATGGGCACGGAGGAAGAAGTGGCCGCGATGATGAAGAATGCTCCCAAGACTTTGGTTGCCGCGCGTTTCGCGGATCCAGATCAATCTGGGATCGTCATCGAGGTTGTGCCTGGCATGGATTCCGTCGACCTCAACGTAACCTCGAAATAGAACCGTTAATCAAATTTTTCGCGCTCAAACCTTGGCTCTACAATGTGTAGTGCCAAGGCTTTTTTTTTGTGACTCAGCAACCAGTTCTCCAGACTTTGTAACGGAATCTACAGAACTGAATACTCAGGATACGACCGAACCCATTTTGAATTTATTGGCTAGTCCTTCCTGGGATGTTATGGACCTGCAGCGAAAATCCCTATACTGGGCAGCTCCGTAATGTCTTCTGGTTTTCTAGAGCAAACTTTTTACCAATCAGAATCACAGCCTATGAACAAATCTAATCCCCACAATGAATCCTCAGATGCTGCGTCCTCGGTGGCTGCTAACAGCCCAGTATCATCAACGCCGACAACAGGGTACTGGTCTCCCGGGCTGCAAGCGGCGACCCTGGCCTGTATTGGCGGAGGGCTGGTGGCCTTTTTTGTGATCCGGTCGCTGCATCCCTATTTTGCATTTGCGGACTTGCCGGAACTAGGCATCGCACCTTCTGAAGAGATGGTTGCGAAGCACATTGCAGCTACGCAAGCCTTTTGGGCGCACAACTATGCTTTGGACTTTGGCGTTTTGGGCTTGGCGCTCGGGGCGGTGATCGGAGCGGTGGCTACAGCGACGCGCCGCATACCCTCATGTATTGCGGGAGCCGCCAGCGGTTTGGTGGGCGGTGCAGCGGCTGGTTATGGAGCGGGGCTAATGGTTGCCCGCACAATTCGATTAAGCGCCGATCAATCGCTGGTGAATAGTACTTTGCTCCACTTTGCTGTGTGGGGTACCGTTTGCGGGCTGATCGTTTTTAGCATTAGCTGCATTCAAGCTGGCGTCATGCGTGCCCTCAATAACTTGGTGATTGCGATCCTGTTGGGGCTAGGCATTGCTGCGCTCTACAATCTTGGCACCTCCCTAATTGCCAATAGCTATGATCTGACGTTCATCTTCCCTACGACGCTGGTCCATGGACTCGTATGGGCAATCACCTGTTCCGCGATGCTTGGCCTCGGTCTGCATTTTGGACTACGCCCAGCCCCGGCTTCAAAGACCAACACTAATTCATAGCACTCCAGGGAAGCGAGACTGCGAGGTGGTGCATTCGCAGGCAACGAGGGCAGTGTCTCGGAGAGACTCTGCCTACGTGGAGCATGCGTATGCTTGGAACTAGGCAGAGCCAGCAATAAGTGTCTTATTTTCGCTTTCTATTGATGACAAGTGCGTCACCTTCCTTTAACTCACCGGATTCGAGTACGGTAAAGCGACTCTCGACGATCCCGGTCACGATCTCGACTGCTTTCAAGAAGTCGCCGTGCTGGATCCATACGTGGCGTTTGTTCTTTTCATTTTGTGAATCTACTTTTTCCTCTGCCGATAATTGGCTGTCGTCGCTCGTCTCCTCAGTCGACTTCCAACGCGAAGCGTCCAGCAACTTGCGATCTTCCTCGCGCACAAACTGTAGCTCCTGAGGGTAAAAGCGCAGCGCATCATTGGGGACTTTGATGGCATCGGTTTTGGAGGCTACTTCAAAGGAGATCGTCGCCGTCATGCCTGGTAACAATTTTCGATCTTCATTGGCGGCGGCAATGACGACTGGATAGGTGACGACACCCTGGACTTCATTCGAACTAACGCGAATCTGCTCGATCTCGCCGGTAAAAAGCCGATTGGGATGAGCATCAACTGTAAAGGTCACGGGCCGTTTTTCGTCTTGTGCTTTCTGGATTACACCGATCTCTTTTTCCGCGACAGAGGCAAAGACATGGACTTTCTTTTGCAGGTCGGGGGCAATGATAAATAGCTCGGGGGTTTGGAATTGAGCGGCCAGGGTCTGACCTTCGTCAATCTTGCGATCGATGACCACGCCATCCACCGGAGAGCGGATCTCGGTGTACTGTAGATTCGCTTGGGAAGTTTCCAACCCTGCAGTGGCTTGCAGTACCGATGCGTTGGCTAGTTCCAATTGGGCCTCGAGTCCTTCGACGTCAAACCGCAAGGCGTCCATCTCTCGGTCTGAGAGAAAGTCAGCGTTCTTGGCTCGCAATCGTTCGCCGCGCAGCTTATTGTTCTTCGCCTGTTGCAACTGGGCTTTGACTCGCAACACTTCGGCTTGGCGCGATGCCAAGGCGGCTTCGTCGCGAGCCACTGCCGCTTTATACAGCCGGGGATCGACGCGAGCTAACAGTTGGTCCTTCTCGACTTCATCGTTGAAATCAACTTTCAACTCGATAATGGGGCCGGACACAAACGCTCCGACTGACACGGAGAGCACCGGTTTGACCGTTCCGGTTGCAGTCACGTTCTCTGTTGCATCACCCCGTATGACCTGCTTGGTCTCCCAAATGGGTTTGTTGCGTTCCCGCCAGTATTTCATGGCAGGACCGTAACCTAGCGCGCCCAGTCCGCCAATTAGGAGGAGAAAAATAGTGAATTTTGCCAGCATACGCATAAGCGTTGATCCAGACCTCACTGGGATTGCGAGCCACCATTATCGTTCAGGAATCACGGCCCGTCTATGTCTTGCGTTGCCTTATACAGCGCTTTCAGTTGAACGCTCAGCATTCGTTTGGAGAGACGGGGCTACCTGCCCAGTTCGTAGCCGTTCACGAACTTGGAATCGATAGGAAAGGGGCGGGAGACTTTTTCAGCAGCGCCCGCCACCGATGAGATGCCGCTGGCAGGAACATGTGGTTGCTGATGGGTTAAGCGATTTAGACTGAAAACATTCCCCACCTACGTCACGTCAATCTCGTCGAAACTACCGATCAACTTGGCGTCCAGATTCCTGGGAAACGGAGCATTACCAGGCCGCAAGCTGCCACGAACTTGCAAGCCCGCCCCGAGTGCCGCGATTAGTTCATCTGCAATATCACTAACAAATAGTATGTCAGCGGGAGGAAGTTTCCAATCCTGTGCAATTGCTTCATAGCTGCTGGACTGCTTCTTCCCGCCGATCGTGGTGTCATAGTGACCGCTAAATAAGTGCAGGCAGTCTCCGTGGCCATCCAGGTGCGCGAAGAACAGCCGCTGTGCAGCGATACTTCCTGATGAGTAGATGCGGACGTCAATGCCCGCCGCTTTCCAACGCTCAATGGCGGGAATGACGTCTGGATATACGTGGGCCACCAATTCGCCTGATTCAAAGCCGCCGTGCCAAATCAGTCCTTGCAGCGCCTTCAGTCCCGTCGCCTTGACATCATCCTTCATCAGCCGCCTAACCTCGTCCTGGATGGAAATCCTGGAGGATGGATCGCAAGCGTGATTGGCATCGGACGCGATTTGTTCACAAGCGGCGCGTACTTCCGGCTGATCAAAATTCTGCTCCAAGAACTCGTCCAGTCGTTGGAGCACGAACGGAAACATGACATCGTGTACAAATGAAATACTGGACGTCGTACCTTCAATGTCCAACAAGATGCCGCGAGGAATAGACAGAGTGGATTCCTTTCGAATCTTTAAACCTTGATTACCGGATCGACCGAAACGCTGGCAGGCAGATAGTTGGGGCCGAAACACAGTGGTTGGTAACGGTCATGCACGCCGGCCTCGATATACTCGGGGGTCCAACCAGCAGCGTCCTGGAACAAGCGGATGCAACGAATTGCTCGGTCGTCGCACAAGTTGAACCAGTGTTTGGTTCCCGTGGGGACATTGATCAAGTCACCCGACTCGACTTCGACGGCGAATACTGGACCGTTATCGGGGTGAATATGAAACAAGCCGCGGCCAGCTACCGTGAAACGCACTTCGTCTTCCGAATGCGTGTGTTCTTTGTCGAATTTGGCCAACATCGCATCTAAATTAGGCGTCTCGCGATTGACGTTAATGACATCCGCCGTAACAAAGCTCCCTCGCTGTTTAAGCGTCTCAATTTCTGGAGCGAATTCCGCCAGAATGTCGTCGTTGGAAGCGTCGGCTGTCAAACGCCCTTCCACGGGCCAATGTTCGTACCAGATCCCGAATGGTTCCAGGAAATTGCGTATGGCATCGACTTCGGTCAAAGTGCGATTTTCGTCTGGAATGATAACACGTGCCATGGCCCGGTTCCTCCAAAATTAGGTAATGTCGAAAAACAATAGCAAGCTTACAGCCAAGTGGCGATTTGCCGCTCTCAAGAGATTAAACTTTGAATGGCCTCTCGACAAGCGACCTAGTCGGTTGAAAAGCGCGCCTTGAGTGTTCATGATCGAAAATGCTTGGCCCAGGCGGGTGCTGGAATATCCAGGAGTTTCAAGAGCGGACGGCATCTGGAACGATGCCCGCTACTAATTTGTGGAAGCGGGCGTAATCAGGGAGTGAGAGTGCCTGCTTTGTAGCATTAGAGCTTTAACGATATGCATATTACCATAATCAGACTGTTCGGTATCGTAATTCTGTTGACCCTAGCTCTTGCGCTGACTTTCGAGAGGGCTAGTTGCGACGAGCCCCATGCAACGCCGAGAAACATTCGCCTTGCTCAAACCCCAGCGGTTTCGCCCGATGGTTCGCTCATCGCTTTTAGCTGGCTCGACGAAATTTGGAGCGCCAAACTTGATGGAACGGACTTGCGTCGACTGACCCATCACGCGGCCAGCGACTCACAGCCGATTTTTTCACCCGATGGTAGCCAAATCGCGTTTATCAGTGATCGCACGGGCAGCTCACAGATTTTCATTATGCAATCTAATGGCGAGTTACCCAGGCAAGTGACTTTTCATTCTGCTGGGTATGCCTTGGCGGATTGGTTCCCCGATGGAAACAGTCTCTTGGCAATCGGCTCACGCGACCACTTCTGGCGCGGTGCCAATCGACTGATTCAGGTCGATATCAACGAACGCCGCGCTGAGAAGATATTGGTGGACGCATCCGCCGACTACGCCAAGTTATCGCATGATGGAAAGCGAATTCTGTTGACTCGCGAAGGCGAGCGAAGTTGGCGCAAAGGTTATCAGGGTGAGCGGGCTGCGCAGATCTGGCAATTTGAACTCGCCAATGGCAAATTCACAGAGTTGTTGCATGAGGGGGTCGACTGCCGTTGGCCAGTTTGGATGTCCGATGGGAGAGGATTTTATTTCACACGCGGCGATATCCACGGTTTTGACCTATGGCGCTATCGCTTCAACAAGAACGCTGAAAAGCCGGGGAAGCAGAAGGTGGTCGCTCAGTTCGACGAAGACTCGATCATGTTCCCTGCGATATCCCGTGACGGTTCAACCCTTGTCTTCCGACACCTGTTCGATTTGTACAGTTTTCAGCCCGGCACGGACCAGCAGCCCCATAAGATTCAACTTTCCATCGAACGCGACGTCGAGCTCCCCAAAGATGAAATGCGCCGCGAGTTTTCCCGAGCTGACGAAGTTGCTTTTACGGCTGATGGGCTCGAAATCGCGCTTATCGCTGGCGGAGACGTGTGGATCATGGACACTAAGCTACGCGAGCCAAAACGCATCACCACAAGCAGCGGGTACGAAGAAGACTTAGTGTTTTCCCCTGACGGACAAAGTCTCTACTTTACGAGCATCGAAGATGGACAAGTCGACATATGGCGCGCAGTCCGTAGCGACGAGGACTCCTATTGGTGGCAAAATCACGAATTCAAGCTAGAACGCATTACCAATGACATGGACGTCGAGAGCGAATTGCGTTTCACTGCAAACGGCAAGACGATTGTCATGCAGCATGGTCGCGGCAATTTGGTCGCCTTGAATTTGGAGGACAAAACGAAACGCACGTTGGTTAGCGGTTTTAGTGGCATCGACTACGACCTGTCGAGCGATGGTCAGTGGATCGCTTACGCCAAGCAGGACAATGATTTTAATAGTGACGTGTGGCTCGCTCCGCTCAGTGGCGATGCCAAGCCGGTCAATGTGTCGCGTCACCCGGATAACGATAGCAGTCCCAGGTTTTCGCCGGATGGCAAGCTATTGGCGTTTACCGGGCGAAGGATTGATCAAGAGGTCGACGTGTTCTACGTCTATCTCAACGAAGAGGATGATGAGGAAACGTCACGTGAGCGGACGCTCAAGGAGGCAATTGAGCTGATGCAGAAAAAACGCAAAGAGGATGCAGGTAAGTCAAAAGAACCTAAGAAAGAGTCTGCACAAGAAAAGCCATCGGACCCGGGCAAGGACGGGGACCAGGGTGACGAAAAGGGCGATGGTACCGCTGAAAGCCAGGAACCGACTGAACCGACTGCTTTCACCATCGACTTGGAAGGCATCCATGAGCGCCTGCGTCGCATCTCAATTCCCAACAGCTACGAAGGCTCACTTCTTTTTTCACCAGACAGCGAGAAACTAGCTTTCTCGGCCACGGTGGATGGAAAACGCGGCTGGTATACGGTCAAATTCCCTTCCGAACTGACGCCCAAACTGCTTAGCACGACCACCGGCCAACAAGCGGTTTGGTCGGAACGAGCGGGCGGGATTCTGTTTCTAGAGAATGGAAATCCTGCCAAGCTGGACGCCAACGGCAAACTGGAAACGTACGCGTTTCGCGTCGCTCAAGAAACCTCCCGTTCAGCGTGGTTGAAAGCTGGCTTCGACAAAGCCTGGTTGGCGATGAGGGAGGCCTGGTACGATGAACGATTTGCAAATCGTAATTGGGATGAAATTCGTCGCAAGTATGCGGATATGGCGGCGGCAACGACAAATCCCAGCGAATTGGGGCAAGTAGTCGAGCTTATGCTGGGCGAACTCAACGGATCGCATTTGGGCTTTTATCCCGCCAGCGATGGACCGTCCAGTGAAGTTGAAGGTTGGGGCGATGAAACAGCACACTTGGGGGTTCGGTTTGTCCACGACTATCAAGGGCCAGGACTGCTGGTTCGTGATGTTATCCCAGATAGCCCAGCGGATCGCGAAGTCAGTCAGCTCGTGGCTGGCGACATCATTCTCGCCATCGATGGCACTCCAGTGGATCCGGCAATGGACCTCACCGAACTACTGAACGGTCGACTGGATCGTGATATCTTGCTGCGCATACAACGAAAGCCTCATCAGGAGGAGAACGGCCTGGCGGACGATGACCAGCGGGCAGTCGACGAGCCAGAGCAATTGGAGATATCATTGCGACCGATTAGTTATGCTCGCGCGCGGGGATTGCTATACGATTATTGGCTGGAACACAATCGTCGCGTCGTCGATCAAGCTAGCCAAGGATCACTTGGCTATCTACATATTCGGTCGATGGACATGACCAGCTTTTACGACTTTGAGACGCAACTATACAACGTTGGTTACGGTCGCGATGGGCTGGTAATTGATGTTCGCGACAATGGCGGTGGTTCAACAACAGATTTGCTGCTAACCGCCCTGACGCAACCGAAACACGCGGTAACCATTCCGCGAGGCGGTGGCCAGGGCTATCCGCATGACCGCCTCGTCTTCGCATCATGGTCCAAGCCGATCATCGTACTATGCAATCAGAACAGCTATAGCAACGCAGAGATCTTCAGCCATGCCATCAAGACTTTAGCACGCGGCAAAGTAGTCGGCGTTCAGACGGCAGGTGGAGTTGTGAGTACCGGTTCAGCATCGATCAACGATGTGGGCCGCATCCGCATTCCGTTTCGCGGCTGGTTTGTATTGGGTACTGGCAAGGACATGGAAATGAACGGATGTTTGCCAGACCAAGTTGTTTGGCCCGCACCTGGAGAACTTCCGCAGGGCATCGATCGTCAGTTGGACACCGCCGTCCGGATGTTGTTGGAAGAAGTCAAAGTACAAGCCGCTAAAGACACTCCCGAGATCGAGTACGCAACAGAGCGCTAGGAACACTGTGCCGCGCGTTGCACAGGCTAGATACTACGCCGCCGTTCGGGCGGCAGCGCTAGCAGAAAACAGGCGATTGCACGCTCGAACTACTTCATCCAATTCGATCGCCTGCATGGCCAAGTTTGGCCCATGGCGAACCAGCTTCTTTGATAGCAAAGGCGTTCGACTCTGGACGGCTACATGATGATTGCCATATGGCCCGGATTCATCCGCCCAAGTCGGTCCATGCAAACTTACAGCAGGTGTGCCGACAGCGCTAGCCATGTGTAGCGGTCCTGTATCGCCAGTCACCAACAATGACGTCCGTCGAATCAACTCAACGAGCTCACGCAAACTGGTGGCAGGGGCCAAGCTGGCCGCTCCGTTGCTTTCCTCGGCAATGACGTTGGCCATGAGTCGTTCGTCTTGGCCAGCCCAGAAGACCAGCGAGCGTCGCCCATGCTGTTCAAAGATGGCGCGGGCAAGCTGCCCAAATCGCTCAACAGGCCATTGGCGAGTTGTCCAGCCTGCGCCGGGATTCATTCCCACCCAATTACTTGACGAAGTCAGATTGAGTTCACGCAGCATCTGCTCCACGGACTCGGCTGCTTCGCGATAAACAGGTAGAGCGAATTCACCACTGCCAGCCAGGCAATTCACCCAAGGCGAAAGGACTTGCAAGTAGGTATCCACCATGTGCCTTTGTTCGCGATGCACCCGTCGATTTGCGAAGAGAGGTGCTAGTTCACGGGCGTGCGAAAAGTCGAACCCAACGCGTGTGGGAGCTCCGCTTAGCCATCCCAAGGCTGCACTCTTTGTAAGTCCCTGTGGGTCAAGCACTACGTCGAAATCGCGGCTTCGCAGTTCGCGGCGCAAATCGCCCCAGCCGCTGGGACGCTTTATCCAGCCTTTCTCGATTCGCAGCACCTCGTCAATACAGGGGTGATCCTGCAGCAATTGTTCTGCCGCGCAGTCAACCGCCCAGGTCAGCCTGCAGTTCGGCCACAACCTTTTCGCTTCGACGGCAACCGGAATGGTCAAAATGCAGTCACCGATCGCACTTAGCCGTGTGATCAGCACATGGCGCGGGGCAGTTCCAACGCGTCTTCCATGAATTCTCAATTGCATATTGTGATTTTCCAGACGTGTATCGGTCCAGCAACTGCGAAATCGCGAGAAGTTTGGCTGCTGGCATCCCAGCTATAACGTATTTCCCATTCAAGACTCAAGGTAGATTGTCAACGCGGTGCGTTGCCTACCATGCCGACGGAGGCGAGCGTTGCTATAATTGCTTTCCGGCCAATTGTCTTAGCTAGTATTAGCCAATCAGCCATCGCTTACGATTGCTTCAAAAAAGGGGTTGGGAACTTGGTGTCGATTCGTATCGGAACTCGCGGCAGTAAGCTAGCCATGTGGCAGGCCGAATGGGTTGCAGGACGATTGCGCGAACGCGGCCATACCGTTGATTTGCATGTTATTTCAACCCAGGGCGACGTCTCAACCCAGTCATTGAGCCAAGTTGGCGGGCAAGGACTTTTTACGAAAGAAATTCAACGCGAATTGCTCGATGGTCGCGTGGATTTGGCAGTTCACAGTCTCAAGGATTTGCCGACCATACCGATCGATGCGTTGTGCCTGGCAGCCGTGCCTGAACGCGAAACGACATCGGATTGTTTGATTAGTCGTTGTGGCTCAAGATTCGCAGACTTGCCACCTGGGGCAAGAATCGGCACCGGATCGTCCCGCCGTGGAGCGCAGTTGTTGGCTTGGCGCGGTGACGTAGTAATCAGTGATATACGCGGAAACGTCGACTCTCGTCTGCGGAAGTTGGAGGAGGGACGCTATGATGCGATTGTACTGGCCGCGGCTGGCCTCACGCGACTAGACCTAAACCATGTGGTGACAGAGCAGCTTCCCAGTGAGAAAATTTTTCCAGCCATAGGCCAAGGCGCACTGGGCTTGGAATGTCGCGCCAATGCAGAGCCGATGCGTGAGGCGCTGGCAGAGCTGAACGATGCTGCGTCTTTTGCCGAAGTCACTGCCGAGCGAGCCTTGCTGCGGTCTCTCTTGGCGGGTTGCCTGGCCCCTGTGGCAGCGATTGGCAAGGTTCAATCAAGCGGCGAATTGCGATTGCAAGCACGCGTGCTTTCCGTCGATGGAAGACAAATGATCGAAGCGGAGGCTACTAGCTCTCCAGACAATGCTGAAGCTCTGGGTGAACAAGTTGCTGAGCTCCTCCGCGAACAGGGGGCTACCGCCTTGATTGCGCACAGTCGCTAACAAAACAAGATGCCAGTAGCTCTAACATTTACATACCAGACAAAATTTTCAACTGAGAACTGTTTAACGATTGGAGAACATCATGACATCCTGCTCAAGACGCACTTTCATGGCTACATCAGCTGCGGCTGCATCAGTGTTGGCTGCGATACCACGTGGGGCCAATGCTGCCAAGATCGAACATCAAGCACCACCGAGAAAGTTGCTTAAGACTCTGAAAATTGGCATGGTGTCGACCAAGGGAACGCTCACGGACAAATTCAAAGCAGCCAAGCAGGCTGGGTTCGACGGTATTGAGCTCAACAGCCCTGGGATTGACGTTGAAGCTACGAAAGAAGCTATCGCCGCAGCGGGGTTCATTGTGGATGGGTCCGTTTGTTCAACACACTGGAAGGACCATCACTCTGCCGCTGACGAAGCGGTGCGCGCCAAAGCATTGGCGGACTTGCAAACCGCGATTCGAGAGACGCACGCCGTTGGCGGCCACACGGTGCTCCTGGTTGTGGGACACGGCGATGATGGTCCTGAAGAGGAAATTTGGCCGCGATCGATCGAGAATATCCGTAAAGCCTTACCGCTCTGCGCGGAGCTAGGCATGACAAGTGCCATCGAGAATGTATGGAACAAGTTTCTCTACGAACACGATGGCCCGAACAATCAGACCGCCGAGAAGTTTGTCAAATACGTGGACGAGTTCAATTCGCCCTGGGTCGGCATGCAATTCGACATTGGAAACCATTGGAAGTACGGAAATCCAGCAGATTGGATCCGACAGCTGGGGCATCGCGTCGTCAAGCTGGATATCAAAGGTTTTTCGCGCGCGAAAGACGGGTGGGCAGACATCACGGAAGATGATTTGCCATGGGCCGACGTACGCAATGCGCTCGACGAAATCAATTTCCATGGCTGGGTTGCGGCAGAAGTTGGAGGTGGCGACCTGGAACGCCTAACAAAGATCGCAAAACAAATTGACGACGCTCTCAATATTGGCTAGTGGATGACTATCTGAAAATAGAGGCTGCTTCGCGGAGAATCACTTGGCATCCCACGCAGAGCTTTGTCTGCTTATCACAGCCGAGGCGGAGATAGCCTCGGGTTTGGCGCTTGCCGAACGCCTTGCGACTCGCAACGGCTATGACACCGATATTCTGGTCGTTACCGATAGCAAGTCGTCTGGACTGGTCGACCAAATCACTGCGCGCATCGCTTCCCTGCCAAATGCAAGTAGCTTTTCTGTAGAGTTGTTTGGCACGGACATTGAGGCTTTATTGAAGAAGCTCAATCACGACAAATCGCTGCGTCTGTTGTTGGTTCCCGGCTTGGACCAGATGAACGACAACCGCAAAATGCTATTAAGGCAAATTCACGCGACGGTCGTCGTATTTGAACCACACGCAGGCTTGATGGGAGTTCCCACGAAACTAAGGCTCGTCGGCGAGGATATAGGAGCAATTGCTGCTTGGCTGAGCAACCAGTTGGCCTCCACGCCCGAACTGACTTCAACGACCATGGAAACCTTGCAAGCGTCGACCAAGTTGGCGAAGGTCACAGATGAAGCGGATACTGCCAGTGATTGGGTTTTGCTGGCTTGTGGAGCTGATACAACGGATGCGGCGGCGCGCACCGCCAAAGTGGCTATCGAAGTGGCCGCCGGCCCAGTAATACTGGTCCGTCCAGGCGACTCGTGGTTGCAATGGCTGACTCTCCGATATCTACCAACGCTAGCCACACGCTTCGTGCCGCAGATGAGTCGGGAGGCTCGGCGGACTTTGGCAGAAGATCTCAGCAACTATTCAAAATTAGATTTTGACTTTATCGCATTAATATGTGCCGCTACTTTTCTGGCCTCGTTCGGCCTTGTCCAAGACTCAGCAGCGGTCATTATCGGTGCTATGTTGGTAGCGCCGCTGATGACTCCTATTCTAGGGGCTGGTCTATCACTAACACAGGGCAACAAACCACTGTTTGCAGGTAGTCTACGCACGATTGCCATTGGATTCTTGGCTGCGTTGCTAACGAGCTTTCTATTTGGACTGTTGATTCGCATGTTGCCAACGCCAATCTTACCGAGTACCGCTGATGGCAGGATCTTGTTGACTGGCGAAATGTGGTCGCGTACGTCGCCTTCAGTGATCGACTTCTTGGTAGGGCTGGTGGGAGGTTCCGCGGCAGCCTATGCCCGTACGCGTCATCACCTGTCAGCTGCACTAGCTGGCGCTGCGATCGCCGCTGCGCTGGTACCACCCATTGCGACCGCCGGCATCCAGCTTTCCATGCTCTTCCAAGAAATTGCTCCGCCTGAGCATCGCACGGTCGTCAGAAATCTGATCTATGGTCCCATGCTGTTGTTCTTAGCCAATATGCTAACCATTATGATTGGGTCGTCATTTGTGCTTTGGTCCTGCGGCGTTCGTGGAACTCATCATCACTCCCGCAAAGACCGTTGGACTACGCGCATGACCGTCTTGCTGTTATTACTTACCGTGGCGGTTGCAGTTTGGATTGTGCAGCATCCGGCATAAGCATCGATCGAGAACTAAGTGTGCGGAATGCGCAAGCGCTAGCCACCCGAAGTTCGGTCGCGTTCTCCAGTACCACCGGCAGCGAGCGCTGGATACCAAGCCAAATATGATTTTTATTTTTTACTCGCTTGGTCTATTCGTGCTGGCAGCGCTGCCGGCGTTGATGGTTTATCGCAGTCTGCCACTCTTCGAGCGAGCCACCACAGAGACTGAAGTCCCATTGCCGAGCGTCTCGGTGTTGATTCCTGCTCGCAATGAAGAAGTTGGAATTGCAAACTGCGTACAAGCCGCTTTGGTTGCTGCTTGGCCGGCATGCGAAGTGGTTGTGATGGACGACCATTCTACCGATGCTACCGTCGATATTTTGAAGCAGTTGCAGAGCCAAGACGCGAGACTGCGAATAGCACATGCAGCGGAATTGCCAGTCGGTTGGAATGGCAAGCAACATGCCTGTTGGCAATTGGCCTGTACGGCACAGCATGAATTTTTGTTGTTCTTGGACGCAGACGTGCGGCTGTCCCCCGATGCCTTGAAACGCTGGGTGAGCCACTTTCAGAACGGACAGGTAGACTTGCTCAGCGGATTTCCCCATCAAGAATGTGTCGGAATTAGCGAAAAACTCTTGATTCCCATGATGTATTTCTTGCTGCTTGGTTATTTGCCGTTGGACCAAATGCGAGCCAACCCTAAGCCGGAATTTGGCGCCGGCTGCGGTCAACTATTCCTGACGCGCAAGTCAGCTTATATGCAGTGTGATGGGCACCGTGCCATCCAGGCTTCGCGACACGATGGTCTCAAGCTACCACGCGCTTTCCGAGCGGCTGGTTTGATGAGCGATCTATTCGACGCCAGCGACACGGCCAAGGTGCGGATGTACACCACTTCGCGCGAAGTGGTGTGGGGTGTCCTGAAGAATGCTGACGAGGGGATTGCAAATTCAAAGCTGATCGTGCTGTTTACGGTACTCTTGTTGGGTGCCTCCGTATTGCCTGTATTATCGTTGCCGCACGCGGCCTATTACGGTTGGCCGTTGACGGCGGTGCTATTGCTGTTCTTTGCCACCGTCCTGAGCTACATGCCACGAGCGATGATTGCCCGCAGATTGAAGCATTCCGTTTGGGGAGTATTGCTGCATCCATTGGCGGTCGCGATCTTTGTCGCATTGCAATGGATCGCATTTGTTCGCAGATCACTCGGTTTCACCACGCAATGGCGCGGTAGAGTCAGTTGACGTGCTGTGAGCTGCTACTAACAGAGGATTATGGCAGCTTGGACAGCTCTTGAGGTAGCGGCAGGCAGTCGAGCCACCAGGTAACCGTGCGTTGAACAATCTTGTCGAGATCAAACCAATCGTCGAGCGTTTCGAGTCGCGAGCCACTGGGGAAATGCACGACACGCTGATCGATGGCACCTTGGATAACCTGAAATGACTGCGTCTGTTCTCGTGGCAGGCGAAGTTCACCATTATCCGCTACGATACGATTTTCGAGTATCCGTTCATTCATGGCGGCGTGCGTAATATTCAATTCCGTCGGTATCGCACGCAGAACGAGGAGCCGATTTGCTGCTGGAGTACTTGGGTCGACCAAGCCAAGTCGCGGATGATCATAAGTTGATATCTGCCCTTTCTGCTGATAAGTACCAAGCAGTGGTCCCAAGATTCCGATCAAGGAGACTCCTGAAACACAGTGAAAACCGCCCACCAAACCGTTGACCGTGAATTCGTATTGCCAATGATCACGCAAGCAAGCAAACAGTCGATGTGAGAAGTTGGTTGGATCTTCCAGATACGGGCGCGTTTCCGAGAAGTCGGCAGGCGTGTTATCGTTCTGCCATTGATCGCGGCCCGTCAGGCATTCAACGCCAACCAACCAACTCCTTGGCGTCAGGGCGTTTTCGATCATGGCCGTGGCCACGACGAAGTCTCGAACTAGCAGTTTAGCGAGATCCTCCGGACTATGCAGACCAGGGTCGCTGGCCGTTCCACTCAGTTCTTGGCGCAGATCCTCGTGAGCCGCCCAGTCGCGAAGTGCACTCTTGGATGGTCCACGCTCGGTTAACCGCGATTTCGGCTTGGCAGAGGACGGCGGCGCTAAGTTTAAGGCTGGGGTTGAGCGTTGGTTCAAACGGAATTCAGCCGATTTACGCAGTTGTGAACAACGGTAGAGCTGTTCACGCAGGGCATAATACGAAGCATTGTGCAGTTTTTCGCCCAGGGCCACATCAATCTCGCGCAGTTGGTCGGCAATTTCGCTAAGGCGCGTATCGAGTCGTTGGTAGAGCGCATCGGTTGCTTGCAAAATCGAAGGCAAGTCATCCAGTGGCGGTCGAGAGTGAAGCGGTGCCATTTCGAGGGGCAGGATATTGCAATCGAGTCGAGGGAATGCCTCCGCTCGCGGCTTGGCTGGCTCCACTAATACCGCACTAGCGGTCTGGCTGTTGTTTGGCAATGCCTGACGCACATGAATCAGGACTGGCGATCCCACGGGGAGGGAGGAAAGTACGTTTGCTAGTGGCCCAATGATCTCGCGTTCGAGCATGCGGCGCACCGCACGCGCGCCAAGCTGAGTGTCGAAGCCGCTATCAACTACACGTTTAATGGCCGATGAATCGACGCGGACAAATGCACCCCTGCGTTTGATTCCCTCGCGGGCGAGGACTTGATCCAATTGAATCTTGACGATTTGTTCCAAGTCCGTAGCGTCCAAGCGACGGAAGGCGACGACTTCATCAATTCGATTGAAGAATTCAGGTCGAAAAAACTGCTGCGCCGCTTTGGCATAGATTTGTGATCGACGTTCGGCGGTGATATCGAATCCGAGACTGGTACTCTGCTCGCTTGCCCCAAGATTGCTGGTCATAATGATGATCGCAGAACGGAAGTCGGCTACACGACCACGCGCGTCAGTCAGCCTTCCTTCGCCTAAGACTTGCAACAGGTAATCGAAGACATCCGGATGGGCCTTTTCAATTTCATCCAGAAGAATCACACAGTTGGGTTGCCGTCGGACAGCCGAAGTCAATCGACCTTCGGGGCGGTCAAAGGTGCCGACAAGCTCTTCCGCAGCCATCGGCGTGGTTAGCTCGTTCATGTCGATGCGTACCAAATGAGATTCATCGTTGTACAGCATTCGCGTGAGAGCTTTAGCCGCTTCGGTCTTACCGACTCCCGTCGGGCCCAAAAGTAATAGGACTCCCAAGGGGCGGTCGGTAGGCTGCAGATGCTGAGCGTAACGGACAACAATGCGGCTCAGCGCTTCAATGGCTCCGGGTTGCCCGACCAATTGTTGGGCCAGCGCCATACGAATCGTCTGCTGATTTCCCAGGCGATTGAGCAATAGTTCGAGACTGGCACCACTTTGTGTACCGGCTAAACGGTACACGTCACTGCGGCTAACAGCTCCGGACGAGTGCTTGGCGAGAGTCTTGAGCATCTCGATTGCTTTTCCGGGGAACGCCTGATCAGGAGCGAAGATCTCTTGATAGCGCGTAACCAGCGGAGTCGTTTCCGGATTAAAAAAACGCTCGGTGGTACTCTCGATCCGTTGCGCGGCTTCGAGCACAATTGGGAGTGAATCATCGGCTGACAGCGAGGGCACATAGACTAGGTGAAAGCGATCTGCCAAAGCGCGATCGCGGCGGCGTAGAATCGCCAGTTGTTCGTGGGTCGTTTCACCAACAATACGCACACGTTGATCGGACAAGAAAGTGCGCAAGACATCCGCAGCACTCAAACTGCTGTCGCGTGTGAGTCCGGCGGAGAACAAACCGACCAGATCGTCGAAATATAGAATGTGATCGCGTTTGGTGGCTTCGCGCAGGATCGCGAGCCAACGTTGCTCCCACTGTCCCAAGTAGGACATGCCGCTGATGAGTCGTTGCGGCGAAAGCCACCAGACTTGCGGACGATGCCCGCGCCGCTCGCGCATGCGCTGCACGCGACGCCGCACGCATTCGTAAATAATCGCGGTCTTCCCTGCTGCTGGCTGGCCGACCAGCAGCACGCCCTGGCGATCGTCGCGTTGTAGAACTCGATCTACTTCATCAACAAGCGCGCCTCGGCCCAACGCCTGTTCCATTGTATCGGCGTTATCGTCGAGGCAGACACCAACCTTGTGGAGTTCTTCGTTGCCACTGGGGTTCGAACCGCCGAATAGCGCCGCGAAAATATCTCGCTGCTTTTTCTTGGTTCGAACTGTTTGTTCGACGGTGATCTCGAGCGGTTCGACCCACATGTCGCCGCCTTCACTCCATTCCATGGACTGATCCGCGCTGCGCGTCAACGTGGCTTGGGCCCACTGCGTATAGACATCGACCGCTCGCTGTTCAAGTTCGGCCATTGAAGCCACTTCGAACGCTACCTCTGGCACGGCTGGAGAAAAGGCCACCAGCCGATCAAAGGCTGGCATCGTCACCAGCAGTAGTTTCCAGCGCAGTGTCCGATCGCGGAGGGTAAGCGTCAACTTGAGCGTTTTGCTCTGCGTCTCAGGATCGTACAGCCACGCATTGAATCGTGCCGGCTGCCCCTCTTCGATCCAACCATTGATCTGTTTGCGAACCTTGTTCCCCAGCTTATTGAGTGCCGTACTCAGCAACGGATCTTTGGTGACAATGCCACTACTCCGCAGCGGCTGGCAGACGTAAATGCTCCTGCCTTCATCGCGTTGAACCGAAACGTAAACACTAAGCGTCAGTCGCATGGTATCGAACGAGGTTGGAGGACGCAGCAGGTTCGTCGGCGATTTTCCTGCTTGAAGCAGTCTACTCTAGTGGTTGCCACTCGAAACCGAGCCCTTCTTCGCTGAGCAATTCGGTGGGAATGGTGCCGTAGCGAACGCGAAACATGGGAGCGTACTGTTTCATATAGGCTGCATTGGCAACCGGACAGTACTGCCGACCGTTTCCTTCGATGGCGGCCACGTTCGGTAAGCGACTAGCGACTGCTGCGGAATGCAAGAACGAGCCGCCTACGCAAGTCAGATCCTGGACACAAGTGAACATTTTGTATTCAGCTCCAGCCGCTCCCATCATTAAACACTCCGATTGGCCCTTGCAGGCCTTTAGTGCCATGCCCGTGTAGCCCCGTTGTCGGGCCAGCTTGAGACTCTGCATGTCAGTCAAGGATTCATCGATCACCACCGGCCGAATTCGAGCGATGCGGTGTACGGTCATCTCGGTCCGAGTGGTTAAATCGCGAGGCGTTGGCTGCTCGATATACTGCAGACGATCGAATGACAGTTTACTCAATCGCTCAATCCGCTCAAGCAAATCGATCACGTAGTCTTCGTCTGGACATTGTTCGTTGAAATCAAACGACAGCTTCCAGTTCCGCTCGGGCGCAGTCGCCTCACAAATGCGGGTAACTTCCACAATCCGACCAACATCCCAATCGACATTGTTACCATCGAGTTTGATCTTCAAGTGACTAATGCCATCGGTTCGCAGCCATTCTTCTAGCGTTTCCGGGAAACCATCGTTCAGTCGGGATTTGAGATCCGCGTCGCTTAGTGGATCCAGGGCACCTACCAAGTGATACAGGGGCATCGTCGGTTTGGGTTTGGCTGACAAGTAGTCGCTAGGATATTTTCCGATGAAATCTTCGCCCATGTACGCGCTTAGATCTTCATTGAGATACTCGGGCGTCATGCAGTCAAAGCTGTTCTTTCCTGCGCGACCAAATGCATCATGGACCGCGGCCTCCAGGGGGCTGGCTGCCAACATGGCCGCCAATTTGGGAATGCGCTCGGTGATCTTGAACTCATCGTTGAGTTCTTCCGTCACCGCGTCGCGTATTTTTGCTATTTCATGAGTTATCTGCAGCGGGTCACCAGATAGTCCCGCCGCTTCAACGCGTGTCTGAAGGCGATCAGCAAGCTGAAGCAGGATTTTCAGCGTAATCTTCCCAGGGATCTTGCTGGGCCAGGCCCAAGCATTACCCATGGTCATTTCCCCCGTCCCTTTGATTTTCTTTCGGCTTCCCGTGGTATGAACGGCAACTTCGCACCGCAGAATGCAAACGTCCTCGACGACACGGCCGCCAAACTTCATGGGCTGCCGGTACTGAAAATTATGAGTGCTATTGAGGACTTTTGAGGCTAATGTCCGAGGCTTTGGCCATCGAGGAGTATCCCATTGTTGCGGCAGGTCAGATCCAGAAAACTCTTTTCTGGGCGGGGCGAACTCGCCCACCAGTTAGGCCACTAAAGTAGCACATTCGAAGTCAACTTGTTAGTCGGCTTGATTGACAGGGTCGGGAGTCTTTTCAGCCTAAATCGCTTAATCCCTTTGCCAGCTACATGCTCCTACTAGCGGCATCTCATCGATGGCAGCCGCTGCTCAACAGACTCCCGACCCTTTCCTGTCGACTCCCAGTTCGTGAACGGCAACAAAAAATTGGCTATTTGACCGGGCTGCACGAAACCAGCCAGCTTTGTCAGTGTTCAACCTCTATTCATTCCGGCTTTATCGAAACCCTACGAGCCGCAAGAGAGTGGACATTGGAGTTGCATGCAGAAAAGTGATTGTCTCTACTCTCAAATCAAGAGTACAACGAATAGCACTTCAATCTACCTCTCTGAAGGGTGGAGGTTCTATTCGTGCTGTCTTTTTCACCCGGGAAATTGAAATGCTAAGAAACCCCAGGAGCCTCTGCGTTTTTTTCGCCCTACTTTTTCAACTCGTATCGCTAACCACTTTGGCGGAGATCACTGACATACGATTTCGAGCTCCACTGGCCGGGGAATTGACCGAGTTTCGCATTGACAAGGGGCTCCTCATCGTCGATGGGAGATTCATCCCGCCACCTTATCACATTGTAACGCAATCGGACGGCACGGTTTGGGTAGGCGAGCTGCAAGTCAAAATTCGCTTGCACGATCCAAGCGAAAACGATGTGTCGCGACGAGTTCGCGCTGGGAATCGTTTCGTCGGAGCTAATGAAGAATTGCGAAGATACGCCGGCCGACGACGCGATTCGACCGGTGATGTAGACGACTACGACAATCGCGAATTGTTAGGGGCCTTTATCGCAGGAACCCTAGAACGTGGCGGACTCGTCGCAAGCCAGAGTGATGAGTTCCTGTTTGCGACCAGCACCTCTACAGCCACTTGTGAGTTCATCGTCAAGGTCTTGAATGGCGAAGGGGCGACATACGATGGTGAGAATTCGATTGACATCCCGCCTTGGCTGTTAGCCCAAATATCCACCTTGCGGCACAATCAGCAATTCGTTGCGTTGAGTGATGCCATTGTCCAGCAAACCGATAGGATTGCCAAGGAAAATCAAGCTTCCATTAATGGGGTGCGTTTGGTCGATCAGGTTGCCTACCCGCTCAGCACCTGCGGCATGGTACTAGTCGTCTTGGCCACCGGGCACCTATTGTCGATTCGTCCGCCACAACGCCACGAACTGCATCTTGCATCTCCGGAAGCGGCCGCAAACACCGTACGCTTTGTTGCCATGATTGTTGCCTTTTCCGTTTTGGATTTGATTTGGACGATTCTAGCTTCGCAAGCTGGGACGATGAAAGAACTGAATCCGCTGGGAGCCAAATTGATTAGTGACCCGACGATGTTAGTCGCCTTCAAACTATCAACTCTCACGGTTTCAGCCACAATACTTTTCTACCTCCGTAGCCACCAACGTGTGACCTTGGCTGCGTGGTGGTTGTGCCTCGTCCTTACCCTCTTAACCGCACGTTGGTTGATGTTTAATTCGTTGTTAGTCTAAGAGTAACCGTTCACGATGTGTGGGCTTGTGTGACAGGGTTGGGAGTCTTTTCAGCTTGAATCGCATCCTCATAGCAATCACCTGCCAGCGGCATCTCATCGGTGGCGGGCGCTGCTGAAAAGACTCTCGACCCGAATGGCACTGACAGTGCCATTCACTCCCGACCCTATTCAGGTTTTCGGCTAGGTTTTAAGTGCTCGCTGGCGTAGCCCTAGCAAGCTGAGACAGCAGAGAATCAGGCACAACCAGCTCAGTGGATATCCCCAAACTTGCACAAGCCCCCAGCGACTGTCACGTCTCGGCTCCGCTAGAATGGCTTCGGCAACCATGCGTTCGGTAGATTGCAGTACGCGCCCACTGCTTTCAATCTCAGCGGTAATGCCCGTATTGGCGGCCACTAACATCGGTCGCCGGTTCTCGACCGCCGTCAGGATCGAACTGGCCAAGTGGTGGTCCAGTGCCGACGAGCCGCGAAACCAACTGTCGTTGCTGATATTAACTAGTACATCTGGAGTCTGTCCGCTGCGGGCAAGTTGGCGGACTTGCCAAGAGATCAATTGTGGGACCATGCTTTCAAAACAGATGCTCGGTGACAAACGCACGACTCCCTCAGGCATATAGATTGGAAAACTCTTGGGGTCCTGTCCCGCTTGGATGGTACCTTGTCCAAACAGCTTGCTGAGCCAGCCGAACACCGGCTCCAGTGGCATATATTCACCAACCATCACGCGATGCATCTTACTGTATCGATCTTTGACTTCCCCCTTAGGCCCAATGAACAGCGCTGTGTTGTAGCGCTCTAGTCCGGCTGTCTTGTAGATCATCAAGTCATTGCCGACTAATAAGTGTGCGGCGTGCTCGCTGGCGACCGCGTTGGCGATTGATTCATCTGCTGCGCGACCCAGTGAAGCATTTAGTAGACTTCCGATCTTGAATTCGATGACGCGATTCATGTCGCCAATGCGCATGTGCAGTGCGGCTGCATCATAGCCAAGTTCAGCCAGATCTGAGGGCACAACAGTGCCGCTCAAATCTGCTTCCATGAGTGGCTCATTAGCCGTAAACGTGGATTCGGGCCAAATCACTACGTTCGGCTTGCCCAACTTTCGTACTGCATCGCGAGTTGTGTTGAGGTAACGTGTCCAGGCGAGCTGATTCTTGCCCGGATCGTATTCAAAGATGGTCGGCGTGTTCTCTTGGACCAGCAACGCACGGAGCAATGGTGGACGGTTGGCAATTAGACGATCCCACTCACGCAACTTCCACCACCCGTATCCAAGCAAGGAACTCACTAGCACACAGGCCGTGGTCGTACTTGCCAATGCTGGACGCCATGCCAATGAGGAACTCCGAGCCAGCCCTAGTTGGAGTATTGCGCAGCATACGACGATCATCACAAAGCCTATTCCACCAGTACCTAGCTGGTCAGCCAACTGAATCACCATTGGCCAATGAGCCTGAGAATGCGCGAGTGTGTTCCCAGCAAAACCGGTCAATAGGTAACTACGGGCCAGCTCCATACCCACCCAAGCCACAGGCGCCGCTAGGACTAATGGCCAGCGAAGGCGGTGGTGCAAGCTACGAGTAATTCCCACGAACAGCGGTACGTAGACGGCGAGATACAATGACAACAGGATCCAGCCAAAATACAAAGGCCAAAAGGCCAGCCGAATGCCGTGTAGAATAAGCAACCAAAATACACATCCGGAGAGCCACAGAGAAACATAGCCTGCGCGCCCAACGGGTTGCTTGCGATGGGCAATCAACAGCCAACCGCCGGGAGCAATCCACGCCAACAGGTGAAGATCAAGCGGTGCAAAGGCCGCCCACAGCGCGATAGCGCTCATCAGCGCCGGTAGCAGCACTCCGCCTAGCCAAGTTGAATTGTGAGATTGAGTGCCGCCCTCCCCTTGGGCTGCCGGCCTTGCCGATGAGCGCGATTTGGACTTCCCTGCCATGGACTTTCTCAGTTTTTAGTTCTTAGTTCTTATGTACCGGATTGTGTGACAAGGTCGGGAGTCTTTTCAGCCAACTTTGCGCAACCCATTATCAACTACATGTTCCTATTGGCGGTGTGGCATCGGAGGCGGGTGCTGCTAAAAAGACTCCCGAACCTTTCCTGTCTGATTCTTAGTTCGTGAACGGGTACGTTCTTGGATCTCGCTAAGCCCGGTGCTAGTGGGAAAAGAGGAATTCGGGGCTGGTCATAATACTCCAAAGCAGGTCTTCATAGGCTTCTCGAGGAACTGTGGCTGGATCCGCGTCGTTGGCCTCCGTTGTGGTAGTTGTCGACGAAAGCAAACTCATTAGTCGCTCGCGCTCGTCGTTCGTTGGAAAGCGTGAGAGCGCCTTCAAGTAGGCTTGCTCGATCACCGCGCTGGCTCAAGCTTTTGTTCAAGCCATTGGCTAATAATGCTATTCGGGGCACTTAGCTTTTCGTTGATCGTGTCGCCATTATTCAAGTGCAACACTTGTACGACAGTTGGTTGGTCGCTGCGTTCACAGTCACAAGTTATCCGACGCTGGTGTCGACCAAAGGTTTGCAGGAAGTAGTTGACGACTGCCGAATCGTATAGTTCTATCGATTGCGTGCCTTCGGGATAGAAATCGGTGGGGCGTTTGTCAGCGCCGGCATATTCGATTTGCGTAAACTTGGTTGGCACTTGGCTGACCCTGACGATTGCATCGTGCAAGACTTCAGCCATCAGTCGCCGCGGATAGTAGCGACAGTAGAACCGTTGGTCGTCGACGTTGGCTGGCGTAGCTTCGGAGGAGAGCTGATAGACGCGTGAGTTCATGATGACTCGCATCAAGGACTTCAGGTCGTAGTCGTGTTCGATCAAGTAATCGGCGAGAGCGTTCAGCAGGCGTTCGCTGCTGGCGGGATTGCTAGCGCGTAAGTCGTCGACCGACTCGACCAAGCCGACTCCCATATAATTTGCCCACACCCGATTGGCGATCGCGCGGCTGAAGTAGCGATTCTGTGAACTAGTCAGCCACGCCGCCAAGACTTCTCGGCGGTCGGATGGATCATCCAGAGATATCGGTTCCGAGTCCAGCGGAGCTGGTGGCTGTGGTTGTCCGCGCGACGGTTGAATCAGGTCCCCTCGATCGAGGACGATGAGCGTGCGTTTACCATCTCCATTTCTGGCATCTCCTCCCCAGCCCTTAGCACGCACGCGTGAATAGAGATTCGCCATGGCATAGTACTGATCGTTGGTCCACTTCTCCAATGGATGGTTGTGGCACTTTGCACAACCGATCGAGAGTCCCATAAAGGCTTGGCAGGTATTCTCAGTCAGGCTCTCGGGGTCTTGGTGGATGGCATAGAAGTTGGTTGCACCCTGTTCATAACTATCTCCTCGGGCCAGGACGACTTGGCGAGCAAAATCGTCCCACGGAACATTGGCTTCGACCTGAGCGCGAATCCATTTATAAAACGCTGCCACTGCTTCGGGACGCAATAGGTTGCCGTTGACCAGCATCAGATCCGACCATTGGTAGGACCAATAGTCAACGAAAGAAGTACTGGACAGTAGACGCTCCACCATTTGTTGGCGCGCCATGGGTGAGCGGGCGTCTAGGAACGAGCGAACTTGTTCAGGGGTTGGCAGAGATCCGGTAGCATCCAATGACGCGCGACGCAAGAAAGTTGCATCGGAACATACGCCTGATGGAGCCAAGCCGAGTGCTTTCCACTCGTCGAGCAAGATTTCATCAATGAAGTTATTCGGCTGAAATGACGCGTAGGCTTCCGCCAATAGTGTTTCCGGATGAGTCGCAGGGACTACGATTGACGAAAGGGCGATGCGGCTGGAAAACCAAGCCACGATTGCTCCCTTGCCTTGGCCAACAACTCGGACTCGTCCGTCTTCGTCCACTTCGGTAACGGCTTCATTCGAACTGTTAAACTTGGCCCAATGGGTTACATCCTCAGTACGTCCATCGCTGTAGTGCGCCAAGACGATCAGTTGCTGTGTACTATCGAGCTGAAGTTTCAAATCTCGCGGCAGTACTTCCACGCCTTCGAGCACCGCGTCGTCGGCCCCAGGGCCTGGTGCGCCTGCGGCAATCCATTCTGCCAGAATTCGATAATCATCTGAGTCCTGAGGCAGCCGTAAACCGCCCTTGTGCGCTATGACCGCGGATGGCTTGGCAAGCAGGAGGCTGCGTCCTGGATCGGCTGGCTCGATGCGCCGGCCATGGTCTTGTCGGGTCATGGTGAAGTGATCGGCGCGACTATCATAACCGCGTAGTGACAAGCGGAATCCGCCCTTGCCCGCCAAGGCACCATGGCAGGCACCGCTATTGCAACTCTGACGCGCCAGGATTGACTGAACGTGCGCGTCAAACTGCCAGCTTCGCGGTTCGTCCGTACCCTGAACCAAGATCGGCACGCGAGCCGTCCGCCTGCTAATCGCAGTACGCACGAGCAACTCGGTTGTTCCATCACCAACTGCGACCACGCGTCCGTCAACAACTTTAGCCACCTGAGGATCAGCGACTTGGAATTCAATTCCTTCTGTAACCTGGTTCGCAATCGAAGTGTCGTCGGTGTACTGCACGAGCACGTTTGCGGATGCACCCAGACCATGTATGGAGATCACATGCGGTAGGACCGTGAAATCTCGCTCTGCGCAACAAACGAATGGACTTAACGTAAGCACAAGAGTCGGAATCAGGATTGCACCGAGGCGGGGAACGCAAGAAATTCTAAACATTGCGATGTGGGGGATGTTGGGGGTATTGAATCGTTCTATGTCTCCAATTGTACACACTAACCCGGCAAAATGGCGGACGCTCTACCGTTCGCCATACCAACAAATTCCAAGAACTAGTCACCGAGTAGGCGTAGATTGGTACTGCCCCAGCGATAGAGTAGACTGGCCAGTCGTGTCGGGCGCGCTATAAACACCGCATCGACCGAAGCTCCAGGTAGATTGCGGACCGAAGCAGGGATCTCGACGATGGCAGCAAATTGCCCAGATGGATGCCGCGTCGGTTCGCGCCTGTCCGCCCACAGCGAACCCAGTCGGTCTATTTCTACTATTGTTTTCACCTGGGACTCGATGACGGCGTAATTCGCATGTGGCAGACGCAAGCGGACGGGCGTTCCGCCAGTAACATCGTCCAACTGCGACTTGTCCAATTCGATGACGGCGTGCGAGCGATCACTGCACACGGCTGCCAACAGCGTACCAGCAGAAACAGTTCGACCGACTTGCTGTGGGGCGGTCCATGTTTCGCGAAACTTGTGGTGCGTGTCAATTGCCAACGGCCCGCAAGGGGAGTTTGCTGGGAAAACAACTAGGTGTCCCGAGATTGGTGCCCTGCATGACAATTCAGATTGGCGCTTGCGTACATCTTGCAACAACTCCTGCGCATGTTGGCTGCTCGGTAGCTCGTTGGTTTCCTGCGGATCTGCACCGCTCTGTTGAGCGTATTTTGCGTGCAGACTTTGGGTTTCGATCGAAGTGAGCTCGTGTGAGAGCTGCACTTGTTCGATCCCCAGCTCGGTACTAGCGAATTGAAACAGCGGTTGGTTCGCGTTCACCTGGCTGCCATCGATCGCACGACTTTCGACGAGACGGGCAGTGTGTTTAGCAAACACGCCCTGCGCTTGCTGAGGTTCGATCCAGCCTGAGGCAAAGCGGCGGCTGGGAATGGGAGTGAACAGGACGACCAGCAAGGCCGCTAGTATTATCGCTGACACACGCAGGCGGACTCCGAGCGTACCGTGCGCCTTCGACGGGGACATGGATCGACGCAGCCCCAACGTACACGCCAAAGTTCTTAACAGTTTCATTAGCGGCGTTCCCCACCAAGCGAAAAGAATGGCCACGGCCAACGCGCGACCAACCCAGGGGATATGCCAGCCGCGCGACATCGCCACGATGGCAGTCGCAATGGAAAGTGACAATAACAAACGGTAGGCAACTCCCATCAAGCTGAACGTTACAAGAAACACGCATCGGCCGCGAGATAGAGTCGCTGTAGGTGCGGCTTCTGACGTTCCAAGCCATTGGCCGGCTAGCATGTACATCGTCAGCCGATCGGCTGTTGATCGCAAATTTGTTTCGTCTAGCCAGTCAGCCAGTATGTAGTAGCCATCAAACCGCATCAACGGGTTAATATTGATCAACAGGGTGCCTGCCGAGCAGACCAGCATGGTTTGCATTGCCAGGGAATGTAGCGTTCCGGGCAGTGTATATAGCCACAGCCACGCCGCCATGGTTGCGACGATTAGTTCCACATACATTCCAGCCGCAGCGACGGCAGCACGCTGCCAGCGCCACGGCAATTTCCAACTTTCGGACACGTCGCAGTATACGCATGGGGCACCTAGAATCGTAAAGACACCGATGTCTGGTACACGGATCCCAAACCGTGTACACACAATTCCGTGCCCGAGTTCATGAACGGCGCGAGTGATCAAGAAAATGATAAATAACGTGCTACCCGCCATTGGCCGCGACCACCACGCAAAGTCCGCTAGTTCTCCGCTGAGTTGATCGAAGTTGAGTACAACGGCGCACAGGGTTACGCAGGCAGCGCATAGCCACAGCCAGACGGCGCGACGCGAGAAAAGCACGTCGAACCAGGGCGCGATCGCCCGCAGAAATCGATCTGGTTGTGGGCCACGCATTTGATACACGACCAACTGGGAAACGAAACTCCGCCAGTCCTTGGTTGCCGTCGGGCTGACATGCTTAGCACGCTGAACCAACCCACTTCGCTGTAGCCGCTGGAAAATCTGTAAGAGCTGAGCTTCCCCGATTGAGCAGCTTACGTGTTGCTCACGGAAGCCATGAATGAGTGATTCAACCGTTGACGATGACGCTCGGGGCCGCAGTAGCTCACGTAGAAACCACGCCTCAATCCAGCCCACTCGATAACTTTGGCGGGAGACTGGATCAAAGACGCACTCGCGATCGGTGGCGGCACCCTGCACTGGAATGAGCTCCAGTTCGCGCCTTCCTCGGACCAGTTCATTCAGTTGGAGATCATCCATGATCAATCGGACTTCAATATGTATTTTCGCCGTGGAATGAGTTAAAGCCCACTTGGCAGTCCTGGGACGTCATCCCGAAGACGTAGCTGCACGGTTTTTCCGTGGGACAATACCCAGCGCCCATTTTGTTTCTGATTTGTGATGCGGACGTGTACGCGAACCTGGCCGCGAGCGTTCACTTCCGAATCACTGGAGACAACCGTACCGACCAGTTGTTGAACTTGCCCAGCAACTTCGAATTCAATGTCTACCGCGCGGTCCATCAATGCGGCGGTGTCGATCTTGCTTTCGGGCAGCAGAAAATCGGTGAGCATGGTCTCCATATTGCGCAGTTCCAACAGTGGCTCTCCGACTTCGACCCGTTGCCCAGGCGTGACTAGGATCCGTGTGACTTCGGCTGGGGCTGGAGCCGTGATGGTCATTCGTGACAAACGCAACTCGGCTGCTTGATGTCGCACCGCATTGATCTCCGCCAGGTGCTTGGATTGTAGGTAATCGTTATACGCCAGCACATGCTCCATGTCTGCCTTGTCGGCTGCCTCTTGCATCCCCCTTCGCTCAGCTTCGCTAGCGGCTTCTTCGAGCCGCTCGTAGCGTTCCAGTTCATCATGGCGATACTTGGGCGCTGTTTTTTGCCTGGGCAATGACGGCCTTCGCGCGTTCAATCAAGGCTTGCGAGCGCCGCAGTTCTTCAACGGCTTGCTGAAGCCCGAGCTGCGCCTCTTCACTAGACAGTTGCACCAAAGTTTGGTTAGCCGCAACTGATTGGTTTTGAGCTGCCACGATTTGGGTTACCATACCAGCTTCCGCGCCACTATCTGCATCGAATGTTCTATGCACAACTGTCTCAAATGCTGTGTCTGGCGTGCTAGCTGAAACGGTGGATTGGCTGCCATAACAAGCAAGCCAAAGGCAGATTGTTAAGCAAATTCGCAAGTCTCTCGGTGATTGACAGTTCATGAGTATTCCGCGTTCAAAACGCTGAGTCTGTGAGCATTGCCTTGTCGAAACCATGGCCAGCTAGGTTCTGCTCTACCATAGCATTCGAATTCGTGAACTCACATGACAAACTGCGTCGCGAAAAACGACCCAAATCAGCGGTGCATGGCCACAATCAATCGCTGCATGAGCAAAAATGCCATCTTTTCGCACTGGCAGGGAGTTTGTTTCGATCTCGACACGTGCCATTACCGAGGGTATCGATTGGTCCGGTTGTTCAGCAACTATCGAAGATACCGAAGATGCGTTCAAGTCTTGCAGTTTTCCGACCAATATGTGATCTGGAAAACTGGTGACCTGGAAGCTGACTTGCGCATATTCTTGATTCGCAATTGCCTTCGAAATAAGCCCTAAGCGATTCTCGGGGATGGCTACATCGAAATGCCATTGGCTGTCGGGTTGGTAGGTAGAAATGAGCAGGTCATCGGCGGCGACGGGACGGCCCAACAAACGGCTTTCCAATCCCCAAGAGCTAACACGACCGGCCGCGCGAGCACGAACGGTCAATCGATCTTGATCGAGTTCCCGCAGTTGCAGTTCGTCAGCAAGAGCGGCAGCCTCGTTTTCGTAGTTGTGTAATTTGAGTTCTAATCCAGCGCTCGCTGAGCGGCTGAGCCCCAACTGCTTGCCGAGCAGTTCGTTGATCTCGGCTATTGAGTCCTTGGTCTTCGCCAGTTCAGCCCGGAGTCGCATGATCTGCGAGTTCAAGGCGGGACTTTCGAGAGTCAACAGGACCTGTCCAGGCCTTAGTTCCTCGCCGCCGTGGACCCAGACTTGCGCCACCGTGGCAGGCATCGGCGCGTAGTAGTTTTGAGAATGGGTTGGATGCAAGGTGGCTTCGGCGTTGATCTTTTGAGGAACGGGCATCAAAGCACACAATATAATCATCGCTGCAGCCACACTGCGCCAGAGCCAAGCCTGCGGATGCCTGCTAGTAAAATGGGATTGCAGTTGGCGTTGCAGTGCATTGAGCGGCGAATGCGCCACTGACTGCTCCAATAGGCAGCCCAACGATAGGGCAAGACGCTCGCTCATCTCTGGTGATGAAGGCAATTGTGTATTGGGTTGCTGTATAGCTTCCGCGTAGCTAAGCAGAACGCTGAACTTCTGATGACGCCCCAATGGTGCGAACAGCAGTCGACGGCAGCCCAACTGGTCGCACAGTCGTTCGCCGACGGGGCTCATATTGGCAGCCTCGTTCGGTGATACCCGGCGATCCCGTGCGTCATGGATTTCGTAAGCGTTCGAATGGCTGTCTTTTGTCTTCGCAAGACATTCGGCAGCAAACGTGCCCGCATTCAAAATCAACTCGCTGCGAGGATCGAAAGCCCCGGTGCCCGCGATGGCCACGATGGTGGACCGTCGCCCATGCGAAACGAGGAGTGCGTGTTCGGCTTCGAAAATCGATTGTAACCCCTCGATGGCCGCTCGTTGGCGGTGCGCCGTGTTTTCAGCAGAGGCTACCGAGTTCAAGCAAATCTCGACTTGACGGACGAGACTTTGTTCCGCCGCAAATTTCCTCAGTTGATGCTGGCGCAAATAGTCTGCTAGCAGATCAGACATTTGCGCTACAAACCGCAGGTAGCCGCGCTGCGCGGCTGGGCCACCTGTCGGTCGCTGAACAATCTCCACTAGAATCTCAATCGACTCTTGTACGCGAACTGGAACGATGATGAGTGCGTCGTCGAGTGGATTGGTGGGGCGCGCTGCGTCTACTTTGACCCGCGCTGGTGGGACAAGGATTGGCTGCTGCTCGCTGATCACGCACTGCAGAATCTGCCGGTGTGATTCGCTGGGCGCATTCTCGTCCAACAGTAGCTGTGCGGGCAGTTGATGGGAGCAGAGCAGTTCGATGGTCGAGCTTACGCCCCAAACTGCCCCGCCAGTTGCTCCCATGGCCGATTGCAAACGCGATAGGAAGCCGTGGTAGAATTCGAGCGGCAGAATTTGAGAATGCGCGAGCCGAGCGATCTCTGCAGCGATCGAGCGAATCTCGGATTTGGTTTGTTGAACCAGCGGTGACTCCAGCGCGGAAACCTGGGAGGGTGCGCCGTCCACGGCGGCAGAATGAACGCCGCTTATGTCCTCCGCTGCGTCCCGTACAGCGTCGTTCACTGCGATTGCCACTGAAGGTTGGATGGTTCGTAGGATGGTTCATTCAAGTTGCCGCCTTGAACAATTTGCGGTTGAAAGCCACCATTTTGAAAGTCGTTGGCCGAAACGCTAGAATTCGGTTGAAAGGCAATTCCCGAAGCAGGCTGAGTATACTGTGCCGGTTGAACGGGATTTTGGCTAAATCCGTTTGGCTGTTGGGGTGAACTCACCAGATTTGTAGTTGGCAGCCCGCCACTAGCTGGACGCAATCCAGTACTGTTGGATGTGTTCACGGGATTGGTACTAGCTGACATGAATTGACCGTTCGGTGACACACTAGCGTTACCATTATTGTAGTAGCCATTGGGTACGGGATAGGTGCCCGTCCCTGGCGGAGGTACACGCGACATGTTTTGCATGGGGAAACCCATTGGATTCCACGACTGACAGCCGCAAAAGCTGGTGGCAAACAACATGCACAAACTGAGGGTTACATTTCGTTGGTTCATTTTCGATAGCTCCATCCAATTTTTCGGGTACGAAAGGGGGCAGCCCCCTCTTCGGTAAGACTGCAGTCACAGGGCAACAATACTTAGCTTCAATAGGGGCCAAGCCCGCTTTTTTTTAATAGGCCTAATATCCGAAACCCGCGCGGACCATCACGGTGTCTTGCAGTGATAAATTGTCCAGCGGCGATTCTTTGTAGAGCAGTTCGCGATCAAACACATAGCCAACCTCAATAAAGCCAAAACGGCGGCCATCACGCATCTGCTCGTTTCTACCCCATTCCAAACCGAGTACTAGGCGCAAGTCGTTGATATCGATCGAATCGGTGCGTTGTTGGTCAGCCCGTGTAATCGTCCATGAGCCGCCGCCGTAGTAGCCGCCGACGTACCACCACGTATCCATCGTCCCGACGGTTGACAGGTAGTGCGCCAGCTTCGGTTCAGGAAAGAACAAGTCGAAGCGGGTGTCTGGATTGGGTTGCCAAAGCAGACCACCGGCTGGAAGTAATTTGACTTTGTTTCGATCCAGGTACATGGCCCCGAGCTTCAAGGTGGCGCGGGGAGTCAATCTCACTCGACCAATGGCCCGTCCCATGATCCGCAAACTATCAGATGTTGCAGTATCGAAATCGGAAAACATCCCCACTCGCAAGCCCAACTCGGCACCAAAAATACGCGCGGGATCAGATTGCCAGCCTGCATCTAGAAATCCGGAATAGGCTAGCGCGGGCAAGTCGGCACTTGACGTAGGATGGGGTCCATCCCATTGATGCAACGAGAAGGAGGGCAACAAATACAATGGTTGCGTCGAATATAGAAAATTCGGAATTGCGAAGGCCAATGATAAGTCACTATCGTTGATCATCAGTGCGTCGGGGTCGTCATTGCCATTTACCCACGCGTGTCGGAAGCGTGGCCCTTGGAACAGGCGTATGAACTGTGGCGTGGTCGGTGCCCGTTGAAAACTTGCCCTGCGGATTCCATGCACCAAAGCCACCACCGATGTTCGGCAAATTGTAGTTGGGTTGAGGCAATGTCGGTGCACCGTAGGAACCACCGAAGCCCGCGTTTGAGCCGAATAGGTTTTGAAAAAAGCCGCCAAATAAACTTCCTGTCGAGGGCGCGTTGCCATATTGCGCGCTACCGTAGGTGGAACTTGGAAACAAGGCTGAGGGGCTGCTGTTGGGATAAACGCCGGGCGCGGAGTAGGTCGAACCTGTGTTGGGAAATGTGCCGATAATAGCGCTCTGTCCGCTGCCTGGTAACTGTGGATTGGGACCGTTGTAAGTTGGGTAGGGAGTGCCATACGGATTCGCCCCAGCAAATCCGCCAGACGGCAGCATGCCGCTGGGCACGATGACAGGACCGGTCGGCAATGTTGCTGTCGCCGCATACGGATCAAAGGTTGGACTGCCAAACCCCGTCGAGGGATAGATTCCCGCTTGGGTACTGGGGTTAAGTGGAATCATGACTGGGGCACCCGACGTGGAGGGCTGCCCAGGCGCAATCGGTCTTAGTCCGCCAGTCGTCGAGGGAAACTGGACTCGCTGCCCCATTGCCTGCGCGCAGATCGCCAGGGCGATTCCGAGTAACATCCAGACTGGGAGCGAGATTCGCATGCACGTGCTCGAGCGCGAAAGTGTTGAAGACCGGGAGAAGAAGGCTGATTAAAAATGCATAAATCAGCTAGTAGTCGATTTTTGCCTCAAGAGTCAAGACAGTTTGGTCGGAGTATGTCGCTGCGACACTCGGCTATGAGCAATGCATGAGGAGAAAGTCTACCTCCACCAGAGCCAGTGTCGGTGGAGCGTTAACTGGTTAGCTAAAGTGCATTGCCAAGCCACGGCGGGACGGCGTTGGACAAGGCAAATTCGATTTGCCGAGTCTGCTTTGTCCGCATTACTGCTGCTGCAGTGTCTTGCTCTACTGCTGAGGCTGTATGGGCTGAACTGGCGGAGGGGCACCGAAGATTTTCTCAAAGCCGCGCGAGAGGCCTTTTTCCAATAGTCCCTGTGCGGCACCCTGTACGGCTTGACGTCCAAGCTGCCGAATGGACTCACCATCAATTTGCGGAGCCTTGAGCGTGCCACGCATCGGGAACTGCAGTGATTGACCGCGTAGGCCGACCAGCAACGGCGACTTCTCAATCCAATCGTCTGGAATCGGCATTGCTGCCATCATGTCCATCTGGCCATCGACACTCACACTTCCTGAGGTCGTCATATTAACGTCGCCCACACGAATGTTGAGATTGCGGTGGAAGACGCGCCCATCCACCATTTGAAAATCGATCCGCTGTTCGGGCATCTTCAACCAGACCTTCTGGGTACTCACCGCCTGCGTAAAGTCTTTTTTGCGGATCGCATCGATTTGCTTGACCATTGAAATAATCTGGTTGGACAATGGACCCGGGCCAACTTCAGCACTGTGCATGACCAACTGGCCGACGACAGTTTGCTTGCGAGGGTTGGCCGGCGTTAGATTGGCATCGTTGAGCACGAGACTTAGGCGACCATCTACGCTGGTCGCTTCGGCAATGAGTGGCGTGACATACTTGAGCCAGCCTTTGCACATTTCTGGCGTTATCGCAACATTCTCAAGTACGGTCATGGGAGCTTGATGGATCACCAACTCCTGCGCAGTCAGATCGCTGGTAACATCCCACCTCAGCATGCCACCGCTCACGGGAATCTCGGCCTTGGTCGCCAATTGACCAGCCGCGATGGTGACGGGAACATCTGCAGCGCCCACATCGATCCCAGCCACGCGCGCTTGTTCCCAGCCGATGCGTGTAACTGCTTGCAAGCCCGCAAGCATCGAGGTTCTTGGATCGGAGGCACTGGTCCATTGGACATCAACCGGCACTGTTTGTTTTCCGTAGAGCTGAACTTGGTTTCCGGTCATGGAGGCTAATTTTGTGGATAGCTGAGTGGTATCCACTACTGCTTCGCCTTTGGCGACAATCTGCTGTTGTAGCTCTTGGGAGTGATACGCAGCATTTCCGCTGTAATTAAACCATGGCATTTCAAGTTGCAGGCTATCGATGTCAACCGCGCCGGTTTCCGCAGTCCATTGGCCGCTGAATTTAGTAGTTATTGTCGGTTCGTCCCACAAGGGCGTAGGTGCGATACTGCCTGGCGGCTTGCTAAGCACTACGACGTTTTCACCTGTGGCCGCCAGGGCGAAGCCTGCGGCGGTCGAGTTAACCTGCCATTGCATCTGTCCTTGTACACGTCCTGTAGCGGACACCTCCGTTACAGGTTCAGTCGCTTGGGCGTTCTGGGCCGGTGGAGCGTCCAGCGAGCTCATACTGCTTAGTAGATTGTTTAGGTCAACCAAGAACATCGCTTGGCCGATGCGTCCAGAACCATCGGCGGTCGCTTCGTCTTTGGCACCTAAGGAGAACGAGGTGGCTTGTACCTGCAACGCATCGACTCGCAATCGAGTTAGGTTGGCGGTGTCGACGCGTCCTTTAAAGTTTCCAACCATCTCTGCTTCGTGAAACTTCATCGAAGGCGTAGAGATGTGCATCGGCTTGCTGCGCCAATTGGCTTGCTGGATTTCGACGTGGTTCAGGTCAATGCGTCCACCTAAAGCGAGATTAATATTGCCCGCTAGCTCCAATTCCGGTGGTTCGCTCAGCCAGACCAGGCCTCGTCGTTTCCAGCCTGCCAGATCGCCCACCAGCGTTATGTTGAAAGCAGCCGGGGGCAGTGTGGCTGCGCCTTCAATTGGCCCCGCTATCGCAAGTGGTTCTTGCAAGTCAACAGTTAATTTTTCGTCTTGAGCTGTTAGCTCGAATTTGGCGCGATCGATCTGTGAAGGCGAACCTTGTGCGAGACGTGTCGTCGCTGAAAAAGTTCCGGTCCACGCAGGTTCTTGAATCTCGCCACCAGTATTCGTGGTGATCATCAGTGGCGATGTGTTCAGTCGACCCTGCGCCTCTACCACATCGACCTCGGCCATGTTCCATACGACTTCCAGGTCGACCGAACCATTCATATTGCGGATCGGCAATTCGATCCACTGACTCAGTCGCCGCTGGAGCACGTCGAGATTGACATTGCCTTGGATTTGTCCAGCTTCGATCGTCCCGCCGCCTTTGACACTGCAAAACTCGGCAGTGGCCTCCGCACCAAAACGCAGGCCAGAAACCTGCTTGTCCGCAGACAGTGAGACGGTCAGTGGATCGTTCCATGTCAATTCTTGTCCGGCCGCGTTCGCTCGCAATCCAGCCAGAGTCAGGTTTGCCTGGCTAGTCGGTGCTCCCTGCTTATTCATGTTCTGCGACACGAGAAACTGCGCGGTGCCGGAAAGGACTTGCGTATCCGCACGCACCGGAATCAACGACCGTGCGGCAAAAATCAATTTGGGCAAATCGACAGTTCCCTCAGCGCGGATGGAAGCACCTTCCAAGAAGGGGTTGGCGGCTGTTGGAATAGGGATTGGCCAAGGAATATCGGCAGCAGCGTTGACCACACCAAAGTCGCAAGCCAGCTGCACACCCTCGATTATCATCGACGTGCCCGCCAGCGATGCCCGACCTGTGGCCGATACAGACGCCAACCGCGCCGTGTCTTTACCAACGATGTCTGGGGCTGTGATGGCCAACTCTCGGGTCTCAACTTGCTGTAAGTCAAAGCTCCAGTGTTCAGTATCCACCAGCTTGCCAAAGAGACGGCCCGATACGCGACCTTGCAATTCATCGATGGGAATGTCTGGGAATCTGGCATGCACAACATGCCATAGGTCGACGGGTAGGTGCTGCAATTGCGCCTCTACCTCAAACGCTTCGCCAACTTGCTTGACGTTGGCGGCAATCGTGCCGACGCTATCAACCACTGTGCCACTCGCCTCACCGATGTTAGCTTGAGCTTCGATAGGCCCAATGAATTGATTACCTGTAGGCAGAGTCGCCGAGAGCGTTGGGATTTGTACAACCCATTGCTCTGGACGGCCTGCTTCGGCAATTAGAAACTTGGCGTCCTTGATTCGAACGGTGCCCGTTGTCTGGGACATGCTCGATGCCTCTGCGGGGGGCACATCTGGAGCAGTCGCTAGCAAATGAGCGATCGCTGCTTCGATGTTCGTGGTCCCTTGATTGGCCACGATAGCGGCTTCCAGCCCATCGACCTCGATGGTTCCCAAGTCGGTGCTATTGGTGATCCAACCGATCAAACCCTTTTGCGTCGAGACCTTTCCAATGCGCGCGAGGACCTGTCCACCCGCGTCTTTGAGTTGAATTCCGGTGGCTGACACTGGAGTCATCCAACCTGCTTTGACTTGTTCTAGATCTACCGTCAGAGGAGCGATGCCAGCGTATCGATTGACTAAGCCGTTGAGAATGCTGCGGGAAGTGACGATCTGCGGCAAGAAAACAACGAACAGGGCACATCCGGTTAGAAAAATCGCTCCCCAGATTTTCCATCGCTTAACTCTGCGGCGCGGGGGCCGACGATCGAGGTCTTGTTCCTTGCGGCGGGCCATCGGTAATTCGCTCCCAAATCAATATCTCATGAGACAAGATTGATTTTTGCAGCACTTGCCCAGCAACGCCAGATCGAAAATCGCCGTTCGCAGCGAATTCCGTATGTGCGCCGGCTTCAAAGTAGCCAAGGGAGTCTTTTCAGCTCTTGGAATCGGCGCGTCTGGAGTTTGAATAGTGGGCGTTGAATTGGACTAGATGGCGATCATGTAAGTGAAGATCTACGCCAGATTGGAGTCGGATAATTGCCTCACGTTGATTGAGCTTGCGAATTGTGTCCAAGACACGATACTCGCCAATTTGAACTGCAATGTCAGCCATCGCATCGGTAGCAAACACTTCCATGATGCGAGTCTTGTCCGATTCTACCGTCCGCTGCGAAACGTCAAGCTGTTGTGCAATCGTCTTGGCTGGTAAGCCCTTAAGCGAGTGCTTGAGCACGCGGTACTGTCGCTCAGTTAGCTTCGCAAGCTTGCTGTCCGTCTCTTGGCATTGCTGCGAAAACCGTAATTGCGCGCGGTATCGATCGACCACAAAGTGCACAAACTCAGCCAGGACTTCGCTCGATACCGGTTCTTCAATCCCAATGGCACATGGAACCATGCCAGCTTTGACCTCAGGGGATGGTCCTAAGCCAATGGTCCGATCTGGTGCCAAGCCGAGTTCAGCTATTGGATTCGGAGAGGTTTGTGGTAGACCCGCAAAGTTGATGATAAAGCAGGCAACTTGTGCGAGTTTAGAGTTTGACGGGAACTGATCAATCGAAGAATGGAACTCTAACTCAACGCCCAATGGCTCGATCGCAGACGCGTAATAAGAGCGTCGATTTGCGTTTCCATCCAGGACGGCGACCGTAAGCTTGTTGAGTAGAGTGTCCGGCATGAGTTAAGTCTTATTTTATAAAGCACTCACGGGCGTACTTCGTGAATTGATGACGGCATAGGAGCTTGGTAGGGGAAGGCGTGTGTCGCAACCCGAGGGGCGCAAGGGCTACTAAATGGGGTAATTGCTTGAAATGCGGTATGTAAGATGAGTAATACGACACATGTCGAACAGGACATGGATGCAATGCATCTAGGCAATATTTGTTTATTGGCAAGCCGCATTTGTTTATTGACAATCCGCCGGTACCAATGCCTCTTACACTCACTAACACCGGCGCGGCTTGCCTTTAAACCAGAGAATTGTCTGCACCAGTACTTACGAAACGCGTCTGGTTTAAATGGCTAATTCGTTGATAGTCTTGCACAAGTCTAACACTTTCTGGGGCCTCGTACCAAATAAAAACTAGAACTTTCGCCAGTTTGGTAGCCTTGGGCATGTGGGTGACCACAGATAAATCCATCTACACTGATCACCTACACTCTAGGGACTAGGCAAGTGCATTGGATTTTGACGTTCTCCCCAATGCAAACGACCTCTCCGATTTGGAGAGGTCGAGGTGATATTTGACAGTTTAGCGCGTGAAGTGCCGTTTAAGGCAGGACACCGTACTTCTGCTCTTCTTCTTCCTGAATGATGATCCGTGGTGTAACAGTCATCATCAGGGTGCTCGTTTCGCGACCAATGGCCGTGTTCTTGAACAGTCGGTTGACGTACGGAATCTTACTGAGGATCGGTACGCCCCGCTCCAAACGACCCTCTCGCATGCGTTTGATACCACCCAACAGGATTGTACCGCCGTCTGGTACGCTGACCGTGGTTGAAACGCTAGTCTGTGCGAAGCTAGGTTGCTGGACCGTCGTACCCGAAATGACTTGTTCGTCGTCGTCGTCTGAGCTGGTAACGTTGCCAGCCGCATCGAGGATGTTGTCGCCGGTACGGGTGCTGTTGGTCCGGGTCGTGCGAGAGCCTTCGAACGTGAATGTGTCGACCCGATCGATCTGGGAGAACGATGGATTGAGCGTCAAGCGTACGAAGCGTTTATCCGGTGAGACTGTTGCTTGGACGTTCAACACGGTACCTTCATTGAGCACGACGATGACGGGCTGTTGAGCCACGGCGAAGTCGGCAACGACGGGGATCAAACTGGTTACGAAGGGTCGTGACACCGTATCGTTGATTGAAGCCTGTTGACCGTCAAACATGGTGACTCGTGGAGCTTGCAAGACGTTCGTTCGCTGATCGCCTTGAGCCGCATTCATGAAGAAGAACATTTCCAAGTCGGAGAGAATCGCAAATCCCAAGCTGGCTCCTGCATCTGCCACAAAGCCACCGAAGGCAGGCACTGTATTGCCAAAACTTTCTTGGCTGAGGGCAATGTCAAAGTCCGCTGTCAATGGGAATGGATTCGCTGCCGTGGAGCCAGTTGACAAGCCAACCACAGCACTTGGTCCTTGGTCATCGTTGGGCAACTGACGTACGTTGTCGTCAATCTTCAAATCAAAGTCCACACCGAGCCGTTCGAAAAAGTTGTCATTTAAGGTAATGAACTTGACTTCGATCGTTACTTGCAGGTCCTGCAAGCGGCGAAGAGAATCCAGTAGGTCAGCAATCTTTTCGTGCGTCGTTTGTGGAGCACTGATGACCAGCGACAAGTTGGCTGGATAGGGGCGAATCGTGCTATTGCCACCGTTGATGTCCCAAGTGTCCAAATCGGTCGTGTTTTGGATCAAGTCGATCAAGGTACCAAAGTCGGCCATGGCCGCACCACCACCGATACCAACCGGTGCGCCCATGCCCATTCCCATCCCGCCCATGCCACTACCCATTCCGCCCATCATGGGCGAGCTAGGTCCGAGGCCGAAACCGCCGCCGATGGCTCCTGGCAAGTTGCCACCACCAGGCATCAAGTTATTCAACTGACCAAGTACCGGAGCGTTGGGATCGAGTGACGCCGATGCGAGTTGGACAGGCATCGAGTTGCCACCGACGGACATCGGTCCACCATTGGTCCGTACGGCCAAGCCGTTCACGGTTTCATAGGCATTGCGGAGTGCACCGGCCATGCCGCTGTTGTAGTCCGTCACGAAGTTAGGAATCGGAATCACTAAGTCTTTGACAGTATAGGTGCGAGTCACATTGGCTTGCGATGTATTGCGAGCCGAGGTGATGGTGAGGACTTCGTTCTGGACTTGGAAGTCCAAGCCCTGCGAGTTGAGCATCAGATTCAAAGCGCTCTTCAGCGAAATCTGCGAAGGCAGGCTGAGCGTGACTTGATTCTCAGCAGTCAAGCCTTCCAAACCTAAGCCAGCTTCGTCGATGTGAATCATCACGCCGGTCATGTCGGACAGTGTGCGAGCCACTTCGGACAGGGGACGGGATTTGAAGTCGACTAGCACCGGCTGCTTCAGTTTCTCCCAGATCATCGTTTCGGCAGGTGACATGCCCAGCTGCGATTCGCGTTGTTGAGCTGCTTTGCGGTTACGAGTCAATTCATCCCACGTCTTGGCTTCTGGGAAAAGCATCGGATTTCGGTCGCCTACGTCTGCGACGGCGGCTTCATCGACTTCGATCATTCGGTCGATAAACGCGTCTTCTTTGCTGGATCGCGTCCTCTCGTAGTCGCCGATACGGCGGGCATTACGAGCATTGGCAATTAGAATCGCAGCGATTTGCGAGTTGGGGTCGAGCGCCCCCACCTGCTTAGCCACAGCTTCGGCTTGCATGAACTCTTGCTTTTCCATCAAATCGTTATAGGTCTCCACCAACGATGCAATTTGTTGGTCGAGCTTGTAACGCTCTTCTTGGTCCAACGCGATGCCAGCGGTAATCTGACGGTTTCGCATGTTTTGATCAATGGCCGCACGATTCTGTGTCAGAAAGAACTGATGCTGAGTCACAGCGCGGTCGACGATGGTCAACATACGCTTGCGAGTGTCGCCATCCAAGTCAGCTTGCGAGACGCGAGTCCGCAGAATCTGCAGACGCTCGGTAACCAAGTCGGGCTCGAGTTCGCGATTGGCTTCCGCACGAGCAATCTCGCCAGTAATTTCGCTAGTCAACTGCTGCATAAGCGCCAATTGTTCTTCGCTATAGTTGCTGCGTGGCGAAACGACTTCCGCCCGACTGCTTGAACCAGCTTGCATCGACGTCAGCTTGTCGCTGAGTGCCGATTTCATGGCTGGATCCATCTCATCTTTGTACTTCCAAGCACGCAGGAAGTTTTCGTAGGCCGCTTCGCGGTTGCCCGCGGTCAACATCTCAATTCCACGGCGATAAAGTTCTTCGCCGGATGCATTCTCGCTGAGCGGCGCAGGCACCGACAGTTCAACCTGCGAGCCAGCCGGCTGCATGCGCGTTTGATCATTCCCAGGCTGGAACACGCCGGGTGTAACCGGGTTACGCATGACCGGAGCAGCAGGCTGCGTTGCGTTGGCAGTTGCCACAGGCGTCGTGGCGGAGGCCGTCGACACGGTGTTCAATTGGGATTTGATTTGAGTGATGGTAATCTGACCAGGCAGCATCCACTCGTCAGGTACGCCAGCTTGATCCGCTTGAGCGACAAGCGCGGCGGCTTTTTCGCGATCGCCGGCTTGCAGTGCCTCTGCGGCTTGCTTGGTGAGTGCGGCAACTGGTCACGTCGATCGAGCGGACTAGTTATGGATCTGCGCTGCCCAGGCACGGCTTGGATAGCACCAAGCGAGTTAAAGGCAGCTTGGACCTGTTCGAGCGTGTAGCCCTTGTCGACCAGCTTTTGATTGACTTCTTTCAGTCGGCTTTCAACGCGTTGGTCCGCTCCGGTGAGCTGTTTGCGACCACGTAACGCTTCAGCAAATGCTTTGGCCGCGGCTTCTTGGTTGCCAGCCGCAGCTTGTTGCTCCGCATGTTGCAGCCAACCGAGCACAAACTCGGAATCAACCGTGGGAGCTGTATCGGAAATGCTATTGCGTGCCGCCGGTGGCGTCTGCGCAAAAGCCGTTTGGTCGATCACTGACGCCATCATGGGCGTTAGCAATGCCGGTGCGAGCCACCAGGCTCTTGGCGTGTGGACGTTGAGAATCCGTTTAAGCCAACGTCGTTTCTGATTCGAATTTTCTTGACTCAACGCGACTCTCCTTCTTCGCTGTTGTTACTGGCCGGTGATGCCGACCGCGATCCGAACAAATGTGTTCACCTGCGTCAACGGGAATACTTGATCCCGATACCGTCGTCAATGTTTCTTTTCGGCAACCCGTGTTAAAATATTCTGATTATTCCGGCAAGTTAAGCTTTTTTAGTCGTATCGATTGTAACGGCGGCTTTAAATGCGTCTTGGTACGCGTACAATGGCGAATCTGCATTGGTTGGCTAAGTAGTCGCTGCCATTTTTCATCTTCGAAGCGCTGGCATTCGCTGTCGCGATGCGCTTCGTTCTTGAAAGGCTTGTAGTTGAATACCCTAGTACATAACTAGACAAGTTCTTGGGAGAGGAAAGTCCGGGCTTCGTAGAGCAGAGCGGTCGGTAACGCCGACCAATCGCGAGATTAGGGATAGTGCCGCAGAAAGCAAACCGCCGAACGGACTGCGCGCAGTTGCGTGGTAAGGGTGAAACGGTGAGGTAAGAGCTCACCAGCGGTCGAGGTGACTCGATCGGCTTGGTAAACCCCGCTCGAAGCAAGATCAAACAGAGGGAAGTGTACCTCCGGTGCACTGCGATTCAGCTCGGGTCGCCACCACCTTCGGGTAGATCGCTTGAGGCCGTCAGCAATGGCGGTCCTAGATAGATGACTTACTGCGGAGATCTGGAGGACAAGCGCCCTCAGAACCTCCGTGACAGAACCCGGCTTATCGACCAACCAATGCAGTTTTCAATCGCGCCGAAAGTAAATTCGCACGCTCCGCTAAACTCGCTGTTTACTTCATATCTCACAGATGGTATGTCGATCTTATGAAAGATGTGTCTCGGTTGCAATTTCCGGGGCATTGATCGCATTCGATGGATGTGAATGCATAATCCTTTGCACTATGGCGAGCCCAAATGATGCTAGCTTTTCTACAACTACCGATAGTCGGCCGTAAACACCTAATGCAACGTACGCTAGGTCGGACCTTGGTTGCCTTCGTCTTGGTGACTTCGGGCTGTCGATTTGCATCCGCCCAGTCTCGCATGCAAAACGGAGCTACGGTGGGGGAGTCGCCGGTGCCGTCATCGGCGGTATTGTCGGTAAGCAAAACGATGAAACACCAGAAGGTGTGTTGATCGGTGGTGCTGTCGGCGCTATAACCGGCGGGCTGATCGGACGCGCCCAAGACAACGAACTCGAACGCCAACGCTACTACCAGCAGCAAGCCTACAATCAACAGCAGCAACAGTTCTACACACAGCAACAAGCACTCGTAAACTCGGGCGTCAGTACCGCGGATGTGGTTAGCATGTCGCGCAGCGGATTGAGCGAAACACTGATTATGACTCATCTGCAAACCAAAGGCGTGCAACGACGCTTAGAGGTTAGCGATATTATCACGTTGCACCAGCAGGGCGTCAGCGACACGGTCATTACAGCTTACCAATCAGCTCCCCTGGCTAGCGCAGTAGCGACTCCCGCACCGAATTTTCAGCCTCCGTACTCTCAACCCCAAGTGGTTGTGCAGGAGCGGCCCGTCATCTATCGATCCTCACCCGTGGTGGTGCGTGAATACTACACGCCCTATCCGGCCTATCGACCGCACCACTACCATCATCATCACGGTGGTGGAACGTCCATACGCATTGGGTTCTAAACGCAGTCCCGTTGATAGAGTAGCAGGCACACTCCGTGTGCCGTCCGCCGTTCTCCGCCATTCAATGTGGTTGAAGCACTAGGCTGGGGCACCGACAGTTAATCGTTGCGTATGTTCGGTGACAACGCGTAATTCAGCCGCGATGGCATCGTTCAACTGGCTGGCTTCCAGACGCCAGCCCCAGTTGCCTTCGGCCAGACCTGGCGTATTCATGCGTGCCCATTGGTCCAGTCCGAGAATATCTTGCATCGGAACAATGGCGGTCGACGACGCGGAGCCCAACACCATGGCGATCAATTGCCAGTGGATCATTTTCTCACGGACTTCTGGAGCCTCGTCTTCATCGAGATAGCGATCGAGGATATCAACTTTGCCGGTCGCTTGTTTCTCCAATTGGCGCTGGCGGTACCAACTGACAATTGTGTCGTTATCATGAGTCCCGGTGTAGGCGACACTGTTGACAGGAAACGCTTCGGGACGATGGAAATTATCTTCTGCGTTGTCAAATCCAAATTGCAAAATGCGCATCCCAGGAAAACCGAGCTCATCGCGCAGCTCATGCACCGACTCGGTAATGAGTCCCAAGTCCTCTGCTACAATCGGCAACTCACCCAACTTTTGACGTGCAGCTTCGAACGGAGCAGCACCCGGCCCTGGTGCCCAACGACCGTGGATGGCCGTAGCAGCACCCGCCGGCACTTCCCAGTACGCATCGAATGCGCGAAAGTGGTCGATGCGCAATAGATCGTACATCTCAAAGGCGACTTCGAAACGGTGGGTCCACCACGCATAGTTCGTCGCCGCTAGTGCCTCCCAGCGATACAGCGGATTGCCCCACAATTGCCCCGTCTTGCTAAAGTAGTCAGGTGGAACACCGGCTACGAACTGGGGCTTGCCGCCTTCGTCCAGCCAAAACAATTCTTGGTGTGACCACACATCGGCGCTTCCGTGAGCAACGAAGATTGGCATATCTCCAAACAAACGAATGTTGTTTGAGTTGGCGTATTGTTTGAGTCTTTGCCACTGCGTAAAGAAGAGGAACTGCACAAACTGTTCAAACTCGATCTGTTTGGAGAGGGCTTTACCCCAGCGACGAAGGGCGTCAGGCTCGCGGCGAACCAAGTCGGCATCCCAGAGATCCCATTGGTCCTGTCCAAAATGCTTCATCAACGCGGCGTAGAGTGCGAAATCGTCCAACCAACGGCGCTGCGTGGTACAGAAGGCTTCGAATCGATCGAGTTGCGAGCAGACGGGCTGAGAAAAAAAACGCTCATAGGCGACTTTAAGCAACTGCCACTTGAAATCCGTGGCCGCCAAGTAATCTACGGTTTCCGCCCGCACGCGCGGTAAGCGAAACATCTCCAATTCGGTCGCTTGGAGCAATCCATCGCGCACTAACTCAACCGGACTAATGAGCAGTGCATTGCCAGCGAATGCCGAATAACAACTGTACGGCGAATCGCAGCGAATGGTTGGACCAAGTGGCAGAATTTGCCAAATCGTCTGCCCCGCATCGACCAAGAAATCAACAAAGCGGTATGCTTCCGGCCCTAAATCGCCAACGGCAAAATCGCCAGGGAGACTAGTGATGTGCAGGAGAACACCCGAGGCGCGCGGAAATTCCATTTAGACCTGATTCCAATAAGTCTGTCGGTTTTGATGTTCGCATGGCGAGCTGCGCGATTATTGCCACAAAACAACCTAGTAGCTCGCAATAAACGACGTCGGAGCATTTACTCAAGGATCATATCGTCGACGGTATGATTCGATGGAATCATTGGCAAGACATGTTCCTGATAGGGCACCATGACATCCAACACGTAGGGTCCGTCGTAATCAATCATCTCTTTCAAGGCGGCGCGCAGGTCCGATTTCTTGCTGACAGTTGCCGCACCACAGCCGTATCCTTTAGCGATTTCTACAAAATTCGGATAACGCTCCGCGACATACGCATGGCTATCCGTCACACCCGGGCCACTGGCTTCTTCATGGTCGATGGGGCCTAAGTAGGTGTGGGCTCGGTTGCTTTGGTTAAACCGATCTTCCCACTGGACAACCATGCCCAAGTGCTGGTTATTCAACAGCAGAACCTTTACCGGCAGTTTCTCGCAATGAAGCGTCGCTAGCTCTTGGATGTTCATCTGGAAGCTGCCGTCACCGTCAATGTCGACCACCAACGCACCTGGGTGCGCAGCTTGAACTCCCATCGCTGCCGGCAAGCCAAAGCCCATGGTGCCTAAGCCCGAGGAGCTAAGCCACTGACGCGGTCGCTTAAACTTGTAGAACTGTGCAGCCCACATTTGATGCTGGCCCACGCCCACGGTGATAAACGTCTCACGTTCTTGGGTCAAATTGGATAACTCGCTAATCGCATGCTGCTGCAAGATCCCGTCAAACTGATCATCGTATTTGAAGGGGAATTTCTTCTTCAAATTCTTGCAATTCTGCACCCAGTCGGAAATATCCTCGGGGGCTTCGACGATTTCGTTCAATTGCTCGATCGCATATCGGACATCGCTGCACACCGAGATATGTGCAACTTTGTTCTTGTTCAGTTCGCTTGCATCGATATCGACATGAATGATCTTTGCGTTCTTGGCAAAGGCTTCGAGCTTGCCTGTTACCCGGTCGTCAAAACGAACGCCCAAGGCGATGAGCAAATCGCAGTCGCGCACGGCGTAATTGGCATAGGCTGCTCCGTGCATGCCCAACATATCGAGTGATAGTGGGCCTTCGTTGGGGTACAGTCCCAAACCCATGACTGTCATGGTGGTGGGGATGCCCGTCTTCTGAATCAGTTCGCGTAGTGGTTCCGAACCCTCCGCAGAAATCACCCCACCACCGCAGTAAATGATCGGTCGTTTCGAATGCTTGATAGCTGCCGCAATCTGCCTGATCTGCTCTGGCTGAGCTTTGGGCAACCTGAACTTGTAGCCAGGCAATTGCATGGGAACATCCCAATCGACCGAGCAGGAAGCCATCTGAACGTCCTTGGGCATATCGACCAACACAGGTCCGGGGCGCCCCGTGGTCGCGATATGGAATGCTTCCTTCATCACCCGGGCAACATCGTCAACTCGCGTAACCAGGTAATGAGCCTTGGTAATGCTCCGACAGACTTCGACGATAGGCGTTTCTTGGAATGCATCGGTACCAATTACCCCGGTCGGAACTTGGCCAGTAATAAAAACTACCGGCACACTATCTAGCTTGGCATCTGCAATGGCTGTCACCAAATTGGTGGCTCCTGGGCCACTGGTCGCCATGGCTACGGCAGGTTTTCCGGTCGACCGCGCGACACCTTGGGCTGCAAAACCACCACCTTGCTCATGGCGCGGCAGGATTGTGCGGATCTGTTTGCCATACCGAGTCAGCGACTGGTGCATGGGCATGCTACAACCGCCCGGATACGCAAAGATGACATCCACTTCGTGGTCGACCAACGATTTGACCAGAATATCAGCCCCAGTCATCACGTCAGTTGCACGTTGGGTTTCCGCCGTCGCCATCTCCAAAACTCCTGATTTTCTCAAAATGCATCACGGCTTCGCGGCCAGCCCGATCGTGGGACTCGGCAAAGGGGTCTAGAAGAAGCCGCCCTAAGTCTTTAAGAATAAAGCAATAAGGGCAGTTTATCAACGCTTAATTGCCGTTGCGTACGGTTCCATTTGCGCGGGTGCGGAGTCAACGATGTTTCGAGATTGGATTGCGGTAGGATTGGGCGGCATGCTGGGGGCTTTGACCCGCTTCGGCCTGATGCACCTGTTTTCTTGGATCGGTCCAGCATGGTTGCCCATTGCCACCTTAACCGCCAATGTGCTCGGTTGCTTTGGCATTGGCTACGCGTCCCAATGGGCGTTCGATCAACAGGCAGAGAGCGTGTGGTGGGTTATTGGCGTTCGCGTCGGCCTGCTGGGTGGTCTGACCACGTTTAGCTCTTTTGCAATGGACCTTATCCGAGAATGGCAAAACGGTCGAGCCGCGCTATCCTTGGGGCTGGTAGCCCTCCACCTCGTGTTGGGCCTTGCCGCCGTCTTGGTAGGTCTTTCAATGGCTCGTAGTAGCTAGCGGACGGCACACGGAGTGTGCCTGCTACTATGTCTCGCCATGGCCAGGTTGGGGGAAGGGCAGATACGACGAGCAGAGCAAAAAAAACGAGCCATGCCGCTAATGCTAACGCAACCCAACCACGCGGTTTGCCATGCGTCTGAAAATGAGCGACGCGGTGCGGAATCATCCAGACCACATACGCGACAACTAACAAAGTGAACGCATATGAACCAGCCAAGGCGGCGGATTTAACGTCCAGGTTAGGCCCATTGGAAATCATAAAAAAAACGGCGCAACATAAACTTAACTCAATAGCAGCCAGGATGATGGCCAAGCGGTCCATGCATTTCCACGCCACGCGCACACCGGACGTAGGATTGAGCGCGTCGGGCGATGACAAGAAACTGAGCTCTAACGCGCAGCAAATCGCCATACCTAGCAAGCAAGCCGACAGAAGCAGATGTGTGATCGAAATCCACCACGCCGCACCACTCAGTCTGGCCATGTCGACATCGCCCAACAGCAACGCAACCACAATCAACGTGGCGCCCAGTAGGCATAACCCGAGTGAAAGCAGCGGACCACTGGGCGCTGAGTGGCCGACCGCCTTATCTCGCGAGCGCTTGGTTTTCTGACGTTTCCTGGGGTCGGTCGACGACGCTTCGCGGTGCAGTTCTTCCGGTGCCGTTCGTACCCAGCGTCGTAGTTGACTGGCCAATACCACAGCAGCTAGCAGACTGCTGGACCACCAAGCTGCCACAATCGCAATGGTCTGCGTTGTTGTGACCGTCGTGACTTGCCACGTTTCGTCGAACGTAGACAGCAATGCTCCGCGCACGCTGGCTGTCAGCGTGATGAAGCCCAACAAAATTCCAAAGGGTGCTATAGATTTTCGATGGTCGATCAACTTGAGAACAAACAGCGCGATCCAGCCGGCCAGCGCAGCTCGCAGAATGGCGGACGCCACCCCGGCCTCGATAGCGGCGCCAGAGATCATATGCGGCTGCCCATAATCAAACCAAGTATTTCGGCTCGCGACGAGAGGTTATCACGGAAAACTCCGCGCATGGAAGACGTCATGCAGGTGCTACCTGGTTTGCGTACGCCACGGATTGTCATACACGAATGAGACGCTTCCAAGACGACGGCGACTCCGCGAGCGTTTAATTCCGTTTCAATCAAACCTGCAATCTCCTCCGTCATCCGCTCTTGGACCTGCGGCCGCCGCGAGACATTTTCCACAACACGTGCTAGTTTGCTTAACCCCACAACTTTACCATCGGGGAGGTAGCCCACATGCGCTCGACCCGTGAACGGCAGCAAGTGATGCTCGCACATGCTGCTAAAGGAGATGTCCTTGATCAGCACCACCTCGTCGTAGTTTTCCGTAAAAACTTTCTGTAAGTGGGTCCGTGGATCGGCGTGCAAACCTGAAAACATTTCGGCGTACATGCGCGCAACACGCGCGGGCGTTTCCAACAATCCCTCTCGGTCTGGATCTTCGCCAACTGCTTCCAAGATTTGCCGAACCGCATTTTGAATTTTTGCGTGATCTACAGTGAACTTGGTCGCGCTACCGTTAGCTTGGCTAGTATTTGTTAAAGTCATTGCAAGTCGGTGCCCGTGGAGGGTGAAGTTATTTTAGGGGTTTCTCTATCATAGTTCTGCGGCAAGCTCCTGCGCGGGATCTCCCCAACTGGGCACGGGGGCCTCATAGTCTACCAACTGTCGTGACTCAGGGTGCGTGAACGCGATGAATCTCGCATGTAAACACATCGGCGGCTCGTCAACCGCTACGGTACCTCGCCCGCCCGTTTGTCTGTTTCTGTGGTAGAGTGGGTCACCGACAATCGGAAAGCCCAGGTGCCATAAGTGCAGGCGAATTTGATGTGTGCGTCCCGTGCGTGGTATCGCCTCGAGCAGTGCGGTACCGTCGGCAAGTTTCTGAAGCACTTTGAATTCGGTACAAGCTGGTTGCCCTTGTTCTGCGATTGCACGATTTCCGGCTGGCCCCGGTTCGTGAGCGATTGCTGCTTCGCAGATAGTGCTCTGCCACTCGGGATGTCCGTACACGCGCGCGGTATACCGCTTTTGAACGGGGGGCAGTCCAGCGATCGCGCGCTGGCGTCGGACCTGGCTAGCGCTTTCGGATACGGAAGAGGTCTGAGCCGATGGTTGAATTTTTAATTCGAATTGCGGTTGTACGAACCGCGCCGACTGGTGTTTACGACAGAGTACAACGACGCCGCTGGTACTGGCATCCAAGCGATGGGCGACGCGCAGCTTCTCGTTTGGGTAGACGCCAGCTAGGATGGCTAGCAGTGTATTCTTGTTGAATCTGCCGCTCGGATGGGTAGGCAGCGGCGCAGGCTTGCACACAACAATCAGACTATCGTCTTCGTACAGTAATTCGATGTTGGGATTGATCGGTGGCTCGATGGTGTCGGGCATATGCTGCTCAAAACATTGGCCCTCTTTGACAATGGTTTCGAGTGTCACAACTGCTGAAGCGGCTGCGGGGCTTGCGACCGTGGACTGATTTTGATCGGCGCGACGGAGGTCACCTGCCATGATCCACTGTTGCCATTGTTCACGCCCGATCGCCGGCTGATAGGCATCTAGAAAATCCAAGAGTGGCCAACCCGCAAACTTGCCAGCTACGTGAATCTGCCTCAGATTGTCATACGGTTGGCAACCCGGCTGAGCGGCGGCCGCCATCCGTATCAAATGTCTCCGTTTTTCAAATTCTCGTTTTCGTTGCTCCGCAGGTGGCACAAAGCAACGCGGACAGTGCTTCCCAAATAGGAACTTGTTGGACGTTACATCCTCGGGAGTCAGAACGGCTTGGCACGCAAAGCAAAGTAGGTTTCCGGTCGGTCTAAGCTGCGGGTCAAGCGCTACACGACCATCAAACACGAAGCACGATCCGTCGTAGTGCGCTCCACCACACTCCTCAAAATATTTGAGGATGCCGCCGTCTAGCTGATAGACCTGCTCAAAACCTGCTTGCTCCATCAGCGGACCAGCCTTCTCGCAACGTATGCCACCGGTGCAAAACATGACCAAAGGCTCATGCTTCGCCTCTTCTGGCAATTGTTCAATCGCCCGCGGAAACTCACGAAAATGGCTTATTGACAGGTGTTCAGCGCCAACAAAGGTTCCCAAGTCGACTTCGTAGTCGTTACGAGTATCCAATAAACGCACCGACCGCCCTTCGTCCAGCCAGCGTCTTAGTTCCTTGGCGGGCAGCTTCGGCGAAGTGTGTTCCAGCGGCTTTACACTTTCAACCCCAAAAGAAATGATCTCCCGTTTGAGTCGGACCAACATACGGCGAAACGGCAAGGAGGTTGAATAACTCTCCTTGACCGCTAGATCGGCAAAGTTTGGGTCATTACGCAACTCACTGACAAACTGCCGAATTGACGCCTCGTCCCCAGCCATGAAAAGATTGATGCCCTCGGGGCTGAGCAGAATCGTACCACGCAGCTTGAGCCCATCGCAGAACCGTTTGAGCTGTTGCCTCCGCGCATCCAAGTCGTCTAGCGGTACAAACTTGTAGGCTGCGATGTTCAGGATATTCGCCGCCGAACTGGGTTCTTTGGGAGTGGGCGGATAGGAAAGTGTAGTAGTCATGAGCAAGCAAACGGGTGCACGGTTGTTCGTTCTTTGGGCGGGGATGTGGTTAGTCTACTATTCTATGACAAAAAGCTCGATTGCTCAGCCCCATTAATCCTTTGAACTGCTCGACTTTGGACTGCTCCGACTCGTCGGAGCTTTCCTACAATTGGACGGCGCCGACTCCACGGAGCTTTCCGAAATTCCGTGGACTGCTCCGACTCGTCGGAGCTTTCCTATTACCCCAACGACCAGCAGCGTGGATTCTGGTCCGTTCGAACATCGGGCCAGTCGCGTACCAAAGCGTCCACTCCAAATTCCAAAGCGGCGATAAATCGCCGCACTCCAAGGGCACTCGCGCACGATTACTTGCGTTGGTGCAATTCGCAACTGCCATTGTCGCAGGACTTTCCGCTAATTCGATACCTTCGTTCGGCAATCTTGCGGTAAAGCCAGCGCCACAGCGGCATACTGAACGGCAGGTGCAACAGTGGCATCAGCCACCATAGTTTGGGGAGTCGTCGACTGAGATATCGCCCTGCGTCGGCACCGCCATACTGCTCACCGGTGGGCGTAATGACCCACAGTTGCTCGAGCAATTCCGCCTGACTTAGGTTGGGGCATAGTTGCTCCGTGCGGGGATCATGCAAACTGAGGTAGGCCAAGCGTTCGGCATCCATACGGCGCAGTCTCAAGACTTGCTCGCGACAGAAGTTGCACTTCCCATCCCAGACGACGACATCGCACGCTGGCTTGGTGTCTGGGTCGGGAAGCTGTGTTGGCTGAGCAATCATATGGTTCTAGGCAATATGACGGGTGTCTAGCGATTAAAGAGTCGCTTCATGCCCAACTTCATTATATCTTGGAAATCGAAATCGCCATCACCGTCTTGATCTAGTAGTCCGGCTAGCAGGCCGCCGCTCGCTTGATTTTCCATCGTCTTTTTCTCAGATCGCAGCATTCCGGCCAGCCCGCCCGCGTCCATCTGGTCGGAACGTGACTTCTTGCTGAGCGTACCCATGATCATGGGGGCCAACATGCTCAATAGCGAACCTACTTGCCCGCCGCTCAGACCTGAAGCTTTGCCAATTCCCTGCTCAACCTTGCTTTGACGGCCTCCGAGAATACTGCCTAGCAAATCGCCAGCGCCGCCAAACGCTTGAACGCCTGCATTGGAACTCGAGGCACCGCCACCCAACAGGCTACCCAATTGGTCGATTAGGCTGTCATCCTGCTGCTGCAATTGCTGATGAAGTTCCTCTGCACCTTGGTCATTGTCAGCCTTGCGTGCGACTGCGCCCAACAGAGTGGGTAATGCCATGCCAATTGCACTCTCCGTCTGCTCACGGGAAGCGCCTAGCTTGTTTGCGATTGCGTCAACTTGCTCCGCACCGATGTGCTGAGATACAAGGTCTAGTAAACCTGACATGAAATGCTCTCCAGTCGTCGAAGGGGCGATACGTCAATTCAAGCGATTCGAGCGAATCACTCAGACCAGAGCATACCCGAATTGGAAAAATGGTGGATCGCTCAGCAGCAAAATCTCGCCGAGATCAGCCGTCTTTAGTATTATCCGAAGACTCAAGGCTCGTTGCTGACTGCTCTGCCGTTTCAGGGAGGTTAGCCGATGGATGTTGCTAAGTCATTTAGGCCGCAGAGATGCATGAGACTGATGCATGTTTCAATTCTCACAGGTCTGTTCTTGATTGATCTGGCCTCGAGGTTTTGGAAGGCCGGCGGTCAGCGAGTTGCGTCAAAAAAACGTTTGAAGGAGCTGATGGTTTTTTCAGCGGTCGTCAACGAATCGGGAATTGGAAACGCTTCTGCAGACAAATAGCCGGTGAAGCCGATTTCTTGAATGGCAGCCGCGATCGGAGCGAAGTCCATGTGTCCCATCCCGGCGGCTCTGCGATTGGAATCAACGAAATGAATATGGCCGATGTACTGGCCACCTGCCCGAATTGCATCGGCCAGATTCTCTTCTTCAATATTCATATGAAACAAATCGGCCAACAATTTGACGTTGGACGTTTCGAGAGAACTTAAGAACGCAGCTCCATCCGACATGGTCTTGATCAAGTTGGTTTCGTAACGATTCAAGGGCTCGTATAGCAACGGAACGTTGTACTTTTCAGCGTAGGCCCCGAGTTCATTCAGCGCGTCAGCTAGGAGTTCCAAAGCCGCTTCTCGGTTCAGGTCGCCTGCCCACCGACCTTGCATCGAGCCGATGATGGCTGGAGCCTGGAAGACGCCTCCAAAGTCGATCATGGATTTGACAAAATCTCTTGCTGCGGAACGCTGGCTGGCGTCCGCAGCGGTGAGGCTTAGCCCATGTTTAACCATCCCGGCACCGGTTCCAACGGCCGCGACCTGCAGGCGATGTGTATCGCACAACTGTCTTAGCTCCGGACGTTCAACTGTATCGGGGCCGGGAGCAAATATCTCGACAGCATCAAAACCGAGTTGTGCCGCATGGCCAAATGCATCTGCGAGACCATTCCAAAATACGAATGGACCACCCCGAGCTTCTTCCACGAGACTAACCGTAATTGCAGAGTTAATCATCTCGAACCTTTGGACGCCGCTTTCGTTTTTCCTTTGGACTGCGGCGACTTGTCGCCGCTTTTGTCTTAGGCTGTGGTGATCGGTTGCAGCTCTTGTCTTATTTCTTACGTTCTTACAGCTATGAGACTCACTACGATATCAACTTTGCTACGCGCGACAAACTACCCGTTGACTCACCAGGTAGGTGCTCTTGGCAGATTGCTCGTGCGCAGTATCGAACAAAGAAAGCTCCGACAGATCGGAGCACTCCCAAGGCCCTTAATTGGGCTGCTGATAGCTCTTTTGAAAGAGTTCGAGTTGGTCTTTGGCTGAGAGTGCAGCTTGTTCGGCTTGATCCAACTGGGACTTCAGGGCTTCGGTCTTACCCGCTGCAGCCTGCATTTGTGTTTGCGCGGCAGCCTGTGCGGCGCTGGCTTCTTCGAGTCGCTTTTGCAAGACAGCCATCTGTTCCTTAACCGCGTTCATTTCGACCGACAGTTTATCCAAGCTGGCTTGCTGAGCTTGTTGTTCCGTCTTGGCGACGGTGAACTGATCAACGAGAGCTTTGGCAGCCGCAGCAGTATCTTGAGTCAGCTTGTCAAGCTCTGCGGCACGTGCATCCAAGGCGGCTTTGGCGGCAGCCGCCTTATCAGCTTCGGCCTGCGCAGCGGCGACTTGAGCCGCCAACTCTTGCTGTTTCTGTGCGGCCGCAGCGGCTGCCGCAGCTAGCTCGGAATGCTTAGCCTGGGCTGCCTCTGCTGCTTGGGCGGCAGAAGTGCTTTGTTGAGTCGTTTCCGCAAGCGTCGCCTTGACTGTCGCCAGTTGAGTGGCTGTTTGATTCCGGGTGTCCTTGAGGGCGGCTAACTGTGCTTCTAGTTCCGTAATTTGAGCGTCGTTGGTGGCAACCTGCTGTGTCAAGGTTGCTTCTTGGGCAGTGGTCTCGGTCACCTTTTGCGCCAACGCCGCTGCCGCTTGGGCAGCAGTTGTAGCTGCGGCCTGGGCTTCGCTGGCTGCCGTCGAGGCGGCGGTCGAACTTTGCTTGGCTGCTTCGAATTGCGCGTTGATGGCGGCCAGAGCGGCTCCTGCCGATTCCAAGCGATGCTCGATGGAAGGAGGATTGGCCGCAATCATTTTCACTTGATTCGGGTCCTCAGCTTTCCACATTTGCGCATGGCCATTCCAATCACCACCAGCCACATAGCTTCCATCACCCGTCAAAGCAACTTCGAGCGCTGATTCGCTCAATCCGGTAAACTCCTTTTGCAGCTCACCGTTGGCATTCCATGTCTTGACGCGTGCATCGCGTCCAGCGGAAGCTAACATGCCGTTGTGAGCGAACATGACTGCGTTGACTCCACCACCATGTGCTGCCCAAGCTTTGATTTCCTTGTTCTCGAACATATCCCACAACTTGATGGTGCCATCGAGGCTGGCCGAAGCCAGCACATTCGAATCTGCACGGAAATCCAAGCTGCGCACCTGATCTTTGTGGCCAACTAAATCTGCATAGAGACGTCCCGTGTCAGCTTCCCAAACCACGATTGCGTTGCTGCGATCACCGGACGCCAGCAACACACCATCGGGGCTATATCGCAAGCAAAAGATCCAGTCCGTGTGTTTTTTCATTTCGAGTACTTGCTCTGCCGAAACCGTATCAAACACGCGCACGATTTTCTGGGGACCAGCGATCGCAATCCGCGATTTATCTGGGGAGATATCAGCAGCTAGAACAATATCTAGCTCGTCGCCAACTTTAGACAATCGCTCTCCCGAAGCGATATCGACCAGCACAGCGCATCCGCTGTGGCTATGGCGTCCCCCGCCAATCAGCAATTGCTTACCATCGCGCGTAAAAGTCAGGGATTGTGGCTCACCCTCAGGAAACGGGATGACACCCAACAGCTCCCCCGACTCAGTGTGATACAAGGCAACTTGTTCCTGGCCACCGATCGCTACTAACGGTGCCCAGGGGCTGGCAGCCATAGCGGAAATAGCCGCGCTGCGTGCCGTTTCGATAACTGGCTGCAACAGTAGTTTCTCTGGCATCGGCGGTGGCCCTTCGGGCTTGCCGAGCGAGGCTCCACCAAGCATGGCGGCCGCCGCAGCATGAGAACGTTTGATCTTGCTGCCCGAATTCTCGGGCATCCCCTGTTCAATCCAGGTTTTGACAAGCTCAATCTTTTCCTTGGCAATCGGATCTTCGTCCGGCGGCATGAAAGGACGTTCGGTATGTGCGATCAGTGCAAACAATCGCGATCCACTCGCATTATTTTCCTTGATGACAGCACCGCTCGAGCCCCCGGCCATGGCACCTGCATAAGTATCGAGAGCCAAATCACTCTCCTTGTCCGACTCGCTATGGCAAGTCGTACAATGCTCGCGGAAGATCGGTTTGATGTGTTCATCAAAAGTGATCTTCTTTTCCGCCTCTTCGGCAACTTCTTGGGCCACGCAACGGATCGCCGCTGGCGAAGTTCCCATGGCGACAGCTAGCAAAGTTAGAAAAAGTCGATTGGTATTCTGCATGGTCTTAACTTTGAGTCGAAAGGATCGCCAAATTAATGATTGAACATAAATTCGCGACTATTGAGGATGGCCCAGAAGGCGTCTTCGAGGCCAACTTGATTGTTGCCAGATTCCGCAACCATCTTAGTCAGCGTATCGCTCTCCTGTTGAGTTGCATGCCGCGAGAGGGCTCGAATAAAGATCTTGTCGATTACTTGTGGCACGGTCAGGCCCTGTTCAAGCCAGGTGTTGATCAGCTTGCCCTGTTGAATCTTCCCTTGGGTGGAACTTCCATTGAGCAGATGCAGAGCTTGAGACAACGATGGATCGGTACTGGCTTCACAGTCGCAAACCGTATCGCGGGGTGAGCGGCCAAACGAAGTCAGAAAGTAGTTGCTGGTCGAACCGTCAGCGATCTGCACAGCCCGGGCACCAAGCGGAAGACCACGGAATTTGTCCTTCGTGCCGGTCGCCTGGGAGACACAGTCGAGCATCATTTCGGCAGGCACCCGCCGGACTTGTGCAAACGCATAGTTGCGAGTGTCGAGCTGATTCGTCTCATTCGGTTGCGTGCTGCGCTGGTACGTGTCTGAATTGCAGATGTCACGCACCAACTGCTTAAGGTCGAACTTGTATTCAGTCAAACGCTTGCCAAGTTCGGCAAACAACTCTGGATTACTAGCCGGGTTGCTCACGCGAATGTCGTCGACAGGTTCTACGATGCCCACGCCCATAAAGTGGGCCCAAACGCGGTTGGCGATACTGGTGGCAAAGAATGGATTGTCAGGGCTGGTGATCCATTGCGCCAGCACTTCGCGGCGATCTTCGCCTTTGATTTCGGGCCGTGGGCCGCCTAAGAATGTGGAAGGCACAGGCTTGCCGGTTACCGGATGATTAACTTCACCACCTCCGCGATTGTAGACAATTGTTTCGCGATAGTCTTCACCCGTCTTGCGACCAATCTGTGCAAAGAACGATGCAAACCCGTAATAATCGTTCATGGTCCAACGATCAAAGGGGTGATTGTGGCACTGAGCACACTGTGTGCGAATTCCCATAAAGACTTGAGCCACATTCTCGGCCGTCTTCAAGGTGTCTCGTTCGACTTGATAAAAATTCGTCGCGGGTTGTTCAAAAACGCCGCCATTGGCCGCAATCAACTGCCTGACAATTTCGTCGATGGGTGTCTCCGCTGCCAACTGATTGGTCAGCCAGCTTGAGTACAGAAATGCCGACTTATAACTGACTTGATTGTCACTCTTGACCTTCAAGAGTTGCGCCCAGTTCATCGCCCATATTTCGCTAAACTCTTTTCGCTCCAGCAAGCGGTCGATCAGCTGGCTGCGTTTGTCGGCAGCTGTGTCATCGATAAAGGCCGCGTACTCCTCTTCGGTAGGTAGCAAGCCGACGATGTCGATCGTAACGCGGCGCAAGAATTCTTCATCGTTGCACTTGCCGCTAGGAAGAATGCGCAACTTATTGAGTTTAGCCCCGACGTGCTGATCGATGTAATTTCCAGTGATCTCCGGAGCGGTGTACTCCAAGGCAGTAGGGAGGGCGAGTACTTGTGAACCAACCGTGTGCGTATCGAATCGGGCCATCACGTAGGCTTCACCTCGAACGCCAGCGGTCACAGCTCCCAAGTCGGTTACCGCCGCCGAACGATCGTTGTTGGTTGTAAAGGCCGCTAGTGTCGAGACGTCGCGAGTTGTTCCGTCGCTGTAATGGGCAACAGCTACCATGCGCTGCGTTGCGCCTTCGCCCTCAAGTACGGCTTGCGCGGGAAACAACTCGACTTTGGTACAGGCCGGTGGAGTTGTCGCGTCAATGACCGCTCCGTTCTGCAACCACTTCAGCAGCGTAGCGGCATATTGGCTATCTGGCTCCATGCGCTTTCCACCCGAGTGCGGCACGGCACCGATGCTCTTCAAGTAAATCAAACTCTGCTCGGGACGAGCCATATTAATGCGACGAATTCCAATTTCACGTGTGATCCGGGTATGGTCACCGATCGGATCAAACCCAAAGAGCGACAAGCGAAAGCCATCTTTGCCGCGCGCAGCTCCGTGGCAAGATCCGGTGTTACATCCAGTACGAGTCAGTAGGGGCATGACATCCAGGTGAAAACTGACTTCGCGCGCCTTGGTAGCGTCAGTTACAGATACTGGGACCGCCGCTGACAATTCTTGCCACTTGGCGAGCAATTGTGTGGAACCATCGGACGTTGGTTTGAGCTGAAAGTTCTCAATCGACGCCAGCTCGCCATTTTCCAGTGCCCAGGTCACCGATTCGGTGACATCCAAAGTGACACCGTCGTCGCGATGGGCGATGGCGACTACATTTTGAAAATCTGCAGCCGTTGATAACTTGATTTCGGGTGGGTAAACCGTCAAAGACGTCCAAGCGTTTTCCGCTACAGCCCAATGGGGCAGTACAGCCTGCACTAACAACAGCGTTGCCAACGTAATAAATCTGGTCATTCCTTGAGTCTCTCTACGAGTTTCGTGTAGTGGACCTTTTGCCAAGTTCCTCGCCGGTCTGAGTAGTCGATTTGCCGAATTCCTGTTGAGGAGTTATGGCAATTTCCACTACGCTCACGGTAATTGTTTATTTGTCCAACAAGCCCTTCGCTTGGCGAAGCTGCTCAAGTCGGCTAAGTGGTTTGGCGGTCGGTGGCGGGGTGGGAGCCGGCGTATTGGCGGCAACTGAGGCTGCCGCAGGTGCCACAGGTGCTGCGATTTGCAACTCGCCTGTTCCTTGAGTCTGCAGGATTGTCCCTTCAGGGCGGGTAATGGTTGCCTTGACAACCAGCATCTTGAATTGACCAACCCGTGCATCAGCGGCTACTGCGATTGGGAAAGACAATTGTTCCATGCCTTCCTTCCACTGTACTTTGGGGTTAGGCGAAGTCACCCCTGCCAGCAACCCAACCAGCTCAAATTCAACTTCCCCTTGCGGCGGCGATTTAACGGTCAGGCCAACGGTGACGACCCCGGATTGGCCCGTTTCGGCTACCGTCACCGGAAATTTGTAATCAAAAAACGAATCGGCAACTTCAAGATTTATAAATGGAGTGGCTACCCACACATTCGCATTCTTAGCTTTGGCTCTCGCTAAAATGGTGATGGGATAGGTTCCGATCGCCGCATTGCCGTTCGCGGTCAGCGGAATCAAGGCTTCACTCTTGTCGCCTGGAATCTTGACGGAGCCGCTCGCCGAGCACCCACCAGGATTGTAGAGGACTCGCAATGAAATCGCTTCCGCATAGCCTTCATTGCGCTTGACGCGGACGACGTAGTGGCTGCTACCCGACCGTACAATTGGCACCTTGGGTTGCTCAGCTTCGATCGTGAAAGGCAACGCCTCGGTCACCGCGATCGCTAGTTTGTTGGCGTCATGCCCCCACACATCGCGGTTGTTTTGTCCGCGAACAAGCATGGTGCGCTGGTTCAAGTTGCCTATGACTCCCGGACCGTCGGGCAACGTCTCAGCTACCAAGTTTGCCAGGGCCGCATCTGGCTGCGCGTCCGGCAAGGCTTTGATCAGCATCGGAATGTAACTTTGATTCGCAGCGATGGTCGGTGTCAATAATTCGAGACCCGCCGGCGCGTTTTCAAGTCGCAAACCCAGATCACCACCAAAGTTGCTTCGCCCTGCACGAAGCAGCACTGCCATATGCGCGCCTTGTGGGACTTCGACCGTCTGCGATACATATCGCTGAAGTTCGTCGATTGTCAGCGCGAGCGAAGCTGCTGGCGGTGAGACTTCAATACGATAAGCGTGCGATTCGCTGCCTTCGTTCAATTGATCGCGAATCGCAATCAAATACTCACCGTCTTCCGGAAATTTAAAACTCTGCGTGCTGTCGGGACCTCCCACGTCATCGTTGGCTGCCAATCGGCCACCAGTCGCTTTATGAATCTCAAGCCAGCTATCAATCGGAGAGCGCAATACGCTCCTCCCATAGACCTTATATTCCAGCGTTTGGTCCTTCTTGCCCTTAATCTTAAACCAATCGACGTCATCCTGTTCTTGCAGGATACCGTTGAAGGCGGCTGGGATATCAACTGCCGTCAAAGCAGCTGGATCGGTATCTGGTTCGCTTTCCAGATAGTTCGGCATGTCGATGACGCGCAGCCGATTCGGTGATGGAGCAACTTTGCCAGCATGACTTGAGACGTATTCAAACTCGCCGATCTCCTGCGGCAATTGAATAGTTTCCGTCCAGGTCTCTCCGGACGCGTCAACGATCTTCGCTTCGATCTTTTCCCCTGGTCGCCCACCAGCGGGCACGATGGCTACTGGTCGAGGGAAGTCACCAACGTGTAAACGATAAAAGGCACGATCGTTGCCACCGAAGCTACTTTCGCGGACTTCAATTACGTACTTGCCCGCCTTGGGCGCGGTAAACGAACAAACACAGTCTTGCTGCAATAAGGGCGCGTCGTCGCTGCGCGATAACTCAAAGCGATTCTCATCTAAGATCGCAACGAACGGATCGAAGAAGTCCGTTCCTAGACGCAGGCCTTCCAATTCGACGGTTAATTTCTGCCCCTCGGCCAATTCGACGGCGTAGTAGTCGACGTCTTCTGTCTTGCAAAGTCCATTGACTGTCGAATTCATCTCCAGCTTTTGAGGTTCAGGGAACTCGTTGTTCGGCTCGACTTCGGCAACTTGCGGCAATGGCGACACGCCAAAGTAACGCAAATTACTGATTCCAGTCTTGGTGGCTAAGCGGAACGCGTGCAAGCCGGGTTGGCAATCGTCACTCAGCTTTAACTTGGCAGTAACTTTGTTGTCGCCTTCGGGTGTCAACGCAAGTACTTCCACACCTGGCTCGTACAACAGGACCTCCGACACGTCACCAATGCGAGCGCCAGTAATCAGCAAGTCGACTTCGCTTCCACGCTGAAAACCAGCCGGAGTCAACACGCTGATGGCCGGGTCGTCTGCCAAAGTGGTACCAAGCACACCGCATAACGCGGATGTGGCAAGCACACTCTGTCTTAAAGATTTTCGCAGGGTTTTGAAGCTATCGAACACGCGTCACATCCTCTATCTGCTTTTCTGAGCTACGGACTGGAAGTGGAAATCGCTCGAATTCCTCGCCAGAACCACTTGAGCCCCGGCTTACACTTCCCAACTGCAGGGGCAAGAACCGGAGAGTTTTCCCGGAGTCCTGCCGATCCCATAAGCTAACCTACATGGCAAGCATGCCTTCTAGGCTAGCAGCCCCTTGATGACCTCGCCGCCATCGACGATTTCAATCGGACGATCACCGGGAGCCATCAGTTCTTTGTCAGCCACAATGCCCAACAGGTGATAAATTGTGGTCGCCAAATTCTCTGGACTGACTGGGTCCAGATCTGGTTCGGAAGCGGTCGGATCCGAGGCACCATAGATACTGCCGCGTTTAATACCGCCGCCAGCCAACAACACGCTGAAGACCTTGGGCCAGTGGTCGCGACCACCATCGCCATTAATCTTTGGAGTGCGACCAAATTCGCTGCTGACCATAACTAGCGTCGTATCAAGCAATCCACGCGAATCAAGGTCATTCAGCAAGACGGCCAAAGCTTGATCTAGCGGCGGCATCGATGCATTGAAACCATTAGTAATATTCGTGTGCATGTCCCAGCCGCCGTAGGTCAAAGACACAAATCGAGTGCCCGCCTCAACCAGACGTCTAGCCAACAATAAGCGTTGACCAGCTTGATTGCGGCCGTACCGATCGCGCATCGCGGCATCTTCTTTCTCAATATCGAACGCTTCGCGAGCCTTCTGTGAGCTAATCAAGCTGTACGCACGCTCATAGAAGCTATCCATGGCGGCCACGCTGTCGGCGTTGTGCTTGGTGGCGAAATACTGATTGACCGTTTCCAACGCTGAGCGACGACGCGCGAACCGCTGTTCGTCGACTCCACCGGGCATGTCCAAGTCCTGAACTTTAAAGCCATTATTTGCTGGATCGGATCCAAGGCTAAACGGCTCGAACGAACTACTCAAATATCCGCTGCCAGCAAACTCATTTGGGCGATTGGGAATGCAAATATAGGGTGGCAAATTCTCGCGAGGGCCATACTCGTGACTGATGACACTGCCCATACTCGGGAAGATCAAGGCCGGGCTCGGCTTGTAGCCCGTGAACATATTGTGCGTGCCACGCTCGTGAGCCGCCTCGCCGTGAGTCATCGATCGAATCAAAGTGAACTTGTCAGCACACTGCGCCAAATTCGGAAGAACTTGGCTAACTATTTCGCCGGTATTCGTTTTGATCGTGCCCATCTCGCCGCGGAATTCCAGCGGGCTATAGGGTTTGGGGTCAAACGACTCTTGATGGGCCATTCCACCTGGCAAGAAGATATGAATCACGCTCTCAGCTTTGGCCGGAATGAAGTCGTAATGCTTCTGATCCGCATAGACGCTGCGCATCCGCAGGAAATTCGCCAAAGACAGTCCGCCTAAGGCACCAACGGTCATAAAGTTGCGTCGCGATAGGCCGTTACCAAGACATCTCATCGTTCATCACTCCATCGTAGTTCTGGTGGAAAAAAATACTAACACTTCAGCAAATGCCATCAACCGCACGAGGCCTCTCAATTTGAACATGAACAACAGCTTGATCCATAGCTATTCGTCTTACCAAATTGAAAGCTCTAACCGTTCAAGGTCACAGGCTGCGGTTGGGCTGGGCGTTTGAGGAAGGTCTTGTAGGTGGGGAGGGGGTGGTGGGGCTCCAGTGCTCTTCTTCCCAAATGGGGGCAGAAAAGTTTGTTGGTTGTAAATAGGAGCTGGCTTCCATCGTAAGTACTCACGACAAGCCTGTCAAAGTCCTAATAGACTCACTGGCCCCCAAAAGCGGCAAAATTCAGCGAGTCCGAACCACCCATAAGGTGTGGTCTGTGTTCGATGGCCGCTCCGTCTCGCTTGAGAAACGTGTGCGCGAGAGACAACAGGCGTTTACCGACAAGAGACGTTTCAGGCGATAAGCTTAATGGCTAAGATGAGATAAATGTTCCTCTGCGTGCGAGGATTACCCCTCAAGCGTATCCAACAGTGCTAGCTATGTCCTGGAGACGTTTCGTTGACCGTCCACCAATTCCTAATGGTTCAGTTGCGGTCTCACTGGGTACTTACCTACATACAAACAGTGATTTGCCTTGGGGGTTGGCTAATCAGCGGATTGCCGGCCTCAGCTCAAGTCCCAGATCAGAGTCCTGCAGAGCATTCCGTAAAATGTCATTCCGTAGAATTTGTCGACGAGCAGCTCTCTCAACTCGGTGCATCTGACTTTCGGGCTCGTGAATTAGCACGATGGCGGCTGGAGCAAACTCCCGCACAGAGCATTGCGGGGATTAAGAGAGTCATTCATGCGGCGGACTATAACGCTGCCGCGCAGATGGTTGGCATCCTGAGTGCGTTGGCCATTCGTACTGACGCCGAAATCAGCCTCAGCTCGCGACAACTGCTTAACGAATTGTCGCAAGAGACGTCTTCGATTGGCAGAATGGCTAGCAATACACTGGGTGCCATCGCGGACGTTCAAGAGGCGAAAGCGATTGAGATTCTAACATACCACGGGGCATACATTGGTCCCTCGGACTTTCCAATCAACGGCAAACAGCGTTCAGCTGAAAACTGGCTATCGTTGAAGATTGATGAGTCGTTTACGGGCGATGCCGAGGTCGTTCAGTGGATTCGCTATTTGAAGTCAGTGGAATGCGTTTATTTTCTGGGGTCAAAGATCGACACCAATTACTACAGCGCCATTGCGCAGTTGGGACAGCTGAAGGCCATCAAGCTCAAGCGCGCGAGGCTTGCAGCGGCAGACCTCGCTTCTTTCAAGAATCTGCAGGAGCTGGAGCACCTGGGGCTGCTCTACATGGACATTGACGATAGCTATTTGCCAGCTTTGCTGGAATTACCACTCAGCCGCTCAATGCGACTGTATGGTACGCAATTGACGCAGCAGGCTGAAGATCGGCTGGTCGCGCAGTTAGATGGAGTCGAAATTTTTCGCGGCAATGGAGGCTTTTGGGCGTGGCCGTAATCGAAACGACTACTCTCGTTAGCTCCGTCACGCTGGGGTCGGCTGCCGAACAAGCCGGGATCATGCCCAACGATCGCTTGACACATATCGATGGTATTAGCATCATTCGTTTCGATGACCTGCGTGAACAACTTGGCAAGCACGTCGCGGGAGAACAAGTCGAAGTCCAATTGCGGCGTCAAGGTGTCGACCTGACCGTCGTTGCCACACTAGGCGAAGAGCCAGATTCTTAGTCCACTTACTTTGATCGAAAAGTATTCAAAAGCCTGGTATCAATCTTACCGCCGTCGATTGACGCGTTGGTACGATACGCATCATCGCCGTTTGCCGTGGCGTCAGACGTCAGATCCCTATGCAATTTGGATTAGCGAGACGATGCTGCAGCAAACGCAAGTTGCAACCGTCATTGCCTACTACCATCGCTTTCTGACACGTTTTCCCACCGTTGTGAACCTGGCCAATGCGGATGAGCAAGAAGTCCTCAGCTTGTGGGCTGGACTGGGCTACTATCGCCGAGCTCGGCAATTGCATGCAGCCTCAAAGATAATCGTTGAGCGATTCTCAGGCAATTTTCCGACACGGTTTGAAGATGTTTTGGCTTTGCCAGGAATCGGACGGTACACTGCTGGCGCGATTACTTCCTTTGCCTACGATCAGCGTGCGCCGATTGTTGAAGCCAATACGTCTCGACTCTACAGTCGCTTACTAGCTTTGGATGAACCGTTACAAGGTTCCCAGGCGCAGGCACAGCTCTGGGAGTTTGCCGAAGCGAGTTTGCCGACTCGCCAAGGTGCTGGGCGGGTCAACCAAGCCGCCATTGAAGTAGGTAGCCAAGTCTGCAAACCGCAGCCGAATTGTAGTGGCTGCCCCCTCAAGACTCTTTGTCGAGCGTACGCAACAGGCCGCGAGACACACATCCCCGTTCAAGCCGCTCGCCCGGTTGTCACCGACAAGATTCATGTGAGTGTGTTGATCAAATGGGGCAATCGTTACCTGGTGCGACGCAATCAACCTGGGGAATGGTGGGAAGCCCTGTGGGAGTTCCCGCGCGCAGATTTGGCATTGATGGATGCTGCACGTACAAAAGGATTTCAACGATCTCATCCGGATGCTTCAGCTAACCTGGAAATCGCTCGCGAATTGCTGCACCAGGTGTATGCGTTGGACTGTCGCCCGCGTCGCTTTGTAAAACTTCACAAACACAGTGTGACGCGATACCGCATCGCCTTGTACTGTTTCGAAGCGGATTGGGATCCAGCGCTGGTTCCCAAACGTAGAGCAAAGCCGTCCAGCAAGTTTCTAAGTAGCTTGGAGGGGCAATGGCACTGGTGGGATTTACAAGATTCTAGCCTCCCGGTCTCCTCGCCCACCTCCCGCATTCGCGACTGGCTTTCTCTACGCTAGCCTCTTATTCCCAGCCATTCAATTCTCAAATGCGCCAACCGTAACTGCGATGCAGCATGTCCTCCACGGTTTCGGTCACCAACCGCAGTGTAAATGGCTTGGAAAGAACTTGAGTTTCCAATTCTTCGGCTTGGCGTACGATTGCTTCATCTACTTGCGCGCTCATCAGAATGCATGGCAATGACAATTGTGGCAAGGAACTGTCGGCTTGATTCTGGCCACCCATGCGTTGCTGTCGAATCTGTTCAAGCGCCTGCAGCCCCGTCAAACGCGGCATATGAATATCAAGAATGACAAGGTGCAATTCCCTTGTCGCGCGGACAATCTCCAACGCTTCGCAACCGTCAGCGGCCAAGCAGGTAGTAAAGCCGCGTCGTGCGAAAACCTCACCGAGGGACTCGCGAAAGTCACGGTCGTCATCTGCAATTAATAATCTTGGGCCATTCGCTTGCATTTCTGTCGTCTGTATACCAGCGGAAATGAGCCTGCGAAATCCGTTTCCGCGAAAACTCGATACGCCATATTGTAACTATATTGAGCTAGCAGCCCAATACGATTAACGCTCAATTTCTTGGTCGGGCACCATTTTCACCAGCCACTTTTCCAGTGCACATCGCAATTGTTTACCATAGTCCAACTTGTTACAACCGCGTTATCCGCTGATCGTCGAGAGAAATCTATTGCCCAAGATCTGGTTCATATCCGATACGCATAATAAGCACCGTGAACTGCAAGTGCCGCAGGGGGTCGATGCCGTTATGCACTGCGGTGACGAGTCCTGCCAGCGCAAGACGAAGTGGAACGAACCCGAGGCAAGGGACTTCTTTGATTGGTACGTCGGTTTGGACATCGCCTGTAAGGTTTTCGTACCAGGCAACCACTCGACCTCAGTTGAATTGGGGATCGTTCGGGCTGAAGAATATCCGATGGTGCAATTTCTGATCCACCAAAGTTGGCAATGGCAGGGGCTGAACATTTTCGGTTCTCCCTATACGCCGTGGTTTTTCTCGTGGGCTTACAATATTGCTCGACCAAACCTGGACGCTCTGTGGGCCGAGATTCCAGACAACACCGATATCTTGCTAACCCATGGTCCCCCTAAGGGAATCTTGGACGTTACCCGTGACTGGCGAAGCAAGGAGCCGATCCACATTGGTTCCAAGTCTCTAACGCGGCAGGTCACAAGCCGCATCCAACCACAACTGCATGCCTTTGGTCATTTACACGACGAGGAAGGGATTCGCAACTTTGGAACGCTGACGCTCGGCCCGACACAATTCCTTAACTGCGCTTGCTGTAACCTCGCTGGCGAATTAGTGAACCATGGGCAGGTGATCGACCTGTCGGCAGGTTAACCCGAGTAACTTTGGCATAATCGCAAGCCGTTTTGCGCAAATTACCCAAACCTATTGCAGTGCCTCGGCGATGCGCGCTGCAACGATATCTCTGGGGTGCAGCGAGTTTTCGTGATGAGGGTAGCGTTGTCGGGATAACGCAAATCGCATCTATCGCTGGATCAGCCCAACAGATCGTGCCAGTCGATCCAGTGTGCCCAAAGGTCTCAGTACTCAGGTGAGGTGTGTTGCCGATTTTCCCAAGATCAGACCACAATCCGCGTGGTCGAATTGCTGGTGGATTCTGATTTCTGATCATCAGTTCGATGGTCGTTCGCTTTAGGATCTTATCGGTTGGATGAAGAAACTCACGCAGGAAAATGGCGACATCTTTGGCCGAAGCGTGGGCGGTGCCCCAAGGGGCTCCAAGCTCCCTCCAGTACGGGCTGTTCCAATCCCACGACTTCGCCGAGGGAGCTCCCGCACCTGACTCGGGTGCTGACAGTTCGACTTGATTCATGACGACCTCTGTAAGCCTAAAGGTCCCCAGCCCCATTGCAGAGTGAGTCATCTGCAGCGGTTTGAAGATCCGCTCTTGCGCCAGCTCAGCAATTGAAAGACCACTAATCCGTTGTGCAACCTCCGCAGCTAGCAAAATCGCCATACTAGAATAGTTGTATCGCGTTCCCGGCTCGAACAGCAGCGGTGTCTTGACCGTCGCAGCAACGAACTCAGACAGCGGTGCGTGCGAAGCACGCAACTGAGTGTTCTCGGGGAGTTGGTCTGGCAAACCTGAGACATGCGTCATCAATTGACGCATGGTAATCTTGTCGCGGCCGTCACCTCGGAAATCGGAAATGTACCGATTTACATGATCGTCCAGGTCAAAATGGCCATCGTCAAACAGCGTCATTACGGCAGCGATGGAGATGGTTTTTGAGATTGATGCCAACAAGAATATCGCGTTGGGATCGCGTGCGATCCCAAATGACTTAGACAATACTTCCGCCCCTTGCTGGACGTAAACCGCGCTAGCTTCCACCTTGCCTTGCACGGCAGCTTCCGCCAGGACATTAACTGCCTTTTCAAGCTGTAGTGCATCCCCGATCTGCTCGTACGTGCGGACTCAACATCAACGCTAAGCCGCCTCCCAGTAAACTTCGGCGTCTCATTTGTCAGTTAGTCCTTCTGCGTGGCGATATTGGATCGCTATCGTTCGAGAAACCAAGACTGCGAAACGAAAGTGTCTCACCTTCAGCGAACAGCTCCAGAAAAAGTCCTACAATACCATTCATGCACCCGTGGCGCAACTGGATAGCGCATCGGTCTTCGGAACCGAGGGTTGAAGGTTCGAATCCTTCCGGGTGTATTTATTTTGATCTGCGAACTGATACTGCCACGCTAGTTCGTTCAGTGTACTTCACAGGCCTACGCCAGTTCGACAGCGAAAAACGCCTGATTTTTGAAGGTTTTGTTTGGAGTCGAGTCTCTCAAGGCTATCTGAGTGTAGTGCCGGTCCAGCTATTTCTCGGCCGGAATCTGGCACAGACAACCGAAACTATCGCGCTCTCGCCTCCGAGAGGCGTTACAAGTTCATTCGCCGTTTGCTTCGGCTCCACCGGACCGAACATGGAACAACAGCTCCGGGTTAACAGCCATTCGCGATCTGTTTCGAAAACCATCGCTTCGATTTTCGGCCCTAGACTCTCGATCGGATAGCGTGTTGCCCTTTGGCTCTCGTCGTGTCGCGCCGTCGGGGTTTGCCGACAAACGTGCCCCAACGGAAAAACGCCGCGACGTCGGGCAAATGTGGCGGCGTTAACGGAGAACTGTTTGAGACGTACGGACTAAGAATCAGATTTGATCGGTTGGTACAACTGCCTCGGTACGATTCAGCAGATCGATCCACATTGTTCGTTGGTTGCCCCAATCGTGCGTCTTGGCGATCGGCCGGACTTCACGTTCCAGAATCGCGTCGCGACCACAGACAGTTCGAGGCAGGCCAAGAATCTTTTCTTGGATGTCCGGGGCTAGATTGTCGAGCCACATGATTTGCGACATTCGCGTCGTCGAGATTTGCCCGTAGTGGGCAAGTTCCGATTGATTGATGATGATCCCGTCGCGAACCAAGTCACGGCAGCGGTGGGCCAGGGCCAATAACCGGGTGATGCGTGGGATTCGGCCTGCAGGCTTCACCACTGCCGGGCCATCTTCCAGGCTCTTGCTGCCATTGCGACGCACCTTGACGTGAAAGGAGCGGTTGATGGTCAGTTTTCCGTTCATGCCGTCACCTCCCGTTCGCTAGGCGACAGACTTTGCAGGCCGGTATCGTGGAAAGTGATTGCTACGTTGCCAGCGACTCCGTCGAAATCAACTCGATCGATCAACAGCTTGACTAGACGGACCTGTTCACGTGGTTGAATGGTTTTCCAAAGCCCTTCAAAACTTCCTAACAGTCGCCTGACATCGGCGGAATCGATGGACTGATCTATCAGCGATTGTTGTTCCAGCGCGATCAACTTTAATCGGTCCTCAGCGGCATCGATACGAGTTTGAAGTTCGGGCAGTCCCGCCACGCGACGGCTATTCGTTAAGTTGGCGGCGATCGCTCGAAGCTTTTCATGATCGTTGCCAAGTTGTCGCCTCAATCCCTTACATTCAGATTCGAAGGCTTCCAGTCGCTGCTTGGACCGAAATTCAATCTGACCGATCGTCTGGTTAAGCAGGTCTTCGTCGGTGCCGATGGACTGGATCTGCTCGACGACGAACCTTTCGATCTCGCCAGCGGGAACCGATGGTGCAGGACACTCGGACCATCCGTTTTGCATCGCTGTGCCGCAAACGTAGTATCGATATCGTTTGATGCCTTTGCAGCTGTACGAATGTGTCATTGGCCGACCGCAAGATTTACACCAGATCAAGCCCTTCAAGAGTGCGTTGTGTTTGTTGCGTACTCCGGTGCCACCGGATTGGCCGTTTGCTTTGAGTCGGATTCCCACTTGGCAAAACAAATCCGGCGGCACGATTGCGTCATGCTCGCCCTGGTGCGTTTCGTCCTTGTACCGAATCTTGCCGATATAGGTAATGTTGGTCAGCAACTTGTAAAGTGCGTTTTTTGTAAACTCTCGGCCGCCACGATGATCTCCCTTTCTGGTAACCCATTGCTTGGTCGTCCAACCCCGTTGTCTCAGCACTTTGACGACAGGCAGCAGTGAGCAATGTTCGACATACAGCTCAAAGATTTGCCGCACGCGATCTGCCTCGACCTCATCGACGATCAGCTTTGTATTTTCGACGGTGTATCCAAGCAGCGGCATTCCACCGGACCATTTACCACGACGGCGTGAGGCAGCGACTTTGTCACGGATCCGTTCGCTGATCATTTCACGCTCGAACTGGGCGAAAGAGAGCAACACGTTCAGTACGAGCCGGCCCATGGAAGTCGATGTATTGAACTGCTGCGTCACGCTAACGAACGAGACGCCGTTTTGGTCAAACTTTTCGACAATCTTGGTGAAGTCTAGAAGTGATCGGCTGAGCCTGTCGACCTTGTAGACGATTACGCAGTCGATTTCGCCAGCTTCGATGTCAGCCAGTAGGTTTTGAAGTGCCGGACGCTCCATATTGCTGCCCGTGAAGCCTCCATCGTTGTAGGACTTGGCAACGATCTCCCAACCCTGGTGCTTTTGCGAAGAAACGTAGGCCTCGGCGGCATCGCGTTGGGCGTCGAGCGAGCTGTACTCTTGTTCGAGCCCTTCTTCCGTGCTCTTGCGGGTGTAGATCGCACACCTCACCATTTTTCTCTGATCTTTCATTGGTTTGATTCCTGTTGGTCGAGTTTAAAGAACCGGTTGCCGCTCCAGTGCGATCCAGTGATGTGTTTGGCGACAGCCGAGAGCGAGCTGAAAAACTCGCCTTCAAATTCAAAGCCTTGCGGCGTGACTCGGACGCGAATCTCACGGCCTTTGTATTGACGCGTGATAAGCGTGCCCGGTAACGGCTGCGAAGACGTTTGGATGCCCGTGGGCATTGCTCGGATTCGTTTGTCAGCGTCATCAGGAAGCCTTCGCGTCGCCGGCGATGTGACTCGCAAGTCAGCTCCGTCAGCTAGCTCCCGGATGCGTTTGATCGCATCCTCGGAAAGCCCGCCTTCGACGCTGGCTTGCATCCGCCAAATGATTCGGCGTATGAGCCACTTGCGATTCTTGGCGTGGGTCGTTTCGCCGGTGACTTTTGCGAATTGATCTCGATTTCGCCACAGGTCATTTTCTGTAACCGTGCTACTTCCTTCGTAACATTAAGCCTCATTGAGTACTCCTTGGTTCGTGGGTTTTGCCGCCGAGACGTTCGGCGTCGTCACACAGAGCCCTGAGTTCGCAGAAGAGTCAAGCGAGCTTTGGTGACTTTCGGAAAAGGTCTCGTTGTTGTGGCGAGAAACCTGCGACGACGCTCGCAAATTGATGATCGCATCGGCTAGTAGGCCGGCGATTTGGTATCGTCGAGACTGTGGCGTGGGTGACGGAAGATTGATTTTCGTGAGCATCCAAACTCCAGGGCAAAGGTGGCTGAAGCGTCCGGCAAGAAAATGACGGATCGTTTGTGTTTCGATTTTTCTTTAGTGGGGTCGTTCGATAGTTATTGAGCTGGCGGAGCATTGATAAGGTGCTGAAGCGGGACAAAATTTCATTCGGACACGCAAAACAAACTGTGCCTATGCTTGCGGCCGTTCCCGCGGCCCTTGGTTTGAAAAAGGTCTACCGAGGACCCACGCGTACCTTGCAGACCTTTCAGACGTTCAGACCTTTCCTGACCTCGCCTATTACGCGTGCGTACACATGCACTTACACATCCGTATGTTCCTCACATGTGAAGAGTCTCTGTAAATGGTCTGCAACGTCTGTCATGGATCGTAGTGACCTTGTTGTTTCCTGGGTTTCTCGTCGCAGACGGTCTCGAATCGCCACGTGCGCAAAGGTCTGAATGAAAGCTCAAACGTCTGCACCAATCGCTTCCAAACCGACGAGGTACAGAGTCTTGCGGCCTATATCGCTACGATGGAAGATTGCGATGCTGCCATCATCCATTACGAAACGTTCGTCGACATAGCGTCCTGCAAGTACGCCTAGACGTGTGCATTGCGAACGAGGTGTTCCTTGGCCAAGTTCGGATCGCAATAGGAAATGCTCATTGGCCAGATCGGTTAACTCCGCCGCAGTCCAAGTACCTCGAGAATGCTGCGCTAACAGTCCAACCAACTCACTAAACTCGCGCCGCGTATCGTCCATAGCCGCAGCAGCTTCGTCGGCATTATCGAGGAAGTCTGGCTCGCCATTAGCCTCCAGAATGCCTCCGATAATGTTGCCCCAGTTCTTCTTATTGAAACGAGTTTGCGTCGTCGCTAGCGGCATGCCAGCGTCCTTCCAGCTCTCAACCATATTCACAAGCTCGCTGAGAAGCTGTTGCCGATTTTCCTGCACATAAGCTTCGGGATCGTTCATTGCGAACGTCCGCAGTTTTGGATTCCCCATGTGATGGAGATTGATCACAACGCTACGTGACATTAGGTCGGGGCTCACATCGGGAGCGTTGGCAGTGATGCAGAAGATGTGCGAGTTTTCAGCTCGTATCTCAGATGATTGGCCGAGTAGACGATACGAAAGAATCGGATCGGTGATGGATCGCTCAAGGCAAGCCGAATCGATCTTGGCTTTACGCGATTTGGCTTTCGCATTGTCGATAATGACTGTTGTCGCGCCCGACTTGATGATCGCACCCAGTCGCTGGTGTAAACCGGATTGCGACTGAAGAGCTTGATAGCGGGCAAGCGATTGCGTTGGTGCGAGTTGTTGAGCCATGTATTGGCATAGCTGGTCGGCAGCGGTTTGTACTCCCCCATTTCCTTCTTGACAAAGTAGAACTCGACATATTGGTTCAGGAGACCCGTGAGTTCGGCTGGCGATAGAATCGGCGAGATCGATTCACCATTGACAACAACCAGTTGGTTGGCGCGAGTGTAGCAACATTTACTGGCAGCAAGCCGGCTGGTGATTTCATGCATCGTTTTCGCGACTGGCGTCGCCTGCGGGTCAACAACGATACTGGCCAGACTATCCGAATCGGCCTCAGAGGACGCGTCAGTGGCGATCGTCGGGCGTTCGGTGGCCTTTTCCACGCGTCGCTCCAGTTTGTCATAGAGAGAAGTGCGAACATCGTGCTGAGCATTGGCCCAGGTGCGATCAAAGTACGGACGTCCGGCTTCCGCGAACTTGCCCACCGATTCGACTCGTTGCCAAACCTCCTCGGCCTCGAACCCGTTGCGAATCGCATAGCAACAGAGGGCGAAGTCGGTTTCGGATCGTGTGCCTTCGCGAGCGATGGTACTGGCAGCGATGCATTCCGAAAGCTTGTCGGTCTTCGCTGCTGTTGACTTACGAATGGCTGGGAGCGGCATCGCATCGATGTTGCGTTGTCGTTTGGTAGTCGCACTCGGCTTATGGAACCTGCTGAAGGCATCGATTGCGTAACTGCGGCTAGCATCGCATTCGATAAGCTCGGACAATACCGGTTGGCGACCGTTACGTTGGTCCTTGCGATTGTAAGTGCCAGGCACTCGCAGCAATCGCGTGAGATCGTTTGTATGGTCGCCACCGATGGCTTCCGCGATACCCGCGAGGATGTCTTGAATCTGAGAGCGTGTCTTCAAAATAATGATTATGCATTTTCCAAGCGTTTGAGCATGAGCGAGATCATGGTGATTTGGATCATGGCTTCACTCGATTTTGGATTGCGTTCGTAATCTTTGCTATTCCGACGGCATCGTCCGATCCAACCGAAAGTTCGTTCTACAATCCAGCGCTTCGGCAAAATCACAAAGCCTTTCACGCCAACTGGCCTAAGCACGGTTTGCAGGATGCATCCAAAATTGTCGGCCAACCAATCGGGTAATTTCATGCGACCATAGGCCGAGTCGGCGAATACTACTTTGATTCTCTTGAAGGTTCCAAAGACTCGTTCGAAAACGCCGCGTGCACCGTCATAGTCTTGCGAGTCTGCTGAGTGAACAACTACGCACAACAGCAACCCAAGCGTATCAACCATGATATGTCGTTTGCGGCCCGTTACCTTCTTGCCTGCGTCATAACCACGGTCATCACCTCCCACTTCCGTCGATTTGACGCTTTGGCTGTCGATGATGCCCGCGGTTGGAGTTGACTTTTTTCCGGACTGCACCCGCACTTTCTCGCGCAAATGATCATGCACCCGCTGCCACACACCAGTCTCACGCCACCGCCAGAAAACTGTATACACCGATTTCCAATTCGGAAACGATTTTGGCAGACACCGCCACTGGCAACCGGTTCGGTTCACATAAAGAATTGCATTCAATACTAACCGCCGATCCAACGGTTTCCGACCACGCTTGGCACGAGGCGGAAGTAACTGTCGAATTTTTTGCCATTGTTTGTCGCTCAAATCCGTGGGATATTCCTTTTCCATCGCTGCGGCTCCGTCTTCCATGTGGAGAAATTTAGCAACGGAGTCGTAGCGATTTTCTTGCAGTTTATTCAATACCTATTTTGAAGACACGCTCTGAGTACTTTCGGGCGACGGGTAGTTTTAATGTTCGTTTCTCGCTCAAGCCAGTTAGAGTCACTTGCACGTGTCGCCAAAACTATCGCTGGCCAAACGCACTGTGAAGATTAGATCTGAGAACTTCTCACGCAGGTCCGCGTCAATAAAGCTGCCGGGCTGCAGTTGCAGCGAGTCCAGGTTCGAGCTGTTCCGACGCGAAACCTCGAACTCCCACAAGCGGGGGCAGTTGAGGCAGGCCGTGTGAGCTAAGCGTCCCGGTTCCGAAGGCGTTGTTGAAGCTGAGCTAGCTGAGATTCTAAATCTACTAGGGGTTGGGCGTGCAATTCAAGTTTGCTGGCGATTCTGTCTCCAAGCAACTCCTGTAACAACTGGATCTTGCCAGCCACCATACCTTCCTCGAGTCCGATTTTACGTCCTCTTGCCTCGCCTTCTTGCTCGGCGGCTTCGATCTGGGAATGTTGGTCACGGAGGAACTTCAGGCGAGCCTCGTAGAATTGCAGGTCTTCGGGGTTTTTTGAGATCATATCCAATACTCCTATGGCTTCCTGATACGGCGGATCGACGTTGCGTACCCGGAAGGGTCGATTAAATCTAGCGGTTTGGAACGCAAGGACATATACACATTATTGGTATTGAAATAACTGATAGGATCTTTGGAGCAAGACTCCAATCGATTGGTCTCATCATGAGTCGCGCCTCGCAAACTGGCTCGGCTATTGGGTTTAGAACAACCCTCTGCACCGGATATGCATCTATGATTCTGCGTGCGCCCACGTAGAAGGCTTGTGGACAACTTTGCTGAATTGTTGGTGAAAGCTACCATGTCAAGAGTTGCGATTACGCATTCGGCTTTGAAGTTGAATAATGAGCCTACTGATTTCGCTCAATGGTCGACGGTCCAGTTCCTCGTTGGCTGTCAGAGGCTCGCCCAACATTTCTTGTAGAAGTTGGAGCTTACCCCGCAACTCGCCGCGTTTTAGCCCTTCTTCACGACCTTCTTCACGACCTTGAATGAGGAGGCGATCTGCGAGGGAACCGGGCTCGAATTGAGTGGGCAAAATGCTTTTGAGTGTCTGTTTGTATTCTTCGGCGCCAATGTCTTTATTGACTGTCATGACATATACTCCTATGGCTTGGATCCATTGCGGCAAGCTTCCCTGGGGCAAAGACTGGGCGATAAGTTGAAGGATCTCGGTAAGCTTGCCGACCAATTGCTTGCTCCGGCTGTATTTTAGCAGTCGCAGGGTGCTTCGCAAAATCGGCTCACCGCTAATTTCCTCATCCGAAAGTTGACTGAGATCCAGCAATGGCAGGCGAAAGTCAATCTGATACTCAGCCAGGCCACTGGGCGTGGGAATCAACTCACGCAGACTCTTGGCCGCTGTCCATCCGCGTTCACCATGGTAAACCACCAACGGGACAATCGGACATAGCGGCAGTCCGTCACGCAAACGCTTTTCCCAAATACGGATGATGTAGGAAAGCAGTTGCAGTACGGTCAGCGGGTCAGTTTGACTCTTGTGTTCGAACAAGAAATAAACCAATGCCTCGTCGAGCATTGCATCCTGCATCTCCTGTGCAAGCTTCACAGAGAACAGCAAATCGGAAAACTTTTCACGCAGATCAGGATCAATGAAGCTCCCGGTCTCGAGCTGCAGAGTCTGCAAATCCAATTCAGCCAGCGCTGCACTGGAAAGTTGGGTTTCGATCAAGTTCCGCGCATTGGGCAGGTCCGAAAGCGCAAAGCGAAAGAAATTGTTGTGGGGCGTAGGTAGTTGTTCCATAATCGCTGATTGTACCAAGCGACGACTTCCTCGGGTTGTTTCTGCGCTGCCTGCAACCAGGGTGCATGGCGAATAAGCCCGCCCAACGGATCGGAATCGCTCGCATGTTTGAGCGCATACTGATTCACTGAGATACCTGGTGGCAGGCGCAGTCTGAACGACTCGCAAGCAGCAAACGGACCTGCCTCACCCTCAGGTGAAGCCAGAATGACACGTTTCGCCCGCGCTTGCACACTTGGCGGGATGGCGACGTCCCCCAATGCACAAATGGCATTCTCGTGGCCGGCAGCGATAAACGTCCAAGCCTCTCGAACCGACTCGCAAACGATCAGTTCATCAAAGCGATTCATCGCCTGAGCGTTGACGATCCCCGCGCCAATTGACTGTTCCCGCTCGCCGCCACTGTTCCGGTCAATCCGCAAGCCATAGATTCCCGACACCGCCAGAATATCACCTTCACCGAACGACCACAGCGGCAGCGTCACCATCCCCCGAAAATGCTCGCGCCCGTTGGCTCGATAAACGCCGACTTGCTCCAGTTTCGAACGCAGCTCTCGGCCAAGCTTGACAATCTTTTTGGGAATACATTTTCCAAGCGATCGATCCGCAAATCCAATCTGCAAAGGATTCGCCACATCGCGCCCCACACCAAGCAACGCATTGCGCTGCAAGTACTCCAGTGCTTTCGAATTGTCTACCAAGCAGTCCGCATAAAATTTAGCAACTGTCGCCAGTGGATCCGTCGACATTCGATGCAAGAAGCGATCAACGTTTCGCTGCACATGGTCAAGCATGGTATCATCAGCCCATTAAATCATTCTGCCCTTCGACGCACGGCAGCGCCGCCCGCTCTCTTTTAGAAATGGACTGAACTTGATTCTTGGTCAACCGGTCGCTTGCACGATTTGAGAAGAATTCCGAAAAGACTCCGGTGCAACGCTAAGCTATGACGAATCGTTCAACCTATGACGAGCCTTATAATCGCTACGAATCGCTGCGATTCGCAACTACGATCGACGCCATAATAGCAGCCACATCGCCGTGTTGCCGATACTAGCGCGGCAGCTCATCGAAGACCTGATCGAGCAATTGCGCAGCGAAAGGCCCGACTACCGTGGCCTGCCGTCGAAGTTTGCCAACAATCACAATCGCCAGCCCCTCATCGGCTTCGAGACCGCCGCGTTCGTTTCACGCCCAGCTTGCGATACCCACCGAGACCGTCGATGTAGCTACGACGGGGCACGTGACCAGCATTCCCCCACCACCATCTGACCTCCAGCTCAGTCAAACGGCATGAAATTCCATTGCCTGCCTGCTCTTCAAACGTGAGATGCGCGTCGCAACAATTCCCGATCGCGCGTCCGCCTCGCGATATGCGCACGTCGCAGGAAATCGCCAACATCGAGAGCTTTTCGCGTGCAACGGAAGCGCCCAGTAAGGACAGGGATCGGCGGGCGCGGAGTTGGGCGCGCGCGAGGGCTAGCCGTTTCGGCTGACTTCGAGCAGACGGCGGCGAGTTGGCTACCGCAGGCCGGTACAGACAAGAAAGTAGAGGATTCCACTCGCTTTGTCCAAGTAAAGATAAGGATTACCTACAGATTGTCCTACGGTCTCGATTGCGATGCAATCTTCTCTACTCTGTGTTGGAATCCAAGAAAGATCAACACGGTACAAACGCTCTAACTCTCGAATTTGAACAGCAGTAAATGGGCATTTGGTAGATATTCCAAAAACCTCAACTGAATTCGCCTTCGGAATTACACGAATGGCGAAGTCCTCTAAATCACCTGTGGCTCCCATCAACGCGACCGCAGTCAAGGATTCGATCCCTACAGTTGAACTGGCATATCGAGCTCCCGTACATTTGTCTGGAAGATCTTGTACGCGCATTAGGTTCATGACATCCTGGTTGGGATCTATCCAGCCTGCCGAATGTTGTGTATGAGGTGAGAGAAAGCGAGCGTATTGATATGAGCAAAAAGCACAGATGGCCATAGCGACGGCAGCTAGAATTAGACTCTCGAGATTCTTCATTTTGCCTAAAATCCAATTACACCGTCACCTGGATCGTGTGGGCTACCGTCGCAGGCGCGCCGCTCCGAAAAGTGCTGGGTTGCAAGAGCAGAGATATGGAAATCCTTATGGCCAGGGTTGCACTTGTTGATGAATTCATCATGAACTCTACCAATCCCCGGAAGAGGAAATGTTTTGCCTTGGTCGAAGTCTGTCGTGTCGTCCGCTTTAAAGAAACACGAACCGATCACTGATATCTTGTGACATTCGTCTTTGCAGACGCAATGCTTCATCGCTTGGAAACGACAATCGAAACGCAGGGTGTAGTTTAAAATCATTGGAGTAATAGTGTTCGTCGGCTTTATACTGTCAGTGTAGACTGCTGACGAAGTTGCACCGCACTTTTTGCCTGCTACGGCTGTCGCAGCTTGACCGATAGCAGTTTGCACGATGCCCTTTCTGACGGCTCCAGTTGGATCAAAAGCACCCATATCCAAATTCAAATGTTCGCCAGATCCACCACGCCAGTGATCGAGGAGCCT
>JAWKTR010000004.1:0-692437 GCA_041398985.1 Pirellulaceae bacterium
AGCAAGTGCGCGGGGGAATCGTCCGACGCGATCTTGATCGAAGCGTGACCGGAAAAATTCGAATCGCGATTAACCAACACAGGCTTGCCGCTGGCTGCCGTCAGTTTCTCCTCGATTGATTTAGATGCTTCTGCTGGAGTTGATCGCATGTAGAGATGACAAATAACTAAGAGGAGGTTAATTTCCTTCAAAACGCCGGCGCGGCCGAGACGCAACCAACGCCTATAAACTCACTGTGTCCTCTGCAGGCTTCTGGGGTGTTGCTGCGAAGGGATCGCCAACTAACGCATGCTTCAAAACATCATTGATTGTGGAAACAGGAGTGACCTTAATTTTGCTCAAGATTGTCGCAGGCATGGTTTGTGCTTCGTTGAAATTCTCCTCAGGAATGAGAACTTCCTTAATGCCTGCATCGTAAGCAGCGCGAATCTTCTCGAGCACGCCGCCGATAGGCAACACTTTTCCCATAATCGTGATTTCACCAGTCATTGCGATGTCGTGCCTGACGGGTATTTGCTTCAGCGCCGAAACAATTCCTGTAACAATCGTTATCCCTGCAGACGGCCCCTCTTTGGGAATGCCCATAAACGTGGCAAGTACCGCGACATCAAAACTCTTTCGCCATTCTGCCGCAATGCCGAGTTCCTCGTGCTTTGCTCGAATGTACTGAGCAGCAGCCTCGATACTCTCGCGCATGACGCGCTGAATGGAGCCGAGAGGAACGATCCGGCCGCTTCCGCGGGTCGCTTGCATTTCAAAACGAAGGATACAGCCGTGGTCGCCAGCAACAGCCAATCCAACAACCTCTCCAACGCATGGAGATTCTGGTAGCGATACCTTCTGGATCCGATTCGCGTCTGGCAACGTAGGGCCAGACTTCTTACCCGTGTCGAGCATCTCGATGCCCAGCAATAAACGATCATACTCGCCTGGTGCCATCAAATGCAATTGCTCTCGAACTCGTTGCCGCAACTCACACGCTAGCAGCAAGATCTCCAGGAGCTCCTCATCATTTATCTTGCCATTCGGATACAAGAGCTTTGCCAACGCCGAGGCCGACTTGAGAATCGCTCTCTGATCTCTGCCGGAAACTCCCTGCTGCGTTTTTGCAAGATCAACGATGTTGAAACGCTTTCGTAGAGGTGCGATCAAATCGATACGACGCAAATCGTGCATGATCTCGCAAAAATAGTCTGTGATGAAGCCGTAGTCTTTTGAGTAACTATTGGGTGAGAGCTTTGGGATCTCCCATCCAGGCAAATAACCGTGGATTCGATCCAGGAAAGCGATAACCTGTAGATAGTCTGGAAGTGGTTCAAACAAATGGTAATATTTCTCGTGAGGGAGACTGCCTTGAACATCGAGGTTCCCTACGAAAACGAGACTTGCAAATGCTAGAAGCTCTTTCTTTCCTCGACTGAACTTTGCGTCCTGCATGTAGGCTTGCATAATACTGACCATAGCTTTGGGATCAGTGAAATCGGTATTCGCGATCTCATCGAAGACCACAGCATCACGAGAGCCCACTTCGCCGATTTTACCTGTGTTAAGGTTGATAAATAGCTGAGCAGGAGTGGCTTTGCCACCGGACAACACGTGAGCATAATAAGAGATGTTGCGGTATAGATAAGTCTTGCCCGTCTCACGTGGAGCGAGCTCGACCATGTTCACATTACTTTCGACAAGCGGAATTCTTTGTCGGAAGTATGCAGTGGTAGCGACGACACAAACGCTACCGTTGCTTCGGAGTAAAGTTCGTCATCGTCCAATTGGGCTTCGTCGTCATCCGGGTCAACCGAATCGCTTGCGTTCGCAAGTTCCCGGGCTGCGAGGTCTTGCTTGACGCCAGAAGCAAGAGCATCTACCTCCACTGAAGTAAGTTCAATCTTCCGATAGTAAGGCTCGAGGTCGGGTGAAAAGCTGGCATTCTTGAATCGGTGTTTTCCGATCTCAATAAACAGCGTCTTATGCCGGGACGAGCCATCCGGAATGGTCGCAATTGACTTCATCGCAACGTCATTCGGAACGGCCCAGGTATGTAAGGCTCCATTTTCTACGTCGAAATGACAGAAGAGAAACGTCGCGGGCTTGCCGGCCATGGCTTGCTGCAAGTTTACGATTTGAGTGGAGGGAATGCTTGACCAGAAGCCCAAGCCGACTCGCGAATTGCGATTCAGCACGACTCCATCGTTCCAGCTAAACCGCGATCCTTTCTGGCCTTCGATTGTAGCGCGCCAGCCGAAAGCGGCTTGCAGGATGACTCCTTCATGACGGCTCCGCTTCCGCTTCCGCATCTCATTCAGCGGGGAGCGTTAAACGCGATGTTCGCCTGCGACATCTGGTTCAGGACTTGGCTAGCGAAATCAGCAGAGTTCATTGGCGAGTTCCAGAAATCGAATCGGTTCAGCTAATAGAAATGCGCCGAGCATCGTCGCCGGCTGCGCCCACCTCGAGTGCAAGCAAACCCGGAGGCTCGGGACCAGTGTTGACCAAAAAGTTCAGGTAGCATACCCTTATGGAGTCAATTCCACAATCATGGGAGCGACTGCGATGCAGTTCGGCGAAACGGTCAGAAAACTACGAATCGGCCTGGGGCTGACGCAGCAAGAAATTGCTGAGCAGACCAATGTGAGCGTGTCGTACATCAGCAAGGTGGAGAACGAGAAGCTCCACTTCGGCGACTACCCCTCAGAGAAGTTCATCCACCGATTGGCAGAAGTGCTAAAGGCAGACGAAGACCATTTGCTGTTGCTTGCGGATAAAGTGCCCGCAGCCATGCGAATCAGGATCAGACAACGTCCAGACCTTTTCCGAAGGATTGCGATGATGGACAACGTTGCACTGGATGCTCTTGAGTCATCCATCAATCAGAAATCCATCACCACAAAAAAGCCATCGGCGTAAAGCAACCGCCCGACGATTCATAACCCCTCAAAACGATGGAAAGGAGAAAAGGTCAAATGAGTACTTTGCCATCGTCAGGTGAATCGCCATTACCATGGTCACCTCCTATTTTGAGATGGGCTGGAAGCAAGAGAAAGCTCGTTCCGACCCTTATGACCAACGCGCCCGCAAGCTACGAACGATACATCGAGGCTTTCGCTGGCTCTGCGTGTCTCTTGTTCGCGCTGCATCCCAAGAATGCTGTCTTGAATGACATCAACGAGCAGCTCATTGAATCGTATTCGGTCCTTCGAGACCACCCTCGACTACTTGCTCGAGGCGTTCATGCGCTGCCAAATACCAAAAGAGAGTACTATCGCCAGCGTTCTCTCGACACATCGACGCTCCAGCCACTCGACCGAGCAATCCGCTTCATCTACCTAAATCGAAATTGCTTCAATGGTGTGTATCGGACAAATCGACAGGGCGTATTCAATGTGCCAAGAGGCAAGAAAACTGGGAGTATCCCAACTGAGCAAGAGTTCTACCGATGCTCCGTAGCCCTTCGTGACACAGACCTTCGCGCGTTGGATTTTGAAAACTGCTTAGCTGATGTAAAGAAAGGTGATTTCGTTTACCTGGACCCTCCATACAGCACGTCTTCTCGACCAAGATACGGCGAATATGGTTACGCGAGCTTTCAGCCAATCGACGTCACGCGCCTTGTGGGCGTTTTACGAATGCTGGATCAACGGGGCGCGTATTTCCTCCTTTCCTATGCGGGAGGCGAATCCGTTAAGCGATCCTTTAGCGAGTGGAACTGCCAATCGATACGTGTGCGACGACACGTTGCTGGTTTCGTAGATCATCGGACGGTGGTTGATGAAATACTGGTCTCGAACTACAGCTCAGCGGAAGGAAGCGGTGAATAAGTGAGCAAGAAGCCTTCCGGACCCCGCCTGCTGCGTTTTGCTGTAGCAAGCGACCTTCATGTTTACGATGGCGACGGGGATAATAGCCCATCTGCACTACGAGTTGGAGCTGATGAAAATGATCACTTGAGACACCCAATAGCTGCGTTGCTTCATCTGATTAAGGACCAGGCTCTACAAGTGGATGCTTTGCTTTGCCCTGGCGACTTAGGAGACAAAGCAAGCACCACGGGAATTCAGTATGCATGGGCAAAGCTCGTGCAAGTTCAAAAGGCATTGCGAGCCAAAGAGCTGTTTGCCACTGTCGGTAACCACGACATTGACTCGCGGGGGAATTCAAACAAATTTGATCCCAGGGGATTCCTTCAGACCCTACAGCCAACCTTCCCATACAAGACTGTGTCAGTATCCGACCAGTTTTGGTCACGTCACTTCGCTACGATAGAACGCAATGATTTTCGAATTGTCTTGTTGAATAGCAGTGCGTTTCATGGGTACGAAAACGAGCACATACATGGTCGAGTGTCCGAACATACACTTTCTGCCTTAGCGAAAGCGCTAGGAACGCCAAGAAAGAAACGACTTGTTAACGTCCTGCTCTGCCATCATCACCCAATGCTACATTCGGATCGCAAGCTCGGCGACCACGACACGATGAAGCAAGGGCAAGAGTTGCTCGATTTGATCAACAAGCATGGCGAATGGATTGTGATTCATGGACATAAGCATGACCCAAGACTGAGCTACGCCTCAGGACAGTCCTCTGTGACTCCGATCGTGTTTGCCGCAGGGAGCTTGACCGCGAGTCTTTATCCTGAGATTGCCTCTACCGCGCGAAATCAATTTTACATCATAGAGTTCCCGCTCGACGATATAGCCACCAATGGGCTCGTCGGTACTTTTAAAGCATGGGATTGGATATATGAGTCAGGCTGGCAACCCGCAACGAGCGGTTCCGGCTTGCCCTCCACTGGTAGCTTTGGCCACCGCGAGAACCCGAGCGTAATTGCTCAACGAATCGCTAACTGCTTTACGGAGGACACGATCAGCTGGGACGAACTGAACCGGCGCGAAGGATCGTTAAAGTACTTGATCCCAAATGATCGCATCCAGGTTCTTAAAGTAATGCGAGAGAGCTTCAACCTGAGAATACTAGAGTCCGATGGTGAACCAATACGAGTGGAGCGGTAAACATGGTAGACAAAGACCAAGCTCCAACACTTTTCCCATCGTTCAATGCGCGCAATCTTTCTGCAGCAGACGTCGCTCGTACGTTCGTGCCTTCTGAGAATTTTGAGAAACTTTGCGGGCAAAGCCATTCACTGATTGTCGGGCCGCGAGGAAGCGGGAAGACGACGCTGCTGAAGATGCTTCAACAGGCAGCCCTCGACGCATGGAAGCATCTCGACGCCGAACGTATCCGACAGTCGGTTCGATTCACGGGAGTTTACATACCAACTGACGTTAACTGGGACAAGCAGATCGCCGCTCTTGGATTAGGCCGAGTCGATGAAAAGATTCGTGATTGCCTTAGCGTAGCTGCATTCACCACGCATGTACTAAGGTCGTTTGCGCAAAGCATCGACGAGGCAATCCCCGTTCCCACCGAGCAGGATGCTCTGAAGCGGTACAGCGAGGCAGTGACTCGGATATCCGATGAATGGCAGCTTGATCGTCCTGCCCGGAGCTTTCAATCGCTACGCTACTGTATGCGATCCAGATTGAACGATCTGCATCGGTTCGCTGGACAGCTTCAGTTCGCGAGTAAAGAGGAAGCAAACGCATTGGTGGCAAGAACAGGATGGCTTCACCAAAATTTCCTCGAGCTTTCTTCTTTCGCCATTGATGTCGTCAATGATTTAGTTGGCAACCCTGGAAAGATGTGGGCATTTCTCTTCGATGAGCTGGAACTCGTCCCCGCGAACGTTAGAGAGCATCTAATTGCTTGTCTTCGAAGTACCGATCAGCGCATACTTTTCAAGCTGTCTCTGGTGCCATACACAGACGAAATGAGCCAGTTCGTCGACTCAATGCAATCTGCCACCTCTGGCAATGACTTTGTAGCTATTCGCCTTTACTACCCCAAAAAGGAAGATGCCTCTTCATTCTGTCGCCACCTATGGCATGCAACACTGGCCGAACTGGGACAACCTGACAAGGAACCTGAGGCTGTACTCGGCGAGTCCTATTTTCAGTCATCTTCGGATGATTGGTCGAAAACCACGAGTGCATATGGAAGTGATTCAAGGATCGCGGAGCGTTTTAATAGCCTTGCGCAGAAAGATGTAACATTCGCGAATTTCTTGAAGAATCACGATATTGATCCGAGTGACATGCAATCTCTTGATGGAGGCGAGCGCCCGAAAGTTGTTCGCAAGGCTGTCAGTCTGGTCGCGCTACGCGATGCGTTGTTGCGTTCGGTAGACGAACGTGGTAACGCAAAATTGAAATCAAAAGTTAAACCAGAGCTTTATACTGGTGCTGAGACGCTGTTCGCTATCGTTGAAGGCAATCCACGTTGGTTCAAGGGGCTATTGGGGGAGCTAGTCAAGAAGCACGGAAGCAAAAGAAAAATAGATGTTAAAGAGCAGCTGCAGCAGATTGAAATCGTTTCAAAGCGTTTTCGTGCGCTTCTGCGAACGATTCCTTGTCCGAAGATTGGAAGACAGTCATCGCAAAGAGGGATTTTGCTGACACTGGATCAAGTTGGAAAGGCTTTTCACACTAGCCAAGTGGCGGGTCCGTTTAGCCTTGACCCAATCGGTAGTTTTACCATTCCCAACGATGTGCCTGCAGATTTGCTAGAGAGCCTTGGGAGGGCAGTAAACGCTGGCGGACTTATTCACATGCCAGGCGAAGACCCTGTTGACTTGCTGAGCACTTTGAGGACCAAGCGTTTTCGTTTGTCGTATTTACTAGCGGTTCACTACAAGATTTTGTTGCGAGCGGAGAGAGACGTTTCGCTGAATGGCCTACTCGAGAATGTTCCAGATGAAAACAAGCCTACACTCTTTGACTTCTGATCCTTGCTGCAAAGTTCATCCGTCCTCGCTCGAACAGGTGCAGTCGACAGCGTTTGATGCGCTGATCGCGTCGATCGGTTTCGAGAATCGCGCACGCTATTTCTGCGAGAACCATCGCATTCACGGTACCAAGAAAATCGCGTACGCATTTACCGATAGAAATAAAATTGGGTTCGAGAAGAACGTCGCCTTCTTTGACTCGAATGGCTTTACCATCGATAGCTTGGAATCCATCGACTTTCCCATCCGGCTTTACCAAGAACTCGACTCAGTTTCGTCAGCGAAGGAGGGCGAACTAAGAATTTGCATTGACATCTCCAGTATGAGCCGTACTCGAATGGCTAGCGTCGTCGAAGTTGCTTTGATGTGTGCATCGAAGAGAACCGTCATCGTCGACTTCGTATATTGCGTTGCCACCTACAGCCCTCCACCCACTGAGCCTACGTTTATTGAAACAGCCGGTCCAGTCACTCCTTTTTTTGCGGGATGGACCACGCGTCCGGAAGCACCGACGTGTGCAATATTCGGTGTCGGCTACGAACCGGATCGGGTTATTGGCGCGATTGAGTATTTGGAGCCAGGTCCGATCAGGGCGTTTGTGCCTGTGGGTACTGACCCACGGTTTCTAGAAGCAGTTGTGGATGTTAACCAACCGCTGTGGGACGAAATAAGCAGAGATCATCAGACGTTTTATAAGCTGTCCGAACCGTTCAACACCTTTGTTCGTCTGGAGTCATTGCTTTATTCGGTCAAGCAGGAATATCGGCCGATCCTTGTCCCATTCGGCCCCAAGATCTTCACGATTATTTGCCTCCTCTCTGCAGTGTCACACTATCCCTCGGTCGCCGTTTGGAGGGTAAGCGGTGGTGCAGGAATTGATCCGGTGGATTGTGAGGCGAGTGGTGAGGTGCATGTAATTCGCGCAGTCTTTGACAAGCCGAAGGGCAACGACCTCGCGTCGTTTGGGTAAGTCGGCGCGATGAATTGTCAGTCCAGGAGTTCCCAGTAGCTTGGCGACTCTCCATCATCCCATGTGTGATCTTCCATTGTCACACTCTCAGAACTCAGAGTGCCTCCAAGGTTTATCAACTCTTGTGAGTAGTCAATCCATTCCTGGATCTCGTACATATCGCCCAAGCATGCTCCACTCGAGTCTCGAACAAAAACCTCCTCGCCATTGTGGTCAGCACCCATTCCATAATTGACGGTCGCGCCCTTGCTCAAGGCGAATCGATCTTCATCACCGTCTATTGATACATAGCTCATTTCCCCGTTGCAGCGATAGCAGATAGTCAATTGACAGCCACCCGGGGTCTTTCTGGGCATGCGATCCAGATAATTCAACGTGATGGCAACTTGACATAGAGTGGATGGTTCTAGTTTCTTAGAAACTAAACGCTGCACAAATCTTCGAATCTCCTCGAACAACGACTGGTCATTGATTGTGTCGCTGAAAAGCGGATCACCATTCTCATCCACTTTCTCATCGGGCTCTTCCTCTTCATCAGGATCATTTAGCAGCGGCTCGAAGCCAGCCATTTCCTCCAGCCCATCAAACATCAAATCTGAAGCCGTTAATGGGGCTTCATCGTCAGCTTCGTTCGGATCAAAGACTACAATCCTCAGAATAAAATTTTCCCATTTAGTCAAGTCTTCCGATACCGAATCACAACAAGCTCGCATCGTCTCTCGATACGCTTCCGTGTGGGGGCCTTCATACGGCCGCTGCATTTGAAGCTTGTATTCCTCCCAATGGTTTGCTTGCCCATAGTCTTCCAAGGCGGAGCCACCGTGCGGGATACTTGCAAAATCTTCTTTTGCACGGCGTACAAGATCTTTCTCCAGTTGCTCCGCAAGGCTAACTGTGGCAGGGAAATCGCATGTCGGGAAAAGGCGCTCGAAAGCCTTTGATGCCATGTCTAAATCTGCATCGGTCGATAGTGAAAAACCCATCGCCTGTAGGTCTGTACGAATTGCCTGAAGCAAATGCGACTCGAAGTTTTCGCTGCTTAACTCTTTGGACGACATAGATGCTTAACCTGCGTTATGAATGCGTAGCACTCCTGTACTTTGCGTGGTTCGGAAATTTAGCCTCGCGTCCGCTTCACACTTGCTATTTCGCATTCTGAATTCGATTGGTGTTGGCAAGATTGGCTGAAAAGATCGGTGTAGAATTCAAGGTAGACGTTAGTCTTTTGCTGGCTCCCTCTTCGCTAGCGGGTCGGTTACGCTGAACCGGAGAAGACGATCACACAGGAACAATTGAATCAACCCGTTTCGAGCTCCTCAAGGTACCCTTTTGCGATCTCTTGCCAATTGACTTCGCTTATGGAAGCATTGAGTAAGTCTGCGTAAAGGCTTGCCTCGCCGGCCAGTGGATTGCCGTCTTCAATCATTTCCTTCAGCGCGTTCGCAAGTTGGTAGCACGCTCGTTCTTTGCGACTGAGTACTTCGTTAGCGACAGCGTCTTCGAAGCACCGTTGTGTCAATGACCTGCATGTGGTGTAAGAACCTTCGTCGTTGCCCAACGAAAGATTGACAACCCAGGTCTCGTAGTTTGACCATCCATTGTAAGAGGAGTCTGCTTCCGACACGATTCTATCTTCCTACCCGCTGGGGCACTTGGTTTCGTTTGAAAATGGCGTCAAAGATTTCTCGGAGAGTTCACATGGGCACGTCCCGCCCCGCTGCCAAATTATGTCGTGATTCCGAGCAAAGCCTGACCAGCGAATTCACTGACTGCGACATTCAGCAATTCGACATTTTACCCTACTTGGCGGCATTCAGCGACCGTTGATCACGCCGCGGCGCGGTATGACTTCAGGTGCCCACCAAGCTCGGTGTGGCAGACCAGCTTGTGCTTCGTTAAATCGACAACTGGCGGATCACCATCGTCTCGAACCGGTGGCAGGTTATCGCGACCTGAGTGGCCGCGTCGTTTGTTGTACCAGTCGGCCCCGATTCTCAAGATGTGATTCAAGTGCTGTTCGTTGACGACACAGAACCCGTTTAGCACCTCGTGTTTGAGCGTTTGAATGACGCGTTCGACGAACGCTTGCAGGTTCGGCGATTTGATCGGCGTTTTCTTGATGGTGCGGCCGTCGCCTGTGAATACGTCGTCGAACGCTTGAACGTACTTTGTGTCCTGGTCACGTTGAAGGATCGTGCAGGGCAGGTTCTCGTCCTGTAGGAACATATCGAAGTTGCGGGCCTGCTGAGTGGTCCACTCGCCCGTTGGGTTTGCCGTGCAAGGCGATACCCAGATCCGCCGAGTGCCGATGTGGATGAAGACTAGGAAGTACAAATCGACCATCCCCTTGATCGTCCATTTTCGCTTGCAGGCGCTCGTCGCATTGCCACATGGTGTCAGCGTGCCGCTTGAGGAACTCTGACCACGTATCGGGGGTGTCATGCGGCTGAGGGCCAAGGCCAGCGTCGACCAGCACATTCTTCACGGTCTGACGGGAAATATTGTGCCCAAGCCTGCGCATCGCCTGAACGATCTTGGTGTAGCCCCAGCCGGTCTCCTTTCTGATGCGAATGATCGCTTCGCTGATGCTCTCCTCGACGCGTGGCCGGCCAGCCTTGGCGTCCTTCGCCTTGGGCCGCTTATCCGGCGCGTCCTCGACGCTCCGCACCCACTTGCGGAACGTTGAATAGCTGACGATCGAGATCAAGTCTTTGATCCGCGCTCCGAGACTCTTGCCGTGCTTTACAAGCCGACGGCGCTCCTGATTGCTTAGCTCGATCCGTTTAGGTAGTTTACTCCTAAGGATTTGATTCTCCGCTTTGAGGTAGGTGACTTGTCGGGCTAGCTCCTGACGAGTGAGCGACGCGAGCAGTGTCAAAAGCGGATGAATGATGGCTGCCATCAGTGCTGCGAAATCCTTGCCAGACTCGGTAAAATCGGAGTGGCGAGGTTTTTGTACCCCGCTCAGCCGATGAGCCTAAGCAATGATTCGAACCCGGCTATCCCAGATTGGATTCGACGCCCGCCATTGATCCAACGAGTCGAATAAAAACCGAAGCAACCGGCAAAGTCACAGCCGCCGTTCACGGTGTCTCTAGCTGTTACCCCAAAGCGTGGTTCGCTTTTCGAAGCGAAGAAAAACCGCTAGTCAGCATTCTTCTGTTAACCGACATCGAATGTCGTTCGTGAGCACCTAGTTCGCTAAGTCGCCTCACCGAAGCAAACACGAACGATGGAAACCATTGTCTAGAAGGCATTTTGGAAGAATCGCGCAGAGACTCTTTGCAGAGAGCGTTCTGTACGGGGAGGGCTGTGGCGGTGGTTGTTCTCGCTGCCTCTCTCGGTGCTGTCGCTCGGCCTGCCGATGACGCTCTCGCCCTTCCGAGGTTTCTCGACTTCGGCGATGTCGTTTGGCCGCCTGCCACCGCTGCACCTCGCGCTTGCACTGCGGATCTTGGCAGAATCGCTGGTTCCAGCGCTGCGGGCAATGACGATTCCCGCAGCCTTTACGCAGACAAATCCGTTCGCTCGGTTCTCGCTTTGGGCGAAGACTGAGTGATAATGGACTTACATTCAGCGACGATTGCTCTTGAATATTCCCCAAGGGAGGTTTGTCCCGGCGGGAAGCCCGAGGAGCCACGCCAATGGCTCCTTGGGCAACTTTTTCATAGGCCCCTCTCTGGGCCGCTACTTAGAAGTAATCAAGAAAAACGAAGAATGAGCACAGAATTGACCTCGTTCTTCGATCAAGTAGCAAGAAAAGTAAGAACTGAAGTAAGAACTACCCCTTCGCTCCTGGCAGTGCCCACTCCGCTGAAAATGGCAGCCTTTTCAGTCTTGGTCACAACTCCAAACAAGATTAAGAATATTGGCGACCTTGTCGCATTAACCTGTGAGGCAAAATCCTGAAGGCGCGAGAATCAATTGCAGACGTAGTGGTGACGGTGCTCGAAGCGAATAAAGCTCCTATGACGGCGAAGGAGATCTACGATTCGATCAATTCCAAGCAGCTTTACGAGTTCAAAGCCAAAGACCCCTTCGCCATTTTGCGTGCGCAGCTGAACAAGCATTGCGTCGAGAATCAGTCAAAGGTCGGTGTCACGTTCGCCCGAGGATCGCAACTGTTGAAGGCGAGGCGAAGAAAATTTCAACGGTACCTATTCAAGATCTTCGGGCCGAATGAGGCGAGCGCCGTGCAAGACACGCAGAATCAAGATGCCATCGGATTCGGGTTCATAGAAGACGAGGAATCGTTTCTGAACAATCGAGCGTCGAGTTCCTGGACGCAAATGCTCGACCAATTCAGCTGCATGGGGATGCAGCGCAATGAATTGAAAGCGTTCGTCAAAGTCATCGGCTATCGAGTCAGCATTAAGCGGACTTTGTTGCTCCACAGCAATGTAGTGCCATATTTCCGAAAGATCGCTTTGAGCGAAGGCGGTGAGTCGTATCCTTGGCATCAGCTTTGATCAAAGCCAGATGAACGCTCTCGTCCGAGACGCTTCATCTCTCCAGGATTCCAGTCGACGATACGCCCAGCAGCGATGTCGTCATCAGCGTCCCCTAACGCATCGCGCACTCGACCGTCAATTAGCTCTTGCAGGTTGGCGAGGTCATCCAACCGGACTAAATAAACAGGGCCGCCCTCAGCATCACCGTCAAGGCGAACCGGCCCAACAGGATGTTGCTCGAGAGCACTTCGGATTTCGGGAGTGATTTGTGGATTCATGCTTTGATTGTACCCCGGCCAAGCTCGCGAAACCAGCAAACCTGAACTCGGTTTCGGTTTAGTCGGAGCGGCCTCTGATCTTGTATGCTGCTTTGAGGTCGGGTTTTAGGAAAAAGAGAATCCCGAGAAAGTCCCACGCTGGGCGTCACACTCGCCGAGGTCTTTTTTACCCGTCACGTTCGCCGAGGTTCTGGGGCTTGCCATCATCAAGCAAATTACGCAAAATGCGTTACGCATGTTGCGTATTCTGGAGAGGTGCTGTGGTGAATCCCTTTTCTTATGGTGGCATCGTCGGAAACAGTGCGTTCTGCAATCGCTTACGGGAGTTGCGCGACCTGACGGAAACCATGAAGTCGGCGGGACGATGTTTTGTCTACGCGGAACGCAGGATGGGAAAAACGTCCCTCATCTTACGTGCGTTAGCGAAGCTACCCAAAAGACAGTTCATTCCGGTCTATGTTGATCTCTGGCCGACTGACGGATCGGCTGCGTTTTCGGAGGCCACGGGGAGGGGTGCTCTACGCACTTCAATTGTTCCGGGAACAACCGGAGCTGAAAGAAGGCGAATTCAGAATGACCGTTTTGTCAATCTCTTGAAGAAGGTTGCAGCAGCCGGAGGAATGGTTGAAGTCGACGTGGAAACGGTTTCCGCCACGAACAGCAAGCACACGGACACCGGACCGTATTGGTCCCAAACCGGCATGCCGGAGGCGCAGAGCTGGTGCGAAAAGTATTGCTAAATCTAATTACGAGGAATTGAATCGCGTTCGCAAGAATCGCACATGAAATGCATCCCGACTCGGAATCGCTAAGCTCTGAGTGTCATTCGCAACGTAGAACCAGGCACCCCTTCACAAGATTGGCTTTGTGGTGGTTGCGTGATTGGGAGTCGAATTTAGCTCGACGTTTGGTTCTTGAGTTGACCATTTGAAACCAGTTCGATGGCGGCCTGATGCAGAGTGATGGCCTTGTAGGTCTGCCAGAAGTCCAGAACGAATCCTGGCACAGTGACAGCGGAAACAGTGATAGATATTCCGTTCAGTGTTGACGCTGAACGTTGAAGCAGCTGTGGCTAGTTAAAGTCAACGACTGTTCACGGCAAGTGGGTAATGGGCAAGGGCCGCCAGGTTCATGCTCACGGCCCTTGTGGATGCCACGCAATACTCATCAACAGATCGGATCCGAACCCGCTGCTTTAGTGCTCGATAGTCGATTCTCACTTCTTCGATTTGTTCTTGAGGTGTCGGATGGATTCCCCTTCGAAGGTGATCAAGTTGGTCTGATCGACAACGCGATCAAGCAGGGCCATAGTCATCGGCGGATCACCTAGGTAATCTGTCAGCTGTCGAAGTTTACGTTCGTGATAATCGCCGTAGAGGTTCGGCGGTTTGCACGACCATCGATCACTTTGTAAAGCAGACTAAGTGCATCGGGCACCTCTTTCCGCTCAAGCTTCTCGAAATGAATTCATCAATGATGAGTAAATCGCACGAGCAGTAGTGTTTTTTTACTTTAGGAGTGAGTGCCTTGATGGCTCGAGCCTTGTTGACAGATTCGATTAAACTCGCACATGGTTTCATACCGCACACGATAGCCCAAGGCACAGCACTGGCGCCCATAGATAAGGTGTGTTTTCCAAGCGGATAAGCCCCACGAGAAAGCTACGTTTTCTTTGCGAGATGAACTGCCCGGTGGCCAGTTCCAGAACGGTTCTTTGCGATCATTGGTGGGATTACGAGAGGTCCAGTCCGTAAGACTCGAGCGTCGCATCGGTTGGGAATGCAGCCCGTCTGACTCGAGAGGCGATGGCAACCTCTTGACTAGTGTAGCCGGTCGCTTCAAGAACTTAGCCACTGGCTCTGAGATGCTGGCGGCTTGACTGTGGTGCTGCAAGAAGCGATCAATGGCTTGTTCCTCGGTCTCCTCAGCTTCAGGATCTCCAGATACTGGGCAATCGCCTCTCGATGGTTCTTGGTTTTGCTTATTGTTTTGGGTTTCATTGTCTTGGAACTCATCACCTTGGACTTGGGATTGCTGGTCGAACATTTGTTGATATTCTTACTCTCCTGCGGATCTTCACGCGTCGATTCCGTGAGGAGTTGTTGCAATGTCTCTTGATCATGGCTGAGAAGTTCCCAGTTAGCTTTCGGTGTGCCGAAGTGCGCCAGGCTCACCTTCAAGAGATTGATAGCCATCATAAGCGTGATATTGAATCACACGAGCCATAGCCAACTGGCCATCCTTCACTGGATAGCCTTGCAGCAGTGAGAGGACTCGCGGCTTCATCCTTCCGTAGCGACATTTTTTCTACCAGAGCCATCAAGTATTCCTGGCCAGTCGGTCCCCAGTGCGGTACTTTTCACGAAGCAGGATGAGCTGCTGAGCATAATCTTTGGGTGGCAGATGGTCCAGTCGATACGCTTTCATTTCGGCCTCGCAACAGGCCGTGCTCTGCCACCAGTTCGACCATTGCGTTATAGATCTGAAGTTGAAGTCTTCATAACTCGTATCGGTAGCATCGACCAATCAGCCGCCACGGAACTGAGTAACGATTGTCAGCGTAGCTGATAAACCTTCCATATCGACGATCCGGTAGACGACGCCGGCGGTATCAAACATGGTTGGCAGTGAATCAGATGCGGTTTCTCTTCGCCGTGCATATCTATAGGCGACCGCTTGGTTGTACCGTGAATGCGGCTGTCATTGACTTCGCCAGCCACCAACGAGTTACCTCGTTCGGATGCTCAAGCGTGCGAAACGACCGACCATTGACAAGTTTTTCTCGACGCATAATCGAATGGGCGTTTCACTTTGCCGCTGGTCTCAGGACGTTCGGGCTGACAAGCCCACGGCCTGAATCCATAGTGCCGTCGCCAGTGATAAACTGATGTAAATCAGCTGTCGTCTAACTTTCCCATCGCGTGACCACGACTTTTTCATGTTGTCCGTACAGGCATACCGCTGCCACGCCACTGAGATGTTCGAAAGCCGCAGTGTGCTGACGTGGTAACTTGGTCTCGAAGTCGCCAGCGCTCAATGAAGCAGATGCTGGCGTACCGTCCCCAGATATAACGAACACTCGACGCGACGCTTGCCTTCTTGCGTAAAGTTGATCGTGTAAGTTGACCAGTCCATTGAGCCTGTGCGCCCCGGTTGCAGTTTCGAAGCGAACTACGGGTGCTTTGGGCTTCGGGCGATAAGACCTTTAAGTACATGCGTAACGTGGAGTGGCTGCCTGCGTAACCCAGGCTGCGCGCTCTCGAAGGCGCGCAGCACCGGTAAGGCTGGGATAACGTTCAGTTGGCGCAGCTGATCGATGAATGGATCAAGCTTCGTCTTACGAGCGATTGTCTTAGGTCAATGACCAGCGACAGGAGAGCTCGTCCCGCGCTGATGCTCGGCGATCACGCGAGCGATCATAGCGACCAAGCGACATGTGCGCGATAGGCCATCTGGCCACTGGTCCAGCGTGGATGATCTCATTCTCTTGAGCGGGTGAAACACTCATGGCAATTCAAGCTCCTTGCTGAAGTCACGGCTCGATTCCGCTAACAGTGTTGATTCCTCACTCAGCTTGCTGATGCAGGCAAGAGCACTGGCCGATCGCAAGCTTGTAGTTCCACCACGTCCTGAAGCGCAACCAATGGTTCATCTTGGTCGTCGAATCGAGCAGAATTCCCAAGCCGCGAAGCAGTTGCCACCAGTACTCAGTCGTGGATCCCACTGATGCACATAGAATCTTGCGATTGACGTATGGCTTGGCGAGGCTTTCAAGTACGAATTCAATTTGCTCTCGCGTGCTGGCGGCTTGTAACAGTCGCACAGCCTCGCTCAATTCACGCGGTACAGAGTGCATGCTCGCTGGCACACTACGAGCCGCGTTTTGGTTGCCGGCAGCCGTTAAATGGCGTGCTTGTGTGGGTGAGAGCAGACAAGCCTGAGCGATTCTCGCGCTCATCCGTTAATCGCTCGATCAATGCCAGACGCCGGTTGACCCAAGACTTATGCCGCCCGAGCATGCGGCAACTTCTACTTGTAAGCCCGTCATCTGTACTAGCCATAGATGATCCGCAGATTCTTCCAGTTCATTGGGTCGAGCTGGTGATGCGATTGAGATTGAAGATGGCAGCCTTAGCGCCTGTTCCATCGGTCTCGAGCCTGCGTGCTTGCAGAACAGTCACGCCTTTAAGTGCGTGCCTGTACCGGCAACGACCATCGACGAGCACCAACGCATCATCCAAGACGCAGTAGACCAATGGTGACAACTGGCCGTACTTGGATAATGAACGAGCCATCAGACTATCAGTTGGGCTGGACGATTCGATAACGCTCAAGGCGTAGATCAATCCTCAGTCAAGTGAGCTCAAAGTCACCGCAGGAGACGTTGTTGACAGTGGCATCGTCTGAATAGCTTCTCACGCTTTTGGAACCAGTCCTCCCAGTCAAGCGGCTTGCAGGTCACTTTTGGCAGGCTAAACAACTCAACATCGTAAGACCACACGCTCGAAAGCCCTAAGCTGGACACGCGAACCAGGCCTAGCCAAGAGGACTTGCATGCGGTTACTCGACCTGATTGCTCCCATAACCGAGCGATCTGTAGTAGCGCTCGACTCGTGTCACCGCCGCGCGCACGGCGTTGTCGCATAAAGAGCTACAGAATTTCTTGTGAGGCGTCTTGGGATCAATCGACCAGTCCACGATATTGCGGCCAGGCCGACGGCAGGATTTTTCTCCCTGAAGCCATTCTTTGAGCGATTTGTATCACTAAAACAACACGAGCTGATTGATGGACTGCTCCTGACTCGCAATCCGCTCAACTTCCACCGAGCTGTTATTTCTTCCGCAAGCGATAGGCCTTACACGACTCCCGATGCTTGGCTCTACCGCGATCTGTTTCAACGGTACCTACGGTTGGCCTCCGCCTAGCCTGCTGCCGCTTCTGGTTCGCTCGACTCGACCAACGTTCGGCAATCTTCTGTGCCAGAACACTTGCGGGATGACTGCGTAAAGGCGATTACACCGTTGCCACAAGCACTGACAAGGTGAAGAATCAGGCTTCGCACCTTGCGAAGCATCGAGCTGAAGATCGGGATTGATGAGGTAATAAGCAGGACTGCTATCCCGTAAGTCAGAATCTCGCTGCGAGGTAGTTACTTCTCAGCGAGGCGTTTTCTAAAACTGACGCCGCCCTCCATACACTCTAGTCAGAACCAACAATCTTGCGATCAACCAATCCCTACCACACAGCCAATCTTGCTAAAAATGGCTGGTTCTACTGATCACGATTCACAAACTCCTGAGTGACAAATGAGTTGCGAGATTTCAAGAACAGAGAATCGTTATGAAGAGGGTGCGTTCTGGGGAGCTCCCCCAGCTCTCGCGACACCATCAGCCAAAATTCTGTTATTTATTTCTCGGTTTTCAGGGTTGGCTGTCGACAAAGCAAGGGCGGTTGACGGTTTATTGATTGGAGTACAGACGAAAATCAATAGAAGCGAGGCCAGTGACTTGGACAAACTGCAGGACGATTTCGAACAAATCGTGCGGCCAATTGAGCGAAGCTTGCTGAGCATTACGTGGAACATTCTGGCGAATGCACACGATGCAGAGGATGCGTTGCAAGATGCAATGGCCATCGTAGTTAGGCGATGGGAGAGGGTCCTGGCTCACCCAGTTCCATCTGCTTTGGTGATCAAAATCTGTACGGAATGCGCGCTGGATTTACTACGCAAACGCGTACGACGCGACGCGAAGCCTGTCGTTGAAGCCATGCGTATTGAAAACCGAATATCTTCTCCTGAAGAAGCGTCCCAGCGCACAGAAACAAAACAGACGGTCATGAATGCGATAGCGTCGCTTCCGCGAAACCAGGCAATTGCCTTCACTCTACGAGTCGTTCATGAGCAGAATTATGACGTGATAGCAAGAACGTTGGGTTGTAGCTCTTCGTCCGTACGAACGCACGTTGCACGTGCACGCCATAGGCTTTCGATAGTTCTTCAGCATTTAAATCCACAAGGAGATGAGAAGCATGAATAAGACAAGTGATTCTGCATGGGTCGATCGACTCGTAAGCGAGAGCTTTAATTCCCCGGTGCCTGCTTCTGCTGAGCCACGATTGAGAAATGCAATTCGTGCGCGGCGTCATGAAATGCGCCATCAGATGCGTCGGCGTGATACGTCTGTACTTACAAGACGTAGACTGCTAGGCGCATCGATGGCGGCTGTCGCAGGTGGGATTGTCTTTGGCGTTCCATTACTGTCTAGAAATTCTTCGCAAGCCTGGGGGCAAGTTGTAACTCAGGTTCGCCAAAAGCCGTGGGTTCACTTGTCAGGAGTCCACTTCAATGGCGACCCAATGGAGTTTTGGATTTCATTCCGAACCGGAGTTTTTGCGGCAAGATTTGGTGATACCGAATTCGCGCATTTCCAACGAGCCAGCGACTCGACTAGCTGTTGGTATCGGGAGTCAGAACGTTTGCTGATTGAAGACAACTACCAACCAATGCCTGGTGAGTTTGGGCATTTAGAGCACCTGTTTGATAATATGTCTACTGGTGCCGCGGTGTCTAACTTATCCGGTCCGGATGAAATCATTTCACAGTCAAGAAGTGTCCTGGAAGTCGAAGGCACGCAGCGATGGCAATACGAATTTCGAATCAGGGCAGTTGATGAGGGCCATGAAAGTATATTTACCGTCCTTTTTCTGGTCGATCCAATCAGCGGACTCCCTCTCCAGTGGAGTAGACTCCAAGATAGCAGGAGTCTTACGATGCAAATCGATTACCCAGAAAGTGGCCCTCAGTCGATCTACGATTTGGGCGTACCTCTTGACGTGGCCAGAGAACATCGCACTCAGCTGCAGTGATTGCTAAACCATACGAGCGAAGAACGCGGCAGACCACTTGGTGCATGGAGTAAGTATAGGGTAGCAACGCGGAGCACTGTTCGCTCGGAAGGTGACGCCAAGTAAGGTCAGCGGTGGGGACGATATCCGAGGACGTGGGAATTCAGAACAGGCGGTTGTGGCCGTTTAGTGCGGCGACGCGATAGGCTTCGGCCATCGTGGGGTAGTTGAAGGTCGTGTTGATGAAGTACTCAAGTGTATTATGTGGCGCAGGTTGTTTCATAATGGCTTGACCAATGTGAACGATCTCTGCCGCATTTGCACCGAAACAATGAACTCCTAGAATTTCAAGCGTTTCGCGGTGGAAAAGTAATTTGAGCATGCCGATAGCGCGGCCAGTGATCTGAGCGCGAGCCAGGCTTTTGAACTGCGAGTGGCCAACTTCGTAGGGTATCTTTTCAGCCGTCAATTCGCGCTCGGTACGACCAATACTGCTGATTTCAGGACTGGTGTAAATGCCAGTGGGAATGTCGCTAAGCTTCAAACAGCGTTCGGTGTCACCGCACAGGTGCAGAGCTGCCGCACGCCCTTGCATATATGCAGCGCTGGCCAAGGCGGGAAAGCCGATGATGTCGCCCACGGCATACACATTGGGAACTTGCGTCTGATAGTATTCGTTCACCTGCAAGTGACCGCGTTTGGTGGGAGCAACGTTGATATTTTCCAGAGCAAGCTCGTCGCTATTGCCGCTTCGTCCGTTGGCCCACAAAAAAACATCTGTCTTAATCTGCTTGCCGCTTTCGAGCGACAGGATAACTCCGTCACTCTTGCCTTCTACACTAGAACAAGTTTCATTGTGGCGGATCAAGATGCCCTGATCACGCAAGTGATAGGACAAGGCGTCGATGATCTCGTCGTCGAGGAATTCGAGCAAGTTGGCGCGCGTGTTCACCAGGTTGACTTTGATATTCAAGTTGCGCATCATCGAGGCATATTCGCAGCCGATCACGCCAGCACCATATACCGTAATCGACTGGGGACGTTCGGTCATTTCTAAAATAGTGTCGCTGTCATAGATGCGTGGGTGGCTAAAATCGATGTTGTCGGGGCGATAGGGACGTGAGCCGCTGGCGATAACAATATAATCTGCGTGATACTGTATCCCATCTTCAGTTTCGATCGTATTGGCATCGACGAAGCGGGCAGTGCCATTGATCACAGGCACCTGATTGCGATCATAAAACGTCTGTCGCATTGACTCTTGTTTGGCGATAATCACACGACTGCTGCTACGCAATTGTTCGAGAGTGGGACTAGTACGGATCCCAAGTTCCTTGACAATCGGGTTGTTGAGGGCTTCCATGATCGAATAGATTGAAAACCGCAGCGCCTTGCTAGGAATGGTGCCCCAGTGCGTGCAGCCGCCGCCGATACGCGAATGCTTCTCGAAGATCGCCACACGCTTACCTTCTTTGGCAGCTTGCATAGCCGCGCCCTCACCGCCGGGCCCCGTACCGATGACTAACACGTCAAAATGGTTAGATTCCGTTATGGTCATGGTTACTCGCTGGTCAAGTTGAGAGTCTTGATGTTCTTCGAAGCTTCAGTTAACTGCTGGATGATCAATTCGCTGGTGATCGCATGGAAGGAAATAGCCGAGTCGTACTGAGGATGCTGAAAGAAGCCGCGTTGTCGCTCCAGTACGCTATCGACTTCATCCTCCAAGGCAGCCAGCCATTGCGGAATATCCAAGCCTACTCCGGTGGGTTGTTCCATCATTAGTTTGCATTCTTCAATCAGCAGATCGAACAGATCCGAAGTTTCACCGGTCTCGCGAAATTCCCGGATGGCTGGCCCCACCAACGATCGCATGCGATCTACGGTCATGGGCCGCGTGAAACGTTCGTGCAAACGATCGGCGACCGTCGGCATGCGCATCGCATATTTTTGTTGCAGTTCGATTAAATGTTCGATGTACATTTCGCTTTCGCGACCGATACGCTCTGCCAAAGCGCGACGCCACTGCTGGGCACTTTGATGGCAACCACCGCGTACCAACACTTCGTGTGTCCAATAGATCGGTTTTAGATTCCAACTAACTCGATCATAACGGACTCGCAGACGAAGAAAGTCAAGCAGCATATACAGCATTTCGCCGCGATCGGACTGTGTTGTTGTGCTGTTGTAATCTCGGTACTCGCTATAGTGGTCGATAATGGCTTCGAGTACGACGGTCAACAGCTTCTCGACTTCGCGGCGAGAAATCCTACCTTCATCGATGTCATTAAACAGTGCTTCAAAATTCTCGGTGTCTCCTTCCTCGATCAGCATGTTGAGCCAATTACTCACACCCTGATGCAAGATTGCGCGGACATTGCCTAAGCGCAAGAAGGATTGAGTAAAGATGGGACCACCATACTGTTGAATGAATTCGCATAGCTTCGACCAATTTCGTTGACTGTCCACGGTTTCTAGCACGCTCAAGCGGAGTGTGCGGCTGTGCGATAACCAACTGCCCAACATGACTTCCGTCAAGTGTTCGAGGACGGCGATGAGCTCATCGGACTTTGGCTCTAAGTCCTGCAAGGCTGCCCCGTCGTGGCGGTCCAAGTCGATACCCTCGAGATCACTTGGATCCAGGTGAGACGAACGTCGCAAGCGGAATGATTTCGGCTTGTCAGTTTCCTCATCGGCACGATCACTGTCCGATTCTTCGGCGTCCATCGACTCCAGGGACTCTCCGGCCCGCAGTTCATCGATTCGCCAGTTGATCGAATTCTGGACGACCGAGCGGACCATGGAGACAAAACACAATTTGAATAAGTCATCAAATTCGGTAACCGCTCCAGGTCCGATCGGATTGTGATGCTCCATAAACCGAGCGGTTTCGATCAAGTGGCAAGTGTGATAAAAGAATCCTTGACGTGGTAACCAGACCAACAGATGGGATAGCATGCGTCGCCGCAAACGCACGCTAAAGATCAGAGCGGGATCGCCACCCCGCGCCAACGGAATATACAGCAGCTTCTTGGACCGCAGAGCTGCGAGCAACTGTCCAAAGTTCTTATCGATCGCTTCATAGTCGCCGTAAAGTAGTGCGCCGATAATGCGAACGGACAGCCGGTCATCATCGCTCAATTTCTGCAACTCGGCGTCAAGCGAAGCACCCGCTGCGCCGCAAGCATCCAAGTTGGCGAGTAACAAACGCCGTGCATCGGATGTTTCAACGGCAGCACTAATAATGCGATCGAGCAGTGATTCTTTGACGAGACGCTGGCGGTCGTAACGTGACATGGCGTCATGATCGGTGCCGCCTTTGGGGATTTTATGTGCCGCGACGGCTTGCAACAACACCAGCAGCCCGTGTCGATTCTGCGCCGCTTGAGCCGCCCATGCCTCCATGGCATGCAGGCGTTGTTCACGACAGGACGCATCTGGCGCCAGCTCCGCCCGTAGCTGTCGACTAAGTGCCGCACCCTTCCACATCTGAGCCAGGGCAGTCAAGAAATTCAAGTGCTGCGTGAGCCGATTTGACTCCTCAATCAGCTCCGTTGTCGTTTCACTACCCCCACCCTCTTCCGGGGTGTCGCTATCGATTCCATCATCGGTCGTGTCGTTGTACACAACCCCTTCGTAGGCGGCGTCAAACAGGCCCTCATCCTCTGTTTGGCTTGCCAGGTCGTCGCTGAACATATCCTCAAAGCCGACTGAGTCGTGTGTGTTGTCGGTGGAAGCTTCACGATCGGGCTGGCCAAGCCGGAAAACAGGCGGTTGCCAGAAGTGCTCCGCGTTGGCTTCGAGGTAATCGAAAAACTTGTGAGCGACGCTCCAATCGGGATTAGGGCAGTCCTGCAATTGGTGTTCGAGCTGTTGCATCCAACGCCGCGCCAAGTCCGAGAAAGAATCGTCACCTTTCTCAAGTCCTACGCGATCAGCTTGCCCTAGCCAGTGTACGAGCAGTGCCATGGAGGCGACAAAGTCGTTGCGTTCGAGCAGTGATTCAACAACCAGCGCGTATGCCTTAGCGGAGTCGAACAGTTCGGCGTGGGGAGCCCAAAATCTCACATCGCCTGTGGCCGCTCCGCCAGCGTGCCATAGCTCAAGAGCTTTTGCAACAAGCACGGCAGAATCGAGGGTCTCGATTGGATCCGTCGCCTCAAGATCCGCAACTTCGTGCGCCGCAAAGCGTCGCCACCATTCCGCCGTGGAGCGCAGTTGGGATTCAATCTGAACACAGAGATCGGCTCGCCCAGCAGCAGAAGCCTCGCGCCAAATCCGCGACTGCAGCGCAAACACAAACTCCATCAACTGGACCAAGTCCTCGATACGATGGTCGTGTACGGCCGAATCTGGGCCATCGAAACGCGAGAAATTGCCGGCAAATCCCAGAATGTTCCACGGGTCGACGATCGCGCCGCAGTGTATGCCGCGCTGTACCAAATCGATGACTTGCGGCGCAATCGCTACGGCTTCATCCAACAGGTCATTTTGCAAAAAGTGATCGGCGGCGGTGATTAGGCAATCAATGCGTGAAATGATGCGAGCGGACGGCACAGGCACGATATCCGACTGCTCTTTCGACGCCGCAGCGTGCCCCATTCGCGCAAACAGTCGGGCGAGCTGCACGTGTTCCAGTTGACTCGCTCGATGTTTGGCGAGGTGTGTATTGAGGTGTTGTCGCGCACCGCCAAGCGCTTGGCGCCTCAGCTTTTGCTCTTCGGTTAGACGTTCGTAATGCGGACCTGACAAATTTTCTAAGAATTGTTCATAGAATTCGTCGCGATACTGGGCGATTGGACCTAATAAACTGGCGAGCGTTACGGTTGATGCAAACGCTCCGGGCCCGAACCCGCAGATCCCTGAAGCCATGAGCATCGTCCCCGCCAATACGGCGGCTGCTTCAACCAATAGCTCGTCCGGCGGCAGATTTCGTTCCGTCGTCACTCGCGCCAGCAGTGCATCGAGCGTAACCTGCTGAATCACAAAACGCCGATAATTGCCTGCGTTGTCAATACAATGTGGATCCCACTGACCAAAATGGTAGTTGGGTCGCTGATTTACTGGGTGATCAAAGTCGTAGGCTCGCGGATCGATCGATAATTCATCCAACATGTCCAGATCGAAACTGGCCTGTTGCAGAATGTCGGGCGGTGTGTGGCGTAGAATGTCCATGCATTGCCGGATTACCGCTTCGTAGTGCCCAGTCGTTGGGCCGACCCCGGCTAAATATACGGGAATTGGACGCACCCACTCATGATCGTAGGGCTCCAAACGTCGGCCTTCCAAGACAGCAACCGGTCGATGGCCCACATAATCGTTGAGATGTTTGATGGCGGCCGCCACAATGCGATCCGCTTCATCCCAAGGGCTACCTTGAAGAAGTACGGCCTCGATGGCCTTACCAAGGAAGAACCCGTTAAAGATGCCTTCGGCCTCCTGGTGAAACAGCAAATCACGATGGAAATCCAAGTACGCCGGCAACAGATTTAGCCAGGCAAGCTCAATGACAGCCGCTGCCTGTTCGATATCTGCAAAAGCTGGGTTCACCTCTGAGATTTTTGCGAGCGCGTCTTGCAGCCAAAGCTGAATTTGGAGCCATGCGGGCATGCCCTCATACGGCCCGCCAGGCAATGCGTCTGCGTACAAACGATTGATGGAGGCCAGGGTCTTTGAGTCGATTTTTCCAGACGAGAAGTTCAGGTAGCCCAGAACTTGGAGCAAATCCTCGTCGAAGCGTTCCGAATCTCCATTTCTATGAACTTCCACTCGTACCAACCATTGTCATATGACCAAAAAGACATTCATCCAGTGGCTTCACATCGTATGAGCAGCGTGTGAATGGGTCTAGGATGCCTGAACAGACGTACAGATGAAGTAGGGAAGTGGGATCTGCGGGATGGGGCAACGATCTAGCGTTGGCGCCAATCGAAGCCGCACATTTCGGCAAGAGCGAGCGTTAAGGCGTGTGTGCCGTTCCTACGCCAGCCCTTGGCTTGCACCGATTGGTACAGCTGTTCGGCCAAGGCCAAGCCGGGGAGACTGAGATTCATGCGGCGGCTTTCGGCCAAGGCAATTCCCATGTCTTTGACAAAGTGCTCGACGAAGAAGCCCGGGTCAAAGTTGCCATCAATGATTCGAGGGCCAAGATTCGACAATGACCAACTGCCAGCGGCGCCAGAACCGACACTTCGCAGCACGGTGTGCAGATCCAGGCCTGCCTTGAATCCGTAGATAAGCGCTTCGCACACACCGACCATGCCGCTGGCAATCAAGATCTGGTTGACCATTTTGGTATGTTGCCCAGAGCCAGCGGGTCCCTGATGCACAATCGTTTTTCCCATGACTTGCAAACAGGGCGTCAGGGCTTCCACGACGGAAGCGTCACCGCCGATCATGATCGACAATGCGGCCTCACGAGCACCTTTATCTCCCCCAGAAACCGGAGCATCGAGCGCGTGAACGTCAATGGCTTGCGCGGCACGGTAGATCTCTCGGGCCAGAGTGGGTTCACTGGTGGTCATATCGGCGATCACATTCCCTGCCTTACAGCCGGCCAAAACGCCGCGGTCGGGACACAGGAACACATCGTGGACATCTTGTGGAAAGCCAACGATGGAAAAAACAACGTCGCTTCGTTCAGCCAATTCCCGTGGTGAATCCGCCCATTGTGCGCCAGCGTCCAGTAACGGCTGGGCTTTTGCCCGTGTGCGGTTTGTCACGGTAGTGTGATATCCTGCGCGAATCAAGTGTCCGCACATGCTTGCGCCCATCACACCGGTACCGATCCAGCCCACTTTCGTCGTTGACGGCGTTATAATCATCATGGCAAATAGCAATCTCGATTTACAGTTAATGCTAAACAACCTATGAATTGGTTGCTGCTGGTTTCACTTTGCGGATTCGTGTTGTACCATCTAGCCTGCACAGCTTATCAAAATAGCTTGTATAGTCTACCGATCGACACCCCCCGCTTCACTCGCAAACTCCACCTCCCAAACTTCTGATGACTGTTGCAGCTTCACTCGTTCAGCTTCTTCATCGTGTAAATCGTCAAAAAACCGATTTGAAGGGGCAACTTGCGCGTGGCCCCAAGATGGTAGCGGCTGCGAAAGCAAAACTAAAGCATGCAGAAGACACTGCGGCGGCTGCAAAATCAAAGTTGATGCAAATGAAAGTCGAGGCGGACAGCAAGCAGTTACAGATGAAGGAGCGTGAAGAAAAAATCGTCAAACTGCATGGCAAACTGAATGCCGCCAAAGAAAACCGTGAGTATCAAGCATTGAAAGACCAGATTGCGGCTGACAAACAAGCCAATTTGGTACTGTCAGACGAGATTTTGGAGCTGCTTGAGTCCATTGACGAGATGGTTGAGACGCAGAAAGTCACGGAAGCCACCGTGGCTGAGGTGCGTGGTGAAGTTGAGAAGATCGAGAAGCAGGTAGCGGACAAACGCCTTGTACTCGAAAGCGAGCTAGCGCGAGTCGAGGCTGAGTTGGTCGAGGCCGAAAAAGGGCTGAGCGGAGATTTTAAGCGTGAATACTTGCGGCTCGTGGCTGTCAAAGGCGAAGATGCTATGGCTGAGCTCGAAGGTAACTGTTGCTCGGGTTGTTACCAGAGCCTGACCCCACAATTGCTTGATAAACTCTTGCAAGGTCAGCCCGTGTTGTGCCCTGCCTGCGGACGCTTGATCTACCAAGACCCTGAACGCTAAGATGTAGCCACGAGACTTTTACTGCGCGACCTCTTTTTCGATAGAGAAAGAGGTCGTGTTTTTTGTTAATTCAAGTGGCCGTTCAGCTAGCCACCCAATCATAAACAGGAGTGCGCCATGTCGGAACCCGTTCCGATGACTCGCGAAAAATACAACGAGTTAAAAGCCGAAATCGATCACCTTGAGAATGTCGAGATGCCCGACATTGCAGAGAAAATTGCCGAAGCGCGGGCAGAAGGCGATTTAAAAGAAAACGCTGAGTACCATGCGCAGCGCGAAAACCAAGGCTTTATGCAAGCCAAGATCAACCAAAAAAAGCAACAGATCGCCAACGCCTATATCATCGATCCTAGCAAGGTCGCCAAGGACCAGGTTGGTTTGTTGGCTACTGTCACGGTTAAAGATTTAGACTACGACGACGAAGAAGAATTCACCATGGTTGGCGCTGGCGACGAAGATTACGACTCGGGAAAAATCTTGTCGACCAGCCCGATCGGTAGTGCCCTGATGAGCAAGAAAGTCGGCGATAAAGTCGAAGTCGATGTGCCCAAAGGCAAATTGAAGTTCGAAATACTCAAGATCGAGTATCGCGATCTATAGGCAATCTCCCCGAGGAACCGTTTGTGTCCGCTTCCGACGAAAATTCTGCTTCGCAAGATGCATCCAGCAAAGAGCCATCCCTGGGGCCGGCTTGTCTGGTGGTCAGTATCCTGCTCTTGGCGGTGTTTAGCAGCGTCTGCGGATTTGGCAGTTGGATTGTATTCAGCGATCAGTACGCATATGCAGAAAAGGGGATCAATAAACAATTGATTCCCTGGGTAGAAAGTAGCCAGCTAGCTCCGGCCGACAAACAATCCATCCTTGAGCAACTGCGAGATCTAGTGCCGCGGATCGCCAACCAAGAGATCTCCAAAGAGCAATTGCTGCGACTACGGAATTGTTTGCAAGATAACCCCGTGTGTTTGTGGGGTAATGTTCAGTCCATTGTCGCCCAAGCTCCCCAGGCGGGGCTAACGGAAGTCGAACAGCAGGCCTTGCAACGCTTGAACGAAAGGCTATTGCGAATGGCAGCGGAGCGAAAACTGTCGCGTTCAGATTTGGAGCAAACCATGCGAGAACTGACCGAGGTGCGACAAGATCTGCTGAGCGTCGAAGTTCGCGATAACTTGACCGCCGCCCAGATTCGTTCATTTATGAAAAATGCCGAAAACCTCGCAAACACGCGACAAGACCCCAATATTGGATTTGATAAAACACCGGCAGAGACATTCGCTCTGATGGTCAAGGAAGCGTTGGACGTGCCCTAATGTTTTGGTGTGAAGAAAGTGAGGATACATGGCGTTTTTGACAGCGATTAGCGGCTCGGGATTTGGAAAGCAGTATGACCTGAACAATCCCGTGACCGTCTTGGGGCGACATCCGGATTGCGACGTAACGATCGACGTTGGGGCAGTTAGCCGACAACACGCGCGGTTGCATGCTGTAAACGGGCGCCACGAGTTGGAGGATCTCAAGAGTCGCAACGGGACGTTCTTAAACGGCCAATTGATAGCCGCCCGCACCATGCTAGAAGATGGCGATTTGATCCGTATTTGTGACGTCGAGTTTTCCTATCATGCTGAATCGGACATAAGCAGCGAAATGTTATCCGGCGCTGCGATGGCAGGCGACGGCTCCTCTTTTGGGGTCATGCTAATTGACGATGACGATAAAGAACAATCGCCGCGCGCCGTGCAAAGCAAGCTGGATATCCGTGGCACAGTCGGCGGCTCCCAATTAACAAGCAGTTCCGAAGTACGCCTTAAAGCCGTCTTGGAAATCACGCAAAGCCTTGGACGGGCGGTGAAACTCGAGGAGGTATTGCCACGTGTACTGGACACACTTTTCAAAGTCTTCTTGCAAGCAGATCGTGCGTTCATCGTCCTGCGCCGAAGGCGACGAGTTAGTACCGCGGTGGATCAAGACGCGACAGGAAGAACAGGAGGCTAGTTTTCGCATCAGTCGCACCGTCATGCGAGAAGTCATGGAGTCGCGGGAAGCCATCATTTCATTGGATGCCAGCAGTGATGAACGGTTCGAACTGGCCAATAGTATCTCTGACTTCAGAATCCGCTCGATTATCGTTGCGCCACTTTTGGACAGTGACGGTGAGCCAATCGGTGCGATTCAAATGGATACGCTGGATTCCAAGCGACGATTCGAACTTGGAGACCTAGAGATCTTGGCTGGAATTGCTACGCAAGCCGGTGTGGCGATCGAAAATGCTCAGTTGCACGAAACGGTGGTGCAGCAACAGCGCGTTGCACAGGATCTCGAGTTAGCTCGCAATGTTCAACTCGCATTCTTGCCCTCGAAAGACCCCGGTTCCAATGGTTACGAGTTCTACCATTATTATTTGCCAGCCGAGCAGATCGGTGGCGACTACTTTGACTACATTGAATTGGCGGATGGAAAGCTAGCGGTCATCGTGGCTGACGTAGTTGGTCATGGAGTGGCAGCCGCCATGTTAATGGCCAAGCTGTCTGCTGAAACGCGTTTCTTACTGGCCAGTCAGGCCTGCCCAGCCGCTGCAATTACCATGCTCAACCAGACAATCTGCGGCTTGGGCGTCGAAAAATTTGTGACGCTTTTGTGCTTGGTCATCGATCCGCCCTCGGGCCGTGTGGACATTGTGAACGCGGGACACATGGCACCACTGTGGCTGAAGCATGATGGTACCGTTGAAGAACCAGGTGACGAAGCAGCCGGCGTGCCGATTGGAATTATCGAAGACTTCACCTATGAATTAGCCACCATTCAGCTTGACCCTGGCGATCGCCTGGTGCTTTACACCGACGGTATCAACGAGGCTCCGAACAAGACCGGCGAGATGTTTGGCATTGCTCGCTTACAAGACTTGGTTCGCAATGGTCAAGGCGATTTGAAGTCCATTGGTGGTAGAATTATGGACGACGTCCATAAATTCATTGTTGACACGCCGCAAGCCGACGATATGTGCCTGGTAATCGTTGGTCGCTCCGCCCTCACATAGCATATTTGATTTTATTCTCTGGAACGACTTGTTCCCACTACAACTCTCCAATCTGCCTGCAAACTTATGTCACAGAAACTTTGTCGATTCGGAATTCTAGGTACCGCAGCGATTGCCCGTAAGAATTGGAAAGCCATGCATCTAAGTGGCAATGCCATCGTGGCTGGCGTCGCAAGCCGCAGTGTCGAGTCCGCCAATCGCTTTATCGACGAATGTTCCGCCCAAGTTCCGCAACGCGTGCGCCCAACTGCTTTCGGCTCCTACGAGGCACTGTTGGCCAGCCCCGAGATCGACGCTGTGTACATTCCACTCCCGACAGCCTTGCGGGCTGAATGGGTCAAGCGCGCAGCGCTGGCGGGAAAGCACGTGCTGGGAGAAAAGCCAGCAGCCATTAATGCACAACAGGTCGAAGAGATGCTCGCTTGTTGCCGTGAAAACAACGTTCAGTACATGGACGGCGTCATGTTCATGCACAGCCAGCGTCTGCCGATGGTCCGTGGTCTGCTAGACGATGCACAAAATGTCGGACAACTTCGGCGCCTAACCAGCCAGTTTTCTTTTGCGGGCGACGCCGACTTTCGTGAGAATAATATTCGCACCAACAGCGAACTCGAACCACACGGATGTCTTGGCGATTTAGGGTGGTACTGCATTCGTGCTTTTTTGTGGACGATGCGCGGCGAACTGCCTGCGGAAGTACGTGGGCGCTTGCTGACTCCGTTGCAGGGCGCAGGTAGCCCCAACAGTGTGCCTGGCGAATTCAGTGGAGAACTGATCTTCCCGAGCGGCGTATCCGCTGGCTTCTACGTCTCGTTCATTACCGAAAACCAACAGTGGCTGCACATCAGCGGCTCGGACGGCTATCTGCGGGTTAACGATTTTGTATTGCCTTTTCACGGTAGCGAGATATCTGCATTTGTTGGCAATGATCACTTCGAAATCGATAACTGTGAATTCCATATGGAGCATCACATGCAGCGTCATGCCGTACGCGAGTACGACGCTGGCCAATCGACTGCGCAAGAGGTCCGCATGATCCGCACACTGTCTGATTTGATCCTATCCGGAAAACGCTCGACCGATTGGCCGGAGTGGACATTGAAGACCCAACGCGTGCTCGACGCATGTTTCCAGTCGTCTCAACAAGACGGCGCGACCGTTAAGCTCTAAGGGGCGTGCGGACCACCATGCGGAACCCCAGATCTTGGCAGAGCGGTTTTTCATCGCGCTGAATGCTGCGCTCCGTTGCACGAGCCCCTTGGATGGTTAGCGTGTTCTGCAACAAGGCATGGAACAAGAGTAATTCAAAAGCTGCCGAGCGGAGCATATCCACACGTTCGCGATAGCCACAGACGGCTAGAGCACCAGTTTGGCGAAGAAAGGCCTTAAGCTTCCGCGCATCCATATCCATGGTTTCGCAACTGCCCAAGAAAATAATGCGCCGGTCACAGCGGCCTTCGAGCTGTACTGCCAGTTCCTGTAGACTCAACTCGCGATCACGCGCTCGCCCATCGCCAATCAAAATCGATTCTTGTACGCCGTGGTAGCCTAGATAGAGAATCGGATAGCCAGCGTATCGCTTCTGTGTCCACTTGTCCAAGTAATAGAACAACTCCTGTCGAGTCGCGGCGTCACGGTGTACGAAAGAGATGCGGCCATCCAAATTCGATAACAGTTCGATGATCGGACGGAAGCTCAATCCCTGCCGTAGATCCGAACACCACTCGCCTTCAATGGCGAATATCCCGCGTCGCATTTTCGTGTTCTTAACCATCGCTGACTGGTTTCCAATACCGGAGGGAAGGGCAACATTGCCACTGTTAATTCGGCTGACTCCAGCATAATTTATTGCCAGTCCCAGACTCGCATAATTCGCGGGCTATGTCGCGCGAATGCCAAACTTCGCGGTCGGGCAACGGACCAAGCCCCCCTGTGGAGGGGCTGGTGGTGCGGCGTGAGGGGCTGCACAGGATGGCTACACAGGATGGCTACACAGAGCAGTGGCTGCCAAGGTTGCCAACGGCAGGTAGACAGCAGCCGACGGTAGATAGCACAGACGGCTACTAAGATTAGCTGTCGAATAGTGGCAGGTCGTCTGCTTTGGGCGGTGGCGCTAGCTTTAGATGCTCAAATCCTTTGGCAGTGACACAGCGACCGCGAGTCGTGCGAATGATTAGTTCACTGCGTAAGAGAAATGGTTCGACTTCATCGACGAGGGTGTCTGACGAAACGTTCATCGTGTGAGCGATAGCTTCGATTCCGGCAGGTCCTCCGGTAAAGACGCGGATTAACGTCTCGATGTACCGCCGATCTTGGCGATCGAGTCCTAACGCGTCGATGCCAGTCATTTCCATCGCACGATTAGCGATATCCAAACTAATTCTTCCGTCTGACTTGGCCATCGCAAAATCGCGAACCCACAGCAAGCGATTATTGGCAATGCGTGGCGTGCTGCGGCTTCGGCGAGCGATCTCCTTGGCCGCCGCGTCGTCTACGTTCACGGACAGCTTCTTTGCGTTGCGTTGAAGAATTTCAGTTAGTTCCGTATCGGAGTAAAATCCCAAATGTTCGCGGAGCTGAAAGCGGTCCCGAAGCGGACCGCTGAGCATGCCAGCCCGAGTCGTAGCACCGATCAGAGTGAAGGGCTTCAATTGCAGATTCAAGGTCCGTGCACTGACGCCTTCGCCCAGAACGATATCAATACGAAAGTCTTCCATGGCGGTATACAAGTACTCTTCAACGGCTTTGGGCAGTCGATGAATTTCGTCAATAAACAGGACCGAACGATCTTCCAAGTTTGTTAGATAAGGGATGATATCCTTGGGAGCCTTCAAAGCTGGACCGCTGGCCATCTGCACAGACACACCCATTTCGCGCGGGATACAGGTGGCAAAGGTGGTTTTGCCTAACCCCGGCGGCCCGTCGAACAAAATGTGCCCCAATGGTTCATCCCGTTTGCTCGCAGCATCTATTGCGATCTGCAGCACTTCAATCACTTCGCGCTGACCGACCATGTCCGCAATTCGTTTCGGACGCAGCGCGGAATCCTTGTCTTCATCCGGAAACTCGGGTTTCATGATTGATTCTCGAGCCACAAGTCTCACTTTCAGGGCAGAATTTCTAACGGCTACGGAATTAGGGGACTGAACCTGAGGGGATTCTTCAATAGCCGCAGCGTTTGTCAACGCTACTCCAAATCATAACGGCTTGGCGCGACTTACGGGAGCCCGAAGACCGTGGGCCGGGATGCCGATGGACGGGCCAAAACCTCTGAGTTACCCTCTCGACTGTTGCTCAATGACTAATCGATTTTATCCTTAGAAGCCTTACTGTTCGAGGTTGTCAAGGCAAACAATGGGTTTCCTGGCATGGCTTGGGGCGATAGGGCGTCACGTCGGGGCTTCATGGGCTACGTTTCGATATCAGCCAAGCCCGGACAATAGATACAAAAAGGTGGTACCGTTCACGATGTGTAGACTTGTGTGACAGGCTCGGGAGTCTTTTCAGACTAAATCGCTTAATCCATTAGCAACCCCATGTTCCTACCAGCGACATCGCATCGGTGACGGGCGCTGCTGAAAAGACTCCCGACCCTTTCCTGTCGACTCCAAGTTCGTGAACGGCTACCGAAAAGCAACTCACCTCCAGCAGTGCTCATGCAATGAATGCTCCCGAAGTCACGAATCGACAACTTATTGAACTGGCGAAGACATATTGGCAGTGGCGGTGGGTGTGGGCATCCACCACGGCAGCGTTTACGCTGTTAGGCTTGTTTTATGTCTTGTTCCTCAAGAGCGATCTATGGGTTGCCTCACAAGGGCTGATCGTGCGCGATGAGGCCAACGGGGCGGTCATGCGACTGGGCAGATTCCAAAGCCAGACGGAAATGAAGGCCGCTCAAGAGACAGTGCTTGAGATGGCGCACAATACTCAAGTTCTGCAGCAGGCGTTGACCACTGTTGGACATGACCCTAAGTGGTTCGGTCTGTACCAATCCAAGCAACCGCCCACTTCTGCTGAAATTGAATCGCTGGCTAAGAGCGGAATTGAAGTTCGCGCACCACGTGGCGCCGAACTCGGCACAACCGAAGTCATCTACTTGGACGTCCGCGACCATTCGCCCAAACGCGCACTGCAGCTCAATCGCGCAGTCTGCGATGCCCTCGAGCAACAATTGCAGGCGGTGCGTCAGGCCCGTGCAGACGGCGTGATTTCCGAGTTAACCACCGCGCGCGATGTGGCCCAGCAATCACTGAACTCAGCCACACAGCGTTTGCAACGCATCGAGGCTGAAGCAGGCGCAGATCTGAGCGACTTGCGCAGTCTGACTGACGCCAACACCGGCGGTAGCACGAACCGTCAAGTTCTCGATTCAATCAAAGCAGAAATGCGCTCTGTTGAAGTGCAACTCCACCAGCTTGCTACCGACATGAAACTGGCACACAATTCCTTTGACGATCCGGACCAACTGCTCGTTACGCCTAGTCGCCTAGTCACCAGCCAAGCTGGGTTACTCAAGTTGCGAGAAGGCTTGGCCGCAGCCAAAATCAAGACTTCAGACCTCAAAGGACGTTTCACCGAGAAACACCCGATCGTCCTAGCAGCGCTTGAAACCGAAGGACGGCTTCGCGAGCAACTGCGTGAGGAACTGGGGCTAGCCATTCAAACGTTAACCAACGACATCGAAGTTGCCGAGCAACAGTATGCCAAACTCCAATCACAACAAGAGCAACTGGAATCGCGGCTAAGCAGACTTGCGGAAGTACGCGCGTTGTATGCGAACGTGGCCGCCGAGGTTCGCGCACGTAGTCAAGAATTGCAAGATATTGAGCGAGAATTGAGCCAAACGGTGGCCGCTCGCGATGCCGCCGTCACTTCCAGCCTAATCACGCGGCTTGACGCACCCATGATTGGTGAGAAACCGATTGGTCCAGGTCGCTCTACGATTCTGGCTGGCTCTACTTTTGGTGGACTATTTTTTGGTCTCGGCATCGTGTTTCTGCTGACACCACTCGACGGACACTTGAACTACGGTCGTCGTCGTTACGACTATAGCGATGGAACAGGAAGGCGTAGTGAAGACGCTGCCACTCCGGCATCTGTCGCTCGTCGCCCTGCTGCCTCGCCAGTTTCCACACCATCGCCGGCTGCAGCATCCACATCACTTGTCGCCCAATCGGCAGGTATCACAGCTAAGCGAGTGTTGAACCAAGCTGCCACTGCGGTTGGTGCTAAGTTGTCGGAGTTATGTGAACGAGTGCCAGCCAAATCGCCAGCCGCCAAACCGCCAGCCGCCAAATCGCCAGCGACTTCAGCCAGCATTGCCGATACAGTCGCCCAGCCATCGAGCAAACCGAATCCGTCCAAATTAAAGGAAACGGCCGCCCACGAAACAGCCAGGGAAGTGATTCGCGAAGCGCTTAGTCCTAAAGCGTCCGCAACGTCCCGGCCAGCCAAGATATAGCCCCTGTCGATCTGTTCGTTGAACGGCAAGCCGTAGGCGCCATTAAGCGGCGGATGGCTGCACGACACTCCGCTGCCTGAGAGAATTACATGGTTGTTGAAGTCGATGAACTAACGAAGGCCTACCCGGATCTCCAAACCGGGCAGTTCATCGCCTTGGACCACGTTAGCTTTACGGTTGCACCTGGGGAAATCTTCGGTCTATTGGGCCCCAACGGCGCTGGCAAGACAACCGCGCTGCGGATTCTCAGCACAGTACTGCGCCCGACGAGCGGATTCGCCAAGGTCAATGGCTTCGACGTCAGCTCGCATCCCTACGAAGTCCGACATAGCATTGGATTCGTATCGAGCAATACGGCCATCTACGACCGCATGACCGCCTGGGAGATGGTCGAGTATTTTGGCAAACTGTACGGCATCGCGCAGGATCGTTTAGAAGCGCGCATGAACACCGTATTCGAGCAATTGCAAATGAACGAGATTCGCGATATCGCGGGTGCGCGCATGTCGACGGGGATGAAACAAAAAGTCTCGATTGCTCGCGCGATTGTCCATGATCCACCCGTCCTTGTGTTTGACGAAGCTTCCTTGGGGCTGGACGTATTAGTCGCACGCGCTCTGCTGGATATCATCTCTAGCCTGCGTGATGAAGGAAAATGCATTATTTTCTCGACACACATCATGCGGGAGGTCGAGCGATTGTGCGATCGCGTCGGCATTTTGTATCACGGACGAATGCTGGCAACAGGGTCATTGCCGGAATTAGCCGAGCGGCTTCGAAGAACAAGACTTTGAAGAGATGTTTTTCAACTTGCTCAAACGTTCCGACAAAGAACGACTGGCGAGTGCGAATTCAACTTCGAAATATGATCAGCTCGCAGCGGACGTGGAGCAGAAATGAACTGGAAGCATATCCAACTAATTTTCCATCGAGAGATGAATGACCAGCTGCGTGATCGGAGGACGTTGTTCACGATTACGATTCTACCCATTCTGCTCTATCCGCTGCTGGGACTGCTGATGATGCAAGTCGCGCAGTTCAATCGTGAGCACACGGTGCGCATTCGCGTGGTGGGATTAGAAAACTGGCCCAAGGAACTGCCGCTGCTGGATCGTCAACAGCATTTGCAGGACACACTTGGCTTGTCAGAATATGCAAACTTGGTTGATTTCGAGACAGTGCCCTGGCCTACGGAACTAACCGATTCAGCCGACGAACCAGCGTTGAAGGAACTCGAAGAACGTTCGCGTACAGCCGTTATGGTTGACGAAGTGGATGCCGTACTGTTAGTTAAACCTGAGTTTGAGCACTTGTTGCGAACTCGCCTCGCTGTAAGAAATGCGGCTTCAACCGAACAGCCCAACGACTCCGACACTGTGCCAGAGCCACCGCCCTTAGCTCAACTACAAGTACCGTCCTCCGGAGCAGGCGTTGACGGTTTGCAACTCATCGCCAACCTGGCTCGCGATCATTCGCAGATCGCGCAACGTAGACTCGACCACATTCTGGCTCGCTGGCAAGAGAATTGGGTTGCCAGGCAACTTGCTTCGGCAGGTATGAATCCGCGACTCGTCGAGCCTTTGCACGTTACACAGACAGATACGGCACCAACATCGGTCCGTCGCGCCATGATGTGGTCGAAGGTCCTGCCGTTCGTTATGTTAGTTTGGGCACTCACTGGAGCGTTTTATCCAGCAATTGACCTGTGTGCGGGTGAGAAAGAACGTGGCACGCTTGAGACACTGCTCTCGAGTCCCGCGCGACGGAGAGAAATCGTGTGGGGCAAGCTGCTCACAATTTCTGTATTCAGCATTGGCAGTGCGCTGCTGAACTTGATGAGTATGCATCTGACCGCTGGCATCATCGTCAAGAAGCTGGCGGGGGCTGGTAGTCCAGAAATCGCTCAAGCGCTCGGCCCGATGCCCATCCACGCCTTGGGTTGGTTGGTGCTACTACTATTGCCGATGGCCGCTTTTTTCAGCGCTCTCGCATTGGCCGTCGCGGCCCTGGCTCGGAGTACCAAGGAAGGTCAATATTATCTAATGCCGCTGTTGCTCATCACGCTGCCACTGGTCGCGTTGCCCATGATTCCTAGCCTTGAACTCAGCCTGGGGACTAGCTTAGTCCCAGTCACGGGGGCCATCTTTCTAGTACGCTCGCTGATTGAGGGACGCTACGCTGAGGCCGTCATTCATTTGCCAGTTGTGACCATGGTCACCATTTGCTGCTGCTGGCTATCCATACGCTGGGCCATTCGACAGTTCGAAAGCGAATCAGTCATGTTCCGCGAAGCTGATCGCTGGAACCTGCGACTATGGGTCAACCAAGTATGGCGAGATCGAGGCGATACGGCATCTCCCTCAGAAGCACTGTTGTGCGGTGCAATTATTCTGATCGGCATGTTCTTCGCGCAGTTTGTCGCTGGATCCAGCATTAGTAACTGGTGGGATGTGGCTAAGTCCACCATTGCTGTGCAGATCGGTATTATCTTGATGCCTTGCTTGCTGATGGCCGCTTTCTTAACACGATCCATGCGCAGAGCACTTCGCATTCACCGAACGCAACCATCGCACTTGGTGGCAGCCGTCATTATTGGTGTGACGATGCACCCCAGCTATCAAGCGCTCGTGGCAGGCGTTCAACACGTCTACCAAATCGGTCCCGAAACGATGCAAATCTTGCAGTACTTTCAGAATATGGTCGCACAACAGCACTTGTTGGTCGTATTGTTGCTTTTTGCTATGCTGCCTGCCATCGTCGAAGAGCTTGCATTCCGAGGCTTTATTTTCGGCGGGCTCTTAAGGCAGCAAGGGGCATTGCGGGCCATTGTCGTGTCAGCATTGTTCTTCGGATTTACGCATACCTTGCTGCAGCAGTCGATCTCCGCTGCAATGATGGGCTTGGTGCTAGGCGTCATTGCTTGGCGAACTGCAGGGGTGGTTTGCACGATCATTGTGCATTTCATCAACAATGCTCTAGGCATTACGTTAGCCTGGTGCGGCGCGAACTCGGTCGCCTTGCCACGAGGACTAAGCTGGGCCATTCATGCTGAGGGTGGCGAGTGGTCGTATGAACCAACCTGGATCGCCATCAGTGCATTTCTGTCCATTGCTATGTTTATGATCCTATTCACCCGTAGCCAAGATACCCAGCAGAGTGTTCTTGTCGAAATGGCCTAGGCTGCGGGGCGATGGATAACAAGACACCTGCGAAGATAGGTCGGCTGGGAGGACTTTGGCGGCTGACGAATCTGTTCTGTATATTCGCCGCCCGTCGCGACGATTAAATGGCTTACGCTCGCTATCGAAACCACGATCGTCTAGCCAAGCTTGCCCAGGACGCGCCACCAACATGCATCATGCTACTCCAGTTGAGAAGATCCGTGCCGCCATCGCGCAGCAGCTGAGTAGTTTTGGCGCTCAAGACATCGATACGATGCACGAAACAATCCTTATCCATAACGGCTTGTTCTGTGGACGTAAGTTTCAGTGCGATAATCATGAGGTCGTCTGGTTTATCGAAGAAGATGAGATCAAGTTCTTTAGCCCCTGCGGGGATCTGCTCAAAGCAACCTCAGCTATTGGTTGTATCCACGAATACGAGCAGGCGACTACCCTTGAGCAATCTGAATTTGAGTCAGATCAGGGACGCCGCGCAGCCTAGCAAAGCTCGTCGAAGGAAGTCCTGAATCGCGAGTGAGCCGAAACTGTTGATGGCACGCACAACCCAACAGAACTATCCGCGTCGATCGTTGCAAGTTTGCTCAAGCCCGTTGTCTGATTGTTCCGATTATGACGCTAATGCTTAGCATTGTCGGCGCGAAACCTCGCGATCGAAAGAGCTTGGATGCATACTCAGGAGTTCTTCCAGTGACCAATCGAACAAAAGCACAGTTTCGTAGAGCAACTTGGCTGGGGATGCTAGCACTAGCCACTGCTCCTGGTTGCGCGTCCTTGAAGAATCCATTCGCGAAATCCAGCCTAGCGGATCCTCCCAAATTTGCCTCGAGCGTAGCAACCACGAGCTCTGGTATCACTGGACAGTTCAAATCCATGGGATCTGCCGTTGGTAGCGCAATGGGCAAAGCCAAGAATGCGGTCACTTCAACTTTCACCAGTGCCTCCGGAGAAGCAGGAGACCCCACGAGTTTGGCGAGCATGCCGACCAACTTGGGACCTGAAATCTGGGTTGCTGATGGTCAGATCCACGAATCCAAGGGCAATAACGCCAAGGCGCTCGACAAATACACCAAAGCCCTGGAGCTTGAGCCGACCAATTTACCAGCCTTGTTGAGTACCGCTCGGTTGTACGCAAAGCAAGAACAGCCAGCCCAAGCAGCTATGTTCTTCGAAAAGGCGATTGCGGTGAATCCCGATCCGTCAATCTATAATGAACTAGCACTGATACAACAGAAGGCAGGCAAGACAGCCGATGCACAAATCGCTGTTCGGCGAGCCATCGAACTAGATCCATCCAACGAGAAATACCGGAATAACCTAGCGACGCTGCTGGTCGCAGGTGGTCGTTCGGACGAAGCCGTCGCACAGTTGCAGCAGGTTTTTCCGCCGGCGGTTGCCAACTACAACGTCGCCTACCTGCACTTCAACCAGGGCAATATCCCCGCTGCGCAGCAGCATTTGCAACTCGCCTTGCAGGCGGATCCGAACCTCCAGCCAGCGCGCGATCTGATCGCCACGATTGGAGGCAGTCAAACCGCGCAAACGGCTATGAACGCCTATAACACAGCCGGAAGTGTCTACCGCACAGCTCAAGCAATCAGCGCGCCAACCACGCAGGCCACGCAAGTGCCGTATCAGCAGCCTTAATGTAGCAGGCACGCTCCGCGTGCCGTCCGCTGCTTAAGTTCAAAACGCAAAATCCTCTCCTTGTCACGGCAAACGGAGTGTGCCTACTACCTTGAAATCCTGTCACGGCACACGGAGTGTGCCTACTACCTTGAAATCCTGTCACGGCACACGGAGTGTGCCTACTACCTTGAAATCTTGTCACGGCACACGGAGTGTGCCTACCAACACTTGAGGTCAAAAAAGGGGGGCCAGCATTTCGCCATTCATCTCGCTCCAAATCTGACTGAGCTCTTGAACTTTGGCTGGCTGCGAGTGGGCAAGATTGTGAGTTTCGCCGACGTCAGAGTCAATGTTATACAGCTCCCATTTTGAAGTATCGCCATCGACAATTTTCGGGCTTGGATCGTTGGAGACGATCTTCCAGGGACCATGTCGCAAGGCGCGCCGCGAGCCTTGCCGCCAAAACAGGGTGCGAGCCGCATGCCCTGCATTGACGTTTTGCATCAAGGGAAGCAAATTGCGCCCCTCAAGCTCAGCTAGCTGAGTTCCGGCGAGTTTGAGAACAGTTGGAGCCACATCTAAAGTGCTAACGACCTGGTGTACGACTCGATCTTGTGGGAGTTGACCAGGCCAGCGAACGATGAACGGGACACGCAAACCGCCTTCATACATGCTGCCTTTGCCGCCGCGCAGGGGGCCGTTGCTAGACGTCAGCTCCTTGGTCGGTCCACCGTTGTCGCTCATAAAGATCACTAAGGTGTCTCGGCTAAGTTGCTCCGCGTCAAGCTTGGCGGTAATACTACCGACGGCAGTGTCCAGATCGCTGAGCATTGCCGCAAATATGCGACGATGCATATCTTCCACATGGGAAAATTCTGCGAGCGTTTCTTGCTTGGCTTGCATTGGGCTGTGAACGGCGTTGAACGTGACGCATAGAAAGAATGGTGTGGCGCGATAGCGTTCAATGAAACTGCAAGCTTCACGAGCCAAGGCGTCCGTCAAATACTCGGATTCCGAGATAGGCTGACCACCTCGAATCAGTGGATTATTGGCGTCATAGTCAGGCTCATTGTGTCCCATATGCGATGTGTAGATAAGCGAAGCATTGACCTGGAATCGCTGCTGCGCGCCCAGCGGCAAACTGCGTCTGCGCAGTATTGATACCAGACCATCCCAAGGAGGAGGAGCGAAATAGTGCCCCTCGTGCATAAAGCCAAAGAACTCATCGAAACCATGACGCTGCGGATGAAACTCAGCTGCTCCGCCCAAATGCCACTTGCCAATCAAGCCGGTCGTGTACCCTGCATCCTGGAGCGCTTCGGCGATAGTGATTTCTGCCGTTGGCAAACCGACTCCCGGGGCTTCGTTTCGCGCCCCGATCGGGTTAAATTCATATCCAAAGCGTGTCGGTGTTCGGCCAGTAAATAGGCCAGCACGCGATGGGCTGCAGTTAGGTGCTGTCACGTAGGCTTGTGTACAACGAACGCCATCCAAGGCAAGTGCATCGATGAACGGAGTTGGGATTTGCGGATTGCCTTGGCAACCAAGCTCGCCGTAGCCCAAGTCGTCCGCGACCAGCAACACAATATTGGGTTGCCGCGTTTCACCTGTCAAAGACTGTCCACTGGCAACTTGGGCCAGAAGCGTGACGAGGCATATGCTTCCAAATGTTTGTCTAAAGTTTAGCTCCAGCATGGTGTTACAACTAACTCTCCGAGACCCGAAGAAGGCAGCGTCTCGGAGAAACGCTGCTAGGTGAAAGTACACTCTACTTCATTCCAAGATTGGTAAGCAGGTACGTCCCGCTCTTGCCAGCTACGGCTAAATCGTTCTTGCCATCAGCATTGAAGTCGGAAACGACGATTTGCAGCCCAGTTCCAACATGGCCTTCATCGATTGTATGTCGTGTAAACGCAAGCGTCTGCGAATCCCAAGTATAGTAATACAGACACGGCATTTCCTCGCCGCCTGGATCTTTTCCATTGTGGGCGTAATAGCGTTTACCTGTGATTAATTCTGGTTGACCATCGCCAGTCAGATCAGCCCACGCCAGGGAATGCGGTTGGCTATACTGCCGATCGATCGAATGTTCTTGCCACTTTGGCGTGCCCGTTTCGTCGAGGCCCATGTTCTGCCACCAATACAGTCCGTAATCATGACCATTGCCTATAATCATGTCATTTTTACCGTCATGGTTTAAGTCAACCACGATCATTGGAAGGCTTGAGTGGAGATCCCAGGCTGCGTGGAACTTCCAGGTCTGATTCCATGGATCGCTTTCGGGCTGCGCATACCAACCTTGACCAACGATGACATCCAGGCGACCATCTCCGTTCAAGTCCCCGACCGCCAAGCCGTGGCCATTGCCCGAGGGGCCCAACGTGGATGACTCTAGGCGAAATTTGGCAGGGTTTTCGGAAGCGTTGCCCTGTGGTTCCGATTGGGTGGCAGCGGTGGGGACAAAGCGTTGAACAATCATCGGTACATTCTTGGCCCAGCGATCGATAATTAGCTCGGGCACTCCATCACCGTCCAAGTCTTCCAGTAAACCGCCTTCGTTCTGCGACTGCTTGGTATCGAGGAGCAGATGTTGCTTCCAAAGTTGGCCTAGTCGCAAGCCGCGTTCGCCAGGGTTCTCATACCAATACAACTCGGTGGGTAAGAACGACCCAGCCACAACGTCGGGCAAGCCGTCATGATTGACATCAAAAATGTAGTCTCCATTGCTCTCCACATAGCCGTTCCAATCGTCAATCTGGCGTAGTGGACGCGGTTTCCAGTCGCCATTAGCGTACCAGAATCGACCGGCTACCAAATCGGGCTTCTTATCTCCGTTGACATCCGCAACTGCGATGCCTTCGTTCGCATCAACAGCCAAGCCGCGAATCTCGAACTGGACCTCCTGCGCCTTTGCCGAAAACACGGGCGCAAGAAATACAACAAGCGCCACAAGGATACTTGCCTTTGTTCGACGATGCGTCTGCCCATCTCCGGCAGGACAGCGATAACCAGTCAAATTGCTTAGCTTCCAAAGCGTCAGCCGCCTTTTCGAACAAACACAAGAATGAAAATGATGGTCACGTAGCGTGTTCATACTGCTATTCCTGATTGGGGAGTGTACTATTCTTTTATCGCGTAAACGGCATTGTACGTGCGGAGATAAAGCACGCCGTTAGAAATAGCTGGTGAAGCGGTTATGGACTCGTCAGCCATGGGATTGCTAGCCAAGACTTCAAATTCGCGGCCTGCTTTCACCACGGTGCAGACACCGTCTTTTGCACAAAAGTAAATCTTGCCATCGGCATAGACGGGGCTGCTTCGGTGCTGCACGCTGTGCGTTCGCTCGTAGTAAATTTCTTGGCCGGTTTCTAGGTCGACGCATTGCAATTTACCGTCCTTATGCAACAGATAGACCAAGCCGTCGACTACCAGCGGAATCGATACGTCCGGCGTGATAGGTAAAGACCAAGCGGTTGCGTCAGGTTGCTTGTGCGCGGTGTCGGTGAGTTGCTCGCTTACATTTAAGGCGATCGTTGGCCCCGCTTTACAAGTCGGTATGATCAACTTGCCACCACCCATGCCAGGCGAGGCAACGAAGCGAAAGGTGATGTCATTCTGCCTGGGATTGACTTCGGTTGGGCCGTTAAGATCGCCGAATCTCCATAGTTCGTTGCCAGTCTCGAGCGAATGCCCGGTCGTACAATCTGCGCCATGAACGACCAAGAACCTGGTCTTGCCGTCTGCATAGATGAACGGAGAAGCATAAGAGTGCTTGCATTCGAATATCGCTTGGGTTCCTCGATCGTATTCCCAAACGGTTTCGCCGCTGAGCTTATTCAGCTTGATGACTTTTCCTGTTCGAGTGTTGTCACCACGCACCATGGCGCCGTGAATAAGCTGCAAGTAGAGATGCTCACCGTCCAGAACAGGCGTGGAGGTCATACCAAACTGGATATCCAGCTTCCCAAACCGCTGCCCTACATCGAACTTCCAAATCTCGTTTCCCGAAACGTCAAAGCAAGCCAGAATGCCGGTTGAGAAGAAGACCCAGACGTGTTTCCCGTCGGTAGCTGGCGAAGGGGACGCCGAATTGCCTTCGCCGGCACGCGCATCTTGATTGCCATCGGTAACCTTTTTGCGCCACATTTCGGTGCCATCGGACACCTTTACACAGATCAGGAGTAGATCATCGCCATCAGCACTGGTAACGAACAGGCGATCTTCCCAGATCGCTGGCGTTGCGCCACCTTGGCCTGGCATGGGAGCGCGCCACAGCACGTTCTCAGTGGCCGACCATTTCGTGGCAATGGACTTCTCCGTAGAAATCCCATTGCTCTGCGGCCCACGCCACTGTGGCCAGTTGTCAGCCCAAGCCACTGGGCCGAGCGCTACGAAGAAACATAAACTAGATAACATCAATTTCTTGGTGGAGTGCATAAGCGTTGCCGCGTGTGGGGAAGGGGGTCTTGGGAGGGGAAAACTGTAGACATTATCGCTCGAACTAGGGGCTGTGTCACGAACCCCAGAGCAAGAACTTGTCGAGCAATTGCAAAAGGTTCGGGAGTCTATTCAGCAACGCCGCGACCGAAGAGATGCCGCTGATAGGAACATGTGGTTGCTAACGGGTTAAGCGATTTAGGCTGAAAAGACTCCCGACCCTGTCACGTCAGCCGACACATCGGAACGGTTACAATGGGATTTCCTGACGCTGTGTAATTTTGTTAGACTGATCCGATTTGAATTTCATCCGTATTTTGTTGCAAGAAGGCTGGCGATTTGGGAACTGAAACAGGTTCGATCGGGGTGGTCGTTTCGACCTATAACTCCAATATCACTACACGACTCCTTGAGGGCGCTCTGCAAACTCTGAGCGCTGCTGGCTACGGTGAAGATCGCACTCGTGTGGTCCAGGTTCCTGGTGCCTGGGAATTGCCGTTGGCCGCGCGCCAGTTGGCGTTGCAGTCCGAGATCGATGCTGTTGTCACCTTGGGCGCCGTCATTCGTGGCGAAACGACGCATGACCAGCATATCAATCGCGCTGTTAGCACCGCGCTAATGGACTTGATGATGGAGACCTGCAAGCCCATTGGCTTTGGGCTATTGACCTGCAACTCGCTGGAACAAGCCATTCATCGAGCTGGCGGAAACGTTGGCAATAAAGGCTGCGAGACCGCCCAAGCTGTCTTGCACATGCTCACTCGCTAGTGGTCCATGGGAGACGGAGTTGCATCTATCGTCAAACTAGCCCGCGCCGCCCAAAAAAAAACCTCCCCAGGCGGGGAGGTTTAGCTCTTGGGCGATCGACAAAGATCAATTCATCGGGCCTTGATCCCAACCTTCTTGAGCGAAGATCGCGTCAACTGCATCCAGGTACGTACTGGCGGCTTCGACAGGTGGGGACGCAAGGTTAACGCGTTGCCAGTTCGGGAAATTGGCTTGGCTGCCCAGTACACGTATCAAGGCTCCCCCGCTATCGGCCTGGACCATCAGATATCCTTGGCCCTGCGCTAGCCGTGCGGTGTATACGCTGTTGGACGCATCTACGACCGTTAACAGCAAATCGTTGCCGTTCAGGACTGCTTCGCTGAACTGGACTCCAGAGTACCCATCTAGGTTGGCACCCCACAGCATCTGATTTTGTGCGTTCAGGGCAAAGTAGGCACCGTTGTAGGCCAGCGTTGGATCAGCGATCACATAGCGTGATGCGAGTTGGTCAAGCATCCGACCATAACTAGCATCCAGGCCAAGGACTGCAAAGTTATTGTCATTGTCGTTCACTCCGCCGGGTTCTACCACCGAAACGTCGTAACTATTGGGCACTTCGGTATTGTCGATCATGTACTTTGGCGGCGCGTAGCTGACGGTGTAGGATCCAGGTCCCAAGCCATCAAACGAGTAGCTGCCGTCAGCGAGCGTCATGAGCGTCTGTGGCTGAATCGTTTGCCCCAGCGATGTACCCGTGAGAGTTACCGAAACCCCACCCAAACGGCGCTCGGCATCGTCGATGACACCGTCATGCGTCTCGTCAACCCAAACAATTCCGCCTACTGAACTTGGCTGAAATTCTTGAACGTTTACGGTTACGGTGCCCGTTGCTGTGTTTTGGTTTGGAGCTACGCCACTGCCCGAATCGCTAAGTGTGTACTCGAAAGAAGCGGTACCGACGAATCCCGTGTTCGGAGTGTAAGTGATGGTTCCATCGGCGTTCAGGCGAACAGTTCCGTTGGTTTCCGCAGTGGCATTCACCGCTGTAACACTCAAGGTTTGAGCCGCTTCGTTCGCCGGCCCGGGATTATCGTTTGCTAATACAACTTGAATCGTAGCCACGTTGTCCTTGAAGGCTACCACGACATCTGCGTTGGCGTTCGGCGCGTCGTTGACAGCCGTCACGGTGACTGCCACCGTGCCAGTTGCGGTGCCGCCAGCACCATCACTGAGCGTATAAGTAAACGAGTCGCTACCGTTGAAGTCTTGTGCTGGCGTGTAGTTGATCGTGGTGCCTACCAAGGTTACCGTGCCGCCAGCGGCGCTGGTTGGGCTCACACCGGTAACCGAGAGCGTTTGCCCCGATTCGTCGGCTGGGCCTCGACTGTCGTTGGCCGTTAGCGTGCTCGCCAGAATTTCCAGCATGATATCTTCATTCGTGGTGGCTGTGTCTGGATTTGCAACTGGATTGTCGTTTACCGCTGCAACTGTGACCGTTACCTGTGCAGTTCCTGAGCTGATCGGCGTCCCATTGTCCGACGCGTCATAGGTGAATACGAATTGTCCGTTAAAGTTAGCCGTCGGCGTGTAGACCACGTTCGTACCACTAATGTCCACGTCACCACCAGCGCTAGTCGCGGTTACACCTGTGATGGTTAGGGTCTGGGACGTCGTCTCACCAGTCCCCGGCGAGTCATTGGACAAGAGCGTTGCAAATGGAATCGTCAGTGGCGTGTCTTCCGTACCGTTGGCAGTGTCATTAACCAGAATCACGGGATCGTTTACGTCAGTAACCGTAATAGTCACCGTGGCGGTCGATGGCTGACTACCAGCCTGAGTATCGCTAATTGTGTAAGTAAACGTGTCCGTTCCGTTAAAGTTAGCGTTAGGGGTATAGGTGAAACTGTCGTCCGTCTTGTCCGCTGGAGTGCCGTTGTCGACAAGTGTTACCGTTCCGTTGGTAGGCTGAGTGAAACTCTCCAGTGTTACCTGAGCTCCCACGTTTGGTGAGTCGTTTGTCAGTACGTTGATCGGATTGTCCAGGCTATCTTCCTGCACGGTTGGCCGATCGGTGCGGGCGCGTGGTAACGTCAACGGCTCAACTTCAACCGTTACCGTTGCAGTGTCAGTCAAATTGCCTTGGTCCGAAACCGTGTATTGGAATGTCTCGGTACCAACGAAGCCCGCTACTGGCGAATATGTAACCGATTGGCCATTGGCAGCAATTGTGACGGTGCCCCCATTGCTGGTTGTGCCAACTGCAGAGATTCTGAGAGTGTCGCCAGTCTCCCCTGGTCCACCATTGTCGTTGCTCAGAATGCCACTCAGAACGTTACCCGTCGAGTCTTCATCGACAGTAAAGTTGTCATCTGCGGCAACTGGAGCATCGTTGACGGCTGCCACATTGATGGTAATTGTGGCAGAGGATTCCGATCCCGTGCTATCGGCCATCGTATACGTAAGGAAATCTTGCCCCGAGAAATTCGATGGCGACGTGTAAGTGTTTCCATTGAGAGTACCTTGCGTGACACCAGGAATTGTGTTGATCGAAACAAGGCTCTTGGTGCGTGGCGCAGTGACGGTATCGTTGGGAAGCAATTCCGAAGCAAGAATGAGACGCGGAACATCTTCTTGGGCAGCAATTGTATCAGCGACGGCGACTGGTGCGTTCGGATCAGCCACGATCGTCAAGCTAAACGGGGCACCGAAATTGACCATGCTATTCGGAATCGGCGTGCGATCACCGTACAACAGGTTTTCCGAACCAGGGCGTTCTGGTCCGTTCGGAGTGAAGGTTACCGTGCCCGGCGTTTCGGCTCGAAGGACAATAGAGTAGAACAACAATTCACCCGCTGGATTTGGCGAACGCGAGCGGTCAAGGAAGCTGCGGACTTCGTTGAAGTACTCCGTTGTCACTTGACTCAATGTAAAACCCGTCGTGCCCGCGTCGAACGTGATCCCATCCAAGTCGAGGCCAATCACACCCTGACCGTTGTACTGCGAAGTGCGTCCCAGGCTGGAACTGCTAATCGCCGTGGCCGTCGCATTGCCAATTTCAGCAAAGGTCAGCGGATCGGCTCCAACCGGAGTTGGATCACGCAGCGTAATGATGGTATTTCCCGCCCCAATTGAGTTGTCCCAATCAAATTCAAAGGTTACTACGCCGCTTCCAGAATCCAACGTGAAAATTTGGCCATCTGAAATCTGAGCCTGCGCGCCGCCAGCGATCTGAATACCACCACCTTCATTGGCACCTTGGCTGTTCAAGAATTCTGGACCAAAGGTAACACCAGAGAAAAAGTCAGTTGCCATTTGGTAAGTGACAAGATCCAGGTTCGTTACGCCGAGATCCACACCACCCGAATATACGCCAAACAGCGCAGGATCTGGGTCTGCGGGTATATCTCGCGCATCGCGCATGAAGACATTGATGCGGAACGACGTATCAACAGCTGCACTGGTAATTGGCGCGCCGCTAAGATCGGTAATCTCGTGCCGGTAGTCGATTAAGAATCCGTTTTCGCCTTCGCCATTGAGCCGGTTAATCACGCCCAATACGTCCGCACCCGACAAAATCCCGTCATTGTTCACGTCCAGCTTGCCAACCACTCCGGTTGACTCGCCTTCGCCTGCAGCTGAGTTTGTACCGCGTCGGTTGATCTCATTGATGATGGTCAACGCATCGCTTGGCGACACAATGAAGTCAACATTAACATCTTCCGCGATCATGTAGTTGTGCTGAACCAAGTCTCCGGCCAGTAAACGGCGGCCTTCGAGTGATTCCATTTGAAGCGCACGTAGCCGATTGGCGCGTGTCCGAGGTCCGCTAGACTGCCGAAACATGTTTCCGATTCGTTTTTTCATTACTGCGCCTAATGACGTCGAGAAGGTTGCGAAGTAAGTATCTAACGTAGCTTGACCGAGCTCTGCCAAGATACGCATGTAAAAGCTGTGATGAGGAAAGACCAGACGGACCAAACCATCCTAGCAAGCTGCCAGATTAGTCAAAATAGATAGAATTTGCAATTCAGGTAATCAGGGTGTTTTGGGATGTGGTGGAGATTGCCTTGCCGCAGGATGAAACTTCGCCGTATTCCACACAATCATCAAAACTGGTTTGTGTTTAGAAACGCTAGAACCCAGAAAGTTCCACAAGAATTTATCCACCCAAACGGGTGGAGCAAGGCCTTGCGTTCTGAAGCACGACGCTACATGACTCTATCCGGCGCGCACCAATCGATCCCCCAACGCCGAATGGCAGTCGGGCATGTCAAAATGCTTCAAAACACCAGGCACAATATAAGCCAGTCGGGTATCCGCAGATTCTTCAGTTGCAATCTGATGAAAGGTCGCCGGTTGCTCCCACAATTCAACTGTCCTCACACTCGAATCGAGCACTGCGGCCAGTGTGGCAGAGTAACTTCCCCAGCCTTTTGCACAGACGTCAATTTGTTCATAGCCGAATGACCTCAGCCATTGCAGAATGCGCAATACGTCGAGTGTTTTCTGGCCAAGATAGGGGCGATCAAGCATAATCCCGTGCGCAGCGTAGAAGTAATCGCATCCATATGGATTGTCGAACGAGTTGGCACCGCAGGTATTCGGCAACGATTCGCCCACGCCTCGTACATCCATGGCAAACACAGCGCGTTGTGGCTGTGATTCAATCGCGTCACGCAGAGACTTATCTTTGCGAAGTTCGTCGTCAGCCGACCGGTGCGACACATAGAGCAGCGCCTGCCGACCCAATCGCTGAGGGCGAGCGTCGTGCCGTTCATCGGTCAACATGTAGCTGATGGCCATGGCACCGCGTTCGGTTTCGACTGCATAAGTTGTAAAGTGTGGTTTGGGGTACTGCCGATTGCCAATGGCCCGGAGGATACGAAAGGGAGGAGGCTTCATTGGCAACGGTTCCTCAAGTCGAAGTGCCGTGCGAATTGACAATTGCAGGTCTTCCGTTGTGTTTGGCTGACGCTCCTGCTGCAGTTTGTCAGCCTTTCGCCGCGTGAATGTGAAGACCGTGTCGGGGGTTAGCTCATGCACTTGCCCCGACTTGGTGCACCACAACGTCTGATCCTCTTCGATGATCAGTTGCGGCTCTTGGGCATTTTCACCTGTGCCAGTTGCACGACCGAACCATGCGTACATAGCTTCGCGGTTCTCGATCGAATAGCCATGGTCCGTAGGGCCCACGAACAGCGAGATGTTCTCGGGTTTGCCGAGCAGAGTGTAAAGCCGTTTCAGTCTACCGTAAGCTTCCTGCGAACCACGCACATCAAAAAAGTCCCGTTCTTTGGCCAGGATAACGACTGGTTTTGGCGCTAGTGCGGCCAGGAAATCCTCGTGCTCGAGACCTACTGCGAGGACCCGTGGTGGACATTGTTCAGTGTCGGCAGGCAGTTCATTCTCCGCGTTGCGAAGGAAGGTTGTCACGAAGCAAGCTGGAGCAGCCATCGTCCATCGCGATTCGACACCACACAACCAAGTCGTCATGGTACCGCCGCCAGAATTGCCCGTGACTCCTACATGCTGCGGATCGATCTCGGTGCGAGACAACAGGTAGTCAAGGGCTCGGATACCGTCCCAGGCGCGCCACATGGAAAGGTTTTCCCCAACCAAGAACTGTTGATTTCCAGCCTGGATATGCTCCCCCACCCCGGCGCGGAACTTCGAATTCAAATTCTCGTCCGGGTACTGCAACCGTTCGCCTTGCCCAATCGGATCGTAGATAAGACAAGCCATGCCCTTGCGTGCCAGACCTTGGGCGAACGACTGGTATGGCTCAGCAGCCTTTCCATTGGCCGAATGCCCACAGGTTCCAACAACGCCCGGTACCTTGGCTACTGCGGTTGCACCCACTGGCAAATACAAATTTGCGGTCACTGGAAAGTTGGGGCGACTTTCGAAGATGATCTTTTCAATGCGATAACGATCGCGTTCGACGATACCCGTTACGCGTGCTGCCAACGGCGTTTTCTTGGGCGGCTCGCCAAAGCAGTCGGCAATTCTTGACCGCACCGTTTTGACATAGTCGAACGCATCCTCGCGAGTTTCCAGCTCGCGCTTGGCCACCACGCTTCGCTGGTGCGCTTGCCGGACACGGGACACCAAGAATTCCTGCATCATCCGTGGAAATCGATTGAGTGGATGCAGCGACTCTGCCGCCTGCGGAGCAGTGGCCAAGGCAGTTTGATCTGCCATTCCCGCGCACATGGCGGCACCCACCAATGCAATGTACTCCCGACGTCGCACGACCGCTGGGTTTGCCAAAGCCGGTGTCAATTTCTGGTGAAACATCTCGTGTCTCCAAAAGCAAATTTTTCTTAAGGTGGGACTATGGTACCATACCAGTGGGCTAGCGTTGGCGAGTCCGTCCAGACTCGCAGATTCAAGCAGATTTGTGCACCGCGTCACCGGAGAGACACGACTACGTGCTTCTTCTAATGGCGGTCTGTTTCACAGTTGATCAACCTTTTTTTGGGGAGTTACCGCCTGATGCGTACCAAGTTTATCGTTTTGATGATCGCACTGCTAATGTCAAAGGCTGGGCCGTGTCAGGCAGCGGATGTAACAATTTCGCCCGACGTGGTCTATGGACACAAACTTGGCCTGGCGATGACCTTCGACGTCTTTACGCCCAGCGCAGGGGCTAATGGTGCAGCAGTTCTATTTATGGTTAGCGGCGGCTGGTATTCCAAGTGGAGCCCGCCAGAACAATTGGAATCCATGTTCAAGCCACTCACCGACAAGGGCTTTACCGTTTTTGCTGTGCGTCATGGTAGCAGTCCAAAATTCTCCATCTCCGAAGCTGTCGCCGATGTTCGCCGCAGCGTGCGTTTTATTCGCTTCAATGCAGAGAGATTTGGAATCGATCCCGATCGTATCGGCGTCTTTGGGATGAGCGCTGGAGGGCACCTGTCGTTGATGTTGGGCACTGCGTCCGATGAGGGAGACGCGGCAGCGAAAGATCCCGTCGACAGGGTGAGTGATCGCGTGGCCGCTGTGGTCGCATACGTCGCACCAACCGACTTGCGAATCATGGCTCAAGATGCGCCCGATCGATTGCCAGCGTATAAGAATTTCCCAGCACTGGCAATCGACATGAAGACGGCCGAAGCTGACTCACCTCTACTCCACGTGACTGCCGACGATCCACCCACGTTACTGCTGGCAGGGGCCAAAGATGAATTAGTACCCGTCGAGCACAGTCGCAACATTGAAGCTGTGTTCGAGAAAGCTAAAGTCATCAGCGAGTTGATTGAGTTTGAAAACGCAGGCCACGGCTTCACCGGCCAAGACGCAGCCAAAGCGAACTCGGCCATGGTCAACTGGTTCGTCACCCATTTAAAAAGCGAAACGACGCTCGCGCCGTGACAACCCTGCCTTGGCAACGAACCAAATCATCGCGTTTTCTTTGGCAGGAGCGCGTTCCTACGAAGGTACTTATGGCACTCTACGCAGCGCACGGTTAAGTCGACAAAGCCGAGTGCTGCACGGTCTACATTCTTCTCTTCCGCAGCAGATTTGATCGTCTGGCAAGCGCGACGGAAATCAGCGCTCTGCTCGATATATTCGGGCGTCGTTATCGTGTTCCAATTGCTCTCCAAACTCAGCAAACTTAGCGCCTGCGCGCTGGTGGCTAGTTGTTGATAGTTTTCAGTCGAAAGCGCTTCAAGCACCGTTTTGGAATGCTCTAGCTTCTGACGCATAAATAACTTCAACTGATCTGGCGACGGCGTATCCTGCGGTGGAACGCCGTATGACTGCCAACCGACTAACCCCAGTCCAGTCGCTACCAACAGCACAATTGCCCAGCGTTTCATATTAATCTCTTTGCAGATAAAGCGGTTTTCACGAGGTACGGTGCTCACGTGGCACTACTAAGCATAAATACTGCAAGTTGAGTGCCAATGCGCAGTTAGTTCACCCATTGCCATCTGTACGCTCTGGTGCTTGATCGTCAATCGAACCCACCGCGCCAAATTAGGAGATGCCCTAGGTCTATTTCGGTTCGTAGAGTTCCCGGTTGGCAAGTGCAAGTGTGCGATATCGACAGACGTGTGCTATATGTCACACCTGCTGCAATTACTCTCATTATGGTGCGATCAACGATGGGTAGTGTGACACGTCTCGCTGTAGAGGAACAGAAACTCGCGTGGTTACTTGTTACTTACCTTCCCGCACGAGATTTTGAATGTCTGGTCTATTGCGCGGGAGGGTGAGATACTCTATCTTGGTGGCGTCCAGCGAGAAAGAATTATGGATGACGCATGAGTGTTCCTACGCAACACAAATCAAGGAAATCATACATGAGCAGCACTATGGGCTTGACGCAGTCTTGGTTGCCTCGGTTATGGGGCATGTTGTTGATCGCTGAATTGACAGTCATGCTTGGTTGCCATGAATCGAGTAATGTCCAATCGAAACCGCAAGCCAGCAGCAGTGTCGAGAGCAATCCAGCGAATGTTGGTCGAGATAGCGCAAAGCACTTGCCACCGAAGCTTGGAAGCTCTGGCTAAGTTGGCTCTCCGAGCGATTGGTGTCGGTCATGCAGTCCGACGGACCCGCGAAAGCAATTGAGGTATGCAGTCAGGAGGCGAACAGCATCGCTGAATCATGGGGCAAGAATTCGGCGTGGAAATCGGACGAACGTCGTTCAAACGTGCAATTCGCTCAATGCGCCCGCGCCTGGGTCCAGCCGTTTGTTGACAAGCGGACCGATACTCCACAACAAGTTCCGCTTGACGGCGATAAAATGGGAATGCTTTTTCCAATCCGCTTGGCGGTCAACTGCATCGTTTGCCACGGTCAACCTGAGGAGATTTGTGCGGTCACCGCATCTGCCGAACGCTACCCGCAGATTCCGCTACGGGCTTTGCCGTGGGTGATCTGCGTGGCTGGTTTTGGGTCGAAGTCCCGCCTGCAGATGATGTGCAGACTGTGCACGAGAACTAAGTGAACCATTGGCTCACTGCTTGATCTCAGGATTTTCTACCGGGTCTGATGTTCGAACAGATTCGCCGCCCGCTGTAGGGCTTGACTTAAAGTCCGGGTTGTCTGTGGAGTGCGGATCCACCGCACAGGTTCCAGACAGTCACGTCTTCATGCCAAACTTTGGCAGTACCCACGCATTTAACACAAACCAAATGACCAGCACACCCAGCGGCATTAGAAAATCCGTCATCGTTGTCCTTCGGTGCAGTGAGGGCTCGGAATCCGCCACGACGAAACTCCGTGAATCAAAGTACTTGAAACTCAAACATTCTTCGCCGGACGCGAAGACTCGCATCAGTCTCTTCGCGGCACAATACGCCTGGTAATGTTGTCAGCGCAGAAACGTTTTTTCGCAAGGCTGACACAGAGCAAGCCGCGCGCCAAACCAGAAGAAATACGGACACTTCTCGCTGATTGCCGCCACGATATGGTATCTCACCCTCCCGCGCAAGCGACCGGACAGTTAAGGGGCGGGAGTCTTTTCAAACTCACCCGCGTTGCAAATTCCCTTGAACTTGGGATTGAGCAGGCGGTGGATTGGTTCTTGGGGGGCGTTTGGCAAAGTAGGTTTCGCCGATAGCGGTCCCTAGTTCATTAAGGTCGATTTGGAGAGCATCGATAAATTCGTGGAATCCGCCGTCGATGATGGTGCGGGGTGTGGCTTGGGATAGTTTGCTCAGCAGCGAGTCAACTCGAGCCAGCGCGATATTGTCGGCGATATTCTCAGGTCCGCCGACCTTTGCCAATGATCCAGCAGCCGTTCGTACGCAATAGTAAATAGCTCTAGGAAAACGGGGGTCGAGAACAAGAAAGTCGACGATACGTTCGATGGTTAGCGTGTGATAGCGTTTGCGAAACATTTCGAAGCCGCTCAAACTGCGCAGCACGGCGGACCACAGCAGATCATCGACCGTGGTCCCAATGTCAGAAACCTGGGGTAACAGCGTGAAGTATTTTACATCGAGTATGCGACTGGTCTTATCCGCGCGTTCAAGAAACCGGCCTATGTTTGCAAAATACCAGCCTTTGTCTCGGGACATCGTGCTGTCGAACACGCCACTGAATAGGTGACACTGCTTTTTGATCTCCGAATATAGCTCGGAATTGGCTTCGGAGATTTTGCGTTTCGAAGCTTGGCTTAGGAACAAGAAAAAGTCGTTGAGCGTTTCCCAAGCTTCTGAGGAAATTGCTTCGCGAACCGTTCGAGCATTTTCGCGGGCCATCGTCAAGCTAGATAAGATCGAACTACTGTATTCTTGGTCGAAAGTCAAAAACCGACGGACGTTTTCGGAAGTGTACCTTTCGTACTTCTCAGTAAAGTAATCTTCGTCGCCAGTAGCGCGTACGAGCGGTTCCCACTGCTCGGTTGTCGTGTAATCAAGCGAGACACTGATAGCGACGTCTACGAAGCGGGCTAGACTCTCCGCCCGTTCGATGTACCTGGCCATCCAATAAATGGAATTTGCAACGCGACTGAGCATTTGGAAACCTAACTTGTAGGAAAGCGAAGATTCTAGACTTGTTTATGCATACTAAGCATCCGCCAAATGCTTCATAGAATTTAGTGGAAGGGGAGGTAAGCGACGACCCTAGTCTTTCAAAAAAACAAAACAATTGCGAGAAGGCTCTACAATTCGAATGGCGTCGCAGTTATTTAGAGGCCTGCCCTCCGTTTGCTCAACCAACACGCGAGAAGGATTCACACCTGGAGGATTCCAGTACCCCATCTCGCCAGCGATATTCGTTTTGGACTGAGCGTTCGCTGTGGCGGACGCAATGACACAGGTCGGTCAACAGGCAGCGGCTGGCAAGACTGGTCAACATGGTTTGTCCAAAGAACAGTTCCAAATGGATACGGAAATCACGATCAATTTCCGTCGCTATGACTGACCGGGGGCAATGTCCGTCGGCCATTCACGGACCATGGCCCTTGAATGACTCGTGTTCGCAGGGAGTTTCTCATTGCTCAGGTCGGTTCGACATTAGTCACGAGCGAAAACCGCTATGAGCCCCAGAACCAAACCATCCACGCAGTCGAAATGATATACACGAAGTCTGCCCCCACTTACCTCCTGCTTCCGGTCGATGCAATATAGGCGAGTCTGAGCGAGGACAATGTGCTGTCGGTGTGTCAGACCAGAGTCGTTAGTGCTAATGACGCTCGCCACTTGGAATGAGTGATCGGATGGGCTCAAGCGAATCAAACCCGATTGCATTCGTTATCATCAAAGCCCGTTCGGATTCACGGCATGCGGCTTAAAAAACTTAAACATTAGTGAGGGATTGAAATGGAATATCTGCGTCTACGAAACCTGCTTCGGCATCTTATTGTGTTGTTAAAAGATTCAGTAACCCACACAAGGATCCCTGAGTTTTGTGATGAGCTCGGCCTAGCAGTAGCGCCCGAAGAAGCAGCGATGAGTAAGGCTGACAGGCTTTTGTCGGCACTGCAATACACAGAGGACTCGAAATTACCAGATGTCGCAGATTCGTTTCTTGATCGGTACAGGGAAACGATTTCTCCGCAGGAGCGGAACAATCTTCAAGATATGATCTGGCCTCCCGCGCCAGCAATAACCAAACGCTGCCGGCGAGACATTTCTCGATGCGTAACAGTCGAAGAGCTTTTTTGTGACGTCAGAAAGTTTGATAAGCTCCTGGAATCTCTGTTTCCTTTTAAGCGAATTGTTTCTGATCTTGACCTTTACTTCGGGCTTAATGAAGGGCTTGATAAGAGAGAAATAGAGCGGCACGTTTATAGAAATCCAGACGACTGGACGGTCGAGGTGTTCTTCGATTACTTGGGCGCATTTGAGGTGACGGACAGAAGATTTATATATTTCCTGGAGGGAATAGCGTCCGCCGATGTTCAGACCGACGCTGGTCGGCAGGCGGGTTTCGTCAACTTGATGAATACTTGCCTTTCTTCGGAAGGACTGGAGTTTCGCGAGGTCGGCCAGAAGGACGGCTATCCAGACTACCGAATTGCCTCGCTATCCTCGGCGAGTGCGAAATCGGTTAAGAACCTAATTTTCGGGTCGTCGGAAAAGCCAGATCTCCGCTTTAAAGACGCGGTTAGTAATGACATCGAGATAGTAAGCAATGCGCAAAAGGTACTCGTGTATGATCGCCCAATCCCAGTTGGTGGATTGTCCTGGAGGGATCTTCTCTCCTGGTGGATGGATACAACGGGAAACAAAGATGAGGTAGCAGCAAAGAATTCACTCTACTTGCGCCTGCGTTCATCACTTCCTGCTTGCTCGCCTCCTCAAAAGTTGTTCTTCGAATCCTACTTCAATGTCTACAAGACGCAGATCCCAGTTTTGCCAGCTCTGATCCCAGAGGTTTGGCTGCATTGGGACCCCCAAACCGTGCACCAACGCGGTAGAGATGCACTGATCCGTTCGCGAATGGATTTTCTCCTGTTGCTTCCGATGGGAGTGCGCATTGTGATCGAAATAGACGGCAAGCAGCACTACTCAAGCGACGACAATCTTGCCGATCCCCGAAAATACGCAGAGATGGTCAGCGCCGATAGGGAATTAAAACTTGCTGGTTACTACGTATTTCGTTTTGGTGGGTACGAGCTCAGTGAATCAAAAGGGAAGGAGCTAGTTGCAGACTTTTTTGGCAAACTGTTCCAAAAATTCCAAGTTACATGCTGACGAACCTTTTGCCACGACACTTTGACCCCTTAGAACCTTCGCTGCCTCAACCTTGGGTGAGAGCCAGGTCTAGGAGAGACCGAACGCTTAAATATTTAGACCGTTATCTGAAAGCCCCGCGTCTCCCGACGCTCGTGACACAGGAGGGCGTGACATTACGCATGAAGACTGGTGCTAAATGACGGTTCGTCATTTAGCACTAACAGACCCCTACGCTGAAAGCCAGGTGTTGTCAGTTTGACTGCGAAACTGGATGCATTTCGCTGCGGTCGGTGGAAAGCACTTCTGCCGCTGACATCGGTTCCGTTGTGCTAGAGGCCGATGCAACCGCTAAGCTCTTGGCTTTTCTCCTAGTTTGCTTCGGTGTGCCAGATCGGAGCGATTGAGGTAACACAGAAAGCACCGAGACGCTGTCACGAAACGACTTCCTATTGGACTGTAGTTCGCACATAGCGAGCTGATGTCAAATTGTTCCCTCGTATGCCAAGGTCTTGACGACCGCCAACGACTATGCTGCGCGCTTCTAACAAGAGGATTCTCAATCCTCAGCCAAATTGTTGGGTCTCAGCGACACCTGGTGGGGAAACCCTGGGGCAGGTTGGTAGCACAGGTATTCTATGTGTGCTAGATTTACTGCACATGCAGTATTTCTAGCATATCAAAGGTTTTATGTGGCATCTCAACTCAATCTAAGTCGTCGGGAGCGTCAGATTGTTGAAGCGCTTTTTCGGCTGAATGAAGCCAGCGTGGCCGAAGTACAAAAGGCGATCGACGACCCACCAAATTATTCCGCCGTGCGAGCCATACTGACGGAATTGGTGCGCAAGAAACAAGTCAAGTTTCGGCGCGATGGCACGCGTTATTTGTATCGTCCGAAAGCCGCTCGTGAGAAAGTTGCTAAAGGGATGGTCAAGAATCTCGTGGCGAACTTTTTCCGTGGAAGTCCCAGCGAGGCGATCTGCACTCTCTTGGAAGAACACGCCGGTCAGCTAACTGCTGACGATATCGAACGGATCAAGCAGCAGATTGAGCAAGCTGAATCGGAGGCAAGAGATGTTCGGTGTTTACACTCAGCTGACCGAGTTTGCTGTCCGGCTTGCTGTTGGCTCAACAGTGATTCTTGGAGCAGGATGGCTCGTAATGCTCATGTTGAAGAAGCGATCGGCGGCAACGATACATTTCGTCGGGTTTCTTACGTTTACTGGCCTAGCTCTGCTCTACCTTTCTTGCGCTCTGCTTCCGAGTTGGAAATTGGGACTGGTGCGAAACGAGGTATTACCCGCCGCGCAAACGCATGTGGCAGAGAAGTCGATCACTGAGAGTTATCTGACGTCCGAGGGGAACAGCATTCGGGTGAGTCCGGGAGAGTATACGGCCGATGTGCCGGCAATGAACCCTTCCGCGATCGTAGATGCTCCCGGCGCTAGCGCAAACTCGCGAGACGTCGCTCTCAAAGCGACCCAATCGCAAACTAGGCCAAGCATTCAGTCTTTATTCTTCGGCTCTCTTGTTTGGATTTACATCATTGGGATCGCTGTGGGACTGTTGCGACTAACGCTGCACCACGTTTTGGCGCGGAAGCTCGTCAGTTCGTCGTGTGATATCGGCGAATCAGAGATGTCGGCTTCAGTGCGCGAGTGCCTGCTATGCTGCAATTCAAGTCACAGAGTTTTGGTTCGATTATCAAATCAGGTGGGAGTTCCATTGGTCACCGGGTTATTGTATCCCAACGTGCTGCTGCCCAATAAGGCTCTGGACTGGTCGCCTGGACAATTGCGTTCTGCACTCATCCATGAAATCGCCCACATTTTTGAGCGGCATGACCTGTTGGTTCAGCTGTTTTGTAACCTAACGGTACTGCTTTATTGGCCTCAGCCGTTGGTATGGCTGCTGGCTGAAAAAATTAGGGTGGAGCGGGAGCTTGCCTGCGACGATCGTGCGCTGCTGGACTGTACCCAGCCGACACAATACGCGCGCCATCTACTTGATGTCGCAACCGGATTGGACCAATGTAAGGGCGGTAACACTGCTGCGTTGACAATGGCACGGAACTCGAACGTGGAATCGCGCATTATTGCCGTCCTGCAGTCGACCCGCATTCGCGCTCCTTTGAACTGCTTGGCACGTTTCCGTTTAGCCGCGCCACTAATTGCCCTCTCACTGCTCGTCGCCTATCTCAGTCCATTCTCGGCTACTTCGGATTCCGAGGCCAGTGCACAGGAATCCACCGAGAATACAACTGAGCAGAGCAACCAGGATACAAATGCTTCTGACGCTGCACAGGCAGACCTCAAAGCACAGCACGTGTTTCAGGGACGCGTGCTGCTGCCAAATGGCGATCCCGCCCATAGTGCTACGATTACCAGGCTGGGTACTGGCGTAAGCCATCCTCCTATCGAATTAGAAACAGATGAGCGGGGTCGATTTACTCTACGACTCGACGCGCGAAGCTACCACACACCGCTCGTCGTTCGGACTGCTTCGAAGGAACTGATGGGTTATGCTGAATTGGCAGTAGATTCCGAAAGTTGGGAGAGCCCTCTTGCTGTAACGATCGCTGACATCGTACTCAAGCCGCCAAAGACTTTTGTAGTGAAGGTCGTCGATGTCTCGGGTGCCCCTGTCTCCGAGGCAGCCGTAGTGACGCAAGCCGGTTATGGCCAGTTGCAACGTGTGCTCACAGATGCCGGTGGGAGGGCAGAGCTAACATATCCAAACGGTCTACAGCTTCGATCCTTGGGAGCAGTTAAACCGGGGAAAGGTTGCGACTATCGAGTCTTTGAAGACGTCGCCGATCAGCTAGCTCAAATTGAAAGCAAAATCGCACTAATGTTGAACGGGATTCGTGAGGCCAGGGTCAAGGTGATCGGCCCCGATGGGAATCCGCTACCAAATATTCCAGTCCATCCTACCCTGATTCGTAAGCCTAAAATAAATGGCTACTGGCAACCTTCTGCCAGTGAGTTTTATCGCGAGACGAATGAAACGGGAATCGCGGACTTCGACGTCGTTCCAATCGACCAGGTACGCGGCGTGCAATTCAGCGTAAGTCTGCCCCGCGATGATTGGTTCTACGTCGGCGAAAGCAGTTCCGGACAGCCATACATCGAGTGGGGTGGCGAGCCGTCGACAACGGTACGAGTATATGAAAAAGTGTTGGTTGGAGGTCATATTCGCCATCCCGATGGCCGCCCGGCCGCTGGCATCAGAATCGCAATTGCCGGCAGCACGAGATACTCCGGGTTGTACTACGATCACTCAACAAGTGACGCCGATGGGAATTGGTCTGCGCTCGTGAAACCAAACGGCTACTATTTGTTCGCAATCCGTGCTAAGGAATATGCGGCGCCTGCACAGGAGGGAATCTTCGTTTTTGAAACAGACACACCAAAGGATTTGAATTTCACGTTGGAACCTCCGCGGAGAATCTTTGGCAGAGTTGTGGGGCCGATTGACGATCGCACTTATATCAGACTTTACCAACGTGGCCCCGACTATTATCGCTTGCCTCCGGGACCACGTCTTCCCGATCCTCCACCTGGATTAGGAGGCCGAGCCGTTTCAATGGTGATCGAAGACTATCAGAAGGTCGAACCTGACGGCAGTTTCGAATTCCTTGTCGGACCGGGAGATTATGCAATCGAGGGTCCAGATAGGAAGCAGCAACAATTTGACATCGTTGATGAAATGGAAATGGAATTCAACTTTCAGCTGGAGGGGCCCTTACGCGTATCTACGCAGATGCGTGTTGTATTGGCCAGTAAGCCGGAAGAGCCCGTTGCATATGCTCAGATCGTTGGACGCAGCTTTCCAGACAATACCAGAGGGAGTTTTCGCAAGCGGTCACGGATGCTAATGGAAAAGTGGGACATTGAACGCGACACTGTGAACTGCCGCGTGCTAGTTGAGTCGACCGACAAACGGCTTGCGGGATATCTTGAGTTGGGTCCAAACGAGAATTCGATTTCAATTGCCGTAAAACCCACCATCACCGTTGTGGGTAGGATACGCGACCGAGACGGTCGGCCAATTGCCAATGCAAGTCTTGACTATGGAATTGAGCTAGCCTATCCCAACGGAGGATTCTCGATGATAACCACAACTGAATCTGTGACGGATGCCAACGGGCGATTCGAACTGAGAAACTTGAGTGACAGTGTAGAACATACAATTCGGCTTATCAATGAAAAGGATGCCCAGGGACGAGCCAGAGGGTGGTCGCCGATTACGTACGTCACACCGCGCGAGAGTGCAACTTTGAAACTAGGCGACATTCAACTGCCAGCGCGTTCACGAAGGCCTGGGACTTCCATTGAAGATGTGGTCACGGAAGCGTTTAAGTCCGAGGAGACCTTGCAGCAGAGGTATACTCGGACGAGTCGCGAAGCGCGCGAGGCGGACCAACAGCTTGTCATTGTGGCCGGTTCTCCAGATCTTGCATCATCGCTCAGCCTTTATGAAGCGATTGAAAGCAACGAGGTCTATCAAGCCTTTGCTCGATACCGCCGACTTCCCGTCGACGTATTGGGCGAAAGTAGTAAGCTCAATTACGCTTTTCTAGAGACACTAACTGGTCAATCGATTGATCCGAACAAGACAACACTCTTAGTCCTCGATACCGACCGGCAGTTGCTCGCTCATACAACAATTGAGGCGTTATCAGGCCCAGGAGAGTCATTGCAACAGGCGTTGATCAAGTTTCTCAGTGCAGCAGCACAAGAATCGCTTAACGGCAAGCCGGAGAATGCGGACCAGTAGGGTACCCACAATCAGATTCTATGAGAGACTGCGGCGTGAAGTAAATTCTCGAACGAGCCTAAAATAAATGGGCAGCAATGGGGGTGATGCTGCAGAATGGAGATTCAGAATCCTCTCTGTCCTACGTTCGTGCCCAAGACAAAAAACAAAAGTGAGCTTCACCTTCACATCGCCGGGCACGACGAAGCAAAAAATCATTTCGTAGACTGTTGTGTACAGATCGGTTTCCACGCAGGTAGCCAAATGCTCCGAGAACCTAGACAGAAGGTATTGGATTCGTAAGCCATGTAGAGCTGAAGGATGACCAGAAACCATTAACGATCCCCATTCCTCGTGGGTGGCTGCCGTATTGGAGCAATGGCAATTACCGGAGGCCCAATTCTCCTCGGTGGTATCGGCCGCCAGCACGAAGCAATTGTGTCGTTCGGCGCAGCGGCATGCTTCACCGAACTCGGCCGCCGGTGGAACACGTGAAGTCGAACTGACTGCATTCAACGACTCACGAGTCTCTCAGTTCGTGCATAGTTGGAATTCGTCCTATGCCATCTGGTAGATTTCGGCAATTGGGACACCGCTGTCAGTTGTTCCCCGCTCAAAGGCTATGAAGTTGGACAATCCGCCCCATTGACGAGAATTGTGTGCCTGCAGGCTGGATTGAGCACCGCTGTAGTCTGCGCCATCAGAATGACATCCAGCATCTGGACAGCCTTAGCTCCGTGTTGCTGGCCCCCGTAAGTGCGTAAGGTGGGCGTGTCCTTATTCGCAAAATCAGAATACCACGGGCGGTTTGCCAGGAGCACGCAAATAGTTCGGCCCCTTGGCTCCACCAGCATCAAAGGGGAGATAGACGAGGGCGAAGCGGCTCAACAAACCGAGGCATGGGTTCCAATCACGGGTCGTCGGCTTGCCCGAAGTCCCGTATCTTGAGTGTGATATTCGGCGCAACAATTCGGAGGATTCAACACATTATGGCTGCCTTTACGCCCACGCAAGGTCGGTATTTGGCGTTCATTCATCAGTACATCCAGCGTGCCGGATGCTCGCCTGCTGAATCTGAGATCGCGAGCGCATTATGCGTGATGCCGCCATCGGTCAATCAAATGATTCGTACTCTCGAGCAGCGTGAGCTGATTTCCCGTGTTCCGGGCAAGGCACGCTCGATCAAAATCCTGTTGTATGAAGATGAGATCCCGATCTGGAACCGAGGCGCGGTGAAACCAAATCCAAAGGCGACTCCAGGCAAACCAGGTAAAATGTATGCGACGGCAAATGCAAATACACCTAAACCACCGACGGTCGATCTGTACGTTCTAAATTGCTACATCGCAGCCGGTCCTGTCAGCAAAGAGTTTCAAGGCAAACGGATTGCCCGTGTGATCGAGTTCCGTGCGGACAATACGCTGGACGATGTGCATGAAGCACTAAGTGAAGCCTTCGGTCGGCAGGAAGATCGACCATACGAGTTCAATATCGGCGGGACACGACGGTTTTGCCCGGAAAATATGAACTACGGATTTCCGGAGCGGCTGAAGCAACGAAACAAGACGCTCAAGCAAAAACTCAGGGCGTACGATGGGGATTCACGTAAGACGAAGCTCTTGGAATTGAGCCTTAGCATTCGCCAATCAATAGGTTACAGTTTCGACTTCGTCGCTGGTTGGTACCATTTCCTATCGCTGGAAAAGATTGAGAGAGCGATTCCAACGGTCGATTACCCTCGTCTACGCCGTCAAGTCGGGAAAGCACCGCCCCAGTTCGATTTCAACCTTGATTCGTAAGTCGTAAAGCACGCCATGGGACGCTGTTGCCAGATCTGTGGAAGGTCGAGACCGAATGAACAGTTCGGCGGCCGAGGTCTTCGAGCGGAGATTTGCGCGAAGTGTCGTCGGCGTCCCAAAACAGAACAACAGCGGATTCTGGCAACCGATGAAGTGTACGGATTCTTGACGCAATCGAACATTTCCAGCAAGAACATCAAGCGGCTCCAGCAACTCGCATCGATTGAGGACTCAAAGTTCCAGGAATTACGGACGCTGGTGCTGGAAATTGCAAGCGTGCTTCCGAGAAAACGGAAACGCTGGAACACACTGCGTGAACAGTTCCCCGCGTTGTTTCGATTCGCTGTCGGATCCCGTCTAGTTGACCATCTATTGGATGAAGCCGGGCTGTGGCCTGACAACGACGACCGATTGGAGTGCGATATTGACGAAATCAATTTGGTTCTACTCGAGTCTTCGCCGTATGAGATGCAAGCATGAGCACCTCTGGCGGCCATCCGGAGTCAAGGCGACACTGCGAGTTGGCCGACCAAGAAAGCTGGTCGGACGTGGAAACAACTGAATGAACTCGCTGCGGACAAGAAAGCCACTCGCGAGTCTCGCGAGTTGACGGCAGAGCAGCGAGCAAGAGAGAGCCGTCTGAAAGCGATTGCCGCCAGCCGGCAGATGCCATTTTGCAAGCGCAGAAACTAGTGAAAGCCCGCTCCACAGACAAATACTATGCGGCCGCTTCGATCCTGGTGGAACTACGCGATGCACTCGGTCCCGAAAGAGGCCCCAGGCGTGCTGACGCAGCCGCGAAGAAACTCGTTCGTGATCATCCGACGCTGAGCTATTTGAAAAAGGCCCTTCGTGAACAAGGACTGTCGTACAAGTGAGCTGGAGCGGCTACGGTTCTTGAAATCTCCTTGCCGATGCTATTCGTTTGGCAAAGGCAGATGGTGAAGTGTGTCTCCGGTCAAGCAGATGTAGCGATCTTAGACAGTTTGTGCGAGGCGTTGGTTGCATCGCTCGCCACAATTTGCCTCGTCGTTAGCTTGCGTCGGTACGTGCAATACTGAGACACCGAAGCATCTCACCGCCTAAGAAATTCACTATCGACTGAAGTCAAAGTGATACAACCGCGATTTACCCAGCGCGCACATGAGGGAGTGTCATGAGCGCCGTGGCGGTGAGCACGAGTCGGGAAGATGACCTGGGGCATTTCATCTTAGGAAGCCGCTCGTACTGGAATACGCGTCATGTAGATGTCGACGCCAGTCTCACGCCACTGGCAAATAGTTCTATTGGCGTCCCCCGAGCATTGATACGCCCAACCCGTCGCAGACAATAGCGAAATAAGTTAAGCCAGCTTGGCCCCTAGATTTCTACCTCTGGCTCATCAATGGCGACCTCGCTGCCGGCGATTACCCAAGTATCTTTGCTGCCTCCTCCCTGTGAGGAGTTAACTACCAACGAACCTTTCTTAAGGGCGACGCGGGTTAATCCGCCTGGCAGAACCCATATCGACTTTCCGCATAATACATAGGGGCGCAAGTCGACATGGCGCCCTTCGAAATGGTCGTCAACCATGGTGGGCACTCGGGACAACGCCAGCGTGGGCTGCGCGATGTAGTTGCGCGGATCAGCCTTGATTAACCGTGCAAATTCCTGCTGCTGCTCGTGGGTTGAATGAGGACCGATCAACATTCCATAGCCACCGGCCTCATTGGCGGCTTTAACGACCAATTCATCAAGATGATCGAGTACATACTCACAATCCTCCTCGCGCTGACAAACGTAGGTGGGAACGTTTGGCAGAATTGGCTCTTCTTCGAGATAATATCGAATCATGTCGGGAACGTATGCATAGATAACTTTGTCATCCGCTACGCCTGTACCCGGCGCGTTGCACAGTGTAACGTTGCCTCGACGGTAGGCCTCCATCAGTCCGGGAACACCCAGCATCGAGTCTTTGCGAAAACACTGGGGATCCATAAAGTCGTCGTCAATCCGGCGATAGATAACATGTACTGGTTCCAAACCATCAGTTGTGAACATGTACACGCGCCCATCTTCGACTACCAGATCATCACCCTGAACCAGTTCTACACCCATCTGTTGAGCGAGAAACGAGTGCTCATAGTAGGCTGAGTTATAGATTCCAGGCGTCAACACCACGACCGTGGGATCGTCGATTCCTTGTGGCGCAACGCTGAGCATGGTTTCGAGAAGCTGCGTTGAATAGTTGACCACGGGGCGCACGCCCGAGTCGGCGAAGACGTGTGGAAAGCTGCGTTTCATCACCAAGCGATTCTGCAGTACATAGGATACGCCCGATGGGCAGCGCATATTGTCTTCGAGTACATAGATTGCTCCATCGCTATGCCGAACTAAATCGGTGCCCGTGATGTGGCACCAAATCCCGCCAGGTGGCTTGAGCCCGACGCATTGAGGACGAAACGACTGAGCTTTCTCAAGCATCTCGCGCGGAATAATGCCAGCGCCGATGATCTCCTGCTCATTATAAATGTCGTTCAAGAATTGATTTAACGCGCGAATTCTTTGTTTCAAACCCGCTTCGATATGCCGCCAGTCGGAGGCTTGCACGATCCGGGGGATCAGGTCAAACGGAAAGATCTTCTCTGTTCCGGCATCGTCACCATAGACGGTGAAGGTAATTCCCATCCGCAACAAGGCCGCCTCGATCTCGCGTTTTCGTGCGAGCAGCTCATCGTCACCGAGACTGTTAATTCGTTCGACAAGTAGTTCCGCACCTTGCCGTGGACGCCCTTCGTCCGTTAGCAACTCGTCAAAGAAACCTTCGGTTTCGTAGCCATCCAACGTAAATGTCTTCATGATGTTGCTTCCCTTTGCGATTCATCTGGAGTTGCTCAAGATAGCAAAAGCGGAATTGGTTGGCGCTTAGCTGCGGGTATGCTGGCACTCTTTTTCGCAGCATTTATTTGGCTGGTGTGCTTCCTATGCTGCTTCCATTGTTGCTTCCAGTTATAGCACCAGCTGCGTGATTCACGATAAGTATGCCGCTGTGATCCGAAGCAGCCCCCACTTAAGGAATCGAAAACAACGTTAACACAGGACAAAGGACTAGAGTCGGGCTTAAAGGGAAGTAACCGTTCACGATGTGTCGACTGGTGTGACAGGGGCGGGAGTCATCTCAGCCTAAATCGCTTAACCATTAGCAACCAGCTGTTCCTACCGGCGGCATCTCATCGGTGACGGGGCGCTGATGGAAAGACTCCCTCCCCTTGGATGGTAAGCCAGCTTCGCGCGTGACGCTCGGCCACACGCGGCCGGGAAACCCCATGGATGTCAAAGTCGAACCACACATGAAAGAAGCGAACCAACATTCAGTCTCACTTGCATTATTTTCGTCCAAGCATTCGGTCTAGCGAATCGGACGTTTGGAAGATCAAGGCTTCGGGGAAATGTTGGTAGGCATGGAAGTATTCAAAGGTGAGGTAACCCTCATAATTCACATTCTCAAAGGCCGCCAATACGGCTGGCCAGTTCGTTGTTCCGTCTAACAACGGGCGAAAGGCCTCCAGCGAGTGATCGGTACCTTTCTTGGTATATTCCTTGAGGTGTACGTTCTTGATGCGTTTGCCTAGCATGGGGATCCAGTGTTCGGGAAACTGGTACTCCATAATATTGCCAGTATCGAAATGAACTCGCACATGTTCACTCTCGAAACTGTCTACAAAATCGATCATTTCAAACGGACTCAACAGATACCCGTTGAAGAAGATGTTTTCGATATTTAGATAAACGCCCAACTTTTCGGCTTTGGGCAGTAGTTTAGCTATAGCGGCCCGCGCTCGTTGATCGCAGATGTCGTTTGGCGTGGGGTCGTGATCTTCGCGCCAGGGCATATGGACGGCACCGGGAACGACGAGCAAATTCTCGACGCCCAAATCATGCGCGGCATCTGTCATCAGTCCGGCAAGTTCCATGCCGCGGGCCCTTTCTGCCGGGTCATTGCTAGTCAAGGGATAGGGCCAGAAAAGGAAGGAACACAGGCCGCTAATTGCAATGCCAATTTCATCGGCCATCTTGCGAATCGCCGTATAGTCTTGGGTGGTCGCCTTGGGCGAAAGATCATTCTCCAAGTCGTAGTTCAGTTCGATTCCGTCAAATCCCGCGTCTTTGGCGAGCTGTAGACACTCGCGCAGCGACATTTTTTCGGGGTAGGGAAAGGCCCACAAGTTGATCGACTTTTTCATCAAATACTGCTTAACGGCGACCTCTTGCGCAGCACCTGTCGCTGGTTGTGTCAAACCTCCACCCGTAACAGCTACGGTTGAAAATGCTGCATAAGACAGGAGTTGTCGGCGTGAGTGTTGGATTCCCATGCTTATTTTTCCTCGTCTTTGAAGCTGATGTAGCCGAACATATGTCCACCTACTTCGCCGTGCGTCCAGGTGCCCGCATATTTGTCCTTGTGCAAAACAACGCGGGCAGAGAATGTTCCAAAGCCCGGCAGCGTCAAATCGTCCAGAGTCATCACGGGTGTGGTTCCCGCCCACTTGACTTCAATTGGCACTGGTATCGTTAGGTCTCGCTTGCCGTACTTGATGCGAGCGGTGATGATCCACAAATCACCGTCTGGCTGCTTCTCAACCTTTTCGATGTCATAAGACTCGGCCTCCTGTTCACCGAGTGGTTTACCGTCTACGGTGAATTGACCAGTCATCTTGGCACCCGTCATCAACTTGGTGAATTTCTCGAATAGTGCTTGCTTCGCCTGGGGCGAAGCTGTTCGCTCGCTGTCGTCAATGGGGGCCTTGTCGACGAGGGCCGATTGAGGACTGCTTGGCGTCGTTTCCTGAGCATGGATCACGGAGGTTGCATGCACATTCACGATCGCCCATATTGCTAGAGCCGTCGAAGCGGTCAAGTATCTTGTGTGGACCATGTGTATATCCTTAGAAGCGTTCTTGAAATGAGTTCGTCGTTTTTATTGTATCGCGCGTTTGGGAACCTGTGCGTTGACGTCTGACAAGGCCTCCCAGAGCTGCTGGAGGGGCCCAAGATCTGTCGCTTGCGGACGCCAATCGGCAAACATCAATTGATCGAGCATATGGGCCGCAGTTTCGGCATGGCCGCGTAGGTACGGAGCCTTGGAACTCAGTCGTCGTGCGAACTCGCCAGCCGTTTGGTCGACTTTCCGTTCCGCTCCCCGTTCGGCGGCCCAAGCCTCCAACGCCGCAAAGCTGTGTTCCACCACTTGGCTGGGCGGCATTTGAGTACCACTCGTGAATGGGTTGTTGAAAGAGTGAAACGGACGTCTCTGTTTGACCAGCACCGTCGATTCCTCGCCCGCAGGACGAACATCGGCTGACGCACCGCTTGTTCCCCCGAGTAGCCGGCTAATCAACAGCAACAATTCGCTCCACCAGCGTGCGATCTCACGTGGATGAGTAACGGCGTAGATCAAGATGACGGCCGCCAATACCAGCATCGTCAACCACTTGACGATGTCAGGCAACGATTTAGGCAGTTGCCATTGGGTCGCTGAAGGCGTTTGGGGTTGCGTGGCATACTGCGGCTCGCGCTCCTCACGGGTTGCTCGGTTCGACTCAGCTTCACTCGGGTCATTCTCACGCGCTTCGTTAGGCTTCTCGCGTTCGCCAGGATCGCTGTCCTGCTTGCTACTGTCTTCACAGGTCATTAAGTGCGGGGTCATCGTTCGGATGGTTCTGTTTTCGCTTGCCTTGCTCCTCTGGGCTGCTTTCGTCACTGCTTGATTCGTTGCTTGATTCGTTGCTTGATTCGTTGCTCGATTCGTTGCTTGATTCGTTGCTTGATTCGTTGCTTGATTCGTTGCTCGATTCGTTGCTCGATTCGTTGCTCGATTCGTTGCTCGATTCACTGCTCGATTCACTGCTCGATTCACTAGTCGGCTGGCTATCTGTTGATGTACCTGGTTCACTGGAATTGTCGGTACCGCTTGAGCTAGACTTGTTTCCGTCCGCTTGGGAACCACTCGTCTTCTTAGCGTCCGAATGGTCACTGGCCTGTGGTTGGCCCTTGCCGTTGGGGTGAACCGCACCTGAAGGATCTTGGTTTTCATTGGTGTCTTCCGTGGTGACGCGGGCGGCATCGGGATTACCGCTGTCGCCATCGGATTCGCCTTCACCACCCCAGCCGTAACGGCTTGTGTTGAGTCCTTCCGGTGACTTGAATTCAAATGGTAGGCCGACTAACCCAAACGAGCGTCCAGGCAAGGGCAAGAACATACACACCATCAGGATTGCGACAATTCCAACTGCTCCGCTAGCCAACCATATACGACTCAGATCGGCGGGCATTGCCACGCCACGGTGCCGCAAGTAGCGCCGCATGTTAACAAACGATGTTGTTACCAACAGTGCGAGACCACAAGCGAGGTAGCCGACCAAGAAATAAAACGCGCGGCCGCGCTGCGTATCGTCGGCGATAGCAAGCTGCCCAAGGCCGAACAGGGGGAAGGCTAGCAACGAGAAATACAGGACCCACACCCCAGGATTGTGTTTTTTTCGTCTGGGTTTGGTTGCAGACTTGCTTTCAGAGGCGAGTTTGCGATGGTCGTGCGCCGTAGTATTCGCTGAAACCTGCTTTGGATTCTGCGGTTTGGGCAGTAGCCCGAGCGACTGCAACAATCCCTGCTGTAAGCCCGCGTCGCGTTCGTCCACCAGTGTAGAGTCGAACGTGATACGATCCGCCAAGTACCAAGCCAGCGCTAACAGAGATATATTGATCAACCATCCAACAGGCGCGAGTACGCCACTTATCGTGACAAATTTTGCCATGGCCAAAATTGCTGCCAGGGCAAGTGGCACGCTGAAGGCCATCGCATAGGTCCGACCGCTTTCGATAGCAATCCTTGCAATCAGCACTGTGGCAAGCGTGTAGAGTCCCAGGATGTAGATTAGGCGATTGTCGTACTGACCTCGGTAGAACGCACTCACGAGAAAGAAGATCAAACAGCTAACCATGCCAATAATGAGCGCTGGTGCTACGCCAACGATCAAAGCATCCAGCACCGTTGAGGGTAATTTGGGTTTTCGTTTTCGATTCGCCACGTTGCGACTGGCTATGGTTAGAATGAGATTGCGCGCAAACATTGTAGCATTCTTGCCTGCGCGATAACTAGGCTCAGATTTTCCGGAAATATGATAGCATGCGTCACATTAAATCCCTGATTCTTATCTTCAGTCTAACCCTGGCTTCCACCGCATGGGCTGATGAGCGTCCCAACTTTGTCATCTTTATTGCGGACGATGTGAGCTGGAACGACTTGGGTTGTTATGGCAACGCAGCGGCTCGCACACCTCGGATCGATGGCTTGGCCAGTCGCGGGATTGTGATGCACAATGCCTATCTAACGGCTAGCAGTTGCAGTCCGAGTCGGGCAAGCATTATGCTGGGGCGATATCCGCATAATACTGGACTCGCTAGTGAATTGCACCGACCTTGGGCTGCTGGTTTGCCGACATTGGCAGAGTCATTGCGGACCAGCGGCTACTATACGGCTCAAGCTGGCAAGTATCACATGAGTCAAGTTGCCGACGCGGATGGCAAAGTACGACTCAAGCAGGCGTTTGACCGCGAGGAACAGAGGGGACGCGTGGAAGGGAATTCGGGTGGGCATGGCAACTGGCTGAAAGTAACTCGGGAACGCCCACGGGACAAACCTTTCTTCTTTTGGTTTGCCGCCTTAGATGCGCACCGCGATTGGGATGGCGACAAGGAATGGTCGGCGGATGAGTACGGTCCCAAGCACGCAGCCGAGGAGGTGATTGTTCCACCCTACCTGGTCGATTCGCTGCAAACACGCCAAGATTTGGCATCTTATTATAACGAAATCACTCGTTTTGATCATTTTGTTGGCAAAGTTGTTGATGAACTCCGCGAGCAAGGCGTGCTCGACAATACAGTGGTTATGGTCATGGCAGATAATGGTCGGCCATTTCCACGGGCTAAAACGCGACTTCACGATTCGGGCATGAAGACACCCTTGGTCGTTCACTGGCCGCAAGGCATTCAAGAAGCTGGCCGACGTGACGGTCTGGTTTCCGTTATCGATATTGCGCCAACTTTGCTAGAACTTGCGGGCTCACAGCCCACCGAGACCATGCAAGGGTTGAGCATGTTACCAGTTCTAGTAAACGACAAGCCAACCCGTAGTTATGCGTTCAGTGAACACAATTGGCACGACTACGAGGCGCACGGCCGCAGTGCTCGGGATGCATCTGGCTGGTTGTACATCCGGAACGCGCGTCCAGAGAAAGCGTGGCTTGGCCCAGCGGACGCAGTCACGTCACCGTCCCACCAAGATCTTCAAACGGCCCAAGCCGCCGGCAAGTTGACACCTGCCCAGGCCGACGTATTTATGGCGCCACGCCCGGCGGAAGAGCTGTACTTTACGCAGAGTGATCCACAGCAGATCGAGAATCTCGTCGGCGCCGCTACTGCAAGGGACAAGCTGGACGAGCTGCGAGCCGTTATGGATCGTTGGCAGGACGAAACCGGAGATAGCGTGCCGCAAAATTACACGCCGGATTTTTATGATCGCGTTACCGGATACATCGATCGGGAAACTGGGGAACGCATCAACAAGCTGCGTGAACGCCAGTATCGCGACGTTGCGGGGTTCGATCGGGGTGCCGAAACGATCAACGCCTCGGGGCCTCGCTAGGCGACCGGCAGATCGGCCCTCAGGTTCAAGGTTTGTCAGCCACCGTGTCGTCATCGAGTGTCGTCAAGATTGGAGTTTCTAGCGGCCCCGAGTTGGCCCGTAAGCCCAGGATCCGAAAGCCGATATCTTTTACTTTTACAAAGATACGTTGGCGATGAGTCACGAGATATAGATACGCGATCGCGCGACCGACACAGGACACAAAGAACAACATATGGTAGGCGCCTGGTGTACTGCCCATGTGACTGAGTATGGCGGCACCGATCATCGCACCGAACCACCAGGCGGAAGTATTGGCCAAGTTATAAACCGTCAGCATCTTGACGCGACGCGCTCGCGGCATCGCTTCGAAAAACATCAGAAAGAAACCGAGCTCATATGCTGCCCAGGCAGCACCATTGATCGCTTGAATCAAGAGCAGCCAGCGATAGTCATTGGATACCGTCCAGAGCGGAGCCAACGGGATAATCAGGCCGCCGCCCAACAAGAGTAACCAACCAGCCCCACGACGCTGCGCAAGACGCCCCCAAGCGCCTATGGCGATGATTTTTGCCAGGAAGGCAATGGCGATCAGCCCCGCATAGGCGAGGTAGGTCAATTGCAAATGGATGAGCATGTAGGGGGTAAAAAATGGTCCGGAGATCTGCACCATCCCCTGCACCATGACCAAATAGATAATCAACTGTCTGCCCGCAATACTCGATTTGGTTGACGCAGAACCAAGATTTCCTGTGGAGCTAGTTGGTTGAGCAGCTTTCGGCGCGGCGTGCAACGGGACCCAGCGGTGCATGGCCAGCATGATCACAGAGAAGATCCGCGCGCTAAATGCCATCGCAAAAAGGGCCGCAAAAGCGAGGACCTCAAAGTCGTAGGTTCGACTGGTCTGGAGAAGAAAGCCGCCACCCAAGAATCCTACTAACGTGGCTATCTGCGATGCGCGCGTTCGACCCGCAAAATAGTTGGTACGAATGCCGCGGGGGATCATATGCTCTATCCAGCTGTTCCACGCGGGACCAGTCGCCAAGCCACCAGCCCAATAGAGCGAAGCAAATACTAATAGCCAGGGTGTGGCGATTGTGCCGCGTATGGCAGCCACAATAAGTGGAATGAATGCCAGTCCTTGGATCAGCGCCGTGATCAATATCCAAGTGTGTTCGCGCACGCCTACTCGCATGACCCAAGGCGAAATGCTTTGAATGATTCCGCCAGCCAGCAATGGCACGCTGGCAACCAGCCCCGCGGTGACCTCGCCCAAACCAACGGCCAATGCAAACGCTGGTAAGTACGTTTCGCCGATGCCTACCATAATGCCATAGGCGGTTGCATCCGCCATGGAATTACGCAAGTTACAGCGTAGCACGTGGCGACGTTGACTCGATGCGGGTACAGACACGTGCAGGGAGCTTGTTGAGGATTCCGTAGAAAAAGTGGGAACCGTCCATGTCTTCGGCCCCGAAAGGTAACTCTTGCTGATAATCGTACTCGTACTCCGCTTTGGGCGGTACGGGTGCCGATCGGTACAACAAGAAAACTAAGGCCCTTGTGCCACAAAACGATGTGCCGCGAAACCGGGTGCCACGAAACCGGGTGCCGCGGTATACTTGACCTTCAAAATCGTAGCCGTTCACGATGTGTCGGCTTACGTGCCAGGGTCGGGAGTCTTTTCAGTTTAAATCGCTAACTCCATTAGCAACCAACTGTTCCTGTCAGCGGCATCTCATCGGTGGCGGCACTGCTGAAAAGTCTCCCGACCCTTTCCTGTCGATGTTTATTTCGAAGCTCTGGGCGATGAGTCGAGAGGAGTGCGATGACGACCAGCCATATTCCACCTGAAGATTGGGTTGATAAATATGGCGATTCATTTTATCGCTATGCTGTGAAACGGCTGCAGAATCCCGAGGACGCGGAAGAGGTTGTCCAGGATACTTTTCTCGCTGGGATGACGCACCATACGGCCTACTTGGCAGCTTCATCGGGATTGGCTTGGCTAATTACAACGCTTCGACGTAAAATCGTCGATCGTATTCGCCAACGACAATTGGCTAGCTCATCGGAGGCCGCTAGCCGGTCCGAGATCGAGGCCACGCTCTTCGACCAACGGGGACGTTGGCGGTCATCGGCACGATTGACCGCGGCCACTTCGAACGAAGAATGGCGAGAACTTGAGGGCTTGGTCAAGCGTTGTCTGGAAAAAATCCCTCGAATCCAAGCTGATGTGTTTATACTGTGGGTAATGGAAGGCATGAAAACAGATCAGATATGTGCGGAACTTGGTATCACGGGTGACAACTTATTCGTGCGTTTGCATCGTGCGCGACTGAGCCTTGCCCAATGCGTATCGTCCGGTTGGCCGACAGAAAAATAAGTCCCAGCAGAAGTCAAACGATAATTCATCGCAGGCACAAACAATGGATGACCGTCAGGCAGCAGAGCTCATTTCACGTTCACTGTTGGGTAGTCTGAGCGAGCGCGACCAGGCGCGGTTAGGCGACCATCTGGCTTCGTCCCCCCTATCGCAGACCTACGCACTGCTTTCCGCGCAGATCGAAGAAGTTGTCCGCAGTTCATCCCAGCTTGAGTCCCCCGACTCGCCTGGCGAACAGCAGCGCGATGAGCGTCTGAGCGAATTCTCCAAGGCACGCATGCGCGTGTTGCTTGAGCAATCTCGCCAACAGCAATCCGATGTGGACATGTCAGACCGGCGAGTTGCTGAACCTCCTGAGCCCTACTCAACCGATCCCAATGCAGAACCACCTCAGGCGTAGTTGGATCGGGCAGATAATACCTGCTGCATTGTTCGCTACATGCTTTCCCATGACGTAACCGTTCACGATGTGTCGGCTTGTGTGACAGGGTCGGGAGTCTTTTCAGCCTAAATCGTTCACCAATTAGAAACCACATGTTCCTACCAAGCGGCATCTCATCGGTGGCGGGCGCTGCTGAAAAGACTCCCGACCCTTTCCTGTCGACGCCAAGTTCGTGAACGGTTACCCCATGATCATATTGAATGCATGGGTGACGTTACGTACGGATTCCAGGCAAGGCGTGGGCCGAACGATCTCAAGTTTCACCTGATTTTCGTGATGCCATAGGCTGTTATCAAGACTGCGATAAATAGCAAGGGCGGCACTGGTGGGACCAGGAGAATCCCTAATCCAGGATCCCCGGAATAGTGAAAGACACCACCGAGAAAGAAGCCGAGTGGCATCAATACTCCTGCACCAAGCAAACAAAGAGACGCCCAGGGGGAGGCGGTCGCCGAGCCGCCGGGTTGGGTTAAGGTGAAGCTGTAGGCGATGTGGACCAGAGATAGCAAAGTGCCGTGGGTATGAGCCAAAGTCCACATTAATGCCGCGTTTCGGCATCTACGCCCACATAGGTGGCCAGCTTGAAGCCGTGTAGTCCTTCCAAGACGATTCCTAAGCTCAAGAAAAACCAGTAGTGACCACACTCAGCCCAACCGGAACCTGGTGTCCGAGCGTCTCATTCTCATTCTTTGCCGTCTTTTTGCTCGTCGCCATTCGCAGTCCTATTCGTTGAGCGTGATCGGCGTATTGTCACGCTGACTTAGAAGTCGCTCAAGCAGCCCGCGGGAAAAAACGCCTTGGCTGTCAAAAAATACTCGAACGGCTTCGGTATAACTGGTTGGATCTACGGCGGTCGACTGCGCGTGCCTAAGGTGCATTTCAGGAGCGGCTGGCGAGCGTTGGGTGGGGGGCACTACAAAATCGTATTCTCCTAGATCGACCCCGTAACTCTTTAACGCTCGCGCGGCCATATAACGCACCATCGTGTAGGAATCGTCCAGCAATTCGATCAAGAATGGCGTTTGCCATTGCGCTCCGGAGGCTGTCTTGGCCGGCTCCCAGGCAAAGGTCCAGGCAGCCAATACACGCTGCACCGCATCGCCACGCAGCAACCACAATAGCGAAGCGGCGATGGTCCGTTCATCTTCACTTAGTTCAACTGACGCGATGCCGTACCATTTGCTCAAGTAATCGTCGGTCCAAGCCAAAGTTTGATCCAAGTGACACTGGTTGCAGGCGTTGGGACGCCCTCCTTCGACACTCATTTTCACGTTGGGGGAGTCGATGCGGTGGCTGCGAATGGCGGAGAACAAAGCGTAGCTCGTTCGCGGCATGTGACAGTTGTAACAGCGACTGCCTTCCGAATCGAGTTGGTGATGCGTGTGGGCGGTGATATCTCGTGCAACTTCCTGGTGACACTGTGTACACGCTTCATCAGTTTGCAAGTCGACCCGCATTTGCTTATTGGGATCACTCGCATGCATCGAATGGCAAGTCAAGCAGGACATCTCGCCGTGTTGGTAACACTCTGACTCGAGCATCCCTGAATACTCACGACCTCCGATGCGCATGGTGCCATCCGGCCAAAACGTTGAAGTCGAGTGAGGATCAGCCAAGGTAAAAAGCTTGTCGAATTCACCGCCTGGACGATATGTATTGCGCGGCGTTGACGAATCTGGGGCGAATGCAGTGTGGCATTGCCCACAGACTTGCGATGACTGCTGGGCCGAAAGCTTTGCGGGGTTAACAATGGTTGGGTCGCGTTCCCTGGCGTTGCGAACAGCGTAACGCGTCACTGGGTTGCTGTAATGCTGGATATGCTGTTCGCCCGGGCCATGACAGGCTTCGCAGGAAATCCCCAACTCGGCAACTGAACTTTGCCAATTCCCCGGCTCGTAACCGTCTTCGCCACCTACGCTGTGACATTGAATGCAGCTGTTGTTCCATACTTGAGGATAGTGTTTGATGTCAGGAGGGCTGATGAACGAATCTTCATTGGGCAGCCAGCGTTGCAGACCTATGTGGTAGACCCACGGGAAGATGCGGATTTTGTTGCCGTGCTCACTAGGTACCCAGTAGGCTTGTAGGTGATGCGAGCCGGTCGTCATAACGACTGGCAGACGAATGCGCGGAGCATCAGTCACCAAGCCACGCGGAATGCCATCGGGAAACGCAGCCGCTTCCCAGTCGGGATCGGCCATTTCGACAAAATAGATATCTCCCAATCGATCGACAGAACACGTGACGCCATGAGTAACAAGCTCGCGCCCATCAAAGGGTGCCAGGATTGAGTTCGGGGATGCGACCTGCGTCATCGTGCGGTGGAAGGAATGGTGCCAACTGTTGTACTGCGACGGGTGGCAACTGCGACAAGCACTGGAAGTGACGAATTCGTCATCCTTGCGTAAACTAGGTCGCTCCTTGGCCAGCTCTTGCTGTTCCGCGTCGGGCGGACTCCATACCACCGCCGCAGCAAGGCAGAATGCAGGCACTAGGGACAAAACAATCGTCAGGCTTCTCCTGCCGCGAGCTGCCAAGATCAGGAGACTGGAGGTAACGCCAGCCACTAGCAGGAACGAGAGTAATTCGGCGTTTTGCATATTCAGCGTGAAAGCATTTGTAGAATCATTAGGGCGTCCTAATTGGAACTTTCTTCGTCCCTGCCAAAGTATTTGCACACGAATGTTTATCGTAGCCGTTCACGTACTTGAAATCGACTGGACAGGAATGGGAGTCTTTTCAGCAGCGCCCGCGACCGATGAGATGCCGCTGGGAGGAACATGTGGTTGCGAATGGGTTAAGCGATTTAGGCTGAAAGGTCTCCCGATCCCGTCACACAAGCCGAAAATCGTGAACAGTTACTATCAACCAATCTATCAACTAAAACGAGCTCGCGTGGATTTTGGTTACACTGATATTGTAACGAAAAGAACGCGGCATGACATCGCCACGTCATCAGCATCACAATCGCTGCCTTAACATCGCTGAACGGATTTTTTTGGCGCAAAGTGTCGAAGTCTGTAGCAAGAGTTACCCCTTGATGATCCATGTCATTGCTATTGCATTCCTATTGCTGATTGGATTGATGTTCGGTGCGAGCATGTTAGTCTACTCGGCTTACGTGCTGATTGCCGTGTATTGGATCAGTAGCTTTCTGGCTCGACGATGGACGGAGTCGCTACGAGCGGTGCGGACGATGTCGCACAGCGAATTGGAAGTAGGGCAAGCGACACAGATCCAACTGCGGCTCGACAACAGTGGCACATTGTCGATCGCGTGGGTTTTGATCGACGATGCGCTGCCCAGAGCAGTCTTTGTCGGTCCGCCGGCACTGGAATTGACCGGCAACAATTTGCGCATCTGCAGCGTCCCAGCCAAGTCGAGTCGCATCGTCACCTATCGTCTCCAAGCCCTACGGCGCGGGTATTTTCAAATTGGTCCAACCATTGCTGAAACGGGCGATCTCCTGGGGCTGTTCCGCAGATTTCGCGCACTTACGACTCCGACATTTTTGTCTGTGCTCCCTCGAGTCATTGCATTAGAGGGCTACGACGTGGCATCGAGTCGCCCGGTGGGGGAAGTCCGCGTGACGTATCGACTAATGGAGGATCCCACCATGATATCTGGCATACGCAAATACCAACATGGCGATCCGCTACGTAGCATCCATTGGCGAGCGACAGCGCGGACAGGTGAATTGCAAAGCAAGCAGTATCAGCCGACGAGTGTGGCGGGTGCGACGTTAGTAGTCGACATGCACAGCGACTCGAACCCAGATCGTCACGAACCGATGCGAGGCGACTTGGCGGTCACAGCTGCGGCGTCGATATGCCATACGTTGATGCAAGTGCAGCAGCCGTTTGGACTGGTCAGCAATGGACGTGACGCGGCAGATCGTTTTGCCGAAGCCACAGCAGGCCAAGAATTTGCGTCGATGGAAGAAGCCTCGCGGCGTGTGGCTATGCAACAATCTAGCGATCGTTTGCGACCAGTCATCTTGCCTGCGGACCGAGGTCCAGAGCACTTTGTCGCGATCCATAAAACGCTGGCGCGGCTCGAACGCACCGACGGACTGCGGCTCGACGAGTTGCTCGTCGAAGCGGAGAGCCGCATCGCACGCGACACAACCGTCTTGGTTATTGTGCAAGAAGTCAACGAAACTGCGGCGCTCGCTCTCGGCATGCTTCGTCGTCGCGGATTCTCTGTGTCGGCGATCGTCAACAATTTCGACAACGAAGCCTACACATCGGCCGTCGGTCGTCTACTTGCTCAGCACATCGTCGTGTATCACCTGCTTGATGAACGTTCGATACCAACGATTTGCAAAGATATGGTCTTGCGCTACTGATTCGCAAACCGCACGGCTCACGCGGCGCGCCCTACCGCTGCCCTCTATTCGAGATGTGCAGACTTCACGAACTAAGTTCCGCGAGGGTACGAGCCTAGCACATCTAGGCGTTGCGTTTGCTTCTGCAGCGCAGCTAGGGCGGCGGCGACAGTTGGCGTTGCCTGATGCCCATCTAGCTCAACGAAGAAAAGATATTCGTTCGGTCGATTGGGCAACGGAAACGATTCGATCCACGTCAAGTTCACGTGGGCTTGCTGAAACGTCACCATGGCATCAGCAAGAGCCCCTGGCTCGTGTTTTAGCTGCATCATCAAAGATGTCTTGTCAGCGCCGGTGGGCGGGCAAGGACGGTCACCGATGATCGCGAAGCGAGTAACATTCTGTTGATTGTCTTCGATATTCTCGTCGATGACTTGGCAGCCGTGGTGGATGCCCGCCTCGCGGCTGGCGATGGCCGCGACGCCATGTTGGCTGGCCGCCGTGGCTGCTGCCGTGGCCGTGCTTGCGACTTCGATCAAGCGAACATCGGGAAGATGTTGGGCTAGCCAATTGCGACACTGCGACAAGGCCTGCGGTTTGCTATGCACTTCGCGAACTGCAGCGCGGGTGCAGCGTCCGAGGAGACAATGATGGATGGGGAGGAGGACTTCGCCGCAAATTTGAGCTGGCGAACGAGCAAAACGGCCCAACGTATCAACAATCCGACCATCGGTGCTGTTTTCGATCGGGACCACGGCAAAATGTGCTTGATGCCGATCAATTTCGTCGAAAGCGGCTGCGATCGTCGTGACGGGAACCAAGTCCGCCGACATACCAAAATGTTTAACTGCCGCTAGGTAGCTGTAGCTATAAACGGGCCCCAAGAAGACGATCGGCTCCCGTTGCTCCGTGTGTTTGCTGCTAATGTTGGCTGCATGCAGCAGCCATGCTCGCGCGTCCCGGGCGATCTCTGGAGCCGCCAGATTGCCTGCCGCTGAAAAATCCTGCTGCCAGACCGGAAGGCGTTCGCCGGAGTTACGTAGCAAATCGATGCGTTCAGTCAGCAATGCGATTAGACGAGCGTCGACGTCTGCCAAGCGAGCCTGCAATCCAGTTGCCACGGTTTCTGTCATCTTTGGGATCTCTGCGAAGTCGCCCCGCGGGGTCTGTCAAATTGGCAAGCCGCTCGCGTGGTTCTGCTGAACATTTAACAAAGCAATTTGGCTGAGGCTCAGCCAACGCTGCAAAAATTAGGTGCATATCGCACAACCTGCAGCCTGGACGCCCAATAGGCACATGTTTGCCGCATCTGTGGCTGAATTGGCACGCGGGTTGCTAATACCGGTTAATCGTAGCATTTTCGGCAATTTCAGCGAAGTCCAAGTGATTGGCTTTCCCGTCCGAACTGACTTGACTCGATTAAATTTGAGAACGCGAAGGAGAAAACAGTGGCTCAAGGCGAAAAAATTATCGGAATCGACCTCGGCACGACCAACTCGGTAGTAGCTGTTATGGAAGGTTCGGAAGTAAAGGTGATTCCCAACGCGGAAGGCAATCGCTTGACGCCCAGCGTTGTCGCTTTTACGGACAAAGGCGAAGTAATCGTGGGAGAACCAGCCCGCCGACAAGCCGTTACCAATCCGCGCCGCACCGTCTATTCCGCCAAGCGGTTCATGGGACGGCGACACAGTGAAGTGCAATCTGAAGAGAAGATTGTTCCCTATAAAGTTGTCGGTGCCGAGAGCGATTACGTAAAAATTGAAGTGGGTGATACGCAATACACGCCACAGGAGATCTCGGCAAAGGTCCTGCGCAAACTGAAGGAAGCAGCCGAGTCGTATTTGGGGCATCGAGTCAGCAAGGCGGTAATCACCGTACCCGCATACTTCAATGACGCTCAGCGGCAAGCCACCAAAGACGCTGGGCAAATTGCTGGCCTCGAAGTAGCCAGAATCATCAACGAGCCCACGGCGGCCGCTTTGGCTTATGGACTCGACAAAGAACGCGATCATAAAATTGTGGTCTTTGACTTGGGAGGCGGTACGTTTGACGTTTCCGTACTCGAAGTCGCTTCGACCGGCGATGGCGATAGTCAGAGCAAAGTTTTCGAAGTGATCTCGACTAGCGGCGATGGTCATTTGGGCGGCGACGACTTCGACGACGCCTTAGTCAACCACGTGGCCGAACAGTTCAAGAAGGACCAAGGCATCGACTTGCGGAATGATCCAATGTCGCTGCAACGATTGGCGGAAGCTTGTGAAAAGGCCAAAAAAGAACTCAGCTCTGTACCTGAAACCGATTTGAATTTGCCATTCATCACGGCCGATGCCAGTGGCCCCAAACACTTGCAAATGAAAATCACACGTGCAGAGTTCGAAAAGCTAATTGATCGCCTGATCGAGCGCTGCAAGAAGCCTGTGCTGCAAGCGTTGGAAGATGCCAAGTTGAAGCCGAGTGAAATCGACGAAGTCGTGTTGGTCGGTGGTTCGACGCGTGTGCCTAAAGTTCGCAGCCTTGTCAAAGAAATTTTTGGCAAGGAGCCGCACCAAGGTGTAAATCCGGACGAAGTTGTCGCCGTTGGCGCAGCCATTCAAGGCAGCGTATTGGCGGGCGACCGCAAGGACGTGTTGTTGCTCGACGTCACGCCACTAACGCTCGGAATCGAAACCGAGGGCGGTGTAATGACTGCACTTATCGAACGTAACACCACCATTCCTGCAGAACGCAAGAACACGTTTTCGACCGCCGCTGACAATCAAACGGCGGTTACCGTGCGAGTCTTCCAGGGCGAACGCAAAATGGCGACTCAAAACCGCTTGCTTGGCGAATTTAACTTGGAAGGTATTCCGCCAGCTCCCCGTGGCGTCCCGCAAATCGAAGTTAAATTCGACATCGACCAAAACGGTATTCTCAATGTCGCCGCGCGCGACTTGGGATCGGGCAAAGAAGCGAATGTCCGTATCGAACAGTCTTCCGGATTGTCCAAAGATGAGATCAATCGCATGCAGAAGGACGCAGAAGAGCATGCCGAGGAGGATCGTCGGTTATTTGAGTTGGCCGAGGCCCGCAACAAGGGACACAACTTGGTCTACCAGCTTGAAAAACAGATGACCGACAACGACGACAAGTTGAGCGATGACGACAAGGCACCGCTCAACACGGCCATCGAAAAGCTGAAGAAGGCTACCGAAGGCACCGATACCGAAGCCATCAAATCGGCGACGAGCGAGTTGGAACAAGCCGCACAAGCCTTTAGCAAGGTTCTCTATGAGAAGGCAGGCTCGGCTGGCGACACCAGTGCTCAACCACAAGGTGCTGCCGCAAGTGCGGACGATGATGCCATCGATGCCGAGTTCGAGGTCAAAGAGTAAAGCAATTAGCACTGGCCCCGCCAGCACTCAAATTAGAAACAGCCACCCGACGCGTAACCATACGCGTCGGGTTTTTTGTTGAAGTCTTCTCGCGCATGGGAGGCAAACGTAGCGGACGAGCATACGCCTCCCGTGCAATAACCAAGGCACCCGGGACTCGTAGCTTCGTCCACTACCTCCAAGCCCGCTTAAAATGTGGCAAAAACACTAGGATTTGTCGGCGCCTGTCTCTAGGACAGCCATGAATGCTTTTTGTGGGATGTCGACCGAGCCGATCGACTTCATGCGCTTCTTGCCTTCCTTTTGTTTCGCCCACAGTTTGCGTTTGCGGGTGATGTCGCCGCCATAGCACTTGGCGGTCACGTTCTTTCGCAGTGCCGCCTTGGTTTCTCGGGCAATGATGCGAGACCCAATGGCTGCCTGGACGGCTACCTCGAACATGTGGCGATCAATTTCGTCCTTTAGCTTTTTCACGACCGCGCGTCCGCGTCGATCGGCGTCTCTTCGATCACAAATGACACTGAGAGCATCCACGCGTTTGCCATTAACCAAGATATCCATACGCACCAAGTCAGCCGTTTCATAGCCGATCAACTCGTAGTCCATGGTCCCGTAACCACGGGTGGCACTTTTCAGACGATCATGCAGATCGTAGATCACTTCGGCCAAAGGCAGATCGTAAGTGATCATGGCCCGCGTCTGCGAAAGGTACTCGGTTGCCCGCTGGACACCGCGGCGATCTTGGCACAGCTTCATGACTTGGCCAATTTGCTCAATGGGCACCACGAAGTTAACTCGCACAATCGGCTGTTTGAACTCCTCGATATCCCCCGAGTCGGGCACGTCCTGCGGCTTGTGTATCTCCAACTCTTCGCCGCGTTTGTTGATAACCTGGTAAGTCACATTGGGTGCGGTTTGCACTAAATCAACGTCGCACTCTTCTTCTAGGCGTTGTTGCACAATTTCCATGTGCAACAGTCCCAGGAATCCGCAGCGGAAGCCAAAGCCAAGTGCGTCGCTTGTTTCGGGTTGAAATTCAAAGCTCGGATCATTGATACTGAGTTTTTCCAGTGCATCACGCAGTTCTTTGAAGTCCTGGCCATCACTGGGATAGAGCCCACAGTAGACCATTCGCTTAGGTTCAGCGTAGCCCTCCAGCGGCTCGGCCCCATTGGGCCCCGATTCGACCACCGTATCGCCAATATGCACATCCTTGAGCGATTTGATATTGCAGATCAAATAGCCAACCTGGCCGGCTCGTAACGTGTCGATTGGACGACGTTTCGGAATGAACTGGCCCAATTCGATGGCCTCATGCGTCGCATCGGCTCGTGCCAGCCGAATTTTTTGCCCCTTTCGAACCGTGCCCGACATCATCCGCGCGTAGGTGATGGCACCGCGAAAGTCATCGTAGTGGGAATCGAACACCATTGCCTGTAGCGGGCCCTCTGGATCGCCGGTCGGAGCTGGGATGCGTTCAATGATAGCGCGAATCAATTCGTCAATTCCAATTCCAGCTTTTGCGCTACACTTGATAACATCTTCAGGGGCGATGCCCAACGACTGCTCCATCTCCTCGATGACTTCATCGACGCGAGCATAAGTCAAGTCGATCTTGTTGATGACGGGGATGATTTTTAGGTCGTGTTCCATCGCGGCATAGGCATTGGCCATCGTTTGCGCTTCAACACCTTGAAACGCATCCACCAAGAGCAACGCGCCTTCGCAGCAGGTTAGGCTGCGCGACACTTCGTATTGAAAATCGACGTGTCCTGGCGTATCGATTAGATTCAGCTCGTACCATTGATCGTCCAGCTCAGCTCGCAAGGTTACAGCTTTGGCTTTGATCGTAATGCCCCGCGCTCGCTCCAGCTCCATGCCATCGAGCAACTGAGCACGCATTTCGCGCAGCGTGACAGTCCCGGTCCGCTCGAGCAAACGATCAGCCAAGGTGCTCTTGCCATGGTCAATATGGGCGATGATGCAAAAGTTGCGAATGTTGGGAATCGAAATTTCGGACGGTGGCTTACTCAGAATAAACTCCAACTATTTTGATTCGGATTTCCGGGTAATGGATTGTCAACAAGGGTAGGAATCGGCGATTACGCGTTCTTGAACGTTTGGTTATTGCTCACGTCGAAAATCCTGGCGCGCGATACCAGCAGCTCCGATGTAACCTGCGTCACCACCTAGGCTAGCGAAATCCAGTCTTGTCCCTGCGAAGACATTTGGAAAAGTCCGCTGCTTAAATTCGTTCACAATACCATGCAGGAAGCGCTTGCCAACCGGACAGTTCGGACCACCGAAGTTCATGGCACCGCCGAGCACAACCAGGCCAGGATCGACCGTGTGGACCGTGGACGTAATGCCAATCGCCAAATAGATCGCCGTCTCATCGATCAACTCCAAAGCAAACGCATCGCCATCCTTAGCGGCCAGATAAACTTGCTTTGCCGTAATTTCCGCGTCCTGGTGCTTTAAGAGCGATTGCAGAGTCGACTTGGCTCCAGCGTCCAATCGCTCTTTGGCAATCGCGGCAACCGCACTGGCGCTTGCGTACGCTTCCAGATGACCGCGGCCGCCGCCCCACACACACAACCGGGCATCTGGTCGGCTGTCGACAATAATATGTCCAGCTTCGCTACCAAAACTGTTGTGGCCCTTGATCAAACGTCCGTCGCAAATGAATCCGCCTCCCACGCCAGTTCCTAACGTCAAGAGCGCCAGTGAGTCATTCTGAGCTCCCGTGCCAACCCAAAATTCGCCAAATGCGGCCGCATTGGCGTCGTTGATAAAGCTGACGGGATGCTCGACAGCTTCTGCCAGGGCCTGCTGGATGGGGAAGTTGCTCCAATGAGGTAGATTGGGTGGCTCAAGCAGCAAACCGCGTTTTAGGCACATGGTGCCCGGTGCACCCAATCCCACGCGTGGAATTTCTGACCATGCGATATCAAGGCTAGCCGCCAGCTCTCGACACTTTCGCGCGGCCTGCTCGACAGCTTGCTGCGGTCCTGCCGGCTCATTGGTAGGCACACTGTCAAAGGCTAGGGTCCGCCCCAAGTCGTCCACCAGCCCGATCTTGATATTCGTGCCGCCAACATCGACCCCAAAAAAGAAAGGTTTCTGAGCACCAGACAGGGAAATCTTCGGTTGTTGCGTCGACATCGGTAAAGCGGAAGGAATTCAGCAAGGTGGACAAGCCCCGGTTGGGCTAGTTTGCATTCTGGCAGCGATCGGACAGGCGTCCTAATCAGCGGATTATCGTAATCTAGGCTGGGGAGCTTGGCGATGCCAAATAGGCTCGGTTGTTCGCTTCAACACTTAGAGACGGGCTTGCCGGAGCAAGATTGGTCAAGTCCTTCGGCGGATCGGATGCTTCAATGTCGAAAGTTGAACAAGCTATTCTCTGAGCTGGAGTCGGCCGCGCTCGTGTAATTCGGCGGGGTGGCGGTGGCCTGTCCCCTTGCGTTGAATTCGACCAAATCTACGGTCACTATGCCTGTGTTATCCGGTGGGGCAAAAGCAGACGCGTCCTTAACCGCGGGATTAACGATGTAGAAGCCGACTTCGATTGTAAATGCTAGCGGGGGGCCGTAGTCTGGGTGCAATTCAATACTGACTCTATGTGGCAAACTCCAGTCGAGCGCCGAGTAGTACTGATGTTCACTTTGATGCGCATTGCCGACCATTTTTGAGTTCTGATCGTAGAGCTGCGTCTGTTCGATCGCCAGCGTTTGTGCGTCCATCACCAAGACGCGACGGTAGGTACCGCGATGCGAGGGGATGTAGGACACGACTTCTAGTTTTTGGTCGGGACGTACATGCGGCCCCTCGTGCTTCGCATGCGGATCAAACTCGACAACACCCAGCGCTTCACGAAGCCAGAGAGGCGAGACTGGCAGAATTTGGCGAGGCCCGGTTTGCGCGTCAAACGGCTGGTGCGCAGCCCAGTATATCGTGGGAGGCGACGGCATTCGCTGGTGCAGCCAGAACATGTTCGAGTTGCTCCCGGCAGCGAAAGCAGTTCCGAGCGCTTTGGTGCCGAGATAAGCCTGTAGCTTGAATCGATCGGGGCGTTCCCAGATCATGCTGCCGCTCAGCTTGCCCGTCATATCCGGGCTGGTGATGGTTAAGTTGTTTGACTCAAGTTGCTGAATTGCCAGACTGTGGTTTACCCGCTCTACAATCTGCTCAAGGGTCGGCGATTCTTGGAAGACAAATGGCGGCAAGAATTCGTCTCGAATCGTTTTCCGTTTCGCGCACGTAGCACCTCCAGACACAAACACCACAGCCAATCCCCAAATCGCCAACCAGCGCAAACTGTGGTTGTGGTTCGTGAGCGTGGGTTCGTCTGTGTCAAATGGCGTGGCGATGAGCTTGCTCCAGCGGAGTGGGGTGTAGTCGTTATGCGTGTGGGTTTTTAAGGCTGCAATGCAGTAAATTACCGATAAAGTGGAACGGCGCAGACGGCCGGTACTGACCAAGCGGAGGGCTGCCTTCCGCTCATTCCGTTTTAGGAGTTTTCCATCCGATCCTCACTCTTCGGTGAAAAGGAGTGCGTTCAATTGGACTAGCAATGCTTCTGTGTCTTCTGCGGCTGGGTCGGCGATTGGAACATTCCATTGCCGGCCATCTGCGGGACAAATTAGGTTCCAGCGGGCCAGCGTTGAATCCGAGGCATTCGATTTTCCCTCGGCGGCTTCAGCGTGGTCTTCATTGACTTCATCCAATTCAAGGTGCTTGTCTTCGCTTAGGACGCGGCGACGAACGAGCAATAGAGCTAGTAGGTAGGAGAGATTCTCTTGTCCCGGCCGATCCAGCAACTCGGAAAGTGTGTCCAATAAAACGCCGGTTGGAGCTGGACGAAACTTCTTGGAGGCAGCATCTGGCATTTTGCTGCGCCACCAGCCGATCATCTCCGGCTCAGGGCCTTTCCACTCCGACGCCGCAATATCCAGCCGCGAAACCTCCTCGCCACGTGGCACGACCACCGAAAAAAAGTTTTCGCCGGGTTCTAAACTGCGACCACTGACGGCGCATTTACGCGTGCATTTGGAAATGGAGTAGTCGTGTGACATACCTGAGCTTACCTGTGATGTAACTTTCCCCACCTGTAGATCAATACAGAACGTGGCTAGCTGAGACAAGTGCAATCCATTGCTTGCATTGCCGTCGGAGGTTAGAACTGCGTTTTTGAGATCCCTTCCTGCGAAAGTCGATGTCTTGCAACACACACAATGGCATTCAACCGACAGCTATTTCAGCCTTCTCGAGCGCTGGCTAGCGATGGAGGGAGAGGCCGAGCGAGAGCGAATGGCACAACGCCGCCAATCTCGCAATCAACCGGATCCTGAGCGATCGGGCGAGACGATCGTCAATCTGCAGTTAGCCGATCACCGTACGGGATTGGCCGGCCGAATACTGCTGGATTTGGCCAAGCCCGCTGGGGAGCGGTTGCCGCTGAATCGCTTGAAAGTCGGTTCACCAGTGGTGCTTTCCGACCACAAAGAGGTTGGGGACAAAGGTCTGTCGGGTGTAATCAGCAAACGTACTGCCTCGATCATTCAGATTGCCGTAGATCACTGGCCTGAGTCAGAGAGATTTCGACTCGACCTTTCCCCTGACGAATCGACGCGACGGCGACAACGGGCCGCTATGTCAACGGCTAGATGCTTGACAGGCGCGCCTGGGCGATTGCGCGACACGCTGCTCGGATTCCAAGAACCCCGTTTTGATAACCGACTGCCTGACATCAACTTCTTAACGGAACTCAACCCGCCGCAGCGTGACGCAGTGCGTTTTTGCATTGTCGGCCCGCGACCTGGCGATAATTCACGGTCCGCCCGGAACCGGCAAGACGACCACGCTCGCGGAAATTGTGTACCAAGCCGTCCAGGGCGGCCATCGAGTGCTGGCTTGTGCACCAAGCAATACAGCCGTGGACAATTTGCTTGAACGCCTGGTGGCAATCATGCCATCAGTGATTCGGGTGGGGCATCCTGCGGGTCTTTGAATCGCTGCGAGGTCACACACTGGATGAGTTGGTCGAAGCCGATTCGTCGTCGCAAATTGTCCGGAGCATATGGCGAGACATCGATGAACTGACTCGCACCGCCGGAAGAAATTCTCGCTCGCGCGAATCCAATCGAGAACGTGGAGAATTATTCGCCGAGGCCGGTCGGCTTCGACAACAGGCCCGCGCTCTCGAGAAGAGCACCATTAACCACGTCATCAATTCTGCCGATGTGATCTGCACGACAATGACGCTGGACGACGAACTCCTCAGCAACCGACGATTTGATTTGGTGGTTGTCGATGAAGCTTGTCAATGTGTTGAACCGGCAGTCTGGCAAGCCATGCTGCGAGCCGATCGCTTGGTTTTAGCTGGCGATCATTGTCAGTTGCCACCAACGGTGGTCTCCACGGAAGCCGCTCGGGAAGGATATTCCCAAAGTCTAATGGAACGTCTGGTCGGTCATTTCGGCAGCGAAGTTTTCCGGCGTTTAACGGTCCAGTATCGTATGCATGAGTCCATCATGCGTTTCAGCAGTGAACAGTTCTACGATGGCGAACTAGTTGCGGATGCATCGGTGAAGTCGCATCGATTGTGCGACGTGCCTGGCGTTGCCACCAATGAAATGACGGATAAAGTCCTTGAATTCTGGGATACGGCAGGCGCAGAGTGGCACGAGGAGATCGAGCCAGACGGCGAGAGTCGACGCAATCCGCGCGAAGCCCGGTGGGTAGTTGACCAGGTGCAACATTTACTCGATGCCGGACTCGCTGCCGAGAAGATTGCAGTCATCGCCCCCTATGCCGCACAAGTGCGTTTGCTGCGTAATCGCTTGCAAGTGGCAAACCTGGAAATCGACACGGTAGATGGCTTCCAAGGTCGCGAGAAGGAAGCGGTGATACTCAGTTTGGTGCGGAGTAATGACGAACGTGAAATCGGATTCTTGCAGGATACACGCCGTACTAACGTAGCACTAACGCGTGCAAGACGGACGCTACGAGTTATCGGCGATAGTGCAACGCTGGCCAACCATCCGTTTTATAAAGAGATGATCGAGTACTTTGAAAATCAGAACGCGTATCGTACCGTCTGGGAACTGGAGATGTAGAAGAAGACTCCAGAATTGTGGATCGCCGGGGCGAGCTGAGCTGTAACATCGCGCTACCGGTTTTCACCACCGCTGGTAGATTCGGAGCCGTTCATGATGTGTCGGCTTATGTGACGAGGTCGGGAGTCTGTTCAGCCTAAATCGCTTAACCCATGAGGCGGCGCTGCTGGAAAGACCCCCGCCCCCTGCCTGTCGAATTCAACTTCGTGAACGGCTACGATTCGGAAGACGTTGACGGTGCCGGAGATTCGGGAGCTGCGATCGAGAGTGGATCTTCTTGAGTCTCGAAGACCAGCGACCAATTGTTTAACATGCCAAAACGATCACTGCGAGTTGCGCGGATGCTTAGTTGCCAAACGCCCTGTGCGTGCGTGCCATTAAATTCCGACAGTCCGGGTTGACCGCGAACTCTGCCCTCAGGAATAAATGTGCCCGAATAAGGAGGTTGAGCCTTGATGATTGGCAATTCGGCCTGGTCGTCAAAAGTGCTATGGTCAAAGTGATCACCGCTGCCACCCACCTCCGTAAACAGTTCGATGCGTTGACCGTCAGGTCCGGTCAAGTAGGCATCGAGACTTCCCACGTTGGTGTGCGTAATGGAGATCTGCAAGTTGACATCGCGGATGATGAAATCTTCGGTGATCTCAATCTCAGAAACAATGGTTTTGCGCGGCGGTAGGATCTCGGCACCTGGGCTGCTGAAAGTGCCTCCCATGACGGCACGCGAATTCGCAACCTCTTTGGCGGTTAACAAACCATCTTGGTTGATATCCAAGGCGTTGAACTCAGCGAATTCGGCATCGGTCCACGCTCGCGAGTATTCGGCCATGGCGACTTGGCCATCACGATCGGAATCGCGCTCGTAGAACCAGCCTGGAATACCTTCGATGTCGCTTCCCGCTTCATCCTGCAAATCGCTGAGGTAGGCTTGTAATTCGCTGCGCGACAACTCTCCGTCTCGATTAATATCAATCAAGCCAGGTGCTATTCCGATATTTTGTGCCTCGGTGGTGTCGAGCCGACCGTTGCGGTCCGAGTCGAAGCGGCCGAGCAAGCTAGCAGCGAGCCAAGTGTTGCTACCGCCTCGCCGCCACCACTGGGAATCATCACTCCCAGCTCGCCGACTGGATTCGGAGGGTCGGATGCCATTGCCAACACGTTTCGACTTCTGCACCAACTCTCCAGATGCGGCGTCGAGCATGCGGCGGCGTGCATAACGCTGACATAGTTCAAGGCGACTCAAACGTCCATCTTGGTCGATATCGGAGGCGAACGGATCCAAGTGTGTCCAACGAGCATTGGCGGCTTCTCGCTGGTCGATCGCCCCGTCTCCATTGCGGTCGTATCGCCTCAACCTCTCATCTGCCTGGTCCAAGTCATCCTGGGTATAGGGATACTTAACCTCTGCACCAAACTCAGGCACGAGCACTTGATTATCGCTTGGCCTAAAGGACTGGACCGTACTCCGCGAAGTCGATGCAACGGATGTCTCGGCCACTCCGTTCTTGAGTGCATGATAAATGCGGGCAGCTTCCTGAAAGTCTTCAATGTCATTTGAACGGTCAAGCGACAAACGACGCGTTTCAGCGAGACGCTCCAAATAGGGTCGAGCCAGAGCTGTAATCTCATGCGGATCAATTTCGCCGTTCTCGTTCCGATCAAGTCGTTCCAGTGATTCACGTAGCGACGCCTGCGCGCAGACTGGCCTAGCCGGGGCGCAGCACACGAGTGTTACCACTCCAAACCAAAGCAAGTTTAGCCCGCGTGCATGGCTTGAAATCGCTCGACCCGGGACTATGGGCTTGCTCATCCAACTCTTTCGCTTAGGTGGCGAGTGACGATCATAGGCGAAAGTAGCTCGATCACTCGCAGTGCCTGTCAACTTTTGCTGAAGCATCAATTACGGCCTCGGCTCTTGAGGTATTCGAACATACGCGCGCGATCGGATGACGAGGACGAGGAAGACGACTTGCTGCGGCTCGAGCTGCTTGAACTGCTTCCGCCTTGCAACAGGGCCTGCAAAACTGCCGAGTTCGAAGGCGCAATGACCTCGATTGAGCGTTCGCTGCGGGTGTCGATTGTCTTGACAAGCTGTTCAACTTCGGCAAACAACTGGTCAGGTGCAGTAATGATCAGCGAGTTACTGGCTTCATGTACAGCGATCGTCATTTTAGGCTCCAAGTCCCGTGTGGGAGCGCTGCTGCCGCCTTTGGCTCGGCTGGCTTTGGGATCTGCCTCTTCGTCACGGCGAACCAGTCGTGGATCTGGCGGCGCCACTCCTCCGGCACCCGCACCGGGATTCGTGGTTGGTCCACTGGCGACGCGAGTTGCGTAGGCCGCGCGGATCGCTTCCGCTACTTCGTTGGCTCCCGTGTGTGTCAATTCAATCACGTGCGAAGAGCCATAGGTCTTGACATCGGTAATCCCGGTGTCTTTGTCGATGATACTCAAGTAGCCTTCGATGAGTTCAATGTCTTCGGCCGTGCCTTGGGCGATCAAGCGATTGAGGCGGGGATCGGCGACCACGGTAATCGTGTCTGCCATCATGGTGGTTGTGCCATCGCGGGACGTCACCAAGCTTCCCAGAAAGGAATTGCGTGAAGAGACGTATCCGTTCACCAAAGAATCGGTCTGCGCTTCTATCGCCGATTCACTGCCGTCAAGCAATTCGGCCAACAGTCGCAGCGCGTCATCGGGCTTGGTGTAGCGCAGGTAAAACACAATCGGTGGAGAGGGCTTGACTGTGATGGGGCCAGTGATTGTGCGCAAGTGTGCTTCGAACGCATCCAGTGCTTCCCCATCGTCTGACTGGATAATCAGGCCGCGGGGAGTGAATTGGCAGCGAACAGGCGGTGCCTGGCTGTGAACGTTGTCGGTTAGATAACGGGCCGTCGACACTGAATCGCGTTCACCGCTAGCGGAGACCAGGCGCGTTGAATAGCGCCCGCTTGACGGAGTCTTATCTGCCACTTCGCCTACCACGCGTTCGGTTGGAACTCGTTGTTCGTCGTCGTGCGAAGGATAGAGCAAAATTGGATTATCTTTGCGCCAAAATTTGGCGGCGGTACTCAGAGCATCCTCCGCAGTTCGACCTCCGAGCGGAATGATTCGTAGATCATTGCTATCGCGCCAAGCGCCATCGCCATTCGCTTGGCCACTCGTTTTCCCATCCAGACCTTCGACTATCTTGCGAATCTGCGCAATCTGCTGAGGTTTTGCGCGAACAAACAATCGCATATTGCCTGGATCAGCGTCAATCTTGGGGGTGTCGGGTGGAAAGTCATCAGGATCGTCAAAAGAGCTGGGCAATTCGAGCATCTCTTCGAGTAAGCTGATGGCAAAGTAAGGGTCGACAGACTTCAGTGGAATAACTTCAAAGTCAGCTTCTTCGGCCGCAAGTTGAGCGACAGTAGCCGCGATTTCTGCCTGGATGTCGACACTCGCCAAAGCAACGATGCTGCCAGCTTCTCGATCCATCGAAAGACGCAAGGAGCGACCGGCCAACAGAGTCTGTAAGACGTTGTATACCGTTTCAATGTTGCCTCCCGCGACTCGGTGGGAACGCAACTCACTGGCAATTTGTTCGTCAGAAAGTAGTTGATCAGGCTGGTCGAGCGATTCGACTAGACCTTCGATGAGCTTGACCCGATCTTCTACGCCAGTCACAAAAATATGTTCACCTTTCAAATCTGCTGATAAACTAACGTCAATTCCAATCATTTCACCTGTAGCCAATCCCAAGTGCGGACGTGCGACAATCAAAATATCTTCAGCAGTTACATGTTTTAGAGCAAAAGTCTTCATGATCGTGCCGTTGTCCAAGCCCTCTGGTCGAAAGGCGTCGAGAATCGCTTTGGCATTCCGCAACTTGGCAACCGTATCGGTGATCATGATTTGGTTGGTCTTGTTGAACATGGCTGGCTCAGTCATCAAGTTCAATGGCGACAGTTCTGCTACCGCATCTTCGGCGGTCAGTTCGCCAAGCGGAAAAAGGCATTTGACCACTTCGTAAGTTGGAAGGTCGGCAAGTCGCTCTGCAGTAGTCAATTGTGCCAGAGCATCGAGCTGTTGCATGCTCCGCGGATCCCCCAAGTTGATCACCGACAACAATTTTCCGCTGCGGACCAACGTATATCCTTGCGGAAGCAGGAACAGATTGACCCGATCGATGGCAGCCTGGTGCGAGAATTCGGCGGGATCGCTGTAGGAGAAACTGCCCGTCGGCAACTCTTCATACTGCAACGCCAAATCGCACTCGTCGGCAACCCATTTTATAACGTCGCGCCAGGGCGCACGATCAAACGAAAAACGCATACCACTTGGCGTTTCGACCGCTCCTTCGACCGAAGGTTTACCCGCGGCAGCCGCAACAGGTAATTCTTGCGCGATTGACGTCGGACTCAGACAGGTAAACGAGAGGGCAAGCAAAATGAAGGGCTGCGCCCCAATCCGGTGAATTTGAAGCATGGTGTTACAAATGTGATTGGAGGGTCGGTGGGAACTCCGGAACGGGCCGGAGCGAGCAATTGAATGCCAGCCCTAAGGAAGGCTGCATGAGGTGGGAATGAAGGCGGGGAGGTAAAGGTGGGGGAGGCGGGAAAGTATAGGCAGGGATGCATAGACTGCAAACTCAATCATGAATTGACAGCTAGCATCCCTATTGTAACTGTATCCTGGCTGTCCAGCCCCTACCTAGCTAAGTTTTTTGCTGCTTTATTTGAGACAAGGCCTAGTTCGACCTATCTACTGACGGGGCGTACTTTCCAGATTTCGTCCGCGTATTGATTGATGGTCCTGTCGCTAGAGAACCATCCGCTGCTCGCCGAGTTAATGATGCTCATTCGATTCCAGCGCTCCTGGTCAACGTAGGCTTCGCTGACGCGCCCGTGAGCATCGATGAAGCTACGGAAGTCAGCAATACTCAACCATTGATCTTGGGGGTTTCGCAATCCGGAAATAAGGACGTCAAAAATGCCTGGTTCAGCCGGGTTAAAATGGCCGCTCTCAAGCAGTTCCATGACGTGGCGGATATCTGGATCTTCAGCGATGATTCGGTTGGGGTCATAGGTTGCCCGCGTGCGGGCAACTTCGCTGGCATCTAGACCGAACAGAAAAAAGTTGTCTGGACCAGCTTTCTCGCGGATTTCGATGTTGGCACCATCAAGCGTACCGATGGTCAACGCGCCGTTCATCATGAATTTCATGTTGCCGGTACCGGAAGCTTCCTTACCGGCCGTGGAAATCTGTTCCGACAACTCGGTGCCTGGACAAATCATCTCCATCGCTGATACTCGGTAATTCGGGAAAAAGACCATTCGCAGTAAGCCATCTGTCCGTGGATCGGAATTAATGACACTGGCCACGTTGTTAATTAGTTTGACGATGACTTTAGCTACATAGTAACCAGGAGCAGCTTTGCCGCCGATCAAAACACAGCGCGGAGTTAGGCCTTTGGTTTCGCCACGACAAATACGGTCGTACAGATGGATTGCGTGCAGGACGTTGAGGAGCTGTCGTTTGTATTCGTGAATCCGCTTGACCTGGACGTCAAAGATAGCGTTCTCTAAAAATACAACGCCCGTATGCTCTTCGACATAGCGTGCCAAGCGGCGTTTGTTTTCACGTTTGACATCGGCCCAGCGCTTGCGGAAACCTGCATCGTCGGCAAACGGCCTAAGGTCTTCGATGACGCTTAGGTCCTTCTGCCACTTGTCGCCGATGGCGGCATTGAGCAAATCCCGCAAACCGGGGTTGCAGTGCGCGAGCCAACGTCGTTGCGTTACTCCATTGGTTTTATTGTTAAACTTTTTAGGCCACAGTTCGTAGAACTTTTCGAACAAGCCGCTGGTTAGCAACTCGGTATGTAGTCCAGCGACACCATTTACCGAGAAACTACCAACAATCGACAAGTAGGCCATGCGGATGTGCGGCTGGTCGCCTTCTTCTACGATGGACAGCTGGCGTCGCATGTTTACATCTCCCGGCCATTTAGCCTCCACCAGTTTGAGGAATCGACGATTGATCTCAAAAATGATCTCGGTCAAACGCGGCAAGAGTCGGCTGAATAAAGCCACGCTCCAACGTTCCAGTGCCTCTGGCAGTAACGTATGGTTGGTATAGGCCATGCAGTCCGTCGTAATCTTCCAAGCCGCCTCCCAACTTAAATCATGTTCATCCATCAACAGTCGCATCAACTCGGGCACGGCACAGGCTGGGTGCGTGTCGTTTAATTGAAAACAATTGGACTCGCCGAACTTAGATAGGTCCTTGCCATGTTTCTCGACCCACTCTGCGAGCACGTCTTGCAGGCTTGCGGACACTAAGAAATACTGTTGTTTCAGACGCAACTCCTTACCATTCTCGCTGGCGTCATTCGGATAAAGCACCATCGTGATCTGCTCAGCCATATTCTTGGCGGCAACCGCTTCGGAATATCCTCCTGCATTGAACTCGCCGAGATCAAACGCGTTGGTAGCCGTTGCTTTCCACAATCGCAGCGTATTGACGGTCTGATTGCGGAAACCCGGGATGGGCATATCAAAAGGGACCGCCAACACATCCTGTGTATCAACCCAGCGACAATGGTGTACGCCCTCGGCATCGTAGAACAATTCCGAACGCCCATAAAAATGGACGCGCCGCGTATCCTCGCTGCGTTCGATTTCCCACGGATTACCGTCTAGCAACCAATGGTCTGGATCTTCGACTTGGCGACCGTTCTCGATTCGCTGATGGAACATACCGTACTCATAACGAATGCCATAGCCGCGGACAGGCAACTGCAAATTGGCGCAGCTATCGAGAAAGCAAGCTGCTAACCGCCCCAGACCGCCGTTCCCCAGGCCGGCATCCTGTTCAATTTCTTCCACTTCCTCCAAGGTGGTGCCATAGTCATGCATCGCTGCGCTCGCTGCATCGCCAAGCTCAAGATTCTGGACTGCATTGCACAGCGATCGGCCAATTAAGAACTCTAAAGACAAGTAGTAGACCCGTCGATTCGCCTTCTTGGCCACTCGTTCTTCGGTCTCCTGCCATTGCCCAACTAGCCGATCACGAATGGCAATGGCCAAGGCTCGATAAAGGTAGCGCATGTCCGCGTTGCGGTGCGTATGTCCGAGAGTGAAGTTCAAATGTCTGCGAACTTCGCACTCCAATGCAGCGAGGCAAACAGCGGCTCCCAGGTCTTGGGGGTCAGCGACGGTCGGATTCATAAGATATAACTTGTCGGATTGCGAGTTTTCGGTACCGGTCCGCTAGGATCACGGTTTGAGTTTTGTTACTTTCTACAGCATTGATTGTTCTACAACAACAGGATTCACGAGATGCTTCGAATCAGTTTTCTGGCGTGTACATGTTTGTTTGCGTGCAATGCGGTGATTGCGCAAGAGCAAAAGGCAGACGTCGCAAAATTCGCCATCCCCGCTGTTAACGATGGACTACCCGGTAGCGGTCCGATTCGCCGCTACGATTGGTTCCAAGGGCTCTGGCAGCAACGTCGTGCCCAATGGGCGAAGCAGATTGAACAAGACACTGGGGCTGTCGTGTTTCTTGGCGACTCGATCACACAAGGTTGGGGCGACAAAATGGGGGGCTCTTTCGGAGAAATGCCTGTCGCCAACCGTGGAATTAGCGGGGATACCACGCGTGGTATGCTCATCCGCCTCAACGACGACGTACTTTCCCTTAAACCCCGTTGCATTGTCATGCTGATGGGGACCAATGATCTCGAAGAAGGCGCAGAGCCGGAACAAGTTGCGGGAAACGTCAAATTGATTGTCGATGCAATCAAAATGCACTCTGCCCAAGTACCCATCGTACTTTGCCAAGTCTTCCCAAGTTCAGCAGACAAACAACGGCCGGCTGACAAGATTAAACGCGTTAACGAGCTCGTAGCTCAGTCGGTTAAGGGCGATTCGGCAGTGATTGTGCTTGATACTTGGACAATCTTCGCCAATGCGCAGGGCGACGCCAAGATCGAAGAGTTTCCAGACCTGCTGCATCCGAACGAAGCGGGTTACCAGAAGTGGGCCGCCGCACTGCGTCCGATCTTCGCCACGTTGGGGTACATCGAAACGGCTCCCTCAAATTTCGTGATAGAAGAGGGCTACGAAAGCTTGTTTAACGGACGTGATCTTACTGGTTGGTGCCTGTTGCCCACCAGCGAGAAACAGAAGCAATCTGTAAATCGGCAAAAGAATAACCCTAACGCACCCGCTTGGCCAATCATCGAGAAGCGGATCGATCTGGACGGAAAAACGACCTCCCCGGACGGACGCTATCAAGCGATCAATGGCCGCCTGGTTGTAACCACGCCTGCCGAAGGTCGGCGAATTCAACAACTGTGGACAACTCGCGAATTCACCGGGGATTTTACGCTGAAGTTAGAATTCCGCGCTACACCTAACGCGGATAGTGGCGTGTTTCTGCGCGAGCCCCAGCTGCAGTGCCGCGACTACTTGTTGGCTGGCCCATACAAAGAACTCAAAGAGTATCGTCCCCAAGACTGGAACGAGTTGATTGTCGAAGTCAACGGCAATACCGCTCGGTGTACGTGTAATGGTGAAGTTATCGAACCGGAATTCAAACTTCCAGACAGCGGTCCCATTGGTTTGGAAGGTGATCGTGGTCAAATGGAATACCGCAACATCCGCATTAAACGATCTGTGGAAAAATAGTTGTAGCCGTTCACAAACTTGGAGTCGACAGGCAAGGGTCGGGAGTCTTTTCAGCAGCGCCCGCCACCGATGAGATGCCGCTGGTAGGAACATGTGGTTGCTAATGGGTTAAGCGATTTAGGCTGAAAAGACTCCCGACCCACTTCCGACCCTATCAACACGAGCATCCTTTGTCTCCAACGAAGAAATAGAGATGTCAGTTATCACCATCGCGCTGTTGGGCATTGTTGTAGTCTTGAGCTGCATCCTGATCCTTCGGCTGCATCCACTTATCGCCCTCTTGCTTGGTAGTTTGTTTTTATTCGTTTTGACTCCTCCGGAAGTTCGATTCAAGAACGAATCTGCTGGCGCGTTACTTACCGTTGATGGATTGAGCAGCGGCTTGGTCGGATTCACGCGTTCGACGCCTGAGGGCACCTACGTGCTACTTGACGCTGAAACCCCGCATCAGGACGCTTCGAAAACATTGACGCTAAGGTTGGCTTCACCTGAAGAGCTATTGGCGGCCAACCGCGCTGTTGGCGGTGCCCCCGTGGGGTTGATTTGGTACAAGGTTATCAGCGACGCGCCGATTCAAATTAGCTTGCGACAGCAGTTTGCTCCACAGGAGAGTTTGAAGGAACTGGGCGCCTCGCGATTTCGCGGGGTCGGTAAGAAACTTGCAGAGGCGTTTGCAAAGACTTTTCGTCGACTTGGTATCCCCGTCACCATGGCGGCGATCATTGGAATTTGCTTGCTGGAAAGTGGGGCAGCCGCACGGCTAGTATCGACGGTTATCTCGGTATTCGGCCGTCGAAGTACGGGGCCAGCCTTGACGTTGAGCGGCTTTGTCTTGGGCGTACCCGTGTATTTTGACAACGTCTTTTACTTACTCCTGCCACTGGCCAAAGCCGTCGGCAGACAACAGCCGCGACAATATTTGACCGCTGTAATGGCCATTATCGTGGGCGCCACCATGGCACACTCCCTGGTACCACCAACGCCAGGTCCCCTGCTGGTGGCAAGTGAATTAGGCGTGTCGATCGGCAAAATGATGTTGGGTGGCTTAGTGGTTGGCGCCGCCGCAGTTTGCGTCGGTTATGCTTATGGCGCTTTGTGTTACCGCTGGGTAACTCTGGAACAAGATGTTGGCGACGAATTGACCGACACTCCCGCTGAACCCCCGGTTCTACAGACGAACTCACTGTGGCTGGCGGCCACCAGAACTTGCATCGCGGCGATTCCAATCGCTCTGCCGATCGCGATCTTGAGTGGAAGTGAGATACTAAAAACGCTTACCACATTGAGGTTTGAGTCCGCACTTTTTAACCAATGGTTGCCCACGCTTGAATCGGCCAATGCGATTCTGTCGGATTTCAGCGATCCGAATCTAATCTTCCTTGGAACCGCACTGATCGCGCTAGCCATCCTGCGTTGGTACACGAGTCGAGCGGTGGTTGCCAAGTCCATTTCGAAGGGCTTGTCGGACGCAGGTACGATTTTGCTGCTGACGTGTGCTGGCGGAGCCTTTGGCGCGGCGCTTCAACAACTGGGATTAGCTGATGCGATCGGCAGCAAGTTTGCTGGGCTCAATAAGCCTTGGGTCATGTTGACCACCGCTTTCTTGCTGACAACCATCATTCGCGCAGCTCAGGGTAGTGCAACAGTGGCGATGATCACATCCGTAGCCATCGTTTCGCCGCTGATTGAAAAAGTCGAATTGCCGTTTAATACTCTGTACATCGCCTTGGCGATCGGCTGCGGGTCAAAGCCTTTACCCTGGATGAATGACAGCGGATTCTGGCAGGTCGCAACCATGACAGGTATGAATACGGGGCAGACATTGAAGACTTTCACCGTTGCCCTGACTCTGATGGGATTAACCGGGTTTGCAGTTGTCTTGCTCGGTGCGTGGCTTTTGCCATTTGCTTAAATAAACGGCTTAAGCTCAAACATATCATTTTCCAAGCGAGTCTTGTTGAAATAATCGCTGAACGCGGTCGAGCAAATTCCACTCGACGACCAACAGCACAAGCGGTGCAACATAGAAGAACATCTGCCCGACTGCCGATGAGATTTCTTTGCTTTCGTACTTTGGCATCGCCGCGTAAACGGTTAGACACAATATCGCATTAACCAGCAACAGCCCGCCGCTAACCGCGACCACAAACGCAGCATAGCCCCAGCTCGATAATGCGCTCGCGAATGGACGCTCAGAAAAAGAGTCACGTTCGAAGTTGCGCGAATCAAATTTCCGTGGCGTCATATCTCTTCCGAATCCAACAACGAGAATGGAAATTGCCTATTGCTGAACGACCAACGGGAAGACCGCAGCCAAACACAGCGTGGTTGCGAAAGCTGTTACGCTGAGAATACAAAGTAGCACAGTCCAACTCCGCAACGTTTCACCTTCCGTGAGGACACCCATACGAGCAAAAACCCAAAAACCGGAGTCGTTCATCCAACTTCCCAACAGTGAGCCAGCTCCGATGACCGGAACCAAGTAGGCTGGGTTAAAGCCCAGATCACCAGAGGCCGCCAGCGGCAACGCAATCGATGCCACTAATGATGAAGTAACAATCATGGAAACGGTGCTGGAACCTTGTGCGATCTTCAACATCGCAGCCAAGCCATAGGCGATCACCATAACCAACATACCGCTCGCCTCGCGATTCTTGAAGAACGCTTCCACCACGACTTGAATCTCTGACATCCCCAGCATCAATCCAAACGCACCTCCAGCGGCAGTGATTAAAATAATTACACCTCCACTCAGCAGTGCATCCTCAACATGTTCAGCCAACTTGACAAGCGAGTGGCCTTGGACCTTCCAGCATAGAAATATGGCAAACAAAGCTGCCAAGACCATCGCTAGATCGGCGTTTCCAAACAGGCCCATCCAACTCTTGAAACTCAGCAATGACTCTCCGAGTTTCTCAGAGACCTGGGACCCTGCGAACCGCACAATAGCAGTGACTCCCTGTTGCTCAGTGACAATTAGCGTGTCTGCAATGGTCTTGATCGTGATCAACAGGACGGGCAGCAGAACTGGTACAAGCGCCATCGGCAGTGACGGCAGTCGCTCAAAATCTTGGCTCTCCGTAGAATTGTCGGATGCGCCAGCCATGGGCCGCATTTCGATGGGCATAATTCGATTCAGCCAACCAGCCGCCAAGAGCCCCACCAGGGATGAAGGCAAGCCAACGGCCACACCAATCATCATCACCAATCCCAAATCGACTTGTAACGCACTGGCGACGAGCAGAGGCCCCGGCGTCGGCGGAACGAGAGTATGCGTGATTGCACCGCCAGCCGCAATGGCTGCCAAGTACAGCAAATAGTTCTTGCCCGTGCGTCGATAGAGCCCGCGAGCTAGCGGGACAAGCAGATAAAATACTGTGTCAAAGAAAACGGGAATTGAAAGGATAAAACCACTGAACATCATGGCGATCGAAGCCCGCTTTTCACCAAAAACGGCCAAAGTCGACTTCACGATACGATCTGCCGCGCCGCTAACGAGCATACACTTACCAATCGTGGCCGCCATCGCGATCAAGATCCCGATACCAGCCACCGACTCGCCCAACGCATTCGATACACGCTTGACGATCTGCTGAGGTGCCGCGCTGTCACCGTGGATGACATGCGGTACGGGCGATTTGACGAAACCAGTAATATCCAGCGGAATAAAACAGCTAATGGTGAGCGCCCCAAGGATCAAGGCGATGAAGGCGTGTGTCCGCAAGCCAATCATCAATGTCAGCACGACGATAACGCCCAGCGACATGGCTACCAACGGTCGCCAAATCGGCACAGACGATTCATTCGACGATTCATTCGACGATTCATTCGACGATTCATTTGACGATTCATTTGACGAGTCGGTAGCGTTGGTTGCCGCGATGGCGCTGTCAACAATCTCGGTATTCGTTTCGCTGGTGATTGATGTCGGCGGTGCTGCATCATTTGCTTGTTGCCCCAGCGATGGTCGCACGATTCCAATACTGGCGATGAAAAGGAGCAATAGGTGCGAAAAGCGTTGTCGATGACATAGATGAGGCATAGTCATACTTCTTGGGGTAAGCGTTCAACGTCTTAGTGATGTGGAGATTGTCGTGGATTCCATCTCGCGGTCGCCTGGGATGAGTGCCTAAGCTGATTGACTCAAGCATGGCCTCGAATCCAGCCGAGAGCCACCCACACTGAGCCATCCATGTGAAACTCAAGCCAAGCGATTGGGCCGTCCAAATTTATGGGTGAGGTGTGGTGTCCTTTGTGTCGCCGGATTGAATTCGCTCGCCGTAGATCTTCAATCCATGGAGAGCGTGGTAGAGGGCACCACAATCTAGATCTACGGCTGTAGTAGCGTCAAGAATATCACATAGCCGGGTCGCGGACAGGGCAACCCAAGGTTCCTTCAATTCAGCTTGCGGTAATGCCAATGCTAAGAATTCAAAGAGATGTCCGGAACTGGCTAATTCAGCCACGAGATCCGCTGACTGGCTGGGGCGCACAAAGTAGTAGCTGGACAAGGCACCGTTGGAGCCGCGATGTTGCTTCACGCTGTCAATACACGAATCAATCGTCGATTCGGCGCGCTGCCAGACGTCGGAATCCGGCAAACCAAGTCGTTGCTTGGCCTGCACGGCGCGAACCAAGCCAGCCAAGCGGTGCGTTCCACCACAAGGGCTTGCGTCTAAATTATCGTAGATCAGTTCCGCTTCCACCAATTGTTCCCAACTCAACATGCCGCCACCGCGCACTGGCCACTGCGGCTCGTTGGGAAAGTAATGCGTTAACGCGATCAGGGTCCAACTGAATTCGTCTACCATGTTGTTGGGGATGTCATACTGCGCCTGTCGTGCCCAGTCGAGAAGCGTTGCCGTTTGCTCACCAACGCGCACTTCCGTTTCCAGTGGAATTCCCGCCATAGCAAATATCGCAAGCCACTGATCCGGATGCCCCTGGCCGATGTAACTGCCAGGTTCCAGCCTAGCTAAGATGCCTTGCCGTCCGGTCGTCGGCAGTGGGGTCTCTGCAAGCGTAATTTCGAAACCATGGATCTGCCCGCCGTTCAAAGCGAAGTCCAGTGCTGCGACTTGCCCGTCCTCTTCTGTCTGCAGCGGAAGTTGTTGACCATAGCAGATGATGCCGTGCATGATCTGCCAAGCTGCGTTTACGCGAGCATCGAGCTGTCGATCAGACAATTCGCGTGCAAGTGTCGCGTCAATGCGTTCCGCCAGCGGAGATACGTAGTCTTGTGAACTAGCGAGTTCAGCCTCCAAATGTTGAAGCGCAACATGTCGTGACTGATCCCGCTCAACGACCGACGGACTACATCCGCCAATCAAGAAGCAAGTGGCGAGCAGCAAACCTGTTGTGAATTGCAAACGCATAATGATTGACGCAGAAATGCTGGCGCGGATGAAAGAATCTGAAGTCGAGAGAAAGACCTGTCGCAGCAGCTATTTGCCGATGCAATACAGCATTTCTTGCCGCTGACCATCATCGCTAACATGTGCTACACGATGATAAATTTTGCCTCCGACGATGGTCGGTGTTCCGAAAACTTGATTGCCCAACTGATTCTTGGCAATACGTTCGAATTTGTCTGATCGCGCGGCAAAGACAAAGACTTCGCCTGCTTCATTGCACGCATAAACTTGATCGCCGACCAGCACTGTAGAAGAGGAAAATGTGCCGCCCAAGCGCGCCTTCCACATTACTTCACCTGTCGCTGCGTCCCAGCAAATTGCTATGCCTTCATCCAGAACCGCGTATAGGTAACCATCGCGAATAACGGGCGAAGGGACGTATAGTCGTGAAGTATTCTCCCAGACTAACTTGCCACTTCCATCTGCGGCGATAGCGGACACATGGTTCTTCGGATAGCCACCACTGGTGTAAATCAACTTACCATCGGTAACTGTACTCGTCACGCACTCGGTGGTAGCACCCTCGGTTTCCCATAACGTCTTGCCAGTCAATGGATCGTAACTTACGACCTGATCGCAGCCGGTCATGATCAACTGGTCTTTGCCAGCAGCATGGAGAATGGTTGGAGAAGAGTAATTGGGTTTGGTGGGGCGTTCACGGCGCCACACGATATCCCCAGTTGTACGATCCATGGCAGCCAGCGCTCCGCCGCCCTTGTTGTCGGCTGAGACGATGACCAAGTTCTTATAAAGTGTGGGCGACGCACCATAGCCTTGGTGAACGACATACGAAGAAATGCGTTGTTGCCAGACTTTGTTGCCATCCAAATCGAGGGCGGTTGCAAAGAGTGCATCCGAATTGGGAAAGCTAACGAAAATTCGCTCGCCGTCGCAGGCAGCCGTACAAGAGGCAGCCGTGGCCTTATTGTTCTTCTGCATGCCCCCCCTTTTCGTGCACAACAGACTCCCATAGCTGTCTCCCATCAGCGCGATCAAAACACAGAACGGACTGCGATCCACTCGATTCGTCACAAGTCACCAACACGACTTTGTTTGCCCAAACCATGGGGGAGCCATGTCCACGACCTGGTACCGGCGTCTTCCATAGAACTCCGGAAGTCTCACTGAATTCGACAGGAGGGCTCTGCGCTGCGTCGGCTGTGCCGTTTCGATGGCTGCCGCGCCACCAAGGCCAATCGTTGGCATCAACGCGGAAACCGTCTTCAACACCAGCGGGTTCCTCGGCGCGGCAGAGTCCCGGTGGGTTATTAAACAGCGTTGGCCAAGCAACACACGCAATCAAGAGATTAACAGCAAGGCGTTTAAGCATCATTAAGACCTGTAGGGAGGGTATTATTCGCTGGCGTCGATGTGTCAGGCGGGCCTATATGTTACACAAATTTCTCAAAAAGTGGGTTCGTAGGCAGGTTGAGTACAGTACTTGAGGGAGAACATCAATCCGCTGGCGCGCCTTTGGGACGCACGCATTTCCCCTAGCAGTCGTTGCGACAGTTGAATTTTAATCGCCAAGAACCTACATTGACGGGAATCGCTACCGAAACAGCGATGAGGGTCTTACATGGATCCTGCCAATTCACGATATCGAATGGTCCCCATGAGTACTTTGCTCGTCTGCCTGTGTTCACTGTTGGCCCTGTTGATCGCCTATTTTACCTATGGAAGATGGCTAAGCCTCCGCTTGTTTGAACTCTCTGCCGATGCAGTGGTTCCCAGCAAAGCGCTGCGCGATGATCACGATTATGTGCCAACTCGCAAAAGTATCGTTTTTGGGCATCACTTTACGAGTATCGCCGGAACGGGGCCAATCGTCGGCCCCGCTATCGCCGTTTTCTGGGGGTGGTTACCTGCCCTGGCTTGGGTTGTCCTGGGAGCGATCTTGATTGGTGGTGTACACGATATGGCGGCGCTAATTATCTCGGTGCGCAATCGCGGCCAGACGATTGGTGAAATCGCGGGACGTATGATTTCGCCACGCGCTAAAGTCCTGTTTCTGTCCATTCTCGCGCTAGCCCTATGGATCGTGCTTGCAATTTTTGGAATGGTCATCGCCAAAATATTTACGCTCTATCCAGAAAGCGTATTGTCGGTCTGGATCGCCATGCCCATTGCAATTGTCATAGGGCTGTGGGCTCATGGCAGCAATCGTTCAATTCTGCTGCCGTCCTTAGTGTCGCTGTGTTTGTTGTATGTGGCCGTTTACGTGGGCGTCGAGTATTGGCCGATTAACATCAGCGACGGAATTTCGAATCTGCGACTTGTGGAACTTATCGGCGCGCTCCCAGGCCTCACGCCGGATACTGTCGCACCGTATGCCAATCCTACTGTCGTGTGGACGGTCGTGCTCTTGGGCTATTGTTTTCTCGCGTCCGTCTTGCCTGTTTGGCTCCTACTGCAGCCACGTGACTTGATCAACAGCCAACAGCTCTTTGTGGCCTTGGGATTGTTGGTCGTCGGATTGTTTGTCGCTAGCCTGAGTGGTTCAGCCGACTTGTTCGCATCTGCCGAACCCATATCGTCTACCATCCCCCAAGACGCACCGCCTATTTTGCCATTCTTGTTTATCACCATCGCCTGTGGCGCTTGCAGCGGTTTTCACTGTCTAGTTAGCTCTGGCACCAGCAGTAAACAGGTTGCTTGTGAAAGCGATGCACAATCGGTTGGATATGGAGCTATGCTGCTCGAATCCGCGTTGGCGGTAGTGGTCATTATGGCCTGCACAGCAGGTGTCGGAATGGGAGCACTCGAGAGGAATAAACCGGCTGGTGCTGCGACACCTGCGGTCGCAAAAGTGGCAGCGTCAACCAAGACCGCCAGTGCTCCAACGCAACCTGCAGGATATCACATCGCGCAAGGCGCTGATGCTCAACCCGTCACCGGCCGCGAAGCCTGGCGGCGTTACTACCGCGTCGAATCCGATGGCAAGGGGTGGGCAGCTCAAGGGTTGGACAAAAACTTGCGAGCGTTCATCGAAGGCGGCGCTAATTTCCTAACTGCGATCGGCATCCCTCTTTCTCTGGGTATCGGTATCGTCGCCGTGCTCGTGGCTAGCTTCGCCGCCACAACCCTGGACACGGCGACGCGATTGCAACGTTATGTCCTCCAAGAGCTCGGTGGTAGTCTCAGACTGCCTACCCAAAATAAATATGTGGCGACCTCTCTAGCTGTTGGCGTCGCTGGTGCCATCGCAATTTTCGCGGGTGATCCCCCTGGTTCTGGTGGAGGTATGCTCTGGCCGCTGTTCGGAGCAACCAACCAACTACTGGCCGGCCTGGCGATGATGGTGGCGACATTCTACTTGTGGCGACGTGGTAAGACGATTGCCTTTATTGGCATCCCGACCGTCATGATGATGTTGGTGCCTGGGTGGGCGATGTCCTATAGCTTGATTTATGATTGGATTCCGCAGGGCAAGTTACTGTTAGTTTGTTTCGGATTCGGAATACTGATTCTACAAGCATGGATGTTCATCGAAGCGGCCCTGGTATGGCGAGCCGCCAAGAACGTACTAGAACCACAGCTCGAACCATTACCCGCCAGTTAGTGCATCGAGGCATATGGGAGAATTCTTCGAGGGGCTAGCCGCAGGAGAACTCGCAACTCTTATCTGGTAAAGCACTTGCGTCGAGTAGGCGACGGGGCTAGCGCCCATTTCCACTTGATTTTGGGCCAGTCAGACATAGCCAAAAACGTATCAATCAAAAACTCGATTAGATGGAGAAATGCGATGGCTCTACCGCTTCTAGAACTCTCCGATGGTGTGCGAGCAGACGATCCGTTATGGCATCGTATTCAGGCGTTTGAAATCGACCGTGTCGAGACTGGGCTAACCTTCAGTGAACGCGCGGCCCGAGAGAACGACTGGTCGTTAGGATTCACTCGGCGCGTGATCGAAGAGTATAAACGCTTTCTCTACCTGGCAATGACCTGCGAGCATGTCGTCTGCCCATCCGATGCAGTTGATCAAATCTGGCATATGCACTTGACGTACACCCGTAGCTACTGGAACGAGTTGTGTGAGTCCGTATTGCAGAAGCCATTGCATCATGGTCCGACGCAAGGTGGCGGCGATGAAGCTGAGAAGTATTTTCAACTCTATTTGCGAACGCAGAATTCCTATCGTGCAACTTTTGGCGCGTTGCCCCCGGCCGATATTTGGCCAGCAGCTGAGCAACGCTTCGGCGAGGACTTGGGATTTGTGCGCGTTAATCTAAATCGAGTTTGGGTGATCCCTAGACCCAGTTGGGCGAAAGTGTCGGCTGGCGCGGCGGGTGCCATCATGATCGTGCCTGTCGCGCAACTGGCCGCCAATCCGTTGACTGGCATGGCCCGCCATTCTTAAGCGCTGTACTTTATACTTCTGATCGTCGCTGCCACGCTCAGCTTCCTCGCACAAGCTGGGTTGCCAGCAACCGTGAATCTCCAGCGCATGGACAAGATTCGATTTCTGACATTGGTCCCTTGGATGCCGCATGGCTAGAAGGCGGCGATCAACGCGCATTGACGTGCGCCGTCGTCGATCTGGCTCAGCGCGGCGCCATTCAAATTCAATACGAGCGCATCGTAGCTGGCGAGAAATGTGCGACCACGACGGTCAAGGATCGCGTATCTCAGTTGATTCTCAATAGCGTTAGTTCGGCAGATGCACTCGGTCGGTCTTGGAATCGCATCCGCCGTGATGCGCAAGTTGGCTTGGTGGGAATGCGTCAATCGCTTGAGGAACGGGGATTGATTACGGATCGTTCACAGCGTTCAGCCAGCATAGCCTGTGCCTGTGCGCTAATTGGTGGTGTCGCCGCGCTGGGTGCTGCAAAAATCTATGTTGGCATCACGCGTGGTAGGCCGGTTGGAATTTTGGTTGTGGGTGAAATCGTCGCACTTGGTCTCTTGGCCGCATTGATGGTGAGCGTTCCGCGATTGGCCTCCAGGGGCAAGAGTCTGCTCGCGCGACTTAGAAAGGACATGCTCGTCAAGAAAAATCGGTCGCCTGATAAAACCGACGTTGGCGACATGCATTCTCAGGCGGGCGATTCCGCCCTGCTGTGGTCAACCGCCTTGCTTGGTGCCAGCGCCTTGGCCGGAACACCACTGGCCGAATACAACAGCTTTATCACGAGACAGTATGCTTCTCAAGGCAATGGCGCCACCGGTGGCTGCGGAACCAGCGGTTGTGGCGGCGACGGTGGTGGGGGCGGGGGTTGCGGCGGAGGTGGGTGTGGCGGCTGTGGCGGCTGTGGCGGCTGTGGCGGCTAGCTCCGCAGCCCTAGCATCAGCCGCGGGCCTAACACCTTGCACTGTCGGAGAGACGCACCTACACGTGCGTCTGCGCTATCGCGGTAGCTTGGCGAACTCAATCTGCGGAATCTGCCGTGCGGTCGACTGACGCTCAAATGCTTGATCGAGCTCCACGCGCTCGTCGAAAAAACCACAATTTTGCAAAAAGAATACTCGCTTGCGTGTCCCGCCAGCATAGTCGAGCCGATGACGCCCGCGAGCGGTGTTATCGCCGGTAAAGGTCGCCCGCGTGATCTCATGCCATTTACTATTGACATCTTGCACCCATTGATTGCCATACGCTGCCGAACGCTGCAGATATCCAAAATCAGGAGAAAAACTCTCGAGGAACGAATGGTAACCAGTCAAATGTTTGTCGGTCTTGGGACGCCGGAAGCTTGCTATCAATAGCCATTCGTTCGCTTGCTTGTCACCAAACCAAGATGTGTATTCCGTATTGCCATGACCGTCTGGCTTAACTTCTGTGAGAAAGCGATAGGTAACATCCGCTTTCCAAGGATAAACCAAATAGCTCTGTCCGCCTGAGCCTTCGTTGCCAAAGTCCTGAGCCTTGACGTTCTCGCCTTTTGAAAGTGTCGCCACGCGATCTTCAGGTGGAATTTCCGCCGGGTTATCGGTCCGAAAGGGACTCCACACCGAGAACAACACCCGCCGTTCAGACGAGCTGTTCACCTGGAATCCGAAATAGCCTTCGCCGAATCCATTGGCCATAAAGTATGAGCCGATCGGATCTTCCCCGGCTGGTACCATGATTTCACTGTAAGCGTAAACGAGCTCCGTTTGAACGGGCAGTTGGTAGCTCAAGTGTACCGACGGACCTCGCCGGCCCCAGTAGAACATATTGCCCTCATTGTTTCTGACAAAGTCGACCTGCAAGCCTTCGGTATCAGACTTAATCTGTAACGCACTCAGCGCGACTGCCGCACCTCGCTCGAGCTGTGGACAATACAAGTCGACACGCAGATAGCCAACCTTGGTTGTTTTTACATCTCCGAGCGAATAGATGTCCGCCGCACCACCTTGCAGTTCAGTTGCCAACGGTTGGTCTGCGACTTGAGCTGCTACGCTTATTCGCTCGTTGGTGACCGAATGTCCCTCGATAGCCAAGGTCATTGTCCCAGGACGATCGACGTGAAAAAAGACAGAATACACCTCGTTTGGCTTGCTGAGACGTAACGTCCCGTCTCTACCAATGGTCCGCCCACCCGATTCGCCATTGCGATCGGCTTGTACCCGAAACGTATTGCCTGCGAGCGGGACGATCCATTCCTCACCGCAGGCAGTCGCGGCGCTAAGGACTAGGATGAGCAGAGTTCGGATGATGTTGTTAGCACAGTTCATGCAGTCTTCTCTGATTCAATGGTGACAAGAGGGATCGAGAGCTCATTGTCGCAACGCAAGGCGTTTATTCGCTGTTAACAGGAAACTCTTTGGTTTGCATGACCCACAAGGCGGCGACCATTACAACTACGGCGTACAGAACCAAGCAAACCAAGTGCTGCCAAGCGGGCTCATATCCGAAGAGCGCCTCGGATTCGGAGCGGATTCGAGCCAAATTACACCAGTCAGCTAACAAAGCCCGCAGGCGGAAGCACACAGTGAACTTATTGATCGTGGCTGGTACCATCGACAAAACGCCTTCGAAAAGCAGCGTATAGATGACGGCTAATACGGTGGCGCGGTTCGTAAATGCAATACCAATCATGATATACAGTGCTGAATAACATACGCTGGCCAACAGTACCAACAGGATCAGCGTTCTAGCGAGCAGGTAAGGCTCCGAGTATTGACTTGCAAAGGACACTCCAATGGCAGATACCAGACCGGCGGACGCTGTCCATACGGCCGCCACGATGAACTTCCCGAGTAGAACTGCGATCTTACCGGCTGGGCGCATGGCGAGGTAAATCCACGTCTGTGCTTCCAATTCGGATCCAACAGCTGGGGTCGCCCACAATAGTAAACCGAGCATGCAACCGATCTGAACTACCAGATAATAAGTTGTCAATGCGAGAACTTCGTCTGGAATTCTACCCTGCGCTTGCGACTGCAATAGGATCATGAGCAGTGAGGGGAAGCCGGCCAGCGCCAACCAAATCATGAGCCGGCTGCGAGTCCGCGTTCGATGACTTTCAAAGCGTATGACTTCAGCAGTTGCGTGAAACATATCAAGCCTCCCCACGGTGGGCGCGCAGGAGTAGCCCAAAGGCAGCTTCCAAAGTTCCCTCAGGCGAATCGACAGAGGAGATCGCGACATCAGGGTGACAAGCAGCTTCCGATAGGAATGCGAAAAACTGCGACTGGTCGGTAACGCTCAGCCGCAACTGCTTTTTATCACTGCTAAAGGTCATCGCGCTAAACCAAGGCTGAGCGGTGATGCGTTCGGCCAAGTTGGCTAATCCCATCCCCTGTAATTCGACTTCGACAGGGTAGCCACTGAGCATAGACCGTACCTCGCCGGCATCGCCACTGGCCAGAATCCGTCCACCATGAATCAGTAGAAACGACGAAGTAATGGCTTCGACTTCGTGCAGTATGTGACTTGCGAGAATCAAGCTACGTCCACGATCAATCCACGCCCTGAGAAATTCCGATAGCTCATGCCTGCCAATCGGGTCCAAACCGTTGAATGGCTCGTCCAAGATCAACAACTCCGGATCATGCGCGATGGCCTGTGCCAATTTGGTGCGTTGGCGCATACCCAGCGAGTAGCTGCCGATGGGGAGTTCCATGTTTTCGGCCATTCCCAGATTGGTCAGCGTTTCGACGGCGCGTTGACGAGCTTCGTCTTGCGCAAAACCATGCAAGCCAGTCATGTACTGTGTCCATTGCAAGCCGCTGATGTTGGGATACAGGATGTCGCTGGCAGGACACAAGCCGAGACGACTGAGGACGCGTCGATTGCGCACTGGATCTTCCCCCAGGATGCGCACTCGGCCGATCGATGGTCGCAGCATGCCCGTGATCAAGTTGATGAGTGTTGTTTTGCCTGAACCGTTGGGGCCAATTAGTCCATAAGCGCCGTCGGCGAGTTCTAAATTCAGATCGCCAACGCCAATGACGGTTTTGTAAAAGCGTGAGACATGTTCAAGTTGCAAAAGGAGCCCGCTCATGAGTGCAACCTCGATCGCAACTTCCTATGCACAAACCATAATGAGACGAAGGTAACGGTTGCCAGCAGTATCAGATGCGGCCAGATGGTTCGATCAGCGGGATAGAGGCCGAACACCCATTGCTGGGTACGCCCCAATACATGGTAGGGTGATAGCAACTCCCAACGGCTATAAATGTCGATGATGTCAGGTAGCTCACCACGTCGCGGCGGTCCGCGCATCCTCAAATGCTCTTCCCACTCACCCATCGATAACACCGAGTAGGAGACCCAGCCAACGACCCATAGGGCAAACCAACTGAAGGCCGCATATCGACTTTCAATGGTCATGGCGGAGCAGGCTAACGCCACTGATGCAACGGGCAGTATCAAGACAGTAGTGGCGGCCAAGATCCGCAGCGGCAAATCCCAGGTCAACCACAGCACATCGACCTGTGGCGAAAGCAAGACACCAACTACATAGAGACAAAGCGCGGGAATCGTTGTAATCAGCGCCAGGAAGAACCAGATGATCGAGATCTTGCCCAGCATATACTCCCAAATTCGGATGGGGCGCGAAAAGTACAAGAGGTAACCACGGTTTCGCAAGTCATACGAGATTAAGCGAGGAGCTACGATGCCTACTACCAAGAGCATGACGATGGCTTGCGGATAGCGGAAAAAAGACATTATTAGCGAAGCCCAGACCTGCTGGCGGGCATCTTCAGGATTCCGCATGACCGTTTCGACCAATTCGCTACTTCCACCAGCCATTGCCACGATCATTGCGATCGGCTCGCGGACTTGCTGTGTAACAATCGACTGCTCGTAGGCAAAAAACAAAGCGCCAACCATGATGGCGGGGATCCACGAAACGATGAGCGTGCGGCTAAGCCAACTGGAGCGAAATGACAACTGGACGCCCACAATGGCGATCACCCACCAACGTAGCAACCGCGAACTGATAGCACCGTCCCAAGCACGGTATCCAACGTCATGCAGAGGCACGGCTGGCCTCCTGAACGGCTTGAAAGAATATCTCGTCGAGCGAGTTCTTGGCACTACTCATCTGTCGAATGTGGACTCCGCAGCGACCAGCGGCGTCCCACAGTCGGCTACGATCGGCATCATTCACGTCCGCAACCCACAGGCTGCCATCGCGCCGAACTACGCTTTGCAACTGGCTGTCTTGCAGAGTTTGCTGCAGCAGCACTGCGTCGGGGTAGGGAATTTCTACGGTGGCCGATTGACGTCGCTCGACCGCTATGTTGACGCCTTGTTGCGCCGGGCGACTCAAGTTCTCCAAGCTATCGATCAAGCGTACTTGACCAACCGCCATGATCACCACTTGCTGACAGACAGACCGAACATCGTGCAGGATATGTGTACTAATCAAAATGGACTTGCCGTGACGCTGAGCAAGATTGCGGATTTTGCGCAGCATGGAATTTCGCTGCTCAGGGTCGAGTCCGGATGTGGGTTCATCTAAGATCAAAAGTTGTGGATCGTGTACGATGGCCTGAGCAAACTTGAGCTTCTGCCGCATGCCTGTCGAATAAGTCTCAACGTTGCGATAGCGCTCTTGACCGATGTCGGCAAAGTCGAGCACTTCGTGCGAGCGCCGCAGACCTTCGCGGGGATTCATGCCGCTAAGGCGGGCCATAAATCGAACTGACTCGATGCCCGTTAGCCCAGAGATATAGCAGTCGTCCTCGGGCAAATAGCCCACGTGATCGCGAATCGCTTTGAGCTCTCGTGGCAATTTGAATCCGAGGACTTCGATGGTGCCAGCTTGAATGCGGAGTAAGCCCATCACCGATTTGATGAGTGTGCTCTTGCCTGATCCGTTCGGGCCAAGTAAGCCAGTTACACCCGGCGAGACTTGCATCGACACGCTATTTAGCGCTGTCCGCCGACCATAACGCTTGGTGACGCCGTCGAGTGCGAGCACTGGCGTTGCAGTTACAGCGGACAATTGCAAAATATCGATACCTTCGTCTTTACACGTATGACGGTGCAGTTAGCTAGCTCTCCAGCATCCAGGTCTGGGGAGATCCGGACCCCAGCCGACTATTCAGCATGGATTTCGATGCCGCGGAAACGGACGGGATCGTTATGACCAGCGAAGCCAAAATAGCCCTTGGATAGCTCCTTGCCAGGATGCGGACTATTGGCCATGAATTCGCTAATTTCACTTAGGTCACCGTTCAGGATCTCCGTACCATTGAGTTCGACGCGAATCTTCGAACCTTGGACAGAAACACGCTGGAAATTCCATTCTCCCTGCGGTCGCAAGTAGCCGCGTTTGGCAGCGATCATGCCGTAGGCCGATCCGTGATATTGCCGAGCGTCCAACTTAGCGTACTTGTCAGCGTCATTATCGAGGACTTGCAACTCGCACATGCCACTGTACGCGGGATCCCCTTCTCCTGGGTAACGAATGGCCAAGCCGTTATTGCCACCGGGCGGCAACTGGAATTCCAACTGAACTGTGAAATCGGCATATTGATCTTTGGTACGCAGAACGCCGCCATGACCCGCTTTGCATTGAATGGCACCCTCGACGACTTCGTAGTTTTCCGTAGCGCCCTCCCAGCCGGAAAGATCTTTGCCATTGAACAACGCAGTCATATTATCCTTATGAGCTTTTCGCAGCCATTGGTTGGCTTCCTCACTGCCGATCTCGCGCACGAACAAGTTTCTCCATTGGATCTCACCGCCGTGAGTCTGTAATTGAATAACGCCTTTGGCAAACAAAGGCTGCGAGCGGTCCCAGAAATTTTCCATGACTGCATTGTCTACAACTTGCTTGCCATTAAGCCAAACGCTGGTGCGCGCACCGATTTGTATGATCCTGAACGAATTCCACTGGCCAAACGGTTTGTCTGCGAGCACCAAGGGGTCTTTGCCTTGCGCACCGGGCGAACTATTCCAAAGACCACCGCTGCCTTTATCGGCACCAATCTTGAATTGTGCTTCGTTCGTGCTGTCCCAGATCTGAACTTGTGGTGTCCCACGCAGGTAGATTCCACTGTCAGCCAAGGGGATGGTCTTGTAGTCGATCAATAGTTCGATATCGCCAAACTCTTTGTCAGTCGTTAGATAGGCTCCGTGCCCATCGTTGATGATGACCCCATTCTCGGCTTTCCAGTGTTCTTTGACCTCGTTCGACCACTTCTCACGCTGCGCAGCTTCGGTTTCTTCCCATTTGCGTGGGTCTAGATGTGCGCGACCGTGCCAACCATCCAAATTCTGGCCATTGAACAATGCGGTAAAGCCTTGGGGAGTCTCGCGCACGCCGTCTTGAGCGGTAGCAAAATGTGGCACAACGGCAGCAGCAATGAATGGAAGTGCCACAGTGGCACTCAGTAGCATTTTGGGAAACATGGTTGTAAACCTTGTAAGTGGTGGGGTGTTGGGGTGTTAGAGGGAAGACAATAGGATAGGCAGACGGAGTGTAGAATTGCAAGCAGTGGCCCGACATGAGTTGGAAGAGTTGAGGACCTTACAAAGATCCCATGCTGCAGGTCCTGTAGTGACAAGGTCGGGAGTTTATTTCAGCCCAAAATTGTTCAACCCACTAGCAACCACATGTTCCTTCCAGCAGCCGTATCGCATGGGAGATGATGCTGCAGAAAAGACTCTCGCCCCTTTTAAGCTGAGACAAAGCCTACGCCAGAATGTCCTTGATAACTTCGCCATGCACATCCGTTAATCGGAATCGGCGACCTTGATAACGAAATGTCAATCGTTCATGGTCAATTCCGAGTAAGTGCAGCAGTGTAGCGTTCAAGTCATGAACATGCACGCCATTCTCGACGATGTTGTAACTGTATTCATCGGTTTTTCCGAAACTCATGCCCGGCTTGATTCCGCCACCGGCGAGCCACATGGTAAAGCACCGCGGGTGATGATCTCGTCCATAATTGCCCGGTGTCAGCTTGCCTTGGCTGTAAGCGGTTCTTCCAAATTCGCCGCCCCAAACAACCAGCGTATCATCGAGTAGTCCGCGCTGTCGGAGGTCTGAGATCAACGCTGCTGACGCTTGGTCGGTTTCACGACATTGAGTTGATATGCCGCCTGGCAATCCGCCGTGTTGATCCCAGCCTTTATGGAAGAGTTGCACACAGCGCACATCACGCTCTAACAGTCGCCGTGCTAACAGACAATTTGCGGCAAAGGTACCAGGCGTTTTGGCGTCGGGCCCATAGAGATCAAAGGTGCTCTGCGGTTCATCAGACACATCGGCAACTTCGGGCACGGAAGCTTGCATGCGAAAGGCCATTTCACTTTGCGTGACCCGTTCGCGAATGACTGGGTCCAACCGCTCCTGGAATTCCAATTCATGTAGCTCGTTGATGCGGTCGAGCAAAGCACGACGACTTTGTCGAGACACGCCATCGGGATTGTTCAAATACAGCACGGGATCTTGGCCGGCACGGAACTGCACGCCTTGATGGTTGGACGGCAGGAATCCGCTGCCCCACAGACGTGCGTAAAGCGGTTGGCCGCCTTTGTTCTTCGTGACCAACACGCAGAACGCGGGCAGGTTCTCATTCGTCGAACCAAGTCCATAGTCCAGCCAGGCCCCCAAGGATGGTCGGCCTGCAATTTGCGATCCAGTCTGTATGAAAGTAATGGCCGGATCATGGTTGATTGCTTCGGTATAAACCGACTTGACGAAACACAATTCGTCCGCCACACCAGCCAAGTGTGGGCAGAGCTCACTCATCCAAGCACCGCTTTGTCCCTGTTGCTTGAACTGAAATTTCGATCCGGCGATTGGCAAACTAGCCTGATTTCCAGACATGCCAGTGAGGCGTTGCCCCATCCGAACACTTGCGGGCAACTCCTTGCCATTGTCGGCGTTCAACTGGGGCTTGTAATCGAATAGATCCATTTGGGACGGTCCGCCGCTCATGAATAAATACACGATTCGTTTGGCGCGCGGCGCATGGTGAAATTGCGACAATGTGCCGCCAACGCCAGGATTTGGGGGCAAGGACTGGTCCAATTCACTCGCCGATGACAACTGATTCCCAAACAGGGTTGCCAATGCGGCAGTGCCTACGCCCAGGCTGCTGCGTCCGAAGAAGTAACGCCGGGTGAGTTCACGAGCGACGGTAGTGGACATACTTGCTTACCTTTTCATCACAAATTCATCAAAGCTCATCAAACCTTGGGCAACTGTAGCCAAGGCAGCCAAGCTGCTGGCGTCCAGGCCTTCGGCAACCCGATGGTCGCCGGTAGTCAGGAAACGTTGGGTCGCCTCTGAATCTTGTGCAAACCATTCTCGCTGTTCTTCGAATATCTGAACAAGCAGCGACATTTCTCGCGAAGTGGCCGCTCGCCCAACGAGGCTTCGGAAAATGAATTGCAGCTCCTGTGAAGTTTCATTCGAATCGTGCATGGCTCGCTCGCCAAGCGCGATTGCAGCTTCGACCATCTGAGGATCGTTCAGCAGTACAAGAACTTGGAGCGGAGTCATCGTGACCTGGCGGCCAACGATACACACTTCTCGATTGCTGGCGTCGAAAGTCATCATGGCTGGCGGCGGCGACGTTCGCTTCCAATACGTGTACAGACTTCGACGACGACTGCCCTCCCCCTCGTCACGTCGATACGTTTCACCAGATTTTTCTTCCCACAATCCCGGTGGTTGATAGGGTTTGACCGGCGGTCCTCCGAGTTTGTCGACCAGCAAGCCACTAGCAGCCAACGCACTGTCGCGAATCATTTCTGCAGGTAGTCGCGCAGTGGGCCCACGCGCCAGCAGCGTGTTTTCAGGATCCAGGGCCAGCAGCCTGCTCGTTGGATTAGATTGCTGGCGGTACGTGGCGGACATCACGATGGTTTTCATCAGCTGCTTGACATTCCATCCCGAATCGATGAATTGACGCGCAAGCCAATCCAGCAGCTCAGGATGCGCAGGACTGTCGCCCTGGAGTCCAAAATCTTCGTTCGTAGAAACGATTCCACGACCAAACAGTGCGGCCCAAAAACGATTGACGGCAACCCGCGCTGTTAGTGGGTGTTCGGCATGGGTTAGCCAATTTGCCAAATCGCGACGATCGGGCGTTGCATGTTGTGGGTGAGGTTCGAACGGAAAGATACTCTCTGGAACTCCCCGCTTGACAACCGCCCCAGGCGCATCGTAGGCCCCCCGAGTCAGAATGAAGGTGGGCCGTGGCTGGGGCTCTTCGCGCATCACCATGACCTCGGGAATCGGATCCAGCAAACCGCTGCGACGCTTCCTAAGCTCTGCCAAGTTTTGACGCAGTGCATCACGCTGATGCTTCAAATCTGGCAATTGTTCCGCACAGTAAGCTATGAGCAAATCGTCGGATGCATTGTGAAGATACTCGGCTACATTGGCAGGTGCCGCATCGCGCAGGTAGAGCGTCATGATCTCCAACGGCAGCAGCGCGCGTTCGTAGACTTTCAACTCGTCGACGGTGCCATCTTTGAAACCCACGTCGCGAAAACGTTGACCGATGGCCAGCTCGTTTGCTTCCCCGCCATGAATTTGCTGGGTTAATTTGTCACGGACGATTTCAACGTCTGCGGCATTACCGTCGACGAATAGTTTTAGTCCCGCGGCCTGGCTGGACCCATCATAGGCCATCGTCACGTGAGTCCATGTGTCCAACGGCAATTCATCCGTTGCGACGATGCGCATCGCATCGCCAGGCCAAAAGTGTATTAGAGCGGCACTCAGCCGACCGTCCTCGATCAATAGCTCGTAACCCCGGCTGGCGGCATCAGTCCATGCTCGGCTACGGTGGAAAATAACACTCCGCTCGAAACGCGTTGGAGTCTTGATCCACAATGAAATGGTAAAGGGTTGATCGCGTGTGAATCCGCCGCCAGCGGCAAAAGTTGCGTTGTTTTCGCCGCTGAGCTTGAGTCCTTGGCCCACTTTCGCGGCGACCAAAGTCGGACTTTCGCTCGTTTTGCCATCCGCCTCACCAGTTATGCGATTAATCAACTTGCCATCAGGCATTTCGTCAAAGGAATAGTCAGCAACTAAGCCTAGTTTCAGCGACTGAGCCAAACTCTCCTTTAGCGATACTGTTGGCGGAGCGGCTACTGCCTCACTGGGCCGCACGTCACGCAGGCTAGCGCGCCACTCTGCAAACTGCTCAGGCGATGGACACAGCCCTTGCAATTCGCTCTGCTTGGCCTGAATTTGAACAGCTAACCTTTCAAGCTGCGACTGCTGCTCTTCTGCGGTTAGCACGAGCGTGGGCGTGGGAGTATCGTCGGTGAAGTGTGAGTACAGACCAGATTCATCGATGCTGTTAAAGAAGGCACTGAGCGCGTAGTAGTCGCGCTGTGTGATTGGATCGTATTTGTGGTCGTGACAGCGACAACATTCCAAGGTAAGCCCCAAGAAGGCTGCTCCGAAGGTGTTTACGCGGTCAGCCACATACTCCGCGCGAAATTCCTCTTCGACGCTTCCTCCTTCGTTCGTTTGGCGGTGATGACGGTTGAAAGCGGTCGCCAGAATCTGGGATTGAGTCGGTTGGGGAAGTAGGTCGCCAGCGAGCTGCCAAGTGATAAATTGATCATAGGGCATGTTGTCGTTGAATGACGAAACGACCCAATCACGCCACGGCCACATCGCTCGATATCGATCGTTCTGGTAGCCATGTGTGTCTGCATAGCGGGCCGCATCCAGCCAATCCACGGTCATGCGTTCCCCGTAACTAGGGCTGGCAAGCAATCGATCCACCAATTGCTCGTAGGCCGCCGGAGCTTCGTTCGCAACAAACGCATCAATTTCACCGATCGTCGGCGGCAGGCCAGTCAGGTCCAAGGTCACTCGACGGATCAGTGTCTCGCGGTCGGCCTCGACCGATGGCGACAACTGTCGCGATTCAAGAGTATGGAGCACAAACCGATCAATCTCGTTTCTTGCCCATTGCAAATCCACTACGTCAGGCAAAGCCGGTATAATCGGAGGATTGAATGCCCAATGCTTCTCATATTTGGCACCTTCGGCGATCCACTGGCGCAGCGCCGCCTTCTCGCGCTCGTCTAACTTGAGATTTGAATCCCTAGGTGGCATGACCGTGTCAGCGTCTTCCGAAAAAATTCGCTCAATCAGAGGGCTCGTGTCCGGCTCACCTGGCACGATCGCCAAGTCGAGCGCGCTGGACATATCATCCAACCGCAACTCGCTCTCCCGACGCTCGGCATCTGGACCATGGCAAGTAAAACACCTATCCGACAGTAGCGGAAGAATTTCTTTGGAAAAGCTAATTTTGGGCCGTTCGTCCGACAACGCCGGGCCACACAGAATCAAAATAAGCAACCCAAAAGCGGTCAATTGCCCAGAACTCAGGCAGGAACGTCGTTGCATTGGTTGTGCTGGGGGGAAGTGGAAGGTGTGGGGGAGTGGAAGGAAAATGCGCAGTGCCAGTACTCTGGGCCGCATCGCAACCAAAGCACAGATTTAATCGTGGCAGTCCATTTTATTATACCCGAAATTCATGATCCCATCGCGCGAGAAAGAATCGGTGGAGCCCGCCTACTGCCAATCCCCGCGAATGGACTGAATACCGTGGTACCAATTGCGCGGGACGGCAGGAAGGTACTAGCGACGAAAGACAGGAAGTGTGAAAAATTTGGTTGCGCACCAGTGAAAAAATGCTCCAGTTTGAGCAGAATGGGTGTTGCCCCCCAGGGACGTAAATGTTTCGCAACCAACGCGTGGGCGAGCGTTTTTTTGCACACCACCCGAGTGGCAAAGCCAACACTATTTAGAAACTAGAACGCATGCAAGTTCGCAAAGCCGTAATTACCGCTGCGGGCAAGAACCAAGCCCATTTGCCACTTCAGTCCGTGGTTGACCGTTCTGGCGAAGTTCGGACGGCGCTGGAATTGCTCTTGGACGATATCGCCTCTACTGAGATCGAGGAAATTGCAGTCGTAATCAGTCCTGGCCGCAGTGAACAGTACCGCCAGGCCGCAGGAATGCATGCCGAACGCCTGAGTTTTTTCGAGCAGGACAATCCACGCGGCTACGGAGATGCACTGATTCGCGCGCGTGACTTCGTTGCTGGTGAAGCGTTCTTGCACTTGGTTAGTGACCACTTGTACGTCAGCCGCAATGGGCGTTCCTGTGCAGCCCAGCTCATCGAGGTTGCCGAGCGCGAGCAATGTGCTGTGTCGGCCATTCAAGCGACGCGTGAGAACCAGTTGTCGTACTTCGGTGCGATCGGAGGCGCACCAGTTCCGCGCAAGAACGGATTGTATGAAGTCAACACCGTATTGGAAAAACCAACGCCGACGGAAGCGGAACAGCGCTTGATCGTTGCCGGACAACGAGCCGGGCATTACCTGTGTCTTTTTGGAATGCACGTGCTAACACCCACCGTCTTGGATTTGATCGAAGCTGCCATCGATGAGTTGTCGGAGGGCGAGCACGCAAACCTGTCCGACGCCCTCAATCGTTTGGCAGGTACGCAGCGTTACCTCGCTTCGGAGTTGAATGGCGTTCGTTACAACATTGGTGAAAAGTACGGACTGCTGATTGCGCAGTTGGCTATCGCCCTCAACGGCGAAGAACGCGACCGCGTGCTTACCGAACTGGTTGAACTGCTCGCTAAGTAATCTCAAGCGTCGGGCTAGGATTGAAAACGCAGCTCCTATGAATCAACTCAAAGGTCTCCATTGAACACTAGCGCCCATCTCGTCGACTTGATCGACATCATTGCTTCTGATGATTCGCACGTTCGTGATCTGTCCTTGGACGACCGCTGTTCGACCATGTCCCGAGATGAGTTGCTAGAGGCTTGTCGACGGTTGGATGCATTTCGTCGCGAGAACGATAACTTGTACCAGCGCGTCCGCGTTGTTTTTTCTATATGCGATCTACGTTTTCACTTGCCAGGCCATTTGGTTGGCCGAGAATGTGGTGAAATACCGTTTGCGGGCTATCAGAACCTATTGCAGCGCTGGTTTTCCGAAGCGATTGAGGAGTTTCTGGCGGAACAGAAAAAGAGTGGGGCGAGCATTACCTTGTCGACTTGCCTAGCCGCCGCCTACCACCGCTTGGCCTTTCAGACGTTAGCGGATCAGGTTCGCAAGAGTGTGCGAACCGTCAAGGGCAATCAGTGGATGTTTCGCACTGGCCATCCAGCCGACTTGCCGCTGCGCATCCGTAACGAACTGTTGCAGGCGGACGCAGAAGGTTGCTATCCGATCCTGCGTGAACGAACGAGCGTACGGATGGATTTTTCGCACAGCGGATGGAGCGATATCTTCTTTCTGGGTATGGACTTTCCAGAAGGTGCGCGAGTTATCAATGCATCAATCGACTTGGCGGTCCACGGCAGACATTCACAACCCGAGCCACCGATTGACTGCGCGCTGCGTGTCATCGACGAACCCGTCCTGCGACTCGTCAGTATCGACCTGAATGCATCCGCCGATATGACAACCCTGTCTGAGGTTTACGATTTTGCGCGGATTACCTGGGTTTACTAAAAGCTGCCGTAATTGCCTCCGGTCTAATTCCGCCAGGAATGGAAGGCTGCGATGTCGGCATCGAGTCTGTGTTGGTTAAGTTGGTTGGGCCCGGTCGTGGTTTGGAGATTGTCAGCCGCGTCAACGATATTCCCAAGGGATCGCGTTTGGCCGTGTCAACGAATCTACTCGGTTCGCTGATCGCGCTGTGTATGCGGGCCAGTGGGCAGGTCTCGCAATTGACTGGCAAGCTCACAGAACCTGATCGTCGCATTGTTGCGGCGGGCGATCTTGGGCGAATGGCTCGGCGGATCCGGTGGCGGATGGCAGGATTCTGGTGGCGTGTGGCCCGGAATCAAGCTGATCGCAGGCGCTGTTGCGACAGAAGGCGATCCAGAGTTTGGTATTAGCCGCGGTCGTTTGTTGCCGCAGCATCATGTTTTTTCAGACCGTGAGATAACGCCACAGACACGGCAACTGTTGCAAGATTCGTTGGTCTTGGTACACGGCGGCATGGCCCAAAACGTTGGGCCCATCCTGGAGATGGTCACCGAAGCCTATCTGCTGCGTTCGCGCGAACAATGGCTCGCTCGACGTGAAGCGATGGACATATTGGACGAAATCGCCGAGGCGTTAAAAGCTGGTGATCTGCGACGCCTTGGGCAATTGACAGGACACAATTTTTCGGGGCCGCTGCAAAGGATTATCCCTTGGTGTTCGAATCGTTACACCGAGTCGTTGATCGAGCAGTGCCAAGCTGAATATGGTGCAGATTTTTGGGGGTTTTGGATGCTCGGCGGCATGGCCGGCGGCGGCATGGGGTTCATTTTTGATCCCAAAGTTCGGCAAGCGGCAGCGGACTGGCTGCAGCAAGTGATGCTAGATACGAAGCAAGAAATGGTGCACAGCCTGCCGTTTGCGATGGATCCCGTCGTCTACGATTTCGCAGTTAACGACGATGGTACCCGTGCAACATTGTCTGCCACCGGATCGATGCCCCGCAGCTACTATGAATTGGTAATTCCCGATTTGCTACGCCGGGATATTCAAGGTTTGAGCCCCAGTCGCCGGGTTGAGCTACAACGCGTCGGGCAAATGTGCCGCGTAGCAGACGCCAACGACGATACCCCCATGCGCGACTTGGCGGAACGTCTGTTGGATCGCATGCTACCGGCTGCCTCCAGTGCGCATTCAGATTCGCAGTCGCTCGACAAACTGCTAGCTGACAACGGCTTTGATCCGATCGCCCACCATCAATTGCGCGAAGATATTCTCAGCGGTCGCGTTGGCTTGCCGCAGAATCGTCTGCCTGCTACCAGCCGAATCGAGGATGTATTGCCGGAGGACGTGATCGACGCTCGGCGCTTGGCCTCAACAACCGATATCTCCCCAGCAACCGAGGCATTGGCGGGCGGCAAAGTCGCAGTCCTGACTTTGGCAGCAGGTGTCGGCAGTCGCTGGACCCAAGGGGCTGGCGTAGTAAAGGCCTTGCACCCATTCTGCAAAATGGCTGGCAAGCACCGTACCTTTCTCGATGTCCATTTGGCCAAGAGTCGGCGGACTGGACAACTATTCAACTGTTATCCCACTCACATCGTAACTACCGGCTACATGACAGATGGTCCCATTCGAAACTACTTAGATGCCGTCGAATACCCTGGCGAGAAGTTCGTCTCCTCGGGACGTAGCGTAGGATTACGCATGGTGCCCACGGTCCGCGATCTGCGTTATGCATGGGAGGAGATGCCGCAACAGCTGCTCGACGAACAGCAAGAAAAAATGCGTCAAAGCGGTCGAGCTGCTTTGAACAACTGGGCACGCTGCCAAGGCGAGGCGTCGGATTACCGCGATAATTTGCCGATGCAATGCTTGCACCCAGTCGGCCACTGGTACGAAGTCCCCAACCTATTACGCAACGGTACGCTGCGCCAGCTCTTACAACGACAACCTGCACTGCAAACACTGATGCTACATAACGTGGATACGCTAGGTGCCACGCTTGATCCCAACATTCTCGCGTTGCACCTGCAGAGCCAAGCTTGTTTATCGTTCGAAGTCATTGCTCGTCGACTGGAAGATCGGGGCGGCGGGTTGGCGCGAGTTAACGGACGCCCGCGTTTGGTGGAAGGGCTAGCGATGCCCAACGAAGAGGAAGAATTCAAATTGTCCTACTACAATTCGATGACGACCTGGATCGAAATTGACCCACTGCTGGACATGTTTGGCCTATCGCGCGGCATGCTCGTTCGACAAGATCTGGTGGATATGGCCATCCGCAACATGAGTCGCCGAATGCCCACCTATTTGACTCTCAAGGACGTCAAAAAGCGGTGGGGAAATGGCCAGGAAGACGTGTTTCCAGTGCTTCAGTTTGAAAAGCTCTGGGGCGATATGTCAGCCTTGCCGGAGGTACACAGCCGATTTATCGTCGTGCCCGCAGTTCGCGGACAACAACTCAAGGAACAAGCCCAGCTCGACGGATGGTACCGCGACGGCTCCGCAGCCAAGATCGAAGAATTATGCGCTTGGTGACCTTATCTAAAAAGTAAATAAGCGGAATGGCGCTAACCACCGTTTTGCGCTTGCTTGTTCGAGCACAATACCGTCGGCCGTGGGCCAGGATCACGGCGCAGGGTCACAACAAATCGGATATTTATTTCTCAAGCGATCCTAGCGGCATACTAACTACCAACCCAGCAAAGCGTTTCTTGCCGTTGTTTTGAAACATTCCTTCGTGGCACCCCAAGCAACCGCCAGCTAATGGAATAGCGACCGCCCGACGATAGTAGCCGTCCTCGACGATTTCCAGATGCGGCTTGCCGTCAGCGATTTCCTTAGCCGCCTTCTTTTCGAACTCGGTCGACGGTGTGTGATCAATGCTCATCGGCTTCAAGCTTGCCGAAATCCACCTTGCCTCTGCGCCAGTCTGGTCTTCCAGCTCCGTGAAAATATCCTGCATCGCTCGAGCTGGTAACACGCTCCTATCTCGATGGAAATAGCGGTGATGTAACATTCGAAGTGTCGCCGCGTAGATCTCCTGTGTAACAATCGTGCGCTCGCGGGCTCGGTCGACGAGCGACGGATCAGAGAGCTTTGAGCGTGTATCTGACAATTCTTCATCGCTGAACGCGACAGGAACGATTGCTCCAAGTAGCACACTCACGACAGCAAAACCCATTAGAATCCGAAATGTCATCGTGTTCTCCTCGTGACAATTTTCACAAACATCCGCACTAGTAGCCTAGAGCCTAATTGTACACCACGTGGTATACATTGCAGGTCGATCCGCAGCAAGAGCCCTACATCTATCTCCGGATCTAGATGTCTGGGCTAGCAAGCCCGATTGAAGTGCTACTCAGTTATTGGACAATGGGCTAAGTCGGCATCCGCAAAATCAGTTACCGGATCGAATTAAGCTTTCTCCAAGTTGACGACCCTTATGTTTGAACGCCGCTCCTTGAAACTGCCGATTACACTGGGCGTGACGATGATCGTCCTGTTGGTGTTAATCATTGTCGGCTGGATTCTGCTGGCTGTATTTGGTGCACTGCGCGCCGCAGAGCATGCGACCGTCTATTGGACGTTGTTAAGCGTGGGAACCATCGTTCTCGCGCTGATTTTGGCGGGCGTGGTAGCCTATCTGGTGCTATCGGTCAAATCAATCAACCTCAATCGCCGGCAATCGAATTTCTTAGACAGCGTGACCCATGAATTAAAGTCGCCGATCGCCTCGCTGAAACTCTGCTTGCAGACCATGAATCGCCATCCCGTGAGCGTCGAGCAGGCGGCTACATTCCACAAATTCATGCTCGAGGATGTGGAACGACTAGACCATCTCATCACGCACTTGCTGGCTGCGGGCAGTGTCGATAAGAAAGACACCTTTGGGGAGGTCCTTTTGATCTGGAAGCACCTATCCGCCAACTCGGACTGGCAGCCTGCCAAGCTTATGCGCTTGCAGGCTGATTGTATGCTGTTTGATACCGAACCTTGTTTGTTGACAACCCGACAAGTCGACATCGACCTGATACTGCGGAATATCCTTGACAATGCACTCAAGTACGGTGGGAATCCGCCAGTGGTCGAGGTTTGGCTGCGTTCCAATGTCAAAGGAAATATCTTAATTAGTATCAGTGATAATGGACGCGGCATTCCGGCCGGGATGCGCCGCAAGATTTTTCAGCGGTTTGTACGGTTGGGGTCCGAATTGACACGCGAGAAACCTGGAACCGGTCTAGGCTTACACATCGTGCGGACACTCGTACAACGACTGGGCGGCAAAATCAGTGTACACGACTGCGAAAACGGAGAGGGCACCCTCTTTCAGTTGGAATTGCCCGGCAAGCTGCGAGCGCAGACGGCGGATGGAACGCCACCAACGATGCGTGGCGGCGAGTCTGCAAGCGAAATGCGGAGTGGAATACATGCCTAAACAGCCAGCCAGCCGAATTCTTGTGATCGAAGATGAACGGCACATAGCTTTCGGCATCAAGTTCAACTTGGAAGCCGAGGGATTTCAAGTGCAGATTGCCGAAGATGGTCCGATCGGCTTGGAGATGATTGGAGACCCCACCAACGAGTTCGAACTGGTTATTCTCGATTTAATGTTGCCTGGCATGAGTGGATATGCGGTCTGCCGCCAATTGCGGGATGCCGGCAATGATATCCCTATCTTGATGCTTAGCGCAAGATCGCTCGCCGAAGATCGTACGCAAGGCTTCGATGCAGGTACCAACCAGTATCTAACCAAACCCTTTGACCTGGACGAACTTCTCAGCCGTGTCAAGAACCTGTTATCGCACGGAAAAACTCGTAGCTCGGCACCGAAACCGGTTAGCCAGCTAAAAAGGTATGAATTCGGGCAGGCAGTGATCGACTTTGAGGCCTATGAGGCACATGCCAATGATAAGACTGTTCGCTTGACCGCTCTGCAGCTCAAACTGCTGGAGTACTTCATCGAGCGTGAGGGTCGCGTGGTGACACGCCAGGAATTGTTAGAGAACGTCTGGGATCTGCCGGGTTATATGAATACGAGAGCCCCAGACCAATTCTTGCGTCAACTGCGCAAAACGTTCGAAGTCGAGCCGTCACGGCCCAAGCATTTCTTGACCATCCGAGACGTTGGATACCGGTTTGTTTCTAACCCACAGGCATCTGATTCGCACTCGGAATCAGATGCCTCAGCTAAACACGATGACGATCGCGATGGCATCGACAGCTAAAATCAAGTCATGCGCTTCGACTGCATCGCTTTCTCGGATGGCAACTTGACGTTCCAAGCCAAGCCGCACAACTCCATGCTGCGGATAATGATCCAGCTCAAGTCAAACTGCCACCATTTCAAACCGTGCCTGGCCGACGTTGGAAAAGCGTGATGGTTGTTGTGCCATCCTTCGCCATGGCCGAGGATACCAAAGATGAAGTTATTGCGGGAATCGTCCCCAGCCTGGAAGTCGCGGGAGCCGAACAGGTGACAAATAGAGTTGATGGACCATGTCACGTGGTGCGTCACGAACATTCTTGCCAAACCACCCCAAATCAATCCCAACATCGCTCCAGTCCAACTCATGCTAACGAGTCCACCGATGGCCGTTGGTATAGCAAGTGTTGCTACAATGACCCAAAAGTAATATTTGTCGAGCAGCACCACAAAACGCAGCGGCATCAGGTCGGGTACATACTGCTGAAGCGTTCGCTCCGACCAGACTTTGCCGAACAACCAACCCATGTGCGCGTGTATGAAGCCCTTCCACCAGTTGATAAATCCACCATCGTGATTGTGCGGCGAATGCGGATCATCCTCCAAATCGCTATGCTGGTGATGCTTGCGATGAACCGCCACCCACACCAACGGTGAGCCTTCGATGGCCAACGCCCCCATGAGTGTCCAAAAGCTGTGAATCCACGGAACCGTCTCGAAGGAACGATGAGTGAGCATGCGGTGGTAACCGATGGTGATCCCCAAACCAGTCAGGACCCACCCGGCAATCATCATCCCCAAGTACCAGACATTGATCATGCCATACTGCCACGCCAGCGCAATCCCAGCTAGCAAGCCAAGAAAGGGCGCGACCACGGTGATGGTCATCACGATTCGCTGCAACCGCAAAGAACTTGGCGTGTTATCAAATTGTTTGAAATGCTCCCTGCCTCGCAACTCCGTGTCAACGGAAGGTGCCCCAGATTTTGGTGTTCGCACAGGTGTTGGGAAATCTACCGGCCCAACCGATGGCTGATGGGCTTGATGGTGCTTTTTTTTTCGCGGATCCGTTGCAAGTGACATAGTGAATTCCTCTTCTGCAGTTGGTTTTGGTGCTGTCTTCGCTGTTGTCGCCGTTGTTTGAATCGCGGTGGTTGTTAGCCACCTCAAATCATGCCCGCGGCTTCCTCACGTGCAGGGAATTCTAGCGATCGGGCTGTTCAGCAGAGTGATCCGCATGTAGCCATTGTGTAATACTTGTGTAAATCGCCACAAGTCTATATTTAGCAATGGCTTATGGCGACTCGCACATGGCGATTCGAAGGGAGACGCAAGCCGTGCTTGCGGCGCTCGGCAATTAGACACGTGGGGAAACCCACGTCAGGCACCAGAAACAATTGATGGCGGGCAGCGAGGTCGGAACGTGCCGTCAGAGACCTACTTGGAGTAGCGTTTGGCAAGTTCAACGACCGTGCGCTGAATTTCGTCGCGGCAGTGCTTGGGTGAGATGACTTCCGCTTCGGTTCCGAGACGCATGACGCGCTGGATGATCTCCGTGTCGTGATAGGCCATGACGGTGAGCATGACGCTACCGTCGTCCTCGGGTGCAATTTGTTGACTAGGGTGCCATGGATCCTCTTCGACCCACCGTGCAGCCTGTTCCGACAGTCGAATCACATATTGCGTCGGTTCGGCTCCGCTAAAGATGCCGACGGATTGCCCCAGATGGGCTTGTAGATCGATCGCTGGATTCGGCTTGAACCATTTGTCGAGCGCTTTGGCGGCCTTGAAACGATCGAGTTTCCAGTGTCGAAGTCGATCGGTACCCGCTCCGTCTCGCAATTCTTCGGTCGATACAACGTAGATACTGGACTGAAACAACGCCACACCATAGGGTTCGATCGCGCGCATCGATGCTGGACGACCAGGCACTTGGTATTCAATCTCCAGCAGACGATGTTCCTGAATCGCCCGGTTGACCGTCTTAAGGATGCCTTGGTGCTTCTCATAGCTCTTGGTCGGCAAACCCAGAATGTAGAGAGTGCGCCGATACCGCTCGTAGTGTTCCCAAACCGCTTCGGGCAGTTGCTCGCCAACCTTATTCCAAAACGATTCGATTCCAATCCAAAATTGGGTTCCCACTAGCGGTAGCATCAAGTCGCGGCCTATGGATAGGCGATCAACCGCTGGCTGTAATTTGGAATCTTGTGCAAACCTTTATCCAAGCGCGACTTACCACACACGACCGCGCGGCGTTTCCTCGTCGGTAATTGGCAGTATGCCTGCCGCCGTTAGAGCTTCGATGTCACGCCGAATGCTGCGGGTATGCAACGAAGTTAGGCCCAGTTCGTCCACGATGCTATCGCGAAGTTCATCATGCGGCACCATAACGCAGCGCTCGAGAATCTGCAGAATCTTGTGCTGCCGAATTAATTGTTCGTTTTCAGCCAAGTCATCCCTCCATGAATTTCGCTATGGTCAATATTTCTAAGCAGATTCAGTATGCCACAACACAGACGGAGTTGTAGGCTCCAAGGCGGACGGCACACGGAGAGTGCCTGCTACTCAATTGGCCGCTTCATCCAAGACTTCTTCAGCTACGAAAATTGGAAGCGGTGGGTCGTAGGTAACCGCCAGGGCAATTGCGTCACTTGGACGTGCATCGATTTCGATCAGCTCGTCATCGCGCCGCATCTGTAGCTTGGCATAATACGTATGCTCCCTTAATTCACTGATGATCACACTCTCGACAATGGCCCCAAGACTGGCAGCTACGGAAACGATCAGGTCGTGCGTCAGTGGACGCGGGGGTTGATAATCGCCCTTCACACGTCGATCGATACTCGTAGCTTCGAAAATTCCAATCAAAATAGGAAATTGTCGATCGCCTCCGATCTCCTGGAGATAGACCACTTGATTATCGCTAATCTCGCTGATGATGATTCTAGCGAGTTGCATAGGCACAGGCATGATGCAGTTTCTTTGAAATGCGTCTTGGCAAGCGTAGGCAGCCTGCCACAATGATTCATTCGGTACTTCCCTGAAAGTCTTGTGTCCGCCACTTCAAGTATATGCTGCTAACATTCCAGAGCGTAAGGTTAGGCAAATACCATCGCTAGGAATTTTTAGAAAACGCCTGTCTGGCCTATCGGGGGGCACGGTTGTTTTTCAAGAATAACAACCATTTGACTTGCCTGCCGCAGTTTTGTTGGGACATACCGTGCCTGTAAACTACGCGAAGAAATGCCACGCAAGGCGACACACTGTCTGTGACATGCGTGTACACAACTACCGAACCTGAATTGGCAGTGCTCGCGGCGATGGCGTCGTCGTTTTGAGCCGATGGCTAGGGAATATGCACGCAACCAACGCGAGAAATAGCTAATGGCGTCGTGCTACAGATCCCAACAATACGCTCAGACTTGACAAGATTATCATGAACTTCGATTGGGGGAAGACTTGCGATGGAAACGCCCAGTTCATCGGCCCGCTGCTGATACTTGCGTCTGCACATTGGACAGTCTACGAGATGCTGTTTGATTCGTCCGCGTCGCTCTTCATCTTCCAAAGTCGTAAAGTAGATCTCCAAGTCCAACACTACTTCCTTGCATGCTAAGCCACCGTACCGAGGATATGCTCCGCCGGGCACTGAAATCGCAGATTCACCACTGCCAGACATCAAAACGGGCAAATAGCAGGCCGCGACAATAATTCCCAAGCCAACCATCGCTCCACCGATGGCTAGCGCCTGCCGTTTCAATTGATGTGCACGTGCCCTATGGGCGTATCCACCCAAACTCCCAGCCGGGCAGTTCTCCCACTGGGACGTTCCATCTCGAGTATCGATGAGATGGTTCTTCTGTTCTTTGACGTATCTTCGGTCCGTCATTTTCTTTCCATTGTGGAATCGCTTTTGAGCGGTTAATTTGCCAAGGCTTAGTAGCTCAGGTTATATATACCAAACCCGTTCCTCAGTGAATCAGCTTACATATTTAAATTGTTAATGACTTAAACGCGATCTGGGAAGCAACGCCTCCCGCTTTCGCGCTCCATCATTTGTGGCTTTTTCCAGTCCAGGCAGCGCGTTTCCATTGAGGCTAGCTCCAAGGCGTGGGATATCAAGCACGACCAGCCGTTGGCGATGGATTTTCACTAAGCCCTCGCTTTGCATTTCACCAAGTAAGGTGGTAACGGTTTCGCGGGTCGCACCAATAATCGAGGCTAAATCCTGATGCGACAATCGCAGCCCCAGCTCAATTCCCTCCGTGGTTGCATTTCCATATTGTTCAGCCAACTCCGTCAACAAATGGGTAAGTCGATCGCGATTGTTGCGAAATAGCAGGCTTTTCAAGCGGCGTTCGATGCGTTTCCGGCGCAAGCCAATCAGTTTGGTCACACCTATCGCGAGTTGAGCATTCTGTCCCCATCATCTCTCGCAAGACATCGCCGGGGATGAGAATGATCGAGGATGTAACCACGGCTTCGCCTCTGCTCTTCACGTTGTCCCGTCGACTACGGCCAATTCGCCGAATAACTCGCCTGGCTCAATAAACGCCAGTATGCTCTGTTTGCCTTCGGGGGTAGTCGAACACAGACGCACACGGCCTTCCCCAACCAAGAACGCAGCATCAGCAGCGTCAGTTGGTAAATAGATTGAGGTACCTTTGGGAAACTTGCGCACCCGAGAACGAAGCTCAAGAGTTTGCAGTTGCTGGTTATCCAACCGCGCAAAAATGGAACAGTTTTGAATGTGCCAAAATGTCTTAGCCATTTAACAACCGTCCTCGCGACTGCCTGTGCATCGCGACGTTCGCGACTCCGCGTCCATCCTACCAGCCAGTCAAGCGCCTGCCTATAAGATCCAAGAAAGTAAAAGACCGTATCGGACGCCTCGCGAGCCGTTGGCGTAGCGAGCCGTTGGCGTAGCGAGCCGTTGGCGTAGCGAGCCGTTGGCGTAGCGAGCCGCGACTTCATCGTGAACCTCAGGCGCTAGCCGTGGGCTCTTCATGGCCAACCTTCGCCCCCAACAGCCCACGGCTAGCGCCTGAGGTTCACGATGAGCCCACGGCTAGCGCCGCTAGCGCCTGAGGTTCACGATGAGCCCGCTCGCGCTGTTCTTACGACTCCTGGCTACAGTCTTCAGTCAACTTGGCTCTTGTTGAAGGCCTCCGCCAACGAGGTGTCCATACCAATTGTCCAGCGTTTACCATCGGTTTCGAGTTCAACAAAATCCTCATTGATGTTCACGCTTAACACCTTGGCCTTGATCGAGCCGACTTCGAACTCTTCACCTTCCTTCAAATGAATAGTTTCGCCGTCAATGCGTGACCGCAACCAACCTTCGCTGCCACCGCGACCGCCCATAATGGCGGTCACAAACGCTTGAGTCGCCTTGTCAAACTCGGGCGGCTTTTCCACTTTGGCAACCACGGGCGGGTCGACTACCTTAAACGTCAACTTTTCCTCGGACGTCTGGCTTGGCCAACCATTGTCCTTGGCTCGCACCGTGACCTCATACTCACCATTCTCGCTGGGACTCCAACTGAATTCCTGCCTGGAAAATTTCATCCCAGGCGGTAACTCAGTCGACACTAACTCAAATTCAACCCGATGATTTTCTGGGTCCTTGCCCTCTAACTTAAGTCGCCAAGGTTGACCGCGCGGGATCTCCTGCGTGCGACTGGTTGCTAAACTTGGCGCCTGGTTGGGCGGCGAAAATAGATTCCGGTTCATGATCTTCTGCTTGTATTCATCAATCTGCATCGCTAGCCGACCTGATGATTCCTTCGAAGGCGGTTGATTACTTCCCGCACCATTGAGCTTGAGCGCCTTGGCATCCAAGGTAACATTGACTTCACCCGCCGCATTTGGATTGGGCAGTAAGCTAAGTTTTTCAATCGTGTGCAAGTAGTCCTTGTCGTAGAATTTCCCCAGCAAGTCGATAACTTGCTCTTCGCTGCACTTACCGGTCAGTGAAAATTTGAAGGCCTTGTACGATCCACCTTGCTCGGATGATAGCGGGTTGACGGCCAGTTCCCGTAGGCCGGATTCCTTGCCCAGCTGCAGCAGCCACTGAGAATACTGGGTCGCCAACAATTCCTCGTCGGCTGGGAGCGATTTCGCTTTTAGCTTGTTGAATTTGTCGCCCGCCACGAAACCAGACGCAATGATCATCTCCGCCTTTTCATAGCTCAGTTTGGCGTTTTCGGCAGTAGTCCGCTTGTCCTCCAGGCCCGCGCGCATCGAATCGATTCCGTAGAAGATGCCAGCGCCCCCTACAATCGCGCCGACGCCAAGAGCCAGTATTTTTTCACGTGGTGTCATCGTTACGTTTGTCAGATCTGTTGAGTAGTAAGTTATTCGAATGACGTTCTTGGGACGTAATCTTGATCGTCGCGGCCAGAACTCAATTTATTTTGTCGTATCGGTAGCGTCTGTAGCCGCTTCGGCTGGAGTAGAATCAGTAGAATCAATCGATGGGGCTTCCGCAGGCGCAGGTTCCAATGCAGGCGGCACAGGTTGCTCCTCCGCTGGCTCTTTGCCCTCTGAACTCGCGGTCTCCGTTGAATCCGCAGCCGGTGTTGCAGGGACTGGTGTCTCCGCAGTGGTTGTCTCAGCAGTCGGTGTTTCTGCAGCTGATGTTTCTGCAGCTGGAGATTCAGTAGCTGGTGTTTCAGCACTTGTTGTTTCGGATGCCTGTGTTTCTACAGCCTGTGTTTCTACAGCCTGTGTTACAGCGGTATCTGCGGCTGGTGTTTCGGCAGCCGGTTCTGCGGGATCTTTCTTCGTCTCTGAGTTACTGCTAGCCTTCGATTCGCGCTTGGCGAACGGATTCCAGCCACGTCCCTTCACGGTGATGGTTTCGCTCACGCTCCATTTGTAGTTGCCTGTGGCGTTTGAAATCTGTTTGGATTGGCCACCGCGCACTACGTGGTGCTCATCGCTGATCGACTTTTCGAATGTGCCAATCGTGGTGGCGTCATTGGCGCGGATCGATACAATAATGGTGCCGTCACTGCCGCGCTGTGGCACCGTAAGCGTGAGCGGCTTGTCAAAAATGATCTTGTCTGCAGCCGGCGTGCGCTCAGCCACGTAGGCCAATTCATCTAACCAATTTGGCGAACTCAGTAGAAACCCCTGGACGCTAGAAAACTCTTTGATCTTTTCTTCAGCCCACTTCACCTGTTCGGCACGCTCGGCAGTCTGAGCCTGATAATGTGCGATTTCCTGATCTAAGGCACGATGCTGCATCCACCACCAGCCTATTCCAATCAGCAATAGTGCGGCAACCGCGCCGCCATACAACAAAATGCGTCCCGTGTTCTTTTTCTTCGGCGGACGTTTCTTGGGATTCTTGAAATCTAATAGACCACTCTTGTTGGCTGATTCAGCCACGACGGCGCCCGCCATCGCAGCCAATCGATGACCAGCCGCAGAGGCGATCGAATCACGGTTGGCGAGTTGGTTGGGCAATAAATTGGTGGGATCTAGATAGGTTACTGGCGCACCAGCCGCCTCCGAGATGACAGCGTCCAATTGCGTGGCCAGAGTCGAGGTGGCGACCAGTAAGACGTCGCTGACTGGTGTGCCGGCCAACTGCGACGAGGCAGCCATCAGGCTCCGGCGAATTTCGCCTTTAAGACTCGCCGCAGTTTGTTCTGGCTCGCTGGGCAACCGCGTTCCACGGACTTGGATTACGTGCCCATCTCGCATCAGCAAGAGATCTGCGTTCTTTTCCGTCACACAGACGATCATGGTGACGCCTGTCGTCGTCAGGCTACCATGCTCAATCGCGAATCGAGCGATCTCAATGGGACGAAGCAAAATGCGGGTGATGTTCAATCCCGCACCCGCGCAAGTGCGTTCGATTTCGGCCATGGCCGCGGGCGATATGCCACCGACCAAGGCGGTCTGCATCTCTTGCCCTGGCGACGGAGGCAGCATCACGTAATCGATCGACCAGTTATCGTTTAAGCCTGACATCTGCCGCTGAGCTTGAAAGCGAATGACATCGGGCAGTTCGTCAGCGTCAATGCGTGGAACCATGAGCGTCCGAACTTCCACGGATTCGCGCGAAGCGATAACGGTCACATCGCCTTTGGCTCCGATGGCGGCCACGGCCTTGTGGACCGCCTCTTCAAATTTGATATCATTCCCATCGGCGTTTTCACCAATTCCCTGATAACTGACTTGATCCAACGACAGCTTGGCGCCACGGCCCGAACCGTGGCCGATCAGCACGCTGTCCTTTTGGAGATCAAGGATTGTTTGTTTCGACATTCGTTAGAAACCTCAAGTGAATCGTAGCCAACGCAGGAATCGTGTGCATGCCGTCCACGATCTCCATTACATCTATTCTAATTAGAAAACCACAAACTACTGCATACCGCCCATTGCACCGGCGGTTCCAGGGATCGTAGTCCCCATACCGCTCATCCCGGCGTCAAAACGCTGACCAAGCGTGGCGATGTCAAATCCGCGAGATAAATGGTCCATTTTGCGGAAAAACAGGATCTCGGGAACCTCACCGGCACCACTCACAATCGCTTCGATTCGAGAAAACGCCGATTCGCCTTCCAAATACCCTATGATTTGAGCCTTGAACACGTCGCCGCCGCAGGTTACCAACGGCAAAATGGCTCGCATTTCGTCCATCGTTACATAACCCTCGATCATCAGCCATGTTTCGTATTTCCGCGATTCGCTGTCCGAGCCATCGTTACGGGCTGCAATGATTTCCTCCACGATCTCGTCCGTCAGTCCAGGAATCCCCGCCAAAATCTCGCGTGGGCATTCCATAATATTGATGCGGCCAGGCACGGCCGGCGCGTCGACCGTAGTCAACAAATCCATCAGCACAGGATTAGAGTTGGCCATATCGAGCGGAAATGAAGTAAAAGGAGAAGAGTAAGTCACAGTGGTATTGCCCTGTTGGAGCGTGACCGTCGCATCGATCAAATCCAGGACTTGGGTGAACTTCACCGCGCCAGCTTGCGTCAGATCGAACTGCGCCAGCGCACTGGAGTCCCAGGGAACGGGCGTACCGCCGTCACCACCTTGCGGCGTGGGAACTGCTGCCAAGCCGTCGAGCTGAGTTCCGAGTGCACCGTCCGGATTTGCATCCGCAGCCGACATGCTCGCTAGCTTCATCAACGGGCTGGTACCGCCATTGCCCGATTGCCCGCTAACGCGATAAGCCACGATGAAACTGGCCCACAATTCGTTATTCAGTACCGCCACCAGATCGTCGTACAGCAATTGAAGATCGTCGCCATTGATGTTGATGCGCTCGCTGCCGTCAGATGCAACATTCTTTTCCAGGCTGTGCAAGGTTAGATAGGGTGCCCATCCAAGCGGCGGAGGCGGGACGGCATTTGGATCAGCCACAGCAATTTGGCCAGGCATTAAACCCGGCTGAATTCCGCTGTTGAGTTTAGACAACTCGGCTTGATCCAGCACGCCGTTGCGATTCTCGTCGTATCCGAACAACAATGCAGGAGTCACCCCGCGGACCTGCAGAAGCTGCTCAATACTATCCAGCGGTCCATTCTTGGGCTTGTACGCTGGCTGAAGCAGTTGATAGTAGTCAGAGAATTCAGCCCCCAACGGCCGCGGTTCCTCGTCTTCGTCAAGATAGTCTAAAATAGCATCGGAAATCTCTTCGGTCATACCAGGCAAGGCCAATAGCAGGTTCGTCGCCAAACTCGTGGCTACTGTCTCAGTCGCCGCGCTGGCCAGTTCACCAGCAACCGCCCCTGCAGCTCCGCCCAGATCTCCCACTGCAGCCGCGCCCAAGTCGCCTGATGAAGCCAGGGCATCGAGCTGCGCGAGCGTATTTAAATTCAGCTTGGCTGACTCGTTCTGCAGCCCAAAACGAAAGCCCGTAAAGTTGCCCAGCTCGTCGAGCGCGGGCGAAACGATCGTAAAGTTCGCGCGGCGTTTGGGATCCACATCGGGAATGACATTCCGCGCGTAGAACATATCATTGGACCAAGTACCGCCCATTTCGGTGCGCGTCAGTCGTGGATAGGCCAGAAATAGCCGCACCGACTGGGCACCCGATTCGGCGGCCATTCGAGCTTGCAAGCGCCCGTTGGAAATCATGGCCGTTTCCCGCGAGATCAACATGGAACGGGAAAAATTGAGCGCTGCCAAAGTGGCGATTGAAACCACCAGCAATACCAGAATGAGCAAGAACCCTTTGCGCTGTTTGCGTATCTGGCGGCCAGTCCGTCGGCGTATTGAATTCCGTTGGCCGTGCTTGGTATTCATGTTGCAGCCCTTTATAAGCCCACGGAACTCATGCCAGCGGCTTGATCGGCGGATGCCGCGTCGGCGGCGCGCAACTGAGCGCCGGGGATAGCAACGATCAGCTCGTAAACTTCGATACCGTAGCTTTGGCGATCCGCCAGATTGATCGTATTCAGTGGAGTGCCTGGTTCGAACTTGCTCACGCGCGCGCCACTGGCCGACTGCATGGCCAGGGAGACTTGTACCAGCCAAGGCAGTGACTGTGTCGACGAATCCCACTCGGTCAACCAATTGATGCCGTCAAAGTAGCTGAACTCCAACGAAATTACTTCGGGCGCAACTAGATCACCCGTTTGCAACAGCCGTTGAGTGTCACCATTTTCTTCTGCGTAGGCAGTAATCGCGCGATCCAATTGTCGCCGTACCAGCCCCGCTGCAAATCCGGTCTCATCAGCAGATTGCGTGAATGCTGACATCGTATCTTGCACACCCATTTGCGTTGCGGCTTGGACATAATACGTTACAGTTTTCATGTCGCCTGGAATGTCCGTCAAAGTGCCATCGATGAGTGATTGTTGCAGGCGGATGTACTGATCCGGCCGTGGAACTCGACTGACATCGACCATCAATTGATACTGCGATCCATAGATTCCAGGTGGCAAGCTGGTCGTAGCCGTCTCCGACAGTTCACCTGTGTCCGTCGCGCTGGTGCTTGGTGCACTACTCGCTAGTCCCGTTCCGCCAGAGGTATCAGCCGTTGGAGCACCTCCACCTCCACCACCGCTGCTCGATCCGCCCATCAACTGTTCGAGCACAGTTGGGTCGTACTCTTGCTCCATGACAACGGATCGAATGTCTTCGGCAATCATAGTGAGTAGACTGCGAGCCAATTGTGCTCGGCGGATATCGTCTCCGCGTGTGGCAAAGTTGCTGGCGTAGATCTGCATGAGGGTACCGATCAGGGCCGTGGCAACGACAATCAGCGCCAGCGAAAGCATCAACTCGATGAGCGTAAACCCGCCGCGCGCCGAGCGCTGTATTGGCTTGAGCGTGTGAAATGTGGCAAGCATCAAGATCCGGCTCCTCGTGGTCCACCGCCACCACCCGCACCGCCGCCGCCAGGTCCGCCGCCTGCACCGCGACCTCCTCCGCCTGCACCTGCACCTCGTCCTCCGCCGCCCGGTCCTCCAACTCCAGGTCCACCGGCGCCACCGCGACCGCCGCCAGGGCCACCACCAGCCCCACCCAGGCCGCCACGTCCGCCACCACCAGGCAAACCACCAACTCCGCCAGGGAAACCGCCAGCTCCACCTACTGCACCACCGCCGGTCGCTCCGGAAGCACCGCTACCTGTGCTACTGCTCGTGGGTGCTGTCGAACTGCTGCTCGCAGCACCACTCGCATCTTCCGTTTCTTCTTCGGGCGGCACGTCCAAGCCGAGCGTGGGATCGATAATCCAGCGGTTTGCAAACAAGTCATATTCGACTTCGACCACACCTGTCGCAGACTGCTTCTGCACGGCAACTTGCAAGCCCACCATGCCTTCCATCTCGGTTTGTACGGGCTGGATTTGGTACAACCAACCGCTTGCACCCTCGAGATTGACCTGGGAAAGTTGTGAAGGCGAATAGTAAGGGGTCCAGGTGACCGGCTGAGCCGGTAAGACGCCCGCGATGACTTGATTCATCACACTCTCTGCCACCAATTCCGCTTGGGTGAGCCGTTCGGCTTTGAGTGCATTTGTGGTAGCAATGTTCATCGCTTGCGCGAGATAAGCACTGGCCATAGCGAGAATGGTTAACGCCAGTACGACTTCGAGCAGCGAGAGTCCGCGAGTCTTTTCAGACGCTGACGCCTGCGGCTTGCCGTTAAACGAAGTGGGGCGTCGATGCGCTGGCGTCTGCGGCTTGCCGTTAAACGATGTGGGGCGCAGATGCACCGACGCCTGCGGCTTGCCGTTAAACGATGTGATCTGGGGAGTCTGCATTAGGATTGCTCTTGACCTTCAGCCACATTGAGGACTTCGACAATACGACTGTTACCTGTCAAACCACGGATTTGCACCGCTCGCACTTCACCGCGTTTATTCTGAATCTGCACTTCAGCAGTGCTGGTACTACCATCCGGGTAAAATATGACCGACTGGGAAACGGTCTGTGTGTTCACATCGCCGAAGCCCGTCGTCTGAGATTCCTGGGCCGTCGTGTACGCTCGCATGTCACCAGCCACAACGCACCCCAGAAAGACAACCGATTCTTCGAGCTGTTGGTCGTACTCGACGGCTTGCGGATCCACGGCGACCGCTACGTTGCCCATCCCGTAATTTTCCGTTTCGACCAAGCCTGTCATGGTTGCCAACGTAGCGCCTTCACCGACGTTAACGGCATCCGATTGGAGGACCAGTGGCTTGATGCGAAATCCTCCAGTGCCCAGCTCGCAAGTAAACACTTGTGACTGTCCAGTGCGCATGGCCAACAATCGCGCTTCTTCCCATTGCAGCCGCAGCGTTTCAGCCGAACCAACCAATTTGCGGCGTTCGAACATGCCACCCAGTCGCGGTGCTGCAATTCCTCCGATGACAACCAAGATAGCCAACACCAACATCAGCTCAAGCAGCGTAAAGCCAGCTTGCCGTCGTCCTAGGTGTGGGATGGTAAAGGTCATATTCTGTTCCGCTAAAGGTAGCAGGCACACTCCGTGTGCCGTCCGCTGGCGCGAGCGCTCAGTTCTAGTACTTCCTAGCCGCAGTGCGACACCCGGTTTCCAAATTTCCCAATGGGTTTGGAAACCGGAGGCTAGCAGGCTGCTGATCTAGTGAGCCGCGACGCGTAAGCGGCCGGGCCCACGGCATTGTGCCTTGCCCGGTGCCTTACGGCCCACGCCTTATCGTTAAACGCTTTGGGAAAACGTTAACTGGCTGATTTAGCCGACAATGTCGTCGTCGGTACCAGACTGTCCGTCAGGTCCCAGGCTCCGCAATTCATATTTGTCACCGTTTACCTTGAACTCAAAAGGGCGGCCCCACGGATCCGGCTTGATTGGGTCACGGGAGACTTGGCTCCAGCGAGCTGCATCGACATCGGATGGAGCTTCGTAGAGCGCGTCGAGCGTCGGTGGCATCGTACCTACATTGAGTTGATACATGTCGATGAAATTCTTCAGCACGTTGATTTGTGACTCGGCCGTGCGTTTGAACGCCGCGTCTTTGTTGCCCCCTAGAGCCAAGACGGCGATGCCAGCCACCGCAGCGAGAATGACGAGGACCAACATGATTTCGATCAGCGTAAAACCGCTGCGTCGTCGCTGGAACGATCGGCGTGCGGTGCGTGCACGACGAGTTGAAAATTGGCTATGCATTGCGTGTGTTTCTCCTTGAAGTAGTGTTAGGAAAGGTGTCCAAATTGTGTTGTGTAAATTTGCGAACTGGGTCGATTCTTGTGCGATGGAAAGCTAACCCGAGTTGTGAGCAAGGGTGTGGGGGGGGAAATGGTTGATGGTGGGAAAGCTCTGGGAATACTTTAAAAATATGGGAAAGCTCCGACGAGTCGGAGCACTCCAAAATATAGGAAAGCTCCGACAAGTCGGAGCACTCCAAATGTGTGTCTACTTATTATTAAACCGCCGATGAGCTGTTGAGTAACGGGACCATCAGGGCTAAAACGATAAAAAACACGACACCAGCCATAACGACCAACATCAGGGGCTCCAGCAGCCGCACCATAATATCCATCCGTCGGAACGTAGTTCGCTCCAAGGAATCGGATATTTGCACCATGACTTTGTCCAGCGAGTTGGATTCTTCGGCGACAGCAATCATTTCGGTAACTTGCGGTGGAAAATGCCCGGAAGCCCGGAGCGGCGTCGCCAACTGCTCACCAGCGGTAATGTTTTCACTCGCCTTTTGAATCGACTCGCTCAAAATACGATTACCGGCCGCATTGCGACTGATTTCCAGCGAACGCAGGATGGGTACGCCATTGCTCAACAGGGTTCCGAATACTCGACAGAATCGTGCTACCGCCAAGGCCAGGAAGATGGAACCAAACAACGGCATCTTGATTTTCAGCCAATCCACGAAGTACTTGCCGTTCTCGGTTTTTAGGTAATTGACCAACAACAGAATGCCGAAGATAGCCACGATCAAGATCATCCACCAGTAATTCTGCAGCATATTGCTAAAACCGAGGAGAGCATCGGTGGCCCATGGCAGCTTGCCCTTCTCTCTCAACGAGGCAAAAAGCGGCTCAAACTTTGGTACGAAGAAGACGATCAGCACGGTTACGACGGTGCCACCCACCAAAGCCAGAAACGCAGGATAGGCCAGTGCCCCCGTCGCGCGGCCTTTCATATCCTCCTGCTGTTCAGTAAAAAACGCGACGCGTTCCAACGCATCCTCGAGGAAACCGCCTTCGGTTCCAGCTCGGACCATATTGACAGCCATATCATTGAACATGCGCGGATAGCGCGCCATCGCTTGAGGCAGCGGCTCGCCTTCTTCGACTTTGGCCTTCACATCTTCCAAGACCGCTTTCAAGGCTGGCTTCGTAGCTTGACTGCTGATCACAGTCAGGCTGCGCAGCAATGGCACTCCGCTGCGTAGTAGCGACGCCAATTGATTGTAGGCGTTCGCCATCACTTGGCCGCTCACTCGCTTGCCGCGCAAACTGCTCGCGTCCTTCGCAACCGATATCTCCACTGGCATCAAAGCCAAACTATCCAACTGCGCCAACACATCATGCTGACTATTGGCGGAGATAACTCCGGTCTTGCGTTGCCCGCTCATGTCACGGGCGATGTAGGCAAATTCTGGCACAGGAAAGTAAGGGGTAAGGGGTAAGGGGTAAGGGGTAAGGTTTGTACGTGTTACTTTCTTCGTTTAACGGCAAGCCGCAGGCGACTGTGTTACTTTCTTCGTTTAACGGCAAGCCGCAGGCGACTGTAGTTTCTTTCTTCGTTTAACGGCAAGCCGCAGGCGACTGTGTTTCTTTCTTCGTTTAACGCAGGCGACTGTGTTTCTTTCCTTGATTTATCACCACTGCGTCTGAGTAACATAGTCTCCATCGGCTTGCCGCTAAACCAAACACGGGATTACGAAATACGGTCGCCTTTAGTTACGCGGAGGACTTCGTCGACGCTGGTATTGCCCGAGATGGCTTTGTCCCAAGCGTCCATACGCAACGTCCGCATGCCAGCATTCAACGCAGCTTTCTTGATCTCCCAGGTACTCACGCGATCGTGAGCCAGCGTCTTAATTTCCTCGTTGGTGACGAGCAGTTCGTAAATGCCCATTCGCCCTGCATAACCTACGTTGCGGCACGTGCGGCAACCCACATTGCGATACATGGGCTTGTCGCCCAACAACTCCCATGGAAAATCGTTTGGCAAGTCCTCTTGTTTCGGCGTGTACGCTTCTTTGCAGCTCGCACATAACTTGCGCAGTAGTCGCTGGGCCATGATGCCTTCCACCGTACTGGAAACCAAGAACGGTTCAATGCCCATATCTACGATTCGCGTAAACGCTCCCGCCGCGTCGTTGGTGTGCAGCGTGCTAAATACCAAGTGGCCAGTCAGGGAAGCTTGAATTGCGTTTTCTGCCGTTTCTTGGTCGCGAATTTCACCGACCAGGACGACGTCCGGGTCATGTCGCAGAATACTTCGGAGCGAAGCAGCAAAAGTCAACCCGATCTTCGAATGGACTTGGATTTGGTTGATGCCGTCGAGCTGATATTCGACAGGGTCTTCAGTCGTAATAATCTTGTTTTCAGGACTGCGAATTTGCAAAAGTGAGCTGTACAAAGTCGTAGTCTTTCCAGAACCCGTGGGTCCCGTCACCAGAATGATCCCGTGCGGCAAGCGAATCAACTGGCTAAAAATTGAATGCGTCTTGGGGTCCATTCCCAATCCTTGCAAATCAAACTTCATCGAGCCTTTATCCAAGATCCGCATGACCAGGCTTTCGCCGTGAATCATGGGAATCACGGACACGCGGATATCGATCTCGCGCCCGTGGACTTTCAGCTTGATCCGTCCATCTTGCGGCAAACGCTTTTCGGCAATATTCAAGCGCGCCATGATCTTCAGGCGGCTAATAATCGCAGCTTGAAAGCGGTTGATCTCAGGCGGCACGGGTTGCAAGTGCAAAATGCCGTCGATGCGGTAGCGAATCACCAATCCGGCAGACTGCGATTCGACGTGAACGTCACTCGAGCGCGAGTCAATCGCTTCGACCAAGATCTCGTTCACGAGCCGGACGACCGAAGCCTCCTGAGCCATTTCACTTAGTTCGCTGCCATCTGACTCGATATCCTCGAGCAACTGGATGGCTTCGTCCTCTTCGCGGGCAGCTAACAAGCCCTCCACCGTTTCGGAACCAACACCCAAGTGTTTTTTGGCCAGTCGAGCGATTTCGGATTTCTCGGCAACTACCGGCAAGATCGTCAGTCCTGTAGCCGCACTGACCTCGTCCAACGCATAGACGTCCAGTGGTTCACTCGTCGCTAGCGTCAACGAACCGTTCACGCGATTGATTGGAAACAACGAATGGCGATAGATCAACTTCTGCGGAAAAGCCTTGACGACTTCCAAGTCAACCTCGATGTTTCGCAGGTCGACAAACTCCATCCCCAGTTCATCGCCCAGGGCGCGCAAGGCGGGCTCTTCTTCCACCATGCCTTGGTGAATGGCAGCTTCAACCAATTCTCCGCCGCCAAGCGCCAGAGACCGCAGTTTATCTAGCTGTTCATCGTCCAGGAGACCCCGGCGAAAGAGGATTTCACCAGCTTCGAGCATTACCATATCGTAACCGTTCACTTTGAGTGGATAAACTTCCAGCCCTTATGCAATTTTACGCCCCAATCGGCTGTGCCAACAAATCATAGCCTCGATTGCAGCCTGTCAACTCCCAGGCTGTTATGCAGCGAAACCACCGATCCGGGTAGAGGCCTATTCAATAGTCTAATCGCAAAGCGTCCATGTTGCTGCTGTGGGACAACGTGGATAGAACGACGTTATGGGGGTACAGCCTTAGCGTCCTCCGCCGCGCTGCCCACCGCCGCCTCGACCGCCAAACGGTGAACCACCGCCAAAAGGCGAACCGCCACCGCGTCCACCGAAGCCGCCTTGCTGAAGACGCTGGAAGAATTCGGCACGGCGTGCCTGCGCTGCCGCGTCATCGGATGAACTTCCACCCGGCGCAGGCGTGGACGAACTGCTGTTGCTGCTGTTAGGCGTCGCAGACGCTGAATTGGTCTGGACCTTCGAACCGAAAATACGCTTGAGGCTCTCCGACAGCGCAGTTGTGTTGATCGCACCAAAGTCTGCAACTGCTGTAGATTCCTCCACAGCCTCTCCAGCGGTGTCTAACGTGGCAACCATGGCTCGCAATTCTTCGATTTGTGCGGGTTGTGCGATAACCAGCAGCATATTGGTAGTCGCATCTGCAGCGATGGAAATTTTGGGTTCGGTCAGCTCCGTCGAATTACCGCCGCGGCCTCCACGACCACCACCGCGCAGGGCGTTGATGATGTCTGCCGGATTGGGCTGGCCTCCACCTCCGCCTCCGCCTCCCCCGCCTCCTCCGCCACCAGAGGAAGCACCTGCGATGCGATCGCCATACAAGGATTTAATGGTGCTCAGCATGGCGGCTGCATCTTGCGTAATTACGGGGATGTAGGCAAATTGCCCCTGCGATTCATTGATGAACGGGCCTTCGACTTTGTCAATTACTTCGAGCAACTGTTCGATGAGCATCATATCTGACGGGCCAGCCTTGACGAACAGCGCGTTTAGTCGTGGATCTGCGACAATCGAATAATCACCAGAGGCCATGCCAGCCGTCGAGCCAATCAGGTCGCCACCGCCACCCATTAGGCCGCCCATCATTCCGCCCATACCGCCAAACATCGTCGAAGCCATGTCGCCCAACAAACCGCCGCCACCGCCGCCCGATGATCCGCTCGAACCACTTAGGATTGACTCCAACAACTCCTTCGCAGCGGCAGCTTTGATATTACGCAAGAACATTACGGTTGGATCCGACGTACCTAGGCCAGCTTGATCCGATACCAAACGCAACAAACTTTCAAAACGATCTAACGCTTCTTTGTCATCCGATGAAATAATCAGCCCGTTGGGACCTTCCATGACGACGATATCCGCCTGAGGTGCATCGTCGTCATCTGCATCGGATGGCGAAACGACTTCGATCTGGCCGGGTCGTTCGCCGGATTGACCGCCCAACTGAGAGACGTATCGGCCCGCCGGCGTTTCGCCAGAAGCTGCCGAAATATCTGCTGTTGGCTTGGCCGCAGGTTTAGCCGGAGCTTCATCGCCTTCTGTGGATGCAGCCGCTGGTTCACTGGCTCGAGGAGAGTCGTTGATGGGCGATGACTTAAGCGATGGTGAAGAGTAGCTGCGTTGCCTCAGACCACTTTCCATCGCTTCACTGGGTTTAACGAAACGGATATTACCCTTGTTTCCGTAAGCTTGCTCCCACAGCGCTGAGCTTGCTCGATAGCGCTGGACGCGGCTCGACCGCTGAGTTGCACGACACGGAATTTCTCGCCAAGTACGTTGGTGTTCTGCGCGTTTTCTTCCAGCTTCTCAATCAGCTCTCGAATCTGTTTTACCTGAGCGTCTGAGCCTTTCACCCATACTTGGCGTGCCAACAAATCGCCATCGATAACCGGCGCTCCACTGTCTGCCGTGGCGTCATCAGCAAGTCCCAGGAATTTCTTAACCGCCGCGATGGCCATTTGCGTGTCGAGTCGAGTCAGTTGAATCACTTCGAAACCAAACGAATCACCCGCTAGCTTGTCCAGGGTCTCCTTGACCATTGCATGATCATCTCGGCGGGCAAAAAGCACCAATTGCTTTGCCGTTTCGTCTTGTGCAAGCTTGTTATCCGGCGCGCCACCAGCCAACAATTGCGAGACGACTTCGTAGGCCAGCGTCATGTCGATTCCAACCACGCGGTGCCGATCAATGTAAGGCAGCTCGATCGGTGCTGTCGTTTCAGACTCTTCCATCGGTTTGTCCATCTGCAGCACCAGATCGCGCAGATTTTGAATCTTCTCCGCGGATCCACGAGCGTAGATGGTCGTACCAAAAGTGTTGGTCGACAGGCTCAATTCATCGCTGACATTCTCGCCTTCCTCTAGCCCTAAAAGTGGCCGAGCGACGGCGAGAACTTCTTCGGCCGTAATACTTTTCAGTGGCAGAGTTTGGATGGATGAGCCACGCGACGAACTAGGATCTTCCGCTCGTTTGATATAGTCCGCTATGGTCCGCACGTTGCCGGCCATATCGGTGACCAAAAGCTGTCCGGCGGCCGGGAGACTGACAACGGAACCCTGGATACTCAGCAACTGCTCAATCTCTTTCTTAACTTCCTCCGGATCCAATCGCTCGAGTGTAAACAGGAACTTCACAGGCTCAAACTTGCCACGTTCTGCCAGTCCTTGCTCGTCTACGCGGTCCGCCAGCTCCTTGAGTACTTCGCCAATAATCTTCTGTTCAGCTTCGAAGTCAATGCAACGTAGCATGCGACCTTGACGGAACAAAGTGTACCCAGCGTTTAGCAAACGACCGTTCATTAGATCCAACGTTTCCGTTACCGAATAAGTGCGTGATTTGTCTCGGTACTTGAACGTTCCCGGCGGCATAACATCCGACTGCACCGACAAATCAGCTTGATCCGCCAGCCAGCCGATCACTTCGGGCCATGGCGTGGCTTCGAAATTCAACGTTAACTGCACGTCTTCGACGGGAATTTCGGAATTGTCTTGAGGCGTGCTGTCCCTGCCAGCGGGTGCGGCGTTGTTGACAATCTCAGCCACAGCGGGCGCGGGCGACGTACGTTCAGGTGGAGTTGGTGCGCCAACCGTGCTTTCCTCAATCTGCCCGGCGAGCAATTGCCAAGCTGCAAACTGGCTATCTGAAATTTCCTTTCGAATGCTACGTTCCGCCTCCGCCCGAATGCGGTCTGCGTTGGCATCGCGTCGGGACGCTCGCACTTTGGAACGCGCCTCGGCGACAAGTTCCTTTTGCCAGTCGGCCAAATTCAAGGCCTTGGCGATTTCTGGTTCATCTAGGGCTAGCAGTCCCATCCATTCAACCCGGTATTTGGCCAATTTCTGCTGCTGTTCGGCATTCAATAGGGCATATCCCATCGATTCCGACTCGGCTGAAAACTCGGCCATCAACGCATCATGCTGGCTAACCGGTGCCTCGCGGAGCTTGGCGCTTAAACCGACGGCTGCCCCGATGCGCGAGCGAATCAGCGTCTTGATCCCCTCCAACTGCTGCTCATCCAACTGAAGCTCCTGAGCTACCTCAGGTTTCATCAGTTCTGGAAGCACACCCACATATTCCTGCGCCTTGGTCGGGATGGAAATGACGCATGCGAGCGCAATAAAAGCGGAGAAAAGTAGAAAAAGCCCGCGTTTTTGCATGTTTCTTCTCATAAGAAATTCAGACGAGTCCAATTGGGAGACGCAAAATTCTTTGCGATACTGTTCAATCCTAGTCAATCCAAGACATTTAGCAGCCCTTGGAAGCAGTTTTACTTGCCCATATTCGTTGCCCATGCCTGCAAATTCAAACCCAGAATCAACTAAAAAGTTTCGACGAGCAGCGATCATGCCGGGTCGATTGGGGGGAAGCCCCAGTTTGGCAACGGTGGGTTTTACTACGCGATCGCTGGCCGCGGCTGCCGCTGCCGAGGGTTTCATGGTTCTCAGTATCGATGCTTTTGCGGACCACGATTGCGCATTGGTCGCCTCCAATTCGGTACAGGTCACCGAGCCATGGGGCACGCCCAAAGCTGCTGACCAAATCACGGCTGCACTGCGCGATCATGGTTTTCCGCCAATCTTGCTGGCGGGCGGCACGGAGAATTGGCCGGAACTGCTGCACCATTTATCAACGCACGGCAAGCTCCTGGGCCCAACGGACGCTCAGTGTCGACAGCTGCGTGACGTGCAACTTTGGCGCTCCGCGGCGACTGCTGCTGGAATTGCGTTTCCCGAAGTCATCGAAGTCGCAGACCTTGCAAGATTTGAGAGCACAGTAGCCTCATCCGAAAAGCTAGCGGCAAGTCTTGAAGTTCAATTTCTGCGGAAGCGCTACGCGAGCGCTGGTGGTCTCCAAATGGAACGTTTACGGAACATCCAGTCCACAACTGAGCTGTCGAGGCAGGTAAACGCACGGCAGTACTTACAGCGCTTCGTGTCCGGTCAAACGCTTGGGGCTCAATGTGTGATCACTAACGATGGTACTCAGATCCTGGGCATCACGGGCGACATACGGCTTGCGAACCGCCCACGTTTTCTTGCCGCGCACGAATTCATCTATGCTGGTTCGTGGGGACCAATCCCAGCTCGCCCCCCAGCGAATCTCGTCCCCGATGGCTTGCAGCAATCGCATGGGACGCTCGACGTGCGGGAAGCTGCCAAGCGGCTGGGCGATTTTCTTTTTCACCAAACGGGCTATGTCGGCTGGATTGGGTTCGATTTTATCCAAGATCCACTTGGCGAGCTGTGGCTGCTGGAAGCCAACCCACGGTGGACCGCCAGCATGGAACTGCTGCTGTCGCAACGGCCGGTCGCGCAGCACTTGTCTGCGTATGGATTCTCTTGGGAGGGGGCATCCGATCCCGCCCGCGACGATGTCGCGCAGGCAAAAGCAATCCTTTACGCCTGGAGTAACTTGCAACTGACGGCTGAGCGATTGCAAAAACTACATGAACTATTCGAGCAAGACGGCCTGGGCGATGTCCCTGCCCTGCATCAGCTCGATCAAGTCATTGAAGCTGGCCATCCGCTGCTTACGTTACGCGCCACCTGTCCGCAATCGCACCATGACGATCTTACGAAACAATGTTTGCTAGACATACTCGAACCGTTGCAACAGCGGGTTATCGAGATCTTTCGGTAGCGATTTGTAATCTCATCTTGCATGCTCTCTCGAAGACCACTTTACCACTATAAATCGACTATAATTGGGTCGGGAGTTTTTTCAGCCTCGAGTGCGCAACGCTTTAGCAACTACCTGTTCCTACCAGCGGAATCGCATCGGAGGCGAGTGTTGCTGAAAAGAACTTCCGACCCTTTCCTGCTATCCCCACCTTCGACGAAACGAAATCTCATGCGCAAGTTTATCTACTTTGCCTTGCTCGCTCTCGCATGCAATACATCGGCTTCACATGCCCAAGAAGTGATTCAGTTCTCGCGCCAGCAACTTACCGACACATACTTTTCTGAAGGTATTTCGGTGGGGGACATCAATGCGGATGGGCAAGAGGACATTGTCTACGGTCCCTACTGGTTCGCTGGCCCAGACTTTTCGCAAAGTCTGGAGATTTATCCTGCCAAGCCGCAACCGATGCAATCTTATGCAGATAATTTCTTCTCTTGGATCTATGATTTCAACCAGGACGGTGCGAACGACGTCTTTGTCGTTGGCTTTCCAGGCACGCCAGCTTTTGTGTATGAAAATGGAAAGGCGGGCAACGAGTGGACAAAACGCCAAGTATTTGACTGGGTCTCCAACGAGTCGCCGCAGTTGATCAATCTAACCGGCGACGAGCGTCCCGAATTGGTTTGTACCCGTGATGGCTTCTTTGGATTTGCTACGATCAACTGGCAGCAACCCTTCGATCCCTGGACGTTTCATCCAATCTCAGAAAAAGTAACGGCGACTAAATTCGGACATGGATTGGGCGTCGGCGACGTCAATTCCGATGGCTTGCTCGACATCATTCACGCGGGCGGCTGGTACGAACAGCCTCGCGAGAATGCGAGTACCGGGCGCTGGCGCGAACACAAGGCGAAATTCTCTGAGTCTTACGGTGGAGCAGAAATGTTCGCCTACGATGTCGACGGCGATGGAGATAGTGACGTAGTCACCAGTGAGGCCGCGCACGACTTCGGCCTTGCCTGGTACGAACAAACGGGCAGCGAAGACGGCGAACCGCAGTTCAAGCGACATTTGATCATGGGGCAGCATCCATCCGAAAACAAGTACGGCAAAGTTTTCAGTGAACTGCATAGCGTGCGACTAGCGGACATGGACGGTGATGGACTGCAAGATATTGTTACTGGCAAGACGTACTACTCCCATCATCAGCAAAGCCCAATGTGGGACGCTGGAGCCGTCGTTGTGTGGTTCAAACTGGTCCGCACCGATCAGGGTGTTGATTGGTTGCCTTACGAGATTAACGGGAAAACTGGAATTGGCCGACAAGTCACGGTGGCGGACATCAACGGCGATGGTCATCTGGATGTGGCCACCGGCGGAATGCTGGGGGCCAACGTCTTGTTGCAGGAACGCAAGGACGTTACGTCCGCTCAGTTCGCTGCCGCCCAGCCGCAAATCTATTCGGGCCCCAAGCTACCGGACTTCAGCAATGCCCAGAAGTTACGCGGTCCACGCTCTCCCATCGGCAGTGATGGTCTTGTTCCCTCCGCCATCGAAGGCGAAACTCTCAAGCCAAGCGTGACCGCTGGCACGGCTAAGCCGCAACCAATGGGTGAATTTGCGGCCGATGTATGGAGCGGCAAGAGCCAATTGTGGTGGACTGGCACCAAACCCGGTGACAAACTCTCGGTTGAATTGGACGCGCTGCGAGATTGTGAAGCGATGGAAATGGCGATGACCTGCGCCCGTGACTACGCAGTCGTGCAACTGCATATCGATGGTCAGGCGTTGGGTGAACCCATCGACTTGTTTGACGCGCAAGTAGTTAGCACGGGTTTGCTCGAGTTCAAGACGGCGTTGAAGAAGGGAAAGCATCAGCTTGAAGTTGAGATTCTGGGAGCCAACCGTCAAGCGGTTAAGTCGTACATGTTTGGTCTGGACTACATTCGCTTTCGCGCTCCTGGACAGACTTTCCCGCAAGCCGATCACGGCCTCAAGCCGAAGGACGCAAACGGGAAAACGCTTAACCTCGATTTTGAAAACGGGACGCTCGACGATTGGACACCGACCGGCGAGGCCTTCGCGGGACAACCGATCGAAGGCGATGTCGTCGCGGCGCGCCGTAATGATTCGCGTAGCCGCCATGTCGGCAATTATTGGATTGGTGGCTATGAATTGCATGGCGACCAGCCGACTGGAACACTAACGTCCAAGCCGTTCTTAGCCGCCCATCGCTACGCGACGTTTTTTGTTGGTGGCGGCAACTCGGAAAAGACTCGCGTCGAATTGCAGGCGGCAGATGCTGACAAACCGTTCTTCACGATTACTGGTCGCCAGGTCGAAGACTTGGGACGCGTCGTTGTTGATCTGAAGCAAGTGCAAAATCGTGAAATTTTTATACGCTTAGTTGACGAGGCTAGCGGCGGTTGGGGACATATCAACTTTGACCACTTCCGTCTACACGACGAAAGCCCTGGTCCAATCACAACGCCGAGTGTCAACTTGGTGGCCGACGAATACCCCCACAGCGGACTCGACGCCGAAGCTGCTGCGGCCGCCATGCGGGTGCCGGAGGGTTTTCAAGTCGCCGTATGTGCTGCGGAACCGGATGTAAAACAACCGATCGCGATGGCGATCGACGATCGCGGTCGCACTTGGATCGCCGAAGCCTACGAGTATCCCTTGCGTGCCAAGGGAGACACTGGACGCGATCGCATTTTGATTTTTGAAGACACAACGGGCGATGGAAAGTTTGATTCGCGCAAGGTGTTCTACGAAGGCTTAAATCTGATCAGCGGGCTTGAGGTTGGATTTGGTGGTGTGTGGGTCGGTGCGGCACCCAATCTTCTGTTTATTCCCGATGCCGACGGCGACGATCAGCCCGATGCCCAGCCGACTATCCTACTCGACGGCTGGGGTTACGAAGATACACATGAAACGTTGAACACCTTTCAATGGGGACCCGATGGCTGGCTGTATGGATGCCATGGCGTATTCACACATTCCAACGTCGGCCGTCCAGGTGCAACGGATGCCGAGCGAACGCGGATCAATGCTGGCGTTTGGCGCTATCACCCGGTACGACACGAATTCGAAGTATTCGCCCACGGAACGAGCAATCCTTGGGGCGTCGATTTCGATCAACACGGCGAAGCCTTTGTGACCGCATGCGTCATACCACATCTGTATCACATCATCCCCGGCGCACGCTATCAACGCCAAGCTGGTCAGCACTTTAACAAATACACCTATGCCGACATACCCACGATCGCAGACCACCTGCACTATCTGGGAGCAACACCGCACAGCGGCAACGGGAAATCGGATGAAGCAGGAGGTGGGCACGCGCACGCTGGTGCAATGATTTACCAAGGCGGCGCGTGGCCAGCCGCGTATCAGGGCATGCTATTCATGAATAACATCCATGGGCAGCGGTTGAATACCGATCGCTTGGTCCCCCAGGGATCGGGTTTTGTCGGCCAACACGGCCCAGACTTTCTGTTGACCGGCGATATGGCTTCACAGATCCTTAACATGCAGATCGGTCCGGACGGTCAGGTTCAGTTTATCGATTGGTACGACATGCAAGCCTGCCATCGCCGCGAAGTCGAAGTGCATGATCGCAGTAACGGTCGGATCTACAAAGTTTCCTACGGCCAGCCCAAGGCGGTCCAAGTTGACCTGGCGCAACTCACCGATTTACAGTTGGTCGACGAGTGCCTGAATAAGAACGAATGGTTTGTTCGCCACGCCCGGCGACAACTCCAAGAACGAGCCTCGCAACGCAAGATTTCTCAAGACGCCATCGCCCGCGTCATGGACATTGCGCGCACGCATCCCGACGCCACGCGACGCTTGCGCGCCATTTGGGCGCGACACGCGATCGGTGTTTTTGACCCCGCCTTCTTTGCGCAACTGTTCAACGATACCAGCCCTCATGTGCGTGGCTGGGCATTGCGGTTGTTGATCGAGCAACGCAAGGGTGAACTGCATCCTGGCGAAGCGGAACGCATCACTACCATGGCAGCTAAAGACACTTCGCCCATCGTGCGACTAGCGATCGCCTCGGCCTTAGACAAATTGCCCGCCGCTGACCGCTGGGGGCCGTTGAGTGAATTGGTCAAGCATGCTTCTGACGTGCAAGACCACAATCTGCCGCTCATGTACTGGTACGCCCTTGAGCCATTGGCTGATGTCGACGCTGACCGCATGCTCGCACTTGGCCTAGCCGCTGGCGAGAACTTTCCATTGTTGCGTGACTTTACGTTGCGACGCATCGCCGGCACCGGTAACGCGGATTCACTTGAGCGATTGCTGACAGGTTTGTCTAAAACGAACGAACCTGCCATCCAGTCGACTTTTCTCAGTGCCATCCAAGCCTCGTTGCGCGGCCAAAGGCAAACAGCCAAGCCTGCACAGTGGGATGCGATCTACGCACGTCTGTCCTCGAGCTCGAACACGGATGTGCGACAGCAAGCGGTCGCATTGGGAGTGACCTTCGGCGACGAACGCGCCTCTGCCCACATGCGCCAGTTGATGTTAGACACTGCGCTCCCTGAAGCCCAACGCGTAACCGCCTTGCAATCGTTGCTGGCTGCTGGTGACCCTCAGCTCGCCCAATCACTTATCAAGCTGGTGAATGGCATCAACACGAATTCGCCTGGTCAAAGCCAAAATCCCGAACTGATTCGCGCGGCTATTACCGGGATGGCACAGTACGATCAGGCTGAAATTCCTGCTACCTTGGTCACTGCTTATTCCACGTTAAGCCCAGACCTCCGCCGCGCGGCGGTAGCAACGCTAAGCAGTCGTATCGCCAATGCTACACAACTGCTCTCCGCAATCGAAGCTGGCTCAATTCCCGCTGCCGATCTAACAGCAGACCTGGCACGTCGCATCGATTACTTGGGCAACCCCGATTTAAGCAAGAAGCTGACGGAGGTTTGGGGCCAAGTCAACGAGACTTCCGCAGATAAGCTCAAGACCATCGAGAGCATGAAAGAACTGATCGCGCGCAGTGACCTGGCCGATCCCGATTTGTCACTCGGACGCACGGTATTCGCCAAGACTTGTCAACGCTGTCACGTGCTGTACGGTGTTGGAGAAAAGCTTGGACCGGATTTGACCGGCTCTAATCGCAGCAACCTCGACTATTTGTTGGAAAACATCGTCGACCCCAGCTCCGTAATGGCTAACGAGTATCGACAGTCGATATTCTTAACTGACAGTGGCCAGGCTATCACGGGAATCGTACGCAGTGAGAATGAACAAGCCGTTACCATTCAGACCGCCGAAGCGACGATCGTTCTGCCCAAGGACGAAATTGAACAGCGCAAGGCCAGTGCGCAATCGATGATGCCCGACAACCAACTCTCGCAATTCACTCCCCACGAGACGCGCAGCTTGTTGGCCTATCTGCGCGGGAAGCAGCAAGTGCCCCTGCGAGCGACTGAGGAAAATCAATCGGCTTTGTTTAACGGTCGCGATCTGACTGGCTGGTCCGGCAACCTGGAACTCTGGAGCGTGGTCGACAACGAAATCGTCGGCAAGAGCACCGGACTCAATAAGAATGAATTCTTGATCAGCGACCTACTTGCCGGCGACTTCAAACTTGCACTGGAAATCAAGCTAGTGGACAACGCGGGCAATAGCGGCGTCCAGTTTCGCAGCAAGCGCACGGGTGATTCTGTCGAAGGCTACCAAGCGGATGTGGGCGCTGGTTGGTGGGGCAAGCTGTACGAAGAACATGGTCGTGGGCTGCTATGGGAAAAAAGTGGTGAAGCCCACCTGAAGTCCGGCGAGTGGAATCGGTACGAAATCGAAGCCATCGGTAGTCACGTTAAGACCTGGCTCAACGGCGAGCAATGCGTGGACTTGGACGACCCACCGGGAGCTCGCCAAGGCATTTTCGCGCTGCAACTTCACTCTGGCGGTCCGACAGAGGTTCGTTTCCGAAACTTGCAGCTTCAAGTTGTGAAGACGCCCAAAGAGTAATCAATGCAGACAGCCCCGTTTGCAATACTGTGGCTGGCCTGCACGGCGGTGTTGGCGACAACAGCCGGTTGTGACAATTCGTTTCGCATCCATCGAGGCAAACGACCACCGGCCAGGTGGGATGGCAAATCACTGCTGATCGGGCAACCTGTGATTCGCCCGAATCCCATCGCTCGCGCACCACTGGCTGCAATAATCGAGTTTGAATCCTATACCGAAATCGATGCCGTCTTGGAAATCAGCGACGGTGAACGCACTTGGACCCAGCGTTGCGCGGAGCGACCGCAGCGCTTGCATCGCGTAGCTGTCTTGGGCATGCGCCCAAATCGCAAACACTCGATTTTCGTGCGTGCGACCCGTCCCGACGGTACGCAGGGGATGACCAGCCGCGAACTGACGTTCTTGACACCGCCACTGCCCGCTGATTTCCCACCCTTGGAATCGCACGTTGAAACTGCAGATCCGCAACGTTCAGGGATCACGATGTTCGCGGTCAATCTTTGGCGAGACGACGCTAACATTCTTGACTACGGATATATCGTGGGCTTGGACTCAGCTGGCGAGGTGGTTTGGTATTGCAAAACGGATCACCGTATCACGGACTTGCGACTGCTCAGCAATGGGCACCTAATCTACGAACACGGGAGTTTTCGGGCTGCCTATGAAATTGATGTATTTGGGCGTGAAATTCGTAGTTGGTATTGCTCGCGGCATGAGCAGTCGCACAGCGAGACAGCGATTCCAATTGACGTCGATACATTACATCACGTTCTGCAGGAATTGCCCAACGGAAACATCCTGACCTTAGCGACGGAGATCAGGCGTTTTGATACGTTTCCAACAAGTGAGTTTGACCCAGACGCGCCATGGCGTGCTGCTAACGTAGTGTGCGATGCAGTTGTTGAATTCAAGCCGGGCAATGGAGAAGTCGTTCAGCGCTTGCACTTGGCCGATTTGTTGGACCCCAAACGTTTTGGCTATATTTCACTCGGAGGTTTTTGGAATCCTAAATATCCGCACATCGGCAAAGTCTACGATTGGAGTCACGCCAACGCTGTTGTTTTTATCCCCGAAGAAGAAGCCATCATTGTTTCACTAAGGCATTTGGATTGCCTGATAAAAATCGATTGGAATAGCCAGCAGATTGTCTGGATCCTGGGCGATCCTGGAGGCTGGGGCGAAGCATGGCAGAAGTATGTGTTAGCCCCAGTTGGTGATACCCAGTGGTTCTACCATCAGCATGCGCCCCAATTAACGCCTACCGGGACGATTCTGTTATACGACAACGGCAATTACCGCGCTCGACCGTTTAATCCCATGACGGCTGCCTCAGAAAACTTCAGTCGCATCGTCGAATTCCGCGTAGATGAGCAAGCCATGACCGTTGAGCAGATTTTCGAGTATCGAGGCGGGCCCGGTGAGTCGTTCTATTGTCCTTTTTATGGAGAAGCCGATTGGCTGCCGCAGTCGGACACACTATTGATTACCAATGGTGGACACATTGAACTAGACGATGGCACTCCGGCTGACATCGTACCCAGTCAGCGCCAGTGGGCCCGCATTCTTGAAATCGAGCGCAAGCAGCCGCATCGAGTTGTATTCGATGTTACTTGTCAAAGCCCCTTAGGGAGCTCCACCGGCTGGTCAATTTACCGAGCCATGCGCCTGCCCGATTTCAACAGTTCATTCCGCATAGACCCACCGCACTAGATGAAGAATTAATTTCAATCCGTGGTTGATGTGGCTTGCATGGTCGCTATCCATAAGGCACCGTCGGTCGTCCAAGGATCACCGCCACCGTTAAATCCTTGGAGTTGATCATGGAATGCCGGTTCGAGCACTTCTGAAGAAAGTCGGTCCGTGCGTTTCAAAGACTCAGCCAGGTAGTCACGTTCGGCATCGACATCGGCTGAAATATGATGAGTAATCTGACCTGTGGTATGACTCAATCCGACCCTTTTGTCAAAACTTGCGGACCCCAGCCATTCAGTTCGTCCTCCATCAACACGTTGATCGGTTCTCCAGAAGCGCACATGATGCCTATGGCGCGGGTTCTCTTTTACCGGCTGCTCAAAGGCAATGTCTTCTGCCCTCCCAAACAAGTACAGATTACTTACCGGAGCGTCATCATAGGTGCGTCTAGTAATGGTATCCGCACCGATTGCAAAATCGCTTTCGACACCCAACTTGTCGGCCTGAAACCAACCAGCCAACTCCATAGCGAGTACCAGTTCAGCCTGAGTTCCGATCACACACACGTTGATGGGATCGCCCGGATGCCCGTCGCCAGTGCGCGTAATCTGAGGCCGATCGTCAATTGCCTCGCTGCGTAATTCCACCGCTTCCCAAACCAACGGGATCAAGAGGTATGCCAACAACAAGTAGACACCGATCAAGTAGACAATTATACGACTTCGCCGAAATCGCTTAACGCGACGGAGACTCGAGTGCGGCGATTCGCCATGGGCGGAATCGAAACTGGGGTGGTTGACTTGTTGATTATCCATCTCAGCCATTGTAACGACCTGCGTCACACAAAAGGATCTTGACGCGCAGTTACGCTTGTTGCGTCTGTCCATTTCGAATCGGAGCTTATTCTGCTGCGGTCTTGATCAGGGACACAGGTCTTTGGCTGGGACACAGCACACCATGGTCCAGTTATCCCCACGAAGGTCGGGAAGAACGAACAGTCATACGAACAGCATTCCATAGATGTTGTCGCCAGCATTCACGTTGATCCAACCCGCGCGGTCAATTTGCCAAGCCGAAATGAAGGCTAAACCACCGAATACACCGGCTCGGCGTTCGCCGCTTGGTTTTTCGCTTTACGAGAGGCTAGAGAGGAAGTCAGGAACTCTATCTCTTGCGAACTTGCGTGCATTAATCGCCGGCTTCTCCTCTTTTGCTTTTGCCCACTCGGCTCTAACCCAGTTGATGAGATCGACGTAGATAGACTCCTCCCTTTCGTATTGATGCATGAACTCCTCAACTGATTTGTACGGCGCATTCATTTCATGCAACGTCGCCATAAAGTTCTTCTCTGTTGCACTGTCCATCGCACCAATCAAGAAGAGAATGTACATTTCGCAAACGTATTCTTCGCTCATGGAAATAACCTCTCGCAGATGAGTTGGGCGGGCTCGCGAACTTGGGTGCAATCCATGGTTCGTCTGGCTCCTTTCGCTATTTTTTTGTGATTGTTGTAACCGTAGAAGTCGTGTAATTGCAACTTGATGGACTCGGCGACTTCGGTAAATTGCTTAGTTCTGCGCTCCCTATCTCGACAAGCTGTAGGCAAGCAGCAAAAGAGGACCAAGCATCGCCTGGGACAGCCAGCTCTTGACGAGAAATGGTGCGAGTCTTGCTGAATGGTCGATTTCGCGTCTACGGAGAAATTGTACCGTAAGCGTCGATGCGACTGCAATATTCAACACAGATGCCAGGTTCAGGAAAGGAGATTCTATGCTTGATGGCGTAATTATCCCCTCACTACACCCGAGAGCTGCTGATAGATAGCCAGCAATGGCTGCCATCGGAAAGTAGAGCCAGATCAACAACGATCCCCAGAGTCCCCAGATGTCGCGTTCTCTCCGATACAGCGTGCCCAGTACGTGCACGACGCAAAGAGAACCGGTAATCGGTATCAATGTCATTCCAAGTGCTTTGCCGTCGAACGCGTACTGGCTGGCAAATCCCAAGGCAACGCTAAATACAAAACCGCTGAGCACCAAAAAGAAGCATTTTTCAGAAAAGCTCATCACAAAGCAGCCCCACGGAGTTCAAACTATGTTGATTCTCGCTCTAGTCCGCAGCAAATTCAAGACAACGTGCTGCAGCAAACCCAGGACTCAAGCCCTTGTGGCTGCAACGACGCATCAGCAAATGCCAAGACGACGGGCGGCCTCGCGGTACTTCAGCAGCCAACGCCAATTGTCATTCGTTTGGCATGCACTACAATCGATCCTCTTGGAGTTGCCCCCGGAACCGGCTGAACGTAATCGTTATGCAAGACAAAGGGAACCCGTAACGTGTCATCCTGTCCACCGTTGGTAGTCGCGATTCTTCATTCCGATGCGGACGACATCGATTACCAACTCTATTGCGAAGCGTACGGCATCGAAATGCAGGTCGATAACGAATGGAACGCCGAAGCAGTTCTGCTCGCTCCATACGATCATCTCTATGCCGTTACTAAAAACACCGATGTCACCGGTGAAGATGCGGCAATCGTTTCCGCTGGGGCGACCGACATTCCGATTTCCGATGATGGCTCACCCGAAATATCCGTCATCAAGGACTCACAGAATAACTGGTTGCTCGTCGGTGATCCCCGGCTGCACGACACTGACGAAATCATCCACAGAAAACTTCAGACCGCGCTTGATGCGGGTTGCCGGGTAATCATTTGCATCACCGACACAACACACGACCACATTGCTGCGCGTATCAACGGACTCGCCTCGATTGATTGCTCACGCATCGTGATTGCTCTCGTGCATTCCGACGCTCCGACACCAAATGTAGCTGCATCGGTAGCCGAATCCATCCGCGATCAAATTGCGTCGATCGGGGCAACCGGGCGTGCTCGATTTATTGTGGCTGGTAATATATCTGGTGACAATGCAGCCGAGATCGTTGACATCAATGGCGTTGATGGCGTCCTGCTTATGGACGACAAATACGATGACTTTGGTACGATCCTCGAAGTCCTCGACGCGCTTGACCATCACCATTAGCGTTCTTTATATTTTTCGTTCTCTATTTTGCTGGGGTGCGAGCTTACGACCAAGCATTTGTTGACAATGCTGTCACCGATGCAGAATGGAAGATGGTTTCTGCGGACACTGGGCCTGTATTCATGCCGTTTTTCTGGGGAATTCCCCGAGGACTTCTAACTACAGGACCTGCGCTAATCATAGGACAGATAATTCACCCGCTGGTGCGCCTGCTCCCATTGCCTCGTCTTGAATCCAACGAGAGGAAATTGCTGCGGTTTCAAGCAAATAGAATGGAATCCAGGAATAAGCGTTCTCCCTGAATCAATATGGCAAAAAAGAGCCCAAAACCAACGAAGGCCGCAACCGCTATCACATCCCCAGATGGCAAGCCCGTCATCGCTTTCTCTACGACCAGCGAGCTTGAAAGATGGCTCAACAAGCATCATGCCGAGCATGGCGGTGTTTGGATCCAGTTCTTCAAAAAGGACAGTGGCCACAAGAGCATCACTTATGCGGAGGCACTCGACGTGGCATTGTGTTATGGCTGGATCGATGGCCCCCTGCGAAAAGGCGATCAAGTCTCTTGGATTCACAAATTCACGCCGCGAGGGAAACGAAGCGTTTGGTCTCAAGTAAATAAGAAGCACGTTGAACGTCTCACTCGAGATGGTCGCATGCAGCCTGCGGGCCACGCGGCGGTTGAACTGGCAAAGGCGGATGGACGTTGGGATGCCGCCTATGCATCAAGTTCGACGTTCAAAGAATCAGCGGCGTTTCTCGTCGCTTTGAAGAAGTCTAAGAAGGCAAGTGACTTCTACGCGACTCTTTCAAAATCAAAAAAGTACGCCTTCTATTATCGACTGCACAACGCAAAGAAGCCCGAAACGAAAGTACGTAGACTCTTGGAATTCATCGCCATGCTCGAACGCGGAGAAACGTTCGGCTGAACACGCGAAACGAATTTAGTTACTTTGTCGCGGCGGCTTAATCAGGGAACGGCAGGCGATCGATTGGTCCGTCCACGAATCGGAGGTGATCAACGGAACTGCAAAGAGCCAAGTTATTAATTTAGCGATTCTCATCTGTCGCGTAGGTCCCAGGTGCCTCGGAAGCCGCTTCGGTTTTCTCAATTGGCCCTAGACGCTTGGCCTTGCCAAGTTCAACCGCCAGTTCACGCAACTGATCGACCATCTCAAGTCGACGCTCCACAGAAGCAGGCGACATGTCATTGTCAATCCCGCGCGACTTCGCTTTCGTTGGATCCATCAATCACTCTCCCTGCTCATCTGCAATTCGCTGCAACGATTCGACATCAGCCAGATCTTGATGTCGGCCAGCCAGCTTTTTCATTCTAATCAGCGCTGCTTTGGATACGACTCGAATGTCTGTTTCGTAGGCACGAACGACTTCGCGATCGTCCCAAACACCCTCAAGTACCGGAGTAACGAGCATCAGATCCAACGTCGTGAGCATTGCGCCTTCGGCTCGTGAAACACGGAAGAGTTGAGTCTCTTTCTCAGTTCCTTGATCGAATTTGAACATTCCTGCTTCCAGATCGTATCCTAACGGTGCGAGAGCAGAACTCGCGTCTCCTAAAGCCTCTTTGCGAATGAGAACGTCGATATCTTTCGTTGCTCTCGGGTAACCATGCACTGCAACTGCCAGTCCTCCGCAAAGCGCATAGTCAATTTGGGATTCGTTGAGGCACCGAACAATCTTCAGAAGTTCAGTTCTTAGCTGCATCATATTTTCTACCTGTTCACTAATTCTAGCGAACTCATCTGCGCGAAATCGGTCTTATACAACAATCAATACACAGAAGAAATAGGGGAAACAGTGTTGGCATCGTGCTAACGACCACTGCTTCGCAAATCTTGTTCGACTGCCGGTTGTTGTGATTGGTTCGATCCGAACTTCTACAGAACGCCAAGAAGCCATGGGACCGGACCCAATAATTGGAATTAGCCAACAGACTGCCATTCGCATTGAACGAGGGGAAGCTGGATCGGTCCGATTCAACTGTGCCGACCGACCTACCGACGTGGACGAAACCCAACAGCACGCGGTCGCTGCCTTGGCTTCTGCTGCGTAAGTTCGGACACTCGTACTGTTGCATTTTGAGAATTCTCCGGGCAAGCTCCCGAACTTCTCGATCGCAGATGTGTCTAGCAGGTTGGTTATATTGAGACCTTCTCGTTTTCTAGGATTCGGCCGTGCGACTTCTTTGCAACTTCAATTCTCTTTTCGGTGGTGTTTCCACTCGATTGGTTGCTGATCGCGCCGCGATAGTCTAACGCGCTGCCGACTGGCGAGCATAATTGCGTTTGGCCCACTGCACATTCAATGCAGCGGCGAAGAACGCCTTGCCAGCTGAGTTCCTTCAGGTCGAGCAGCGCGTCCCCCTAGTCGTCGACTGTCCGATGCGGAGCTTTTTTCGATTGCGCATGCCTAGGCTCTTCGTAGCTCGGCTTTATGCGACTGCGCAATTCGTTGGCCAATGAGCTTCTTGCAATCGGTCTGTACATGCGGCAATTTCCGGTTCTACGATTCGAGTTCAAAATCTGCTCGAGCGATAGCCGGTTTGGCTGCGTGAACTCCTATAGAATCAGACTCAGCTAGACATTGAGAACTTTACCATGACGAAAATTGAACGTGTTAGAAATATCGGCATCTCCGCTCACATCGACTCGGGTAAAACCACGTTGACCGAGCGCATGCTGTACTACTGCGGGCGCATCCACGAGATCCACGACGTTCGCGGAGCGGACGGTGTTGGTGCGACGATGGACAGCGATCCGATTGAACGCAAACGTGGAATCACGATTTCATCAGCAGTGACGAGCGTGGATTGGAAGGATCACGTATTCCAGATCATCGACACCCCGGGCCACGTAGATTTTACCGTCGAAGTCGAACGGAGCTTAAGAGTGTTGGACGGCGCGATCTTGGTTCTCTGCAGCGTCGGTGGTGTGCAGAGTCAATCGTACACAGTTGACAAGCAGATGCGGCGTTACGGTGTTCCTCGCATTGCGTTTATCAATAAGATGGATCGTGTCGGAGCGGATCCGCAGCGTGTGATCCAGGAGATGCGTGAACGGTTGAGGACCAATGCAATAGCCTTGCAGTTGCCAATCGGCGGCGCAGACAACTTCGTTGGCGTTGTTGACTTGGTTGCCATGCATGCCGTCACGTTCGACGGTGAATTGGGGCAGGTCGTCCGGCGTGAGCAAGTTCCGGTCGAACTGCAGGCGGCCGCGACTAGGGCGCGCAGCGAAATGCTCGAAGCGATTGCTTTAGTGGATGAAGCCTTGATGGAGACGCTGTTGACTGAGGGTGAACCGAACGTCGAAGAAATTCGGCAAGCGATTCGCCGCGCTACACTTGCGCACTTGATGACACCGGTCCTGATGGGAAGTGCAGGTAAGAACTGCGCTGTTCAAGAACTCTTGGACGGTGTGGCGTTCTACTTACCCGCACCGACTGATCGACAGGTGTGGGCGCACGACTTGTGTCAACCAGTGGCGGGTGGAGAGACCGCGCCAACGATTGGGCTGACAAGCGACAAAGCGGATCCGACGGTGGCGATGGCGTTCAAAACGATCGTCGAGGATTTCGGTCCGGTGACTTATATCCGTGTTTACCAAGGTCAGATTGAGAAAGGCCAAACCTATGTCAACTCTCGTACTGGAAAACGCCATCGCTTTCCAAAGTTGGTTCGCATGCACGCGAGCCGACGGACCGAGATCGATGTCGCCGAAGCAGGTGACTTGTGCGGAGTGATTGGACTCAATAGCGTCCTGGGTGACACGTATGTTGCCGACGGCTACCGCGTGACTCTGGAGAGCATTGTTGTTGCTGAACCTGTTTTGCAATTGTCGATCGAGCCGCAGGGGCGAGAGGACTCGGACCGTCTGGTCAAAGCCCTCGAGCGTTTCCGTCGGCAAGATCCAACGTTTCGTTATTGGACGGATGCAGAGTCCGGCCAGATGTTGATTGCCGGTATGGGGCAACTACATTTGGACGTCTATATCCAACGTTTACGAGACGACCACAATTGCGAAGTGCATGTGGGGCGACCTCAAGTTGCTTACAAGGAGCGTCCGACTCGTGCAGTTCCGTTCGAATATCGGTTTAAGAAACAGAATGGTGGCCAGGGCTTATTAGCTCACATTGTTGGGCGATTGGAACCGCTGCCTGTGGATTCGGAAGCCGAGTTCGAATTTCGCGATGAAGTTTCCGGTGGTCGCATATCGCGAGCGTACATTCCGGCGATTCGCGAAGGAGTTGTCGAGTCATTGTCGGCAGGCTTGCTTGGTAACTACCCAATTGTCGGTGTTCGCCTAGTGCTGCTGGACGGATTGGAACATGAGAAGGATTCGTCCGATCTCGCGTTCCATCGCTGTGCCTGGGAGGCGATGCGAGAGGAAGTTTTGCCACGAGCCGAGTTGGAATTGCTGGAACCGATGATTCGCTTAGAAGTCGAAGTTCCCAGTGAGTTCCAAGGCAGCGTTGTTGGCAATTTGACGCGCAAGCGTGCCAACCTTTCAGCCTCGCATGAGTTGGAAGGCACGTGCCGCATCGAAGCTCAAGTACCGCTGGCAGAGATGCTTGACTATGCCAATGAGATCCGTTCGCTGACTCAGGGAAAAGGCACGTTCACCATGACGCCCAATGGTTACGAATCGATGCCCCAACGCATCGCCGAACTCGTTTTGCAATCCGATTCTAAACGCAAAGTGAGCATCGGCTAACTCACCGCACCGCAGCCTGTTGCCATTGGGCTGCGGTGTTTTTGCTTTTCCGACACTGAGCCAACTCTATTAGACTAATGCCCTGAATCCATGGTTTTGTGCCGTGCGGCATAAAATGCCTGTTACTTTGCCACCGTGAATAACGCGATTCCCGGCGCGTCGACCACGTCGGGTTGCCATACTTGGACCGGTCTCGCGACGCGTCCACGGCGGCGAATGTCTTTGCCACGAGAAACTTCGCTGTGGACGATTCGACATTTTATTGTATGGCGACAGGTACTTTTCGATTTCTTGTACGGTTAATAGAACAGGGACGCTACATACTGTGCCTCTATTTTCGCAAAAGCTGCGGCTAAGTTCGTCAATTGATCGGAGTCGCAAAAATTGCCGCTGGCTGGAGTGGGATTCCCTAATCGAGAGATCACTTTCCGCTGCTTGACGATCTGCTTCGAATCCGACAATGCGAAAGAATAAGCAGTTTCTGTGATAGCTGATCGGACTGGTTCAACTGCCGCGCGTCAACTATAATCTGCTCGTGCGTATCAGAAACGCCACCAGTCCGCGGGAAGAACTTAAGTTCATCTGACACCGAAGGTTTTTATATTCACCTTCTTTCTTGCCTGTAGAGCGGACGCAGGTTAATTGCCCCTCTGGGGTAAACGAGAAAGGAGGTCGACCATGTCGACTCGCGATTTACCGGAACGCCCTCATCTAGGTCATCTCAAGCAGCAGGCCAAGTCGCTGCTCAAGGACGCGAAAGCTGGAGATAGTTCTGCTTGCCAACGCGTCGTTGCGCATCAGGTTCGCACTCTGTCCAATTTCACATTGGCCGCGGCGCAGCATGCGATTGCGTGCGAGTACGGATTTGAGTCTTGGCCCAAGCTCAAGTTCCATGTCGAGTTGACGACAAAGAACTTTCTCGAGAAAGTTGCCTTGTTTTCCGAGCTTGCATGGCAATGGGGCGATCGAGCTCGTGCTCAGGCTATTGTTAATGAATCACCAGCGGTCACGTTCCAATCCATCCACACCGCTTCGGCTTTCGGAAATGTGGAGGCTGTCGGAGAGTTTCTGAGGAACAATCCGGCTTGTGCAATCGATAAGGGTGGAAGCAGGAACTGGCCGCCGATTCTGTACGCGGCTTGGTCTTGCTTTTGGTCAAGTCGCAGCGCGGAACTGCTTGAGGTAATGCGTCTCTTGCTTGAGAGCGGAGCCGATCCGAATTCAAGTTGGCACAATTCACAATATGACCAAGCCGAGTCGGCGTTGTATGGAACGATCGAAGCGAACTCTGTTGCTGGTGCGCGACTGCTTCTTGAGGCTGGTGCCGATCCCAATGACAATGAATCGTTATACCATGCGTGCGAGAAATGGAATCTCGATTTGCTCGTGGCCTTGGGCGAGTACGGTTTGCGCGAGCAGGATATCTCATACTGCGTCAAACATGCTTTGGATATGCGCTGGCCTGAGGCTGTGTACTGGTTCCTGGAGAAAGGCGCCGACCCGGATGCCGTTCATCCGGCTGCTCGTGAGTCCTCGTTGCATTGGGCTATCAAACGCGGCGCGCCCTTGAATGTGATCCAGGCATTGCTGGATGCTGGCGCAGACCCCAACGCGATTGCACAAGCCGGTCACGCAATGGTGCTCGGTCGGAAAGGCAACACACCGCTCGACTATGCGCTCGGACTCGGTTCGACGGAGATAGCGAATTTGTTGCGATCCCATGGCGCGGTCGATTCGCCTCGCTCTGAGAAGGAAGCGTGGATAATTGCAGCCGCGGCCGGTGACCGGGAAAGAGCAGAAGCCATCCTACGTGACACTCCAAGTATAAAGCGACAGCTGGATCATTTTGACCGATCGCTGGTGGCGCATGTCGCCCAAATGCAAAACTGGTCCGGAGTTCGACTGATGATCGAGCTCGGCTGGCCGATTGATGCTGTCGGCTGGATGGAAGCTCGACCGTTGACATGGGCGCTCTGCTTCGGCAACGCCGACATGGTGAATTTCTTGCTGACCCATGGTGCATCGCTTTCACCGGCCGGTCAATACTTCCAGTCGCCGTTGCACACCGTTGTCCATTGTCGCTGGGAGAAACGCGAACATGCCGCCTGTCTTGAACTGCTCTTGCGGGAAAATATCACGGTACCCGAAAACTTCGTTCCATGTGGCATTCCCGAGTTCGACAACATTTTGTCCAGAAATTCGGTGCAGTAAAACGCACCTCCTACTGAGGACTTCAAACGAGCTGCAAGTGAGGACTTCTTGTTAACTCTGGCCGTACAAAGTGATTAGCAGCAGGACTTCAGAAGGCGATAGACTCAGATTCACCGTGGGAGTTCGCGCGATCTTCCAACACAGGTCAGCTAGAATCGGCGCAGCCCGATCCATTGTTTTTCGAAATTTTGTTTGCGTGATGCACGGTCCGAGATGGGACTCCCTTAGCGATGCAAAATGGGATGCGTTTGCTAAGGCATGGGTCGACGAACTGTGCGGTCGACCGTCGATGCAGCCGGGGCGGGACAACTCGGTTATCGCATCGCCAAATACAACACTTCAAACATGGCCATTGAGGGAACATTCGATACGGGCCCGTATCCGCGCGAGATCGTATTCAGTCCGGACGACACCGTGGCCTACACCGTCAATGCCGCATCCGAAATAAAGACTTGGGACACGAATTTTTTCGCTAGCCGTGGGACAATTCGCGTCGAAGGTAAAGCAGAAGAGTTGTGGGTCGAGCGCAGTGGTCGCTATTTGTTCGCCGCATTCGACAATGAGGTCCGCGTGTATTCGACGGGTCGCAGCATCGATCAAAATGTTGGAGACACCGACGGGAATGGCTATTTAGACCCCGGAGAAACGTGGCGCTACGAGTCAAAGTCCGTCGCGAAAGCTGGCTTGCATGAGCATCAAATTGCAGTGGCAGGTAAAAGTTCAAATGGCGAACTATCCGCCGGAGGTTCCAAGGCAGCCTACTTCGGCACCTTTAGCTTGGAAGTGAAAGAGAATGTAACCGGCGTCGAAGTGATCAGGATTCCTGGTGTGCAAGGAACCGTGCTGGATGACCCCCGGTTTGAAATCGTCGATGACCTCCTGCGAACACGACTAGATGAACACCTGACGGCGAGTATCGACAATGGCATGCGCCTACGCTTGCTTAACGAATCAACTCAGGAGGTGCTGCACATCGTCTACCTCGCTGTGCAAGCAGACTCTGTGCCCTGGCACAATCAAAACGATCCGACGGACGTGAATGAAGACGGATTGCTAACGCCTGTGGATGTCTTACTAGTTGTCAACTACATCAACACCCACGGGGCTCGCAGCCTGGCGAAGTACCCTGTTGGCACCGCACCGCAGATCGATTGCAACGGAGATGGATTTTTAAGTCCGCTAGATGCGCTGTTGGTGGTAAATGCTCTAAATGAATCCGCCCGGGCAGAGGGTGAAAATCAGGCTGAATCTGCTGCTCAATCCAGCGCCCAAGTAGAGCTTGATCACTGGGCCTTCTTTCCACCCATGTTGTCTACCAATTGGTCGAACTGGCCTGATCACAAGAGATCAAAGGGTACAACTGCGGACGCAGTGCTTCGCTATCAAACGCTGCAAGGGCTCCGCAACCCGTTGGACTCACTGGTAGCAAAATGCTACCATTGGGTTGGAGGTATTTATTATGGGTCAACCGGTCAAACTATCGGACGAATTGGTCGATGATGCTCGTGCTGTTGTGCCGTTCTCGCAGCGGAGTATCGCTGGGCAAATTCAATTCTGGGCTGGGCTCGGAAAATCGATCGAGCCTCTGCTTCGCGGCGATCAGGCGTTATCGCTACAGATGGCCGGGGAAGAGCGGCCTTTATCGGAGCTTCTCGCGGAAGTTGAGACTGTAAAGGGCCGCAAACGTCTTGAAGCCGTTTTGGAAAAACGTCCATATCCGCATTTCAAGCCGGTAGTCGGTCACCCGGAGCTAATTTGCCGCATTGAAGAAAATGGCAGTGAGACAATCGGTCGATTTGTTGGTCGTGAGTTTATCGCGGTAGAGGTCCCGCGTTGAGTCTGCCATTTGACTTTCTTGATAAGCGTCCGATCATCATCGCTTTGGCCGGCTCAAATGGTTCGGGCAAGTCAACATTCTTTGAAAGTTACCTAGCCGACGGTGGCTTGCGCTTTATCAACGCCGATCAATTGTCGGCTTCGTTGGGTTTGTCGGCATACGGTGCAGCTGAACTGGCTGCGTCGGTCCGTAGGGAACTGGTGAACCAGCGAGAGAGCTTCATCATTGAAACGGTGCTGTCCTCGTACGCCGCGCTAGGGTACACCGTCGTTCTCATCTTCATCCGCATCGAAAGCGCTGACGAGTCGAGCAGAAGGGTAGACATGCGTGTCTGTCAGGGCGGCCATAACGTTCCCGACGAAAAACTCCGCGCCAGATTCGAACGAACTCTTGCGAATCTACAGCGAGCCATTCAACCTCTCCCCCACGTGATCGTTTTCAGCAACGACGACTTGAGCAATCCTGATCAGTTGGTCGCGATCTATGAGAGTGGCCAAGCGATGGAGCGGAGAGAAGATGAATAGCTCGGCTTAAGGCGTTGGCTGATTCAGAATCGAAACGGAAGGAGAATTCTATGGGCCGTCGAGAACGATATATCCCCCTTACGGACGCCGAACTGCGTCGGCTGGAGGAAGAACACGTCGCGAAACAAAAGCTTGTCGAAAACCGGAAAGCGCTGATTGCGAAAACGCTACGATCCCAACGCAAAGATTCGTTGGTTCAAGTTCTGATCAAGTTATGCGATGAGAATATTCACGCCCGTTGGCTTAATCAGGTGACCAGGCGGGCTTGGGTAATCTGTTTTGTACTGCAACAACATCCCCTCACCGCCTCACCAGTCGTCTGATGAGTCGTTTGAGTTTGATTGGCTGTTGTTGAAAGTATTTTGCATGCACGCTACTCAATCGTAAAGTCGGTTGGGACTAGGACACAAATGGCTAATATCGGTTCGCGCTCCGAATGTAAAATGGCGGGTAAGCTCGCGGGTCATTGCCGCAACAGATAACCTTGACGCTTATCGAATCTGGATCATCCATTAATCAATCGTACTGGCGATTTGCCAGCACTTAATTCGAGAAGGCGATTACAATATTGTCAAAAGCAGACACCCGCGAATCGGAAGGCCGACCCGCGGGTGCGGCCACTGCGGAAATGTTGTGACCGGGGAGGAGAAGTTCAAAGAGACCAAGAGTGGAGCGAAGTCGTACATCTACTACCGCTGTTCGAGGTACTCCAGCAGTGGGCACCCAAGAGTTCGTATTCCAGAAGCCGAGTTCGATGCTCAAGTCGAACAGTGGGTACGACCTCTCACACGGCTTTCGTCAGAAGTGTCAGCTTGGATACAAATGGTGGCTCGGTCGATTATGTCCAGCCGTTATCCAGAAGAACAGATTCAGGTCTCGGAGACGAAAAGGTTGCTTTCGCTCATCGAGACGCAGAGGGATAAACTGCTCAGCAAGAATTTCTCTGGAGCAATTGCGGATGACAGGTACGAGCGGCAATCAGCGGAGTTCGATGAACAGGAGAGTGTTCTGCGTCGTCAGCTTGTGGACTACGAGCACCTCGACCAGAAAATAGGCGATGCCGCAAACCGTGCCCCACAGGTGTTCAGCCTCCTTGCCGACGACTGGTTGATGATGGAACGGCGATCCAGACAGCTTGCACTTTCTGCCCTTTTCGGCGGGTTTCGGCTCGAAGGAAGAACCTTGATCCCAGAGAACAGAACACGGATAGAACTATTTCGAGCCGGTTGAGCATTCTCCATTGCCAGCCCATGATTCTCAGGGAAAAATGGACTTCATCGAAAGGTGAAGTCTGTTTTCTTCCATGGACGGCAACTTGGTGAAACCGGAAAAACGATACGTCGCACTGGCGAGAGTCAGCAGCAGAGAGCAGGAACGGGAGGGATTTTCCCTCGACGTTCAGGTTGATGCTCTGCGTCAGTATGCTGAACGCCACAACGGCGAAATCGTTCGCCTTTTCCGAATCGCCGAAACGGCCTCCAAACAAGACGAAAGATCCGCCTTCAAAGAATTGATGGCGTTCGCAAAGAAGAACGCCCACAAGCTTGATGGCCTGATCTTTTACAAGGTTGATCGGGCTGCCCGGAACTTGTTCGATTATGTTGAACTTGAGCGGCTGGAGTCCGAGTTCGGTGTCCAGTTCATTTCCGTAGCCCAGCCAACGGAAAGTACGCCTGCCGGTCGAATGCAGCGGCGAATGCTGGCGAGTATGGCTAGTTTCTACACGGAGCAGCAATCCATCGATGTAAAAGAGGGAATCCAACGCAGGGTCGAGAGCGGCTTGTTCCCCAGCCGACCTCCCTACGGCTACCGCAACATCCGAATTGACGGTCGCAGTATCGTCGAAATTCATCCCGAGAACGCTCACACGATTCAACGTATCTTTGATTTGTATGGCTATCACAGCCACACACTAGACACGCTTGGGGACGCATTGCTGGCCGAGGGCATCCAATATCTACCCTCAGTTCCCCAAATCGGTCGCAGCAAGCTCTATACGATCCTCACCGACCGTTCTTACATCGGTGAGATCAAGTTCCGTGGCCAGTGGCATCCCGGCACGCACACGCCGCTTGTCGAACCCAAACTCTGGGATCGTGTGCAGACTCTTCTTGGCCAGAAGGTCTACAAGCAGCACCAGATGACGTATGCCAGCGACCTGATCGAATGTGCCCACTGCGGTTCACCGATCACGGGTGAGCGCAAGACGAAGATGACCAAGAGTGGGGACCGGGATTATATTTACTACCGCTGCACCCAGTACCACAAAGGCGACCATCCCCGCATCCGGTTGACCGAGAACGAACTGGACCAACAGATGCTCTCGATCTTCGATTCGCTTCGAATCGAGGACGATGAATTCCGAGATCTCTTCCGTGAACAGTTGCGTCAGGCGACGAATTGGGACGAGCGTTCCTCGGCGGAAAAGGCAAAGCAGCTTCAGGAAGAATTGGTCCAAGTGAGGGACCAACAGAGCCGTTTGCTCAACCTGCGGATGCTTGAAGAGATCGATGCGGACACGTTCGCATCAAAGAGCCGTGAGCTTCGTGATCGAGAAGCCGAGTTGAAGCTGGAAATCGACGTTGCTGACCGGGGCAGGCACGAAATCATCGATATCGCAGTCAAAGCGTTTGAACTTTCGCAAAGCCTTCGTGCTAAGTGGGTTACGGCTGATTACGCCGCCAAACGTCGAATCCTCGAAATCGTCTGTTTGAACTGCTCTCTGGATGACGTAAACCTAAGCGCCACAATGAGAAAGCCCTTCGACCTGTTGGCCAAAGGGCTTGTTTGGAAAGATAGTCGGGGTGACTGGATTTGAACCAGCGCGGGCTCTGCGTCTATGCAGCGGCTACCGAATCGAATAGAGGGCTTTTTTGGCTGATCGAAAGCCCTCAAGTCCCACAACCAAAATGCCGCTGCTCAGAAGCAAGCGTTGCTGCGCTTCCAACCAGCGATGGCTAGGACACCGCTGAATCGGATGCGGCGGTAGCTTGCATAGCCGCGTGCCAGGCCGGATACTGGGGCAGAGTTAGGGGCAGAGAACCCGGGTTAAAGCGGCTCTAAAACACTGCCCCTGGGTAACTTTCCTATTCATCCGAATGCACTCAAGAACCTGTTTTCTCAAGGAAAACGTTAGTGGGCGGTAGAGAACTCGAATCTCCGACCTCAACGATGTCAACGTTGCGCTCTAACCAACTGAGCTAACCGCCCTTGTAAAGACTTTCCATAATGCACGTGTGCTAATGGTCATCTTTGCTTGGGCTGTATTTTTTCGTGGGGAGACGATTACGTCAAGCCGTCCTGGGGGCATTCGGGGGCGATTGCGGCTGAAGCTGGGGAGTCGTCGATCATTCGCTCGACAAGTTTGCTAACGCCGGCGCCGGGATTGGTTGGGAGAAGACCGGGTGGGCTGGTCCCGGATCTGTGGCTGAGCTTCCGCCTCAGTTTGTTGCTGCTGTTGCTCCTGTGCGGCCTGCTGATTGGCTGGCTGCTGCTTCTTGGGAGTGCCCAACATGGCGCGCAGGGCCTGCTCAAACGATTTGCCGCTGACGCTGGCGGTCAAATTGTAGACTTCGATGTTGCCTTCGGGACGAGCGGCTTGGTCGAGCTGATCGATCATGTCGACGATTATGTCCATCAGCGATTTGCCTTCAGCTGAGATCAAAATAGTGTTGGTTATGGTATCCGCACCGAGCGAAAGTTTTCCTTTAAAAGCGAAACTCATGGCACCGCTGGACTGTACGCCACCGCCGCCTTCTGGCCGCTTGCTTTCCTCATCGTTCCCGCCAGATTGGACAGACTTGTCGGTTGCGCTCAGCAGATCGCGATAGGCCTCTTTGATAACGTTTACAATTGCATCAGCACGGGAATATTTTACCACCACCAACTTGGTGTAGCGATCCCGATCTTCTTCGTCCTCTGGTTCGGGCACGTCCCACAATTCGATCAATTCTTTGATCGTCTTGCGATCCATATCATCAGCGCCTTGGACAACGATCGAGTTCGTGTCGTTGTCGTAGATGAATTTCAGTGGCTGCTTCTTGCCAAGCTGTTCATCATCTTTGTTTCCTTGCATCTCATCGAAGTAAAAGGAGAAAAAGCGTCGGTTGTCGTCTTCTTTGTTCTCAAAGTATTCGCGGAGATTCAAAGTCACCCAGCTCGCCGTCGCAAATTTTACTTTGAACAAGTCATAGGGCTTGCGCGGCGGACGGTTGGTCATCATGATCTCTTCCAAGCGATCCAGTGCCTCGGTGTCATTCGACCGAATTACCAAATTTCCACCTTCATCGATCATAATGACCACGGGTTCGGCGGGCGGCACAGCGGCTGTATCTTTGGGCTGGCTAGGAATTGGCGAGTCCGAGCGCGGCGGTTGACCAGTATTGTTAGGTGGCGAAGCTGTCGTTGTACTTGGTGATGTGGTGGTTGACTGTTCATCGGATGGTGCGAGCAATGTTGAGCTGACGAGTCTATTCTTTGCTACAGGCGGCATGGCGGTAATCTTATCATCCTTCGCTCCGGCCGGCGGAGCAGGCTTTTCGGCAGGTGCTGAGTCGTCTGGCGCAATCGCTTTGCCCTCATCAGCAGATTGGTTGGTCGGCTTGTCGACCGCCTGGTCCTCTTGATTCTGAAATTCCGATTCATCCGGCAGGACAATTGTATTGGGCGAGACCATTTCCCACTGTTCTTTTAGCCGCTTAAGATATTCGTAGGTCTCTGGCTGTCTCGAAGCGTCGATCATGCGGGTCGTACTGCGGCGACCACCTTCAGGCGCGATTTCCCCGAGCTTGACGAGCAGCTTCTGCACTTCCTCCATTTCAATTGGGTTGGCCCACAACAAGACTTGATTGTCTTGAATGTTAGCGCCTACTCGCATCTTGTCGGATTTCTTCTGTTTGTTGCTTTGAGAAGAGTACCCGCCGTAGAAGTCGTAATATCCGTAATTTCGACGGCTGGATGAGGTGTCTTCTTCTTCGGCACCCATCAGGAACTTGATACTACCGGCGACCGCTTCCGCTTCCAGTCGACGCAATTGAATCACTTCGAACGTTCGTTCGGAGCCATCTAGTCGATCAACGACAGACTGAATTAGGTATTGGTCGGCAATCGAAGCGTAGGCGATGATGGCGTTATTCGTTTCGTCGACCTGCAGTCGAGTGGACGGCTCCAGCACATCCATGGCAGTCAAGGATGCAACCAATTCACCGGGACTTAAAGATGCCAAGCGAAAGACCTTCATCCGCGTGTTCATTCGCTGGTAGTCTGCAGCGTTTTCGTTGGGCACATCGATCCGAGCTATGAACGAGGCGATGATGGCCATTTTATCGGGGGAAGTGTGGACGATTAGGCTGTTCGTGCGATCGTTAGCGACGAGGTAGGTTTCTGTGGGACGTTGGCGGGACGCGCTAGGCTTGGCACCCCCAGCTCGCTGCGCGGCCTGCTGCATTTGTTGTTGCATTTGTTGCATTTGCTGCTGCATCTGTTGCGCCATTTGCTGTTGCATGCGCATTGCGTCGCGGGAGCTGCCGCTACTCCCTCCCGCATTGGAGCTAAGGCCCAGGAATTCTTCCAACTGCATTTTGACGGCGGACGCACGCGCATGCTCGAGCGTAAATTCGCGCGCTAGATTCTCGAGAGCTTGAAGTGATTGCTCATTCTCTAATATTTCGTGAATGTCGAGCAAATTAGCTGCGGCATCCATGGCTTCGAGCCGGTTGGTCGACGTCAAGGCGGTGAGCTTGCCGTTCTTGCTAATCATCGAACCAAATTCTTCAGTTAATTCTTCAGCAAGCAACCAACTAAGCGTAAAAGAAGTTCGCACAAAACTGTGTGGCGGTAGGTCGGATAGCTGTGATGGTTCAACTCGGGGGACTAAGGCGGGATTGAGATTCTCGACTTTCGTGACCAACAAAACGCCCTCTTGCTTGAGTAGCGTAAAACCGCGCGTGAGCAACGCGCGGTTGATCATATCGGTGGCTTCTTCGATTGTAAAAGGTCGTTGCGTGGCAAGATTGATGTAGTCGCCCGGTAGCTCCTGCCAATCCAATGACAAGTTGGATACCTTGGCCAGCCATCGTACGACTTCGGGCCAGGGCTGGTTGCGAAACTGAAATCGCAATAGCCCTTCCTCGTCAGGCGTCACATCGAGCTCTTTAGGATCTGGCGGTTCGGGTGGCGTCGATGAGCGTTTGTGATTTTCTAGTGCCGCTGGCTTACCGTCGGCACCAGGTTTACCATCGGGCTTTTCGCCGGGCTTTTCACCGGGTTTTTCATCCGCATTGGGTTGCCCCGGCTTTCCTCGATTCGATGGTTGAGGCTTGCCGGACTGAGCCCGTGCATTTTCCGCAGCGGCTTGGGCTTCTTGGATCCTAGCAGCTTGGCTGGCATCGATCGTGATTGCTTGGCCATCAGGGCTGGTGACTATTTCAAATTGGGCGACAATCGGTCCGGTCATCACCCATGAGAATATCCAAGTGAGAGCCCAAACCGTATTGTGACTGTTGGGAGTTCGTCGCATGATGGATCGAAACGCCCTATGAGGCCCAATGATGTTCACAGAGTCTTGCAAAAGATATGAATTCAACATGTTCCACATAGCATTATCGCTGGTTGGTTCAGAGTTTGGGCGAGTAAGGATCGTTCAAGAGATTAATGTCCGATTTGTAGTCAGCGAGCGGCAGAGCGTTAGCCGCTGGTTTGTGCTGACTGGGCCATTCCGCTCACTTATTTCTCGAACGATGCTAAGGCAAGACAACTTGTTGATGTAATGGACTTGTTGATGTGATGGCTGGGAACAGACCCATTATTGGCTAATTCGAGGCGAAATTCCATTCAAGCTAAGGCAGAAACTTCGATTTCGATGGACAAAAGGCTCTTTATTGGTGTGGATGAAGCTGGTTATGGACCCAATCTGGGGCCCTTGCTAATTTGCGGTGCAGCCATGCTGGTACCCAATAATATGACGGAGGCTGATTTGTGCGTTGGCTTGGGCAACCTTTTTCGGGCTGAGTCATGGAAATTCGGTTGTAGCCATGTTCCGCTCGGCGATTCAAAAAAACTCTATCAACCCAGTAGCGGATTGGACACTCTTGAAATCGGATTGCTGGCTTGCACAAACTTGGTTCATACGCAACCAACTGTGGAAATTGGACAACTCCAGCAGTTAATAGATGTTACGCAGATAGCCACACAAGAGATCACTGGTGTCTATTCAGACTTGCCTTGGTACCAAGAGCTGACCCGCTTCCCTGTGCCACGCAATGCAGAACTGGCAGGTGAAATTTCACGGTTGAGCGAACTAGCTGAAGAAACATTCGCCGAACTAGGTGTCGAGCTCGTTGAACTTGGCAGTGTCATCGTAGCTGAGCCACACTTCAATACCGCAATTTCCCACTCGGGATCGAAGGGGCAATTGTTGTCTCAAACGACCCTGAGGCTGGTTGCACTTTGGATCGAGAAGTACCGCGAATTACCCGTCGAAGTGTATTGCGACCGACAGGGCGGACGAAAAAACTACATGCCTGTGCTTCTCGACGTCATGCCTGAGCATTGGTTTTTTGAAACGCAGTCCAGCGCAAGTCGATGTAGTTACCATCGCCAAGCCCCCCCGCACTGCGATATCCATTTTAGCGTTGGAGGCGATCAGTTCCCCCCAACCGGTTTGGCTTCTATGTTAGCCAAGTATCTGCGCGAGCGACTGATGGAGTCGGTCAATGCATTTTGGATGCCGAAGGTCCCAGGGCTGAAACCTACCGCTGGTTACCCACAGGACGCCAAACGCTTTCGCGCGCAATCGAAAATATCGCCAAGCAACTCAAACTAGATCCCAGCTTGTGGTGGCGAAACAAATAAACGGTAATGTTCGTAGCGGTGCACAATCTCGTTACGACACCGCAGGCGACTGCGCGCAATCTCGTTTAACGACAAGCCGCAGGCGACTGCGCACAATCTCGTTTAACGACAAGCCGCAGGCGACTGCGCACAATCTCGTTTAACGACAAGCCGCAGGCGACTGCGCGCGCAATCTCGTTTAACGACAAGCCGCAGGCGACTGCGCGCCCGATTTGGCATCGTGGTGTCAACCAATTTTGATCTAAATTGGGTGAAAACTACATTTAGATAGCTTAGAATGGGGTTCTCCTCTTCACCTTCCCGATCATCTCATTGTAGCGGGCTAGCATCATGTTTTACAAATTGGTTTTGCAAAACCACGTCGATGGATTAGGCGAAAAAGAATGGAATTTTCGTGCGCCGGCTGTAGTGGGGCGAGACCCTGGAAGTGATGTATGTTTCGAACATGATTCGATTAGTCGCAAACATTGCCAGTTTTCACTCAACGGCGAAGGTGCGTTGATCATCAAAGATCTTGAATCGATGAACGGGATCTACGTCAACGACCGGCGAGTGCAACAAGCGACGTTGATGCCACATCAAACATTGCAAATTGGCAGCATTATCGTCCAAGTCGAATTTACAGACGAAAGCGAAATGCGTAAACCAGCGGGCAAGCCTAAAGGCAGTGTTTACTCCACGCAACCGATGCAGACACTTAAGCCCATGGCCACGCCAGCTCCAATTGCGGCACCCAAGTCGTGGTGGCAAAAACTATTTGGCTAACGAGGCAGGCTTAGGAAAGTCTTGACGACATTCGTATCCGGAAGTGGTAGAAGCAGTCATTCACCCGTCGCTATGGTTACAACTTCGTCTTCGATTGCAAACCAAGAGTGGTCCAGGACGGCAATCACCGTCGACTCGGCGATTTGAAAGTGCTGACTGACTTCGCTCAGCGGTTTGGGACCGTTGGCGTAGATCCAATCCCAAATTTGGGTGCGAAGTTCTTCTGCGTCGCTTGATGACTGCATTGTTGTTCCGAGTAGTGAGTGACGATTGCTTTGCTTCAGTTCGGGAGGCAGATCTGTAAAGATTTCCGCCACCTTTGCAGACGTTGACCGAGCAAATCCACGCATCGTCACACGCAACATGCACCAGAACAACTTATGGGAAAGGTTATGCCTTCGTTAGCCAGGCGTCAATGTTGGACAGCGCGAAATCGAGCCTTGTGGAACGAATAATGCCAACATTCGTGATGTCCTACAGTTTATGCGTAGTTCTAGCACCCTAGTTCAGCCATCTAGCAGCAGCTAAGCTGTGCTCGCACGCGAGGGATCGGACAGCGGAATGGTCTGATGCGCAGTCTTCAAGAATCGACAGGTGTTTTGGGGACCGAGTCTGGCAAGAGAGTGTACTGCGGACAGAGTCTGGTGACATAGAGGGAATGGGACATGGCAAGAACGAAGGCCTGGGATGACCGCCCACCGAAGGGAAAACGCAGCCGTATGAGTAGTGGTTCCTTTCGCGTCAGCCGAACTGCTGTTGGGAAAGGCGTGTTTACAACCCGCAGTTATTTGGTCGGCGAAGTGGTGGGAGAAATTACGGGGACCACGATCGACGATCCGGCCTACAGCTCACGCTACTCATTCGACTTGGAAGACGGCACGCAGCTCGAGCCCGAAACGCCCTTCCGCTTCGTCAATCATTCGTGCGATCCAAACTGCTGTTTCGAAGTTATCGATGTCAACGACGCTCAGCGTCGCACTCAACGAAGGCAGCTGATGCTTTTTGCTATCTATCCAATCTGTGCTGGCGATGAGCTCACCATCGACTACAACTGGCCAGCCAGCTTTGCAATTCCGTGCAAATGCAGGTCTGAGTACTGCCGGGGACAAATTATGGGCGAACCAGAGTAAGTTCCAAGACGGAGCAGGAAGCTAAGTGGCTAAGTTGCGGGCTTAGGTCTTGGCTTGGGTGCGTTGGTCAGCACAGTCACAGCACCGGCGATCACGACCGCCAAGCTGATCCAGAACATAGACGAGACTAGTCCCCAGGTGCCCGCTTCGCTTAAAGATATGAATGTATTGATAACTGGGGCAAAGCCAAAGATGAGCGGCATCACATAATAGGGCTTGCCGCCCGCGTTGAATGCTAAGATGACGCCTAGGGCACCAATCGCTCCAGCCACACCAGCCAGGAACGCCCATAGCATCCCACCTGCGGTCCAACTGCCCCCGTCTACGGACCGCGAATAGATCACAAACAGCGGAGCAGCAACCGCAATAAAGAAGTACGCTAGGCCGACGCAGGCGAACGGTCGGAGGCGGCTACCATTCATCTTGGCCTGCCCAATATGCAATACCGGACCGTAAGACCCCCAACACAAAGCGGCCATAATGATCGACAAAGAAATGCCAATGGGCGATAGGGGGAGCTTACCCTTAGCGGCAGGCTTGGGCGACTCGGTCAACGCAGTCTCGGTCACAGTCTCGGTCACTACAGTCTCGGTCGCCGCAGGGGCGGTTTGATCGTTGCCGTCTGCGTCTAGCTCGTCGGCTGGTGGTGTATCGTCCTTTGGAGTTGGTGTTTCGTCCGCCGGAGTTGGTGATTCGTCTGCCGGTGGCGTATCGTCAGCTGGGGGTGTAGCGACTTCTTCGTCAACTGTCGAAGCAGTCGCAGCAGCTCTAGCAGCGACAGGCTTGAAGACGAGTACTCCCGCAGCTCCCAAGGCTGCGGTTACGATTCCGATAATAAAAATCGGCCGAATTTGATTGAATGTGCGGCTTAGGAAAGCGGTCACAAGGGTATTGACCACCGGTGCAAAACCGAACACCAGCGGCATTACGTACACAGTTTGCCCACCGTATTGCAAAGCCAGGATGATTCCCAACGCACCAATGGCACCCACGGCACCGGCGACCAAAGAGTAAACAACTCCAGATATCGTCCAGTTTCCGGGTTCCTTGCCTCGGCGCAATACGAGGACCGGAAAAATCACAGCGATGAGGAAGTAGGCCAAGCCAACTCCCACAAAGGCCCGCATGCTGTCGTGATGAAGTGCGACGGCACCGTGGTGCAGAACGGGACCGTAGGCCCCCCAGGCGAGAAACGTCATGGCCGTGAACAGCAAAACGAACGGCAAACCCTTCATGGGAATCACTTTTCAGTCGGAAAATGGGTGAGATTTAGGTAGGCTGGACTGTTTTACCATCGCCTGCCCGCTTCTAATAGCCGAGCAGCCACGGAAGTGTGGAATCTGCGGTTGCGAGTTCCGCAAAATTCGATACGATTTGGCTTCAACGAGAACTTGTAAACGAAACTTTCTGGCCACAGACACTTACAAAAAAAGCAAATGACAGCGACCAGCGAACTTAGACAAGAAGCGATTTCAGAATACAAGACGAGCGACAACGACACCGGTTCGTCGACCGTTCAAATCGCGATTTTGACAAAACGCATCAATCACTTGACCGAGCACATGCGTACCAATCAAAAGGATTATGCTAGCCGTCGTGGACTTTTACGGATGGTGAGTCGCCGTCGCGGCCTGCTCGACTATGTCCGCAGCCATGACCCTCAGGGCTATCTGGATCTCATCGGACGCTTGGGTATTCGTAAGTAATAGTGCTGTGTACCCTTAAGACAAACCGCCCGGTCCCAATTGGGCGGTCTTAGTTTACTCGTGTTCTTAACGGTCCACGAAGTGGCTGTGGTCGGTCAATTCTGTGAGGATCCTGTCCGACCTGTGATCAAGGATGTTCGACCTGACTTCAACAAAGTAAAGGAGGACGATCTATCTCCCTGTTGGGTTCTCCATACCTAACGATGCATTCTTGCAGATTGTGCATTGGCTAGCTCGATTCACGAGCCTATCCAGGACCAGTTGGAGGACAGCTGGACGAACGGTGCAACACAAGAATACCGCCTCCGGGATTAGCACCTGAAAGTGTCGTGCGTAAATGTGGGCTCTGTTTGAAAAGAATTCTTCGCCGTAGTTACAGCAGATGTAGACGTGCGCGTTGGGAGTCTTTTCAAGCAGAGCCAAGTTGTGATAAATGTTGTTATAGGATTAGTGAAGTGAAAGTAAGAGTAGAAAAGCAAATTGGTGCGCAAACGTTGTCCATCGAAACAGGGCAACTCGCCAAACAGGCGGCAGGCAGCGTCCTAGTGCAGTACGGTGACACGGTTGTGCTGACAGCGACCGCTACGGGCCCCTCGCGGCCAGGAACGGATTTCTTTCCGTTGACCTGCGATTATCGTGAGCGACTTGCGGCCGCCGGGAAATTCCCAGGCGGTTTTTTAAAGCGCGAAGGTCGCCCTACCACCAAAGAGACGCTGACCAGTCGACTGATGGATCGCCCAATCCGCCCGTTGTTCCCCAAAGGATTCAATGATGAAGTGCAAATCCAAAGCGTCGTGCTGAGTAGTGATTTGCAAAATGACGGCGATATCCTGGCTATGAATGGTGCTAGTGCGGCTCTGTGCATTAGCTCGATGCCATTCCAGGGCCCGATCGCTTCGGTACGTGTCGCCAAGATCGATGGTGAGCTAATTCCGTTTCCTACCAACGAACAACTCGAAGAGAGCGAGCTAGACTTGATCATCTCGGGTAGCGAGCGTTCGATCCTGATGATCGAGGGCTTTGCACAAGAGATGCCAGAAGCGGAAATGGCGGAAGCGGTCATGTACGCCCACGGCGTCGTTCGTCAAGTGTTGGAGTTGATCAACGAGCTAGTAGCCCGCGTACAGCCAACCAAGATGGAGTTCGAAGCTCCCACGGATAACGGCTTGCTGGATCGGTTGAAGAGCAGTTACTACGACCGCTACCGTGACGCCAAGCAAACCGATGGCAAGCAAGCCCGCGCCGATGCAGTCAATGCTCTTAAGGAACAGGCCAAAGCTGAGATCATCCCAGATCCAAACGCCGAAGGCGCCATTTGCCCAGACGCTTTCAAAGCCGCTTGGCACGACCTCGAGCACGAAGTTGTACGCGAATTAATCTTGAGTGGTATGCGTCCCGATGGCCGCGATCACTCTAGCCTACGGCATATTGAATGCGAAACAGATGTGCTACCGCGCACGCACGGTTCTGCAGTCTTCCAGCGCGGTGAAACGCAAGCTCTCGTGACCGTCACCCTGGGCACCAGCCGCGACGAACAACGCGTGGATGGTTTGATTGATGAGTACAGCAAGAAGTTCATGCTGGATTACAACTTTCCGTCGTGGTCGGTCGGCGAGTGCCGTCCAATCCGCGGGCCGGGTCGCCGAGAAATCGGCCATGGCGCCTTGGCTGAACGCTCTGTCGCCCCCGTCATCCCAGCTCCCGAAGATTTTCCATATACGATTCGCGTTATCAGCGACATCCTTGAATCGAATGGGTCGTCATCCATGGCCAGTGTCTGCGGCGCAACGCTCGGCCTGATGGCCGCTGGTGTGCCGCTCTGCAATCCAGTGGCTGGCATCAGCATCGGATTAGTCAAGAGCCATGACGATCGTTGGGTATTGCTCACCGACATCATTGGCGATGAAGATCACTTCGGCGATATGGACTTTAAGATTGCCGGAACGCCGGAAGGCATCACCGGTATCCAACTGGACTTAAAAATCGATGGCATCAGCGAGGAGATCATGCGGGCAACGCTAAAGCAAGCCCGTGAGGCCCGCATGGAGATTCTGCGGAAGATGATTACCGCTATCCCACGTCCGAGATCGGAAACCAGTCGTTACGCTCCGCGCTTGCTGCGCACTAAGATCGGTCCTGACAAGATTGGCCTGCTGATTGGTCCTGGGGGCAAGAACATCCGCGCAATCCAAGCGGACACAGGCGCGAATATTGACGTTGAAGATGACGGCACTGTCGTCGTCTCAGCCCTAAACGGCGATGCGGCGAAAGCCGCTCTGGCACGTGTCGAAGCTTGCACGGCGACGGCGCAGATCGGCAAGATCTACGATGGCATCGTCAGTAGTTGCCGAGACTTTGGCGCTTTCGTCGAAATCCTGCCTGGTCGGGATGGCTTGGTACACATCAGTGAACTGTCGAGCGGGTACGTGGCGAGCGTTGACGATATTTGCAAGGTCGGCGACGCCATGAAGGTCATTGTGATCGATATCGATGAACAAGATCGTGTGAAGCTCAGCCGTCGACGTGCCTTGGAGGAACTCGGGATCGAAGATGAGTTCGCCAATCAGGAAGGCGATGAAGAGCGACCAGAGCGGAGCGACCGCGGAGATCGTGGTGGCGACCGTGGTGGCGACCGCGGTGGCGACCGTGGAGGCCGCTACAGCGATTCTCGCAGCGGCGGAGGCGGAGGTCGCGGACGCAGCGGTGGCGGTGGCCGCGGGCGTAGTGGTGGTAGCGGTGGTGGCGGACGCCGCTAGAGATCTGCCCCAGTCAACGTAGCCGTTCACGAACTTGGAGTCGACAGGAAAGGGTCGGGATTCAGCAGCGCCCACCACCAATGAGATCCGCTGGTTTGAACATGTGGTTGCTAGTTGGTTAAGCGATTTAGGCTGAAAAGATTCCCAACCCTGTCACACAAGTCACAAACAGGTACGCAAGAATCCTACTACCCTCTCTCCAGTTCTGGTGAGAGGGTATTTTCTTGGCCGTGCGACCTGCTCAACGTTGAATCGTGGGCCCCGTGGCGGCGGTTGCCGTGATACCACCCCCAGCTTCGGTGGCTGTAAATTCAGCCCATACGGGCAGATGATCTGAGATGCGTTCTACATCATTTAGCTGCAACTGAAAAACACTTTCCATATCGATGACACCTGCGCGGCCAGTGAATTCGCCAGTCATTTGCCTATCGATCAAGATATTGTCAAGCGTCTTGTTCTTGCGGGTGTTGGTCGGTAGTCCGTCTATCAATGGCATGATGCCAGGGATCTTCCCCAACTGCTGAAACTTATTCGGATCCGCATTGAGGTCCCCCAGCAGCAATACGTCATCCTCAGGATACTCATACTCCCGCACGTTCTTAAAGACGGTCGCTAGCACGTCAAGTTCGTAAGCAATCTCGTCGGGGTCCGTGTGAATATTGATCAATGAGAATTGGAACGGACCTGTGGGAAACAGCGTGCGGAAACGGCCTACAAATGGCTCTCGGTGCAGGACGTCTGCATCGTCCTGGACGACGTAACAGAATTCAGGCCCGCCAGCGATCCGTGTAGCGTCAAACACAAACGCGTACTGCTCTAGATATCCGGTTCGGCCAATCCTGGGGCTGATCGTATAGGAATACTGGCCACCCAGCCGATTGACTTCCGTTACGAGCGCGTCCAGGGTCCGTTGATCTTTGCTTGTGATCTCCTGCAGTGCGATCACATCAAACAGCCGAATGATTTGGGCAAATTTTTCCATGACAAAGCCATCGGCCAACTTGCTAGGCCCCAGTCGCTGAATATTAAAGCTACCAATCAACACAGTGGTCCCAGTTCGCTGTGGGATCGATGCAAAATTGCCTGGTGGAACTTGCGCTCCGCCATCTCCATCGCCAATAATTTCGGGATTGGGCGCTATAGAGTTTGGATCACAGCCAAGGTAACCACCTAGGCCTATGAGCAGGACAATCATCAATGGGTAGAAAGGAATGGATCGCATCCCATCGCCTCCTTGCTTTGGGAACTAATTTTGGTCGGTAAGGCCTGTAGCTAGAGATTCCAACTACGCGCTGCCATGCTCGTATTTGTCAGTCTTCAGCTAATGACTGCGTCGCCAGTCGCTTCAATCGTGGATCGCTGCTGTTGGCCGCGCGGCAGAGCGCCTCGCGTGTCGCCACGGACAGTTCAGGTATTTTGCCAAGTGCTGCGGCTGCCGACTGCCTGACAACCATGGCGGGGTGCTCACGTAACGCTTCCGCCAAATGGTTCTGCCACGGACTGGCATTTCCGCCTATTCTCCCAAGTAACCTGCAAGCCCAATCAGCAAGCGGCTCACAATCATCCATACAAAGCGCCGCGAGTTCAGCTCCAAATTCCAACGGAGGCTCAGCAACCTGTTGCAAGCAGTCGCTCGCCCAAGCCCGCTGTTCTTCGTCCTCCGATCGCAACGTTCTCAACACTGCCATTAATTGCCGCTGGACTTGCTCTGGATCGGAAACAATTTGCTTGAGCGTTTCCAGCGGTAAGCCATCTAGGTTGGTTTCGACGCTCATCAGATCTCTCGCGCGGACTAGGCACTGGCTCAATAAGGCTGCCCCTGTGGGCATGCCATTTCATCAGGGAACAGAATGCCATTTAAAAGGGGTGGCCCCTTTTAGACCGTTGTCTAGCACTGTTCGTGACATTCACTCGTGTCATTACAGAATTGGCCAAGCAAAGGCAATGTCAGTCTGCACTCAACTCGGCGATTCTATAGGATCGAGAGCGGGGTAGTTTGCGCGGCTGGAATTTGCTATGCACCTGCCATGGATTACTCAAGAACTAGTCTGAAAGCCGCCCTGCTGCTCCTCGCCATCACGGGTTGCAATCGCATGACTGTGCAAACCGAAGAGCGGACAGCCGTAAATCGGGTCTTGCAACCGATCGGCGACCTACTAGCAGAGGCGCGCGTACGCGCAGTGGGCAAAGAGCCCTCGCATCATCGCCTGTGGCGCCCGGATCTGGCTGTGCTGCCCTACGCGGAGATCGACAGCCATCGCGTGTACTTACACAACATCCGTGACTGCGAATATCGGTCGGAAGAAGACTATGACGTCCGTCACTTTGATCGCCAAGTTGCGCTGGAAGATGTGCGCAGCGTTGACTTTATTGTCGTGCCGTTTAAAGAGACTCCAGCGCTTGCACATACGATGCTCAGCTTTGGACTCGCCGACGGCCAATACTTGGTCTTTTCGGTCGAAGCTCGCTTAGAACAGGGCGAATCCTATGCCTTAATCAGTGGTACAACCAATGAGTTTGAATTGATGTGGATCGTCGGCACCGAACGCGACCTAATTCGGCTTCGCACCGAAGTGCGGAATGTAGACGTCTATCTTTACCGCACGAGCGTCACACCCGAACAAGCTCAGCAAACTTTCCTGGCCGCGGTCGCGCGAGTCAATGAGATATTTCGAACACCAGAATTTTACGATGCGCTTAATAATAATTGCACGACGAACATTGTTGACATGGTTAATCGTCTACGTCCGGGATCTGTGCCCCAAGACATCCGCGTCATGTTGCCTGGACATTCCGACAAACTCGCTTATGAGCTGGGGCTGCTTGCCGCCCCGGGGCCATTCGAACAGATCAAGCGAGCCAGTCGCATCAATACGCTAGCGCGCATCCACGCCGATTCCAGCAACTTTTCCCAAGCCATTCGCGGCTTGTAGCAGTTGTATCGCCGTGCATCGTATAGCTAGTGGTCCCAACGATCCAAGAACTCAAGGAATTCTTTCGTCGCAGGATCATCGGGATTACCCAGTTCGTTATTCAGGCGACTGTGATTGCTATCGCTTTTACCGAAGGCATGTGCAGGTAGCTCAGCCGCTTTTAGCACGCTTTCGAGACGCATCGCTTGAGCGCGCGTATCGGGATTCCCCGAAAAATACAGTAGCAGGAACGGAGGAATGCTTTTTCCCTTGGCGACGTGCGTTACGGCGGAAAAGTCAACATGCTTCACTGGATCATTGCCAAACTTCTGCCGATGACCGAAGGTGAACATCTTACCTCCATATAATGCTTGCCGGTGTTCGGCGGTCATAATGATTTTCGGAATGTCGTAGGTGTCGCCATCAACGGGAATACAGCCTTTGAGACTGCTGAAAGGAACCCCTTCTTTCTTGAGGTAGCGGTCATCGGTACAGATCAGTGCTGCCAACTGGGCGCCCGCCGAATGTCCGCCTACAAAAATGCGCTGCGGATCGCCACCGTACTCAGCAATATGCCTATGCACCCAACCCAAGGAACTGGCGACGTCGCCAATCAGAACTTCCATCGGGACTTCCGGTAGTAGTCGGTAGTTCGTCGAGACAAAGACGAATCCGCGGTCTGTCAACACTTTGGGTTTGAGGGCAACGTCGCTCTTGTCTCCCGCTTGCCATCCTCCACCATGAATCCAAAACATAACAGGCAAGCGTTCTTGCCTTGCTACGTCCGGTCCGTAGAGATCCAGGACATGCCGTTGATGCCCATTCTCAACATACGGAATATTGGAAGTCAACTTTTGGGCCAAGGAGACGCTGCAGACAAAGACGTGGAGCGCTATGGCCAAAACAACGCGTGAAGTGCGCATGGGTAACTCTGCCGTTGTATAAATGTGACTCGAATGCTGGTACGTTCCATAATCAAACGTGAATCTGCTCGGACCGCACCATTCTACAGCAGAATCGCCCCAAGACTAGCAATTTCGGCGTGTTGCGCTGAGTCCTGATCGGGATCGCAACCATATCTTTTGTGTCTCAACGGCCCAGAAAACAATCGTACTCCAGGCGATGCACAAGACCAGTTCAGTCACAGTCAGGGCTGTCGTCTTGAAGATGCTTTGCAGCGGCGGCCAGTAAACTACTGCTAACTGCAGTCCAAACGTCAGGGCGATTGCGCCGACGAGCGCCGCATTTGAAAAGACGCCGATTTGAAACAGCGAATCTCGGGAAGAGCGAGTCGCCAGCGCATTGCCCATCTGGGTGAGTGTGAGTACCGTGAAAATAATGGTCCGCCAATGGTTTTCAGCCGACGAGCCGAATCCCCAGCTCCAGTAGCCCAGCGCTAACGAGACGACCCCCATGAGCAAGCCGATCCAGGCTATGTCTCGCACCATGCTGCGGTCGAAAATCTGTTGCCCAGGGGGATAGGGTGGGCGACGCATTGTATCGCGTTCCGCGCTTTCAATGGCTAGCGCAAGCCCAGGCAAACCGTCTGTCACCAAATTGATCCACAGAATTTGCAGGGGCAGTAGTGGCAAAGGCATACCCATTAAGGGGCCAAGCACCATCACCCATATTTCGCCTGCGTTGCTGGTCATCGTGTACTTAACAAACTTGCGAATATTGTCGTAGACAATGCGGCCCTCTTCCACGGCGCTGACGATAGTGGCAAAGTTGTCGTCTAGCAGAACCATTTGGGATGCTTCTTTAGAGACGTCCGTACCGGTAATGCCCATGGCCACGCCGATGTGTGCTTGCTTAAGAGCCGGCGCGTCGTTGACGCCATCGCCAGTCATGGCAACCACGTGACCATTGTCTTGGAGCGTTTGAACGAGTCGCAGTTTATGCTTGGGGGCCACGCGCGCGTATACGGAGGTCGTTTCCACAGTCGCCGCTAGAACCTCGGCATCCATTTGCTCTAAGTCATGCCCGGCGACCACGACTCCATCGTTCGAGATCTTCAATTGTTGAGCAATGTGCATGGCGGTGAGCGGATGATCGCCGGTTAGCATCATAGGGCGGATGCCCGCCGATCGACAGCGTGCCACGGCTTGGGCGACTTCGGGCCGAGGTGGGTCGATCATCCCTATTACACCGAGAAAAATAAGCTCCTGCTCAGACGCTTTTGAATCGCTCAGTGTTGATTCGTTTTCGTCGACCATGCGGAACGCCACGCCCAGCACGCGCATTCCCTGGGCGGCCAGTTGATCGTTGGCATCTGCGATTCGCTTCTTGCGGCTTTCATCCAGTGGTCGTGGCGTGTCGTCGTCCCAGGAATATTGACTCACACCGAGGATGCTATCAACTGCGCCTTTTGTGAATGCAATGCGGTTGCCATCCAGCTCGACAACCGGGCGCAGAGCCATCTTTAGCGCCCCGTCGGATTCTTTGCCCGCAGAAGCCAAGATACGATGCACCGTCGTCATGCGTTTTCGGTCCGAATCGAACGGCACCTCTGCTTCACGAGGAAATAGTCTCAGCAAGCGGTCTTTAAGCAGACCCAAACGAGCCGCGGCGACAACGAGTGCACCTTCGGTAGGATCGCCGATGGCTCGCAACTGATGCTCGCCGTTCGATTCCAATTCGGCGTCGTTGCACAAGGCCGCACCTGCCAATAGCAGTGCCAGAGAGGAGCTGTTAGCGACTCGCCGCTGGGCTTCGCCGATCTCTCCCAACGCTACGGATTCGGTCGCCGGATTGCCGTGTTGCAAAGTCTCTGTCAAATCGAGTCGATCACCCGCCACGTCGAGTACCGTGACTGACATGCGATTTTCCGTCAACGTGCCGGTCTTGTCTGAGCAGATCACCGTCACGGAGCCGAGTGTCTCGACCGCCGGCAGTTTGCGAATGAGGGCATGATGTTTGAACATCCGCCGTGCGCCCACAGCCAAGGCGACGGTAGCGACCGCCGGCAAGCCTTCAGGCACTACGGCGACCGCCAAGCTGAGTGCCGTCATCAGCATTAGCTGTGGATCCTCCCCACGGAGCATGCCCATTAGAAACACCAACGCCACAATGCCAATAGCAACCAACGCTAGAGTACGCCCAAGCTGTGCCAGACGTCGCTGCAGCGGCGTTGGTTCTGCTTTCAACGTTTGCAGCGATCGAGCAATCTTACCCAACTCCGTATTCATGCCCGTCTCGGTAACAACGGCCTGGCCGTGACCGTATGATACAACCGTTCCCATAAAGGCCGCGTTGGTGCGGTCACCTAGTGGCAGATTCTCGGCCTTGAGCGGCTCCACCTGTTTTTCGACGGCCTCGGATTCCCCGGTCAACGCCGCTTCTTGCATTTTCAGATTGACGGATTCCACCAATCGGCAATCTGCCGGCACGTAATTGCCAACTTCCATCAGTACGATGTCACCGGGCACCAACTCGCGAGTTGATCTCCTGAATCGCACCCTGACGTCGCACCCGCACGACGGGCACCGCCAACCTCTTCAATGCGGCTAGGGCTCGCTCAGCGCGATAATCCTGAACAAAACCCAACGCTGCGTTCAGTACGACAATTCCGATGATGACGACCGCATCGGTGTACTCGTGCAAGACGACCGAAACCACTGCCGCGATCATCAGCATCAGGACCATGGCCCCGCTGAGCTGTTCCCAGAGAATCCGCCATGGTCCGCGACCTCCCATTTCGATCAATTCGTTGGGGCCATGCTGGTCAATGCGCAAGGCGACTTGGGCATTTGTCAAGCCTTGGGCGGAGTCCGAATCAAGCTGCTCGATAACTTCAGGTATCGTCTTTTGATACCAATGCGTCATGTGAGATACTTTTTTATCAGTGAAGCGCACACTGCCCAGGGCAAACCGAACGCATTCTGGATCAATCTAAAATGCGCAATCAGGCGAGCACATGGGGAAGCAGGCCAGTGCTGTCCGCAAATTGACTTGCCTGGCATCCAAACGCGTTAAGCATCGCCAAGTAAAGATTCGAAAGGGGAGTGTCTTTACCATAGGTTCGGTGCTGCCCACTCTTCAAGCGTCCGCCAGCTTGTCCGGCCACCAGAATCGGCAGATTATGTGGGTTATGGCTGTTGCCGTCGCGCAGTCCGGAGCCATACAGAATCATGGAATTATCGAGTACGGAACGCTCGCCCTCCCGCATGCTATCAAGTTTGGCTAGCAAGTAGGCGTACTGCTCGATGTGCCAGCGGTTGATCAGATGGTAAGCCCGTAGCTTTTCCTCTTCGTCTTGATGATGTGACGTATCGTGGTGGCCACCGCTGACACCCTCCAGAAAGGAGAAGTTTCTGCCACTCACCGCATTGCCAAACATAAATGTGCAGACGCGCGTGGTGTCGGTTTGAAATGCAAGGGCAATCATGTCCATCATCAATTGCACATGCTCGACATGTTCCTCTGGTTGCTGTGCGGGTGGTCGCTGATCGTCGGACAATGGAACCAGTGGCTGCCACGGCGTAGCCCCTCGCGACATTTGTTTCTGTAGTCGCTGTTCAACGGCCCGCACTGACTGTAAATACTCTTCCATCCGCTGCCGGTCCGAGGAACCAAGCCGATGGTTTAGCTGACGGGCATCCTCCAACACCCGGTCCAGTAGCAAACGGTCGCGATCGACGGTCTCTGACCGCGGATGCGTGAATCGGAATAAACGTTCAAAGACGAGGTTCGGGTTGAGCTCCTTGGCCAGCGGGCTGGTGGGCCCTTTCCAGGCGATGTGTGAGCCGTAAACTCGCGTGTACCCAACGTTTGTGTCGACTCCCGTGGTCACGGGATCAATGCCCAATTCTAGCGAGGGCAAGGGCGTGAATTGGCCAGACCAGTCGGCGGCGACTTGATCCATGGACCGTCCATTGCAGTTCAAATCGATGCCCAGCGATTTGTTGATTGTGGAGCAAGTCAAGAAGCCAGACGTCTTGACGTAGTGCCCGTCGCCAACGTTGCTCCCCTGATTCCATAAGTTGGTCAGGACCAACAACCTATCTTGGAAATTAGCCAACGGTTCGAGCGTCGGTGACAAGTGATACTCCCGACCTTCGCCCTCCGGAGTCCACATATCCTGGCGCACACCATTGGGAACAAAAAGCGCAGCCAATCGCACAGGCGCGGCGGCTTCCAGTTCCGCTGATTCGTCGGCAACTGCGCAAGCGGCCAGCATGGACTCTAACCAAGGCAGCGCTAGAGCGGTGCCTGCACCACGCAAGAGAGTACGCCGATGAATCGGAAAGCGACGATTTACTTCGTCATTGATAAACACCGACCTGCCGTTGGTTGTCATCTGTTTGCTCTCCGTAGAGTTGACTTGAATATTAGGCTGGGCGCACGCACTGAACTAAGGACTGCTGAGGCCAGCGCGCTTTCTCATAAACGGTGTGCTGGTAACGATTTCAACAATAAGCGTTTGCGCTCTAAACTCATCCTGCTCTAGCTTGCGCACGATGTCTTCCACAACACAGGCATCTTCGCTAGTAAGTCCGCGTCCTAGAGCGTAGCCCAGCATCTTGGACGTGAAGTGGCGCAGAAACTGTTGCTTGCGATCGAGCAGTAATTGTTTGAGTTCTTCCGGGCCATTGAATTGACTGCCATCGGGCAATTCCCCATGGGCATCGACGGGTGTTCCGTCAACGGCTGTTCGCCAGTCACCGAGTACGCCAAAGTTTTCCAGCCCAAAACCCAAGGGGTCCATAAGCGCATGGCAGGAACTGCAGGCGGCATCCTCCCGATGCTTGGCCAGCCGCTCGCGCGCACTTAGCGCAAGTCCGTCTGGGGTGCCTTCATCCAGCGCCGGCACGTTGGGCGGGGGAGGCGGAGGCGGCGTCCCGAGCAGCGTCTCCATGATCCATTTTCCACGGAGGACGGGGCTGGTCCGGTGCGGGAACGAAGAGACCGCCAACACGGCGCCCATACCCAACAGTCCGCCGCGCGGACTATCCTCAGGCAATTCGACGAATTTGGGTTGTTCGCGAAATTCCCCCGCTACGCCGTAGTGACGCGCGAGTCGCCGATTGACATACGTATAATCAGCATCGATCAAATTCAGTAATGAGCGGTTTTCGGAAAGTATGTCTTCGAAAAAGAAAATGGGTTCGTATTTGAGGCCGCCTTCCAATTCAGAATCATAGGCTCCGGCCACGGCATCAGGTTTGAACTCGCGCCCCAAGGCTCTCGTGCCCAGCCACTGCTCAATGAAACTCGTCGCAAACTCGCGGACTTTGGCTCCTGGTCGCAGGCCGCGACGGTTGGTTTCGCTGTGCAGCATCCTAGCCACTTGCTCAGTCAATACCGTTTTGTCGTGCAAACGCCCCGCCTCGGCCAGATCCAGTAATTCTTGATCCGGCATGGACGCCCAAAGGAAATACGACAGACGGCTAGCCATTTCGTATTGCGATACCCAGTCCTCCTGGCCGTCGCTGGGAGCCTCTTCAAACAAGAAAAGGAACTTGGGAGAAACCAAGGCCGCCTCCAAAGGAAACTGAATGGCCAGCTCAAAACTCTGCGTATCCTCGTATGCCAACGCAAACAACTGGCAGTAGTCATCCAATTCCTGTTCAGAAATGGGACGTCGAAAAGCGCGGCGCAGGAAAGCCGACAAGACTTGGCGAGCCGCCTCAGTCGGTGAAAGCTCTTCGTTTGGTTCAGCTATCAAGATAGCACGCCGATCGCCAGGATCACGGAAGGCGTGCCCCAAGGCTGAACGCGCTGCATCTAGATATTTCTCGGCATGAATTGGCGAAATAAAAAGAATTTCCGCAGCATTGTCAAATCCCTCGCCTCCCCCGCCATCTTCTGGCAAGGCATGACCGGCGTGTACCTGAATCCCCAGCAGGTCTCGCATGGTATTGGCATATTCGGTGCGGTTTAGTCTTCGAAGCTGCGGCGGTCCGGCGGACACACCATCATCGCATACCGCTGAGTGGACTGCACTGCGGATCCAACCGACCAAAGCCACGCGCTGCGATGCGGACGGCGCTTCATGCTCGGGCGGCGGCATTTGGAAATCCTGCAGGCGATCAGCAATCTTCTTCCAGTCTGGAACAGACTTCGCCACATCGTCAACAGACATGAATGTGTCTAGTCGTAGTCCAGCCTCGGCTGCGTCGGCGCAATGACACTCGATGCAGTAGTCCTGAAGCAAATCCCTGACACCCTCCGCGCTAAGATCCGCAGCTGCCTGTTCCCGCTCTTTCAATTCTGCTTGTCGCTCGTCGGCAGTAGCTCGACTACCGATCAAGGCTGCGACAGCCAAGGCTGAACAAACGCAAAGCTCGAAAGGATTCTTCATAGGAAGGTGTTTAGGCGAGTCTAAAGAAGCGAAGTGGGGGAATCGAACCGGTAGGAAGTTACGTCTCAGCGCGTACGCGCGCAACCAATCGACGATGCTGGACTGCCAGCGACGGTCACACCATCAACTCCATTGTAGCCAACAATCAGCGACAGCGGCATGCCGGAATTGTCGTTCGAGCCAGTTAGGATCTCGGGTTTCGTATTGCCCAGTCTGCGCGTAGTCAATTGAGTTTGCTAACTCCAGATCAATATTATCGCGTCGTCTCGAACTGGTGCCATGTCCAGAAACGCGCAAGCCGCTCATCGAAAACTGGACCTGCCGTAAAAGCCTCAGGCATGGATGGTCTTGGAAAAGAACTCGGTGGGCAGACACAATTCCCTAACGTTTCTAAGTAGATAGACTAGGTAGATAGGCTATGCTGTCGATTCGTCTAGCTTAACGGGCGGGCCTGCAGACAGCGGAAATTTTTCTAGGCTCGGCGAGGCCTGCAGCTTGACGTTAAATTAGACAAATCATTCAACCACGCAAACATGCACAGGATCAGAGAACGTCCAAACAGTAAGACGGCAACCATGAACAACTATCGACCATCCGGAATCGTTCCGCCCCTTGTCACTCCCTTGTCCTGCCGTGATGAACTTGATCACGTGGGGCTTGAGCGCTTGATCGAGCACGTGATCGAGGGCGGCGTGCATGGCTTATTTATTCTGGGAACGACCGGCGAAGCGCCGAGTCTAAGCTATCGCTTGCGCCGCGAGATGATCACCCGTACGACAGCGATTGTTGCGGGCCGTATTCCCGTCTTGGCGGGCATCACCGATACCTCCTTCGTCGAATCCGTCAGCCTGGCGGAGCATGCGGCGACCGCCGGAGTGACGGCAGTCGTATTGTCGACGCCCTACTACTTTCCGGCGGGCCAAACCGAATTGACGAGCTACATTGAAAACTTAGTTCCGCAGCTACCATTGCCGCTCGTCCTTTACAACATGCCCAGCTTGACCAAGGTCTGGTTTGACACCGAGACGTTGCTGAGACTGTCCGCAATACCACAAATTATTGGCGTCAAAGACAGCAGCGGCGACATGGAGTACTTCGCTCGCGCTACTGCCTTGAAGTCGCAGCGACCAGATTGGACGATCATGGTCGGTCCCGAAGCGATGTTACCTAAAGCCATACAATTGGGCGGCGACGGTGGTGTGTCCGGCGGTGCCAACATCTATCCGCAGTTGTTCGTCGAATGTTACCAAGCCTGCGTTGACAATGATCAAGCCAAGATCAAACATCTTCAATCAGTCATCGATGCGTTACAACAGATATACGACGTCGGAAAATATGCCTCGAAATACATCAAAGCCACCAAGTGCAGTCTGTCGCTGCGGGGAATCTGCGACGACTTCATGGCCGAACCATTTCATCGTTTCAATCCTCCCGAACGCGAACGCATCCGTGCTATCCTGGAATCCCTCGAACCCTCGCTTGCAATATCCTGAATCTCAGTTCGATTGCAAATGTGCGTGATGGCCTGGCCAGTTCGCCACTGTGCCCCAATAAATTATTGCCCCAGTAAGTTATTGACTTATTGTAGAAGTGCCCCAGGACAATAGGTTTTATGAAACACTTTGAATGGATCCATGAAGAACTTCGTCTCCACGTGAAGGTCGTGCCAAGATCTTCGAGAAACGCAGTAACCGGTTTGTTAAACGATCGACTGAAGATCAACATCACGGCCTCACCAACTGATGGTCTAGCCAATGACCATTTGATACGCTGGCTAGCCAAGTTATGTGGAGTTTCGAATTCAAGTGTTACGATTGTTAGTGGCCAGACGAGCCGAACGAAAACAATCTCAATCGTCGCCCCAAAGATTCTACCGGATGAATTTCAAGCCACACCTCGACCTGAACAGCAGTCTTTGAAATCCAAACCCTCAACTGGCTCCCGCCGTTGAACTTCCACGGTGCTCGGATCACCAATAAATCGCTTTGCCCTTCAGCAGCCACATGTTCCTGCCAGCGGCATCTCATCGGTGGCGGGATCTGCCGAAAACACTCCCGCCCCTTTCCTGTCGACCCCACGTTCGTGAACACTACGATGAATTATTCCAGTGGAATTTTCAGTCCAAGCGCGCCGATGGGTCCCTTGACGTTCTCGTAGTTCGAATGGCACATAGTGCATTTTTCCATTACCACGGGAATCGGCGTTGCCGAGAGTAGATATTGTTTGTCACCCTCTTTCACGATGCGTTCGTAGATAGGCTTACCGTCCAAGATCGCCTTGATGGCCTTTTTCTCAAAGTCCGTCTTGGGATCGTTGTCAGGGTCGTAAGCATCGCCAGTTGCATCGAGCAAGCGAACTTCATGAAATTCGTTGTCCTTCATCGCTTTGAAAAGGGCTTGAAAAGCATCTCCAGCAGCTAGAGACTCCTTACCATCGACGTAGTTTTCTGTGATCAGTACGATGGCAGTCTTATATAGAGTGTCGAGCATTTTGGCTTGCTTCTTTGCACGCGTAACAGCGGGACGCTCCTTGGTTGCTTCAGTTTTCTGGCCAGGCTCCTTGGCTTCCGACTGCTGTGCATTTGCGGTGGGTAAGGCGACGCAGAGTAGCACAGCTAGCGTTGCAAGCGGACAGAAAGTGCGGGTCGTGAATTGCATGAGTGGTCACTTCCAAATTAGGGGAATGGATGCGCCGCGCTAACCGAAAGCGTGGCGCCCCAAAACTATACCTGCATGTGCAGAAATATACAAGCGACCAGACGGAACTCCCGGCCGGATTTATTTGATGCGTCCAGCCGCAAATGTTTACCATTGATCAAGGCCCGTGTTCCTTTCGATGGTCGCTTGGGTACAATCGCAGTTCGACGTTATTGGCCTCGGGAACAAGCAACTGCAATTACATCCACGGAAATACCATTTACGGAAAAAATCGGAACAGTTCATTGAATTCACTGGGATACAAATCGGCGTGGGGAATTCTGCGAGCCATTGACCTGCCTGGTCTTGCATGTTGGCTCATCGCGATGTTGGCGATCACATTGATCCACATTCCGTCCAACGCCTATTCAGCTGATCGACCCAACGTAGTTTTAGTATTCATCGATGACATGGGTTGGGGCGACTTTTCGTGCTTTGGCAATAACGAGGCCGAAACGCCCAATATCGACCAGTTGGCGACCGAGGGAATTCGCTTTGAACAGTTTTATGTTAATTCGCCAATCTGCTCACCTTCACGAACGGCGATTTCGACGGGTCAATACCCGCAACGTTGGCGGATCACGTCATTCTTGAACAATCGGAAAGACAATCAGCGGCGTGGGATGGCACAGTGGCTTGACCCCAAGGCACCCATGTTAGCTCGGTCGCTTCACGACGTGGGCTACGCGACGGGGCACTTTGGCAAATGGCATATGGGAGGCCAGCGCGATGTTAACGAAGCACCGGCGATCACGGAGTATGGTTTCGATCAGTCACTGACGAACTTTGAAGGCATGGGACCAAAGCTGTTGCCACTTACCTTAAAGCCAGGACAGCGGGAGCCGGGTAAGATTTGGAGCCAAGCCGAAAACTTAGGCGAAGGCTATCGGTGGATGCTACGCAGTGAGATCACAACAGGTTTTATCGATGCGGCGATACCATTTATCGATCAGGCAGCGGACGCTGGCAAGCCGTTGTACATCAACCTCTGGCCTGACGATGTTCACTCACCATTCTGGCCACCCGTAGAAACTTGGGGAGATGGCTCCAAGCGACGTCTCTATCTGTCAGTTTTGGAGTCCATGGACAAGCAGTTAGGGCGGCTATTTGATCGAATTCGAGATGACGATGCGCTGCGTGACAATACGTTGATATTGGTGTGCTCGGACAATGGACCGGAACAAGGGGCAGGCCAAGCGGGGCCACTTCGCGGGTTTAAGACTCAGCTCTACGAGGGTGGCATCCGTTCACCGTTGATTGCTTGGGGACCGGGGATCGTGAAGAAGCAAAACCACGTCGACCGACAATCCGTATTCGCGGCCATCGACCTTGCTCCGACGCTATTGAAACTCACGAACTCCCCCTTTCCCCAAGACACGTCGTTTGACGGTGAGCCGCTCGTGGGCACACTGCTGGGGACAACGCCGCCCGGTGACGGTTCACGTACCGCGCCGATCTTCTTCCGTCGTCCACCCGATCGGGACGCGTTCTATGGAGACGAAGATCTTCCCGATTTAGCGGTTCGATCCGGCCATTGGAAACTGCTTTGCGAATATGATGGAACCGATGTTGAGCTATACAATCTGCGCGATGACCCCTCCGAGTCGCTGAACATCGCGACTCAACATCCGGAGATTACGAACACCCTGACCAAGTCGCTATTGAGCTGGCACCAGTCGATGCCGCCAGACAATGGCCCCAGTCTTTAGCCCACACTTCCCACATCAGTTATCTTGAAGCTGCCCTGTTGGCTTCGAATTTGGTGGTTGTAGCGGATTTGCGGTTAGTGGTGATTTTGCAGCGGCTGGAAGGGGGCCTTTCTGTCAAGAACGCTGCCATTGGCCTAGTCTCCTAGTTCAAAAGGCTCTGCCGGTTGCGTAAACTAGATAAGTCGGCGCGTCCCTGTGCCGCAACTTCTCTTCTTGAAAAAGCCAGCTTGGATGGTACGCGTACGGCAATCAGTTTGTGGTCTACACACCCCCAAGGGAGTAGCTGTGAACCTGCGCGGTTCCTATTGGCTAATCTACTGGGTCATGCTCTGTTGTTTGCTCACTTCGACAATACGAGCACAGGACGACTCGTCCGATCCAACGAACGGTCCATTAAAGGACATTCTTTCCAGCGACGGTGTATTAAACGGAGAGTATCGGCTGGAAGTACTGGGCGACAATTTGGAACCGGTCTTGAGCGACGTGACGCTGCAGGAGTTGCGGCAGTTGAAGAGCCTCGCAAATGCAAATCAGCAGATGCCTATGGCCATTTTCACTTCCGTTGAAGTCGAGGCCACGATTGCTGGCGACCTGGCGTCGATTAGTGGGATTGTCGAAGTTCAATTAGGTGCCAACCAGGGGCCCGCTCGCATCGATTTGGGATTCGATAATTGCCGGCTTACGGAAATGCCTAGCCTATTGCGTGGTCAGGGTCGTTCCGGCGTCCGTTCGAATGGCAATGGTGGTTATCAGTGGTTGATGCTCGCCGACGAGAACGAACGTTGCGCGATCCAGCTCAACGCGAAAACGAAGGTAGCTCAGAATTCGGATCGAAATGTTCTGTCGATCAATTTACCTCCAGCTGAGTCAGTCGTATCTGTACTGCTACCAGCCACTGCAACTGACCTAAGCGTACGTAGCGAAGACATTTTGACAACGACAACGGTTGCCGAGGGCATACGTGCTCTGGTCAACAGTCGCGGCGGTGAATTTACGCTTTCGTGGCGTAAGCAAGGCGCTGTGGACCGCATTTCGGCGATTGAAGCGGAAAGTACAACTACTTTTGAGATCACGGATCCGCGAGAGCCCTGGATTGCAAGCACAGATTTAACCGTGCGTTGGTTTGGCAGCGATTCCTCGAATAGCTTTGAAATTCAGTTGCCTAAGGGAGCATCGTGGTACTCAGACCCATTTCCATTAGATTCGAGCAGATTTGAAATTAGCGTGGTAACCAGTGAAGAGCCTACGAAGGTTCCAGAGGATACTCAGTTCCATTCCGCAGAGCGAATTCGCGTACAGATGCTTGGATCGGCTAGATCCGACTCAGTCAGCATACCGCTGCGGTGGGAATGGACTCCACCCCAGCATGAGAACCCGAATGCTGAAATTGAAGTTCCAGTAGCGAGCGTACACGGAGTAGATCAGCATCGTGGTCAGTTGGAATTGGTTTTTCCGTCAGAGTATTCTGCTACGTTTAAGGAGGGTGGGGGCGCTCGACTGGGTCATCAAGGTCGATTGGCGGGCGTTTATCGCCAGCAACAGCTGCGGTTTTACTTCGACCGCGAGGACTTTGAGTTGGCCATGGCCTTTCGCAGCGAACAGAGTTTGCCGACGGTGCGGCCCACATACAAAGTGGATGTTGATCAAAGCAAGTTGGTGTTGACGGCCTGGTTTAATTGTTCATTCTACAGTGGTGCGTTGCCTGTCGAATTGACGCTATTGCCTGGTGATTGGATTCTGGAAGAAAACACCGCTCGCGCGCTGCGCAACCCGCAAGATCCTTTTTCCGCGGACTCTGATGTACTGAACGTCCGGCGACAAGAAGATGGAAGTTATGTTATCACTGGACGGGAACCAGACGGTGATTTTGGGAACAGCCGCCGCATTGAGCAAGTCTGGCGGATCGTCGCAGAGCGCCGTTGGAATCCTGATGACAATCATGCGCTTGAATTCAAAGTGCCCGAGATTGTGCGCGGTCGCCGTGGCGGCGTAATTGAAGCGGATCATAGCTCGGGTGTACTGCTTGTTGCAAGCGCGAACAACGTATTGACGCAATGGAACGAAACGGCGAGCACAGGCTTGCTTCCCGACTCATTTTCAAGCGACTACCAGAAGTTCGTTGGGGAGATGAAAGTACGTGAACCGTTGGCCTACCGTTTTCAAAGTCGCGGGACAACGCCCAACTGGGCTGGCAGAGCCGATTTCTTACCCCAACAAATTAGCTTTGAACATCGCTGTGACATTCAAATCGTGTCGAGCTCAAACGCGTCCAAGCCGTCGGAGCCTCCGGTCACAGCGCAGCCGAATCTAGCGCCTAACTTTTCCGATAGCAGCTTCTTGCTCCAGCAAAGCTACATGCTCCAGATCGCTAACAAGCCACTGTCCGACCTGCAGTTTGCCGTTCACGAGTCTGCCGAAGTTACCCAAGTATTTGTCAATGGTAATTTGACCACAGTCAAGCCGCTCGGAGCTTTACCCACACAGGCACTTCAGTCAGACGCATTGCCTGTGGAAACCAATGGCCAACCAGCCATTACGCCATGGCGTTTGTATCAGCTTGAAGGTGCCCCCAACCTACTTGGCGCGGCTCAAGTCTCCATTCTCACCACCGTCCCTATCCGAACCACGATCGTTGGAGCTACAGAAGCGCCAGCGTCGAACGGCGGGCGTACAACGCCGGACACCAATGGCTCGCAAATATTGTCCGACAACGAACCGCATCGCCCGGCTGACACGGTTCGCGTGCCAGTTGCGCACATGATGCTACCTGAGGGCGCACGAAGTATTCGCCAAGACTGGGACTTTGTGGATGACTCACGATTCGAGGTTATCGCAAGTAGCACAGGACAGTCGCCAGAAAATTTATCGCTCCGCGACAAGCGATTGGACCTACCTGAGGACCAGCTATCGATTGAATTCAAATTCCGTCCGCGTGAGCATCAAACAGTCGCTCCCATCATCGTGCGTGGTTGTATGCTACAGTCAATTACCACTGGTGATAAACGCCGTGATCGATTTATGGCCCGCATCGAATGCACGACGGGGACAATCGATATTAGTTTGCCTCGCGCGGGCGAATTGGAGGCTGTGCCAGTGGCTGTAGACGGAGTGGCACTGAAGGACGCATCCTACGACTACAGTAGCAAAACGTTGTCCATCTCCATGCCAACCTCGGAGACGCCACAGGAACATGTAATCGAGCTATTTTATGGCGTTGACGAAACCCTCAGTTGGATAACCGCCATCAATATGGAACGTCCACGTATCGCTGGTGCCGAATATCAGGGGAAGTTCTATTGGCAGTTGGTCATGCCATCCGATCAGCACTTGGGGTGGTGCCCGAACGGTCTGACAGCAGAATGGCATTGGCAGTGGAGTGGCATGTGGTGGTACCGGCAAAGCGGTCAAGACCAGGCGAGTCTTGAACGTTGGCTGGGCGGCTCGGTGCAAGCCCGTTTACCACTTTCGGCGAATAGTTATGTGATGAGTGCGCAGACTGCCGCTGACGTTCAGTCCAGCTCACTACTCGAGAACTCTGCGCAAGCACCTAAGGTGTGGGTCATGTCGCGATTTGTGCTTTGGTTCCCGTTAGGCTTGGCGGCGATTGTCTTGGCCATGCTAACATTGAGTTTTCCGACCTTACGCAGTCCAGTGACCGCCTTGGGATTGGCAGCCGTTGTGGGCGGTCTGGCCCTCGTCTGGCCAGACATGGCAATCCTCCTGGGACAAACCGCCGTGCTTTCATTGAGTCTTGTGCTGTTGATCCTAATCACACAGGCTGCTATCGACGCTCGCGTTCGTCGGCGTAGCGTGTTTACGACGCGTCCATCGACTTATCTGGAAGGCGGCAGTGACCATTTTTCTTTGAAGCGTGGTGTGCGAGCATCAAATTCGACGACCGCCGTGCATGGTGGATCCTCTGTGGTTGCAGCAGGGGAGAAGTAAGCGATGCGCGTGCATATTCACTTGCCAGCGGGCTGGCCGTATTTGCCCTTTCGCTGGTTCTAAGTAGTTTCAATGCGACTCTGGCAATTCATCCAGATGACTGGGAAATTGTGGAGATCTACTTCCCCAGCGATCTTCAACGCCAGGTAGTGCCGCTTTTTTACATGCCAATTGAGCTGGAGGATCTGAAAGAAAAACTCACGGCGGAAAGCCAGCGTCGCCGGATAACCTTGCTGGATGCCCCCGAGCTGGCCAAGGCCTTTTATGTCGCCCGTCTTGATGGCGGAGTACTAACTTCTGACTATTCTCGCTGGGACTTCTCTGGAGCACTAGCTAGCCGCCCATTGACGCTTGGCCGCGTATCAGTGGCACTTGGTGACGTGCGCAGAAACGAGTCACTCGAACAGCTATCTGACTACGCACGATTCTCTCCTGTGGGTGAAATAGAAGTCAAACTAGCTGACGCAGTCAATCAACTATGGTTTAGCTTTCTCATTTCCGCTGCAGAGGCCAGTGATGACAAAACGTTCTTCATAGAACTTCCGTCGGCAACGATAGCCACAATGCTCATTTCAACCCCGGCGAACATAGAATTAGAGTCGCCTGATGTACTAATTGAAGAGGTGTCGGACCCTGCCACGCTGTTACCTGCCGATTGGCCTGAGAAAGTCGAAAATCGGCGTCCTGTTGGGGCAGCCTCTCGATGGTGGGCAATCAACATTGCCGCCCAATCCAAGTTTACTTTGCGTGCTCGCTCTCGGCTATCAGAGTCCGCGTTGTGGCTAAAGCATACTCTAGAAAGTGTTCAAACCGACTACGTCGTCAATAGTCGACAGATTGAAGCGGCCTACAGAGCGAAATTCGCAACTAGCTCAGACAAAGTGCCCGTTCGAGTTCGTCTGTCGCGCCACCTGCGTGTAAAGAGCCTCTTAGTCGATGGTCTTGCTGCCCGTTGGAAACCTGCCGCCAGTCTTTCCGGAGATTCGAACCTCATCGAACTGATTGACATTGAGCCAGTGAGTGGAACCGAAGTAGAGATCATTGCCATCGCTGAAAATACGGCAATGCAAATCGCGTTGCCAACGTTGGAGATAGCGGAGGCCTTTACCATCGCTGGCAGTACACAAGTGAGAGCTGGAGGCGGGTTGAGGGCTGCCAACGTCGTTGCCGATATTGGCGAATCCTCTTCAGCCTTCGAACCCACGTTGACTATCCGCGGAAATGGGGCCAGCGCTGCAGATTCGTCGCTGCTCAACAATTTGGAAGTGTCTAGCGAAGCCGAGTTGGATGACTTAGTCTGGATCGGCAAGTGGAGTGGGACACACCCTAATGCCACGGTCACCATAACTCAACGGGCATCACAATGGCAAGCGAACGTCTTTTCGCGGTTTACCATTCAAGCTGCGTCGCACTCTATCAACTCCCGCGTAAAACTGAGTTGTGATCGACTCGTCGCCAACGAAATTCGGTTGCAAGTGGGCAAGGGATGGTTCGTCGATGATATCAATGTTGTCGGTGGATCGCAGAATGATGTTCGGGCGGAGTTTGTCGAAGAGGGCAGCGGTCAGAATCCTCGAACAGAAATCGTAGTTAGCTGGGATCGTTTGCGCAGTTCGATACAACTGGAATTAGAGATCGCCGCTCACAGCCCCCGCGAAAAAGGGAGCGATCGCGTTCAATTCCGACTGCCGAGATTACTTGAACTGCCCGGCGCTCGGCAGCAAGATACGTTCTCTGTCCAGACCGCTGGACGTTATCGACTGCAGCCAAATGAGGAACTCCTGTTGATACAGAAGCAGCCGCGCGAACTGCCCGAATGGCAGCAAATCTTGCTGCCTCAGTTGTCGGATGTGTGGGTGTTTGAGGGCAATGGCCAAGAAATGCCTGACCTGCAGTTTGTGGCTTCAGAGGGAGCATTTACGTGCAAGCTACTGGCGTTTGCCCAGGAGGGCGCGGACGGTATGCAAGTCAATTACGAAATCACCTGCCAACCTGTGTCTGGCACCGTTGAACAGTTGACCTTATTGTTACCGACGGGAATCCCCGCGAGTCAGTTTACTTTTGAATTGCAGGTCGGAGATGAAAATCCTGTGCCCGTAACGCACCGGGCCGTAGCCGAAGTTGTCAATGAGAAAGAACATCGAGTGCAGGTTGTGTTGCCCAGCCCCTTGGCAACTACGTTCATTCTGAGAGCAAAAAGAGATTCGGAGTCGCAAAATTCCGAAACTCAGAACCAGGATGACGACCTAGCCTATGAGCTGATCATGCCTGGAGTCCGTGGGGCCATAGCGGCCGAATCGACCATCATGTTGCCCAAGTCGTTGACACGGTTTCAGGGACAGCCAATGATTGAACTTCTACCTGCTGCAGCCTGTTGTTCAGATCAACAGCTACAAGACATGGGAAATTCTTCGGTACGGAGCCTCGATGCGTTGGTAGCCGCCCGCATGGACGCCAGCGAGAGTCATCGACTAGACGTGCGAAAAATGCCCAGCAGTGCTTCAGATGGTTGGATTTGGCAGGCGTCCGTTGACCATCGCGTTTGGGATGACGGTTCGCAGACGCATACAGTCCTATGGGATATTGAACGGGTCAATCTCCATGCCGTCCCATTTAAATTGCCGCCAAACTGGCAACTCGACATCGTTCGGCTCAATGGCAAGCGTGTGGAGCCACTTGCTATGGACGATGGACGTTTTCGTGTCCTGCTACCACCGGGACTCCGAGCGCAACTAACCCTAGAATGTTCAACTGCCAGGAATGAATCCTGGTTAGGACAGGTGGTTTCGCAAGTCGAACTTGCCAGTCCCACCACGGATCTGCCCATTCTCGGTTATCGAACCCGATGCCTACTACCACCCAACCGTATATCCCTTGAGTCCCTATTATCGACGCCACGCTCGGAGACGTTACTCGATCGACTCCATCCTCGAGAGTGGTGGGCGCTTCTTTCGCCAAGTGTGATAGCGAGTTCATCGGTCGATAAGCGCGAGCCCAACTGGAGTCGCTTCGAAACATCATCAGCAGCGGACTTGAGCCCACTCTGGGCCTTGCATCGGTCTGCTTTGGCAGCGTTCTGCCTATCCAGCGTTTTGGTTGCGGGGACTCTGGCATGGTACACGCTTGGACGATCACTGCGTTCTTGGTGGTTAACCATTTGTTGTTTGGCCGTGTTGCTCATTCTCGTTCCAGTCAGCTTTGTGGCTTTTGTTCAATTGCTCTTGTTGGCCTGTGTGATGTCTGCCCTTGCGCGACTTGCGCAAGTCGTCATCGTTCGGAATCATGGAGTGCGCTCCGGTTCGATAGCTCGCGCGGCGTCGCGTCGGGTGGAAATCCGCAATTTGGTTTCCATTTTGATCTGTGCTATGGCCATCGGCGTGCAGTCGAGAAATGTGGTTGGCCAAGAGCCATTCCCAAATCGACAAAGCCCGTCAGAGACAATTCTCAACGACGAAGTTTCGGCAGAAGACACGGATTTGACTATTTATGGTGTGTTGTTACCAGTCGACCCCAATGGAGAAACGACGCGGTACGCTCACATTCCAACCAAGCTGTGGGAGCGACTGGCAGCACCAACGCAGCGAAGTGCTGTTGGGCCCCCCAAGTTACTCTCCGCCAACTACCTGCTGCGCACGATGCGACCAGCGACCATTGGCCAAGCTGAAACCGTCCAAGAGTTTTCTGTGCAATACTTGGTTCAAGTTACTGAGCAAGATACTGAGCTGCGTTTACCATTTAATGCGTTGCATCTACGAGTCGTTGAAGCGCGGGTCCGGGACCAAGCCGTTTACGTTGGGTTGAGCAAGTTAAAGCAGCTCGACGATGCTGTCGTTTTTCATCCTGATCAGGGCGATATTGGTACGATTTCACTAAGTCTAAGATTTGCGATTAGCCCGGACACAGAAGAACTTCCTAACGGCAAGTCAGGCTTTTCGGTTGGCGTACCTTCTGTGCCCACCGCCCGCTTGAGAATTCTGTCCAGTGGCGCCTCCGATTTTCAAGTCAACGCGATTGGAGGAACAGAACGTACCGCAGCTGGGGAGTTACTAGCGCATTTGGGACCAATCGACAAATTATCCGTTACCTGGAACGATACACCGCGGCGGCCTAGTACTGCCTTTCCGACCGACGTGGCGTCAGAAACCTGGATTGACTCGCAAGGCAGTCGAGTCGTGGCAGCCTGCCAGTTGCGAATCGGTCCAGATCAGTCGCTGTCCGAGATAGTGCATGTGTACGTTGATGCGGAATGGGAACCCGTAGGCAACGATTGGGGTGATGGACAATTGTTAGACACCGAAACGACTGCATTTGGCAAGCGGCGTGTGTACACGCTGCAACTTCCAGCCCAGCCGGCGACCGCAACAGCTCGCGTTATTCGTGTACTGCTCGTTCCACGGCGAATTGAGCAAACCGCATCCTTGCCGCTGCCATTCTTGTCACTCCAAGAGGTATCGCAGCAGTCGCTGCGCCGCGTCTTGGCGTGGTCATCGGATGCCCAGGGAGTTTGGAAGCCGGACGGGGTCGACTTCTGGCCGGAGTTCACCAGCTCAGCTTCAAATTGGGGGCCACTGAAGCTGTCTGACCAGCGGCGGATGTACCGTGTCCCGCCTGGCTCTGGGCAACTTCAAATCAGAAAGCAAGAACCAACTGCGTCTATTGTCAACGAAATCACGTCGGTACATCTGAATTCGGTTCATGAGAGAATCGAGTATCGAGCTACATGGGCAGCAAATCCGCCAAGTACCTTGCGCCTTTTACTGCCAGCCGGCGCAACTGTGGAAACACTTCTAATTGATGGTAAGAAGCCTGTTTTCCGTACTAGTGACCAAGTTGACCAGCCCGCTTTGCTCGTGTCTCTGGCGGAGCGGCGCGGCGCGACTATCAACGAACTGAATCTAGTTCTGTCGAGGCCAATGGCGTTTGGTAAACTACGTCCTCTATCGCGTGTTATTCTGCAGAATACCGTGGTTGAAAAAAGTCAATTCAGACTGTTTCGCGGCGCATCGCTCCAATGTGAACTTAGACCCGATCCAGAGTCAATTATTTCGTTAGAGCCGGTTGCCATGAGCTCGACGACATTGTTAGACAATCTGGAGGTGCCTGTCGGCGAAATGGACTTGGGATCAGCGTTGCGTGATCAGGCGGAGTTGCCGGTGTCAACTATGATTCAGCCACGTCACTCCCAACCTTGTGAAGCCTGCGTGATGACTCTGCGGAGAGGTGCTGACGGTTGGGGTGTTACGCTATTCGCCCAGTGGCCGGTCGAAACCAAAGTTGATTTTGCGTTCTTTGATCTCCCAGTCAATGTTCGTGATACGGTCAACGCAGGCGCGTCAACGCGCAAGTTCATCCCCTCTGCCGACTCAAGTCGCACGACACTGTGTGTGTTGCCCGCAGTGGCTGCGAACGGCAAGCAACAGGTCACTCTTAGCTTTCCATTGGAAGGAGTCTCGCCGCAGTCTTTAACACTCCCCAAGATACAACTGCTGAATGATATTCATGCTCGACTCGTAGTTGGTCTACCCAAGCAGATCGATGGTCAAAAGGTAAGATGGAAAAGAGCCGGTCCCAGATTGGAAAACGACTGGCAAACCCAACTAGAACTACCGCTCACTGACGAGTTCGAGTTTTATGCGTCTGAAGATCCCATTGGGCAAGTGAACTGGCAAGCGGATGAGCAAAATGATCGTCAGGCTCGCGTGGAAAGCGTACATGTGCGCATGAGTACTCCTGACACGCACTTCGGAGACATCGACAGAGGACGCCGCAAAGGTAGAACGGTTGCAACAGGCATGGTTGACTACTGGGTCATACCACGTGGCCAGCTTGAACTTCCGTTTGAGATTCCGGAGAATTGCGAGGTCTTGGGCGCCGAGGTTGGAGGTTCGTCGGCCGTTTGGTCCGTTTCACAGCGGCGTTTAGTGGTGCAGCTACATCCCAATTTCATGCCCGTCAACGTGCGATTGTTGACACGTTGGCGAGTGGCAGACCCCTCCAAATTGGCTCTGCAACCGCCCAAACCCACAGCGGATACAGCACGTTCCGGACTGGTCTTGATGGTCTCTGAGTCGCCGGGCTGGAATGTGTTGACTGTGGGGGTGGACGATCAAACGCCACTTGCTTCGAAGAAAATCCTGCTTGAGCGTTGGCTGAATTTAGTTGCCAATACGCTTCAGGTTCATCAAGGCCTTTCCAAGCAGGAGCTGGGCGCATGGCTAGCAACCTGGAGTCCAAGCAGCTTTGAATTAGACCCAGGGTTATCCGTCGAGCGTTCCACCGTCGCTTCCCTTGACCTGAATATTGATGATAGTGTCGCGTTAACCCTGGGGGATCTATGGACCGCACTCGGTACCGCTTACTCGATTCCTGCGTCGGCGGAGTCCGAACCCCAGCGAGATCAACGGGCAGATTCATGGCTGTACACGACAGATAGAATACCGATCATGCCACTTCGCATGTACGTTATTAAGAGCGATGAGTTCGTCCTTGAACTAGATGAGCCTGACGTAAGCTTGGTGCCCAGATTACTTGCGTCTGGGCTGGTAGCTCTAGCTGGAATACTCATGTTAATCCTAGCTCAGCGCGTAAGCGCAAGCTGCATGCAGATCTTGGCCATCCATCCGTGGCTCTATTGGCTAGGCTTATCCGCTATTGCATGGCTCTTGCTTCCGGTCACTTGGCCGAGTGTGGTGATCGGAATCGTTGCAGTAAGCATGTTTGCAGGTCAATCCTTCGATGTCCGCTCGCGGTCTCGAACCGCGAGCAGGCTTTAAGCGAATGGAACCCACAACTTTTCAGCTAAACGCCGTTTGGGCAGTCGCTTCATGGCAGAGACGGTAGTAGGGCCTTCGATTTCTACGGCAGCATCTCTCAGATCGACAATTTCGTTGGCTGGATCCATTCGTCGAATCACGGGTTTGCAGTAGTCGCGCCCAGTGCTGCGGAGGACAACAGCCAAGCTCTTATCGCTCAATTGAACCTGAGTCCCAATGGGGTACACGGCTGAGACACTGATTAGGGCTTGGATAGTTCTTAAGTCGAAACAGCCGTCCACCGCATGGTAGGCCAAGTACGCCAGCGCGTCAGCTGGTACGAAGCGTGCTCGCGAGTCGGTAGCAACTGTAAGCGTTAAGAAAGCGTCTACGGCATTCAATACGCAGCTCAGTGGGTGTAGATGCCGCTTCCTCAATGCATTTGGGAAACCACTGCCATCGCACTGTTCATGCACTTGTCCCATTAGAACCACTTCCAAATCTGTCAGACTAACTAGTCGCCGTCTGAGTAGGTCGATGCTGCGGCTCGGATGGGCGCAGTAACTCGCCATCTGACGCTCAAAGTCAGGTGCACTGCGATCAAAATTGGGGATACCGTCAGGCAGAGAAATATCGTGTAGCAAGCCAGCTTTTCCTAAAGATCGGCATTCAAAAGCAGAGGTCCCCAAATACTCAGCCACCACCATGCTTAATGACGACAAACAAACACTACGAACAGCGGGCGCTATGTCGGCTCCCATCGCTAATTGCATTAACTCTGCAACCAGTGGGGCTGCGTCTTTGGTAATGACGTCAAGAGTGTTAGCAACCATCGGGTCCAGGAGCTGTGGGTCGACGGGCTTAGCACTGTGAATCGCTTCCGTATACTCCGCAACTAATTTCGGGCTCTCCCGTAAGAGATTGCTCGCAACTTGTGCGCAAGCTTGATCATACGGCCTGCACTGGCTCTGCGATAAAACATCTGGGCGAAAATAAAGTCTTCGGCAGCCGCGAATTACAAGTAAGTCTTGAACTTCGAGGGTGAATCGGCGACCAGCCCGCAACATGACAGTGCCTGATTCATCAAGCAAGTCATAGGGAAAAACCTCATCGATCGCCAACGAATCTCGATCGTCGATTTCAAGTGAATGCACTTTCGCCCCCTCTCTAGATAGACACAGAGAACAGATAGATGGGGCACAGATACCTTTCGGATTGATGTAACTCTCGAATCTATTTCTGATCCGAATTCTGCAGCCAACTGTGATACCGACTTGGCTTTTGCACCGATCATACCGGTCATTACTACCAGCTCATCCGACAATTCTCGCAGATCTCCGGCAATAAGAAGGTATCCAGAATGCCCAAAAGAGGCGCTGGGTGCATGGATTAGAGACTAGTCGATTTGGTTGCCCTCCCCCCCAACTGTTTTGACGGCCTGAGAGTCTGCGCCTGGCCGATCATCGCGCACCAAACAATTGGACACACGGCTGAGCTGAAGCTCATCCAATAGTAGTCCCACCGGTCCGCAGTCCAAAATCGTACAGTTGCTGATATTCATCCTGCGACATCTACGAACGACCATACCAGCTTCTGAACGCCATACGTTAGAAATATGTAGCCCCGTGATCGTACAGTCTTCGCTGTCGCGAATGACGACGCTGTTGTTGGCGTCAGCAGTGTCCCCATAATCATAACGCGGGTTACGGTCGAGATTGTTGGGGCCAATGACGATATGGGAACACTGTTCAATCAACAAATTGTGCCGGTACCCCATCCAAAGTGTATTGCCTGTTAGGGTAACACCGCGACAGTTTTGTAAGTGAATATTGTCGACAACGTCACTCAAGACATTTCCCGTGATCGTAATGTTGCCTTCGCGCACTCTCTCTGCTCGCGCGGGAACTTCGTCGGTAGCAGGGCGTTGGACAGGCAAACTACTACCAATTACGCGAATATTTGCCGATTCGAAAGCGGTATGGTTATGTTGAATCGTGCAGCCAGTGATGGCCACCTCCGCGGTGCCGTAGGTACTCTCACGACAGTCAATCAGCACATTGGCGGTTGGGGGGCTATCGGAACTCATATTACTTTCGATATCACATCCCGTGATGTGAATATTCCGCACGTTCCCGCCGAGTGAGACAATCCCGCCACCACCGTTGTAGCTGATATGCGAGCCGGTAATGTTGGACTGATGCAAATTGACTTTGTCATAAAAGATTCCGACGCCACGGTTCTCATACAAGTGGCTGTCGGAGATGATGACATTACGATTATTCTCTGCCAGATGGATTGCATGGCGACAGTTGCGAATATGGACGCGGGTAATTGTGAGTTGCATAGTACCGACCGCGTGAATCCCATCGGCGTCAGGATGCGCGCCTAGGATGGCAAGACTGTCGATCAATGGCATGCGTTGTTGTTGCCAAACACGATCTTCATACCCTTCCGGGTCTGCAGACTTGAAGTGCGTTCCCTGAACTTTTATTGCGGGGCCTGCTGCGGCCATTTGGAGTGTTGCTACACCATTGGCGCGCAAGGTGGTCCAGCCGCTCTGGTCCAAGTCAACCACGAGCGACCGTGTAATGCGATAGGTCCCCGCGGGTAGATGGACATCGCCTCCCGTTGCAATCAATCTCTGCAGCGCCACAGAATCATCGGCTATACCATCTCCAACAAGCCCCAATTGGCGACGTGCCTGTTCTGCCTGCGATTGCCCCAGCGAAAGATCCGGGAAACAAAGCCACAGTGACACAACCGCGCAAATCCCCGCAGAGTAGTGGGCTTTCATATCAAAATCCTAACTGCCGCGAACGGCATCCAGATATAGGTTGAGTTCCTTACGGACTCTAGGTACTAGCATCACGAGTCCGATCATATTCGGAAAGACCAGGGCTAGAATCATGGCGTCCGAAAAGTCGATCACTGCGCTCAAACTAGAGGCGGACCCGATCACAATAAACACACAGAAAAGAAGCTTATAGCAAATATCTGACAGGCCACTGCGACCAAAGAGAAACTTCCAAGACTGTAAGCCATAATAGGACCAAGAAATCATCGTGGAAAAGGCGAACAATATAATGGCGATGGTCAGTACATAGCGAAAATTTGGGATAGCGCTATCAAATGCCAGTGATGTTAGATCCACACCTCCAACCTGTTGCCCTGCCGCCCTTTCGCCAATTTCCTTGAGTACGACGCCATTGATTTTCGAATTGGCTGCAGAATAGTCAAACTGCTCGCCTCCGTGATTGAAAAGTACGATTACCAGCGCGGTCATCGTACAGATCACGACTGTATCGATGAAAGGTTCGAGTAAGGCGACGACGCCTTCGGATGCTGGATAGCGTGTCTTGACAGCCGAGTGAGCGATGGCTGCTGAACCTGCTCCGGCCTCATTGGAGAACGCAGCCCGTTGGAAACCGACCAAGACTACTCCGACGATGCCACCTAGGCCAGCCGCTGGATTGAATGCGCCGCTGTAAATCTCGAGGAAGGCAGCAGGTACATAACGCGCATTAATCAAGATAATAATGAGCGCTGCCGCGACGTAAATGATTGCCATTAACGGAACGACTTTCTCCGTAACAGTAGCGATACGTTTGATGCCGCCAATAATTACGATGGCGACCAAGATGGCCATGACTACCCCGATAAGTGCCCCCGAGGCGGCTTGAATTCCCGACGGCTCATTGGCTGCAGCTTCGGCAGTCAAACCAAACAACGTCTTGATTTGTGCCGTGGCTTGATTGGCCTGGAACATATTTCCACCACCGAATGACGCGCCAACGCAGAGAACAGCAAAGACGATGCCCAAAACCTTGCCCAACGGCCCAAAGCCCAGTTCTTTGAGTCCTTTGCTCAGGTAATACATGGGACCACCATGTACGGTCCCGTCGGCCTCCACGTCTCGGTAGCAAACTCCTAATGTGCATTCAACGAACTTCGTCGACATTCCCAATAGACCGCAAATGATCATCCAGAACGTTGCACCGGGCCCACCGACGGCAATAGCCACGGCTACGCCAGCGATGTTGCCCAGTCCTACCGTGCCTGATACTGCGGTAGCTAGCGCTTGAAAATGGGAGACTTCACCATTTTCTCCCTCATCGCGGATCGTATCGACGATATCGCCGTCGGCAACATTCAGATCACTCGGCGTAACCGCCGCGGCACCTTGCTTTTCAATTGCGTCGTATTTACCGCTGACGACACGGATCGCCAAACTGAACAGTCTGATGTTGGGAAAGGCGAATACAAGCGTAAAAAAGGCTGCTCCTACAACTAGCGTCAACAGGACCATCGGCATTTGGGGTACTTTAGAAGTCACCAACGCGATCCAACTATCAGATATCGGCTTGAATGCCTTATCAATCTTCTCGTCCAAGCCCATTTCAGGCTCTTGCCTGGCCGGGGCGGCGGGCGATTCGGTCCTGTCAGGACTAGCCGTAGGCGTTTCTGCTTGAGGTGTTTCTGCCGTAGGCGTTTCTGCTTGAGGTGTTTCCTGAGCTAGCGAAGGCGTAGCCAAAAGAAACAGGATGAGACACAGACTTAATCGCGCGACTATTACTCGCAGCATGTTCACACGGAATGCATTGGTCAGCGGCGCATCGCACTGAATAAACGTATAGGGCAAAGGTGTCACCGCGTTTTCCGATCGAAGAAGTTCTAAGAGAAACAGACCGCAATGGGGGTGAGCCTAAAGTACAGGATTCACGCTGCCAATCAAGATGGCTAGATTGCGCCGAGGCGAGACTGATGTTGGATTTTTGTAGAAAATTTGCGTCCATACCTATCTTGGCATCCAATTTTCATTGCTCTTAGCACGTGTTTCGCAAAGCCGCCAGTTTGGCAGCAGCACTATTGAGGAGAGAGGGACATGGCATTTCGATTTGACAAACTGACAGTTAAGGGACAGGAAGCGGTTGCGGGAGCGCAAGCCAAAGCCATAGAACTGGGAAATCCTGAAATTGACACGCTGCATGTCTTGGACGCGCTTTTGGTCGACCACGAGGGCATCGTATTGCCCTTGCTAAGAAAGCTAGGCGTGACGGTAGAAACGTTGCGGTCGATGACCCTTTCAGAACTAGATCGCTTGCCAAAGCAGAGTGGTGGACGCGAGCCGCAACTTGGCCCGCAACTGCGCAGCGCGCTCGATGCGGCTGCCCAAGCCGCTGATGCAATGAAGGATGAATTCGTGAGTACGGAACATCTCTTTCTGGGGCTGCTGCGCACCGATGGCCACGCCAAGCAAGTATTGAAACTCAATGGCATCGATGAGACCGATGCACTCTCAGGCCTGAGGTCCCTGCGTGGTAGCGCTCGCGTGACGGATCAGAATCCAGAAGGCAAGTTCAATGCTCTCGAAAAATATGGTGTCGACTTAATTGCCCAAGCCAACAAGAACAAGATTGATCCGGTGATTGGTCGCGATGAAGAAATTCGTCGAGTCATCCAAGTTCTGTCAAGGCGCACGAAGAACAATCCAGTTCTTATCGGCGAGCCAGGCGTCGGCAAGACGGCCATTGTCGAAGGATTGGCGCTTCGCATAGTGCAAGGCGACGTGCCACAGAGTCTCAAGAGCAAACGCGTGGTTGCCCTAGACCTGGGCGCGCTGGTCGCCGGTACAAAGTTTCGCGGCGAGTTCGAGGAGCGCCTCAAAGCTGTATTGCGTGAGGTAAAAGAGGCGAATGGCGAGGTCATCCTATTCATCGATGAATTGCATACGGTCGTCGGTGCCGGGGCGGCCGAAGGCGGTAGTGACGCTGCCAATCTGCTTAAACCGGAGTTAGCCCGTGGTAGCTTGCGCTGCATCGGCGCCACCACATTGGATGAGTATCGCAAGTACATTGAGAAGGATGCGGCGCTGGAACGACGCTTCCAGCCTGTATTTGTAGGCGAGCCTACAGTGGAAAGCACCATTTCCATTCTGCGGGGCCTGAAGTCTCGCTATGAGTCGCATCACGGCATCAAAATCCGCGACTCCGCCCTCGTGGCGGCTGCCAACCTGTCCAACCGCTACATAGCGGATCGCTTTCTTCCCGACAAAGCTATCGATCTGGTCGACGAAGCGGCTAGCCGGTTGGCCATGGAACGGGAAAGCGTGCCCGCCGAGATTGACGCAGTGCAACGTCGCCTGCGACAGCTTGAGTTGGCGCAGCGGCAATTGACCGAAGAGAACGACGATTCGATGCTGAGCCAGCTCGCGCCAATCGAAACGGAGATGGAGTCGCTCCGCAAAGAGTTGGCCAGTTTGCGCGAGCAGTGGGAAGCTGAGAAGCTTGGTATGAGCGACGTGCAATCCGTGCGTCAACGCCTCGATGGTCTCGAACTTGATTTTCAACAACTCGATACTTCGATCCAAGAAAAGCAGCGTAGCGGCCTGGCAGTCCCTGAAAGTGACTATCAGCGCCTGTTCGAAATCGACAAACAGCGGCAGGCACTACGCGACCAACTGGAGCAAGAGGCCGAAAAACCATCGACCGAGATTCAAGCTGACAAGCCACGTTTATTACGAACGGAAGTAACTGCGGATGAAATAGCCAACGTCGTCAGTATTTGGACCGGTGTGCCGGTCTCGCGCATGATGGAAACCGAACGCGCTAAGTTGCTGGTCATGGAGGAGCGCCTACATACACGTGTGGTCGGACAGGATAATGCCGTCGCGGCAGTTTCCAACGCCGTTCGCCGCAGCCGAAGCGGTTTGCAAGACGCCCATCGACCAATTGGCTCGTTTCTGTTCCTTGGGCCGACTGGAGTTGGTAAGACCGAGTTGTGCAAGGCCCTCGCCCAAATCATGTTTGACGATGATCAAGCCATGGTGCGCATCGACATGAGTGAATTCCTCGAGCGTCATTCCGTCAGTCGTCTAATCGGTGCACCTCCAGGATACGTGGGTTACGAAGAAGGTGGAAAATTGACGGAAGCCGTTCGCCGACGTCCCTACAGCGTGATTCTCCTGGATGAAATGGAAAAGGCCCATCCCGATGTTTTCAACATCCTGCTGCAAGTGCTCGATGATGGTCGGCTGACCGATGGTCATGGTCGCACAGTCGACTTTACGAACACTGTCATCGTCATGACAAGCAACGTTGGCAGCCAGGTTATCCAGCAACTCACCAGCGAGGGAGCGAGCGCCGAGGAACTGGAAGACGCGATCAAAGAGTCGCTGAAAGCACGATTCTTACCCGAGTTTCTCAATAGGTTGGATGAAACCATTATCTTCCATCCTTTGCAGCCAGAGCAGATTTGGCGTATTGTGCTACTGCAACTTGAACATTTGCGGCAACAGCTGGCCGCACGCCAAATCGAGCTTGAGATTACGACGGCTGCCGTAGATCATGTCGCGGAAGTTGGCTACGACCCTGCGTTTGGCGCTAGGCCACTTAAACGTGTTATCCAACGCGAAATCCAAAATCCTCTGGCAACCGAACTGCTCAAAGGCCGCCTTGAGGAAGGTGGACGTGTTAAGATCGACTTCGATGGTAATCTAAGATTCGAGTTTCAGGCGCAGGCTGAGTCAGTGGCTCATTAGTGGCCTGTGCCGTTTCGCTCCTGCCGCACAGGTTGTGGTGACAAAAGGATTCGCTGGTAGGAAGCCGACTTGTGTTTCAACCCTAAATAGCTCGCCAATTTCTGCAGAAAGTTGGCACACATCTTGCGGTTGTAAATGGATACCCTTTCCTCATGGAGTTACTCATGCATCTTGTTCTTGCTCTCGATGATTCGGCTGACGCACAAAATGCGGTTGGCTTGTTGTCACGGTTACCATTTCGCCAAAAACCAAAGGTCACCATGGTGACGGCCCTGCTCGACTTTCCACTCGAGCACGTTACCACGGACACGGGTGTGACGTTACGCGAGGCGGAACGCGAAGAAGCTAGCCAACTTTTCGAGCGTGCCAAACAACAGCTGGCCACTTCGTGTAGCGACTTTGAGCATGTCATCGAGCGGGAACATCCAAGTCGGTTGATCTATGAAGTCGCCAAGCAGAGAGAGGCGGACTTGGTAGCTTTGGGGGCACGCGGGCACTCGGCAGCCTATCGAACGCTGTTGGGAAGTACCGCTGACTACATTGTCAATCACGCTAAGTGCTCGGTATTGGTAGTACGCAATGCCGCAGACAGGCCACCGCCTCCCGCACCTTTGGATTTTTATACTTTGATTGCTTATGACGGTTCGCCACATGCTCACGTGGCTGCGGCGCAAGCGCAACAATTCGACTGGCCAAATAACCGATCGCAGGTCCATATCAGCATGATGCTCTTGCGGCCGAAGTTGATTCCAGATGATGTCGTGTACGATCCCCAACGAATTTCGGAATCAGAAAAAGCGATCGGTGAAATGAAATCCGTGTCGAGTTTTAGTTGTCCAGTGACCCACAGCATCCACGAAACGCTCCATATTGGGAACGCACTGTGGAGCAAAGTTGAGAAGGAAAACTTTAACCTCGTTTTTGTTGGCAGTTCCAACAAATCTGCCGTTTCGCGGATGTTTCTCGGAAGTACCTCGCGTTATCTCTTGCACCATTCGCCAACGTCCGTTTGGATCGCGAGGGAGAAACACTGGCGTTAGCGGCCAGTAAGAAGTCAGAGAATTAGGTTGAAGTGGACAAAGCTCTCAATCACCATGCCCAAAGACCACCAGAATCGACGTCTATCCGTCTCCAAAACCTAAAAGCAGTCCAACCAAGGCAATCGCGGCTCAAATTCAGCTCAGCAAGTGCTCTTCCTGCTGCGCTGACCGGCGATTGCCGCTGCAGGATCTGGACATTGTCCGCTCCCAGTGGGACCAGCAATGGATTAAACTTAGAAGCCGTCAGTAAATACGTTCTTGAATTTGCAGAACTGCGCGAGCCGTCTGGTGCAGTAAATCGGAGGGCGCGCTGTGCCCTGTATTCCAATTCGGCAACCTATTACTGACAACTTCTAGTTCATTCCATCTAGACTCGCCAAGTCCGGCTTCCGCATTCCCTAGTCGCACCTATGCCCGCCATGTTTTCTCGACTGCTGCTAATATTCCCACTGATTATTGGGCTTTTCTTGTGCTGTAGCGGATCGTTCGCCCAGGAGGAGGAAGAATACCCGATACCGCCGGAGGCTGAACGGCAGGAGGGTGTGCCCGAAGGTAAGGTAGACGGACCCTTTACGATAGAGAGTAAGATCTACTCCGGTACGCAACGCGAATATTGGGTGTATGTCCCACATCAATACGACGCTGAAAAGCCCGCATGTACCATGATCGTCCAGGATGGATTGAACCGTGCGAAAGACTGGCGTCTACCACAAATTTGTGACAACTTGATTCACGCCAACGAGATGCCAGTCACCATCGGGATATTTGTAAATCCCGGTGTGTTACCGCCTGAACGCGCAGGGGCTCAGCCGCGATTTAACCGAAGCTTCGAATACGACTCGCTAGGCGACAATTATGCTAGGTTCTTGCTCGAAGAACTGATTCCGGAAGTTAGCAAGTCATACAACTTGAGCACTAGTCCTGGCGATCGCGTCCTGGCAGGGGCGAGTTCAGGCGGCATTTGCGCTTTTAATGCAGCTTGGGAACGGCCAGACGCGTTTCGCCGAGTGATTAGCACGATCGGGACATTCGTGGGACTTCGCGGGGCCAATGAACTGCCGGTGCTTGTCCGTAAAGTCGAACCGAAGCCACTTCGTGTGTTCTTGCAAGACGGCAGCAATGATTTGAATATCTATGCCGGTGACTGGTGGGTAGCGAACCAAGATCTATTGTCGTCCTTGCAGTGGGCTGGCTATGACGTCAAGCAAGTGTGGGGGACTGGTGGCCACAACGGCAAACACGGAGCAGCGGTCATGCCTGAGGCCTTGCGCTGGATCTGGCGTGACTATCCAGAACCGATTCAAGTAACCCCCAGTCCAGCAGCCAAACGGCGCACAGATATCATGTTAGCCGATAGCGATTGGCAGCAAATTAGTTCTGGGCACCAAGCTGCGGAAGCCCCGGTCTGCAACGCGGCCGGCGAGTTGTTCTTTGCCGACTCCAAGGCTGGACGAATTTACCGTATTGGAGAGGATGGCAAGACACGTATCTTCAAAGAGCAGTCGGGCCGCGTCAGCAGTTTGGGATTCGGTCCCCAGGGAAATCTTTTCGCGGTTCGCGATGCTAAACAGGTCGTTCGTTTCGAGCCAGATGGCAAGGAAACAATCATCCTGAATGATATCCAGTGTCAACGTATCCTGACCCTGCCCGAAGGCTTCTATTTCAGCGACAACTCCACTCCTGCGCTACATTGGTCGACCTACGAAGGTCAAATTACGATGGCTCATACCTTGCCCGAACCCGTGGCTGCCTTTACGACATCCGCTGACCATGGATTTCTTCACGCGGCTCCCGTGGCCCGGCAGTTTACGTACCACTTGCAAATCGCAGCCGATAGGACGCTGAAACACCGGCAACGCTACGGTCATTTGCACATGCCGTACCTAGATGCTACTAGTGGTGTGACATCCATGTCGGTCGATAACCAAGGCAGTTTGTTTGTGGCTTCCAACATGGGTATCCAAGTCCTCGACCAATTAGGACGCGTGCATTTGATCTTGAAGAAGCCGAGTAAGCCGACGATAACGGGCATTGCCTTTGGCGGCGCTATGCATGACACACTTTTTGCGACGGCCGGAGAAAATGTCTATGCGCGGAAGTTAAAAACACGTGGCATGGCTTCTTATGAAACTGCTGTTGAACTGCCCAAGCCGGGATTATGAACGCTGTGCAAACGCACAGCGCCAGCGGCTGATGAATATCCAGCTTGGCACGCTAGAAGGTTACATCACTTCAAGAGCGTGGCCCAATGATTGCTGAATTTGCCGGAAAACGTTAGTCTAGCAAGAAGTGAATTTGAACAATTAAGCCGCAACTGCGGCTACCCCAAACACTACTTATTCAAGGGAAAAAGCCCGATGCGTTGGGAAGGCCGAGAGAGAAGCACAAACGTTGAAGATCGCCGTGGTATGAAGGGTCCAGCGATGGTCGGTGGCGGCGGGATTATGGTGGTGATCATTGGTGCCATCATTGCGTTCATGATGGGCAAACCACCGCAACAAATCATGCAGGATGCAGGTCGCCAGATCCAGCAACAGCAAGTTCAGGCACAAGCTGCTGCGGGTGGCAACGATGCATTGATCGCCCGGCAAGCTGAATCCCAGGAGTTTTCCGAGGTTGTGCTCAAAGATACGGAGGATGTTTGGAATCGACTATTTCCTGAGGTGGTTGGCAAAGATTACCAAGATCCGGTGCTGGTATTCTTTGATGGCAACGTGTCGACTCAGGGGTGTGGTTCAGCCAGTTCGGCTGTCGGGCCGTTTTATTGCCCGGGAGATATGAAAGTCTACTTGGATCGTTCGTTCTTTGACGAATTGCAGACCAAGTTTGGTGCGCCTGGTGACTTTGCTTGCGCTTACGTGATTGCCCACGAAGTTGGACATCACATCCAAAATCAATTGGGCATCTCGATGGATGTGCAACGTCGCCAAGCTCGCATGAATAAGGTCGATGCCAACCGCGAAAGCGTACGCACGGAACTTCAAGCTGACTTTCTAGCTGGCGTTTGGGCACACCACGCACAGAAAATGAAAGACATTCTAGATCCTGGCGATATTGGTGAGGCTCTCAAAGCCGCCAATCAAATCGGTGACGATACGTTACAAAAAGCAGCCGCTGGCCGAGTGGTACCCGACGCCTTTACGCATGGCAGCGCCGAACAACGCATTCGCTGGTTTAGCCTTGGCCTGGAAAGTGGCGATATGGCACAGATGGGAATGTTGTTCGAATTGGATTACGAGGAATTATAGCGCCTCGCCCATGGTTCAACTCTAGGGCTCGGTTTGGTACCCGTTGTCACGTAAACTCTGCCTGTGGTACCGTGGTCTGGTAGAGTCGTTTGGCGAGGCGGTGCCTCCCAGAAGCCGAGTACCCACTCGCTGATACGAGTCAATTGTCGTGCCGTGAGCCTAGCGTGTCCCAAGCCAGTGGGTTCCAAGGCACAGCTCTCATCGAGCCTTGCAACGAGGTTTTCGAGTGCATTCGTCGAGTGCTTTCGCCTGATGGTGCTTTGCTAGGACTTGTGCATGGCTAACGTGGCTTCGGCCCAGTCGGCCACGGCCGAGGCGATCTCGCGGAGCGGAGCAGTGGCGCGCTCGAGCTGTGTCTGTCGTTCATCCCGAGCTTGATGTTCAAGTCGCTCGGCGTAGGCGCTCAGACGATTTAGCCCGACATGCCGCACATTGCTCTTGAGCGTGTGCACCGCACGACACGCTTCCTTGGTGTCTCGACGCTCTACCGCTTTCTCGAAGTTGCGGCTCAGTTTAGGAATTTCACGAACGATCAGTTGTAACACGTCGAGCAGCAGTTTCTCGTTTCCACCCATTAATTGCAGCAACTGCGGCCACTCGGGGGCGTCGCTGAGCCAATCCTGAACGGGACAGACTGTCGCCTCCTGAGCCTCATCCTGCGTCTCAACCTCAGGTGTCATAGCGCGGGTATCCTGAGAAACGTCCGACTGGGAAATGGCCGAGCTACCAACGGACTGTCCCTGGGAAATCATAATCGTCTCCACGGCTTGCTGAAGTTCGTCAAGCTTGATCGGCTTGACTAAGAACCCGTCCATTCCGGAATTCTCGCACAGTTCCCGGTCGGCGGCTGTCGCGTGAGCAGTCAGCGCGATGATAGGTTGACGCCATCCCGTGCCAGTCTCGCGGGAACGAATCTGCTCGGTGGCCGCTAGTCCATCAACTTCTGGCATTTGGATGTCCATTAAGACGAGGTCAAACCGCGTGCGAGCGCAGGCAGCAATCGCTTCATTCCCGTTGCTTGCCAATTCGACGTGGTGGCCAAGACTTTGCAACATATCCTGCAAAACGGTTTGGCTGACGGGGCTATCCTCGACCAGGAGCACATGGGCGGCGTGTGCAACTGGTGGCGGATCTGTTGGGGCGAGGGCGGGAGCGTCTGCCGCCAGCGCCGTAGCCAACTGTTGCCGTCGCACTGGACGTGCTAACCAATGAACGTCCGCGTACTTTAGCCAGTCGGGAATGACCGTCGGTTGGGGACTGGCCAATGGCGAAAGTAGGACCCAACGCACTACCACGGGAATCGTTGGCAAACTTTGTAAACAAAGCTCTTTGTAGTCGGCGATGATGATCGACTGATTGCCAGCAGCAAACAGCCGCGCGGGTCGCCGTTTCGATAGGTCGTCGATCGTGAGCAACGTCAAGCGAAAGCCGAGCTCCTCGAGTTGCCGTTGTAGCAACTCGCGCCATGGGCTTGGACTCGCCACCAAAACAACTTCTTCGCGCCGGGTGGCCGGTTCGCTTAGAGGATCAATCGTTTCTGTCGCTGCATGGACTTCCAAAGGCAGCTCGAAATAAAAACAACTACCCAACGGCAGATCTGCCGAACGCGAACCGAGATTGGAGTCCTCAACGGCTATGGTGCCTTGCATCATCTTCACCAAGTCGCGACAGATGGTAAGACCAAGCCCCGTGCCGCCATAACGGCGTGTCGTGCTGCTGTCAGCCTGGCGGAAAGAATCGAAAATGATCTTGCGCTGCTCGACAGGCACACCGATACCATGATCATGGACTTCGAATCGAAGCACGCATACATTATCAGAATTAGATAGCGACGAATCGTCTAGGCACCGCACACGTACCCGTATATCGCCAACTTCGGTGAACTTGATGGCATTACCAAGCAGATTTAGAAGTACCTGTTTGATTCGATGCGAGTCACCAATACAGACTTGAGGTAGATCGTTCGGAAGGTCGACGAGTAGCTCGAGGCCCTTCAGCTGCGCCCGTGCCGCGATAGATGCTGCAGCTTCTTCAACGCAGTCCACAACGGAAAACTGGGTCGATTCGAGCTCAACACATCCCGCCTCGATCTTCGAGAAATCAAGCAAGTCATCGATCAAATTTAGTAGATTACCAGCGGACACTTGCGCCAGTTGAATATAGTTTTGCTGCCGGGTGTCTGTGTTACTGCGTTGCAGCAGCTCATGCAAGCCAATAATGCCAGTCAAGGGCGTGCGCAGTTCATGACTGACATTGGCGACAAATTCACTCTTTGCTGCATTGGCTCGCTCGGCTAACTCTTTGGCAGATCGCAATTCCGTTTCTGATTTCTTGCGCCGAGTAATATCACGCACAAACATGGCCCAACCTTCAGAGCCTTCGATGGACAGAGGATGTGTGGAGACCTCTGCGTCGAACCACGCACCATCATGACGCCGCATCCTCGCTTCAATTCGCTTGCCGGTGGCCGATGTCAACACTTTCGCAATGGGAACTTTGCGCTCGAAATAGTTAACCTCTTGTGCGTCATCAGTAGCACGCTCACCGACCTCCTCCAAGGTTGTCTGCATGATTGAGCCAAGCGGCGGGTGCATTGCGATTTGGTCGCGAGTATAGCCCAGGATTGTCTCCGAGGCTGGATTGGCTTCCAAAATGCGACCTTCGGGATCCACAATCAAGACCGCATCTAGCGCGGCATGAATCAGGGCATGTGCCAGCGCTTCGATGCGTTGCAGTTCCTGGCGACCAGTATGCTCCTCAGTCACGTCCCAGAAGATCCCTTGTACCCCTACAATTTCGTTAGCGTCATCACGCAACGGAGCCTTACGAACTTGCATGTAGCTGTGCGTTCCATCGGGAAGCTGCGTTTGCTCAATGTCATCAAAAACAGTGGCAAGTTTCATCACCCTTTGATCGTCGTCCATAAACTTGTGCGCTGCCTCCGTCGGAAACAGGTCCGCATCTGTGCGTCCGATAATATCGTCATAGTCGCGACGCACCAAGTCGCAAAAAGACTGCGTAACAAAAGTAAATCTGCCTTCCCGATCTTTCTGCACGATATGCACCGGAAGATGCTCTAGTAGTGCGCGGCGATCAGACTCGAAGCGCTGAGCGGAAGTCCGTTCTGTGCTGGCAATCGCCTGCAGACGAGCCGTTTGGCGGCGAACGCGCGACGCTAGCCGGCGTCGCGCTCGACCTGGCCCCCATGGACTGCGAACCACCAAGATTTGGGCTAGGCCGACGCTGAGCTGAGCGAGTGCCAACCCCAGGAAAATTGCTGTGCGCGTGGTCGTGCCACTCGAGACTTCGGTACTTCCCGCAGGTTCCACTACCAGCACATCCCGCCATACCAAGCTGACTGCCAGCCAGCTCGTTAGTGTTAATACTTGGCTAGCAATCACCAGCAGCAGTCCATGCCGCATGGTCAGCATGAAACAGATAGAACTGATGACCAAAGGTAGTAATATCGTGGATGGTTCGTTTACCCAAGTCAGTAGCGGCACATAGCTCATGGCCATGGCACACAATGCAATCGCAATCCAACTGCGACGGGGAATCAGTCTCGAGTAGTAATCGAGTTTCATAGTATTAGTCTGACAAGAATTTCGAGCTGCTGCGCGAGCAAGATTTGGTCAATAGTGCGGGGTTCGGCAAGGACCACTTGGGTCGATTATGACGACTCGCCGGTCATGTGCACAATGGAAATCGCCTGCTTCGAACGGAATTCCGTGATTCCTTCAACTTTCCTAGCCCGCAAAGTTTGACTGCCTATTTTCTTGTCCTAAGTTTCAAGTGCATGCCAAATCAAACTGTGTCGCAGTGACATTGTGTGCTGGCTGCAGTGTTGTGAGGCGATTTCGGTCGGACGGCGGTGGCGAAGCCGGGGACAGAAGACTCACTTTTACGTTTCTCGTTTTTTGCCCGGCAACGGGTCACGCATTGGAGAGATGCAATGAAGAATTTTGCTTCGAAAGTCGTTCGTTTCCTAGAGTCAGAAGACGGGCCAACTGCGGTTGAGTACGCGGTTATGCTGGCTCTGATCGTTGTAGTTTGCTTGGGAGCGATCCAAACGATCGGTACCAACGCCAACTCGACGTTCAACGACGTTGCTAACCAACTTGGCGGCACCGCTAGCTAATTGGAACCGATGTCGCTGTCCGCGGCATCTCAAGAATATAGACATAGCCGGTGCGATGACTCTTGGTTGTCGCCCGGCTTGCTCTATCCTCAATACGATTTTACACATCGATCCAGGCCGCTTGCTCTGCTTGGGTCCCAACGATCAAGCCACTTACCCCTAAGAGGAGATGCAGATGACGCCATGCTTGATGCCCGCTGAATCCATTGCTGGCCTTTGGGAGATAGTGTGCTTTGCAGGCACGATCCTAACCACAATGTTTGTGTGGTTTTGCAGCTTGCGTTAACAGGCCGCCTTCGGCGACTTCTTTACACACACGGGTCACAAAGCTGGGTAATCCAATGGACTTTATTGCAACACATTTTATTGAGAACTGGGCGATGTGGACCGTCTCGGCCATACTGGTCGTAGCCGCCGTCATCGACGGCATGTACCTGAAGGTCCCCAACAATATCACCTATCCTCTCATCCTTGCCGGTTGGCTCTACAGCGCTGCGGTTGGCGGCTGGGCGGGTTTGGGCTGGAGTCTAGCCGCTACCTTCTTCGGGTTGGCCCTCCTGTTCGGCCTGCACTTGATTGGTGGGATGGGTGCAGGTGACGTCAAGCTGCTCGCTGGCATCGCAGCTTTCGTGCATATCGAACACACTTGGTACATCTTCATCGCCACCACAATTGTGGGGGCCATCATGGCCTTGATCCAAATTGGTGTCAGTGGCGACTGGAGAAAACACTGGTTTCAAGCTCAGGCTCTGCTCCAAGAGATTTACACGGTGCGAAACGCTGACAAGCTCTACGAAATATCCCAGGAACGCAAGCCCCGTATGCGATTGCTCCCCTACGGCATTCCTATGACCGTCGCGGCGATCGGCTACTTTGCATACGCAGGCTTGATCTAGAGCTGCCTTGAATCGCAATTAAGCAATAAACATGAACGGAGTCGCGGTAAACGCGGCTCCGTTCCTTCGTTAACGAGCTATTTCCAGGCCATTTATACGAGATGGACGTGGACTCGGCGAAGGAGGCCGCGAATTATGCTGCGCGGTTCGCAGTCATCGATTCCATTCTCCATTACGTTGTCGACGCTGTTCTCAACCGCGAATGCGGTGTCAGCGTGTAGCCGCCGGTGTTAACCGGCGGAAACGAATCGCGAATCATCTCAAGCCGCGAACGCGGCGACAGCGCGTTTGGAAATCGAGTTGCTTAGCGAACGGAATCGATTTCCGTTCTATGCCCGTTCTTTCCGGGCCTAGCCGACGATCGACTCCCAGCGCGGACACAGCACTTGGCGGTGGGGATCCAGAAGTCGAACGGAGTGCTGTCCCAGCGCGGATGTCCCAGCGCGGACACAGCACTTGGTGGTGGGGGTACAGACACCAACGGAGTGCTGTGTCCGGGGTTTGCCGGGGTTTGCCTCCCGTTCTTTCAAAACACTCAAACCCGATCATTGGTTGCAAACCGTTGCGTGGTCGAGTTAAACGCGGAGGCGCGGAGATCGCAGAGGTCTGTCGCGCTCCAACTCCGCGCCCTCTGCGTCTCTGCGTTTCAAATTCTTCAGTACCGAGGCTGAGAGTTGCCACGCGATCGATTGTTGCTCTGTCTCCTTTCGACCCACTACACTGCTAAACAACAGGCACAATCCTTACTGCCAAAGATCCGCTGCCCCCAATAAGACATGAATCTTAGAGTGCACCATGTGATCGACCGAAGTCGCCGAGCGCTCGTTCTAAAACACTCAAACCCGATCATTGGTTGCAAACCGTTGCGCGGTCGAGTGAAACGCGGAGGCGCGGAGATCGCAGAGGTCTGTCGCGCTCCAACTCCGCGGCTCTCTGCGTCTCTGCGTTTCAAATTCTTCGGTCAGGCTCGCGGACACAGTCCAGGCTCGCGGACACAGCACTTGGTGGTGGGGTACAGACACCAACGGAGTGCTGTGTCCGGGGTTTGCCTCCTAGAAGAAGTGGCCAATCTGAATTGAAATCACGAGTAGCATCGTCAACACGCCAAACACAATTCCAATCAACTGGACGAGTCCAGCGCACCCCTCGTGCAAACCAAGAAATACGAACCACAAGAGGCAGACGAAGCCCGAGCGCCACTTGCAGCAATTATTAGAACAATTAATGAGAATGGCGAGGAATTATGTAGCAATTGTCGCACAGATGCCACAACAAGCCACAATGAAAAGGGAAAAAAACATGCTCCCGGTCCGCCGAGCAATATTGCACACAGAATTCTTGTTGTAAGTAACCGTGGGCGATTTACCCCATTGTGGTCCTCATTTCTCTCCGGTGGCAACCACGAATCTTTGTCAGCTTTGGGTGCTACCATCCTATAACCATTGGTACAAGTTGCCTTGGCTGTGTGAATTAGTGTAACATGCAGCACAAAGTATGGATCTATGACGCTGCACTGCGTAGAGGGTGCGATGGAATTTCAAAATATTCGGTGACGTATCCGCATTGTACGAGATAGACGTAGACTCGGTCGAAGGAGGCCGCGAATCTTGCTGCGCGGTTCGCAGTCATCGATTCCATTCTCCATTGCGTTGTCGACGCTGTTCTCAACCGCGAATGCGGTGTCAGCATGTAGCCGCCGGTGTTAACCGGCGGAAACGAATCGCGAATCATCTCAAGCCGCGAACGCGGCGACAGCGCTTTTGGAAATCGAGTTGCTTAGCGAACGGAATCGATTTCCGTGTTTTTTTCCGGGCCTAGCCGACGATCGACTCCCAGCGCGGACACAGCACTTGGTGGTGGGGGTACAGACACCAACGGAGTGCTGTGTCCGGGGTTTGCCTCCAATCCCCAACCGTTGCGTGGTCGAGTTAAACGCGGAGGCGCGGAGATCGCAGAGGACTGTCGCGCTCCAACTCCGAGACGAATGGAGTGCTGTGTCGGGGGGTTCCCAGCGCGGACACAGCACTTGGCGGTGGGGATCCAGAAGTCGAACGGAGTGCTGTCCCAGCGCGGATGTCCCAGCGCGGACACAGCACTTGGTAGTGGGGTACAGAGACCAACGGAGTGCTGTGTCCGGGGTTTGCCTCCCGTTCTTTCAAAACACTCAAACCCGATCATTGGTTGCAAACCGTTGCGCGGTCGAGTTAAACGCGGAGGCGCGGAGATCGCAGAGGTCTGTCGCGCTCCAACTCCGCGCCCTCTGCGTCTCTGCGTTTCAAATTCTTCAGTACCGAGGCTGAGAGTTGCCACGCGATCGATTGTTGCTCTGTCTCCTTTCGACCCACTACACTGCTAAACAACAGGCACAATCCTTACTGCCAAAGATCCGCTGCCCCCAATAAGACATGAATCTTAGAGTGCACCATGTGATCGACCGAAGTCGCCGAGCGCTCGTTCTAAAACACTCAAACCCGATCATTGGTTGCAAACCGTTGCGCGGTCGAGTGATTGCGAATGTCACTGGGATGCGGGGACGCATTGAGTCTCTTGCTCTCCTTTTAGAACACGATAGAAAAAGGGCACGCAGTGAAACTGCATGCCCTTCTTGATTCGAGTGCAATATGGCAAGGCCACAACGCCTAAAGCGTTAGCCGCCTTGTTGCTGTTGAACGCGGAGTCGCTTTTGGATATCCGTTTCGAGGACTCCGAAGACTGCTTCGTGGCGTTGGACGCTCATTTGCAAAGCAGCCAACAGGCGTTTGGCAGTGTAGAAATTCATGATGACGCGCTGGGTAACGTGAATTGGATCCTTGGGCACACCCACTGGTTGTGGGTTGAGGCCAAAATCAACGATCAGTTCTTCGGGTGAGCCGGTTACGCGGCAAAAATTGGCGTAGCCGGTCGAAGCGTCAGTGTCATGAACTTGCACCTGAACCTGCTGCTGTTGAGCGGCTGCAGCTTGCTTTTCAGGAACCGGTGCCGCAACGGGTGCATCCTGAGTGTCTTCGGTCTTTGCCATCAAAAATTCTCCTCGTGCTTTTTCAGCGAAAGTAGTGCGTCACCATGATGCACTTGGGTTTCAACGATCAAACTACAGTCGCCACGCCGACGACTGAGATTTGCCACAAACTAAATTTAGGATCAAAATGGCGTGCTTTTTCAACTCTACATTTCGAACTTGAAGGTGCGTGTGCAGAATCGATAGATTCTCCAGCCGAGCGATTTCCAGCCGACGTAGATCTTGGCTTGTCCGCGATAGCCACTGCGCAATGGCACGTCTACGTTTTCTAACGGAACACGAGCCTGATAGGAAGTGCTAATAGGCCGCATACGGCCAGAAGAGTCCATTTCTGTATCCAGCCTACCACCCGCCTGCAGCGCCAGGTTTTCAGGTGAGATCTTCATCTCCATTTCGGATATTTTCTCTATCTTGCCAGAGAAGGTATCCAAGCGAGCGGAGTCGACCATAATGTCAGCTTCAACTCCCTCATTTACCAAGTCGATGTCGTGTTGGTCGACGACGAGCACAGCGTCCCACGCACCTGGATCGCCGATCATGCACAATAGATCCGACTCACTAAACACAGCTTGTTGATTCTGGTCTTCAAAGGGACTGCCGTACCACATGGGCAACTGTTCTTCCGCTTCTGCTTGTTTTGGGAACGGCTTGCTGGGCGGCGGCAGGATTACCCCGTCTGCCTTGGCTTTAACGTTCAAGAGATCCATACGATCACGGAATTTCATCACCAATTCCGCTTTGGCATGCACGATCTCGGCTTGCGTATTGAACTGTGCGCGCTTGTTCGTCTTGGGTCAATTGATCCTTCATAATCTCCCAGCGTGTATAGGCTAGATCGTATTCGCCCTCAGCCTCCGCGAGTCGCAATCGCAGATCGATACTGTCCAATTGGGCGATCGTATCATTGGCCTGCACGGTATCGCCTGGCTTTTTGTGCCAGGAAACTAAGCGACCGGGAACCATCGCGTAAACCTGCTTGGCGTCGCGTGGCTGAATCTCAACGGCACAGTCCACGTGATATGGGAGTGGTACCCACACGATGGCAGCGATGGCGGCGGCGGCGATGGCGAGTGAAGTCAGGACATTTTTGCGTTTCATTTTGCTGGCTCTGCCTGGCGTACGGAAAAACTTGATCGTGGACCAGATTGGCTGGACAACCATCCCCGCCAAACCTGCGAAGGCGATGAGCCTTCCCAACGCTTGCAACCCGTATGGCTCAAGCACTTTCATCAGAAACATCATGATCGAGAACACAACCACGTAGCGATAAATCACTGAAGCGACCGTGTAGAGTGCAAACCAAGCCTGTCGCTTTTGTGGCAGGAACGGGTTCTCTTGCAGCTCGAGCCCCAAGCAATATTGCTGAAACCAACGCTTGAGGATCTCCGTCGCCTTTTGACGCAGGTTGGGAATCTCGAGAATGTCCATCAAAATGTAGTAGCCGTCAAATCGCAGCAGCGGATTACCGTTGAAGACGACGGTGCTAACCGAACAAATGAACATGACCGACAGACACAGGAAATTGAACATGCCTGGTTCACTGAACCACCATAGGTAGGTAGCGATCGAGGCTAGAATCAATTCCACATACATGCCCGCCGCGCCGATAAACACCCGATGCCATTTGTTGGGTAGCATCCACGAATCGGAAACGTTGCAATACAGGCATGGCGTAAAAACTAGGAACATAAACCCCATTTCGTGACACTCGCCGCCGTACCGCTTACAGCTCAGACCGTGCCCGAACTCGTGCAAGATTTTGACGATCGCCATCGTGACGCCCAGCCAAATCCAGTTGTGGGCTGCGAAGAATGTCTCAAATGTGGGCAATTTGGTGCGGAACTCTTGGAAATTAACCAGCACTAAGGTTAGCGCGCTCAGCCCAAACATCGAGATCAAGATCAACGCTGGTAGGGTAAATATCCACCACGTGAAAGGATTCAAGAAGTTCAGAATACGCTCAGGATCAATGCCGCGAAAACGCAAAGCAAAGATGTTAGCAGCTTTGCCCAACAGTTCCTTCTTTTTCTTTTGGTCGCCGCGACGACGCAGTTGTCGACCTTGTCCAGTTGCTTGGGAAATGACCAAACCACTGCGATGCAACATTCCCACGAACTGCTGCAAATCCTGCAAGGTGATCCGTTGCGGAGCAAACTCGGCTTGAAAGCGATCCTTGATCTGCTGCAGGCTAGTAACGCCGTCTAGCATATTCAAGATAGCGTACTCTTCCTCATGGAAGCGATAGTAATTCAGGCCAACCGGTTCCTTGACGACCCAGTACACGCGGCCATGATAGCGATGCTTCTTAGCCTCCAAGTCTGGTCGACGGCGCAGCCGCAAGGGCCGCATCGCACTGTTTACCAAACTGTCAGCCATCGTTGTCATGCGGTGATACTCTAATCGATGTTTTAAAGTGTCTTAAAGTGTTGAAATGCCGTTGAACTTGGACTTGCAATCTCGAGCAAGAGCGCAATGAACGCCAATCAGAGACCTAGCTGTAAGTGAACTTAGTTTCGCAAGCGAATCTCGACCGACGCGGTCATGCCGTCGCGTAATTGCCAGGTGTCGCCAATCTTTTCGTTAGGCACTTTGGCTGTAACCTGCACCCGATCGCCGGTAATTTCTGTGCTTACAAAGCTGACGATTGTCTCACGCACAAACTCCTGGTCCACGTTCATCGGTACTCGGAGTATTACCTGGGCGCCTTCCAATTGTGACGGTGAAATCTGCGATACATCCACCGAGACTTGAACCTTCATCTCGTTCATGTGCGTCAGGCGTAGGACTGGTTCTCCCGCGCGAATCCACTCGCCTTGATCACGCAGTCGTTCGACGACAATACCGTCAAACTCAGCTTTGACGTCGAACAACTCCAAACGCACTTTGGCCGCTTCAACCTTTGCTTTGGCGACGTCAGCAGCTAGAATCTCGTTTTCGTGCTTGACGACGGCGACGTCGATTCCGAGCCTAGCTCGTTCGGCTTCCAGTCGCTTGCGGACGGTTTCCGACAAAGTCGACGAGCCTTTGCCCAGTAGTTCGTTGATGGCTTTATACTCTTCGTCTGCTACAAGCGAAGCCTTCTTTGCGTATTCGACTTCGGCCATTTGCGAAGCTTGTTTTTCGGCTGCTTTCAGTTCGGTTTCAGCAACGTCGAGTTCAGCTTCGGCCACACGACGGTCGATCCTCAGCAGCAGGTCGCCTTTGGCAACGACGTGACCTTCATCGGCCAACAACTCCTGGATAAGTCCATCGCTTTGTGCGGCAACTTGGAGTTTATGAACGCAGGCAAGTTTGGCAGACTTGATCGTCAGCACACCATTGCTCAGGCTTTGGCTGAGATCTGCTCCATAACCTCGTTCGAATGATTCGTAGCCTGCCAAGGAACTTATTTGGCCGAAAGCTACGGTCGATGTAGCAAGCAGGGCCGCTAAGGCAACAAAGATCAACAATCTCGGTGCGGTAAACATGGCGAAATCCAAAGGCTAAAGATGAGATGAGTGTGGAGCGTATTCAATGTTAATGTTGTGGGTGGTGAGCTCATAACAAGTTCACCGTCGGAGCCCGACTAAAAAATGACGTTGGCTTGGACCCATTCGACAACTTCGTGGAACCAGACAAATGCGGCCGAGGCGCGTCCACAGGTTACGTCGGCAATTACCTTTGCGCCGGGACGGCGGCTGATGCCTTCCATCGAATCCGGTTTGACTTTCAGCTTGACGACTGGGCCATCGGTGGGATCCAGTTCGGCACGCTGGTGAATCGATTCGATCGGCAGGGTCCCCGTGTGGTTATCCGAGGGATTGGTGGCCAGAATGTATTCCACCGGCAGCGGCTGGCCACCAGAATCCTTGATCGCGTCGTCCAGATACTTCATGCGTTTTTCGGGCATCAATAACTCGACTTCCCACTCGCCCGTCGGATCCGCGATGTTGGCTAAGACTTGGCCCATCACCACCGGCCGGGCACGCAGCTTTTCTTTCAACTTCCAGTCCATGACGATGCCAGCAATTGGGCTGGTACGAATAAGCTCCTTCTCCTTCTCGGCTTGCAGAGCCAGTTGTAGTTCGAGCGTCTGTTTGCGTTTGGCGTATTCTTTTAATTGGCCGATCATCCGGAGGCGTTCGACCCGTTCGACCGTCGTATCATTGGCCATCCGCTCCAGAGTGACAATTTGCTCGCGGACTTCGTCGAGCTGTCCCCGGAGAGCAGTGATTTCTATTTCCAATTCGCGATTGCGTAGTTTGACCAGCGGTTGACCAACTTCTACCGCATCGCCGTGATCCACGTAAACTTCTGCAACTTCGCCGTCTACGTGCGCAAAAACTTGACGTTGAATCGTCGGTTTCAGACTTCCGTTGGCTTCCAAATCCAGGTTGATTTGAATTAAGAACATGGCCAGTAGTCCGATGGCCAAGAGCGACAAAACCGCCATCGTCTTTGGCAGGGCCGACCCACGGAAGAGCCACATGCCGCGCCCCAACAGACGCCACAAAGGCATCAAGAACAATTCACTGTGTGTCATGGAATTACTGAGTGCGCGCGCGGTGTGTTCGTACACCAAATCGCAGCGAGCACGCAGCATTTCGGGAGGCACTTGGCTCTCGATTTGTTCGATAATCAACGCGCCGATGATCTCGCGTTTGGAGAGGTCTTCACGCTGAATGGTTTCTTTGGAATGCACATCGCCTTCGATTACCTTTTCGGGTCGGCGAATTGGCAGCACAGAAATTGTGCGACCATGCGACAAATCCACGTAGTCTTCGATGGCTTCTTCTAATTGCGGAGGCAAGTCCTCGGCAGAACCGTCATACCAGAGCGATTGGCCGGCGGAAACGACGCGTGTGGCCAAGCGATTGAGTGCCGTGACGATATTGGATCGATTTTCGATCGTATCCTGGCCACTAATCGCTTCCACTTTACACTTGCTTCCGCGTTTCATCGCAACGCTCACGCGGTCGCAACCGATGAGCTGACGCCCCTCGTTGGCGATCGTGAATGCCGTATCACGCAGGTCGAGATTATCATGTACGAGCCGTGCAAAATGGTCAGCTTGTTGCCACATCAACTGGCGATCGGAAACTTGCTGCAGGTTGTGTCCCTTTAGCCACTCGCCAATCAAGCCTGCCATTTGATCGAGAAAACGCTGATAACCGCGTTGAATATTTGGTGCCGAATCCGGGCGCTGGAAGACTTCGATTAAACCGGTCGTCGTCTTGCCACTCGACAGCGGCGCGACGACCAGCAAGAACTGGGACGGATTGCCTTCGGCCTGATCCTCGCCCAGCATTGAATACGGTGGAATCAACTCCGACTTGCCACGCATGAACAAGCGCGTCAGCAGCTTGGCATGTTTTCCCGCGTCTTCACTATCTGCGTCCAGGAGGCTTTGATTGACATTGATCTGGTAGCTGAGATGAACTCCATCATCGTCACGCAGCCAGATGGCCCCCCCTGCAGCAGCCAACGCATCAACGACACGCTTGAGGACGGCCGGATAGTATTCCTCGGCGGGCGTCTCCGAACGCGAGAGTTCTGCGATCTCATTGATCAGCGTACGTATCTGCTGTTTGGTTTGCTCAACCGTCTCTTGGGATGGCGTGGTCGACATACAAACGTGCGCCTATGAATGATTGAAAAGTGGGCTGAACGTTGAAGTTAAATGCTGAACAGACTCGCTTCAAGGTTTCATGATCTGTCACGGTGTAGTCTGCGAGCGAAAGCCCAAGGTCACTACCGGTTATACCAATCGAACGCTTGGCGATAGCTCAACGGCAGCGTCGCGGACAACGATTCTTGTAGACATGCTTTAGCTCAATCGCCTTCTTTGATCCCGCCAACTGCTGACAAGTTCCACGCTTTGTCGCGTTTCTCATCGATTCGCAGGCCACAATCGACCCGCGAAAAGAATAAAGTTATCGCCGGGCCTACTTAAAGGTTGCCCGGCGTTCGTACTAAGAGTATAAACAGGTCGTGAGGCTCGGGGGAATACCGCCAGAGAGCAAAAGTTGGTTTTTTCGGTCAGTTCTCGCTGATCGCTTTCGGTCGTTTTTCTGGTTATTCAGATTGCAGGGAACTTGCGGTTGACTGGACGCATCCAGGTGAGGTGCCGCGCTTGTACAAGCGCCGTAGCAGCAAAAGCGTTTTTACGGAAGAAACATGACAAGCGAGACACTTGAACAAGCTTTTGAAACTCTGCCGCAATCCGGAGGTCGTCGGAGCGGTGCGCTTGTCCGCAAGTTGGGCGAGTTGGTTGACGGGGAACTGCCGCTGCAGGCTTTCTTGGAGTTGCTGCTGCCCCAAATGTGTGAACTGTTCGCCGCCTCGGCCGCTGTCGCATGGATGAAAACGCAAGGCGCCAATGGGGCTGTGTTCGGCGTGCGGTATCGGATGGATCAAATGCTCGATAGCGTGACGGAGCACAAGCGGCACGAGCGTCTGGTTCAACTGGCATGGCAACAGCGTCAGCCGATGCTGGCGGAGCCTTCAGCCGCGAAAACTGGCGAAGTGGGAAATCCCACGGGACGCCCGATCCTTTTTGGTCCATGCTTGCACTTTGGCGAGCCCATCGCGCTACTGGAAATCGTCTTGGCGGAACATGACGAAGGCATGACGCAAGAACAGCGCCAACGTTTCCTGCGCTGCGTTCAATTGCTGGCCGAGCGGGTATATGGTGGATTGCGGTCTCGCATTGCAATGCCCGCCGCCAATGTGGGTGTAGCACTCCAGAATTTGGAGCAGTTGACCAACGACGTGCTATCGATGCAGCAGCAGATCCTGCGCGCAATCGAGACGCGACTCCAAACCTTTCATGGCTGGGCGTTTGCTTCGCTGGCTGAGAATCAGGAATTCGCTCGTGCGGTCCACACGTTGCTCGATAGCCACGGCTTGCGAGTTGAATGCTCAGAATGCGGTTATCCCGCCATTTTGCGCTGTTTAAGTGCTGGGAATGCCAAACGCGGTGCATTCGTCTTTGATCACTATCTCGATTCTGGGCGCACTTTTCACGGTGGATTGACCACGGTCCCACTTATCCGCGTCGTACCCAAGCCCGCCCGCCGCGCGGCGATCAACAACCCCGCTTAGCGCGGCGAGACAGTGAGAAAAAGGGATTAGGGACCGGCGGACGGCACTCGGAGTGTGCCTGCTACTCGAAAACATGGGTATGGCGTATACTGGCCGAAATTTGTTTCTGGTCAGGTGAATTCGCATTTTACGCTTGTGGAGGCTTGCATTGCTTCGCTCAGTTAACTCTGCCTTGTTGGCACTTGAAGATGGAACGATTTATCGCGGATTCGCTATTGGTGCCGCTGGTGAAGCCGCGGGTGAAGTCGTTTTCAATACGTCAATGACGGGCTATCAAGAAATCCTGACCGATCCAAGCTATCACGGCCAAATTGTCACGATGACCTATACGGAAATCGGCAACTATGGCACCAACGAGCATGACGTCGAGAGCGATCACCCACAAGTCGCTGCGTTTGTGGTGCGTGCCGACAGCCGATTACATAGCAATTTCCGCTCGCAAGCCGGCCTGAGCGATTATCTAAAGCAACATAATATCGTCGCTATTTCTGGCGTGGACACTCGAGCGTTAGTGCGCCACATTCGCTCACATGGGGCGATGAAAGGCATGGTGTCGACGACAGACTTGGATGAGCAGTCCTTGGTCGAAAAGGCTCGCAAGAGCCCCAGCCTCGTCGGGCGTGATTTGGTGCGAGAAGTCGTGCCCGCCAAACTACGGAGTTGGAATGAAGCACTCTATCGGCTGGACGAAAATCGGGTCTGCCTTGGCGAAGCAGACGCGTCGAAACCCCACATCGTATGTCTCGATTTTGGCATGAAGTGGAATATCCCTCGGCATTTGTTTGAACGAGGCAATCGTGTAACCATTCTGCCAGGCACAGCCACTGCGAGCGAAGTGCTCGACCAGAAACCCGATGGTATCTTTCTTAGCAACGGACCAGGCGATCCCGAGCCCCTGGATTACGCCATCAAGACCATTCGTGAATTGATTGGCCAGCGTCCCATTTTCGGAATTTGCCTGGGACACCAATTGCTAAGTTTGGCAGCCGGTGCAAAGACGTTCAAGCTCAAGTTCGGTCACCGCGGCAGCAATCAACCGGTGCTGAACGTAGAAAACGGACGCGTCGAAATCACTTCGCAGAACCACGGTTTTGCTGTCGAAGAAGCCTCCTTGCCCGCTGACTTAACGGTCACGCATCGCAATCTCCACGACGACACTATCGCCGGTGTACGACATCGGACCGCTCCAGCATTCAGCGTCCAATACCACCCGGAAGCGTCCGCCGGACCGCATGATAGCCAATACCTGTTCGACCAATTCCAGCAGTCGCTTTGAAGCAGGCAGCTGCGTCTCTCCGCGGTGGGAGAATCGAGCCCTCCTCAGAATCGAGCCCCTCCGCAGCGAGCCCATCCATCGAAATGGCAGTTACCCAGGTTCACCTATGGATGTCTTGCGGAGGATTAATTCGGCCGCATGCTGGGCGATGAGCATGACCACCACGTTCGTATTGCCACTCGGCAAGTCGGGGAGCACCGAAGCATCGACCACGCGGAGATTATCAACTCCATGCACGCGAAACTCTCGGTCAACCACCGTTGCGTTCGCCGCGCCATCGACGCTGGATTGCATACGACAGGTACCCACCGGATGGTAGATCGACTGGGCGAACATGCTCAGCGACTTGACGATCGCACCGGGTTCTTGACGTTTCGCTCCTGGCAGAAGTTCCTCGCTGATCAACCTTTTAAAGCTTGGTTGCGAGGCAATGCTGCGCGCCCAGGCGATCCCATCCAAGAAGCGATCCACATCGCGTGCCTCATGAAGATAGGCGGGGTCAATTGCTGGGCGAAGACTGCCATCTGTCGATTTCGCTGCAGTAATACTACCGCGACTGTGGGGATGCAAATCGGTAACCGCTAGACTTAGATGGTTATGCTCGGTAGCAATTCGCGGGTATTTGAGGTAGTGCGTCGGCGTGAAATGAATCTGAAAATCGCTGCAATCTGTTGAGGAGCTACCTGACACCCCACGCGCAGAAAACGCGGCTGCTTCTGCAATATTGCTGGCCATGTTGCCAGCTCCGGTACTACGATACTTAAGCCTCGAATCGCGATTGTGGCGACGCGGCAGACCGCGCGAGTCGCGAGTCGCAAAAGTGACAGGATAGACCAAATGGTCCTGCAAGTTCCTGCCGACGGCTGTCAGCTCATGGTCACAAGGGATCCCTACCGACGCGAGAACAGCACGTGGACCGATCCCGGATTGAAACAATAGGACTGGAGAACCGATCGCACCGGCACATAGTATGATTTCTTCGTCGGACTGCAAATGGCACAATTGGCCTGCAGTATCGAGATAGTCTACACCGCGCGCCTGACCAGCTCGCGTAACAATGCGCTGCACCTGACACCCGGTCACGAGGCTGAGATTGTCGATGGCTGCAAGTCCCTGACTGGGTTGCACTCGTCGACCGCCCCGGCTGGATAATGACAGCAAGCCACAGCGATTTGGAGCTGATTGAACGAGTGGCATGGTGATCGACAAACCTGCTTCGCCAGCAGCACGCAGAAACACCTGCGACCAGGGATGAGGCTCAACCAGTGTTTCTGGCGTTTCGCACACTTGCTCCAACCGTTGTCGGCAATCGCTAGCCCACTCCCATCCCCATCGCGCAAAGTCGCCGTCCGCAGCTTGCAAGTGGATCAGCGCATTGATCGCACCACTGCCGCCAAGCAATCGACCACGCGGCCATGAGATTTGTCTTCCTGCAAGAGAAGGTTGAGGCTGGGTGCGCCAACCCCAGTCAAGTTTTGATCCAAATAGCTTCGGATAATAGCAGGGTACAACGGTCCGCACGTCGCTGGTCGGTGGACCAGCTTCCAATAGAGCCACTTGGCCCGTCTGCTGCGATGCAAGTTGACGCGCCAGCCAACATCCGGCCGTTCCCCCACCGATGATTATGTAACGCATGGAGTTTTCTGCTGGAAATGCCTATCTGCGAGGTGCGTAGAGTTGAACCATATGGTGGCCACTCAACGCAGTGCGTGCGTGATCGTTTCATGGGGTGTAACGATGCGCAGCAGGAGTTGGCTCGCTTCGGCGAGCAGCGAAACTCCGACGATGCGCTCGGCGACTCGGAAGTGATCGTTGCTGCGTCCGTCAGCACGGAACAGGTGGACCGTATTGGTCTCGTCTACTACAGCCCAGACGGGTTGGCCAGTCGCTGGATTCTGCCAAGCGGTTGTCAAATGCCAAGCGCCGGGCAGTTCGAGCGGCATGCGCGCATGCCACAGTTGGTTGAACTGGTTATCGAGCATGAACACGGCTGGTTCATCTGCGGCTAGCCAACCATGAGCCAACGTGAGGTTGCCTTGTTCGGTACGGATCGACTTCCACGGACCTGCCGCTGGAGTGAATCCCAGCTTATCAGCCACCACGCCTGGCGAACTTGGCTTAGCGAAAGCGGCTGGTCTGCCCGGAATCCGGCTCAACGTTGACTCCTCCGACAACTGCAATTGTTCGACTGAGCGATCTTGCAGGAAAACCAACCCACCAACGGGCGACGCGACTTGCTCATAGGCGATGACGGCCAGCGGCGGCGCGGCGCTGCTGCCACTGAGTTGTTCATGGTTGCTCGGGTCAAGCAACACCGTTCGCGAGTCCGAGGTCACAACAGCTAATCTTGGTGGGGCGGCCCCGTTCAATCGCAGCCAACCGGCATCGACGGTCCGACCGCTCAGCTCCAAAGTTGTGGATTGATTGGACGTCGAATCAAAGACCAAGACGCTTTGCCCGCCAGCCTGCAGCCAAGCGAAATAGTCGCCATTTTCAGACGGGAGCAAACGTCCGGAATTGGAATCATGCGGCAGTTGCCAGCCGGTGTTTAGTTTTATCGTGCGAGTGCCAGCGGCGTCATAACTCTCGAGCACACCGTCGGCGGTAAGGCACCGAAGCGCCGCGCAGATCGGCGGCAGCAGCCACGACCGCAGAGGCGTGTGAATGGCGGGCTGCTTCGGTCACCGCGAAGTACAGCGGGGCATAGGATTCGGGCCTTGGCGACACTGGTCCGTCCACAGCGCTGGCCATTGCCAACTCGGCTTGATAGCGATGCATCATCGTGGCGTTACGGTCCAGTGCTTCGCTGGCCAAATCGGCTCCATCGACCAGACGGCCTAGCAACGTGGGCAAAACTTGATCCAACACGGGATTCGCACGCGTTTCACGCAGCTGCAGCCGGTTGCTCTGGTCGAGCACAATAAGCGTAGGAGCTTCTTGCACGGCGAACAGGTCGCGGCCGAGCGCGTCGCGGTCGATAGCCAGCTGGCCAGGCAGGTTCCAGTCTTTTGCCAACGAATCAAAATTGGAATCTGGCGGAGGCTGAGGCTCAGCCCACACCGAAATGAATTCGATGGCGTCTTGCGGCAAGCCCGCATCGACCAATTGGCTTGCCGTCTGGGTCAGTTGCTCGGCTGCGACACGACAAGCCGGATGATCGGCCAGCCAAACCAATACAGTCGCTTTGCGTTGCTTGGCTGCCGTAGAATCGTAGACCGTATTGCCAGTGGGTGAGGCGAGCGTAAAGGCTGGGATTCGCTCACCGATGTTGGTTGTATCGACGACTGGAGGAGCAGGTACGAAATGCGTCACTAGCACATCATCCGCTTGCGCAGCCACCGCGAATCGTTCCCAGTCCACGCGCTGGTTGGTGCGGATGTCATCAATCTCGATCGTCAGTCTCAATTCCGTAACGCGCGGGTCGGCTCGAATCTGTGGTGCCAGGTTCTCACTTGGAATCTGAATACGCCGCAGCAGCATCTCCGCTTGGTCAATCCAGAGCCTATAGCGCAGCGGGCCATGCACGATCGCGATAACATGGCAGACACGCTGGTCGATCTGCTGTGGAGACTCAAAAGACAAGGTAGCGGATTCGTTGACGAGCCCTCGCAGTGGTTGTGGCCCCAGTAGCAGATACAACTGGGGAGGAAAACCGGCTAGTCCGGCAGCCAGGCGATCAGCAACAATCGGATCACTCAGCAGCCATTCAAAGCTAACAGCTGACGGCACTTCGCGGCTGAGAACTTGAGCTTCCAGGGCTCCATCTGACAATTTCAGACGCCACCGCTGGCCGTCTGATGGAGCAGGCCCCGCTTCGACAGAATAGACGTGTAATCCCAATTGTCCATGATCGTTCCAGGCGATGGACAAGGGTGCTTGATCCATATTGGGCTGCCCATCTAGTTTGTAACTCAATCGCGCATACGCATGATCCTCGTAGCTGGTCAAACGTTGGTAGCTGCGAATACACTCATCGATCGTCGCTTGGGGCGAAATCGTCGCGCCGACCAACCGCTGCTGGCTGGCCCCGTCCGCGCCGTTCGCAGTCGTCGGCCTGGCCAGCTCATCGGTACGATCGCAGCCCGTCGCGAGGTAGAGGACGACAATGGACGCCACAAAGGTGAACCATCTGAGGTAGATCTGGATAGCGATGGGGCAATTTCGACCGTGGCAATTGGAAAGAGTACGGTATTTCATCTGTGTGAGAGTGTCCTGCCGGGAATCGGTTGATTGACGTAGAATTAGCAGTCGCTTCGATGTCGGGCACGTCGGAGGGACTGGGGGAGCTATCTCACCGACGCTAGCGACCTTAGCAAAAACGGTTTGCCGACAGCAATGTTGCTTCGACCACCGACTACTAGTGAACTCAAAATCAGCTCTTGTTATGACTGCCATGACCTATGAAACCACTTTGCACTTTGGCGGTGTCGCCTGGTCGATCCCCCGACCTTTGCCAATATTGCAATCGACAGCTGAATCCAGTGGCACAAGTGCTAGCATCGCAAGGGCTCTAGAGTCGCCCATTGGACTGCCCTCGCTGGATCAAATCGTCGTTCCCGGCGATGTGGTGGCTTTGGCGGTCGATGCCGCAACGCCCGACCTGCCGCGTGTCGTTAGTGGCGTAGTTGGTTGGCTGCGTGAAAAAGGTACCTCGGCTGAAAATCTCAAGGTCGTCCTAGCTAGCAACTCGACAGCTTTACAGCGCGAAGTGGTCGATCAAATGACGCATGACGGTCTGGCAGAAGTCGAGGTGCAACTGCACGATCCGGATGTCGCGGAAGCAGTCGCATATGTGGCTGCCAATGACCAGTCGGATCCGATCTATATCAATCGCACGCTAGTCGATGCGGATGTGGTCTTGCCGATTGTGTGTGTGCAACGTTCAACTGCCCTCGACTATGTTGGCAGCTATAGCATTTTTCCGTGGTTGTCGAACCGCCAAACGCGTGGCCATTTCTTCAGCTTGCCTCGCTTGGACGTGGCTAACGAGCACCAGAAGTTAAAGTCTTGGGCGGACGAAGCGGCGTGGTGGCTGGGGATCCTAGCGGCCGTGAATGTCGTGCCTGCCGATGGACAACAGGTTGGGGCGGTGCTCGCGGGCCTGACCGAACCGCTAGCAGAAGCCTCACAACGTGAATACGAGCGGCTGTGGACCGAAGCTAAAGCCAGTAGCCACTTTGTCATCGCGCTTCTGGATGGCAGTCCGGCCCAGCAGACTTGGCATGCGGTCGCCCGAGCCTTGAGGGCGGCGGCCCGTTTCACGGCCCCCGGTGGCTCCATCGCGCTGTGTACCCAACTACACGAATCCGTTTGCCAAGGGCTGCAACGCTTGAGTGACGTGCATCATGATCGAGATCAAATTGCCACCAAGCTATCAAAAGACACTGGCGATAATGCTTTACCAGCAGCCGTTATTCTACAAGTTACCAGTGATCATCATGTGTATCTAGCGTCGGAGCTTCGCGCTGCGTCGGTCGAGAGCCTGGGCGTAGCTGTACTCGAGAATGAAGCCCAACTGGCGCACTTAATTCAGCAGCACGAGGATGCCGTTGTACTGCGTAGCGCGCAGCACTGGTGAGGCAGATGCCTGATGAGCGGCATGACTTGCTGCAAGGGAATTGATGATTGCCGAGCCGAATTGCCATGAAATTAGAACGAGCAAAGACATGATTGTCCAATTTGTAGTTACAGATAATCTGCCTGTGCCTGCGCGAACGGCGGTCAGTTTGGTACAGATGGCACTCAAGGTAAAACGGGCAGTTGCTGAACGATTGATCCATGATGGGGCGGTGCAGTGTCAGGGACGGACCGTTGCGCAAACCCATTTGCAGATGCGCGTCGGCGATGAATTGCACATCGACTATGCCCCGCAGCCAGTCGTCACGCACAAAAAGAATGCCAAGAAATCCATGGCTCGCTTTGAAGTTGTGCATGACGATGAGCACCTGATCGTGGTCAACAAGCCAGCCGGATTGTTGACCGTACCAACCCCCAAACGAGAATCGCAGACCCTGCAATCTCAAATTCGCAAATGGCTAGAGCGGCAGCAGCCTGCAGCGCAAGCGATTTGCGTGCATCGCTTGGACCGCGGTGTCTCAGGGTTGCTCGTCTTCGCAAAATCTACCCACGTCGCCGACTTGATTCGCGATCAATTTGCTGCACGCAAGCCTCAACGGCGATACAACGCCATACTGCAAGGCAATCTGCTAGCTGCGGAAGGCACTATCCGCTCGTACTTGGCCACTGACGAAGCACTGAACCGCTACTCCGTCGCCGATTCCGAAGCCGGAGAACTGGCCATCACGCACTTTACTGTTAAACAGCGGTGGCGCGGCGTGACATTGGTCGAAGTGCGATTGGAAACCGGACGACGCAACCAAATTCGCGTACACATGGCAGAAGCGGGCCATCCAATTCTCGGTGATCCGCGCTACCGCCCGCGTGAAGCGGAGCATCCGCTCTGGCCCTATAAGCGGCTTGCTTTGCACGCTGAAACGCTAGGCATCATGCATCCCATCACGCAAGAAATGCTTCAGTTCTCGGCTCCCTGGCCCCAAGAATTTCGCGATCTCCGCCGCCGATTGAACTCAAAGTAGCCTCTTACTACGGGAAAGGGTCGGGAGTCTTTTCAGCAGCGCCGCCACCGATGAGATACCGCGGATAGGAACATATGGCTGCGAATGGGTTTAGCGATTTAGGCTGAAAAGACTCCCGAGCCTGTCACTACTGCTGAACGCCATCTTCGATAGCGGCAACTTCGGAGTTTTCGATCAACTGCACTTGTGGCGAGCGACGTTTGCGAGCTTTCTTGGGGATCATGCCGCGCATCGATTCAAGCTTGCCGAAGCACAGCAATCGATCACCTGCTTCGAGAACGCGGTCGGAGCGCGGGTTAGGAACTACGGTGGTCCCGCGATAAAGCGTCAAGACGTTAATGTCGTTATCGCGCAAGCCCGATTCGATGATGTTCTTGCCGATATACGTCGAGCCTTCTGGTATGTGGAGTTCAGCGATGCCATACCCCCGGCTGACGGTCAAGCGTTGGCGGACGTCGATCTCGGGAAAATCAACTTGGGCAGCCAGATATTCGACAATGGCCCCGGCAACGTCCAGGTGGGTACACGTTTCGATGCCTTCTAGTCCGGGGGACGAATTGACTTCCATGACCTGTGGCCCATCGGTGCCTTCGAGCAGGTCGACACCGGCGATGCGTAGGCCCATGATTTGAGCGGCTCGAACGGCGGTTTCTTTGAAGTAGTCGTCCAACTCCACTTGTTCCGTCCGTCCGCCGCGATGCACGTTGCTACGAAACTCTTGACCTTGCGCGACACGGCGCATGGCGGCCACTACCTGATCGCCTACCACAAAAGCGCGAATGTCACGACCTTTGCTTTCGGATACGAATTTTTGCACCAACACGTTTTGTCGCTGGCTTTGGAGTAGTTCAATAATCGCCTCGGCGGACTTCACAGACTCGGCGAGCAGAACGCCGATTCCTTGTGTGCCTTCGATCAATTTAATGACAACGGGAGCACCGCCCACACGCTCGATGGCTGGCAAAACATCCTTCTTGTCACGTACAAAAGTTGTCTTGGGGATGCCGATATGATGTCGGCTCAGGATTTGTAGGCAGCGGAGTTTGTCGCGAGAATTTGAGATGCCTGCCGACGTGTTTCCGCAGAAGACATCCATTTGTTCGAATTGGCGTACGACGGCAGTTCCAAAATACGTGATGGATGCACCTACGCGAGGCAGCACAGCGTCGTATTCGGATAGTTGTTTTTGGCGGTAGTACAGGTCGGGTTCGCCCTGCTCCAAATCGATGGCGAACTTGAGCGTATCCAGCACGCGGACGGTGTGGTCGCGTTGCAGCGCTGCCTCGCGCAACCGTCGAGTGCTGTAACATTGTGGGCTGCACGAAAGAATACCAAGTTTCATAGTAGATAGACGCCATCGCTATTTTGTAAGTGTTACGAACGCTTCTTGCGTTTCGGGATGCCGCCGAAGTAAGATCTGCCTGGGTCGACCAGCATCCGTCCGCGAATTGCTTCGCGACCAAGCAGCATCCGAAAGCCCATCTGATCGCGATTGGCTAACGTCAGTTCTATAGGCCAAGATTGACCTAGTAAACGGGCCGTAGTCATAATTACATAGCGTTCGTTCAATTCGCCACTTGAACTGCGAATGCTACGAACATCTAGCACTCTTGCCTCCGCAGCCACAATTTTCCTATCGTTTCGCTGCCAGGGATGTACACAGAAACGGAGCCAACGTTCCCCGTCACGCGAGAATTCCGTGATGTCATACGCGTGCAAACTGCTCGATCGCGCTCCCGTATCCACTTTGACTTTGATTGATCGAATTCCCAAATCTGGTAAGGACACGTATTCCCGCCAGCCAATGATATCCGGGGGAGAAGCGGAGTCGTCCATGCTGCATCCTAGTTTCCAGCGTAAAATGCCTGTTACAAATTGGTAGAACCGTCGCGATCGTTTGCGTCTGGGTGGTCATTGAGCTGGTACGGTGCCATCGAGATAGCGCCAGCCCTTAATATAAGCGATTAAGTCGGCCATGGCTTGTTGGTCAATTTGAGCCTCCAGCCCTTCTGGCATGAGCGATACTCCAGTCGCCTTCATTTCGACAATTTCGGAGCGAGGCACGACGGTTCGCTTGTTGTCCTGCCCGCGGATGACAACCGCCTCGGACGTTTCTTCAGCGATGATCCCGTCGACAATTTGATCACTTTCTGTTAGCACGACATAACGAAAGTAGTTGTTGTCGATGACCAGGTTCGGATTCAAAATCGAATTGAGCAACTGGATCGGTTGCTGGGTGCGGGAATCGGAGATATCAGGTCCAACCTGGACCCCCACATCTGCGATCCGGTGACAGGCCGCGCATTGTGTCTTGAAGACTTGCTGACCACGAATTGCATCGGCTGGCAGGTCGAGGCAGGGCTCAAACTCTTGAACGACTTTCGCGCGGTCGGAATTGACGAGCGCATCGAGGGCAAACTGCAGTATTGTTTTCGATTCCCCATTGGCTCGTGCAATCAACTTTTTCAGCTCGCCCGGACCGATTTGTTTGGCCGTGAAGCGCCCGCTGGCAACTTCAGCCGCCAGTTGTTCCAATCGCTCTGGTCGCTGTGCGATCAACTCCAGCAGGACTCGCAAACTGTTGGGCGAGCTGGCCGCGAGCGACTCGATCAGGAAATCGTCACACTGCTGGCCGCCCGCAGACGCCCACGCGCGAATCAGAGCCAAACGTAAGTCAGGAGCTGTTTCGCTGCGAGCCAACTCCGCCAAGAGCAGCATGTCGTCTGCTCGCGGTGACCGACTGAGCAGTTCGACAGCTTGCTTCCAGGTGGCTGCTGACCATTGGCGAGCCCGTATCGCAGCCGCGATCGTATCCCAGAACCCAGTACTCTGCAAACGTGTTGAATGGGTTGCGTCGCGCCGCGTCCACTCGCTTACAGCAGTTAGGCTAGCGAGCAACCGATCCGAATCCTGAGCTTCCATGATGGTCTCGGCGATGTCCATAAATACGGCTTCGATATCGGCTTGATCGTCCGGGCTCTTGTGTTTCAGTGCTGCCGCAGCAACTGCCTGAGCCATGGTTTGTATTGGTGCCTCTGGATGCAGGCGGTTGTCGGAGAGTTCGTCAATCCAACTGCGTAGAAGCCAGTGCGGCTGATGGCGGACCACACCGGCGGCCGCAACCAGCATGTACGGATCTTCTGACCGCACAGCAGCCTCCACCAGCGACTGCGTCCAATCACGACTGATCGGCACAACGGACGACAAGCGACTCATACATAGCAGCGCCTCAAATCGTAATTCTTTGTTACCGCGATGCGCGATCTTTTCCAACTCGGGCAATAACGGGTCCCTCAGCAAATCGGTCATGCGCATTTCGCGTAGTAGCGCCGTCAACAATTCATCATCAACGTCGTCGCTGAGAAATTCGAGAATGCCAGGGCCGACTTCGGTAGCTGCAAAGCGGCTCAAACCGACGGCTACTCGCAACGACGCGATGCGACCTACCATCGATCGTGTCGCGTCTTTGGCTTGCTCCAAGAGGCTAGCTGTTGCATCGCTGGTTTGCCTCTCTTGCAACAAGCGAGCCGCCGTTTCGCGAATCCATGTTCGGTTGTCTGCCACGAGCCCAATTAGTTCTGCACTGCTGCGAGTCCCCAGTGGCCGATCTTGTAGTGAGCGAAGTGTGTCTATCCATGTTGGGGCTTGACTCTCAGCATGCGCCCCCGTTGGGCCAACCCAATAAATCCGGCCAGCCTGATCGCCCCAACGTTCGTCGGGGCGGTTCTTTAGTTCCTCAGGTACCCATGCAGGATGCTCGATCACCGCACGGTGCATATCCACAATCGCCACTTCGCCGTCAGGAGTATGCACCACATTGACTGGCCGAAACCACACATCGCGGCTAGCCAACCATTCGCGCGACTGGGTGGCTGGATCTGGCAAGACATTCGAGCGATAGTTGCTGACGTTCGCACGCACGCGCTTGACCAAACTCCCGGTTGGTTCACAGCAGTAAATGGCGTTTTGCAATTGCATCTGGCGATCTTCAGACTGCCCTACTACCGACGTTGTCAGTACACCGCAGGCTGCGGTGAATTGTCCGGCGTGTAGGTTTGAAGTCGTCCAGGCGTCCACCAGCGGGTAGACCTTCGACCGTTCACCCGCGGGCACTACATCGCGAACTGAAGGCAAGATGCCCGCCAATGCGTTTCCGCTCAGATCCTCTTGCTCAAAAACGACTTGAACCGCGGGATTGCGGTTGCTGCAGAACGTGCGATGGCCCATGACGTCAAAGCAGAGCCCAAACTGCGCCGGGCCTGTGATCAATTTGAGCGATCCTGTTTCGGGATCGAAGCAGACATCGCGACTGCCTACTGCTAAAGGCTGCGGCTGGCTCGGTTCATCTTGGAGTGAACGAAAATGCGATCCAAGCTGAATATTGCCGCCGCGCAGGCCACAAGCAATCGTCCACTTGCCATCCAAGCCGAGTCGCGGATGGTTGGCGCGCAGTTGCTCGTTGTCCTGAGCAAAGCCTTCAAGCCAAACTTGCGTTTCATCTACTTGCAAATCACCATCCGCATCTCGCAAGTAAATCAGTTTACCAGCCAAAGTGACAACAACGCCATCCTTCCACAGTGCCAATCCGGTGGGCATCTCTAGGTGATCAGCGAATGTTGTGCTTGCGTCATACTGGCCGTCGCCATCCGTATCACTAAGAACACGAATCTTCCCTTGCGGCGATTGGGCAACCTGAAATGGATAGTCACGCATTTCGACAACCCACATCCGACCGCGGTCGTCGAAGGCAATGTCAACCGGATCGACGACCTGCGGCTCGCTAGCCAATGCGTAAGCGGTGAAACCATCTAGCAGCACCATCCCGCTCAATGATGCGTCTGTCGACAGTGGTTCAGAACGCAAGCCACCTTTCGGTGCCCCCGTGCGATCATCGGTTGAATGCTGGGCACATACGTTCTTAGCGCCATACCATAGAAAACCAGCCAGTAGACAAACAGCGATCGTCCAACTGACACTCTCGTTTTTCTGGGGGAGAATCATCGCATGGGTCCTAGGTATTCGTCTGCAACCGGTGATTCCGCTTTGACAATTGCACGTTGTTGCATCTAGCTGCGCGGGGTTTAAGACTACTAAATTTAGCGTCAATCAGGGGGACCGGCCAGTTCTTCGAGGAGTTGTTGAATAATGTTCATCAAGCGTGGACCTGCTGAATTGCCTGTTTCGACAACTTCGGCATGATTGGTGGACACGGGAACGTCTGTCGATGCGACGTTCGTAATGACAGAAAACGCAAGAACTTGCATCTCCAGTTCACGGGCTGCATAGACCTCAGGCAGAGTACTCATCCCCACCGCATCGGCCCCCGCCCAGCGGAACATTCGATATTCGCTGCGAGTTTCATAAGTTGGACCCAAGGTGGCGAGATAACAACCCTGATGCAAGGTAGTGCAGGAAAGACGAGCGATATTGCGAGCGTTATGCAGCAATTGTTGGTCGTAGGGCGACGGGCCGCGGATCGCCGGACGTAGTTGTGGGGCTCCGGTCTGTCCACGCGGCCAAAGAAAGTCAATATGGCTGTCAATCACCATTAAATCGCCGGCTTGGTATCGCGTATTCAAGCCGCCAGCCGCATTCGTAGTGATCAGCATCGAGGCCCCCAGCGCGTGCATGACATGAACTGGAAATGCAACTTCGCAGTTCGCATAACCTTCGTAGCGGTGCGTCCTACCCTGCATCATGGCCACAGGTACGCCCGACAAATACCCCAAAATCAACTTGCCTTCGTGCCCTACCGCGTGCGTCGGCAAGAAATGGGGAATGTGGCCGTAATCAATTGTCGTCGCATGGGCAATACAGTCAGCCAACCCGCTTAAACCACTGCCGAGGATGATGGCGACTTGTGGCTGCCAAAGCTTTATGGCGGTAATCGCATCCCGAGCGCGCGCAACTGCCTCCCGCAGCGCGATCGTGTCGCAGTCCAATAGACTGGTCAGCTCATTGAGCATGAAGATCCTTTGCTCACTGATTCGAAAACGGGTTTGAAGAAGATCAAGATATGGCCAAGACATCGGCCAGTATGCTCATCACCAACTCGCAGCCACTACCTTGCTCACTCGCAGAACCTTGCGCGTTTATGGCAAGTCGTTCGTGGGATGTTATAGGGTAAGTTCATACGCATTTCAATCTACGCGGAAGTCACTGTGTTGTGAAATCAGTGTGCGATGGACACCAAACGAAGGTAAACGCGTGGGCATAGTCAATTGTCGCCCCATAACGATGCCACAGCTAAGGTTCGTTCGAGAAATAAATGTAGCCAGGCGCTAGCCTATTAGCCGCCGGTAGTGTACTGGAAAACGCGACCTCGCTTCGCCTGTGCCTAGCGCCTATTCCGTTCACTTATCTCTCGGATAATGCTGAGTAAGTCAACTTGCGCGTCGGCAAAACTCACGCAGGCGCAGTAGCCGTGGGGCAGATTTCCTCGCTGACGCTTCGGGTTACGATAATGCGGAATGTCAACTTCCTCGCTAACGCTTCGGGTTACTATACCGCGGAACGTCAACGGGCAAGCGTCTCGTAGTGAAGAACGCGCCGGTGGTTAGCTTTTCGCTAGGCCCTCGGAATCGAGGATTTCTCAGAAATCTTCTAGCCGTGACCTAAGTTGTCACGGTCATGCTGATAATTAAAGTGTCAGGGCGGCGGTCACCTTGGCGAACTGAATCAGGCCCACCAAAACTACCCATTATCAAGGAAGAATTCAATGTTAGTACTCAGTCGCAAAGTCGGTGAGAAGCTGGTGATCGACGGTAATATTACGGTAGAAATCGTCAGGATCCAAGGCAATCGCATCACGCTTGGCCTGGTTGCACCAGCCGATGTAAAGATCCTGCGCAGCGAGCTGAATCAGAAGACAGCCAAGGCCGCCACAACCGAGACCAACGAGGATGGCTTGTTGGTCGCCTAATCTTGCCGATAACTACTATAGCTAGTTGTGGTCAGAGTTTTTCTTGCTAGCCAATACGGCGACGACAACGGCAGCTACGACCACACAAGCTCCTCCAGCAATCGCCAGTAGGATTACGACTTCCAGAATGCCAATGCCCATCATCTTTTCACCTCGAGTAGCTAGAGTTGCCTGAACTGAATTGGCGATCTATGACAACCGATGTGCTAGCGATCAGAAAGCACACTAAGTTGCTAGGCAATCCCAGTACATTCGCATGAAGAAGATAAGTATTGGCAGGACCGAGTAAGAAATTGAGAAATGCTACGCATCGCTCAATTTTACTTGGATTTCCGTGCCTTCGATACGAACTTCGTGTGAGGCCGTTGGTTCCGTGGCCGGCATCGTCAGTGCCTCTCCAGTGCGGATGTCGAATTGAGCACCGTGCCTAGGGCAAGCTATACAGAAACCCGTCAATTCACCCTCGCCCAGCGGTCCACCGTCGTGCGAGCATACGTCATCAATGCAGAAGTACTCGTCTTCAACTTTGAAGACGACCACGAAGCGATCATCGACTTCGACGCACAATTTGCCTGATGGTGGCATCTCAGAGATTTGCGCTACGGTTACAAAATCAGACATTAATTCGTTCTCGATGGGAAAGTGCGCCTTGGCTGTCGAACGGGACTCGTAGCCTCGTCCACTGCGTGCAAACCCAATATTAAAGGTGGTTGTTGCACTAGCTGTATTCGCGGACTTGGCGGGCGATGGATTGACCAAGCGCTTCGCGGACAGAGTCGATGGTGATCCGATCGAAAATCTGTTGGAAGAAGCCAGTGACGATCATCCGCGTCGCTTCCTTGCGAGTAAACCCACGGCTCTGCCGCGTAGAAGATCAGTTCTTCGTCGACTTTACCAGATGTACTACCGTGCGTGCAGCGAACGTCGTCGGCCAAGATCTCCAGACCTGGGATGGAGTCGGCGCGAGCCTGATCGCTGAGCAACAAATTGTCGTTGCGTTGATATCCATCCGTCTTCTGAGCCGTTCTGTCCACGCCAATCATGCCGCGCCATACCGTCCGCGATTTGTCCTGCAGCGCGGCCTTGTACAGAAAGTCGCTGCGGCAATTTGGGGCTTGATGGTGTTGCAATGTATTGTAGGTGAGCTGTTGATGATCCTGGGTAAACAACACACCATTTACTTGACAGTTCGCGCCGGCTCCGACGAGAGAGACCTGTTGACTGACTTGTGAAAAGCGGGATCCGATGGCGGCGATGGTCCATTGCATGGAAGCATCGCGGTCGATCGTGGCTCGCTGATGAGCAAAATGCCAGACGCCGCGTCCCCAATCCTGGAGGTTTACGTAGCGCAGGTGCCCCCCCGGTTTGACCATGATTTCGACGGCCCCCAAATGCAGCCCTTTGGCATTGGGCGAGTCACTGTTAGATTCGTATAAAAATGTGGCTTCTGCACCTTCTTCAATCACGATCAAGGTGTGTCCTGTATCGCAACCGCCCTCGGTCATGCCAGCGGCGATTCGCAACGGTTGGTCCACGCACACGCCGCGAGGCACGTACAACAGTTGTCCCCCGCTCCAAGTCGCCGCATGCAAGGCGGCGAATCGATCCTGCGTAGCATCGACGACGGAATACAAATGCGACTCAACCAATTCGGAGTGCTCGCTCGCCAAGCGGCTGAGATCTCCAAACAGCACCCCGCGGCTTGCCCACTTTTCATCAATTTGTTCGGACAAGGTACGGCCGTTAAGCGTTGTCAGTGTGCCAGCCGCATCGACACCTTCTGCCAGCCACTGCGGAATTCCCGCTGAATTCAGATCGCCCGTCGTCGGCGCATCAGTGCAATCGGGCAGCGGAAAGCGTTCGAGTTTGAAACCGCGCAAGTCACTTCGCATCCACTCTTCTAGCTTGCGATCGGGCCAAGAGGTTTGCTCAAATTGTTGCCAGGCCGTCCGCCGACAGTCGGTTAACCAGCTTGGCTCGGCAGTTCGCGATGCGAGAAACTGTTCGAAGCCTTCGGCAGTGAAACTCGTTACTTGGAATTGTTCAGCAGTCGTCATGAAAATGCGTTTGAGTTAATAAACTAAGTTTTTTTTGAGTTGTGGGGTCGTTGCCTGTTGGGCCACGGATCACTTGGATTCGGCAGGTCGCCAACCGCTCTGTTTTGAGCGGTGTGAAGTACTAAGCGAGGCCAGAAGCTGAAATTGGGTTAGCCCACGGAGCCTTCCATCTGTAGTTGAATCAAGCGATTCATTTCGACGGCGTATTCCATCGGCAATTCTTTGACGAGTGGCTCGATAAAGCCGTTAACGATCATGGTACTGGCCTCAGATTCAGACAGTCCACGACTCATCAAGTAGAACAACTGTTCTTCGCCGATTCTCGATACGCTGGCTTCGTGACCGATGCTGACGTCTTGATCGAGGATCTCGATATAGGGATACGTATCTGAACGGCTTTGAGGATCCAAGATTAACGCATCGCAAACAACGTTGCATTTACTGTGCTTGGCGTCTTTTTCAACTTTGACCAAGCCCCGGTAGCTGCTACGCCCACCGTTCTTACTGATGGACTTGCTGATGATTTGACCCGTTGTATGAGGAGCGGCATGCACGAGCTTGCCACCGGCATCTTGGTGTTGTCCAGCGCTAGCAAAGGCAATCGACAGAATTTCTCCGCGGGCACCTGGCTCCATCATATAGACGGCGGGATACTTCATCGTCAATTTACTACCCAAATTGCCGTCAACCCATTCCATGGTCGCGTCCGCGTAGGCCATGGCGCGTTTGGTGACCAAGTTATAGATATTGTTGGCCCAATTCTGGATCGTCGTGTACCGACAGCGGCTACCGCGTTTGCAAACGATCTCGACCACGGCCGAGTGAAGACTCTCGCTGCTATACATGGGCGCGGTACAGCCTTCGACATAGTGCACCGAGGCACCTTCGTCGACGATGATCAGGGTCCGCTCGAACTGGCCCATGTTCTCCGCGTTGATGCGGAAGTAGGCTTGCAACGGAAATTCGATATGCACGCCCGGTGGACTGTAGATAAATGAGCCGCCGGACCAAACCGCCGAATTCAAAGCGGCAAACTTATTGTCCTGCGGTGGAATGATCTTACCAAAATGCTCACACACCAAGTCTGGATGCTCGCGGACTGCTGAGTCGGTATCAAGAAAGATCACGCCTTGATCGGCCAAATCTTCTTTGAGCGAACCGTAGACTACTTCGCTCTCAAACTGCGCCTTGACGCCAGCCAAGAACTGGCGTTCCGCTTGGGGAATGCCTAGCTTTTCAAACGTTTCCTTGATTTCCACTGGAACATCGTCCCATGACTTCTCTTGGCCGCTCGACGGCTTGAGATAGTAATAGATATCTTGGAAGTCGATGGCAATGTCACCGCCCCACTTCGGCATAGGCTTCGAATTGAAAATTTCGAGCGACTTCAGACGGAAATCTCGCATCCAATCTGGCTCATTTTTCATCTCAGAAATCTGGGCAACGATTTCCGCATCTACACCTTTACGCGCTTTGAATACCGCCGTACTCTCCGTGCGGAAATCGTACTTATTGATTTCGCCAATGTGGTTTTCTGCGACTTCGTCGGACAGTTCTATCTCGGTAGACATATTGAATTCTTTATCTAGGTTTGCTGCTAGGTACTAGTTCGGTGAGATGCTCAATTGTCCTAACTGCCTACGGCAGCTTCAGCGGATTCCTCATTGAGCATTTCTTGATTGGCTTTGTCCGCATCGGGGTAATCGGCGCGAATGCGATCATAACCACGCGCATGCAATTCTTGAGCGAGTTCGACACCACCGGTTTCGACGATGCGACCACCCAGCATGACGTGCGTAAAATCCGGCGGATTGTGTTCGAGCAGTTTGTCGTGGTGAGTAATGATCAAGAGGCCCATTTTCTCACGGCCAATCTCAGCAATGCTGGTACTGGCCAGTCGCACGGCGTCGGCGTCCAATCCGCTGTCGGTCTCGTCGAGTATTGCGAACTTCGGTTGTAACATGGCCAATTGCAAGATTTCCGCCCGCTTCATTTCGCCGCCTGAGAAACCTTCGTTCACGTAGCGCCGCGCAAATTCAGGATCCATTCGCAACTGGGACATCTTCTCTTTCAGTTCCTTGCGAAACTCGCGCATCGCGATCAACTCTTCACCTTCCTTGCGGTCCGGTCGGCGAACGTTGGTGGTCGCGTGCCGTAGGAAATCGGCCATCCGCACGCCAGGGATGCTCATGGGCCGCTGGAATGCCATGAATATTCCCGCTCGCGCACGCTCGTCGGCTTCCATTTCCAGCACATCGCGGTCGTCCAACACAATGCTGCCGGCGGTGACTTCGTAACCTGGATGACCAGCGATGACCAATCCTAGCGTGCTCTTTCCGGACCCGTTTGGCCCCATCAAAGCGTGGGTTTCACCGTGCTTAATTTCCAAATTCACGCCGCGGAGAATTGGTTTGCCTTCGACGGCAACTTCCAGGTTTTCGATTTTCAGAACGTGACTCATCAGTTTGCTTTTCGTCTCTCTAAGTTTTTCTCTAGATTTTTCTAGTAACGGTAGGTTGCAGATTTCTGAGTGGGGAATTGGTTTAGACGACCGGACGAAACTGGCAATGGTTGTGTCCATCCAGTCGGCAGCAGTCGAGCTGCACCGCTTGACCGATCGCTTCACTTAACATTTCCTGTTCAAGTTCACACAGTTGGCGGCTTTGATCATCGCCGGTCAGCTCGGGATAAGGGCAGGAATGCACTTCAAGAACCGGTAAGGGGCCGCCTAGTTTTACCGATGCTGGCACTTTTCTACGTCCAAATTCGGAAACCATCGCATCTAAACGCCCTTCCAGGTTCATATCGTGTGGCATCGCGATCTTCATGCTCTGCCCCATCCGCTTGGCTACTCTTCGCAACAAACGTCCACGCTGCTGGGGATTCGGCAAATCAAGTACTTCTTGCCACAACGCGGCGGCCAAGTCGGCGTAGCTAACGGACGAGTAACGCAGCCCCAGCGGGGTCAGCTCGTAACGAAATTGTGGTCGTCCACGACCGATGCCCTCCTTGCGCCGTTCGACTAAGCCGACGTCCACCAGTCGCTCCAATCTCTGACGAACTGCCGTGGCGGTTACTTCCAACTGGTCTGACAACTCCGTGACGGTCAGTCCTTGGTCCTGCCTTAGCAGGTCCAAGACCGCTTGGTCAATAGGGCGAATGTGTTCCGAAGTGGTTGTATGCACTGGACTTAGGCGATGTAAGGATCAGGGTGTCAGGAGGGGCGAAGAAGTAACGCGCGCTGAGAGAATGGGCGATGTTGATTCTGCCAGCCAACAATTCAATTTAGGGGGCAGTTCGAATTTTGACAAGGGGCGTTGCGAATATTCAGGGCTCGAAATGCTCGCACGCATTCGAGCAGGCGACTATACTAACGTAGATGTCTGGAGGGAAACATTCCTTGGCGAAGATCACGCGCGGGTGCTCGTGAGTTCGGAGAGGGACTAGGTTTTTCCTGTGAATGTTTCCTGTCCTTTCGGTTCGTCTTTTCTACCATCACTTATCTCACCATCTGCGTCTTGCGGAGGAGACACTATGCGGTGCACACTCGCACTCATTTTAGCAATCACGGCAACGGTTACCTGGACATCGCAGAGCCAAGCACAGCTAACTCCCACCGACGCCAGTCACATGGGCTTGGAAGATGCCTGGTCAACCCAGTTGCAGATGCCTAGCGATGGTCGTGGCCTGGTATCATCGGACCTGTGGATCGATTCGAGCAAGACAACGCAGTATGCGGTGGTTGAGTTGACAGATCGTACGATTCGCATCGCTGCCGACCTGCCAGATCGTCGGGGCAATCCAATTGGCATCGAAGAGGCAAAGAAACTGGCGGGCTCCCAAGCGGCGCGGCTGTTAGGTAAGCCAGATGGATTCGAAGTCGTTGAGGTCTCGGTGCCAGACATCAAGCTAGTTCTGGTTTCAGCCAATGGTCTCGTTCAAACCCTTGACGCAGAGACTGGCAAACTGCTCTGGTCGAGTGTGTGTGGCAGTACCCGAGCACCCGCACATCCGGCTGCGGTTTCCCCCTTGGGCATCTCGGTCATCCACGGTGAGCATCTTTACCTGTTGGACTGGACGACAGGCAAGCATGTCAACGTGCAACGCCTTCGTTTTGCCACTTCAAATGCAGTCGCCATTTGCAAAGACCTAGCTTTCGTCTCGGACTTTACGGGACGCGTTGAGGCTTACGGGCTTAACAAACGGATTCCGCCTTGGGGCTATCTAATTCGCGGGCGGGCCGTCGGCAGTCCGGCTACATTCAGCGATCAGAGTTTCTCTGGCTTTGCCACCGATCAAGGGTATGTGTTTGTTTTCGGAGCAGGCGAGACTCCCGAAATTTGGATTCGATTTCAAGCGGCTTCGCCAATTTTGGGCAGCATGGTCGCAGCGAACAAGTCGTTTTACGTGGGCGATTCCAATGGAACTTTGACGAAATTCAACACAGACGATCGATCAGGCCGTGTGATATGGGAGTTTACAACGGGCCAGACGATCAGCGAGCCGGCTCTTGTCGTCGGCAAAGACGTGTTTTTGGCGACCGAAGCAGGTGAACTCGTTGCCATCGACGATGCATCTGGCCTCGCCAACTGGCAGATTTCGCAACGCACCAGATCCGTGATCGGCCGCGCGGGCGGCAAAGTGTTCTTCACCACGGCTTCAGGACAGGTTGGAGCTGCGGATGCAGCGTCTGGGCGATTGGTTGGTCTTTCAAGCCCAATGAACATGGGAGCCGCGCTGCCCAATAAAATCAGCGATCGAATCTACATCGCTTCCGCGAGTGGACGCGTCCAGTGCTTAAGGCCGATTGGAGAGGTGCTGCCAAACTTCATCGTGCCGCCACCGACCACCCCCGCAACCACAGAGACGGACGAAGGTGTAACGGCTCCTGAGATGCCAACTGAGTCTGCCTCGAATCCGTTCGAAGGCTTTGGTGCCGGTGCTCCCGCGTCTGAGGCAAACCCATTTGGCGGTGATGATCCATTTGGAGGTGGGGCAGGCGGAAACGCGGGAGCAGACCCAGACGGGATGGACAATCCCTTTGATAATCCTTTCGATAATTAGCTGACAGTAAGTTAGTTGGTTAGCTAAACTGCTGCCCTTGCTTTAGAATCTGAGCAGTATGGGCATGTTCCGTATTTGGACGAAGTTACGAGCCCGAGCCCCCTCCTTCCGCATGAACTTTTGGATGCGTAACCCACGTTCACGACCCAAGTTTTCTACCTACCGGAATTCGCAATGCTTGAGCACGGACGCGACTTTTGCCAGCAAACCAATGACTCGCTGTTACGCGATGACTTAGAGCAGCTCGTGCGGCTGGCGATCCGCGAGGACCTTGGCCGCACCTTTGATCTGACGACCGTTTCGACGGTTCCTAAGGGCTTGCCCGCCGTGGCTAGTATTCGGGCGCGTGCACCTGGCGTGGCCGGTGGTGTGGATTTAATTCCCACAATGATCGACATCATTGGAGTCGAGATCTCGGTCACGGCACCGATTCGCGATGGATCAACGTTTGTTCCCCAAGACATCGTAGCCACGTTGTCAGGTGATGCCCGCGACATTTTGACTTGTGAACGCACCATTCTAAATTTTCTTGGTCGACTGTGCGGCATCGCCTCTTGGACTCGCCAGCACGTGCAACTCATCGAAGATCTGCCAACACGACTGTACGATACGCGCAAGACCACGCCCGGCTGGCGACGGCTGGAAAAGTATGCTGTTCACTGTGGCGGAGGACACAACCATCGCAGTGGCCTGTACGACGCGGTTTTGATCAAAGACAACCACTTGGCAGCCCATCATCGACTGACGGGCAAGCTCATGAGTCCGCGCGAGGCCGTTGAATACGCGCGAGAATTCGTGCTAAAACAGGTTGACGTACCTAATGAGACCATCATCGAGATCGAAGTTGACACGCTCGAGCAACATGCCGAAGCGCTGTTAGCCAATCCGGATATCATCCTGCTTGACAACATGAGCAATGATCAGCTTTGTACGGCCGTTGCCATGCGCGATGCCGCCGAACCAGGAAGTGGTCGGGGCGTACAATTGGAAGCCTCGGGCGGGGTAAATCTGACGACGTTGCGCGGGATTGCCGAAACGGGCGTGGATCGGATCAGCGTGGGCGCTTTGACACATTCTGCTATCAATCTCGACCTTGGCTTGGACTGGAAACTATAGTGGTTCGGCCTCCACTTGCATACGCAGTATTGCGGCCAGCTCGCAGTGCCGGTGCACTTGTGTTAGCGCTTTTTATGGCCAGTTCGCTGTGCGGTTTTGCCGCCTTTCGCTGGGGCTGGCCGGGGGCTGAGTCCGAGGTCGCCAACGAGGAAGAATACCGCCTGCGGAATCCGTCGATCGATTCGCTAACGGTCGAACCAAGAATCAAACACTGGCGAAAAATTGATGGGATTCCAGCGGAGATCGCACAGTTCGAAACCGTATTTTGGGAGCCTGATGACACGAACTCACTTCGCACGTGGTTGAAGGAATCTGAGCGAGTTCAAGGAGCAACGGTGCTCGAAATTGGGACGGGCACTGGTCTGATTTCGCTGCTGTCCCGGCAGTCTGGTGCCGCCAGAGTCGTGGCTACTGATATCAACGCACTGGCGGTCGCCTGTGCGCGGTACAACATCGATCACTTAGGGTTGGACGGGATTGAAGTGCGTCAAGTGGAAATTGACCAGCCAGGTCCGTTCGCAGTCGTTGGCGACGACGAACTGTTTGACTTGATTATCTCGAATCCGCCCTGGGAAGACGCTCCCGTCAACGAGCCCGCCGCTTATGCTCTCTACGATCCCAGCTTTGCCTTGCTGGACGCGCTGATGTCGCAAGCCCGTCAACATTTGAATCCTGGTGGTCGGCTGCTCCTGGTCTACGGTGCCAAAACGCCGATTGAACGTGTATACAGCCAATCGGCACAGCATGGCTGGACGGTAACTACGACCGATCCGCGTTCACTCGACGATTTGCCAGAGGTCTTCCTGCCAGGTCTGCTGCTTGAGCTTTCGCCCAACGAATAGCACGGCTTCACGTTTGGGGGCTGGGGCGGTAGAACAGTCTATCTTCAATCATGGGAAGTTTGTTCGCGAAGTAATTGAGTTTCCGGCCAATTTCCCCGGCGGTTAATTATTTACCACAACTAACTTGGTCCAAGACGCACCTATGTCCCCAGAACTTGTCCAACGAATCTTTGGCGAATTAGATTCCCTCGTCTTAATCGATCCGCACACACATATCAATCCACACCAGCCAGCGAGCCAGTCTTTAGCGGACATTCTGGGCTATCACTACTATACCGAATTGGCGCATTCGTCCGGTTTGCCTAAGTCCCGCATCGAAGACGAGCAGCTTTCGCCACGTGAGAAGGTTGGACGACTGGCTGAAGCGATGCCAAGGATCGACAACACGGTGCAATTGAGTTGGCTTCTCGAGGCCGCTAGTGAACTATTCGGCGTCGAACTAGACCGGTTCGACGCGAGCAACTGGGAGACGTTATTCGACGCAGCGCAAGCCAAAATGGATCAGCCGGATTGGGAGGAGCAGGTGCTTAAGAAATCCAAGCTAGAGGCGGTCTTCTTGACGAACGACTTTGACGACGACCTGGCTGGTTTCGACACCAGGCGCTATGTGCCGTGCTTGCGAACTGACGAATTGGTGTTTCATTTCGCCAAACCAGCAGTACGGCAACGCTTGGCGGGTTCGTCAGGCATCGACGTGCATAATTTGAGTGACTTGCGCAATGCGCTTGAGGCGCGATTCCAACATTTCACTTCAGCGGGCGCCCGCGCCTGTGCTATTAGTCTGCCGCCGCATTTTGCTCCACAACCGATCAGCGACGCTAGCGCTGAATTGGCGTTGGCGAACGTGCTGGCCAATAGTGAAGCCGCATCTGTCGATGATCGCACGACGCTCGGCTACTGGGTCTTTTGGCAATTGGCCAAATTCTGCGAGCAGTTCCATTTGCCCTTCGACCTGATGATCGGCGTCAATCGAGCAGTCTATCCGGCGGGCGTTTTCCAGGGGCAGGATCTGTACGATAGTCGAGTGTCCTTGATTCAGTACCGCGAATTGTTTAACGCGTTTCCGCAAGTCACTTTTCCGATATCGGTTCTCGCCAGTGTTACCAATCAAGAACTAGTGAGCTACGCCTGGATTTTCCCGAATGTGACCTGCAATGGGCATTGGTGGTACAGCAACACGCCAAGCTTCATTACTCGCGATTTGCAAGCCCGCTTGGAAGCCGTGCCTCGCAATAAGATCGTCGGCTATTACAGCGACATGTATAAACTCGAGTTTGCGCTGCCCAAGTTTGCAATGTTCAAGCGCTGTTTGGCTCGAGTGCTTGCAGATCATTTTGTCGTTATGATGGGCTGGAGCGAAACCCGTGCGGTCGACTTGGGCAAGCAGGTATTGCGAGGAAACGTGGAATCTATGTTCGGATTTTCATCGCGAGCACCCGCGTAATGTCACTGCCTCACTCCTGAATCGAGCTGCAAGCAAATGGAATTCAATAACGAGCAGATGACAGCGCTAACCAGTGATGCCAAGAATCTACTGGTACTAGCGGGAGCCGGAACGGGAAAGACGCGAACGATCATCGGCCGCGCAAAATTTCTGCTCAGCCAAGGTGTCGCGCCCGAACGCATCGTCATTATGACGTTTACTCGTCGGGCGGCTGGCGAAATCCGGAATCGATTGAAAGAGCTGGCGGGCGATCAAGCGGCTAAGATCATTACGGGCACATTCCACCACTTCTGCTTGAGGGAAATGCGTTCCCGTCCCAGTTGGTTTGGTCTAAGCGAACTGACCATCATGGACCGCGACGATCAACTGCAGCTGATGAAGCTCGCCCGCGGCAAGGTCGTCGGCAGAAATCGCCAAGCACCGCAAGCCAGTGAGTTGCTCACGTATTACTCCTATGCTCGAAATACCAATCAGCCAGTCCGCGATTACCTCGAAAAATTCACCGACCATCGCGCCCTCGAGCTTGACGTTATTGAGAAAGTTTTCGCGAACTACAAAGATCGAAAAAAGGAAAACGGTTACTTCGACTATGACGACATCTTACACCGTTTTGCCAAAGTGTTGCGATCGCAAGACGAAGTGCGTGGCAGGATTGCAGGCAGTTTTGATCACATCTTGGTCGACGAAATGCAAGACACCAACCCGTTGCAATGGTTAATCCTGGAGAGTCTGGCCACGCGAGCGAATCTGTTCTGCGTGGGCGATGATGCGCAGAGTATCTATGCTTTTCGCGGGGCCGATTTCCGCAACGTACACTCATTCAATCAGCGTCTGGAAAATGCGCAGACACTGAAGCTCGAACTTAACTATCGCTCCACGGCTGAAATTCTTGACGTGGCCAACTGGCTGTTGTCCGGTTCAGATCTCGAGTATGGCAAGCGGCTGCGAGCGGCTCGTGGGCCAGGGATGAAGCCAATCTTGTGCGAATTCCAAACGGAGTTCGAAGAAGCTGCTTGGATTGTCAAAATGATTCAGGAGCGCCATCGCCAAGGCGAAGCCTGGCGTGAACATATGGTTTTATGCCGTTCAGGATTTAACGCCCGTCCTATCGAAGCCCAACTGATTGAAAGCAAGATTCCGTACCGCTTCGTGGGCGGCATCGGCTTGCTGCAAATGGCCCATGTTCGCGACCTATTGTCGGCACTTCGCGTCATCGTAAACTACCGTGATGAGCTCGGCTGGGCGCGTTACTTGACCCTGTGGCCGAGGATCGGCGAAGTTACGGCCAGTCGCTGGATCGACAAGATTCGCGAAAGCGAAAGTACTGAGCAGGCCATCGCGCTGCTGCGACAGCATTCAGCTCGCGAGGAGTTGGTCCAGCCTCTCGAAGCGGTTGCCCAGCTGGTGGAGCAGCCAGCAGCGGCCGTAGAGCGAATCGCTGACGCGCTCGATGAGGTGCTGGCTGCCAGGTTTGAAAACTGGGATTCACGCCTCCGTGATTTCGCGCTACTGATTCGCTTGGCGGAAAACCACAAGTCGCTCGCAGGATTTCTGGAGACCTACACGCTCGATCCGATGTCGGCTACGGAGGCTCAAGCGCGAAGCGCTGGCGACGACTTGGTAACGCTGATTACCGTGCACAGCGCCAAAGGCACTGAAGCCAAGACATGCTTCCTTGTGGCTGCTAATCCAGGCGTGTATCCACACAGCCGTTCGACCCGAGACGACGAAATTGAAGAGGAACGAAGGATTCTGTATGTTGCAATGACGCGCGCCAAAGATGAACTGTTCATCTCGCGTAGCCTCACCCGAGGATTCGGCCGAGCTTCTTGGAATTCGATTGGCGAGCAGCCCTATTTTCTCAAGAATTTGCCACGTAATTTGGTCAAGGTCCAGCAGCAGTTTGCACAGACGTTGACCTATGAAGACGACGATGAAGATTTCATCCGCTAACGGCTTGGGGCTAAGGTCGGACGCCCCACGCTGCTAGCGGATTGCGCGGAGCCCGGTAAACGGCTTGCCCATCTATTTCTACGAAATCAACGATTCGTGCACAAAGCGTGAGCTCGATGCGTTGCTGATTAGTTGGGTCTGAGCTAAATTTGAATCACGAGCAATTTGTCGGTCCGGAACACCACCTACGATACTCCCGAGCCCACCGGATGTACTGGGCAAATCGGGCGCATGGCAAGACTCCTTGATGGCCACCCAGAGATTCACAAAGCAATTTTCGACCATGCTCGAGACGGCTGGCGTCATGGTCATTCAGACGGGTGCGGACGCCTTACTTGTCTTGTTGGACGGCTCAACCGATTGGGAAAAAATTCGTCAAGCTGTGCCTCCAGCGGTAGAGCAAGTCATTGTGGCAGCGGACTCCGAAAGCGATCTGACGGGGGCAGAGGCGGCAGGGCTGCTGCCGCTGCCGCTCTACAAAGAGAAATCACCTCTCTTGGAGCGACTTCAGCACGCGCTGCTAGAAGCGGTAGCTGACGGATTCCTGCGCAGCAATGGTGATGTCATCGCTGTGTATAGCGGTTTCGAACACCAGAAAATCGACTCAATCAGCCATATCCGCTTAGACGATCGCCTCAAGCGGCTCACCTCGCGGGATCTACAGCGGCTCGAAAGCAGCGTGCCCCTGAAGAGTCTGAAAACCCTCATCGACCTAGCGTCACAGATCGGCCGCGAAGGCCGTGAAGGCAAGAAAGTGGGAGCGTTATTTGTTATCGGAGATACACGTCAGGTCTTGCTGCATTGTAAAGACAGCGGATTCGATCCATTACGCGGCTACAAACGCGAAATGCGAAATCTGAATGATCCAAAGGTCCGCGAAGATATCAAAGAAATCGCTCAAATGGACGGTGCCTTTGTCGTTGCTCCTGATGGCGTCGTCGAGAAAAGCCGACAAATCATCGAAGTCTCACATGCCGATCTTACCATGTCAAAAGGTCTGGGATCCCGTCATTGGGCTGGAGCCGCTATTTCGCAGATCACCAAAGCCATTGGAATCGTAGTCAGTCAGTCAACTGGCACCGTCCGACTATTCCAAAACGGAGAGACCGTACTGCGAATCGAGCCCATGGATCACGCCGTCAAATGGCAAGAATTCAACTACGAACCTCCGACTCCCGATGTTGAATCGTGAGCAACTTAACAGGAACTTCCGGCGTGTGAAGGGTCCTTCTGGACTTGGAGCGTGCTAAGTGGGAATCAGTCGTGCGGTTGTTGGTACCGAATTCAAGGTAGACGTTGGCTCAAAACTGGTTAACATTTTAGGTAAGGATCGTTCGAGAAAAAAATTTTTTTCGATTTGTTGTGAGCTGCAGAGCTAGCCGCCGGTATTGTGCTGGACAACGCGATCTTACTTTATTGGTGGCTAATGCTATTCCGCTCACTTAATCCTCGAACAATGCTAAAAAGTAATATTCTGTTTCCGTCCCCGACTCCGATTGTGACTGTACGCCAATGACAACTCGCCGCCGCGCACGCGAAATCGTCCTTCAGCTCTTATACCAAGAGGACCTTAACCCGGACCAAGACACAGTGGCTGCCGAACAGTTCCTGGTCAAGCGGATGCGAGGAAACAGACCCCTGGTGGAATTTGCCAAGAGTTTGTGGACCAATATTCGAGAACACCGCAAGCAAATTGATAAGAATCTTTCGTCACGAGCCAAGAATTGGTCGCTTCGCCGTATGGCTGCTATTGATCGCAACGTCCTACGGCTCGGTGCCTACGAACTGCTCATGACCGATACCCCTGGCCGAGTGGTCATCAACGAAGCCGTCGAGTTGTCGAAACGCTATGGAGACAAGAACTCTGGGCAATTCGTCAACGGCATTCTTGATCGCATTCTGCACGAAGAAAGCAACACTTCAGAGACTGAGGACGTCGAACAGACTCTGGAGCACTGCTGAGCAGCCCCATTTACTGCATCTGGTCACAACGGGGTCACCACCGCAAATTGCTGAAAACGCAGAGTGTTAGTGCTTCAACCACATTTAGTATGAGGTTTGGACGTAGTGGACGAGGCTACGAGTTCCGTTCACAGCCAAGGCGCGCGGGACTCGCAGCCTCGTCCACTACCCTAGTTCTTAATGTGGTTGAAGCGTTCGTCTTCTACAGTCCCACAAAAAAACGCGACTGAATTACTCCAGTCGCGTTTGTGTTCCGGTTGTTGTTGGTTCTTAGAAGGCGTAGCGGTATTCGAATCGCATAATATCCGAGTACCAACGTTCGTTGGAAACAGCAAAGCCGTAGCTGCCAGCCAGACTATTGCGTCCGGAGGTATAGCGTAGGCCCGTCTTCAAGTTGACGATGGTATCGCCACTCACATCGATTACTTGATCAGCGGCCTGGGAGTTGCCATCTAAGGCGAGACCATCCGTGATCGTCCAAGCGACAGTTTCAAAAGTGCCAGTTAATCGCCGACGTTGGCAGCGAGTATCGAGGTTCAACAGATCGTAGCCGCCACCAAGGCCATAGCGAAGAACGGTGCCAGCAAAATTCCCTCGGCCGGTGACTTGCGCGTCTGACAGCGGAACCCACACGCGGAATTCGCTTTGGATTGCCAGGCGGTCAGACCATTGACCAAGGTACAGCAGACCTGGTTCCAAGCTGGCGTGTCCGGTTCCTAGGCCGCGGTCGGCATCGCCAGTTGGTGCATAGATGCGAAACTGCGCGGTCAAGAACTGGCCGTTGCAAGCATACAGTGCACGTTTGAAGCCCGTGTTCAAATCGCCCATCCCAGACGTATTGTCGTTCACATCGGGGTTAATAAACCGCATCGGTGTCTCGATAAAGAACGAAAATTTGTTGGTTAGTGCTGTTTCCAGATAGGGCGTGAGCTCTTGATAGTCAACATTGGTTTCGATCTGATTTGGTCCGCGAGCTTGTGCACTCAAGATGCCACACTGTGCATAAAAGAACTCAGCACGATCGGGAAGAGGATTGCCGTACGCCGCATCAAATCGCGTGCGAAACATGTTTCCCACAGGAGCACTATCCATGTATGTTCCAGGAGCTAACGCGGCAGCAAACGATTCACCCGGCGAGCTACCGGAAATCAGATTCAGGTCGCCAAAGCCGCCGCCACTGGGCGTCGCTGGCTGCATCGGAGCTGACTGCAGCGGTGTTGGAGGCGCGGAAGCCATCGGTTCTGGAGTCGCCATAGGCGATGGAAAGAACTCCAACGGCTGACTGGGGGCATCTGAAGGAGAGACCACCGGAACTTCGCAGGCTTCGAAGATACCAACACCCAAGTTATCGCAGATCCGCGAGCTGCTATCGTTGCTGATCGTGTCTCGACCGCTCAGCGTATCATCGCAGTGGTGTTGTGCTTGAGCGCTGACGTACGTGGATCCAAATCCACTGAACGCAGCAATGAACAATGCTGCTCGGCCAAAATGTTTACAAAGCGGTATCTGCATAGCCGTGCATCCTTTCAAAGCTAGCGAAGAATCTTCTAAAGTCATCCCGTGACTACATTGAATTCAGTTTCGGCCATTCATGACAACCTGGTGTATGCATGCATTGAATATTCGCCTTAATTTCAAAGCCCAATTTTGCTTCGTGAGCGTGCAGTTGCTGTGATCGTTACGGTTTAACGCCTGTCACGCCCTCCTCCCCCCCGCTAGCATCGTTGCAGCACCAGAAAGCAGCGGGTTCCTCTAAGTGCCGTCGCTTGTCGCATATTTGTCCTGAACTTGGGTTCCGATGTTGCGCCACCTTGTCCAAGTGTGCTTATGACATTCTCCTGTATAATCGAGGCATCATCTTTCTCACCAACTGGTTTTCACTCGAGGACTGTCGCATGCGCAGATTATTCTCCCCACTTGTCATTGGCCTCATCGCGATTTGCGGCTGTGACTCAAACGTCCGCGATCCCAACGCGGCCGCAATCCAGAATCAAGAAACAGAAGCCGATCATGCAGACCACGGCGATGAAATTCCGGCAGGTGCCATATTTGAATTTAGTCTCAACGCCACCTCCGTTGGCGGAGAAAATATCAACTTAGAAGCTCTCAAAGGCAAAGTTGTAATCGTTGACGTTTGGGGCACTTGGTGCCCTCCTTGTCGCGATGAGATTCCATCGTTCATCAAGCTGCAAGAAAAATATGGCCCTCAAGGCTTTCAGATGGTCGGCTTGAACTATGAGAACCTTCAGTCGGATGAAGCAGCCAAAGAGAAGATTGAGGCTTTTATCAAGCAGACCGGAATCAATTATCCCTGCATCGTTGGCTCCCCTGAAACTCGTGAGCAAATCCCGGACTTTGAGGGTTTTCCGACCACCCTGTTTATTGATAAAGCTGGACGAGTGCGCTTGAAAGTTGTAGGTTTGCATCCCTACGAGGATCTGGAAGAAGTCGTAACTCATTTGCTCGCAGAATAGCAAGATATCCCCAGAGTCCTCGACAAGCGGTACAAAAAAATGAGCCGGTCGCAAGCGACCGGCTCAAATTATTTTACTCTGTTACCGAGCTAGCGAAGACTAAGCTTCAGGAGCTGGTGCGGGAGCAGCAGGGGCATCGGAAGCTGAAGGTGCTGCGTCAGCGGCAGGATCAGCAACTGGCGCTGGTGCTGGAGGTGCAGCCATTGGAGACGAGCTTTCGATGATCACGCCGCTATCAACGGTCGTGCTGCAGTTTGGGCAGTTGGAGCTAATTACGCCACCGCTCATCATGCCATCGTAGGAAACGCCGCCTGCATAGCTGACCGAGCCAGCGCAGCTGCTGCAACCGCTCGAAATGACGGGAGCTGAACATCCGCAGCTAGGAGCAGGAGCCGAGCAGCCACCGCAGCTAGGAGCAGGAGCCGAGCAGCCACCACAGCTAGGAGCAGGAGCCGAGCAGCCACCACAGCTAGGAGCAGGAGCTGGGCAGCAAGTTGGAGCTGGAGCTGGGCAGCAAGTTGGAGCTGGAGCTGGGCAGCAAGTTGGAGCTGGAGCTGGGCAGCAAGTTGGCTCAGGTGCTGGGCAGCAAGTTGGCTCAGGCGCACAGCAATTTGAGCGCGATTGCAGCTTGCTCAATAGTCCACCGCCGCAACGGCTGCGTGGCTCTCGTCCACCACAGCGTGAGCCGAGGTTTGACAGAAGTCCACCACCGCCGCAAGCGCTCTGTCCACCACACTTACGACCAAAACCAGCCTGGGTGTCTTGTACTACGGTCAAAAGCATGGCCAAGCCAGCGATGCCCGCAACTAAAACTCGATTCATCGGATACCTCCTAAGGTTACCAACACGCGAAACACGGCCCAAACGCTGAGCCAACTTGGCGGGACATCCGCCTTGATTATTTGTGCATTTGCTCCCTGAAACCGTAACGATCACACTGCAAATAGCGGTTATGCCGTCTGGGTAAAATAAGGAAGATGGCTGATAGGTTAGCTGTCGTGCCCCGAGTGTCAACGGGATGCACGTGTCTAGGACAAAAAAGCTGTCGTTTCCCGAAGCCTTTTATGCCTACTTTTATGTCGCGAACACTACTTAATGGGGGTTCGAAAGCACTCAATTTCTCCGGTTGCCACGCCGAAATTGGTGAAAATTGTTACCGCAAGAAAAAGGGGGCTAGGGGGGAATGGCACTTCAAAAGACCTCACTCTGTGTCCGGCTATGATACATGTGGCTGGTAGGTTTGTACCAATCATGGCGTTAAAGTCATCAAAGTCGCTTGCATGTCCCGCATCTGCCCTAAGCCTTAAGTTTTTTCTAAGCACAAGAATGCTCTTATACGATAGGTAACGCTGTTGAGCGCAGGAAGTATTGAATTGTCGTTTACGGAGGACCGCGATGGCGAAGCGCAGCTTTGCTAATAAACGCATCATTTTGACTGGAGCGAGCAGCGGCATCGGCTGGTACCTGGCCTCTGAATTGGTCAAGGCTGGCGCTTTCGTTGTTATCGCAGGGCGTCGCGCAGATCGACTGCAACAACTGCGTTTGGCGTTTGGCAATCCACAAAAACGACTTATTGCTGTTTCGGGTGACGTAGCAGATCCAGAACACCGCCAGCACCTGATCTCCACGTCCGTTACACAACTAGGCGGCATCGACCTCGTTATTAACAACGCAGGAGTTGGAGCGGTCGGGCATTTTGAAACAGCAACCCCCGAGCGACTGCGTCATATTTTCGAGGTGGATTTCTTTGCCGCGGCCGAACTAACCCGATTAGCGTTGCCTCACTTAAAGCGCGGGAACCAACCAGCCGTGTGTTTGGTAAACTCTGTACTGGGGCATCGAGCTGTCCCCAACAAGAGTGAGTACTGTGCTGCTAAGTTTGCATTGCGCGGTTGGTCTGAAGCGTTGCGACTGGAGCTGAGACCTGCGCACATCGATGTTGTTGCGGTTTCGCCATCAACGACCAAGAGCGAGTTCTTTGATTCCTTGGTGGAAAGTGCGACAGGATCGAAAAACCCGAGTCTTGGTATCCAATCGGCGCAAAGCGTAGCTCGGAGCGTCATGCGCGCGCTCCGTCGGCGCACTCGCGATTCGATTCTAACGCCAGGCGGCAATGCGCTGGTGTGGCTCAGCCGTTTAGCGCCACGGCTCACCGACCAACTGCTATTTCGCTACGCAATGTAAATCGCGTTGCACCAGCACGAAATTGAAGCACAGCGAGAGGGTCGGGAGTCTTTTCAGCTTCGTGTGCCAGCTCAAGCGTGGACCAAAAACCAAGCTTCGCACCAAATCGCCGTTGGCCTTAGCTGCTGAAAAAACTCCCGACACTCTCGTCCCGCAGCAGCACGTTTACGGGTTACGCTTCGTACTGGCTCCGTCCAAAGCCTGGCAAAAGCCTGCGCGCCATCGGCTTGATCGTTTCCTTGATCTTCAACTGCTTGAGCTTCGCCAGGGCTGTACGTTTTCCAACGTACCACCGTCGACTCAATAGGCTATCGGTGACGATGCCGAAGCTCATTTCAGTTATGACATTCGTTAATTTGTATTTGTACTCCTGCTCGCCATACCCCATATCGATTGCCGTATAGCCCCGCGACCTCCCTTCTCGGGCAACTTCAAGAAACAATTGCGTTCCTGGTGAACCAAAAGCGAATCGAGGATCAAATACCGGAAACCAGTAGTGGATGAGGTCACCATCGGTCATTCCGTAGTGCAATGCAACTGGGGTTTCCCCCGCATATAACACATTGAGGATTCCACGCGCCGAGCGATGCTTGCCGAAATCAGTGCTATTCGCTTGCGTGTCTCTTAATTGGCCGGCCGGATTGTGGATCAGGTCGTTCAGCAACAGGCGAATCCAGGGAACACCGAGAATGTCAAAAATATGGGTACGCCGATACTGGGCACTTTTCAGGTCAACGAGGCGCTGAAGCATTTGAGGATCACGACAATCGAACTCGAATCGTAACTCACCCAATTCGCGGACCATGCGTCGAGTTTTCTGTGCTTGCTTTTCAATCGTTTGGCTGTTCGACTTCAAGAAATGCTCGTAGCCTAACGGATCGACCGTCAAGTCTGCCAGGAACGCGCGAGTCCGTCCGACTTCATGCTGCAGGATGTCGCTGCTTTCCAGGGGCGAAGCATGGAAGGGAAATGTTTTCAAGCCACAGTGAGCCATTACGTCCCGCAACGAGATATCCTCCCCGCGATTCGCGATCAGACCATGGGCGTCATTGATTCCCACGCCAACCGGACGCGCGATCGATCCGCGAAATCGTTGAAAAGGGAAGAATGCCACCGCCACATCGTTGCGCCGCGCTATACCGACTTCGATATCTGGAGCCAAATGGCTAACGGTCTGTACGAAATAGGGGCTAAAGAATGGACTGCGGTAGATGCGGCCGGCGTGGCGAATGCTCTCCCATCGCTCACAGGTAGCTGCGTCCAGATCCTTGGCTGCACAGCATTGATAGGACACAGCCCCCTCCTTCAGGTTGTGAACGGCTGCAGTGGGGAAGGGCTCCGCCGGGGATGTGCTTGAGAGCGTATGAGTCGTCACTCGAATCGAATCCAATTCTCATTCTTGTGTGAAGTGGGGCACAGTTTAGGAATAGTATTATCAGTCTACCCCAGGATCTCCAGGCTTCGTAGGTCACTAAATCGACCTATTCTAGCAGCCTGCGGACACAGCACGTTGGAGCGGGGGTTGGATTGCCTTGGAGTGCGGGCGACTTGTCGCCGCTTTGGTATTGGGGAGTGTGGGTCACAAGCAATGCTTGGGGAGCGGAAAAGCTAGCAAGCGCGGAAGGTGGCGTGAGGCAGAATCTGGACATACCAAAGCTCCGCCGAGCCGGAGCACTCCAAAGGACACTACGGACACAGCACGTTGGTGCAGCACGTTGGAGCGGGGGTTGGATTGCCTTGGAGTGCGGGCGACTTGTCGCCGCTTTGGTATTGGGGACTGTGGATCACAAGCAATGCTTGGGGAGCGGAAAAGCTAGCAAGCGCGGAAGGTGGCGTGAAGCAGAATCTGGACATACCAAAGCTCCGCCGAGCCGGAGCACTCCAAAGGACAGCCTGCATACGAAAGCTCCGACAAGTCGGAGCACTCCAAAGGGTGACTTGACGCCGCTTTGGTTTTCAGAGAAGTGGTATAATTCTTCACAACCGTAGAACAATTTTAGAGAATGCTAGTATGAATGCTAAACCTTACGAAACCTTTCTTGGCTTGCCGCCCTTGGCGGGCCTCAGCTCGATGGAACGAGCAGTGGACGGCCATTGGAGCTTGGACGAGAGCATCAGCCGACTCAAGCGGCTTCATTTCGTACTGCGGCGGCTCCATGAGATCTTCACGGCGCGAATTACATCGGAACCCATCTACGAGCTGAAGACGGCTTTTAGCCACCATGCCTATTTGTGTGCGGAGCAAGTCACCTTGATCCGCGGGCGTGTGGGTGAAATGCGTGAGCCGCCTTTGGGACTCGACGTAGTACCACACGCGGCTCTCGAACGTCTGATGGATGAAATCCAATCCGCTCCGTCGACTGCGCATCTGCTGATTGGCTGCTATCAAGTATTGCTGCCAGAAGTCATGGCTGCGAGCAGGCGCCTACAAGAGGAGGCTCATCCGCTGGCAGATGCTCCCACCGTTCGCGCCGCCAAATTGATTGCATTCGAATTGGCGGAAGTTGTCGAGTTTGGCGACCAAGCAATCGCCTGCTTCGACACTCAACCGGTCGAAACGGACACCAATGCCGACAATCTCACGTGGCCGGACTACCTGCGGAGTTGCCTGGTTGCGGCGGGAAACTTGGATGGAACAGCCGCATCGCCAGATCCAGTCCCATCTGCTTGGTTTAGTCATGTGCCCTATGTCTACGACAAGGAACCGAAGCGTGACGAGCGATTTCAGGACCCGTTCAATGCGGGCGTCAATCCCGAGGTCTTCTTATACGACGAGCGATATTCACCGCGTGACAAAACGCTGATGATGTATTACAAGAGGATTCGCGAGCTGGATGTGCCAGAGATGATGGCCAGTATCCTTGTCGAACTGCGAGACGAAGAGCCTTGGGAATTTCACATGGAGATGTCGCGTCAGTTGTGGGACGAAGCGCGACACGCGATGATGGGTGAAGTTGGTTTTGCGTCGTTAGGCATTGATTGGCGCAACATTCCAATCAATTTCACTTGGTCGCGGAACCTTAACTTACAGTTAGATGCTCGCGAGCGGCATGGCGTGTTGTTTTTCATCGAACAGAACTTGATGCCCAAGACTGGCAAACGTTATGAATGGGAGGTAGCCTCCCAGAGTGGCGATCCCCTTTCCGCGGTCTTCCAAGATTTCGATTGGGCCGACGAAGTGCTGCATGCCCAAATTGGACGACGTTGGTATGTGCCGAGATACAGTTCATTGAAGGAAGCGCTCAGTTACGGTGATCGCTGCTGGACAAAAGTCTTGAGTCATTGGCGGGCTTATCGCGAGCAAGGTTGGACCGAACACCGTAACTGGTGGCCTGACGTTTATCGCCAAGCCTGCGAGCGTTGGGGTGTCGCGCCCGATCCGCGCGCCTTAGCCTTCCAGGCAACCTATGAAGATACTCGTGCGGATCTGGCGAAAATAAGTTGAGATTTGCTGAGTCGTTAATTGCCAGCTGCAAATCCGGTACTAGTGTTGCCCTCGTTTTTTCGCCCCCTACACTTCCTCAATGATGCTCATGTACCAATCCAATTATCGAGTTGGCTGGCTGTGCCTGATCGCAACCCTTTGCCCAATAACGAGCCAACTTGCGATCGCTGTACAATTGTCCTTTGAATTGCCAAGCGTAGGCGGCGAATCCGTTCGCGTCCAATCTGGAGAATCGAACTTGACGGCCGTGTGCTTCTTGGGGGCACAATGTCCCATGGCGCGTTCGTATGCGGCTACTCTGAATCGACTGCAAAACAAGTATGCGAAGAACGGTGTTCGCATCGTGGGCGTGTTTAGCAATAGCCAAGACTCGATCGAAGATGTTCAGCGATACGCGAATGAGCTGCGCGTCGAATTCTCCGTAGTGCATGATGCACAGAACGATATCGCTGACCGATACGCAGCCACTCGAACGCCTGAAGTATTCTTGCTCGATCGCGAATTGAAGCTGCGGTACCACGGTCGGATCGATGATCGGCTGTCGCCAGGTGTTACTCGCCAATCCGCGACGCGCGAGGACTTGAGGATCGCCATCGATGAGTTCTTAGCCGGAAAGCCCGTGAGCGTCATCGACACAGTCGCACTAGGATGCCTGATTGGTCGCGTGCCGCGTTCGACTCCGGCCACAGCACTACCCCCAGATTCCCCAACGTATGCCCGTGATATCGCACCGATGCTGCAGCGTAATTGTGTGGAGTGCCATCGCCAAGACGAAATCGGTCCATTTGCTATGGAGAGTTATGGAGACGTCGTGGGCTGGGCAGAAACCATGTTGGAAACAATGGACAATGGGCGTATGCCGCCTTGGCATGCCGCACCAGGCCCCGTCGAGATTCTCGATGCACGGCGCATGCCGCCAGAGGACAAGGAACTGTTTCGCCGTTGGCTTGAAGCCGGTGCTCCCGAGGGCGACCCAGCCGATTTGCCGCCACCGCGCGAGTATGTCGCAGGTTGGCAGTTGCCGCGCGAGCCCGACAAGGTTGTGAACATGCGTTCGCATCCATTCCGTGTTCCAGCAGATGGAACCGTCGAATACCAGTATTTTGTTGCCGAACTGGATTTTGACGAAGACATGTGGATCTCTGCGGCAGAGGTCATACCTGGCCGTCGCAATGTAGTACACCATGCTATTGCGTTTGTGCGTCCGCCCGACGGTGCAGACTTTAGTGGCATCGGCTGGTTGAGCGCCTATGTGCCTGGTCAACGAGTAGTGCCGCTGCCAACTGGTTACGCGCGCCGGGTACCCGCTGGCTCAAAACTCGTCTTTCAAATGCACTACACGCCAAACGGAATGGAACAGTTGGATACAACCAAAATCGGTCTGCTATTTGCCGATCCCAAGTCGGTTACCCACGAAGTATTCACGCTCATGGCTATCGACCAAGAATTCGAGATCCCACCGGGGGCCGAACATACTGTACACGCTCGATTGCCATGGTTGCCTGAAGACGGCGAAGTGCTCGCGGTGACGCCGCATATGCACTTTCGCGGCAAGTCCTTCAAGCTTTTCTCAGATGCCTTTCGCGATATGCCGTTGCTGAGCGTTCCCAATTACGATTTCAATTGGCAGCATACCTATGCATTTGCTCGGGCTCTACCAGCCCAGGAATTAAAGGAATTGAAATTCGAAGCCGTCTTTGACAACTCGGCTAACAACCCATTTAATCCGGCCCCAGACGAATGGGTTACCTGGGGCGATCAAACCTGGGAAGAAATGGCTGTTGCGTTTTTTGCAGTCGCTCGACCGCTGGCAAGTGGTTCAGGCGGTGGCGGTGGCCGTCTAACACGTGCTGAGGCAGATACGAACGACATCCGAGTGTCCGAAAACGCGGCAAAGATCGACGATTATGTTGCCAAAGTCTTGGCACAATTGGATGCGAATGGTGACGGTCTCGTCAGGCATGGCGAAACTGGAATTCTGTTGCGCCGCTGGACGTTTAACCGCTGGGACAAGAATGGCGACGACGTAATTACTCGCGATGAGATCCAGCAAGTTGCGGAATCGCTGTATCCATGAATACACTCTTTGCGCGACTAGCCCAATTCAGCGCTGAACGGCGTGCGTCGGTTGTGTGTCTGCTGCTGGTCATCACTAGTGGTGCGATGCTTGGCCACTTTCATCCCAGCTTGATCACTTCGTTGTGGCAAAGCCCACCATCGGCTGAAAACGCCCCCCAGCTGAAGTCCAGTAATTCCAGTCAACAGGACGAGCGCCCACCGAGTAACGTTAGTCCGCTCAGTCTTTCACGGGCTGATGCAGTGCTGGTCGTCGAGTGTGATGAGTTCTTTACGCCAGAAGCGGCTGCAGCGATGAGGCATGTTGTAGCTGAGTTGCAACAGCTTGAACAAGTCAGCAGCATTCTCTGGATCGACAACGTGCCGGTGCTCAATATCTTCGGACTGCCCGAGCCACTGCTTCCCAAGTCAACTGCTTCGGCGGCGCGATTTGCCGATGCGAAGAAAAAGGCGCTGCAACATCCGCTGGTCGCAGGGCAACTACTTAGCGATGACACGCATACGATGCTGCTGTTGCTCGGCTTTGATTACTTCCATCTACTCCAAGACGCGGACGCCACCACCGCGATTCGCGATCGAGCTGCCGAGGCGGCGAAAAGTTTTCCGGAATTGAAATTGCGATTCCGAGTTACCGGGCAAGTGCCTTCATTCTTGGCAGCCATCGACTCGCACGAACGCAATCAGTTTTTTTATCAAGTCGTCGGCTACGGCATGATTTTGCTGATGGCCATTATTCTCTTCCGTGGAATTCGCGCCGTGCTAATCGTTGCACTGGCACCGTTGACTGGGGTGTTTTGGACGCTGGGTTACATTCGCTTTCTTGGCCACCAGGAGAATCCGCTGATCGATGTGATCCTGCCCATTCTAGTCAGTCTGGTCGGATTGACCGACGGAGTTCACTTGATGGTCCAAATCCGCAAATTGCGTGTCGCCGGTGAATCAAGACAACAAGCGGCGCGGCTCGGCTTGCAGCAAGTTGGATTGGCCTGCTTCCTAACGTCGCTTACTACCGCCATCGGCTTTGGGTCATTAATGCTGGCCGATTCAAAGTGGGTGCAGGAATTTGGGCTGTGTAGCACCATTGGCGTATTGCTCGTCTTCATCGCCGTGGTGACTGTCATCCCTCTGGCTTGCTCGAGCTGGCTCGGCAACTCAGTTCATGTGGGTCACGAAAACAGTTTGGTCGATCGTAATTTGAACCGCATCGGCGTTTTAATTTCCTTAGTCTTGCGTCATCGTCGTCCGGTAGCGGCCGTCGCGATCACGAGTACCGTTGCGCTCTGCGCGATTGGCTTTACGCTCCGTCCAGACCAACGGAGGACGGATGGACTACCTGGCAACGCCGAGGCAACACAAGCACTGCTGCACGTTGACCGTGCCTTTGGTGGCCTAGAATTTTCGGTAGTCGATATTAACTGGGAAAAGTCAGTGCCCTCCGATTCAGCCGAAATCTTTGTCGTGGTGCGGAAAGTAGATGAGTTATTGCGTGCAGAACCGTTGATCGGGCACCCACTGTCGATTCGCAATTTGCTTGATGCCCAACCGGGCAGTGGTCCTCCGGAAGAGCGTATGACGTTAATGGAACTGTTGCCACCACCACTCAAGCGAGCCTTCTACACTCCAGAATATCGAACTGCCAACGTTACCTTCCGTGTGCAGGACTTGGGCATTGCGGCCTATGGCCCAGTATTTACTCGCATCGAAGACGGCTTGCGAAGAATCGCTCATGAGCATCCACAGTTCACCGTGCAACTGCAGGCCAGCGGTGCGGTTTGGCGATGGAAAAACCTGTACCAGATTGTGGTTGATCTAGCGGCGAGCCTGGGAACAGCCTCGATCATCATTTTGATCGTGCTGGCGATCGTCTACCGGTCACTACGACTAGGACTGATTTCGATCATCCCCAATGTATTTCCTCTGGCGCTTACAGCCGCCTACTTAGCCGTGACCGGTTACAACTTGGAAATCGTCATGGTCTGCAGCTTCACGGTTTGCTTGGGCATAGCCGTCGACGATACGATACACTTCTTAACGCGGTACAAAGAAGAGCGATTATTAACCGATGATGATGACCTGGCCATTCAACGGGCTTTTACTGGCGTTGGAACCGCATTAATCATGACCACGATCGTCCTGGTGGCTGGATTCTCAGTGGTCACGTTTAGTGATTCGCGCGACCATCAAATATTTGCTGTGATGGGAGCGCTGACCATCGCGTCAGCGCTTATCTGCGATCTGATCTTCCTACCCGCTCTACTCAGCCTATTCGGCTCACAGAGAACTTGACCAATCGCTCGCGCTTCTTCGGAATAGCGGCATTTCTCCGTGGCGCAGACAATTCGCGTCTCAGAGTGACGCGACTACTTGTTTCATTCCTTGTTCCGACTATTTGTTTAGCAGCAGAGACTAGCGTAGTGGTGGCGGGGATGGAACGAACTCGGCACCAGGACCCGGCTCAGGAGCGGCAGGGACGCGAGGCGTGGAATAGACTAGACTGCTTTCTACCTCATCGATGCCAGGTTCGAGTTTCAGAAGACGCTCGAGCAACTTGCTATCATCTTCCGTGGGTACTTGACCACTGACAATTGCCGTGCGGCCGGAGACGGTGACTTGCACACTTGAATATTTGGCGGGCAGCGGCAACCTTACTAGCCGTGCGTTGATGTCAGATGCCCGCGCAGACGCGGATGGCAACGTGTAATCAAATCCGATCTTTACCGTAGCCCGAACTTTGGTCTGGTTCTGGTTGTTATTGAATTGATTGTTACGTCCAAATCCACCTCCAAAGCCGCCACCGAATCCGCCTAGGCCTCCTATGCGTCCACCGAGGCCACCCAGACCACCGAAAGACTGGCCACCCAGTGCAGTTGCCCCAAGACCGCTGGACAGGACATTGGCTCCAAAACCCGAATCAAAGACCGGAGTGCCAAAGGTTAACTGCGGGCCACCGGTTGAATTGGCAGCACCCGTCGCCCCAGTTGCAGCAGCGGCTTGACCAAAGATTGGTTGGCCGAATGATGAATTAGTGCTAGTTTGTGCCACCACCGGAGTCGTTCCCAGCGCGATCACGGCCAACATGCTCAGGACTGACCTTTTCATTTTGATTCCTTTGCGGACTAGCCTATATCTCGATTTCTTGCGGCTGCATGTCACTCTATTCATTCTGACTCAAACCCGCGATGTATGCGTTGGTTTCGAATTGGTAACTGCCGTTTTTTCCCAATAATCACTAAACTTTAGCGAAATACCTCAAATCTCGAGATTTCGCTACAGCCAATTTCGACCGATGCAGTCTGGAGCAATGCGAAATCTGGAGGCTTTGCTATAGAATAGGGTGCTGCAGCGTGGGCTGTGCGACCCCGCTAGGTTTTGACGGTTAGTCATTTGTAGCAGGGCATCCGTGAGCTGCGGTCTGAAGCCCCTTGGGTTCGCGGAATCGTAACCGTTCACGAACTTGGAGTCGACAGGAAAGGGTCGGGAGTCTTTCAGCAGCCACCGCCAACGATGAGATGCCGCTGGTAGGAACATGTGGTTTACAATTGGCGAACGACTTAGGCTGAAAAGACTCCCGACCCTGTCACACAAGCCGAGACATCGTGAACGGTTACGCGGAATCTACCTACAGGTTTGAGTCGGTTCAATAATTTAGTTACAGAATTTGCGGAAATATTTCATGACCTGGACACACACACACATGCCAATTCCTATCCGAAACGTGCTCCTCCTATCTGCCTTCTCGGTCGCAGCCAGTGGTTTCATTTCCATCGGCATGGCATGTCAAGCACAAGAGGCGGCTGCAGTCGCTGACGGCCCAACGCATTTAACCGCACCGAAGCTTTTTCCCGAAAAAACATTGGCCTACATTCGCATTGATGATGTTAGCCAACTGAAAGAAGACTTGAAGCGCAGCTCAGTTGGCAAGATTGGCCAAGACGAAGAGCTGAAGCCAATATTTATGGAGTTCTACGGTTCGCTCGTACGCACTACCGAACAAATGCAGGAGGCAATTGGACTAAATCTGGACGAACTACTTTCGATTCCTAGTGGTGAAATGGCGATCGCCTTGCTTCCCAACAACCGCGGTACTGCCAACGTCGATCGCGAAAATGCAGAGGATGGAGGGGAACGTGTCACAGTACGCGTGGAAGGTCCAGCCGTTGCGATTGTGCTCGACGCCGGCAAAGAGATCACGAGTGTACAAGTGCTGCTGCAGCGCATGGAGGCGGCGGGCGCAGATCGGATGGAACACTTGGAGAAATCCATCGACCGGTTGACCCTCCATCGTTACTCCAATCCTCAGCGCGCGCGCGAGCAGTTTGCTTACTTTATCGATGATGGCATTTTGGTAGGTTGCTCCGATGCAGATTACGTCGAAGAACTGGCCCAAGTTTGGTTGGGTCAGGGCAGCAGTGATCGTAAGACCTTGGCGGATAGCCGGCGTTTCACCTCCATCATGTCACGCTGTGTCGGCACTGATGGCGAGCGTCCCCAAGTCTCATTCTATGCCGACCCACTTGCCATGGTTCGACAGTTTGTTCCTCGCAACGCAGGCTCGACCATGGTCCTAGCCATGTTACCAGCCTTGGGACTGGATGGATTCGAAGCCGTGGGTGGCAGCTGGATTGTGGCTCCGCCGGACTTTGATTCCATCAGCCACTTCCATATTCTGTTGAGTAGCCCGCGTCGCGCTATTCTGGGATTACTACGTCCAAAATCGGGATCGACCACGCCCGAGGATTGGATTCCTGATACGGTCGCTTCGTACTCAACGATCAATTGGGATCTCGCATCCACGCTCGATGGCGTTGAACGGCTGTTCAATCAGTTTCGCGGCGAAAACGCGCTGCAAACCCAGGTCTTTGACAACGCCAACACTCAATTGGGCTTCGATCTGCGGAAGGAAGTCTTGGAGAACCTGGAAGGGCGAATAACAATCGCTCAAGGCTTTACGCGACCCATCCGCGTTAATAGTGGTTCCAATATCTATGCCATTAGACTGAAGAACCCTAAGGCATTCGAATCCAACGTGTTACCCAAGCTCATGGATCGCATTGAAGAACGCAATGAAGTGAAAGAAAAGCAATTTGGCAAGCTGCTGGTGCGGGTCTTTAAGCCCGGTCGCGAGATCAATTCAGACGCTCCCATTCGCCAGCCGGAAATCTGCGTCACCATGATCGATGACTACGTGGTGGTGGCCGATAGCGAATATATGATTCGGCAAATTGCAGACGTCATGAATGGCACCACCAATGCGCTGAAGGATGCGCTGGAGTACCAGTTGATCGCCGATCGTATTTCGGCCCAACTCCAGGACAAAGAATGCTCGGCGATCTCATACGCCAGACCTGAAGAATCGCTACAGTTGTTCTATGAACTCGCGCGAGATCCCAAGAATATTGATCGGCTGCGTCAAGTCGCTGACAATAACGGCTTCTTCAAATCACTACTCAGCGCACTCGACAAACACAAGCTGCCGCCGTTTTCAGTAATCTCGAAATACCTTGCTCCAGGTGGCGGTTTCTTGGTTGAAGAAGAAACCGGTCTGCACTACATGACCTTCTCGCTTCGCCGTGAGTAAGGCTGGCTGGACATGGACAACCGGTTGCCAAGTCAGTTCACCTGACTTGGCAATGCGGGTAGTTCGACACGACACTATGTGTTGGCAACTGTTCACGTCTTCGGCCAAAAGCCTTGTGTGAAAGGGTCGGGAGTCTTTTCAGCCTAATCGTTTAACCCAGCAGCAATAACATGTTCCTACCTGCGGTCTCTCATCGGTGGCGGCGCTGCTGAAAAGACTTCCGCCCCACTCCCGACCCTAACTCACCGTCGGCAGTACTTGTATTCGATCGGCACGCGTTTTCTTATTCGAGTACAAGTGATAGTTTTCCGTGACTCATTGTCGCGAGGCAGGCGTCAACTGCAGTTCGATTTCTTTATCACCACGTTTCACTTTGGCAGAAGTCTCCTGGCCAATCTTAAGCGCTTCGATGGCGTAGGTGTAGTCATAGATGTTTTCGATTTTACGGCCGGCCAATTCGACGATGACATCGCCAGCTTGCATCCCCGCTTGTTCGGCCGGTGCCCCTTTGGTGACGCCGCCCAGCTTGACTCCGCTGATGTCCGTCTGCGTATAGTCGGGGACGGTACCTAGATAGGCCGTTAAATTGGCCCGCATCTCGGGTTGGGCCGTTTGCTCTTGGTATTCGGGTGCCGATTCGCTGGTGACCAAATCTCGCGTCAACAGCGCCATCAGCCGCGCGATCTTTGCCCCGCCTTCGTAGTTGAGTAGTTCGGGGACATCGCGCGGCGTATGATATTCGGAATGTGACCCGGTGAAGGCTGATAGAATAGGAACGCCCCGCAGGAAAAACGTGCTTGCGTCTGTAGGCAAATGGCAGTCTTCTTGCAGCTTGAGTGGCAACCGCACAACCGCATTGCGTCGTTCGATGGCTCCAGTCCAATATGGCGATGATCCAATGCCTTGGAGTACCAGACTATCGCGCAACCGCCCAACCATGTCCAAATTAACACAAGCCGCCAACTCGGGATACAGCGGCTGGGGGCCGTGCATTGCGTGTGGATCAGCGTGTGGATCAGCGTGTGGATCAGCGTGTGGATCAGCATGTGGATCAGCGGCGGTGCGGTGAGGAAAGAGCTTGGCAAAGTTTTCGGCAAAGGCCTGAGACCCGCGGAGCCCAAGCTCCTCGCCACTCCAAGCGGCGATCAGCACATCGCGTTTCATCTCCAGCCGCCCCGCACGGACTTCGCTTGCCAAGTACTGAGAAATTTCGAGGACGGCAGCGACACCAGAAGCATTGTCATCCGCACCACGGTGAACTCCGCCCACTTCATCTTCTTTAGCAAGTGAACCACCGCCAACCCCGCGTCCCAGGTGGTCGATATGTGCACCGACCAATACCATCTCCGGTGTAGGTTGGTCCCCAGCGCGCAGCAGAGCCAGCACGTTGCGCCCCTGCGATGTTACGGGTTCGATATCGATATTACCGGACATTTTCACGCCTTCGAACAAGACCCCCATCTGCGGATCTCCATTGTCCAACGACGACTGCACTTCCTGGATATCCAGTTTTGCCAACTGAAAACACTTGGCGGCCGTTTCGTCGGAAATGCTGACCACGGACATGCTGCCGGCACCCAGGGAGCCGTCCAAGCTAAGTGGCATCAGCTTTGATTTCAGCGGGCTATTGGGTCCACTGACAAAGATCAACCCTCGGGCCCCCCGTTCGCGAGCCATCATGGCTTTGTAACGCTCGCCACTGTAGCGTGCCAAGTGTTGTCGTCGTTCGGGCGCGATGTCTTGTGGCATTTGGCGAAAGACCAATACCCATTTGTCGGAGACGTCCAAGTGAACGTAGCTGTCATATTCTTCCTGATCGCCATCGGCCGGGGCAACGATACCGTAGCCAGCGAAGACGATTTCAGTGGGCTCCACTGGACCTTCCTTGGAAAAGAAAACGGGGCGCCAGTCTTGGTCTACGACCAGCGAATCGTCGCCCAGTTGCAATGCGTTTGTTTCACCCAGCTTCACATCCGACACAAACTCGAACTCCTGAAAGAACGTTCCGTCGTTGCCAGCCGGAGCTAATCCTAGACTCTCCAGATAGGCAGCCACATATCCGGTGGCTTTGATTTCACCTGGTGTTCCTGTCAATCGCCCTCCTAGCTCGGGGCGACAGAGGTAGTCGACGTGCCGGCCAATATCGGCCGCAGTGAATTCGCGGGTGGTGACTTGTGCTGCTTGATTGGCTTCTGCGATTTCGTTGGTGCTTGTACCAAGGCCCAACAGCACTCTCGCTTGTGTGTCATTCCAACTTGCTTCAAACAACTGGGACTGCGAATTGCCACCGTTGCTAGTCCAGACCAACCCTGTACCGTCCGGCGTAAAAACTGGCAGACCATCAAAGCCTGCGCGGTAGGTAACGCGCACCGGTTCGTGCTGACCATCCGCGTCAACCATGTACAGCTCGAAATTGGAAAAACCATGGCGGTTGGTGGCAAAGATGAGGTAATCACCCGTGGGGTGAAAAAACGGTGCCCAACTCATCGCTTGCAGCTTGGTAATCGCCCGTTGATTTGAGCCATCCACGTTCATCGTCATGATCTCAGCAATTAGCCCGTCTTTGGTGAAGCGACGCCAGCAAATCTGCTTGCCATCGGGCGAGAAAAATGGGCCGCCATCGTAGCCCACCGCGGTTGTCAAACGTTTGACACCACTTCCATCAGCTCGCATGACGTACAGATCCATGGCGGATGCAGGATCGACTTCGAACAACTTTCGCTCGTCCTCGGTCAACGCATCCGTGTAAGCACGTCGGTTGGATGCAAAGCAAATCAGCTCTCCATCCGGAGAATAAGAGCCCTCCGCATCGTAACCAAGCGCATTGGTAACCTGACGATACTCATTGGTCTTGAGATCCAGCTCGACCAACTCGTACGTCTCGTCGTAATCCCAGCTGTAACGTTTAGTCTGGCCGGATTCACGGAATTCAATCTCAGCTTTCTGTTTGTCCGTCGCGGCCGGATCATATTGCGTTGAAGCAAACAAGACACGATCTCCCGACGGATGAATCCACGCACAGGTGGTCTTGCCGACTCCGGGTGAGACTCGTCGAACATCGCCTGTTTCTCGATCTTGAAGATAAATCTGGAAAAACGGATTGCCTGCTTCACGCTCACTTTGGAACACCATCTGGCGACCGTCAGCAGAAAAATAGCCTTCGCCAGCCCGTTTACCTTCAAAAGTCAATTGGCGGACGTCAGCCAGCAGTTTTTCCTGAAGCTCCCGAGCGGCTTCCGGGCGATCCACTAAAATATCTGCAATCGGTTTCGAACCGTCGGTAGGCGACTGTGCCAGTAGGCCAGAAGGAGATAGGAGGTACAAGCCACTGAGGCATAGAGTTGGCAAATTCAAGCGCGACATTAGCAGTAGTTCCTAATCAGTCGTGGAAAAATTTTCGCTGAGCTTAAGTGTAACCAACTATACGACGACGCACAGGTCGCATTGCCGTGTCTTGGGCTATGCAGTGGTTGGAGTCGTGTACAAGGGTGGGCGATACAGGACATTCACCTACTACATTGTGACCGTGCGGCCCCAGTACGCAGAGGCAGCTCATTTCTGGCAATTGGTTTGTTCGCGATTGGCTTCTCATCCGCCCTCCGCTGCCCCATAATGTTGGCTTCCCACCATGAAGCCATTCCCATGAAGCCATCCCCGTGAAGCCATTGATGAATCCAAGTTAGAGGCCCTGCCATGATTGCACGTCGAATTTGCTTGCTTGTCCTCGCTTTTTGCATTTGCGGAATGGACAGCCAATTGTTTTCGCAAGATGTAAAAATCACCTTGCCAACTGAAGATCCGGCTGGAAGCCAAGACAGCTCAAGTGTAACTGGCTCTACCAACACGGACGAAAGCGGTAGTTCAAACGTCGACCTGCGTCAGTCGGTTGTCCAAATTACAGCGTCGATGAGGTTGCCTAATCCAGTCCAGCCATGGAACAAACGCACAGGTACGGCAGGTGGGACCGGTAGCTTGATCGCTGGTGGACGCGTATTGACCAACGCGCACGTCATTGCCTATGCAAGCGAGATTTACGTCCAAGGATTCCAAAGCGCAGACCGGGTCTCAGCCAAACTGCTCTACGCAAATCCCGATATCGATTTGGCGATCTTGCAAATTGAGGATGAAGAGTTTCTTCAGGGGCGCCCCGCGTTGGAGATTGCCACCGAAATGCCCGTTAACAGCCAAGCGGTAACCGTGTTCGGATTTCCCATCGGAGGAAACGACCTGTCTACCACAGAAGGCGTGATTTCGCGAATTGAAGTTGCCAATATGTTTAACGGTGCGGCCGTGCTTAGGATCCAAGTCGACGCGGCCATTAATCCTGGAAATAGCGGCGGTCCTGCCATCTCCGATGGCAAACTTATCGGCGTCGTATTCTCCAAGGCCACTAAGGCTGAGAGCACCGGTTACTTGATTCCCGCCGAGGAAGTGCTGGCCTTTCTAGAGGATGTCGAAGATGGAACCTACGATGGGCGGCCACAGTGGATGCACGGTTATCAGACGCTCGAGAATGAAGCGATTCGCGCAGCTTACGGACTCGATAAATCCACGGGTGGCGTGCTACTAATGAAAATCCACGGCAACCAGCCGGAACAGCCATTGAAAGTTGGCGACATTGTCACGCACATCGACGGACAGGCGATCGGCAATGATGGGAAAATTGCAGTAACGGACTCGCTGCGTGTTCCGTTTTTTCATCGAGTGCCCAAGAGTGTTCACGCTGGTCCAGTTCTACTAAGCATCATTCGAAACGGACAACCGCAGGAGGTGCAGGTTACACTCGACACGGCTCTTTCACGGGTGCTCGGATTTCAATTCAACAGCTATCCCAGCTATTTCATTTACGGTCCACTGGTCTTTTCCAAGGCATCGGTGAGTTTGGTAGAGTCTTTGCCTGCACAGCTCCTGGGCCCCCTACTTTCTCGGTCCAGCCCGCTTTTGACGCGCAAGGCAGACCCTCCAAAATTTGACGGGGAAGAGCTGGTGATTGTCTCGAGTAACCCGTTTTCTAGTCCGCTGATGAAGGGCTATGCATCGCCGACCTTGGCAGTCGTCGCTCTAATCAATGGCGTACCCGTTGAAAACCTTATGCATGCCGCTCAGCTTTTGCAGTCTAGTGAAGACGAATTCATTCGCTTTGATTTCGTCGATCACGGCATCAACTCCGTCGTTTTCCGTCGCGAGGAAGCCGAGGCGGCAACCGAGTCGATCCTGCAGGATAATGGAATTCGTTCGCAGTTCTCTGACGACCTGCGCGAGATTTTCGACACTTCTCGCTGATCGCACGTAACGTGAACCCCTCGCTCCAAAGCTCGGTTTGCATGGCGGGCGCACTAAATCTATACTTACAGATGCAGATTCAGGGCTGCTACGTGTGGACCGCAAGAGTCGTCGATCGATGAAAAGGGCTGAACATCATGATTTCACATTTGGAGCAAGCTGTGAAGAGACTAGCCGAGATCCAATCGACCTGGTTGTGCGGATTGCTTCTGAGCCTAGCTGTGATTCGCGCGGCGGCAGCCCAGTCGACGTTGACGATCGATTTCGAAAAAGCTCCCATCTCCTACTCGGATACCGCGGACAGCAATCGTGTATCGCGGCTGATCGAGAAGATACAAGCCAAGGAGTTCAAATTGGAGTATACGACCGAGCACGGCTACCTGCGATCCATATTGGCAGCTCTGGAGATTCCTGAAGCATCGCAAGTACTGGTGTTTTCCAAGACAAGTCTACAAGCCCAGCGAATTTCTCGACAAAATCCACGGGCGATCTACTTCAATGATGACACATACGTGGGCTGGATCCGCGGAAGTTCATTGATGGAGATTTCGACCGACGATCCGAAGCTCGGAGCCGCCTTTTACGCGGTCGATATGACTCCCTGGCGCGCGAAAATCAAGCGCGCTGATTACGATTGCTTGGGATGTCATGCAACGTCCATGACCCAAGGGATCCCCGGCCATACCGTGCGCAGCGTATTTCCAAACTTTGATGGCAGCGTCGATCCGCAGAGTAAATCATTTATCACTGACGATTCCAGCCCGTTTGACGAGCGATGGGGAGGCTGGTATGTCACTGGTACCCATGGGGACATGCAACACATGGGTAATGCATTCGTACGCGGCCATGTGCTCGAAAAGCAGCACAACGGCAATCGGCGCAATCTCGACGGTGAATTTGATACGCGTGACTATTTGTCGCCTTACAGTGACATCGTCGCGTTGATGGTACTTGAGCATCAAACCCAAACGTACAACACCATGACTCGCGCAGATTTTGCAGTGCGATTGATGCTGCACGAACGTGCGGCGTCCTCACCGTCGGCAGCGGATGAGCGGGAGTTCCAGACGCAGGTGCGTCTGTTGGCTGAAGAAGTTGTTGATGAACTACTCTTCTGCGATGAGGTGACGCTGCCTGGTCCAATTAAAGGCTCAACGGGTTTCGCCAGGCAATTCAGCCAGGGCGGTCCGCAAGACAGCCAGGGCCGCTCGCTACGGGAATTCGATTTGCATTCGCGGATGTTCAAATATCCATGCAGCTACATGGTCTACTCGCCCGCCGTCACCGCACTGACGCAGGAGCTAAGGAGCCACATTGTTGCTAAGCTAACTGAAATACTTGACGGACGGGAAACTGCGGAAAAGTACAAACATCTCACCCCAGCGTTACGCGCCGACATTCTAGCAATCTTACGCGAGACCCATGCTGAATTTGCGATGTGATGTCAATTGCAACTGATGGTTTCCAGTTTGGCATTGAAAACTTCATCTACGGAGCTTTGAATCGTAGAACACAAGGCTTCTAGGTCGAGGTCATCTTCGTCATATCCAAACGGTTCTTCAACGTGCTCGGCGACAATTTCCAAGCCGAGCATAAAATAGGCGGAGATAAACGTAAGCGGCACGCACCACACGTCAAAATCATGGACGACTCCCCAGGGAAGCGTTGTCAGAAACAGAATCACGCACTGCCTCGCAAAAACCCGATAGGAACGCACAATTCGCGTTTTTAGGATTCGCTCACATGCCCCGCAAATGTCCATCAGCCGCAGCAGTTCCGCGTCGAGAATCCGCAAATCGTCGCCGTCAATGTGTCTGGCGGCTCGGGCCTGAGCGACGATCTCATATAACTGTCTAGCCAGTTCAAGCGGTACATGTTGGCGATCGCCAGCAATAGCCTTAATTTCATCGCTCAATTTTTCATGGACTTCACCGCGCAAGTGACGGCACAAGGCCCACGGAAAAGCCACAATGAGGCCCTGAGCACGCCTCAGATCCGCGGAAGGCAAATTTCCAACACAAGTTAGTTTTAACGACAAATTCCGGCTGGCATTGACGAGAGCCCCCCACAAGGTACGGGCCTCCCACCAACGGTTATAGGCTGTGTTAGTGCGAAAGACCAATAGCCAGCCGAGCACCAAGGACAGAGCGGCGTGAAACTGCGAGGGAATCTGGTTAATGCTTGGCCGCTCGCCATTCGATCCACAGTGGGATCAAAGCGTAGACGCCGACCGCCAAAGCCAAGAAGAACACGTAGACCAGCGTTTTGCTTGACGATAGGGCTAATCACACTGCTGTAGGGCATCAAGCATCTTTCAAGCTTCGTACAGCTTCACGCGCCCGCAGCAAGAACTCCGCTTTGGGTTCGCCGGCCTCTAACCAAATGGGATGCCCAATCGTGATACTGCTCAGCAGCGGCACGGGCATATACTCGCCACGTGGCAGGATACGATTAAGATTTTCCATATAGACGGGCACTAACTCAAGATCCGGACGTTTCTTCGCCAAGTAATAAATGCCGCTCTTGAATTCCCCCATCGTTCCATCTTCGGCGCGACCGCCCTCTGGAAAGACAATGAGCGAGTAGATGTCCCCCATCTCGCGAATCATTAAGTCGACTGGGCTTTGGTGGACCTTAATTTCCTTGCGGTCTATCAACATCGCATTGAACGACTTTGCCAAGAACCGCTTCCATCGCGACTTGCCCCAGTAGTCCTTGGCGGCCACAGGTCGGGTGATACAGCGGATCTCTGGTGGTAACGCCGACCAGAGTACAACGGCGTCCAAATGGCTGGTATGGTTTGCAAAATACACACGTTGACAGGTATCGGGCTGGCAATCGACCCAGCGCACCGTATATCCGCTAAAGAACCTCGCCAATAGAATGATTGTCCGCCCCGTCAGGCCGCACATAAAGTTCTGCCATGGCGTAGATCCAGCCTGACCGCGGGTTCCAGCAGTTAACGAATGGCGAGGTTTTCGAGTAGGTTCAATCGCAGCAGCCAACAGTTTCACCCTCGGGATTTACATAGAGAACCTCAGGATATTCGAAATCCGCGTTGAGAACAATTGAAGCCCTGCCCGTCTGTGGGCGCGAATTCGATAAAATCTGACCCACCGCCTATGCAAGCCAGTAAGTACATGTTTTGGTTGAGCCTTTTGGTCCTCTGCCTCATCAATGGTTGGAGCGTGACAGCCAGTGGATGGCTGTGGCTCCCCCCCAAGCCCGTTGGCGATGGGCCTGAGTACGAAAACATCGGGTTTCACCTAGCGCGTGGCCAAGGATTCTGGATCGACACGCTCGATCCAGTGTGGCAATCCGCCTATGAGTCGCCACAAACGGGGGCGTCCCATAGCGAGCCCGACGTCACTCACTCGCACCGCAGGAGTACCCCGCGGGACATGCCGACGACAGCTCGGCCTCCTTTGCTACCGCTGGCCATCGCTGGCGTATACACGACGCTGGGACGTGGACCGACTGGTTTTGCTACGATTCGCTTGCTGCTAGCGGCCTGTACCGCGTTGGCCTGCTCCTTGGCCGTTTTCATGACCGTGCGCATCTTGAATCCAATCGAGTCGACTTGGGTAGGCTGGGCAGGCGGCTGCGTTGCGCTGCTGTTCGCTGCTAGTAATCGGACACTGCGCGACTATTCCACCGACTTCTTGACCGAACCCTTGGCTCTCTTATTCCTACAGTGCTTCGTGCTCTGCGTATGGATGAACCATCGGTCAACAGTGCAGGAAAGTTCTACAACTGCTTGGCGAAGGAACGCGGGCTTGGTTGGTGCAGGCGTTTTCTGGGGGCTGCTCATCCTAACGCGTTCCATGTTTGTCGTATGGCTTCCAGCCATTGCGCTGCTGTTGTTTGCCTCCGACCGCGCTACGCCGTACGGTCCGCAAGGCCGTCCGCAAGTCGGGCGTTCTTGGAGCCTAAGACGATGGCGGAAGGCAATGGCCGTGGTCGGTATCGCTTGCCTGCTCTGTGCCCCATGGTGGACTCGCAATTGCCTGGTACTGGGGCAGTTCATGCCGCTGGGAACGCAGGGGCCCGTAACCTTAATCGGTGGTTACTCAGATGCAGCGCTCAAGGGCAATGGTGACTGGCAATTTGCGCCCGAGTTGGAACTCCGGGCCGAGCTAGCCGACGTGGCTGAATTCAAGGTGCTGGCCACCGATTTAGAGAGAGAAGTTTGGCTGAGTCGCGAGGCTGGGCACCGTGTGCGGACTTGGTTCTGGGAACATCTACCTAACCTGCCACGCATGTTTCTACAGCGAATTTACGTGCATTGGAATCCATATACTGGCCGTAGTTTGATATGGAAGTTCGCCATATTGCTAGGTGCTTGCGGTTTGATCTACTATCGGCAGCGAAACCCGACTTGGTGGCTCGCCACGGTTTGGTTGCTCGGTTTGCCGCTAATAAGCACGCTGGTCGTCGCCGGTTTCTATTCGACCGGAGGTCGCTTTCTGGTACCGGTGTACGGCGTGCTTTTTACGTTAGCCGGCCTGAGCTGCGTCTGGCTAGAACCGTGCGCTCGTATGCTGCGAAAAACCTCATTTGACGGAATCCGGGTATGATAAAAACTTCTCTGCAGAAATTAGAATTGGCGACCCCATGTACAACATTACGACCAATCGACTTACTAGTTTTCTAACTGTCGCGACGCTAGGCCTGCTAGCGACTGGTGTAGTGCGGGGTGACGAACTCGGGGTCTCGTTCGGAGATGCCGCCAAAGCTGATACAAAATCGCGGCAGCGGATTGAGGCCCACCGCGATCTACTGGTTTACCGAGTCGATGATGTTGCAGTTAGGGCAGATGTGTTTCGGCCAGCGGATGAAAAAACATATCCACTCGTAGTCATGATTCATGGTGGAGCCTGGTCGTCGGGGGACAAGTGGAATCTGCTCAACCACGCGCATGAAATGGCACACGCTGGCTTTGTAGCCGTCTCGATCAACTATCGGTTAGCTCCTGCCCATCGTTGGCCAGCGCAAATTGATGACTGCCGGGCAGGGGTCAGATGGGCTGCCGAAAATGCAAGCCAGTGGCGCGCCGATCCAGAGAAGATTGGTATCTGGGGATATTCCGCTGGAGCCCATTTAGCCGCGCTTATCACTACACGTCCTGAGAAAGGCGAACCCACCTACTTTGCCGCTGCACTAGGTGGGGCTCCTTGTGAGTTTTCGTTCATTCCAGCATCCAGCTCGATCCTGACGCCCGTCATGGGAGGGACCCGCGCCGAATTTCCCGAAGTGTACCGCCAAGCTTCGCCGCTCGAATTTGCTTCCAAGGACGTCTGCCCGACGTTCTTTTTTCATGGTACAACCGACGCGATTGTCCCACAGTCGAGTAGTCGGATGATGTACCAACGACTCAAAGAACTTGGCGTCAAAACTCAGTACCACAGCGTTGAAGGCCATGGACACATCGTTACGTTCTTTGACGACAAGGCTCGGCAACTGGCGATCGAGTTCCTGCAAGCCCACCTGCCAAAAAGATAATGTAGTGGATCTCGCCAGAGATCCCTGTGTCATGGGAAGTCTGGCGTCATGGGAAGTCTGGCGTCATGGGAAGTCTGGCGTCATGGGAAGTCTGGCGTCATGGGAAGTCTGGCGTCATGGGAAGTCTGGCGTCATGGGAAGTCTGGCGACTTCCACTACATTCATCCAGCGACAAATCGTATAACGGCAAGCCGCATACGACTGCGAACGTAATACTCCATCCCAAACAACACAAATATCCACTCGCGAGATCGAATTCATGCTGTCACGTGAAGAGTACGTCGAACAAGCCTACTTTTTTCGCGTGATGTTGGAGAGGATTGGCCAGGCAATTCCTTTGCAGGAGTTGATGGAGCAAACGAAATACGAGCTGTTGGCGTCGACACGGTTGCCAATGGCGATTGATTTGTTGCTGGCGGAGCTGAAGCATCATGGACTGATGAGCAGTGGCATGAAGCTGCTGGCTCACTATTTTGTTGCATTTCAAACGTTCTTGGTTGCCGAAGCCGAAGCCGATCGTGGACGTTTCGATTACCGCACCGCGCTGCGGATCATGGCAGCGGAGGCCGAGTATCGGAGTCAAGAAACAGTGAATCCGCAAGGCCTGTTTTTCTTTCAGTTCGAAGCCATCTCACGCAATCGATTGAACTACGATCGCGGCTTACGGGCCATGTCGGATGACCCGTTATTTTCACCCGAATGGCAACAATGGATATTGATCGTGCGCCGGCAGTTGGGACTTGTCGATTTAGCGGACATGATTTACGTGCGGAGTGAGCTCTACCAGGAGCGACGCGCTCGGCATGGTGAGACGGAACCCGAAGCGCCGCTGCTATTTGGCCTGAGCGAAGGGAAAATCGCGCATGCCAATCGGCGCAAGGATCCTCTGTTTCTATTCGCAGCCATGCAACGTCACTTGGGATATCCGACCGTTCCCAAACTCGAGCCGATTGATCCGCTGCCGTCGCTCATTCCACAAATGCAACGCAGTATCGAGCGACTGGACGCACGTATCAAGCTCCTGGAGGAGGAGCAACGAGGGGGTATCGATATCACCAAATTCTACAATAGTGGCAAAGCCAAACTGCCTCCACCCGGCGATGAACTCTTGGAATAGAGACAATCGCGTAGCATGTCCCTCTGAAGTTGGCAATTGATAACTGCTGAATTGCAGCCAGTTCCGGAGAGACTCGCCTACCTGATTAGCGACGCATGAAAATATTCGACTTGTTGGGTCTTACCGCCATGGGTGGTCTGAGTGTCGGCAAAAACGGCTCGCTCGTCCGATTGGTTTCTAGAGGATCGCTCAGTCTAGTTTCTACGATTTCACGAGCAGGGAAACCATCGCGCGACACAAACTTGGGGGCCTCTAGTTCATTTGGCTCAAAGGCAACGGACTCAGCCTGTTCGTGTTCGACAAGCGACTGTCGTTCAGGAGCACTAGCGGCAATTTTGGCTGCGATTGCTGCGAATTCCTGCCGCACACTCTCGTCGACTCGATTCAATTGCAGGGCCAGACCCTGCGCGGCGGCGGGATTGTGGGTACAGACTTGCGAAATCTGCGATATGAATTTAGCCGTTTCCACAAAGTTGTAGTCCGCCGTTTTGCCGACAAAGGGTCCCAGTGTCCGCGTAACGAGATCAGCCCCTAAGTTGTCGAGCTTGAGAAATACGTCCATCGTACCTGCGACGTGAGTCTGCCCATCGGGCTGCTTGGCATCACGACTCTGCAAAATGCACACGCAACGACCGCGCATTTTGCGCGGCGTCATGCTCCCGTCGTAAATGCCATTTCCATAATAAATATGCAAATTTTCATCGCCGTACACCAAATCACACTTCGCCGTAGTGCCCGCCCCATCGTCAGCCAAGAATGAATACGGCGTGGTTCGTTTGGTCGAGACTTGCGTAATGCCCATCAACTCCCAAATGTTGACCATCACCTCGGGGCGACGCACCAGGAAAGTGAACATCTGGGGATCGCATTCAATTTGCTGAGATGGCATGCGGCGAAAAAAACTCGGTCGCTCGACGACTTCACGAATCAAATCGCTGGTAGCGGCATTCAACCGATTGAATGGAACGCTGCGGATTGCGTCCGCCTTTGCTTCGCGGGAAGATTCGCCTTCGAGTTGTCGGTCCGCCAATTGTCCATAGCTGAAATCGGCGTTCTGCCCCCCAAGGAGAGCGACGAGGCCTGCGCATAGGATGCGCACGCGCAGCGATGTGAGTGCATTCCGCATCGTGAATACCGAACCCGCGTAATCCACCTAGCCCCCCTCATCCCTGTGTACTGCGACTTGCTTGCCTATTTTCTCGCAGCTCAAGTTAAGAACATGCCGCAGTACATCTTTGATCGGCAAGCAACGGGGGCATTCCGCAATGCATTCTCGGAACGCGAGTCGGGAATTCGCCAGAATTCCTTGTGCGACGGGAATTCTGGCGAATTCCACTACCTCTTTGTGCGACGGGAATTCTGGCGAGTTCCACTACCTCTTTGTGTGACGGGAATTCTGGCGAGTTCCACTACCTGTTTGTGCGACGGGAATTCTGGCGAGTTCCACTACCTGTTTGTGCGACGGGAATTCTGGCGAGTTCCACTACCTCTTTGTGTGACGGGAATTCTGGCGAGTTCCACTACCTTTTTGTGTGACGGGAATTCTGGCGAATTCCACTACTTGTTTGTCAATGGCTTAAACGGGAACGCAATTGGCGCACTTGGCAAGCAGCGTCGTCGTGGAGTGACGTCAAGTGCCCCATCTTTCGGGCAGGCCGCGGCTCCGATTTGCCATACAGGTGTAAATGCGCATCGGGCGATTGCAAGACGGCTTCCCAATTGGGTTCAGCCCGGCCCAAGGGCGTAAACCACAAATCGCCCAGCAGATTGGCCATCGCAGCCGGACGCAATTGGTCAGCCGGAATAAGTGGCAAATTGCAGATGGCGCGGACCTGCTGTTCAAATTGACTGCAGGTAAAGGCTTCGATCGTCAGGTGCCCGGAGTTATGCGGGCGGGGAGCGATTTCGTTGATCATCAACTGACCACCGTTGGTCACAAAGAACTCGACACAAAATAAGCCGACGACATCGAACTCGGTTGCGATGCCATGGCATATTTCAGAGGCTTGGCTTTCAAACTTTTGCAACGCTTCGCTGGCTGGACAGCGGGTTACGTCAAGGATGTGATGCGCATGGTCGTTTTCAAGTAGCGGATAGCACTCGATATTGCCACTGGCGTTACGTGCGGCGATCATGGACACCTCGGCTAAGAAATCGATCCATTGTTCAGCGATGACTTCTGAGGTTTCCAAGTTGGCCCATACAGCAGTCACCTCGTCTGCCGTTCGCACAATCGCTTGGCCTTTACCGTCGTAACCGCTACGTGCCGTCTTCAGCACGAGTGGCCAGCCCAGTTGTTCAGCCGCAACCAATACGTCTGCTTCGCTGTTTGCGGGCAGGAAGGGAGTTGTGGGGAAACCAGCGCGAGACAACTGCGATTTTTCTGCGATACGATTTTGGCAGACTTCGAGAAAGCTGGCGCCGGGTCGCGTCAGAGTTCTCTTGGATGCGCGCTGCACCAACTGGGCAGAGATATTCTCAAATTCCAACGTAATGACGGAGCACAGCTGCGACATTTCATCGACCAACTCTTCAGCGGACTGCTTGGAAGTTGTCTCGCAAAAATGGCGATCTGCGGCCTGTCCAGCCGGACTTTCCTCCTCCGGTTCAAGAATCGCCACGCGGTATCCTAAGGCTTGGGCGGCGTGCGTAAACATGCGACCTAATTGCCCTCCACCAAACACACCTAGCCAGGCACCTGGGAGGATTGTCGAAGTTGCACTGCGATCTGTCATGAGCTGGGAGGGAAAGAGGAACGGAAGAAGGGAAGTTTATGCTGGTGTTATGTTCGACTGCTCTAGTACTGATTGGGTCTGCGCGTCGACCCATGACTGCAGACGCTGCCGCAATTCCACGTCATTGACGGCGAGAATGCGGGCGGCAAGCAAGCCCGCGTTCTTCGCACCTGCGGCTCCGATCGCGAGTGTACCAACGGGGATTCCTCCAGGCATTTGCACAATGGACAACAGGGAATCGAGCCCTTGCAACGTTTTGCTCTGAACCGGTACTCCCAGTACTGGCAGAATGGTGCAGGAAGCCACCATGCCAGGCAAATGAGCGGCACCACCGGCTCCCGCGATGATCACTTGCAATCCCCGCGACTGAGCGCTAGTCGCGTATTCGACCATCCAAGCAGGCGTGCGATGAGCCGAAACGATGCGGCACTCCATCTCAACTCCCAACTCGGTCAAAACGTCTGCGGCTGCCCGCATTGTTTCCCAGTCGGAGCGACTGCCCATGATGACACCAACTCGCGGTGCGGGAGTTTCAGTTGCCATCGAGCCTCTTTCGTCAAATTAAAAGTGGAATAGGCTTTCGTGGATCGCGGCGAGCACGATAGGTAGTGGACGAGGCGACGAGTCCCGCGCGCCATGGCTGTTGACCGGGACTCGTAGTTTCGTCCACTACGTTCAAACCCAATATTAAATGTGGTTGAAGCACTACTTCATACCCTAGCGTCCATGTTCCGGTTAGCCGCGAAGCAATGGGAAAAGGATTACGTCGCGGATACTGCGTGAGTTTGTGAGCAACATGACCAAGCGATCGATGCCGATGCCCAGTCCGCCAGCGGGCGGCATTCCATTGCGCAAAGCCAGCACAAAATCATTGTCCATTTTCGCCATCGAGTCCTCGTCGGCTTGTCCCTCCAACTGTTGGCTGAACAACTGCTCCTGGAGTTGCGGATCGTTGAGTTCTGTGTAAGCGTTGGCCAACTCCATGCCGTGGATAAACAGTTCAAAACGCTCCGCGACGTTTGGATTCGAAGTTTTGCGCTTGGTCAATGGACAAATGCTGGCTGGATAGTCGATGACGAACACCGGGCCAATCAAGCTATCTTCGACTTTCTCTTCAAAGACTTCACTCTTGATTACGTCGGCATGTTTGCCGGCGATATCAATCCCGATTCCCTGCGCATACGCGGCGATACCGGTGGCGTCGGACGGATCAAGCCCAGTACATTCGGTAAATAGATCGTCATAGGTGCGACGAGCGAACGGCGGCGTAAAATCGATCGTTTTGTCATGCCACTGCACGACATATCCTTGGCCGGTGGCCGCAAGTGCGTCGAGGATGATTTGCTCGGTCAAATTCATCATGACTTCGTAATTTCCGAATGCTTCATAGCATTCCATCATCGTGAATTCAGGATTGTGACGCGGACTAATACCCTCATTGCGATACACACGCCCCATTTCATAGACCCGTTCCATACCTCCGACCAACAGTCGCTTTAAGTGCAATTCGAGTGCGATTCGCAACACGAGAGGCATATCGAGCGTATTGTGGTGCGTGTTGAAAGGGCGCGCGGCTGCGCCACCAGCGATGGTATGTAACGTAGGGCCTTCGATCTCAATATAGCCGCGGCTGGCCAACGTGTTACGAATCGACTGAACGATCTTGGTGCGATTCAGGAATGTCTGCATCACGCCTTCGTTGTAGGTCAAGTCCAAGTATCGCTGGCGCTGTTTCAGATCGGCGTCTTGCAAGCCCGCGTGCTTTTCAGGCGGTGGCTCGAGCGTCTTGCCCATAAAATGCAACTTTGAAGCAAATACGGTCAATTCGCCAGTGTTCGTGCGGCCCAAGCGCCCGTCTACACCGATCCAATCGCCCAAATCGAACAGTCCACTCAGCTCAAAATCCTGTTCTCCGACTTGAGCCTTCCCAATGAGGATTTGGATATCGCCCGTCCAATCCCGCAACGTAATGAATTTCAACTTGCCCTGACCGCGAAACAGGATAATCCGTCCCGCTACGCGCACTTCGGGGCCAACCTCTTCGCCTGCGCCCGCCTTCTGTTTCCACGCGCGATAGTCGATGGCTGCAGCCTCATCGCCAGCCGCAATCGCTTGCGCAGCCGTTTCAAAATTAGGCAATTCGAGTTGCGGACCGTCGGTCAACTGGAATTTGATCTCGCCTGCACGTGCTCGCACATCGGCATTCCAACTGCGGTTGGGCAAGTAATGCCCCCATGGGTCGATACCGAGTGACTCGATTTTATTGAGTTTGACGAGCCGTGATTCGTGGAGTTCTGACATGGGAAGTCGCTTGGCGCGTTCCGCCGCTCGAAAGTAGGAAGTGGAAAGTGCGAAATTTTAACTACTGTTGCGAAGATCGACGAGGCGGGTGAAAATTAGTGTTCGGTTCGCTACTATATTCCCCTTTCCCAAAGTCACAGCTATGAGTAGTCATGTACGTCCCAGCGATTTGCCCCCTCCGTCGGTCGAGCCGACTGAGGGCTGGCATTGCACGCACATGTTTTATCGTATTAACCGGCACATTTTGCATTCCATGCAACTTGGAACGGCTCAACAAATCGCCGCTGAGGCCCTATCTAGCGTCCTCGATCCCACCGCTACACACGCACCGACTCGACTGCAATCCTTTCTGGTCAGCGGCCACAAAGCGGATTTCGGCTTTATCGCCTTTGATCCAGATCCGCTGAAGATCGACCAAATCCATCAGCGGCTGCTCGCATCGCCAATCGGACCAGCTCTGGAAGCCGTGTATTCGTTCACGTCGCTGACTGAAATCTCCGAATATGTCCCCTCGCCAGAGCAATATGCCGCGCGCTTGCAGGCTGGCGGCGAAGATCCTACGTCCGACGCATTCGCCGCCAAAGTGGCTGCGTACGAAAAGCGGCTGCCCATGATGAACGCTCAGCGGCTGACACCTGAATTATCCGATTGGCCCGCCATGTGCTTCTATCCTATGAACAAGAGCCGCGTGGTTGGTGCCAACTGGTACACAACGCCCTTCTCGGCTCGCAACGCGATGATGGCAGAGCATGCCCAGAGCGGCATGGCCTTTGCCGGACGCGTTACACAAGTCGTTACCGTGTCTGTCGGTTTGGACGATTGGGAATGGGGCGTGACACTCTGGGCGCGCTCGCCGAACTTCTTGAAAGATATCGTGTACAAGATGCGATTCGACGAAGCCAGCGCCAAATATGGCGAGTTTGGCGAGTTCTATACTTGTTACATCGTCCCCCCCGTACGCATCGCCGAGCACTGTTTTTGCTAGTTGGGAATGCTCCTACCTTTCCCACACGACGGCAAGTGACGAGGGATGAAAGTGTGGACGTAACCGTTCACGATGTGTCGGCTTGTGTGACAGGGTTGGGAGTCTTTTCAGCCTAAATCGTTCGCCAATTAGAAACCACGTGTTCCTTCTAGCGGCATCTCATCGGTGGCGGGCGTTGCTGAAAAGACTCCCGCCCCTTTCCTGTCGACGCCAAGTTCGTGAACGGTTACGTGTGGACGGCACACGGAGTGTCTCTGCTACTACTTTAGCAGCTTAATCGATGCATCCGTTAAAGTTGCTAGGTAGATCTTTGGCCACCCGTATAGATTCCCATACTTCTGGCTGCTTTTTGTTAGCAGCGTGCAACGTTTGAGTCTCAGGTTCTAGCCCCAGACCCTCGAGCTCAAACGGAATAATCAGGTGAAATACAAGAACTCTTTGCCCCAGGGTTTCTTTCAAACGCTCGAAGATCGAATCCTCTTCGACGCAGCCATCGATCCAGCGCTTGTCGTGCAACCCGACGACCAGCCAGTTCTCGATCCCGCAGTTCAGACGCAAGAGCGTAATGAACCAATAGCTGCTACTGAGCAGGACGCGGAGCGAGCGCGCCTGGAATTGGTGATCGTAGATCGGTCTGTGCAAGACTATCAGTCACTTGTCGACGATTTGTCAGGTCAGGAAGACTCCGCTCGGCGGCTGGACGTCGTATTGCTGGATGTAGACTCCGATGGCATCGAGCAGCTTTCACGGATCTTGAAGCAGTATCAGAACTTAGATGCATTGCACATCGTTTCCCACGGTGAAGACGGCGAATTCCGGATGGGCAACTTGTGGGTTAACCAGCTTGCGGTCCAAGCGCACGCCGGTGAGATCAGCGGTTGGGGCGATGCGTTCACTTCGGCAAGTGATATTCTGCTCTACGGTTGTGACGTGGCAACATCGGCTGAGGGACGCGATTTGGTCAGCAGTCTAGCTGCTTTGACAGGCGCTGATGTGGCTGCCAGCAGCGATACGACTGGCGCGGCACATCGAGGCGGCGACTGGCAGCTTGAAGTCTCCGTCGGCGAAATCGAAACAACGGTCGCTTTCTCAACTGAGCTTCAGCACAGTTTCCAACACCTCTTAGCCGTTGGCCCGACAGTACAGCTGCCGAGCACGGGTATCGAAGCCCAAATTGGCGAGAACATTGAGTTCGAAGTCATCTTCGACAACACGGGGACGGAGGTTGGATATGGGCCGTTCATCGACCTGCTGCTGCCAACTGCTGGGATCGATGGAGATGACGGAATCGCATTCAACGGTGCAACGTATCTAGGTGCTGAAGTTAACGCCACGCTGCTAACGTTTAATGATCAGGGTGGTGGGTTCGGGACCGTCGAGCATCCCTACCTGGCCTCTCCCATCAATGAGACGCAAGCAATCACGATTTCCCCATCCGTCACTGGTGGCTCATTTCGACTGAGCTTCGGTGGGCAAACTACCAATGATATAGCGTTTGACGCGAACAATTCTGCCATTCAACTTGCCTTGGAGTCTCTCTCGACCGTAGCGGTCGGTGATATCAGTCTCTCTGGGGCGTTGGTTGACGGTTACGTTCTAATCGAATTCGTCGGCCCACAATCGCAAACCGACTTAGCAGCTATTGTTATCGACGACACGAATTTGATCGGTGGGAGTGCCCATCATATCACGGTCAACGACGGCTCCGCGAATCCAACCAGGCACAAGTTACTGGGGCGCGCTGGGGATCAATTGGTCGTGCTCGAGTTGCCGTTTGGATCGTACGCCCCTGGACAACCGGAAGCCAGAGTCTTGGTCAGTGCGACGGTAAGCGATTTGGCCGATGTGAGCCAACCACTGAACATTCAAGCGCGCAGCGGCTTTCGGTTTGGCGCTGACCCACTCGACAACGCCGATGCCGATCCGATGCATGTCAGCGACTTGAGCTTTGACGTTACAGGACGAAGCGGCGCGTCTTCGATGTGGAGTGAGAACGTGACCGTAACTCCCGCGGTCATGACGATGCGCAACCACTATGTCGGCCCTGAGAGCGAGACGGTAACAGGTCCCAGCTTTGAGCGGACATACCAAATACACGTTGATATCGCCGATGGTCAAACGATCAGTGATCTAGCGATTATTGATGCGCTGCCAAGCAACATTGTGGTGACAGGTATTGCGTCTGTAACGGCAGGTGGAATAGCTGTCGGTTACACCGACAATTTGGCTGCGCTTACTGTACCTGGTAACAACCAAGAGTTGATCGTTACGCTGCAGAATGGTGTGACGGGCACAGCTTCCGATTCGGATGTGCTCGTCAGTTTTACATTCTATGTTGCGGAGTTTGACGGCGATGGAAACCGCGTCATTCCGCTGAACGGAGAAGATGATAGCACCTTCGTTCCAGATTCTCGCTCCATCAATAATGTGCGAGCACAGGGACAGTGGCAGCCGATCGATGTACGCGATTCGAGCGTAGTAGCCATTGCGGATCCAGCAGGGCCAGAGCACGTTCTAGATAATAAAGCGATCTCAATTCAAAAGAGCGTGGCAATTGTTGGCAATGTAGGCGGCGTAGGTGCCACACCGGGGGATACGCTTGAATACACGCTAGATTTTCAAATCAGCGACTTCTACACGTTTGGTGATCTGCAGATTACTGACATATTTCAAGATGGCCAGCGGTTTGACTTCAGTTATGGTGCGACTTTCAGTATTACCGACTTGAGCGGCAATGTCAGTGGCAGCTTTACAGTGCGGCAAGTTACAGATTCCGACGGCGGCCAGACACTGGTTGTCGATCAAACGCAGATCGATCATAGCGACGATATCGGAGAAGACGGGCTAACACCAGATGGTAGTGATGGGTCGACGACGCTCGTATTCGATATCTCAAGGGCGCTGGTCGATCAGGGCGCAACCGATGGGATTCTGCAGGGTGGATTGAGCACTGGACCGATGAACTTGGGTGGAGCATTTGGGCAAGTTAAGTTTCGCACGATCATTCAGGAAGAGTATTCTGACACCTTCGTATCGGAGGACCGTTCGGTTGATCAAGGAGACACAATCACCAACAACAGCCTAACCATCACCGGCACCGTTCGTGAGAACGCCGAGGACGATGAGCTCGCCGACGGCTTTGCAGTGCTGGAGCGAGTGCTGCACACAGAATCTGACCACAGCGCCACGTCCATCACCATCCAAGGCGGAGTGCTTGAAAAAACGGTGTATGCCATCAATGGAAGCACAAGTTTGCCGATCAATGCAGCGACTGGCAAAGTTACGTTGGTGGCGGGCGATGTTGTTACCTACCGCATCAGCTACGAGTTGCCGAGCACTGACATCGAAGACCTGGTGATCACCGACTACCTGCCACTACCTATCTTCCATGCGCTCGATCACGATGCCGACGGTACAGACAACAGCGGCTCGACATTTGGTTGGACATTTGACTTGGCCGGGTCCTTTGATGCCACAACGCCCGGAACTGGGACGATCCAATTCGGCAACAACGATACGTTTTATGCCATCGCGGGGGTAACTCCCACAATCTCCGTCGATCCCGGCTCAAACTCCATCTCGTTAAACTTTGGCGACTTCGACGACAGTCTCTCGCGGGCTTCCACAATCGAACTGCTGGTTAGCGTAACCGCCAGCGATGCGCCGACTGCTGATGGCTTGTTTTTGACCAATATGGTGCGTGCTACAGAAGGAACAACCCAGAACGATGTGTCGCTGCTTGATCGCATCGTTCAGGTTGAAATGACGCAGCCGAAGTTGAGCATTAGCAAAGGAATTGTGGCTACCGATCAAGCCGACAGTGTGTTTGATGGTGGGACAGGCCCAGTCGTTTTTGCGGGAGTTGGCGAAGTTGGTACGTTTACGGGAACTCTCACGTCCAGCAACTTGGCCGGATCCGCTGTCGATGCCAACGTATCGAATCTAGAAGCTGGTGACCGAGTTCGCTACGCAATCGTGATCGAAAACTACGGTTCCTCCAGTCATGGTGCCCATGACGTACAGATTCGCGATTTGCTGCCGCCTGGAATGACACTGATTGCGGGCAGCCTGCAAGTCGTCGATGGTACCGGCGCAGCGCATACGTTTGTCGACGCGGACGTCAGCAACCCAGGTTTGTTTGGAGCCGGGATCGTTCTTAACGATCCCGGACCGACGCCTAACACGTCTGGAGCCAATTCTGGAAGCGTCGATGGAATGAACGCCACCAGCGGGCGCAACATCGTGGTAATCGTCTACGATGTGCAAATTACCGACGCCGCACAGGTTAGTTCAACACTCGTTAACCAAGCGGAAATCGTTCACTATGCATCGCTGGAAGGCGGCCAGAACCATGCGGCTGAGCTGAGCGACGGGGCTGACGCAAGTTTAAGAAGTTTTGCAGGTGCCAAGTCGATCGTATCAACTAGCGAAAGCCATACGAATCTTGAAGCAGGTGTTGAGCGTGTTGCCATTGGCGAGATTGTCCGCTACCGCCTAGCCGTCGAAATCCCTCAGGGGAGCGTCAATAACCTTCAAGTGCGTGATCTTCTCCCAAGTGGTCTGACGTTCCTGGATGACGGCACCGTCATGGTAGCCTTGGTTTCAGATGGGGGATTGACTTCATCAACGCTGTCTGGCGCAGGTCTGCACAGCAGCAATTTGACGGTAACGCCGAGCTATGCTCTAGCCGACGCGGCGTCGAGCAGCTCTACAACGTTTCACGACGACAACTTTCTAACTGGCACGGATCCGTATTTCTACTTGGGAAACATTGTCAATGCTGACAATGACGCCAACGCCGAGTATGTCATCATCGAATTCAACGCGTTGGTCGACAATAACAATGGCCCACAGCGCAACGACAGCGGAGACTTGCTTGAAAATCGATTCGAAGTGATAGCTAACGGCGCAACGGCGTTCACTTTACCGACAGCCGATTCGCCACGCGTAGCCATCGTCGAGCCGTTGTTGACACAACCAACCATTACATCAAATGTAGCTAGCGCTGATGCGGGCGATTCCATCGTATATACACTGGCCTTCAGCGTTGCGTCCGGAGTCGATGCCAGCCATGCGTTCAACGTTCGATTGGACAATACGCTGCCCAGCCATTTCACATTCGACTCGTTAACGGCGATCCGGGTAGATGGAGTGATAGTCACTGCCGGTGACGCCGCTTATCCCACTAGCGTAGCGCAGTCCGGCAATATGCTCTCCGTCACTTTCGAGCAACTCAACGAAGGTCAAACGGTAGAGATTGTGTATTCGGGAACGCTTGATGCTACGGTTACGCCAAGTGCAGCGCTTACGAATACCGCCAATTTGACTTGGACATCTTTGCCTGGCGCTTATGGGACCAATGCGGGTGTTGGCAACTCGACTGGGAACGATCTAGCATCGCTCGATGGCGTCTCCACTGGGGGAAATGGCGAGCTGGCATCCAAGCAGTACTCGACTAGCTCAGGCGGTATCGAAGGGATGCGTGATGGGAGCAATGTTGGCTTCAACCCCAATAACTACTATCGCACCAGCTCTCAAACGCTCACGGCTGAACCAACGAGTATCAGTAAGACCTTGATTGGCACTGAGATTGTATCGGGAAACAACGGCTTTGCGCAGGTCGTAATCGGTGAATTGGTCACGTATGAGATCCAAGTTTCTTTCCCAGAAGGAACGCTGCCTGACGCTATCATCGTAGATACTCTCGATCCGGGTTTGGCCTTTGTGGAAATGGTTTCAACCACGAGTAACGGATTCAACTACACAGGATCGCTTACTCCCACCATCGTGAACAGTGGACGGGTGCTGACCTGGAATCTTGGCAATGTTAGCGATAGCAATCTAGCCGATGACAGCGGCGGAACGATCACCTTGCGTTATCGTGCCGTAGCGACAAACTCGAGCGGAAACCAGAGTGGGGCCACACTGGACAACACAGTGCGTCTTGGTTGGGGGAACAACCCCGCCAATGACAGAATCGCAGATGCGGAAGATGTAACCGTGGTTGAGCCAACGTTGACCAAGGGTACGGCTACAAAGATCAACGGTACCGCTAATCAGTCCTTGGGTGACGCTGGCGATCCAATTACGTACACGATTGAGATCACGAACAATTCTGGCGTAGATGCATTCGATATTAGCTTTCGAGACACATTTCCAATCGCTGGAGCGTTCACTGCCGTGGTGAGCGCTACGTACGCGATCCATGACACGGCTGGCATAATTACCGCCGCTGACTTCACGATGACAGGCAGCAACGCGTCGGCCTATGTGTTGACCTACACTGGGGCGGCAGGAAAGTGGGATATGCTAGCCAGTGAAGTTGGTCGAACGATCACGATCTATGTATCCGGTACACTGTCGAGCGAAGTCGTAACCAACCAAAGTTATTTCGACAATCCATTCTTGAGTTGGTCCAGCTTAGATGGCAATGTCCAGAACCGCAGTACTCATGATCCTGCCTCCGATGAACGCGTTGGGACCAACACAGCGGACAATACGGCGGACTATCTTCTGCGGGACCCGATCGCTTTCACAGTCGATTCGCCAACTATCTCTAAATCGTTTGTATCGACCGACCGCAGCGAGACTTCAGGAACGAATGTGACGATCGGCGAGAAAGTCACCTATTCGATATTGGTGACGTTGCCCGAAGGTGTCACCAATGGATTTACGATTGTCGATCATTTGCCACCGGGTCTGAAGTACGATTCGTTTGTCTTTGACACTGTCGGGTACAATGGTACTTTCGCGCCGCCAACGGTCAGCGGAGGCTCGGTCGATGGCCAAGATGTCACTTTTTCCTTTGGAACGCTGCGGACACTCCCAGATAATAATCCTGCAAATGATTCATTTCGTTTGCTCGTGACGGCATTGGTCTCCGACGTAGCCAGCAACACTGGCTACACGGGAAACCAAAGCGTGTTAACCAACACGGCTTCGCTCGACATACAGACCGACAGCTTTGGCCCAATCACCACCAATGGTGTGGATGTAACGGTTGTCGAATCGGATCTGACGATCACGAAATCCATCGATCTCAGCGAGGTTAATGCAGGAGACGAGGTAACGGTTACGCTAACGGTTGCCAACAACGGACCGCACACGGCTTATGAAGTTCGTATTAGCGACCTACTCGATGACGCTGTTTATAATTGGTCATCATTGCTCTTGGGAAGCGCGGGCGTCGAGTACCCAGCCGATTTCGTGGCTGCGTTCAATTCAGCGACTGGCCTGCTGACTTACTCTGGTGGCGACATTGCATCAGGGGCCACCGCTACCTTTCAATTCCGCATCAGAATTGATGATGATGTCGTATTGGGGCAGAATCACGTGAACACTGCGCGCATCACCGACGCGACAACGCTCGATGGTAGCAATTCAGTTGAGCGCAACATGACGGATTCGGACGGAGACGGCGATGACGTCTCCAGTGATAGCGTCTATGCACGCGCAAATTCCATCGCTGGTTCGGTCTACTTCGACGTGGATAACGACGGAATCCGCGAGGGCGGCGAGACGGGAATCGAGAATGTTGTCGTGCGGCTGGAAGGCACCGACCATCTCGGGCGTGCCGTTGATCGCATACTTCAAACAAACGCTTCCGGTGACTACTTGTTCGCCAACCTACACCCAGGTATCTATCGCGTCACAGAGACTCAACCAGCAACTGCACCCAACGGGAAGGACTATCTCGACGGGATCGACACCGTGGGTTCTGCTGGCGGCAGCAATGCTACCAACGATCGCATATCGGATATCATCCTGGCGACCACGGTCGAAACCGCTTCTACAGGCAACAATTTTGGTGAGTTGGAAGAAATCACGCTATCCGGCGTTGTCTATCACGATGCAAACAACAACGGACTCATGGACGGCGCGGAAGTTGGAATTGGAGGCGTACGCATTACGCTGTCCGGAACTAACGATCAGGGTGCCATTGCCCCAGTCGTCTTTGTTACCAACAGTGACGGCAGCTTTCATTTCAACTCCCTGCGACCAGGCGTGTATACGCTGACACAAACGCAGCCGACCTTTAATGCTCCGTCAGGACGTGCTTATGCCGACGGACGTGATGGGGATGGTTCCCTTGCCAATGGCGACGCTACCAGTGTGAACGATTCGATCTCTAGCATCGAACTATCTGCTGGAGATGCTGGAAGCAACTATCGCTTTGGCGAAATTGTCGAATCCGTACTTTCTGGCTACGTCTTCAATGACTTGAACAACGATGGAGATCGCACTGACGGCGTGGGGCTGTCCGGAATCGCAATCACGTTGACAGGAACCGACGACCTTGGAAATCTGATTAATCGTACTGCGACTACCAGTGGAACGGGTTACTACGAGTTCGCCAACTTGCGACCATCCAGCGCAGCCGGTTATACCCTGTCCCAAGCAGCTCAACCCGGTGGCTACTTGGACGGAATTGAGTCTATTGGCTCACTGGGTGGAGTCGTTGGAATTGACTTATTCTCACAAATTCAGGTTACGAGTGACACGGTTGGCATGGAGTACAACTTCGCCGAACTACGCCCCAATTCATTAGGAGGTGTCGTCTTCCACGATCGCAATAACAATGGGCTCATTGACTCGGGTGAGGAAGGGATCTCGGGTGTCACGTTGACACTCACTGGCACAGATGACCTGGGTACCACCGTAAATCTCACCGCGACGACGGACGCGTCCGGCAGCTACGCGTTTCTGAATCTGCGACCGACCGACTTGATTGGATACGCGATCACCCAGTCGCAACCCGGCAATTGGAACGATGGTCTACACGTAGATGGCTCGTTAGGAAATGGAAACACAGCCGTTGTCAATGTTATCAGTGGCATCGAATTGATCGAGAACGCGGCTGGGACCGGCTACAATTTCGGTGAACGCGGGGCAACTTTGTCCGGGACGACTTTTGTTGACGACAATCGCGATGGGATCTTGGACGCCGGCGAGAATCGCAGAATTAGCGGAGTACGTGTCGAACTCTATGACTCCACCAACACAGTGTTGCTCGATTTCACCGATACGCTCGCCGACGGGTCCTACAGTTTTGCCAATCTAGCGGCAGATGATTATGTCATCCGCCAGATTCAGCCCCTGCACTACTCGAGCACTTCATCCAACACGCTCGCGACCACCTTGAGCTTAACCGGAACAAGCAACCAGAACTTTGGCGAAGCTTTGTTTGATATCGGTGATGTTGTGTACTATGACGCCAATCGCAATGGGCTGCAGGATAGCGGTGAACAGGGATTGGTTGGAGTTGACGTACAGTTGGTTTACGACGGTGGCGATGGCATTTTTGGGAATGGCAATGACACGGTCTTGAACACGACAACTGTGGCAGATGGTTTATACAGCTTTTCTGAGCTAGTCAACGGCAATTATCGCGTCGCTGTTGTAGGCGGTACTCCAGTTGGCGCAACTCCCACGGCAGAAACTGATGATGGCCCCGCGATCATCGACGGAACGTCCAATATCGTAATCAACGGTGCGGACCGTTTTGATGTCGACTTTGGATTTGGCGGCTCAGTGGCGCTCGGCGATTTTGTGTTTTTCGATCGCAATGGCAACGGTATCCAAGACGCAGATGACCTTGGCCTAGCGAATATAAGTGTCCAACTGCAGTTTGCGGGGGATGACGGAATCTTTGGCAATGCGGATGATCGCCTGTTTAATACCGTTACGTCAGGCACGGGTAGCTACGCCTTTGAGAATCTGATTGCGGGACAGTATCGCATCAACGTGGATACCTCCGATAGCGATCTACCGACTGGATTGGTGGGCGTCACCGGGCCTGAATCGGTAGCGGGTGTAGTTGATGTCACGCTGGTTGCCGGTGCAGGCAACAATGCACTCGATTTTGGCTTTACGGGTACGCATTCAGTCGGCGACACCGTTTTCTATGACCTGGACGGCAACGGAACCCAGGATGGCAGTGAGCCTGGCATCGTCGGTGTCACGGTACAGATTGGAATCGATTTAGATGGCGACACCGTGGCGGACTATTTCGCGTCAACCGTGACTGACCAAAACGGATGGTACGCGTTTGACCGAGTGCCCAATGGGACGCATACCGTGACGTTGGTATCTCCGGCAGGCACCAGTCCAACCACCAACCACGACGGCGCGGCTGGTGGAGACAATTCGTCTGTAGTCACGATCAGTGGAGCTAGTGACCTCACACAGGACTTTGGGTTCCTTGGCACCGGTTCGATCGGTGAAACCGTTTACTGGGATGCCAACAATAGCGGATCGCAAGATACTGGAGAGATTGGGTTGTTCAACGTTCCTGTACAACTTGAAATCGACTTTAATGGCGATGGGACGGTCGACTACACGTTGGCGACGTCCACAGATATCGATGGCAAGTACTTATTTGCTAATCTACCAGCGGGAACCTATACCGTCATCGTTACTCCCCTTGCCGGCACCGTCCAAACAGAAGACCCCGATGCGACACTGGACAATCGGTCGACAGTTGTGCTGGCTAGCGGTGAGAGTCGACTCGATCAGACGTTTGGCTATCGCGGGCAAGCGGCAATTGGCGACCGTGTATATTTTGACTACCTGGGCGATAGCGGAGTCTTTCTTGCGGCGGACAATGATCGCGGAATGGGCGGCGTGGACGTCACTTTGTCATTTGACGTCGATGGAGACAGTGTAGCCGACTATAGCGCTACGACTGTCACCGCTGCAGATGGCACCTATCTGTTCAGCAATTTGATTGCTGGTGATTACACGATCACGATCGATGCCAGCGACCTGCCTGATCAGATGGGGCTAAACCCAACCTTTAATATTGATTCGACGCTCGACAATACGACGCGTCTGACGCTGTTTGATAGTACCACGCGTCTGGACGTCGATTTTGGTTACCACGCGCACCCCGACTACCAAATCACGGTCACCGATCACAACACACATGTTGTAGCTGGACAATTACTAACCTATGACATCGATCTCGTTAACAATGGTACATACCGCGGACAAAATGTTCGCGTAACCGCTCAGTTCCAAACAAACGAGCTAGAGAATGTGACTGCAACTGCAGGTGGCGTGGTAGATGCAATCTTGGGGACGGTCACCTGGAATATTCCAATACTGGATGACGGCGAATTCCGGCAGTTGCAAATTTCGGGTAATGTCGCAAGTAGTCTGGGCAATAGCCCTGCGCCCTTGACCGTTGCCGTCACGGTAAGTGACGATTTGGTCAACGGCATCGATCCAAGTCTTGCAAACAACGCGGACACGGACACCGACCAAATCGCAGAGATTGGAGCACTGAAGAATGTCACAAGCGTTGTCGCGAACGGGAACAATTGGGATGTAACGTTTGCCATTACAGTCGTGAACACTGGATCGGTACGTCTAGATGACTTGACGCTGTTTGATAATCTCGTTGCTCAATTCGGCAGCCAATTGGTCGGTGTTGGGATGCCAACCATTGACGTTGGTGGCATGGTCGGTGGCGTTGCTCCAACAATCAACACCGCGTGGATGAGCAATACAGCGCTCGACCTGCTCGATCCTTCAGTTTTGGGCGAATTCCTGAATCCCGGCGATAGCTTTGTGGTCAGCTTTACGGCCACGGTTGATCCGGATCAGTCTGGCACGGCTGCGGCTCTCTACAACCAAGCGATTGCCAGTGGTCGTGACATCACCACGATTCCAGGTTCTCCCGTATCTGTTAGCGACTGGAGCGACAGCGGAACGATGGTTGGGTCAACCAATCAGGGAGATCCAGGCGATCAGGGAACCGCAGATGACCCAACGCCCGTGTATGTCCCCGACATTGCCGTTGCCAAACAACAAACAGCTGCGACCCAGGATCCCGTCTCGCGCAACTATACGGTTACCTACACCTTGTTTGTAGAGAACATTGGAACGGTAACTCTAGACGGAATCAGTCTGAATGACGATGTAGCTAGTCGATTCGGCAACGCCTTTGTTGGCATCGAAGCAGGTTCTTTGGCGATCAACAATCCCCAGGGGCAAGGCGTATTTCCCACGGTTAATCGGAATTGGGAAAGCGACACGTCACAGTCACTGATCAATGGTGGCTCATCGATTGCGTCCGGCAGTTCGTTTGAGATCACCTTTCGGGTGGTCGTTGACCCAGATGGTATCGATGGCCAATCAAACTACGTGTACAACCAAGCGGTAGCGACAGGTCGCGCATTGGACGAACGCGGAATGCCGATTTTGGACAGTAGTGGTCGCCCCACCATCGTATCAGATGACTCGGATTCGGGCTTTGACACGCATACCACCAATCCCGGTGAACCTGGCGACGCAGGCTCGAGCGATGACCCAACGCCACTTATTCTGCCAGAAATCGGCGCTGCAAAGCGACTGGTAGCATCCGCCGGCGAGACCAGTAATCGTGAATTGACTTACGAGATCGTGATTCGCAATCTTGGTACGGTGGACTTGGACAACCTGACATTGACTGAAGACTTGCGATCCCAGTTTGGAGTTGGCTTCCTAAGTGTCGTCGCTGGCCCAGCGATTGTGAGTTCGACGGCCACGGCCGATCCAACTCTAAGCAGTTGGAATGGCAGTTCCGATATCGAAATGTTTGATGGCGTCTCGGGGCGGTTGCGGCCTGGTGAGGAGATCACGCTACGCTTTGCTGTTCTGGTGGACCTTGGGCAGCTTGATCCAACCTCCACGAACCAAGTGATCGTGTCTGGCGACTACGATGCTCACCCCGGTGTTCCCGGTTATGACGGAACCGTTGCCGACTGGTCCGATTCAGGATTTGACCCGGCGGGCAACAACCCGGGCGGCGCTGGCGACACCGGTGGTTTTGACGATCCAACGCCAACTCCGATTCCAACTCCGATTCCAACTCAGAATCCAGCTCAGAATCCAACGCCAGTCCCTCCAACGTCTAGTGCGTTGCTACAGATCGCGGACGTGGGCGTTGCCAAGTCGATCGTGCAAGCCAAACAACACGGATTGGCGTATGCGTTAACCATTGACTTTGTGATCGCCAACACAGGCAATGTGGACCTGGTGGATCTGGAGTTGTTTGATGACTTGCGAACACAGTACGGCGACAACTTTAGTCGCGTGCTAGCTGCGCCTCGGATCATTTCCTCGAATGCAGCCGTCGATCCCGTAGTTAGCAATAGCTATGCAACGGATACGTCGCAGAGCATGTTTGATGGCGTCACCGGCGTATTGCGACCGGGTGAATCGCTGACGGTGCGAATGGTCGTCGAAGTCGTACAGTCGCCTGACGCTCCAATTCTTACCTTGATCAATCAAGCGATCGGCACGGCGATGCCATTGGACGAAAACGGCGATCCACTTCGCGATCCATTTGGGGAATTGGTTGGCCGCATCAGCGATCTCTCGGACAGCGGACTCGACCCGACCGCATCGAATCCCGGAGCGCCTGGAGATATGGGCACCTGGGATGATGCGACTCCGATTAATCTGCGGTTCTATACTTTCGATGCATTTAACGACTTTAGCCGAGGCGAGAAAGGCTTGTTGCAAGGCGACAAACGAGATCCGTCACGAATGTTTGACGCGGGTACTGAATTTCCCATTGATCGTCATCACCTTGGTCATGGACGCGAGCTTTCACAGTCGATCCAACGGCTAGCTCCGGATCCAATCTTCAGTGGTTCTGCGCGGCCTGGCACGCAAATCGTCGGTCGAATTTTCGATAGTGCGGGTCGACTGATCGGCGAAGAGCTGTCACTGGCTGACGTGGGAGGAAACTGGATGATGCAATTCCATCAAGTTGGCTCCACCGATCACGCTCGCATCGAATTTGTGGAAGTGCCTGGAACAGAGAATCGATTTGACTACCGTGGTGATGCTCACGGCTATCTTGGCCGCGAAGACGGTGGAAACCACTATGGATCGCTACAGCCGTGGACCAACTACAAGCACAGCCACGACTTTTCGGCAAATCTGCGACCGTCGGTGCATCAAAGTTTGTTACACGAACACCGCGTACTGACGCGTCCACTATCGCTGGGACGTTGAACCAGCGCTTCTAGAAAGTAGACTTTAGAGCGGGTCTGGCTTCCAATCGGGGATGCCGCCCGCCGCGAGTTGTTTGGCATAGCGCACAGCCTGTGGTTGCTCGGGCGCGTAGGGTGCGTCTTCGTTGACCATAAGTGGAACCGTCTTTTCCCACCACAGGTCATAGGCGGACCGCATCCTGGCGACCACGTCTGGATATTCATCGAAGACATTATGCTGCTCATACGGGTCATGCTCGATGTCGTAAAGTTCTCGATTGTTCACAAGCCGCCATCGCTGCGTGCGCACGGCCGCATCACTCCATTTACTTTCGTTGGGATCCGTTCCTTTTTCCCAACGCCCTTTGTGAATGAACAACTCACGATCGGGCCACTCGGCATTGGGATTCTCGAGTAATGGTACGAGCGACCGCCCATCGATCGCTTGGATCCCGTCAGGAATTTCGGAGTTAGTTATTTCGCAGAATGTCTTGAAAAGATCGATATGAGCCGTCAAGGCAGAAATATTGACACCTTCGCCAAGCTTTCCCTTCCAGCGCCAGAAAGCGGGAACGTGAGTACCGCCTTCGTACGGTGAGCCCTTTCCTGTCTTGAATCCGGCAGTGTGCAACTTAGTCGGTTTACCATGGAGCTGACCGCGGCTACCAGCTTGTCCGTTGTCGGTCATAAAAATAACCAGGGTATCATCCCATGCATTCCACTCGTCGAGCTTTTGCATTAGGAGACCGAAATTATCATCAATGTTTTCGAGCATGCCATACCGGCCTTGCGTGCCAGCATCCCACCCCAAGTCCTTAAAACGCTGCTTGTACTTCTCGGGTGCAATCATTGGTCCATGAGGCGCATTGGTGGGGATATAAGCAAAGTAAGGAGTGTTCGCATCGCGTTTCTTCTTGATCCAGCCTAAGGCCGCTTGAAAGAACACATCCGTGCAGAAGCCTTGGGTCTGCACCAAATGGTCGTTGTGTAGCAGCACGTTGTCGAAATAAAGTCCCTGCTTATCACGGTTTGGCGGAAAATCAGCGCAACTGCCTGGATACGACTGGCCAATCCCACCGGCTCCATGAATGAATACTTCAGAAAACCCGCGGTTGTAGGGTTGATAAGCGTCTTCGTCGCCCAAATGCCATTTGCCGAAAATCCCCGTTTCGTAGCCAGCTTGCCTGAGGAGCTGCGGGAAGGTGGTTGTCGATAGCGCCATTCGCTCTCGCTCTTTGATCGTGTGCGTCACGCCATTGCGAAACTCATGCCGGCCACTAAAGATTGCCGAGCGTGTCGGGGCGCACGTTGGGCTGACGTGGAAATCAGTAAACCGTGTCGAGAGGTCATGGAATCGATCTAGATTGGGCGTGTGCAAGACTTCGTTGCCCATACAAGACAAATCGCCCATGCCTTGGTCGTCAGTCATCACCAGGATAATATTTGGTTTCGATCCACGAATTGACTTGTCGGCCGCCGTCACAAAAGTTGAGACGACTGAGAGCAAAATCGATAGGCAGACTGAAGAATTCATAGACACGGAGTGACCCTTAGCAGCAATTGCACCTCATTACGTTGGACGCGGATCATCACAGCTGATGTACCAGCAGGATCATCCACACTCCAAGCCCCATTTCCCAGCTCTTTGGAGCTTGGACTGCCATAGGATAACACAGTTGGCAACGCAGGAACACTTTATCCAGTCGTTTAGTTCGCAAATGGTTACTCTCCTAACGCCTCTGCGACTCCCGGAGTCGATGGGAATCCAGCGCGCGGACCGTCGTTATTACCGTAGGTTGTGTTGCCAGGCAAAAAGCGATTGGGGGCAAGCGAACCAGGTAATGGCGCATAGGCGCCACTGGCCGGACCGATCGCGCCCATCCACTCGCTTGGTAGACCTATACCCGCTGCGGGGTTCTCGATCATCAGCATGATCAGTTTGGCAAATTCCTGTCTCGAATTCTTGCGTTGCTCTAATTGATCACGAAGCGCTTTGGCTTGGGCCTCGATTTCGGCGAGCTGCTGCTCGCGCGTTTCTAAATCACGGTCCATTTGCTCGAGTACTAGCTCCTCCAGAGCGGAGCGCGCCGCCTCCCTATCTTCTGTTGTATCATGCGGCTTGCGCATTTCGCGAACGGCCTTCTGAAAGGCCTCGAGCCGCTTCAGATCTTCCTGCGGGATCTCTTCATAGGTGGTTTCCACGATAGTTCGCGTCCTGGTAACTGGGCGCATTGTGCGCACAGTGGCTAAGCGCGGATCATTCAGATTCTGGCCGAATGGATTATTTTGATTCTGGCCGAATTGAATATTTGGATTCTGGCCAAATGCTGCCGAATCATTTGGCCCTGGATTAGCGGTGCTGGCAATTGGCGGTAAATTCCGTCCGCGCGGCCCGTTCTGTTGATCTAGTGTGTTTCTGGCCGACGCAGCTGGCGCAGATTCTGGAAATGCTGCATAAGGTCTTGGGGATTTCGCAGTTTCATACGCTTCGGCAGTTTCGGCAAGTGCGGGATGGTCTTGAGGCAGAGTTTCACCCCCGCGCTGAGCAGATACCGGCTGAGCAACGTAGAGTGGGATAAGCCCGCCAATTAGCAGGATCCTGATGTGTGCCGACATGTGTGTGTCTCCCATGGATAATTCGAAATGGTTTTTAGAAATTGGTTGCACCTAGCAGCGTCTCTCCGAGCCGCGATTTCACGAACGCACGGATGCTGAGAAGATGGGTTGGGTGTGACTGGCGTATGGTGTGACGGGCAGCCCGGCTGCGTCTCGGAGAGACGCGCCTACGTGTTAGCTATTTCGTGTTTGTCTATTGCTCTGCCATCGACGGAACTCCAGTTGAAAGATTTTCGATGTGACCTTGGAGCTGCTGTAGCTCTAAATCGTTTGCATACTGACTGTGGGTGATAGCCGACTGCCAAGAACTATCGGGCTGTGAAAGCTCGTGGATCTTGGCTGATAATTCAGCCGCATCTCGCTTCCATTGATCAACGGCGTCGATCACTTGTAATGGGTCAATCCGCGATTCGGCAGGTGATTGTTCAAGAGCTTCGCCGCTACGCAACGAACGGTCAGGTGTAGGCTGCTGGGTAACTGGCAAAGTTGGATCTGCCAGCAATAGGTCTGCTGCGCTATCAAAGTTTTGACGACTGGATTCCATTGGATTCACAAGCGTCGCCGTGTGACCCATGCGGGCAGGCCAAATAAAATACGCGGCCAGCACCAGTACAGCGCTGATCGCGAGGGCCGCTGCCAGCCCCGCACGCCACCAAGTGTTGCATCGCGATTCGGCCGATTGAATTTTCATGCGTCCCTCTTGAATGGCTGCCAGCATTCGATCTAACTCGGATTCAAGGGCATCTGCGGAATCGAAGCGCTTTGCAGCGCGCTTCGCAAGCAAGCGGTCGACGAGCTGCGAAAGCTCGCGTGGCACCATGTTATGTACCCCGTGCAGGGGACGATGAGGATGATGGCAAATGCGGTTGAGTACTGCCATGGTTGTTTCGGCGCGAAATGGTGGCCGTCCAGCCAACATAAAGTACAACGTGCAACCCAAGCTAAACAGATCGCTGCGCGCATCAACTGCGTCGCCGTTGGCTTGCTCTGGTGACATGTAGTGCGGCGTACCAGCCACAATTCCAGTGCGCGTTAAGCTCGCGTCGTCCACGGTCCGCGCCAGACCAAAATCGGAAAGCTGGGCGCGATCGACGTCTTCCTCCAAGAGTATGTTGGCTGGCTTGACGTCGCGATGTACCACCCCCTGTTTATGTGCTGCTGCCAAGGCGGATGCAGTCTGTCGGGCGATTCGTAATGCAGTTGGAATCTCAAGCGGGCCATCGCGGTCGACGCGCGCTTGAAGGGATTGTCCGGCTACGTACTGCATGACAAAGTAAGGTGGCTGCGCCTCCGATTCAACGTTGAAAATAGGCAGGACATTGGGATGTAGCACGGCAGCCGCCGCGCGGGCCTCGCGGGAAAAACGTCGCCTGGCCGCACTACTGCCTGCCAAGTGTGGTGCGAGCACTTTGATGGCTACGACGCGATTCAGCTCTCCATCGTGGGCCTTAAGGACAATGCCCATGCCGCCGCTGCCTACAACGCGTTCCACGTCGTAACGGTCTAGACGCCCAAGCAATTCGGGATGTGCAGGATCCCCAAGAAAGTCTAAGTCAACGGTTTCCAAGTCGACGATGGCGTCCATCGATAGCAACGAACTGAGTTCAATCGAGACGCTTGAACAGGTCTGTCTCCACTCTAGTTCTTCTACGGAGACATCGCGCAAATGCTTGAGGGCAAGATTCGAAAGTTGCGTTTCGCCCGCGAGGTCAGCCAGCCTGGATTGGCAGTGCGAGCACTTTTCCAAATGCTCTTCGACCGATCTTGAGTTGAAATTGAGATCGTCACCGTCCGCTTGCAACAACCGCTTGAGGTCCACATCACGACAATACATCTTCGGCCTCCAGTCGTTTAACTTCGTCGCGCAATCGCGAAACGACGCGTGAGCGAGCGATATACACCGCCCCAATACTCATGTTCAGTGCTTTCGCAACATCCACCGCTGGCTGCTCAAGAACCGCTACTGACCAGAATGCCTGCCATGTCGTGTCCCGGACGATTTGCTTCACGCGCGCTGCCGCATAACGAAACAACTCGCGTTGATAGTCCAACTCTAGCGCGTCACAGGCGGAGTACATGGAGTGCCTGTCCGCCAAGTCATTCAAGACATGCACGTGCGTGGTACCTCCCTGGGGTCGGTCCAGCCTTCCATGTGCTAATAGGTTGATAAGTTGGTTACGGGCGATGCGAAACAACCAAGCTCGAAAACGCCCGCGTTCGGCGTCTGGCTGCCATCGGTCAACGGCTCGCGCAACCGCCACCATGACGCGCTGCACCAGCTCGCGAGCATCATCCTCCTGAAGCCCTCGGCTACGACCCAAACGGAGTATGAACGGCTCGTAGACATCCACGAACTCGCGCCAGGCTTCCACGTCGGAGGCTTGCGGAAGCCGCAAAATCAAACTGATCTTAGTATCCGGAATCAAGGTCCATGGCCCGTTCTTGGAGATCTTCTTTCGCACAACATTCCGTTGCCAACATAGTACACCAGCGAAACCGCGGGTTCTTTCACGACCGCAACACGTTTTCTCGAAGAAAGTTTTCTCGAACAAGTCATTGTAGAGCGAGGTAGCCACCGCGATTCGGCGCGTGGCGATATATGCCAGCAAAAGACACCTCGAAACGCTAGGAAGTTTTTCGAAGCGCTGTAGTCGTGAGGCAAGAATTTCTGTATCGAAGAGCCTAAAGCCCGGTCTCTGTCAGTTTCCCAGTTTCGCGCTTGCTGCCCATTACCTATGTCACGCATTTTGAAAATATTGCGAGCAGCCCATTGCCGTAGCACTCATCATTATTTTGCCATCGATGCGTTGCAACATATCGAAACGGCTCAAGGCCGCCGATTGGCTGACCTGCTTCTCAAATATCACACCGAATATTTGTTGGGGGCGAAAGCGCCTGACAAGACGTTTCGCGATTTTCAGAATCATGTCATTCATGTGTCCGATGGCAACTGGGGTGGCGCGCCAAGGGCATGTGAGAAGTGGTTGTGCGAAGCCCTTGAACACCTCGACAATCAGCGATGGAAGAAGGCCGCATACGCCTTGGGCGTGCTCAGCCACTACTTCACCGATCCGATTATGCCGCTACATACCGGACAGACTGAACGCGAGAGCATTATCCATCGTCCCTTGGAGTGGAGCGTTTGCAAATCGTATCAGTCTATCTACGATCAGCTAGACCATGAGCAGATCCAAGTCAGTTTCACATTGGCGATTGGCCCCAAGTGGGTCAGCCGAGCTGTGTTATCTGCCGCGGCCGTAGCGCACCAACACTATCAACGGCTGATGGAAATCTACGATTTGGAACCGGGGTGCCGCAATCCGCCACAGGGATTAAATCAGGAAGCCCGAGAGATTCTATGCGAACTGTTCGGTGTGGCGCTGACCGGGTGGGCGCAAGTTCTGTCGCGTATCGCCGACGAAACGGTGGTCGAATTGCCTGAAACGTCGCTGGGCCTCGCGTCTGTATTGGCCACAATCGACATGCCCATGGCTTGGATACTCAAAAAGTTCACGGATCGCTCTGAAAAGCGTGCGGTGCAGGCGTTATTTGAGGAATACGAACGCACGGGGACCGTCCGAAAACACCTGCCACCGGAAGTAAACGTGGTCAGCAAACACCGACTGCTGGATACTGAACACACCGAGCGGCTGGCCGCACAGAAATCCCAAACCAGGGACAGGTCGGAAAACAATTCGGCCTCGCACAAGTTGAGCCAGGAACGTCGTCGGCTTGACCAGGTCGTTTTGCCAGACGAACAATCTTCGCCTGAGCCTCGCCACCGTAACGATATCGAAACGTTTCAACCAGCGCTCGGCGCGCCAGCGGCCATGCCAGTCGCAGCGACCCCCGCGCCATCTACATCTTCGGTCCACTCTCCGGTTGATACGTTAACGGATACATGGACAGAGGAGGCTGGCGGGTTGAACCTAAGTTCTGATCTGGTAGATGCACCCTCGATCGGTCCCAAGACAGCCAAACGGTTTCAGAAGATTGGCATTCAAACGATCGGCCAATTCTTGGCTGCTGATCCCGTCACGATGGTCGCCAAGCTCGAGACACGCTGGATCACTCGTCAACTCTTGGAGGAGTGGCAAGCGCAAGCCAGGTTGGTGTGTGAGGTCCAAGCGCTCTGTGGATACAAAGCTCAGTTGCTGGTCGCTGCTGGCTGCTATTCTACCGCTCATTTGGCCAGTAGCTCCCTAGCGGCCCTGTCTGTTCGGATTGAAGAAATCAGCGACAGCAGCGAAGGCAAACGCATTCTGCGGAGCAGTCCCACGCCTGGAATTGACCAAGTAGCAGAGTGGATCACTTGTGCTCAACGATCTCAGCAAGCAAAACGCAGCGCTGCATAACAGGCTGGAGGATGCTCTAGTCCTTAGCTTAGGATGGAGCGGAAAATAAGTGTCGCCTTTCGCTCCGCGAAGGAGTGTGTATGGTGGACTTTCGCGGAGCGAAAGGCGACCATGAATAGCCGCTCGATCCTTAGTACATTTGCTCCGCCATATAACCCTCATCAGGAAATACGATTAGCCCCCAAGTCCCTCCAGCAGTGACACGAAGCTTTTCATTTTCGGACTTACGACCCGCTCCTGCAATTTGACAGTTGTAAACACCGGGCGCGACGTCAAACGTAAGTCCATCTCGCGGGTCGTCGGCACCTTGACCGGCTGCAAGTTTGTACTCGGTTTGGTTGATGGTTATCGTGACTGCTGCATCTGCGGCGTTGCCCAAAATCAAGCGAGCTTTTCCTTTCTCTGGCAAGAAGCCAGCTTGCTTGGCCACGGCGGGATCACGAAAACTGACTACAAAGTCGATTTCGGCATCTGACCTGTCTAGTTTGATATGCAATTCACCGCGCTGATTGCTGAACGCTAGAGTGGCTTGCTCATCGCTATCGAAGGACTGGGTGGTTTCTTTCCATCCCGACTCCGCTGCCGCCTTGCGGAAATACTCATAGGTTTCTTTAAGATCCCCGTTTAGGCTGGAATGGAATTCTTGCCTGAAACGGGTACCTGATGTGTAGGTATCCTGTAGCCCTGGTGGCATGGTGATCCCTTCAAACTCTTCGGGTTCATCTGAATCCATCAGCGGGTCGTTTTCCCTCGATTCTGCATCCACCCCAGCAAATTGTTGCATATCAGGATCGTCGGCGTATGGATCAGGAAAGACGATTCCGTCGCCTTGGATGATCGCCATGACCGGCGGATCGTTTCGATCATCTTCGATGATACGAATATCGATAGTGCCAGTACCTTTTTGAAACTTCATAAACGCCATGTCGTTTTCAATCATCTGCTCGCCACGCGTCTTCCACCCTAGCTCAACGAGTTTCTCGTTGTAGAACTTTGCAGCCGACTTCACCTCATCTAAATTAAACGTGATCATCTCAAAGCCCAAATCAACATCAGCAGCAGAATCAGGAATTGGGAAATCTTCTGCTGCGAACTTTCCTTCTGGAACAGCTCGACGCTTTTCGATTTGTTCTGAAGGCTCCATTTCAGGTTGATGCGACGTATCCCGAACCGTGTCGTCGCTCAACTTGGCATCCAGCTCGGCACCAACGTCGAATAGCCCCTGCGCAAACGCTGCTAGATCCTGGCTGGAACGATTCACCATTGTTTCGGCTGGCGCAGACTCGGATGCAGACTTCGACGCCGAGGTGTTGCCAAACTGTTGTGCCAAGGCATCTTGGAGCACTTTTCTCGCTTCAGCACGCTCTTCAACTGGCAATTCGCTCAAAGCAGCTTGAAACTGTCTAGCCATTAGGTTGCGCATCGTGGCTTGTGGATCATCTTCTTCGCCTAGCGAATGTGGTGTTTGTTCGTCGACCGCAGCAATCTCAGGCAATTCAACTTCCGGCTCAGAATTCGCCCTGACGTCTTCGCCCCCTGCGGTCGCCCTTGGCACGTTGGCCAGCGGAATATTAAATGGTACCGATTCAACCCAAGTGGTACTGGGGCCCTTGCTTTCGATCGTCAATTCGATTGCTTGGCGTTGTCCCTGGGTTAAGAGCAAGCGATAACTGTTTTCGCTGAGCTTTTGAGCGGGTTGCTGCAATTTCCAGCCGACCGCTGGCAGGTGGTTTTCGTAGAATGAAACGAGAGTTGCGGGCGGTAGGTCGCTAATGAAGAACAGCTGTGGCATTCCCGCATCAACTCGGATCGATCGGACCTGGCCTTGGTCCGGAAGATCAAAAGGTAAGAGGTTGGTGTAGTACGTAAAATGCGTGCGACTGTCGCCAAATGCATCAGCGCGTAGTTGTAGCAAGGTGCCTTTTTTCAAGAGAATTTGTTCGTAGTCAGCAATGCTTTCGCGAATGGATTCGACCGGCTGCCAGCCTAGCTGGCGAAGTTCGTCTGTTGCAGCTTTAACGGAATCAGCCGGACTATTGCTAGTAATGAATTCATGGGAGCCATAAGGCGTGAACGCGTAATGTTCAATTGCTCCTGGACGTGGAAGCACGGTGGTGTCCAGGCTGCTGTAGGCGGCAACGCGTAGGTCTGTTGATACAGCGCCGCTTGTTGCGTCAGTCAATTCATCAGCTGCACAGACTGCAAGCGTACCATCGTTGAAGTACTGACGAATCAAACAATCGCTCTCCCGTATTCGCTGTACGTCAACTGCCAACTCACCAAATTTTCGCTCCAACCAACGAGCAGCTTCGGGAACTGACATGGTCGACTTGTACTTGATTTCTCCACTGTTACGGTCGACCGTTTTGGCGTCTGGGAGAATCGGAAGTTGTGCGAGGTCGTCCGCGTCCAATTCACTCTCTCTAAGATAGATATGGACTAAGGTCGAATTGTCTTCGATCGCAGTTTCAAGCCAGATGGTACCAGCTTCGATCGACAGACCAAGCATTTTGGTGCGAAAGCTGTCACCTGGCTTAAATCCACGTTGTTCGAGTGCGTCACACATCTCAACAAACGCATGATCGCGCTTCATCGAAGTAGTAAAATACATGGTCGTGCCGAATCGTTCAGCCGATTTAGCATGCGGCAACTGACCGAGATCCAGCGCGGCGTAGACATCAACTACACGAGCCTCGGTTCGTGTCGGCTTGGCATCCAGCCTTTCGTGACTGCTGGCGCGTTGGTCCTTCTGGCCCGTGCGCTGGTCATCATTGTCCTTACTCTGAACATCGGTGGATCCGCTCTCGCCGTCAGCGCTCGGACTACTGGCGGACGCAGTTTGATTGGGTAGATTCGGTTGCAGACAGCCAACGGCGAACATGCATCCGGCGCAAATTGCCCCCAAAGCTAGAAAATAGGGGCACTGACCAATAACACTTGAACGTATACGCGATGTCACGATTCACCTCCGTCAATAGAAAACTAGGCTGCATTTCAAAAGGGCCGACCCCGCCGAACACGCCGTTATTGCTTGGGTTTCGGAGTGGAGCAGGAGGGGTCAGCCCCTTTGATGACGAAGCCAATGGACGAGCGGTCAGGACCGTTCTCACGGTAAGGGAAATCGATTCGATGCCCGCTTCATAAGCTCAATAGCGGCAAACAACGAAAGTGAAACAGAATATGGAGGCTTATTGAGAAAATTTATTGGTTAGCAAATGTGGAGTGCTCCGGCTTGGCGGAGCTTTCCTATGTGGGCGATACAGAGTACCAGTACAGTCTGAACCCAGTACAGTCTGTAGTATCAGAGACAATCGCCTTGGAAGCGAAAGTCGAGTGAGAGCGGCGAGTGGAAGCGAAGGGGACGCAGCGACGACTCGCATCTCAAACGGAATGCCACATACCATCCAAAGCGGCGATAAATCGCCGCAGTCCAAATGTGGAGTGTCGGCGGAGCTTTCCTATGGGGCGATACAGAGTACCAGTACAGTCTGAACCCAGTACAGTCTGTGGTATCAGAGACCAATCGCCTTGGAAGCGAAAGTCGAGTGAGAGCGGCGAGTGGAAGCGAAAGTGCGTAGCGACGACTCACGTCTCAAACGGAATGCCGCATACCGCATACCAAAGCGGCGATAAATCGCTGCAGTCAAATGTGGAGTGCTCCGGCTTGGCGGAGCTTTCCTATGGGGCGATACAGAGTACCAGTACAGTCTGAACCCAGTACAGTCTGTGGTATCAGAGACCAATCGCCTTGGAAGCGAAAGTCGAGTGAGAGCGGCGAGTGGAAGCGAAAGGGGACGTAGCGACGACTCACGTCTCAAACGGAATGCCGCATACCGCATACCAAAGCGGCGATAAATCGCCGCAGTCCAAATGTGTACCAAAGCACCCGTAAATCGATGCAGTCCACATGCTACGCTTGCTTCGGCGCGAGCCAGCTTAGATGATGCGCGAAGTGAACGAACTGCAGCTGTTGTGCCGTGGCCTTGTCCATCGGCCCGAACAATGGCGACGAATGAATCGGACCGGAATGATTTCGAAAGCGATCGATGGTGTGCTCCAGCGCTGCCACAGCCGCATCCGCTGATTCTTCGTCGCTTGCATAGACGGTCGAAGGCATTGTTGGTGCACCGTCTTTCATCTTCTTTTCAGCGATTATCTTACGAAGCATTCGTCTGCCGATGGTCAGCCGCATCATGCCCAGCATCATGCGGATGGGCAGCGGAGCACTGGGGAACCCGTCAATGGGAAAACGTAGCCAGTCATTCAGGTGCTTGGCCGTCTGTGCCAGATCCCAGGCTCCCTGCTGCACATAGCCAGCAGATACGCGATGCAAGTCGTTCAGCACGGCGTCCCAATCGCTATAGTCTAGCTGTCGACGATTTCCAATTTCATTCAAAGTTCTTCTCCAACGTGGGAACTTGCGCATTATTCATCGCTTCATGGCAAGCGCATTATACACAGTGTTTGCCAGTAGCCGGGGTCGGGAGTCTTTTCAGCAGCACCATCTCCCACGCGATACCGCTGGTAGGAACATGTGGGTTCTAGTGGGTTGAGCAATTTTGGGCTGAAAAGACTCCCAACCCTGTAACAAGCCCGGTACATCGTGAACGGTTAAGTTTGCCAAGTGGCGAAAGTCACGAATTGGGGGCGACATCGGCGAGAGACTATTGCCTGAAAACGAGCTGGATCGTGCCGTAGGTGCCTTGAAATATGACACTCGCCATGGCCATGATATGAAGGCTGCCGACCGCCGTGATGCAGCATGTTTCTCACCTGTTCAAAAACGGACGTCAGACATAACGGGAAGATCTGGATTGATGAATGTTCGGCAATACTGCTGCTGGCTGGTGATGTTAACGCTGGTCAGTTTTTCGGGGTGTGGCGGATGCCGACCAGATGATACGGAAAAACTCTCGCGAGAAGAGTTGGAGAAACGACGTCGGGAGCAGCGCGAAGCAATCGAGCTATCCGACTTGATGACTTTGCCAGCAGACAGCGAACTGCAGATTCTGACTGCGAAACCGGGGCATTGGCAAGAAACGCAGCAACAGTTCAAGTCGAATCGCGAAGATTTGCAAGTTGTGGCGGTTGGCAGCGTCTACCGCGGTACGGAGTTAGTACGGATTCCAGGTACCAACACGATCAACGATTTCGCTCGTCGTACGAGCCTACCCAAAGGCCAAACCAAAACCGTTGACTTGCAGTACTATGTGCCTTATACGGGCGAAACGAAGGAGGAGGATGAATTCAGTATACAACCCTCTAGTTCGTTGTCATTCGGAACGGAGCTACTTTCTTGGCCCCTGATGACTCCCATTTTGGCCGCACCGGTGCGCAAGCCCGCCCGGGAACTCAAGCCGCATGAATATCAGTTGGTTGTCCTCAGCCCCCAGGCGCTCTCGTACGAATACCTGAGTGGACTGGACACCGTATCGTGGCGCGCGGACGCGGACATGTTTCTGGAAGAGAGAACTCGCAGCTATCAAGTGATGCTCAATAAGCCCAAGGACAACAGGTATGCTTTCCCGCGTTCGATGTTGTCGATGACTGCGATCGCCGTCATCGTTTGGGATGACGTGTCTGTTGATGATTTATCTGTCGATCAACAGAATGCGTTGCTCGATTGGCTGCACTGGGGAGGGCAACTGTTGATTAGCGGACCAAGCAGTTGGTCGCGACTGCAGAATTCGTTCCTGTCTCCCTATCTGCCCGCAAACTCGGCCCAAACAAGCGATCTGACTACGGAGAGTTTCGTCGAGATTTCTAACATGTGGGCCGTGGAAGACTTGAGCGAAAAAGGCACGCGCGACCTGTTAACCATCGAAGGCGCTGCGATTGGTGGGTTGCAATTCAATTTGAACTCGCGGGGCAGTTGGCTGCCAGGCAGTGGCGAGTTGGTTGCCGAGACATCGGTGGGTCGAGGGCGCATCGTCATCACTGGCTTTCCCATGCGAGAGCCCCGAATTTATCGTTGGCGATATTATTCGAATCTACTTTCAACCGGTTTGCTACGAAGACATTCGCGGGAAATCGTCCCCAAGCGCTCGGAGGCTTCTGGGAACGTCCCATTCCTGGTGCAGCAATGGGCAAACCCGTTCAGTTCCTCCACGGATGATCCACGCTTGCATTCGAACGTTCGAATACTCAGCCGCGATCTTCCGGCAGCAAGTTCCGTGCTCCAAGCTGTCGGCGAAGGTGGTTTCCCAGTTGCCGACCTGGCTTCCAGCAAGACGGGTGTCGCGGCAACTGCCGACGCGAAGAGCACTGAAGCATTTCGTCTCAACGCACCTCCCACAGAGCAACTTTCCTCGCGCGAGGACATTCGCTGGGGCGGCGGTGGGGCAGCCTGGAGCGACAACTCCGCGCTAGCTAGAGCGGCGGTGGTCGCATTGAAGAGCGCTGCAGGTATCGAATTGCCGTCGCGACAAACCATCATGTGGTTGATCGCCGGCTATTTGGCTTGCCTTGTACCACTGAATTGGCTTGTCTTCCGAGTCATTCGGCGTCTCGAGTTCGCTTGGATCGCTGCTCCCATCATGGCTTTAATTGGCGTGGTCGTTGTTACGAAAGTCGCCAGGCTGGATATCGGTTTTGCCCGGCGAACGACGGAAGTTTCTCTGTTGGAACTACAGGGTGATTATCCTCGCGGTCACTTAACTCAGTACTTGGCCATGTACACATCCCTTTCAACCAACTATGCAATCGAATTTCCAGAGAATGGAAGCGTTGCGTTGCCATTCGGCGAACTTGGTCGAACCCAGCTACGCGCCGCATCGGATGTTCGTAACGTGCGCACAAATTTCGGTAGCAGCGCAGGTGTGCGTTTAGAGCCGGTCACGGTTTATTCGAATTCCACCGAAATGCTGCATGCGGAGCAACTGATCACACTGCCCGGCAGTCTGTTGCTGAACACTCCCGATGTGAATGCATCCGCAGTTAAGAATGAAACCGGGCTGAATCTTAAGTCCGCGCTGGTGCTCCGACGCTTGGAATCTGGAGTTATTGAGAAATCTTGGATTGGAGATTTGGATGCGGGTGTATCCACCAAATTAGAGTTCGTTCCCTTGGATCCAGCTACGGCTTTGTCCGAGTGGGCAAATGATGTGTCAACGAACCCCGAGCCAATTGATGCAGAAGCCAGTGAGACCGACGTAGACTCGCTGTGGATTGGTGGAATTCTGTATGAACTACTGCGCAAGACGCCATTGATGCCCGGGCAGACCCGACTGTTTGGTTATACCGACAGCCGCCCTGGCGAACTGCACGTGACCCCCGGCGAAGATCAATTCGATGGACGCTGCGTGGTTGTCGCCCACCTATCCGCAGCACACCTGGGTCAAGTCTATCCAGACAAGAGTATCATGAGTCGCACGAAGACGACTGGGCTGGATGTTACCGATCCCGCTGCGCAGCCAACCGATGACGACGAAGCGTCGAGCGGGCTCTAAGGTTCAAAAGTGCGGGCAATACGAGCGGCCAACGAGTCGCGGTCAAACGGCCCCTGGTTTCCAGCTTGCCGAAGCTGTTCATAACGTACGTCGACTTCTAAGTTCGCCGGTGTATCCGAGCGAAGCAACAGGTCCTGCTGGAGTCCTTGATACAAGCGAAGAAATCTGGCGATGGTCAATTCGATTGCTAGATCCAATTTCCGCAATTCAGCCTCATTCAACCCACGGGCTCGCACATCTGCAAACACACGTCCTGCCACATTGCGCCAATGTGACTGCAACTGCGACAAGTCTCCATTGCCGATGGCTTCCCAGCCACCGTTCTTTGGACGCCCGAGAAAAACCAGCACGGGCCGTGTCTTGCCATGTCGATCAGTAGTCTTGCTGAATACCAACACCAGCTTTTCTGTCGGGTTGAGCGGTAGCGGTTGCACCGATTGCTCTTGTATCAATGCGTTGCTGCGTGGCGGGGCTGGCTCCTGCTCCTGAGCCAGTGAGGTTGACACCAGCCCCAAAACGAACGCACAGCAGGCACCAATGGATGCTATTTCGCTGAGCATCGATGCACGCGAACACTCTGCCAAGTCACTGTGCTTGACTTGGCGCGGGCAGCGGCAACTTCGACTTAAGCCAGTCTTGTGTAGAAAACGAAAGGCGATCGCTGTGTTTCTCCAATTGTTGGTTAATTTTGTCAACCAGTTTCGCGTTGAGGTCGTCGAGCTTGTCGTCAACGGTTTTTCTTAACCCATTACCCAGCACTTTTGCAAAGTCTCCACCGATTTGACTAATGCGACGCACGCGGTAATAGGTTAGATCAATATGTGCGTAGTCAATATGAGGCTTTATCTTAATGTCAGGCGGCAGCTTGAGCAAATTCATTTGGAACTGCACGCTGCCTTCCAGGGTTAGCCGGCAGGCTGCGTCGGCGTTGGCACTAATGCTGATCAATTGAACGTCACGCACCCAGTTGCTGAGTCTGCCAAAAACATCCAGCGCACAATCGACGGTAACCGCAAAAGCGATTTTGCCATCTGCGAGTGGTTCGATACGATGGAATTCGATGTGTAGATTCTGATCGGGATCGACAATCTCGATTGCATAGCGCGTCCAAATGCCGGAGTTGACCATCTTCTTCTTGCGTTTGGTTTCGATCCGCAATCCCTCACGCCAAATATCAACGCCATCCCAGACTTCTTTCTGTTTGTCCCATTTTCGCGTGTCCTCGTGGGTTTCTGGCAGATTGTCGCGTATCATTCGCGTCAGCCACTGGACCATCTCAGGCGTAGCAATCTCATTGTGTACCAGTTTCGCGTGTTGCTGGGGGGGGCCCGGAAAAGCAGCGAACTTGGCCGGTACCGTCGCTTCGCGATTGAGCGATTCGCTAGGACCCACGTTGGTTGGCACGATGACTTGGATTTGTCCGAACGCTACCGGAGACGAATTGGTGCCAGCGCACATTAGAATGCTAAGGTACAGATAACAGCAGCGTTGAGAAAGTCTTGCATCCATGCATGGAATCCGCTATTGGTGAAGTCCGAGATTCAAAAGCAACCCAATCTGAACTCTGGGCATTCTAGCCGCGCGCTAGACCGACTTGAACCTCAATGTAGCTGTTCACGAACTTGAAGTCGACAGGAAAGGGTAGGAGTCCTCTCAGCAGCGCCGCCACCAATGAGATGCCGCTGATTAGTACATGTATGTGGTTGCTAATGGGTTGAGTGATTAAGGGAAAAGACTCCCTCCCCTGTCACCTAAGCCGACACATCGTGAACGGTTACACCTCAGTTTACCCACGAGAATTTACCCATGAGGCATCCACACCGTCCGCAAAATGTCAGCCGATTTCCGTGGTGATCCCATTTGAGTCACCAAAGCTATCACCTGGAACTTGAAATTGTTTCATCAGCCATGTGTACAGATTGCACATCGGCGTTTCACGTTTCAAGATTATGTGGCGTCCCGTCTGAATACGACCACCGCCGCTGCCCGCCATCAAGATTGGCAAGTCATCGTGATTGTGACGATCCCCGTCGCTAATACCACTGCCGTATATTACGAAACTATGATCGAGTACCGATGCATCGGCCTCGGGAATACTTGCTAGCAAGTCTAGAAAATAGGCTAGCTTTTGAGCGTAGAACAAATTGATTTTGGCGATCTTCGCTTGCTTGTCTTCGCTCTTGCCGTGATGCGAAAGATCGTGATGCCCTTCAGGCGCGCCCAATTCAGGATAGCCACGATTGTTTCCTTCATTGGCAAACATAAACGTCATTACCCGAGTGCTATCAGTTCGAAAGGCCAGAGCCATCATGTCTAACATTAGCTTGCAATGTTCATCTAACTCACGAGGCACGCCAGCCGGCCGCTGATAGTTAGGAATACCGTTCTCGCCGACTTGCAATTTCTCCGAGTAAACCAAACTGCTTTCGATATCGCGGACGGCGTATAAATACTCGTCCAACTTACGTCGATCCGCGGCTCCCAATTCGCCATGTAACTTCTTGGCGTCCTGCATCGCAAAGTCCAGAACACTCTTGCGACGACTCTTGCGCAGCGCGCTCGTTTTCTTGTCCGCTTCGGATTCCCCAGAGGCAAATAACCGATCAAAGACTGCCGCAGGATTCATTTCCTTGGCCAACGGACTGGTTGGACTACGCCATGAGAGATTCGATGAGTAGGCGCAGGAATAGCCACTATCACAATTACCTGCCTGGGAACTGCCTTCAATTCCTAACTCAAGGGATGCAAATCGCGTTTGCGAACCGATATATCCAGCGATTACTTGGTCAATCGACACACCATTACTGATATCGGCACCGTCAGTTTTTCGAGGATGGGCACCGGTCAAGAACGCGGCCGCGCTGCGGGCATGGTCACCACCACCATCGCCGTGGGCCCGAGCGCCGTCTAGCGCCAAATTGGTCAGGATATTGATGCGATCTTTCAAGTGTCGGATGGGCTGTAAAGTTGGTGGCGTGTCAAAATCGGAGCCCTCTTTGGTGGGCGTCCAATTGGGCATGTGCATGCCATTGGGCACATAGAGAAACGCCAGGCGCTGTGGTCCCGATCCGGGTGCTGCAGCGATTTCAGGCAGCATTGCATCCAACAGCGGCAACGCAATTGCAGCGCCAGCGCCACGTAGTAGAGTTCGACGGCTAAGCGGTTTTCGCAGCATGATGACTATTCGCTTTCTCGCGAACCTTTCTTTTGGAACGGATCACTTTTCACAATCTCGATCAGTAGCGAGCTGAATCGGTGGTCTTGCGTCGCCAGCTTGTCTGTGATTTTATCAACCGCACATTTGTCATAATACTCGAGTCCCCGACCAAGTGCGTATGTCAGCATTTTCTCAGTCAGGCACTCTACAAACGCATCGCGGTTGTCGGTCGCCAAGACACGCCGCAGTTGGCTTGCCCCAGTTACCTTCTTGCCACCTGGCAGCTCACCCGTGGCATCGACAGGCTGCCCAGCCTCCGACGTCCGATATTGGCCAACCGCGTCGAAATTCTCCAGTGCAAACCCCAGCGGATCCATCAACTTGTGACACCCCGCACAAGCTTGGTCAGCGCGATGCTGCTCAAGCCTCTGTCGTAAGCTGCCCGCCAATTCGCCTTTCTCCATCAATTCAGGCACGCCCGGTGGTGCGGGCGGTGGAGGCGTGGCGAGCAGATTCTCAAGGATCCATTTGCCACGTTTGACGGGACTGGTGCGCGTAGGATTGCTAGTAACGGCTAGAACGCTGGCTTGTGTCAGCAGTCCAGCCCGTGGCGTGCCTTTTAAGGATACCTGACGAAACTGGCTGCCAGTTACGTTGGGTACGCCGTAATACTTGGCTAAGTCCTCGTTCAGATAGGTAAAATCTGCATCGAGCAAGCGTACGATGCTCAGGTCGTTTCGCATGACTCCGGCAAAAAAAGTCAACGTTTCCTGCTGCGCCAGGTCTTTGATCGTGTTGTTCCAACGCGGAAATTGGCGCTCGTTGGGCTTGAAATCTCGCAGCTTGCGGAGCGTCAGCCACTGTCCAGCAAAATTTTCGACAAAGGCATTCGATCGCGGATCTTGGATCATCCGCCGCACCTGCTTCTCCAAGTTGTCGCCCTGTCGCAATCGCTGTTCCCATGCCAATTGCAGCAGTTCGTTATCCGGCATCGTACTCCATAAGAAATACGACAAGCGCGTCGCCAATTCGAACTCATCGAGCGCTTGGACGGTTGCGGATGCACCTGAGGCATCGCTGCGCGGAGGTTCAACACGAAACAAGAACTTAGGCGAGATAAGGACCGCTTGCAGGGCAACTTGTGCGCCCTCCTCAACGGTTCCCCCATCTTCGGCAACGCTGGCTGCCAAGTCTACAATCTGCTGCAGTTCATCGTCAGGCACCGGGCGACGGTACGCGCGACTAACCAATGGTTTGAGGAATTCGCGAAGGGCACTGGCCGCATCATTGGGGAATTTGGACTGCTTCAAAGCCAGCAACTGCTGTACTTGCGTCAGCGTTTTCGGATCGAGCTTTTCAGTAACAGATTGCGAGCCCGTCAATTCAACGTGATGGATGGACAAGTTGCGGTCTAGAGTCGGCTGTCCGTTCTCGCCAGGCTGATAGAAGTCATTGAGGAAGCCAATGGTGATCTCGCGCTTGCCGGCTCTTAGTCCTAGCGGCACTTGAAACTCTTTGGGCTCGCTACGCTCATTCTTAACGATAATCTTGGCAACAGGCTTGTTGTCAACTGCCACGCTCATCAGGCACGGCTCATTGCCCGCCTGATCTCCCGAAGCAGTAATGGTTAATAGGTATCGTCCTGCCCAAGGGATCTGCTCTTGTATGATTGCGTCCCCATTGGACGCTAGTACTCGCCGCCCGTCTTGGGCACTGCCTGCACCGCCAAGCTGTGCGCCAGAGTAGATCGCTTCGAATGTTTTTCCCGGCGGCGGCGACTTAATCACATAACGACTGATCTGCTCAGCTGCAATAAAGTACTTCTCCATCAGCAACGGTGGCAGGGTCAGCACATCACCGATGTTGTCAAACCCATAGCCAACATCATCTCCCGGGAAGCTGGCCGCAGGAGTATAGTTCACTCCCAAGAGATCGCGTACCGTATTTTGGTACTCGGTGGCATTCAAGCGACGCAAGGTTACTTGACCAGGATTGGGGGCCAGTCCACATTCATAATCGTCGATCGTGCTTGTAATCCACTCCGTCATCAGTTTGCGATCCGCATCGCTGAGCTCACTCGAATCGGCCGGCGGCATTTCGCCAATTTCCATTTTTTGCACAGCCTTCTCCCACACACGCCGTCCCTTGAGGAAATCCAAGGGAGAATCGAAGTGATCGAGCGTCAGCCCACCGTCCGGCTCAGCGCCTGAATGACAGTCCAGACAATGAGTCTGCAACAGTGGTCGAATCTTCGACTGCAGCTCGACAGCACGCTGTTGAGTGTCTGCAGCCTGTAGCGGAATAGCCAATACGGTGAGCAAGAGAATGGAAGTTCGTACTGTATGCATGCAGAATGAAGGAGTTGATGGCGCAGGCGTTTTATTGCGGGTACCGGGACAGCGCGGTCCTAAGATTTCTAGCGTAATGGGTGGCGTTTTGACTCCCTGATTCCAGATAAATTCTGAGCTCGCTGGCGCGTCCACTAACCAAGTGACGTCGGCAATTCTACTATTGTATCCCAGACAGCAGACGCGGGTCGCTATTCAAAGCGATTGCGTAGTACGCCGATGCCAGCAATTTCAACCTCTGCTATATCTCCGGCACGAAGGAATCGCTGCGGTTTCCGCGCCATCCCCACTCCGGGTGGCGTGCCCGTAAAAATGATGTCTCCCGGTTCCAGCACGGTTACACCGGACAGAAAACTCACCAACTGGCTTGGCGAGTAAATGAACTCGCGCGTAGACGAATCTTGAAGGGTCTCGCCATTGACTCTCAATGAAATACTCAGATTCTGCGGGTCACCCAGAAACTCCTTGGGCACAATCGCTGGCCCCACAGGTGCGAAATTCGGAAAGCTCTTGCCCAGCAGCCACTGACCACCGGGGCGCCCCAATTGCCAATCGCGGGCTGAGACATCATGCCCGCAGGTGTAACCAAGAATATGCTGCTCCGCATCCGACTCAGATACTTGCCAGGCACGTGTGCCAATCACGATCACCAACTCGGCTTCGTAATCGACTTGCTGGCTACAGGCAGGCAACGGGACAACGCACTCCGGTCCACATAAACATCCGGCCAGCTTGTTGAAAACAACTGGCTCGCTGGGGATATCCATCCCTGATTCCAGAGCATGGTCACGATAGTTGAGTCCTATGCACAACAACTTGCCGCCGGAGGGGATTGGACAATCCAGTTCGGGTGGTGTGGTCAGCGGGCTTAGGCGCGGCAGTTGCTCAACAATTCGCTCTTTCAGACTTGGCCAGTTTGCCGCGATGGCAGCAAAGTCAGGCGAGGAGTTTCCCAGTACATGACTAATATCGTAAATACCAAGTGGGGATTCGACTCCCCAAGCACCGTTCTTAAATCGCAATAACTTCATATCACTCTATCCGCCCAAGACACTGAACCCAAAAGTTGCACCCCAAAACGCAAACAACCCAGCAAATCTGCTGGGTTGTAGTGTGTCTTAGGTTGCGGCGAACGTATAGGGGATGCTCGCCCCACAGTCACAAATTGTGCTTAAGGCGTCGCAGGAGCCGCAGTTAAGCGCGGACTCGGAACCGTGGAATTCATAGCGCGATTGATCGCGGTTTGGTAGGTCCCGGAGGAGCCCGGCGCATCGCGATCGGTCAAATAGATCGTTGGTAGAGGACCGACTGGAATCATCTCGGATATTGCCAATTGCGTCGATTCTACGCGTGCAGCAGTTTCCTGCTGATTTCGGCCAACCAAAACGAATACTACTCGCCGATCTTGTGGCGCTTGCGAGACGATCCACTGCATGTGAGTGCGTCCCGCATCCGTCAACATGTGGCTTTGAGGTTCGAACATGGCATTGCCGAGCGTGTTGTGCAATTTCCAGCCATTGTTGCGTTGTACGTCAAAGTAGTTGAGCACGGCGGACGAATCAATTCCACGGAACGGCAGTGGCCACCGGTTGTTGCGATAGTAATCGTAGTGGAACGACTGGCTACAGCCAGCTTCCGTGCTGCAAGCCTGTTGAGCAGAGGCAGATGCAGCCGCAAAAGCTCCTGCAAACAAAGTTAATCCCAGGATGAAGTGGCGATTCATCAGTGCGTCCCTTCGCAGAATTCCATGGTCGACAGTATTAGGTCTGTCGAGGTTGTACCCTGACAATTCACATCGTCCCGCGCCCACCACTTTCTTCGGATTATCTGCCACGCGCCTCAAAGTCGCCAGTTTTTTACCTAGACCTCCAGGTTTTCGCAAACTGGGTATGCCGCTGCCCAGCCAGCAGTTTGCGAAACCCGATGGTGGCGAAACAGCTTCCGAAGGCCAAGACTCCAAAGCACAAACCGGTACGGTAGAGGGCCGACCAGAGGCTAGTTAGGCTCCGGACGTTCGGCTCGAATCACTTCCCAATACTTCGCTTCTCGACGGTAAAGCTCGTCGTGTTGGCGTTCGTGAATTTCTAACTGCTGTGCTAGATCGACATCAAGTTCTTGCGATTTTTCCCGCAAGTCATCAGGTAACTTCTGCAATACCTCTTCAATAATTCGTTGTCTTGTTTCTCGAACCTCAGGTAACAGCGCCACGGCCATCCGGATTTCTTCAAGCATCAGATCGCGCGGCGATTCTTTCTGTTCAATGAGTGGCTTGTCGGTGCGGACACGGATAATGCCAAGCAGGATTGATTGCAATTGCGATGCAGTTCCTATCTTTCTCGCAGTAGGCCACAATTCGAGCGAGATTTTTAGGGAAACACGTCGGCGAGAAACGTCAACCTTCGGATAGAATACGTGAGAGAAGAAGCGAGGGTTGGCAACTGGGTCGAGCGTCGAATCGATGTTTCGCAACGAGTACACGATCGAAACTGCCTTCGACGCATCTCTGTTTGCAAAAGTATGTTGACCGAAGAAATGAAAGATCCCTTCTTCTTTCGGCCTGTAACCTTGCGATACACTCGCTGTGACGTCGCGATCGATCTCGGCTACGGGCACCGTGCCAAGCGGACCGCTGAATCGCCCACCAACAAGAATTAACTCGGCGCCGCCAGCTCTGTACTCAGGGCCGTCATCTCCATCGTGGTACACAGCTACTCCGCCCCCAATGACATCCAATAGTTGCCCTTTTGCAACGGTGGCGCTAAGAAATTGAGCCATGATTCCGATGACAGCGGCAGTACCAAGTTTCAATTGCATCGTTAGTTTCCTTGTATTTGGATGGGGGCGATCCGGTCGTCAATCTTGATGCCGTTCGGGTCGTACAGAAGTATTCTCAAGTGGACGGAATTGTTTTTCTGTAATCCGTCCACCGTCTGTGTGATACTCTCCAATCCAGTTTGAGGAGCATTTGCCGATCGAACCTCACGCTCTTCTGTTCCTTGCACGATGAACAAACTTAACCTGTTGGGAGCTAAGGTTGCGGCATTGGGTATGTCTCTTACTTTGATCGCCAGTCGGCCGTCGAGATCCCAAGACCCGCTGGCCGCCATGTCGGCAATAAGTTGAGAATCAACACGAAATCGTGAATCTCCGAGCCAGGCTCGTGCTCCGACAGTCGCGCCCAAAATGATCAGAATTGCTAAAATTCGGTGCCACCAACGGGTCAATAGAAAAAAAGCTCCTAAACCGCTAACGACCGAGCAAAAGTAGACGGCCCACCATGCACGAAGGTACAGGGCGAGCGGCAATGCAAAGTATGCGGCTGCAATCGTCAGAACAACTGTGAAAACGAGCGTAAATCCCAAGTAATTCAAGCCAGCTGTCCCAAGCCATCCCGCCAAGACACTGGGGGACGCCGGCGGAGTGACTTCGACCAAATCTCCTGCGTGAATCCACGGGGCCCAGAACTTTGCGGGAAAACCATTCCTGAAATAGTCGCTGTGGCCGGATTTGTGAAAACGATTGTTGACGTCTGAGACGAATCCATGTGAACCCGCGTCGCCGTAACCGAACGACAGCAACTTGGCCATTGCCGGCCAAATGTCTTGGTTTCCAACGTCGTTGACGACATGTTCAGGATCCACTTGCCTGTCGACTTTGTCCCAACGAAAATCCTCAGGCACGATCGCACCGCAAAAAACAATCCGTTCCCAGTGAAGGTCCGTTGCTTCTTCGAGAATTCTTGAAACTATATATGTTCCGAAACTGTGTGCGATCACAGAGATCTTTACGTCGTCATACTTTCGCTTCGCCCGAGCTATGTAACCGCGAATTTGTCGTTCGACCAATGCAATCGGCACCTGCCTGGTTCTGCCAGGCCACCAGAATCGCACAACGTCAAAGTAGCCGTAACCGCACTGGCAAATCTTGAACGAATCATTCTCTAGAGCCGTTTGCAACGCGGCTTGCCAGGGTGCGCGGTCACGAATTCCATGGACGAGAAAAACCAAATGCACAGTATTTGACATCGATCGTCGCCCTTTAGAACCGCTGTAGCATGAAAAGACAATCGCTATGCAAATTCTATTGTAAAACGATGGATTTAGGAATCAGCGACGGCCTGAGTGAAAGTCGCACTCGTCTGCAGGGGGATGAGCAAATAGTCCACTGACGAGTTGAGCGAAAGAGGCGCGCCGGTGCGAGGCGCGCGGACACCGAGGCGCGCGGACACAGCACTCCGGTGCGGGCGAGGCGCGCGGACACAGCACTCCGGTGCGGGAGAGGTTTTTCGCGAGGCGCGCGGACACAGCACTCCGGTGCGGGAGAGGTTTTTCGCGCGTGAAGTTTTTCGCTTGGACACAGCAGGCCGATGCAGGGAAGTTTTTTTCGAAGAAAGTGAGGAGAACGCTGTAAGATTTTGTAATCTCGTCCGTCTTTATAAGTGAGACACTCCCAGGGGCCGAGCGTGAGGTTCACAGGCTTGGATTCGTAAGTGCCGGACCAAGTTTGTCGATGAAGAACCAACCGGTGATCCTCGCAGCGGCCAACCTGTTCGACCGTCCGTTATATGGTGCAGTGTGCGATTATCCCGGGGCAGTCGTTTGTGAGTTTCGCGGTGACGAGGATATTTGCACATGCCACTTGGAATCGACCCCAAAGTCGACTTTGCGTTCAAGCTAATGCTCGGCAGTCCCGAACATCCGGCTGTGACCATTCACTTTTTGAATGCGATCCTGCGCCTCGATGTACCGGTGACGGATGTAACCATCCTCAATCCAATCCATGAAAAGAAAGATCGACCCGATGACAAAGTTGTCGTGCTCGATATTCTGGCCAAAGACTCGCAGGGCAGGCGCTTCAATGTCGAAATGCAGACGACACGACAGGTCGACCTGCCTCGTCGATTGCTGTACTACAGTTCGTTAACGTACGGCCGGCAAATACGTGAAGGCCAGTACTATACGGATCTGCGGCCGGTCTTAAGCATTTGCGTTTTGGATGAAATCATGTTCGCCAAACCTGCTTATCCTTGGTATCACCACAGTTTTCGGCTGAGGTGCGACCAAGCCGACCTGATATTTACCAATGATCTCGAATTCCATATTTTGGAGTTGCCCAAGTTCACGCCTTCTAGTGATAATATTGGGAGTTTGCCCGCAGAGGAAAAGTGGCTGTATTTGCTGCGTCACGCCGATACGATGGATGCGGACCAACTCGCAGACTTGCTAGTTGATCCGCCGTATCAGGAAGCTATAGGAGTATTGGATATGATCTCAAACAACCCCGAAGATCTGCAATTCTACGAGGCCCGCCTGAAATTCCTACGCGATCAACATTCCCAGATCGAAGCGGCCGAGCAAGAAGGCGAGGCAAGAGGTCGTAGAATCGGCCTCGAGGCAGGTCGTGAGGAGGGTCGCGAGGAGGGTATGGTGGCTGGTAAGATCCAGTTGCTACAGGAGTTGCTTGGGGACAGAATCGCCAGCAAACTCGAATTGCTCGCCAAACCCCTCGTAGATTTAGAATCTCAGCTAGCTCAGCTTCAACAACGCCTTCGGAACCGCGACGCTTAGCTCACACGATCTGTCTCAATTGCCTCGCTTGTCGGAGTTGGGGGTTATGCGCCGGAAAACAGCTCGAACCAGAGCCAATTATGACAAGAGTTTTCAATTGAGTCTTGCTCTGGCGGAATTGTGCTGCCGTGCGGGTCGACTTCTGGCCGTGCCATTGATTCGTCCAGTTTATCGCGCAAGCTGCCCGATCGGTGAAATGCTCGAGACGTTCTGCTTTGTCGTGAATATTCTCCGCTGACGGCTGCTTCTGTGACCAGATACTGCTCCCATAGTCGGTGAGATCGCACCAATTGCATGGCTCGCTCGCGACCAGATGGTTGTAGCTAAGACTGCCATCTAAATTCCACGATTTCATTTCTTGCGATGAGCCGTCGCAGCCGCGAGACGCAGCATCCATTCGGAACAAAGCAGTTTCTTCGCGCAGCGTCTTCGCCGGTGCTCGATGCCACGTGCTGCTCTTCCTCGCGATAGAGAAAGGACAACATCGTCGCTCAAGATCTTAAATGACATTGCGAATTTACGAATAAGGCCAATAACCAGCCCCTGTCCCGGCGAAAACAAGAAAGCGAACATGAAAAAACATTACCTGTTATCACCGCCATCATCGGGCGCTGTCGTCGTACTGCCCAATCCAAAAACCCGAGGCACCAATATCGGGTATGATATGTCCGAGAATGGCTGATGCAACAGCAACGACCAGAGAGAGCCAATCATCACGCAGAGTCTTCGCGTTAACAGATAGGCGGTTGCGGGGGGAACAATCAGCATAGCTACTACGAGTATATTCCCGACACTTTCAAAGCTGGCAACGGCCGTAATTGCGACCAAGATCATCAGTGAGTAATGAATCGCGCGTGACGAAACGCCAATCGAGTCGGCCAGCGAGGCATCGAAAGAAGCGATTTTTAGTTCTTTGTAGAACATAAGCACGTACAAGCTATCTTTAGCAAAGTTACGGCGGCGAGCATCAGCGTTGCACGCGGAACTTCCCACGAACCGAAGGAGATCATGTCGTTCGACGTGAGTTCAATTGTTCCCGTAAAGGACGCAGCCAGCGTCCAAGTCGACTTGGTCAGCCGCTTGCATGATCATGACCAGGCCAGCTGCGAAAAGTGAGGTGAATACTACGCCCATCGACGCCTTCTTCATCGACGCGTCCAAATCTCTTGATCCACTCGGTAAACAGGGCTGTGAGTACGCCCACGATGGCCGCGCTCAGAAACATTGGCCAGCTACTGCGACTACCACTGACGAAAAAAGCCACGGCTAACCCAGGCAAGATGGCGTGCGATATCGCATCGCCCAGCATGCTCATTTTGCGAAGCACAAGAAAGTTACCCAACAAGGCAGCGGAGAGCCGCGCATAGTGCACCTGTTAATACTATCCAGCCATCAAGACTCCAATCCCAATTCATGGTCGAGCCTCGTTGGTGTTGATTCTGATTCGCTCGACGCGAGGCGATCGTTGTCGGATGTTGTGTTGTGCGGGCTGACAGGAACGGAAATTGCCACAGGAGTTTCGTCCAAGATCGCTTCCAACTCGTCGACCATTTCAGGGCTCTAAGACGTGTTCGATATCGTCCGCATCACGATCGACGCAGCGACGGTGCGACGTCGGCATGTCGAATCAGATAGAGCTCCCACAGTCGATGCTGCCGCGTCAATCGAGCTGCCTCAGCCAGCCCCGCCTGAGTGAGACTCACACCATCCGTTTTACATGAATCAATTCCTGCGCCTCGGTGCGAAGAATTGTTTTGCAGACGACGCCTCGACCTTCAACTCCGCAACGGCAACAACTCATCGATTGTCACCGTCGGCATAGAACTTAACCGTCCGTCCTGTTGAGCACCGTGTCGCTCGAGCAACTCAAATAAACCGCGTAGCAAGTGCTGTCGACCAACAAGGTTTCGGTTCAATCGCGAGTGCTGACGCAACTCGCGCGGCACAACCCCGCGAGCTGGCCCGAATGCCATACTAATCAGGAAGATCACCGCACAGACAAGGACGATCATCGCTCCAGACGGCAGTCTGGGAAGCAAACGCACTGTCGCGCGCCGACGACACCACCGATCAGCCCGAAGATCGCTGCGACCACGATCATCCACTTGAGTGAGTTCGTCCAAACCCGGCTGCCGCCGGAGGAATCAACACAGTAAGGCTACAACCAAGATCAGGCCGACGGCTTCAAACCGACCATCGTTACGGCGACGACCTGCGACATGAGAACGAGGTCGAAGCAAGATCGTCGACAATCCACGGCTGTCAGCAAAGTCTTGGTCGAAGCACAAGAGCTTCAGCTCTTTGAAGTGCAACGTGCACGCCACGATCGAGATGGTGGCAACTACAAGCAAGATCAGCGTGGCATCGTCTTGCTTGATCGACGCTGTCTTGCCGTAGATGAAGGTCTCAAGCCCAGCGGCTGATCCGGTCTTCATTTGTTGGATGACGCTTAGCAGCCGCAGCTGCCCCCGCCAAAAAACACGCTCAAGACGATCCCGAGCACCGTATCCTGCTTCAGACGCGCGTATCGCTGGACCAGCAAGATACATCCCACACCAACTAACCCGCCCAGCGTGGCGCCCAACAACAGAATTGGCAATGATTTTCCGTCTGCCCTGAGCGATGTAGCGAATAGGAAAAGCCAAAGCGATGCCTGGCAGACTGGCATGTGCTAGTGCATCGCCGATCAAGGCACGTCGCCGCAACAGTGTAAAGTTGCCCACCACACCTGCCGCCAAACCGAGGATCGCGACACTCAGTACAACAACCCGTGGATTGTAGTCTTGGAGAAGGAGAACTCGCCGCCACTGCGACAGCGTCGGCCAAGCGACAGACCTGTCCGTGATCGACTTCGTTGTCGAATTTGCATTTATCGCGAAATAACTTCCGTTATAGGTGGAAGGGCGGATGTTTGTCCGGAACTGTTCCTGGGCGAACGTAGCGGAAGACGTCCACGACTGGCCAGCCATTACCAGCCAGCAGACAAGTAGGGGCCGCTGAAGTCCGATCATCGCAAACTCCGTTCACGCCGTCGCATCGCTTCGGAAACTTCGTCGAGCAATGTCAAGCGACCGCCATACGTCTTTTGCAAGTTCTCAGGCGTAAAGACTTGTTCGACAGGGCCATGAGCGACCACACGCATATTCAGCAAGATTACATAATCGAAGTATTCCGGTACCGTTTGTAGGTCATGGTGAATGACGACCGAAGTCTTGCCACGGTCTTTCAAGTCACGGAGGATCTCGACAACCGCTTTCTCGGTCGCCGCATCGACGGCTGCAAACGGTTCGTCCATCAGATATAAATCGGCATCCTGCACCAGCGCTCGGGCCAAGAACGTGCGCTGTTGTTGTCCACCCGACAGTTGGCTGATTTGTCGGTGGGCCAAATCGGCGATGCCTACCCGGCGGAGTGCATCCATGGAAGCCTCTCGGTGCTTCCTGCGAACCGGCATGAAGCGACCGATCTGGCCGTAAAGCCCCATCGTTACCACGTCCAACGCATCGACCGGAAAGTCCCAATCCACGCTTTCCCGTTGCGGCACGTATCCGACGCGGTGTCTCGCGTGGCGATACTCCTGACCGAACACTTGCACCCGACCGCTGGCAACAGGAATCAGTCCCATCACCGCTTTGAGCAGCGTGCTCTTGCCTGCACCATTCGGTCCGACCACACCTACCAGCGAACCTGGCGGCAAATCGAATTGCACATCCCAAATCACCGGTTTGCGGTGATAGGCCACCGTCAAGTCATAGACCGACAGCGGAGTTTCCGACGTCGAGCTTCGGATAGCTTGAGTTGTGGACGGATCCGACATTGAGCTTTGCATTGAATACTGCACCTCGGAGTGAAGACGAAAATAGGCTGGTCAAACGTTCCTATTGACAAACTCTTGCCCCATGCCTTTACTCCAAAATCAATGGTTAAAAGAGTGCTGGCACTCACTGTGTTGGTGACGCAGCGGTCGGTACACGGAATGCGCCTGCTACTTTTAGGTCACGCATTACTTGCTGAGTTTGTTGTTTAACCCCAGTTCCGGTGCTTCGCCTCCCAATCCACGAACGACGACAGTGATGTTGTGATCGAGCATTCCAATGTAGGTTCCTTCGTAGGTCCCCGACTCGCCCATCGCATCACTAAACAACTCCTTTTCGCCGATACGGACGTCATGTCCCTGTGACTTCGCACCTTCTACCAACGCCTCGATATTGTCACTTGACACGCTGCTTTCGATAAAAACCGACTTCACTTTTTTCTCGACCAAGAGCGTGACCAAGTCGTTGATCCGCTGCAAACCCGCCTCCGACTCGGTGGAAATGCCCTGCACGCCCTGAACATCCAATCCGTAAGCACGGCCAAAGTAATTAAACGCATCGTGCGAAGTCACCAATATTCGGCTCTCTTGCGGGATCGTGCCGATCGCCTGCAGGCCATATTCATGTAGCTTAGCCAATGCATCACGATAGCGTTTTGCATTTTCTCGGTATTGTGTCTCACCGGCAGGATCGAATTTAGTCAATTCATCGGCGATCACATCCACGCATTTCGACCACGCCGACACATCCATCCAAACATGCGGATCGAAGTGCCCAGCGAAATCCTCCGGCTCCAGCAAAACAGACTCATCGAGCGCCTCGGTAACAGCGATCACGGGCCGCGACCGAGCTTCCTTCACGAGCGCGTCGGACATTTTTCCTTCAAGCATTAATCCTGCATAGAATACCATGTCGGCCTGTCGCAGGGATTGGACGTCGTCGCGAGTGACTTTGTAAAGGTGTGGATCAACGCCCGAGCCACAGATCTGCGCGACTGAAACGCGATCGCCCCCAACATTCTTGACGACGTCGGCTACCATCCCCACAGTTGCCGTCACTCGGATTGGCGAATCGACGGAAATGGATCGTTCCGGTCCACTTGCGCCGGTCGACTCTGTGGGTCGGCCCGTACATCCGATTGCGGCAGCCAAACACACGAACGCGCAAAAAGAACTCTTGAACAGGCAATTTCTCATTGTCTTGTAGCCATTCTCATCCTGGGACTCATTCTCACATCAGCACGCAAGTTAGCGTGAACTAACATCCTCTCTAGAGTTTAGTATCGACTAACTTATGCGTCAAGCGTACAATATTCGCAGAATCACGCGCACAAAGTACCCGTAAGAGTACTTTGCCCAGTTCGCCGAAGGGCGTATGCCGTCCCGTACTGTGGAAGCGGAGGGCTTGCAACCTTCCATTACTATTTCCAACCCTTGAATTCCCGTGAACCCAACAGGCACGATTTCCGATCCAACAGGGGAGCGACTGAGAACTATGGAAGAAGTTCACGCTAGAACACGAAGGGACCATTCAACGGAACTTGCCGAAGACTATGTGGAGGCAATTTCCGACATTGTGGAGCAGAACGGAGTTTGCCGTGCCGTAGACTTGGTGAATCACTTTGCAGTAACGCACGCAACGGTCAATAACACGGTTAGCCGACTAGTGCGCGACGGATTAGCGCAGACAGAACGCTACCAGCCTATTCAGCTTACCACTCGCGGGAAGCGACTTGCGGTTACCTGCAAAGAGCGCCATCGTATCGTCGAGTCATTTTTACTAGCGATGGGAGTCAGCCCAGCCGCAGCCGAAGCCGACAGCGAAGGCATCGAGCACCATGTCAGTAAGGAAACGCTCGCTGCAATGAGGTCCATACTTCAAAATGGATGGCCCAAGCGGGTTTAGCCTTCTCATCGTACATGGCAAGAAAGTTGCCACCACTCATCGCGAAACGCTTTCACAAAGCGGTAAGATTGAACTGGTCGATTCAACAAGTTCCTTGATCGTCACACCGCCAAACGCCTTTTCCATGGCTTCGTATGCCTTGTCGAGCTCCGCGTGCAAGGGACACAAGCTCGTATGCGACTTCAGTCCAAGCGGACACTTTTTGATCCTCGCGATCGGTTCGACGGTGTTAATTACGTCCAGAATCGTCAATTTGCTTGTCGGGTAAGTCAATTCGTAACCACCCCCTGGACCAGGTCGTGACTGTACAAGTCCTGCGTTGCAAAGGTCCTGAAGCACACGCGTCAAGTATCGACGTGGCACCTTGGTCTGTTCTGCAAGAAGGTTGGCTGATAGCGGACGATCACGTTGACTTCCCATGCAGGCAACTGCACGGAGGGCGTATTCGGCTGTTTTCGATAACATTGAGTGAGCCTGTGAGCAGTGAGGCACGTTGGTCTTGGGCCGCGGCGAACGACGCAGCGAACTGAACGTGCACGTGCAGGTACAAATTTAGCTTGTGGCTGGCTTCCTAACAATTCCAACCCTGGACGCGGGCGACAGGGCGGCTTATGTGACAGGTTCGGGAGTCTTTTCAGCCTAAATCGCTTACTCACTATGTTTGCTCGATCACTCGTTTGCGTTCCCATGCGCGGCTAAAAAACCGAGCTGCAAATACAAACCCCATGCAACTGACCCAACTCGCAATCACGTACCACCACAACATCAAGCTCGCTCCTCGCGACTCCTGAGCGAACAACCCGATGGCAACTACTGCGAACGAAACCAAACTCGTAGCCAGCAGAACAAACCAGGTATCTCCAGCGCCTTTGATGGCCCCCACAAACACGATTTGAAGACCGTCCAGGATGCAATACACAGCGATGATCTTTAGCAGCGGTGCCAACAAAGGACGCATCTGATCAAAGCGTTCCGGTTCAGCTCCGATCGCATATATGCTCATCATCCAACCGGGAAACAAAGCGATCGCGCACGCGAAAATGCCAGTATACGCGACAGACACCGCAAGCGCACAATGTACGCTGCGGCGTGCGAGATCGAGACGTCCGTCAGTAACATGCTGACCGACCAGAACACCCAAGCCAATTCCCAGACCGATCATGGGTACGAATCCGAGCACATTCAGCCCTAGAGCCAGGGTGGTGGCTGCCATCTCCAGTTCCCCAAGCTTTCCGACTTGCAACATGATGAGCGCGAAGCAGCCGGCTTCCGCCAGCATTTGCAAGCCTGCTGGTGCACCGTACATGATCAGTCGCCGATACATATCGGATTCAACAGGAACACGCTTGCCCACCAGAAACGACTCTTTAAGCTGCCGGTCGTGGCTGATTACCCAAGCTGCGATCGGTATCTTGATCCAGAAGGATACGCTCGTTGCGAGCGCAGCGCCGACTATGCCCAAACCAGGAATCGCGCCCCAACCAAATATCAAGACAGCATCCAAAGCCAAGTTCAGAACCGTCGCGGCAGCATCGATGGCCAACACTACCCTGGTTCGTCCTTGACCAGTCAGAAGTCCACTTTGCACGCTATAGAAGAGCACGCCAATTCCGCCGACTAGCAGGATGCGAAAATAAGACGTTTCAAGCTCAACTAGATGTGTGTTGTGGCCAGACAACACAAATATTTGCCGTGCGACTACGACGCCAACTACAAGCACTGGGACGAGACACCATGCCAGCCCCATTGCATGTTGATAGGCGGATCCAATTCGATCAACCCGACCAGCCCCGCGATATTGCGAAACGAATGTGCTGAAATAGCCCAGCATGCCCATCGGCAAACAGATGATGGCCCAGTAAAGTGTCCCGGCACCCATCGATGCACTCGCCGCTGCCTCGGATTTCCAATACAGCATCGTACGATCTGTAAACAGCGTCAACGAAACAAAAGCTGCCGACAGCATCAGCGGCAAGGCTAGGTTCAACAAAGGCCCAAAACCCCACTCAGAATTCCACCAAGCGACCCAACCCGTTGTTTCACGGGCAGAGATGGATGAATCGTTTACATAATCTTGTGCCACTTTAAACCGATCTTCAACTAGCCCGATTACTCAACGGCGCGGAGCGTAGGTCTTGAAAACGGGCAATTCCCAGTGATCTTCAGCGCAGCCAGCACTCGAACACACGTATCGGTACGCGCCCGTCTTGCAAGTCAAATTCGTGCTCGCAGGTCTGCCAGCCTCGTTCCACAATCCACTTCGAGAAAAGATCGCCGGTGTGTCGATAGGGTTCGCTTAAGTAGAGTCTTCCTGAATCACAAATATGCTGACGCACACAGGCCTCCAATTGCGAGAACAAGCTAGTGTCGTACACCAAGTCAGAACCGATTACGATTGGGAAACGCGGTTCGGACAGTGCCCTGGATCCCCACTTGAGTTGCAAGAACTGCATTTGCTCTGCAACTGGCCAAGCATTTAGTTGCGCAACCTGAATCGCCAGCGGCACCGCGTCGGTCATAGTTACAATCGCACCGCGGGCGGCAGCTCCAGTACCAGCCTGCCCCGACCCACAGCCCAATTCCAGGACGCGCTTGCCTGCAAGCGCAGAATCCAGATACTGCCCCAGGAAGCGGTCCAAGCCCTGCGCTGCTCGCCAAGTCACGGACCAAAAAGGGTCGAGTTCCTCGGCGGGAACATGGGCATCGGTCACCGCAACTTCCAACAATTGATCCGGTTCAGCAACACGATACCAAGTAAACTCGCGCTCCCCCAGAACGATGGTGGTGGAAGTCAAAGAAACCGTGCGTTCTATTTCCGATTTGAGTGCCCTCCATTGCTCGTCCGGCTGCATGGCTTACGGCTCGCGGCGACGAAGGATGTCGTCAAAATCAGTTAGATGGTAGCCAATGCCCACATAGTCCAGGACGCGGCAGAGGCCTCTCAGGGCCACGCCAAAACCATCAGGGCCGCTGAATCCACCGAACTGCCCACCGCCTTTGACATGCGGTTCCAAGTCGAAGAAGACACCTGGCGCGCCCAACTTGGTCATCCTCTTTTCAATCTTCGGAAGTTCACTGGCCAAGTCTCTCAGGATGGCTTCGTGCCCAGTATCGCCGATATCCGCAGGAACGAAGTTCTTCAACGAAGCTTCGTCGATATGTGTCAGTTTTTCAGACGCAGAGCTGTGGCGATAGTCTTTGACGTGAATCCACCCTAGGCCCGGCTTCATGGCCAAGTACTCTGCAAAAACTTCGTCTGGCGTCATCCCTTGGCAGACCAAGTTCGCGCCATCAAAAATCAAAACCAGATTGGGATTCTTTACTGCGCGATGAATCTTGGCCAGCAGTTTGCCGGTTTGACCGACCAAGTTCGCCTCGACTTCCAAGCCAAACACGAGGCCCTCAGCCGCGCAGACGTCTGCGATTTGCCCAAGCTGATCGACGACTTGATTCAAATGCTCATCTGGGGCGCTACCGATCGGATGATAGAACGAAAATCCGCGAAGCAGTTTTGTGCCCAGGGTATTTGCAACCTGACAAGCATGTTTTACTTCCTTGGCCAAATACTGCTTGAAGGGCACAAAGCGATTGGGGCTATTATCATCAACATCCAACAACTTCACTTTGCCTATGGGTGAGCCCAACGTGGCCACCTCTAAACCGTACTCTTTCTGCATTGCCACAACGCGTTTCAATTCAGGCTTGGTGAGGGCCATGGCGTTCTTGATGCCTTCCCCCACGTCGATAAACCGCAGCGAGTAATACTGCAGACCAGCGGCGGCAAGAGCGGCAAACTGCTGAATGGCTAGTTTTTCGTTCGCAGCTTCGTCGGCGAAGCCACTCAGTAGAATTTTGGGGTTCGTCATGCGAGAACTCCTAGGAACGCAAGTGGAGCATTGATGAAAAGTCCCCTAGTGTACTCGACGAATTCCAGCCCGCACACTCCGTGTGTGAAGGGATTTCCTGGCTAATCCAGGTCGGAGTTGGGGACATCGCAGAGCGCAAGCGGCATTTCATCGTTGGGGTCTTGCACTCTCAGCGCGCGCTTGCCAGCAAAAATATGAAACAACGGTTCACCCACGAATTCGGCTCGCCAGCCGCGCAGCAGCGTCGGGAATTCCTCATGTGTTTCCGGCAACGTTTCGCCACTTAGCCAGTAGGAAGCAAGCCTGCCGACGTCATCCGTGGTGCCCACGATCGCTGGCGCAATGTTGTTATTGCGACAAAGGTAGGACATTGCTGCAGATAAAAACTGTTGTAGCAGCGCGGGCGGTCGCGCGCGTCGCCCCGTATTGCTCCAAGGGGAAGCTGGCACTTTCGACGTCAATCCTTTGGCGACACAACTCGAGATTTCCGGAATGAAGCGTTGGAAACCGGTGTGATGAAGCCCGCGAATGTGAGCGATTTTGCTGGGTCGGCTGAGCTCCGGCGAGCAAGTTCCACGATCAAGTCGTCTCGTAGTACACGCCGCGCTGGCATGTCTTTCTCTCGAGCGCGGTCGTCGCGCCATTGCCACAACGCCCGCACGACGCCAAGCTGTTTTCCATGCAATGACTGTACCCCGGACATGCGGTACCAGCCTTCCTGTTCTTCGTAATTGATCAAATTGGCCTGTTTGCGAGCCAACTCATCGGTCAACCACGACAGCCGTCCCAGCTCGTTCAACTGTTCGGTTAGCGCGTCGAATGCACGAGGCAGGAACAGAACGTCGAGGGCGGCATACTCCAACTGTGCTTTGGTCAAAGGCCTTTTACGCCAGTCTGTACGCGTTTCTCCCTTGGGGACGATCTCGCCAAGCACGCGTTGCAGCAATTTTCCGTATGACGCCGGATATTCACCGCCCAGCAGTCCAACGGCGATCTGGATATCGAATAACCGGGGAATGATTTTGCCGGTTGCTCGGTAGGCGAACAAAATCTCTTCGCGACCGGCGTGAACAATCACGGTTCGATCAGGTGAAACAATCAGCTCCCAAATGGCGGACAAGTCGGCGATACCCTTGGGATCTACAATGTAAACTTGGTCGCGTGTAGAGACTTGCAACAAGCACAAGTCGGGGCGATAGCAATCTTCGGCAACGAATTCGGTATCAATACCGATCAAGTCCGCTGAGGCAACGCTTTGAACCAGTTCGGGGAGCTGTTCGTTCGTATTGACAAGCGTATATTTCACGCGCTCTAGCTACGCCATTATGAAGAGGTGACAGAATCTGAGCCCAAGAGCTACACTGGCAGAGCCCGCGGCAGCTCCGCCCTGGTGCGTGAGCCCCCGTTACCCTAATGCATGTATAGCATTAAACTCTTGGGAGTCGAAGTTGCCAAGTTGACCATCGACAAATCAGGAAATTGGTTTGCTAATATTTGTTCGCCTCGCAATCGACTGAATCGAAACCGCAGCTATTCCATACGAAGCGAAGAAACCTGTATGACGTCATTCCCGAAACAGCACAGGAAAGCGTCAGCCGTTCCTTCGATTCGTGTTAATCAGCTGCTGGTAAGCGTCAAATCGGCTTCCGAAGCCGCCTTGGCGCGGTCGCTAGGCGTCGACTGGATCGATCTAAAGAATCCAAGCCACGGATCGCTGGGCGCGCCTTCCTTGGAAGTTGCTGAGGCGGTGGCCGTAGCTCTATACAATTTTCCCAGATGCAGTGTCGCACTCGGTGAACTACACCAGATCGACTTGACGGTTTCTACGCAGATTGCGAAACACTTCGGAGTTGCCAAAGTTGGTTTGTCTGGGATGGCGAAACGTTCTAGTCTGCTTGCGCAATTCACCGAGCTGGCTGATCGCCTCCAGGGCTGCAGTTTGGTACCTGTCCTCTACGCCGACGCAGGACGTTGCGATGCACCCAACGTATCCCAGGTCCTGGATTTAGCCACCGAAGTTGGGGCAAGTTACCTGCTGATCGACACGTTTGAGAAAGACGGACGTCGCTTACTGGATTGGCTGACAGTCGAAGCCATTACCGACATCATCGCATCTGCAAATGCTGGTGGCACTCAAGTCGTCTTGGCGGGAAGTCTATCCGAGGTTGACCTGCCGCATTTGACGCCGCTGCGACCGGCCGCCATCGCCGTGCGCGGCGCGGTCTGCGATGGCCCACGCACCGGCGAAATGAGCCGCCGAAGTTTAGAGCGGTGGGTGCGAGGCTTCAAGGCTGTGCAGCAAAACGTTACCTAGCATCTAGTCCAACATGCATGATCCCACCATGAACGAAAGAACCTGCGCCATGAACACGGAACGCACCAACCTGGATTGGGGACCGATCTGTTTTTCTACTTACTCGCCTGCGGCGGCACTGCACCGCAGATGAAACCCAACCCCAAGCTGCCTCGCCAGCCAAGAACGTGATCTTGATTACCCTCGATGGCCTGCGGTTGGAAGAAGTTTTCACCGGTGCCGATCAACGGTTAATGATCGAAGAGCTGGGCGTTAAGGAGCCCGACGTGCTCGTACAGCGCTACATTCGACCAACTCCGCAAGAACAGCGTGCCGCGCTGATGCCCTTTCTATGGAGTCGAGTTGGCAAGGATGGCTGGATCGCTGGTGATGTGCTTCAGGATAGTATCGTGAAGGTAACCAACGGTTTGTACTTTTCCTATCCCGGCTACAACGAGCTATTGACTGGTCGCGCCGATGCTCGAGTAAACTCGAACGCCAAACGATACAACGACAATTTGACCGTGCTCGAGTGGTTGTTGGGCCAACCAGAAATTGAACGAGTGGCCGCGTATTGTTCGTGGGATGTTTTTCCTTTTATTATCAACGACCATCGCAGCCAGGTATACGTGAACGCCGGATGGACGCCACTCACGGTGGGAGTTCCTGAAGTGATTGCAGAGCTGAATTTTGCGGCGGAGAATCTGTTTCACGAGTGGGAAGGCGTGCGCTATGACGCATTCACTACCGCCGGTGCTTTACAAGAAATGAAGCAGCAGGCCCCGCGCGTGCTGTATGTCGCGTTGGGCGAAACCGACGATTGGGCGCACGCCGGACGTTACGATCGCTATTTGCTGTCCGCGCAGCAAAACGATTTTTTTATTAGTCAACTGTGGAATGCCACTCAGGGGATGGACGCGTATCGCGACAATACGACTTTTATCGTCACGAGCGATCATGGACGAGGTGATGGGAGAAACGGCTGGAAAAGTCACAGCCTGACCCTACCGGGCTCGGAGCGCATTTGGGTAGCCGCTTTCGGCGCAGGAGTGCAGCGGCTGGGGATCGATCAGGGCGGTAAATATGAACAAGCTCAAATTGCTGCGACGGTTGCCAACGCCATCGGCTATGATTTCGCAGCCAGCGCCAAGGAGATCGCTCCGCCGCTGCCCATCTTTAAACCACAATAGCATTCAGGCTCACATCTCTGCGCGTGACACTGTTGATTCCAAATCAAGAGTATCATTTCACGACGTCGCAGTGAAGAGAGTTGTCCGCCCGCTTTACGACAACTACTTGAGTCAAACCTAGCCATCAAGGATTTTAGGCGACGTCCCAGGTGTCGCCACTGTTGAACAATTTGTTCAAGTCACCCGCACCACGCTGGTTGACGGCGGCGTCGATCTGATTGCGAACTTGGTCTTCGTAGACAGGCAGTTCGACGTCGCGAAACACTCCAATTGGTTCTGGGAATTCGGGATATCGCATCTTTGCGAGTATGTGCGTTAGGGCTGAGTCGGCTTGCTCGTCATGGAAGAGCAAATCGTCCTGGGAGACTTTGCCCTGCGAAAGGTCGACGACTTCGGGACGTAAGCCGTTCATACGAATACCCTTGTCGCGATTGGCGCCAAAAATCAGAGGCTTGCCATGCTCGAGCTCGACGGTCGTATCGGAGCGCGTCGCCTTGTCTTGGGCGTAGCTATATGCGCCATCATTGAAGACGTTACAGTTCTGATAGACTTCGACCACGGACGTCCCACGGTGCATGGCCGCTCGATATAGCGTATCCGCTAAGTGCTTGATGTGGACGTCGACGCTACGGGCAATGAAACTGGCTTCAGCACCGAGGGCCAACGTCAGAGGATTCAACGGGTGGTCGAGCGACCCCATCGGCGTACTCTTGGTCACTTGCCCCTCTGGACTGGTTGGCGAGTATTGTCCCTTGGTCAAGCCATAGATGCGATTGTTAAACAGCACCAAAGTGACGTCCACATTGCGACGTAGCAGATGAATAAAATGGTTGCCACCGATGCTGAGCGAATCGCCATCGCCAGTGATCACAAATACCTTAAGCTCCGGTCGCGACACGCGTAGACCAGTGGCAAACGCGGGCGCGCGACCGTGAATACTATGCATGCCGTAGGTATTCATGTAATAGGGAAAGCGGCTGGAGCAGCCAATCCCCGAGACAAATACGATTTGTTCCAGCGGTAGCCCCAGGCTGGGCAGCATCTTCTTCATTTGGGCCAAAATGGAATAGTCACCACAACCTGGACACCAGCGAATGTCTTGATCGCTTGCAAAATCATTGGCGGATAGAACTGGAAGATCGGTACTCATGTCAGACCTTGGAGAATGGTTGCGTAGTGGGACTACCTGTTAAGGCCCCTCGATGTGTTGTGTAAATTCTGCATAAACGTGGTCTAGCCGGCGCGCGACTTGACCAACTGCTTGTCCTGTGTCTTGCCGTTGCTGTTGGTGCTTGACGTCAACTCGCTGATTTTCTCAACCAGCTCACCAACGCTAAACGGTTTACCCATCACCTTGTTGTAGCCAATGGCATCAACCAAGTAGCGCGAGCGAATCAGGGAACGCAGTTGTCCCATATTCAGTTCAGGGATCAGGACTTGTTTGTAGTTGCCTAAGATGCTGCCCAAATTCGATGGGAATGGATTCATATGCCGCAAGTGACAATGGGCAACACTGATGCCTTCGTCAATCGCCTGCTGCACAGCCGTGTGGCAAGTGCCGTAGGTGCCACCCCATGAAAGCACGAGTAAATCACCGTCGCTTGGTCCAGTGACGGGTTGTGCCGGGATGATTGAAGCCACATTGGCAACTTTTTGGGCTCGAATGTGCGTCATCTTTTGATGATTGTCGGCGTCGTAGCTAACGTTGCCGGTCCCGTCCTGCTTTTCCAAGCCGCCGACACGATGCATTAGTCCTTTGGTGCCCGGAATAGCCCAAGGTCGAGCCAGGTTTTCATCGCGGGCGTACGGCAAGAATGGATTACCGTCCGTAACAGCGACAGGGTGCTCGATAGGGATCTTCTCGAGTTCATTCATGTCTGGGATTAGCCAAGGTTCGGCACCGTTGGCAATGTAACCATCGGAAAGAATCACAACGGGCACCATGAACTTGGTCGCAATTCGCCAGGCTTCGATGGCGGTGTGGAAGCAGTCGCCTGGGCTGCTAGCGGCTAGGATTGGCACAGGTGCTTCGCCGTTTCGCCCATTGAGCAACTGCAACAAATCCGCTTGTTCCGTCTTGGTTGGCAAGCCTGTGCTAGGTCCGCCACGTTGCACATCGATTACCAACAGAGGTAATTCGATCATGACAGCCAGTCCCATTGCTTCCGCTTTGAGGGCTATACCAGGTCCGCTGCTCGCTGTAACTGCCATCGAACCGCCGTAGGCTGCACCGATGGCCGCACATACGGCTGCGATTTCATCTTCGGCTTGGACCGTACACACACCAAAATTCTTGTACTTGCACAACTCGTGCAGAATATCGCTGGCGGGAGTAATCGGATAAGAACCGTAAAACAGCTCTTTATTGCTCAGGCGCGCGGCGGTCATCAGTCCCCAGGCAAGAGCTTGATTGCCCATGATGTTGCGGTAGCGACCACTTGGCAATTTTGCGGATTCGACTTGGTAGGATTGCCCCAACAACTCCGTGGTCTCGCCGAACGCCCATCCGGCGCGCAGCGCTCGCTCGTTGGCTTCCTGAATCTGTGGGTTCTTACCGAATTTATTCTTGATAAATCGGAGAGTGGCGTCCATTTCGCGACCGTACAGCCAGTACACCAAGCCCATCGCGAAGAAGTTGCGGCAGCGATCCGCTTCTTTGGTCGAAAGTCCCAATTCAGCGACGGAGGTCCGCGTGAGCTTCGTCATCGGAACTTTGGCCACTCGATAATTCTCCATCATCGGTTCATCGAGAGGATTCTGGGCGACATTGGCAAGCTTGAGATCTTTGTCTTCAAAGCTATCTTCGTTGGCGATTAGCAGCCCACCGGGACGCAAATCCGAGATGTTGGTAACTAGGGCGGCTGGGTTCATGGCCACCAGCGTGTCGAGCGTATCACCAGGCGTATGGACCTCGTGCGACGCAAATTGGACTTGAAAACCACTGACGCCAGCCCGAGTTCCTCGGGGCGCGCGGATTTCAGCCGGAAAATCGGGGAATGTCGCCACGTCATTGCCAGACAGGGCCGACGTGTTGGTCAACTGGGTCCCCAGCAATTGCATGCCGTCGCCCGAGTCGCCCGCTAAACGTACAGTAATTCCGCGTACTACCTGGACCTGCTTGGCGGACCCCGCCTGCGGAGCTTCAGTGGACATTCGTTAGAGTGCCTGTGATCGATTGTGATGGCGTTAGACTTCCACTAGTCAAGATCTACCGATTGTAGTGATTTGCGTGGAATGCAAGGGTTGTATCGAATATTCTACCCCGGCGGGAACACTCAAATTCTACAAATGCCGCGCTGTTTGGGTAAGGTATTCTGGCTAAATTCCGTAGGTTTCCAGGCATAGTTTCCTATTTTGTTAGACATTTCGCTAGCCATACAATTGTTGGCCCCGTTTGGGTGATTCAGGGCATCAGCTAGACTACCAGCGGATTTCTAAAGCGTTTGAGGAGTGAATAAGACGTGATCTTCGTTACCGGAGGCACCGGACTGCTTGGCAATACCGTTGTCCGCGAGCTGATAGCGCGAGGACACCACGTGCGCGTGCTGTGCCGCCGTGACACGTCGCGCGACGCATTCAGTGGACTCGATGTCGACGTTGTCGAAGGTGACTTGAGCAATGAAGCTGTTCTACTTGGCGCCACAGACGGCTGCGAGGCAGTTATTCACAGCGCGGCGATGATCCACATTGGCTGGACAAAACTTGCAACCGCGCGAGCCGTTAACGTGGTTGGCACGCAGTCCATCGTCGACGCCTGCTTGCATCATCGCGCCAAGTTAATTTACGTTTCCACGGTCGATACTTTATTTGCAGCTCTGGATAAGCAGCATCCGATCAGCGAATCGTCGATCACTGGGATAGCCAAGACAGCTTGCAACTACGTTATTTCCAAGACGGAAGCAGAGCAGCTTGTACGCTCCGCGATCGCGCAACGAGGGCTGGACGCGGTAATCATTCATCCAGGATTTATGCTAGGTCCCTACGACTGGAAACCGTCCAGCGGACGAATGATGATCGAAGTAAATCGGGCACCGATCGTGGCCGCGCCATCCGGAGGATGCAGCCTGTGCGATGCGCGTGACGTGGCAGCAGCAATTGTCAATGCTATCACCATGGGCGAATCTGGACAGAACTACATTCTCGCAGGCGACAATCTGACTTACCAAGAGATGTGGACCGAGATGCTGCAGACGACAGGCCGACAGCGTCGCGTTCGTCGGCTCGGCGGTATCGCGAAAATCGCTGGCACGCTCATCGACGCAGCCGTGAGGTTGTTGCCCATTGGCGAAGGCGATGTCAACGGTGCCGCTATCTCCATGGGGTCACTTAATCATTATTATGATTCATCGAAAGCAGCTACAGCGCTTCACTACCACCGCAGACCACGTGCAGAAACGCTGACCGACGCCTGGCAGTGGCTGAGCCAATTGCCAGGCTAACCAGCATCCCGCCGGAATCATACCCAAACGCATTTGACGACCTGACCGAAACGGTGACTCGCTAGAGGCGGATCAAGCTGTGGCTGGCTACGCGGTGAGAACTCTCTAAACCCGTTACGGGGTCACCATACTTAACACAGTTGTATTTACGCCCACTGCCAGCCGTCAAAACAAATGTATCAAGGAACTGCGGTTGGTTGATGAACGCGTCCGTTGTCCCCAATTTCGTCCCATCGGAATGCAAGAAATCAAAGCCCTTAATAGTGCCCTTTTTCCATCCAAAGTCAGTCACTTGTTTAATCTTAAATTCCTTTCCGCCTTGGGAAATCCGCAAGTCATATACGTGTTCACGGTCAGAATTAAACACTTGAAATACGTACCAATTCATAATTTTTCCAGTTTCTAAGAGATTTGAAGGCATCTTCTATGGGATCATTCGCGGGCGGTGAGGTTGTGAAATAGCCCTTTACCAAGTTGGTTACCGATCAATGTGACGCTTCTTGCGCGAAAAAAACTTGAAAAAGGACAATTCTCGCTAATCGCCACCGTGGTTCGTGTTACTTACCCTCCCGCAAAAAAGTGCACTTATGATGGTCGTCTATTGCGCGGGAGAGTGAGATACCATATTCAAACCCTAGTAAGACCCTGCGCGTTAAATTGGAGCACTTGATGAAAAAACACCAAAGTCTAACTTGGACGGCCTCTATCGCTGGAATCCAATTGTTCTTCGCTTTGTTCGCCCAAATCAGCCCAGCTGGCCAAACCAGCTCAGTGGACCAGCCACGCAACATTTTGTTGATCTGTATCGACGATTTGCGGCCGGAGTTGGGGTGTTATGGCGTCGAGTACGTGAACTCGCCGAATATTGATCGTTTCGCTGCCAAAAGCCGTCGCTTCAATCGCCATTACGTGCAAGCGCCGACGTGTGGTGCGAGTCGCTATACCCTATTGACGGGGCGTTATGGCCCTCGCGGCAATGAAGCGTTGTTTCAGCGGGCTGAACGCATGAAAAAATCGCCAGCCGAAGTGCCGCCAAGCATTCCAGAGTGGTTTCGCCAGCACGGCTATCGAACCGTTTCGGTCGGCAAAGTTTCCCATCACCCGGGCGGTCGTGGCGGGAGCGATTGGGACGATCAGACAATCATTGAGATGCCGAATGCGTGGGACGAGCATTTATTGCCAGCCGGCCCTTGGCAACATCCACGCGGGGCCATGCATGGTTTGGCCAATGGTGAAATACGCGGGAACGCAAAGCAGATGGATCTGTTTCAGTCCGTGGCAGGCGAAGATGACATCTATCCCGATGGACTGATCGTCGACACGGCACTGGATCAACTCGATCGCTTGGCTGGTGCCCAAGAGCAACCGTTTCTGTTGGCCGTGGGGATCATCCGGCCTCACCTGCCTTTCGGTGCACCTGCCAAGTACATGGCGCACTATCGTGACGCGACGCTTCCGCCAACGCCTCGTGCGGCTAAACCGCGGCATCGTTCGACTTGGCACGGCTCGGGGGAATTTATGAAATACAATCGTTGGGGTAGAGATCCCAATGAAGACGCCGAGTTTGCGATCGAAGTTCGCAAGCACTACGCGGCCTGTGTTTCTTATGCCGACGCCCAAGTCGGCAAACTCCTTCAGCGTCTGCGCGAGCGAGGGCTAGATGAGGACACAGTCGTCGTTTTGTGGGGTGACCATGGTTGGCATCTGGGGGAACATGCCGTTTGGGGTAAGCACACACTGTTTGAAGAGTCGTTACGTTCACCGCTGCTGATCCATGTGCCAGGCATGGTACAGCCAGGCGCGGCAACTGACTCGATCGTTGAGACACTTGATATCTTCCCCACCTTGTGCGATGTCGCCGGGATTCCAGCCGCGGAATTCACTCAAGGAGTCTCGTTACAATCGCTGCTACAATCACCTTCCGCTCCCGGACATCCCGCCATTGCCTATGCGGGTTCAGCCGAGACAATTCGCACCGAAAAGTTTCGGATAATCTTGCACAAAGATGGTTTTGCCGAGTTGTATTCGCACGAAGATGAAACACCAGATGCGGAGACGACCAATATCGCAGCAGCACAGCCTGAGGTGGTTGCGGATTTGTCGCGGCAACTGCAACAGCGACTGGGCGGCTTGTCGTTAACACCCACCGCAGCTTCGCGTGCTCCATAGTCGGCTCCCTGGTGGGACAAGGGCTACTCATTCCCCCTTTTTGCAGAGCTGGGAACACGTACAGGTCGCTGGAAGACACTAAGATTTTCGATTTTCGAAATCGGGAGTCAACAGTGCGTCCCGCTACGCCGTTCGTTGATCGAACGGATCTTACGCTAAGATTTCTTGGACGACTTTGCCGTGAACGTCGGTTAGGCGGAAGTCGCGTCCTGCATGATGGAAGCTCAGCCGCTCGTGGTCAAAACCGAGACAATGTAGCCAAGTGGCCTGTAAATCATGTACATGCACGGGTGATTCGACCACATGGAATCCGAACTCGTCGGTGGCGCCTAAGGTGATTCCGGGTTGGATGCCTCCACCGGCCATCCAAGTGGTGAAGGCTTGGGGGTGATGGTCGCGTCCCTGCGAGCGGCCAAGAGCGGGGTTGGATTCGACCATCGGCGTTCGCCCGAATTCTCCGCCCCAAATTACAAGAGTCTCGTCAAGCATCCCGCGCAACGCCAAATCTTCGACAAGCGCTGCCGACGCTTGGTCGGTCTTGCCGCAGTTGTCACGAATATTGCCAGCGACATTGCTATGGGCGTCCCAGCCGCTATGAAAGATATTGATAAAACGTACTCCGCGTTCCACCATGCGTCGTGCGAGCAAGCAAGCGCGTGCAAACGAAGGTTTGTCCGGATCACATCCATAGCGATCTAAAGTCTCTTTCGTTTCACTCCTCAAGTCCATCAGCTCGGGCGCAGACGTCTGCAGACGCGCGGCCATTTCAAAACTGGCAATCCGTGTTGCAATCTCTGGATCACCCACCTCGGCGAATCGCTTGCGGTTGAGGTTTCCAATCAGTTCATAAGTATCGCGCTGTAGCTGCGGAGACACGCCAGCCGGACTTTTCACGTTCAAAATGGGGTCACCCTGACTGCGGAATTGAACTCCAGTCAGCGTAGTGGGCAGGAAACCACTGGACCACAGCGCCGCTCCACCACTGAGGCCGTCCCCAGTACTCATGACGACGAAGGCCGGCAGCTCTTGGGTCATCGAGCCCAAGCCATAAATGGCCCAGGAACCAAAGCTGGGACGACCGGGCTGCGAGAATCCCGTGTTCAAGAACAATTGGGCAGGCGCGTGATTGAACTGATCCGTCTGCATCGACTTAATAAAACACAGTCGGTCGGCGACGCGGGACAGATGTGGCAGCGCATCGGAGAGCAATGCCCCCGATTCGCCGTGTCTAGCAAACTTGGTCTGCGGCCCCAAGACGGCCGCGTCAGGTTGAATAAAGGCGTAGCGTTGGTCGCCAATCACACTGGAGGGGAGCGGCTTGCCTTCGAGTCTTGCTAGCAGTGGTTTTTCGTCGAACAGTTCGAGCTGACTTGGAGCGCCCGCCATGAATAAATGAATCACCGCTTTAGCAGTTGGCTGAAAGTGGGGCCGTTGTACCGATGGTCGTATTGCGTTGCCAGGCAACTCGCTAGCTGAAGATTTTTCGAGCAACGACAGCTCAGCTAATGCAGTAACGCCCAAGCCGATTCCACATTGGGAAAGGAACCAGCGGCGTGCAGCCAAGTTCCGGTAGTTTTGCGAATTCTTCATAGGCCTATTAGGGCATGGTTCCTAGGATATTGGTACGCACGAGCCGTTTCTACTCTGGAATCATAAGTCGATTGGAATAGTAAATCAAACTCCCCAGAGACACGCGTTGGGTTAAGGATCAATTTCAGGGGTATGCCAGATTTCAGACCCACGCATCGAATCACAACTCGACGCTAGCAATCAGTGCCTGTATCCCGCGAGCCCTGAGGAGCAGTTTTTCCATTCTAGAACAAGCCCAGTTTACCTAAATACGCGAGTGTCTTGCCTGCGAAGGGCCTGAGACGAGAGAAAACGCATTTTCGACAAGGTTTACCTAGTGTGACTCAACTATCTTTCATAGACCATCCGATACTACCGGCACAACCAGAATTTTGTGCGTGCATCCGGCCTGAGCAGGGTTGGAGTGCGTGGGGGCGATTCCGTTATGCTACGGTGGAAGGTAGTTATGTCGTTGCTCAATTTAGCTTGGCGATTTATCGCTGCGGTTACTTGCGTGGTAGCCGCTCCGGCGGTCTTGGCTGAGGATGTATTTCATCCTTTTGCAGACCCCATGGAATTTGATCCCGACTGGCAGTTCTTCGCGCCGGTCGACGTCGACTCGATGATGGAGTTGTCGCCTCGGAAGCGAGCCCATGTGGGGTGGTTCGGGTCTTATGACCGGACCTACCTGTGGCTGTCGCGCCCCGAGACCGAACAATCTGCTTCGGCGGGTGATTTCGGTTACGGTAACCGATATGACGTTGGACTAATGCGTGAGAACCGCAGTGGCTGGTTATTCAGCTTCCGCAATACCGGTGGACCCAACGTTTACGATCGAGTCTACCAAGAGCGTATCGATCGCTTTAATGCGAACGATGTCAACGATCCAATCACGGCTCCAGTGCAGCCGTTCCTGGACGCGAATGATCCGCAGTTGGGTACGAGAGCTTACATTTTGGGCGATAGCTTAAATGTGGGTGGACTTACGAACTTTGAGATCAATAAGACGTGGCGTCGCGAGCCGTATCGTTACGGTGGTATCTTGGAACCTATGGTGGGCTTTAAGTACTCGACCTTTAACGACTTTGCCCTCAATCAAAGCTACTTCCGATCGATCAACTCGATCATTACTCCTGGCACTCAAACAGCAGCCACACAACTGGAAACCTTGATCTCCAACGAAACGCGGATCAAGAACCAAATGGTTGGAGGTCAGTTAGGGGCTCGGTACTTCACACACTACCAGCGCTTGGACATTGTCCGGTGAGCTACGAGTGTTTGGGATGAGCAACTTCCAACAACGTGAATACGCTCAACGTACTTACACCACAGAGTACACGGGTGCTCCGACCATTGGTGTCGGCGTAGACGCGACAGATTATGCGTCAGGGTCAAGCGTTGTTCATTCCTCGAATAATGAATTCGTATTTGGCTTTGAAGCCCGGGCCGAGGCGGCATATCAAGTTACGAAGAACTTCGGTATCCGCGGTGGTATCGACGTGATCGACTTCGCCCAAGGTATTTGGCGGGGTGCCAACCCAGGCTTTGGAAACATCAACAATCAAGACCAAGATGTTCCAGCTAGCCGGTTTCACACTCGGACTTGAAATCAATCGCTAAGTTTCAGCTCCGCGAGATCACTTCCACATCGCCAGACGCAATCTCAAACCCAGGCAGCCAAGCTGCCTGGGTTCTTTTCGTGTTCCGCGGGCTGCTGACTACTGCTTAGGACACGCGCAGAAACGAGTTGCCGTAGCGGAACCGCGCGCGAGCTGTTGGTCTAGCTCGCCTCGAGGTCGTAGTGAACCTCAGGCACAGCCGTGGGCCCTAAGTAGTGAACCTCAGGCGCTAGCCGTGGGCCCTAAGTAGTGAACCTCAGGCGCTCAGCCGTGGGCTACAGCAACTCGAGCATTGCCACCTTCGCCCCCACAAGCCACGGCTAGCACCTGAGGTTCAGTATGCTATAGGAATAGCCTAGATATAGAACATCGTCGCTGCAGGCTGACAGCGCGACAATAGAAGGTCCAGAGAAAGACGTTGCAGGTATTCCCGTTGCTGCGCTGCGAGTTCAAGCCAGATTTCATTCACAACTTGGGAAACTCCCGTCGTTGACCCCGTCGAAGCAGCTCCACAGGCGAGCCCACAGACAGCATCCACGATGTCAGCTACGCAGATGGCAGATGGAGCACGAGCCAGCCGAAAACCTCCGTTGGCCCCCCGCGTACTGACAATTAACTCGGCAGAACGTAGTTGTTGCAGGATTTGTCCGAGAAACTGACTTGGAATTTCATGCTCACCGGCGATGAGCCGCGCTGGCACTTGTTCACCGGTCGCAAAATGCTTGGCGATTGCCAGCATCGCAATGGTGGCATAGTGGGCTTTGATCGGCAGTTGCATCGCGTTCTCGCTTAGTCCGAAGTATGCAATCCGCACTCGGTTTTCGCAAAACCGCTCCAACGCCCTGCCCGTTCGTCTTCACCAGGCAAGACACTGCGCGTGCAAGGTCGGCATCCGATACTGGTATAGCCCTGATCGTGCAGCGGATTGTAGGGGACATTCTCGCGCGTGATCATGCCCCACACATCTCGTTTGGTCCAATTCGCTAATGGGCTGACTTTGACCAATCCAAATTTCTTGTCCCAGCCTACGATGGGTGCTTGCGCGCGGTCTTCGCTTTGGTCCCGCCGTATCGCGCTGGCCCAGGCATCAAAGCCCACCGCAGCTTGCTGCAGCACGCGGATCTTGCGATCAAAACAACAGCGATTGGGCTCGCGATTATAGACGGGCCCTCCATTTACTTTTTCGTATTCTTCCACCGTCAACTCGGGTTGCTTCATCTCCACTGAGATGCCATATCGCCGCTTGATTTCCTCGCGTAGCTCCAGGGTCTCTGCAAACTGATACCCCGTATCCAAGTTGAATATTGGAGTTTCCGGAGCAATCTCAGCCAGCATGTGGATGATCGTCATGCCTTCAGGGCCGAAAGCCGTCGCCATCGTGAATTTGGGAGCAAAACGGTCAATCGCCCACCGCAAAATCTCTTGAGGAGTCGCTGTCTCAAGCTGCGCACTTTCCCGCGCAAGCTCTGCAAGTAAATCCGGCGAGGCTTGCGGTACCTCTGGAATTGATCTCGTACGACTGCTGCCTGTGACCTGACAGCCAATTGCATTTGACGCAATCACGCTTAATTCAGGCAAGGCATCCGGTTGGAGTTTATTTGTCATGGAATCTTACGTTCCTACATTCCGAAAAAAATCCATTCCGCATTCCGAAAAAAAAAATCGACCCCGCCGGGTACAGCTTGTAGCAAAAAACGGACGGCGTTCGCTACAGATACTCAGGCAAGTTCGTAAGGTTCCAACTGCCTCACCAACCATATTATACTATATTGACCAAGTTAGTCAAGTATCGGCGGTGGGCGATTGAGATCGTAAGCCAAAGTTCAAATCCAGGCCGACAAGCACTAGCTATCTGTGTAGAATATGGCGGCGAAAGTAGTCATATTCCTTGACTTGGTTTCTCGAAGGGCTGGAAGCCGTTCCACGTTTGAAATGGATCAAATGAAATTCTCGATAGCTAACCTTAGTTTTGTGTGCCTGGTGTGCGTAGGTTGTCAGCCTGTTGCGGATCGACAGCAACCACAGCCCATGGCAGGTGCTTCAACCCAGTCGAAAGTAGACCTGTCGCCTGACGAAAATGACGTCATCTCTTCCAGGGTGCCTTTGGATGAGAGCGACTTGCCGGTAAGGAAAAATGCCGCACCTGCGACCGACCTGCCTGATGGATCACAGTTAGCGCCTTTGGTGCTTCCCCCTGCTGCGGGTGTAGCTGCTTCCGCTGAAAAAGAAAAGACAAAGGAGTTGTTAATGAGTGATAAATTCAACGAGCTGAACGACTTTGAAAGTTACGTAATCCTGGAGAAGGGCACTGAGCGAGCGTTTACGGGTGAGTACTGGGATAGTACCGCAGCCGGGACGTATATTTGTCGGCGCTGCAATGCTCCGCTTTACAAGAGCGACGACAAGTTTGAAAGTCACTGCGGTTGGCCAAGTTTTGACGATGAGATAAAGGGCGCGGTGACTCGCCAGCTAGACGCCGACGGCTACCGCACTGAGATTGTATGTAGCAACTGCGGCGGCCACTTAGGCCACGTCTTCCTTGGCGAAAAACAAACCCAAAAAGATACGCGCCACTGCGTCAATTCGGTTTCTACTAAGTTCATTCCCGAAGGTGAAAAGCTCCCCGAAAAGATCGTGCCCGATGCTCCAGCTGAATTGAATCGGTAAAGTGGCGGTTGTTTTCAGGGCGTAACTGATGCCGAAAATTGATATTCTGGCACCTGATTCGCTTTCAGGTGCACTGGTCGAGATCATTGAAGCCGCTCCCTTACCTGGATTGGGATCCGGCCCCCAATGCGCCGAGACAAGTGGGCGTATCAAGAACCTGCTGAGCGTAGACGATAAGCTAAAGGGGACACCGTCCGAGGCTGGTCTGTGGCTGCTGGCTGGCGAATTGGACGAGTCACATCGAGTCAGCCAAGCCGATGCTTCAGCCACCGGCTCGTACTGGCATGGCATCATGCACCGCCGCGAAGGTGATTTTTGGAACGCCAAGTATTGGTTTCGCAAAGTACATCGTCACCAAGTGTGCGAGCAACTTGCGCAATTAATCGCAGACCGTCTGGTAGATTTCGTGGCTACCAGCAAACAGTCATCACTCATCTTACCCGATCAGCTTCCAACAGCTTTGGTAGATACGGTCGAGCGTGCAACTGCCAACCATACCGCTTGGACGCCCGACGTACAGCAAATCACATGGTGGGAGTGGCAGTTGCTCTTCGCAAGCTGTGCGGTGCAATAAGAATTTAGCGGTAAGCGTGCCTCGCTTTTTTCAGTGTAGTGGCGTAAGCCCACTTTTCCGTCACGTTAACGCCAATAGCCGACGGTCGGCAAGAGCGACTGCTGCTTTAACACCCGGTAAGCGTCTGCAACCCAATTGTCAGGCAGCTGTGCGCCACTATAGAGCAGCGGTGGGGGGGCATGTATTGCTTCGTCGCCAAATGCCAGGCAGTGGTCGAGGAGTTTGTTGGCGTTGGCAAAAGCGTTGCCTGTTGGAAAACCGCGAACCAGGGTAAAGACGTTTTGAACCACGGCTTCCAAACGCGTCGACAGAGCTGTGGCCGCTGCATGATCTCCATCGTCTAGCAGGTCTTGAATCTCTGCCAGTTGCGGCGAGAAAACGTTGGCAGTGCTCAGCAGAAAACCATCGTAGGGGCCGCCCGCTGAACGAAGCCAGCGAGCGTATCCGCCTTGCTCTGCCCCGCGTACCATCCACACTCCGCCGAGATCGAGATTGCCCTGGACTGCGCTTTGCGCAACGACGTCTTCGCCACTGGTGTCCTTAAAGAGTATGAAGTTTGGGAACTGAGCAGACAATGCGACGACCGTCTCGGTGCTCATCGCGTTCAGCGTAACTTGGGGCAATTGATAGAGCGCCGTTGGCCAGCCGCGTTGGAGTATACGCGCGAGGGCGTCTTGTATCTCAAGCTGACTTAGCTCGCTCCCCTTAGGCGGACAAACTGTTATGCCCGCGATCGCCGGGTGCGTTAGCAGTTGTTCAATCGAGTTCAAGCAGCTGAGCATGGCATCTAGGTCTGTCTTCAAGACACCAATCAGAACCTGGATGCCGGCAGCCTGCGCAGCGTCGAGTACGATATCGAGCAAGGCGTGAACATCCGCATCGCTCATCTCCCATCCTTCGCCGGTCGATCCAGGTACCAATATCCCTGAGACATGATTCGACAATGATTCCAGATGCGCTCGAATGCGGCTTTCATCCGGCTTGCGGGGAGCTGAAAAATGCGTGAGCGTAGGACACCACAAACGGGGAATTCCACTTGGGAAGAGTTTGGAGACCAGTTCGCCACGAATTTTCCGAATTGCTGTCATGGAACCTGTCGTCCATCTAGAAGAGCTTGGTAAATCTTCCGTGCTGCCTGGTATTCGCCAAGCGCAGCTGCACTGATCACACCTGCGTTGCGAGAAATCTCAGCATCCATACGTTGGATAAAGTAAGTCAATGCGCGACGATCGGGAGCAAGGGGCGCTTGGGCCACGTCGACAAATACTGGATTCGTATGCGCAAAAACGACTTTGTCAGCCGGAGCACGTTCGTAACATCGCAGTGCGATCCAACTACTACCGTCCAAGTCGACCGATAGATCAACGGTTGCGCGATAGCTCCCTACTTCAGTCTGAGCTTGCTCTGGAAGAATCGATGATTGGACTCGGCCATTGACGATAACTTCCACGGACGTCAGCGGCTGGGCGCTGTTGATCACTCCCGTAATGATTACACGATTTTCACGGTCGGCTTTCTCCCAGGTCGTCCCAGGCAACTCGCCATCAAATCGAACATCCAACAAGGGACCTTGGGTAACGAAGGAGTGTCCAGCGTTAAGGCCCTTCATCCAGTTTTCGAAACTAAAATCCAGTCCGGTATGCACGAAGACACGGCCATGTCCGAGCGGAACAGGGTGCACCCCCGACGCAGTGCCGGCAGTAACTCGTAGGCGAAATCCGCAATTTAACAGAGCATAGTAGGTTTGAAATCCAAAGTCCGTCCAACCACGTTCCGTAAACCCACGCTCATTTCGCTCAATCTCTGGCCAGTCAGGGGCGGACTCCAACACGAAGTTCGGAAAGCCAAACTGAGTTTTCCAGTGATGATTGTTACTCAGTTCAAATAAGTCCACGTTCATGATCGGCACGATCATCATTGACCATGGCCAAGAATGTTTGTCCAACTCTAGCATGGCGCCTTGTTGTCTGGCGACTTGGGCGATCTCAGACACCGGCGGTGCCTTCAGACGTAGTGGTTCACGATGATTGAGCACAAAGACTGCGCCCTGTGTCTGCGACTTGCCGTCGATCGAAAAGATCTCGTATTCGGTATTGATGGGATAGATCAGGTGCGTTGCATCAACATGCTGCACCTCTGGGGGAAGGACAGGACCACTGTCCATTGGAATCTCGCGGCTGTCTCGCACCCAATAGTTCAACGGCAGCGCAACGTTCAGATCTTCGGCCAGTATTACATTGGGGAGTTCTAGCATCGAGCGATGCACATGGGTGTCCCCCGAGTACCAGCCTGCGGTCGGCATGTCAGCAAAACGCATCAATTTTAGCGTGGTGGTTACGCGTTCTTCGGCAACAGTAATTTCAGTCGATGTCGGCAGGTATTGTTTGCCATGGTAGGCTTCCAAGCGATAGCGGCCCGGCGGGAGGTCCAACTGAAATCCATCAGCCGAAAGAGTCGTATGCCGTTCGACACTGGCGGTTTTCCCAAGTTGTTTGTCATAGACAACCGCCGATCCTGCAACAGCCGGAACGGGCAAAGTAAAAGTCCTGGTCGTCCAAGCTCTGCACGACGAGTCGCGCTGGCAGCAGCGCACCTGTTGCCGCATCGACAACTTTACCAACCACATTGCCAGTCACATGATGCAGCGGATGCGTGCGCAGCCCGTGGCCTCGATTCGCTTGATCTCCGCGTCGATGTCTGCACCTTCGTAGAACGACAACCAGCCTCTCAGCCACTGCGTTTCACCGGGCTGGCAATCGGGAAACTTGGGATCCGAATGAAGGCAGGGACACTGGTCGTTCCCCCACGCCTGATGCACTGGATCCCAAGCTGAAATTACCCAGCGATCAGCCAGATCGGACTTCGCAATTGCGTAGCCATCACGAAAAACCTTATTGTCGTTCGACTGACGATTAAAACCCGCTGCCGCCTTGAGCATTACACAGTTCTGAACACGGAGGTCCGTCAGCGTTGCGTCTGTTCCGTTGGTCAGTCGCATCTTCATCTGCAAATGATCGCGACGCGGAATAACCTTGATACCAAACTCTATCTGGTTCGGAAGCACGCGCGTCGCCTCGAATGCTCCATCGGGTAATAACTGCCATTCTTGCTGGGCAAGTTGAATGCCCTGCTTGGTCCAAATCGTATCGATGTGGGTGTGAGCCAAATAGGTTAGTCCCAAGTTTGACCAAATTGCTTCAGGGAAGTCAGCGACGACATAACTCGTTTCGTCCCATGGGCAAAACACGCTCAGCTTCGTCTCGCGCTGCGGCTCGATCGCACCATCCAAGAATCCTATGCGCGGATGCCGGCCACCTGGATACGGCAGTACGAATAGTTTGTCCGTCGGTCGCGCTGGCCGGGTTTCCTCAGAAATACCCCAGCGTTCAAGATATTGAGCAGTGTCGCCTATGGATAATCCCGTCACCTGTGCAATCTCTTCATTGGAATAACGGTGGTGCCAGGCCATATTTTCTAACCAGCCACGCAGAATTTGCGGATCATCGGTCGGTCGGGTCTGCGTCTCTTGCGCCATGCTGGGTGTCAAGCAAAAGCAGCCTAGGAATAGCACGAAAATGCGCATCATCATTTTGTTAAGCTCGACTAAAAAGTTGTACTTTTGTAGCCGTTCACGATGTGTCGACATATCTGAGAGAGTCGGAAGTCTTTTCAGCCTAAATCGCTTAACATTAGCAACCATATGTCCTATCTCATCGGTGGCGGCGCTGCTGAAAAGACTCCCGACCCTCTCCTGTCGACCTCAAAGTTCGTGAACGGCTACGTTCTTTTCTCGCGAAGACCGAGTGCCTGCCTAATATGCTAACATGCTTGAGCACCGCTGGTGCGCCTGTGCGATCGTTGCTTGTCCAAGTGTCGCATGCTTGCACAAAGTCCCAGACCTGCTGCCGACGATCCAGTTCATCAATTCAGTGTGGAAACATGATCGAGTCGGAATCAACTTCCCCAGTTGCAACCTCAAAACTCAAGCTGCGCCCATGTATGAACATGGCGGAGTTACTGGATCTTGCAAATCTCTTGACGCTGACTGGGCTGGCAGCGGCAATTTCGTCGGCGCTACTTGCAATCCGCGGACATCTTGCGTTTGCGGTGGTAGCTTTGATGGTTTCCGGCGTGTGTGATCTGTTTGACGGATTCATTGCACGGAGATTGAAACGTAGCGCTGAGCAAGAGGTCTTTGGTAGTCGCTTGGACTCAATCGTAGACGGTTGTTCCTTCGGATTCTCACCTTTAGTGCTCGCATATGCGGCTGGATTGAATACTCCCTGGGAATTGCCAATCTTATTCATGTTTGCGGGTTGTGTTGTGTGGCGGTTAGCGTTTTTTGACATGATCGGGCTGCAAGGCAGCGGTAAGGAAAGGTACTTTATTGGGCTACCGGTCACCTATGTCGCGATGTTCCTTCCGTTGGCTTTCTTGGCTGGTTTTTGGGGGCAGGTGTGGCTGCGTGCGTGTGTATTCGTCGTCATGTTGGCTTTAGCTGCAGCCATGATTAGCCAGGTCCCTATCCGAAAGCCATCCGGAATTTTCTACGTGATATTTCCAGTCTGCGGGATTGTTTTGGCCGTGGTTTTTATTGCCAATAGCTCACGATTTCTGCCATGATGCAGGGTAACCATGGCCGAGTTTAACTTTAACCAGATGCAATCGGTGAAGTCTCGCAGCCAAGCCCCGCCACCTGCGTGCGAATATAGCAAATTGAAACCGAGCGATTGGTTGGGTGCTCTCTATTTTACCGGCTGCGGGTCGATGACTGGCGTGGCAATCTATCTTTCAACCTCCAATCAGTACGCGATTTGGCTAGTTGGACAAATTCTCTTGTCGCTAGCCATGCTCCAGTGGTTTGTGTTGATTCATGAGGCTGGACACAAGACGCTCTTTCGACGTAGCATGCTAAACCGACTGAGCGGCCACACAGCCTCCTTGTTCGCAGGCATTCCTTTTGACTGTTGGGTTTTGGTACATGCCGCACACCATCGTTGGACAGGCTGGCAAGATCTAGACGCTACGACCGCCACGCTTGTACCGCGTAAGCTACGACTTTGGGAGCGCTGGCAGTCAATATCTGCTGGCGACTATGGATCCCATTGTTCTCTGTCCTCTACCGACTACAGAATTATTGGAACCTGCCGCGACTGTACCGTCTTTTTTCGACATCCCATCGCAAGAAAAAGTGTCTACAGAATGCTGTAGCGCTGTTGATTGTATACCTTGCGATCGGCTATTGGGTCGGCCCGCTGCTGCTTCTCAAATGTGTCGGCCTGGGTGCGTATCTGTCGCTGATGATGCAGGATATCATCATCCTCAGTCAACACACCCATATACCGATGGAGCTGAGCCACGGGCAGAAGGTCAGCCCCTTTACTCCCTTTGAACAGGAACTGTTCACGCGCTCGCTGATGTTCCCCAAGTGGTTTTCCCGTTTGGTACTATTAAACTTGGATGCGCACGAATTACATCATATGTATGCCAGAGTGCCAGGCTATCGCTTGCACCATATCGAGTACACGCCTCATCACGAGGTTGCCTGGTGGCGTTGGCTTTGGCAAGCCAAACAAATTCCAGGAGAAGTTTTCTTGTTTCAGAATTCTCATCAATCCGGCTTTGATATTTGATTCCCATGATCGAACCAGAGCCCATCGCATGTGCGATCTTCCTAATGACGGCGTTTGTAGTGGCAGGATTTGCGCAATCCTTCTGGTTGCGGAGCGATTGGTCGAAGCGATTTCAGCATCCCATTGATGGAGGTGTTTCATTTCGTGGCAAGCGGATTTTTGGTGACAACAAGACGTGGCGCGGGTTCATCGCGATCGTGCCAAGTGTTAGCCTTGCATTTGTCGCTGTACGATTACCGTATCTGCTATCGGACGATTTGAGCGGTAGACTATGGCCGCTTTCCCTATTCGGATATGCCTTATTGGGACTGGTGGCAGGAACGGGATTTATGATCGGCGAGCTGCCCAACTCCTTTATGAAGCGTCAGCTTGACATTCCGCCTGGAGCGGCCCCACAGGCGGTGGGCACACGATGGATATGCTTTATCATCGACCGTCTCGATTCCATTCTAAGTGGGATGCTTTTCCTGGCAGTTTGCGTTCCAGTTCCCATTCTCACCTGGTGTCTCATTTTGCTCGTTGGTCCTTTTGTCCATCTGGCGTTCAATTGGCTGCTGTATCGACTGGGCGTAAAGGCGCGACCGGCATGACATTTGACGTGCAAAGATACAATAGAGCTGGCCACATAAGTTGCCCATGGGTGCAACCGCTGCCGTTGGCATGCGATACGCGTGAGGTCGGCGGAAAGGCAGCCAATCTAGGTGAGATGATTCGTCTGGGACTGGCCATCCCGAGCGGTTTTGTGATTACTGACGCCGCATTTCAATTGTTCTTGGACGAGAATCAACTGCGACAACCGATCACGGCTGCGCTGGCGGATCTACAGGCCACCGACTGGGAGCGGATGAGCGAAGCGTCCGATACCATCCAGCGATTGATGCGGTCGGCCACGATCCCCGCGCCGGTTCTCGATGCAATACGTGAAGCGGTCACAACACAACTATCTGACCAACGGGTGATCGTACGCAGTTCAGCCGTGGGGGAAGACTCTCAAGAAGCTGCCTTTGCTGGCCAGCTCGATTCATTCTTGAACATCGAATCTGAGTCCAGTCTGATTGAGGCGATCTGTGCTTGCTGGGCTTCGTATTGGTCGCCACGCGTGCTGTTCTATCAACTTTCGAAAGAAGTTTACCTGCGCGGTATGGGAGTGATCGTACAGAATCTGGTTGCCTCGCGTCTTTCTGGAATTCTGTTTACCCGCAGCCCATGGACGACCGGCGAACGCGAGTCGATGCTGGTTGAATACTGTTTCGGTCACGGCGACGAGCTTGCCAGTGGAAAAATAAATCCCGGACGATTCCGGATCGACCGCTGTGATCTGTCGTGGTTCCGTGAAACTTCACCACAAGATCCATTGCCAAAGAATGCCGAGTCAGAGAATCCGGCTTTTGGCGATGACGCCTGTCTGTTTAGCAAAAGCCAGATTGAACTGCTTGGCCAGGCCGCGTTGGAGCTTGAGTCACATTTTGGTCACCCACAGGATATCGAGTGGACGATCGACCAAACTGGTCGGCTCTTTTTCGTCCAAACACGACCGATAACCGTGGATTCGAGGGCGGCCAACGATGCTGCTTCGTCTGGGGTGGAGGACAACGGCCGCTCGCCGCCATCAGGGCAGCGAGTGCTCTGGTCCAATGCAAATGTCAACGAAAATTTTCCTGATCCGATATCACCGCTCCTTTATTCGATCGCGTCGGCGGGCTACTACAACTATTTTCGCAATCTCGCACTCGCTTTGGGCTTCGATCGACGCCGAATAGCAAGCATGGAATACCCGTTTAGAAACATCATTGGTGTTCATGGTGCGCGAATGTATTACAACTTGACGAACATTCACTCGTTGCTACGGATGGCTCCCTATGGCGCAAGACTTGCGCAATGGTTCGACGACTTTGTGGGCGTCGACCAAGCAGCTAGCACCAACGATGCGACTCTCCTCAAGATTGAGCAAGCCGGACGCGCTACTCGTACATTAGAACTCGTCAGGACACTGCTCAAGACGACTTGGCTCTATCTGTTTGTTAACAAACGTATAGCGCATTTCGAACGCGTGATCGACGCGTTTGCAAGCGAAACGACGCCGGAAGAGTTGGCAGCAAAATCGCTAGACCAGTTGTTAGTCGACCTGCGAACCTTTATGGATATCCGCTGCAATCGCTGGCTCGGTGCTTCTCTGGCGGATACATCAGCCATGGTTTCCTACGGCCTGCTGAAGCGGATGTTGGCACGCGACTTTCCTGACAGCGACCAAGCGGGCTTGCACAATTCACTGCTAAAGGGATTGAATAACGTCGTTAGCGGACGACCGATCATCGAACTGTGGAACCTATCACAATTGATCCGCGAAGACCCAGAACTGCTGGAGCTTTTTCAATCGCAGCCGGACCAGCGAGTGTTGAGGGAAATCGAAGAGGTCCCGCGTTTCGGCGTGTTTAATACGGCTTTTAAAGCGTTTGTTCGAGATTGGGGCTTTCGCTGTTCGGGCGAGTTGATGCTGACCGTGGCTAGTTTTCAGGAACGGCCCGTCAAGTTGCTTGAGATGCTCAGAGCCTATGTCGAATCGAAGAGTGATTCGCCAGTGGAACAACTGGAGCGGCAAGCTGTCGACCGAGAATTGCAGACCCATCAGGTACTGCGAACACTGCGGCGACGCAAGCTTTTATGGGGATTTCCCTGGCCCAATCGCGCAACCTTGCTTAAGCGAGTCTTGAAACGATGCCACCAATCGATTGCGCTACGTGAGCGCGCACGACTCAAGCAGGCACTGCTCTATAGTCGCTGTCGTCAAATCGCGCTTGCCATTGGCGATCGACTGGTGACTAAGGGAGATTTGCATCATCAGGACGATATCTTTTTTCTGACCTATCACGAGATCGATGCCTTGCTGGCTGGCAGTGCCATGTTTCCGCGCCAGACAGAACAGCTGGTTTCGCTGCGCAAGACCGCGCATCAGCAATTGAGCGCGTTGCATCCGCCTGCCACGTTTATTCTGCCCGCTGGTGAGTACTGGTTGCGCGACGAACCAACCGGCGAAGCTGCGAATGGCGATGCAAATGGCCAGCTTGTAGGCGTTGGCGCTTGTGGTGGTCAAGTTACGGCGACAGCTAGAATTCTGACCGACGTCACTCAGTGCCGCAAGCTTAAGCAAGGTGATGTGTTGGTAACACGTCAGACCGATCCTGGCTGGGGCCCCGTCTTCTTCCTGATCAAAGGGCTCGTTATGGAGCGAGGTGGCATGTTATCGCACGGTGCTATCTTGGCCCGCGAGTATGGGATCCCAACCGTTGTAGGAGTTCACGAAGCGACGTCGAAGATTGCACCAGGCCAACAGATTTGCGTCAATGGAGATCGCGGCATTGTCCAACTCATTGACTAGAGAACTCGCAGCCTACCGAAGAAGCCGACTACCGCTGCCGATATTTCTGCCACTAATGGCATACTTATGTACGGCGGCAGCCTCTGTTGCCTGGCCGCGTAGCTGGTGGAACTGGGTCGTAAATGCGATTCTAACTTTCCTGATCGTTATGCAGTTGCGACTGTGGGATGACCTGGCAACAGTTGAAACCGATCGGCGCATCTATCCTGAGCGAGTGCTGTGCGCGGCACAATCATTGCGCGGATTCTGGTTGCTGTTAGCAATGTTGCTGCTGATCAATGCTATGTTGGTCGCCATCTTCAAGAACACGAACGCGTTGGTTGTCTTTCTATTGCTGATGGCGTTCTTAGCAGGATGGTATAGGATTCTAAATTGTTTTTCGCGCTATCCGATGCTTGGCTCAGTCATTGTGCTTGCTAAGTATCCATCCGTGGTTGTAATGTTGAGCGTTCAGACGTGGACAGGCATATCAAAACGGATGGGATTGGTTGCTGCAGTGACCTTTCTTTGCTTCTTCGTCTACGAAATATTGCACGATCACCAGTTGCACGCTCGGAAAATTGCCAAAGTCACTTTGGCACTAGCACTGCTGGCCCTGCTGTTGCTCGGCGCGTGGCTGGTGGTAGAGTTGATTCCTGTTTCTTACATCGCGGCCGTGTTTCAAGCGATCTTCGTCGCATCGGGCGCCTGTATTGTGTGGTTGGGCGACTATGCAGGACGAACCAGTCCGGCGAAGAAGCAAACGTCGAACTTCGGGGATTTCGCTGTATTCTTGGTGACCTTTGTTTGGCTGCTAAACTATGGGTTGGCCACTTTGCCACGAGATTGAACGCGATCAGCGATACTCATATAAGCCAATTTCATGCAACTCAATACTCCGAGAGTCTTGCCCGATGCCGCCATTTTTGAGGCCATAGCGTGCTATTTCTGTGGTTCCAACTCGCACCAGCCATTCGTCCTCGCGCAAGACGACTTGACCGGCAAACCTGGTACTTTTTCTTTTGTCAGGTGTGATGAATGTGGGCTTGTATACCAGAACCCGCGTGTCGGTATCGCGCATATCAAAGACTACTACGACGAAGAATACATCGCCCATCGGAAGAAGCAAGATTGGGGTGCGTTAACTTGGTTCTACAACTACGCGATGGGCAAGCATGATCGCGAGAAGGACCGGATAGTTCGCCGGTATATTGAACTTGGCGCGGAGAGCCAAGTTCTTGACGTTGGATGTGGAGCGGCGACATTTCTACTGCGCACGAAGGAAAGGTACGGTTCACGCGTGACCGGTGTGGACTTCAAAGACCTGTCGCAACTTCCAAACTTTGATCAAATCGACTTTCATTGTGGGTTGTTCTACGAACAGGATTTTCGAGGACAACGGTTTGATCTGCTCACGATGTGGCATTTTCTCGAACACGATTACGCCCCGATGCGGACGCTGAGTGTTGCGCGGGAGCTACTGACCCAGGATGGACGGTTGATTATCGAGGTTCCCAGATTGGATAGCGTTTCGTACAGGTTGTTCCACAATCGTTGGGCCGGTCTGCAAGCGCCCCAACATACAGTATTGTATGACCGTGAGATGTTGCTGAAATTTGTTGAGAAAGCCGGTTTGGAGTTGGTCGACTATTTGCCTTACGGCGCGTTTCCAGCCTACTTCTATCTCTTCGCGGGGGTTGCCTTTCGGATTCGCCAAGGGAAGGGACTGGATTTTTCCAAAGCCATCTATCCGTACTTTGCTGGACAACTGTTGCTTAGCCCGCTCCTGTTGTTCGAGCGACATTTGAACCTGGCCATGCAAACGGTTGTCTGCAAGAGGGCAACATGACTGACGAACAGCCCTACCCGCTCAAGACGCGACTGCGCATCGCCTGCCAAGCTGTCGCTGGGTTCACGGTTATGACCGTTGGATCGCTGGTTACTTTGATGGTGGCGACGTTAACGCTGTTCCAGATGCGCGGCTTTTATGCGGACTATCTCATTGCCCCAACGGCTCGGATAGCTTTGCAGATCGCGGGCGTGCGATTTGTTGTGCATGATGCGGAGCGGCTGCGTGGCGGACAGGTTGTGTTTATTGCTAACCATGCGTCGACGTTAGATGTTTTTATCCTGACAGCCATGCGACTGCCCAATACGCGATTCTTCCTGAGCGGCCACTTGCGGCGTAAATTTCCACCGCTGGGCTTACTGGGCTATTTGGCAGGTGTGTTCTGGACGGTTCCGCAACAATTCCCGGAGCGACGCGTGGAAATTTTCAAGCGTGCGGAACGCGTGTTGCGAAGAACGGGCGAGTCGGTGTTTCTCAGCCCAGAGGGAAACCAAGGCAGGATGGGACTTATTGCACCGTTCAATAAAGGCGCATTCCACTTGGCTACGAATCTGGCGGCACCCATTGTACCCATGTACTTTGCTATTCCCGCCAGCATTCATCCGAAATGGGGCTACAACTTTCGGCCCGGTGTTGTCGACGTCTACGTTCAACCGCCGATCTCGACGGAAGCTTGGACATTAGAGGACTTGGATGCCAACCGCCAAAAAATGCACGCCTACTATGTTGAGCTGCAAGGGCGATACGAAAGCGATGGATTGTCACACCATGAATAAACATCGCAGTTGGGCGATGGACAATGGTCGCTCGTTCGAATCATTGCCGCAAACGCTGCAAAAATATGCACAGGCGGAGCCGGACCGCTGCGGGTACACCTTTGTCGTCGATGGGACGGTTGAACGCGACAAGCTGACCTACGGGCAGCTCCATCAGCAGAGTTGTGAAATTGCTGTAATGTTACGCCGAGTGCTGGAGCCAGGCGATCGAGCCATCTTGCTTTATCCGCCAGGATTGTCTTTTGTCGCCGCGTTCTTCGGTTGCCTATATGCTGGCGTGATTGCCGTCCCCGCTTATCCGCCGCAGCCCTCACGACCCGAGCGCAGCCTGGCACTGCTGGAGCCGATTGTCACCCAGTCGGGAGCCAAACTCGTTCTGTGCGTCGAAGATGCATGCGAAAGTCTACGAAGCTTACTCGACCGTAGCGCAGTTCTTGCTACCTGCCGAGTGCTGGCGACAGACTATTATGGACTCGAGGACGTTGATGCTTGGCAACCTCCAGCTTGCTCAGCAGATACAATTGCGTTTCTCCAATATACCTCCGGATCAACGGCTGCACCCAGAGGAGTCGCGGTCAGCCATGGGAATATCGTTCACAATTTGTTTTGTATTCAACAGGTCTCTGCTCACGAGACGGCCAATGTCCTTGTCTCTTGGTTACCAACCTATCACGACATGGGGCTATTTGCGGGAGTGCTCTTTCCACTATTCAATTGCTGTCCATCCTACTTGATGTCACCAACTGCGTTCCTGCAGAAGCCCGTGCGTTGGTTGCAGGCCATCTCGACATTTCGCGGCACGAATAGTGGCGGACCGAATTTTGCATTCGACATGTGCGTTCAGAAAACGACTGCCGAAGAACGACGTCAACTGGATTTGAGCTCATGGCAAATCGCCTACAATGGAGCGGAGCCCGTTCGTCGCGCGACACTTGAGGCCTTTGCGAACGCGTTTCGCGAGTGTGGTTTTCGGCAGACATCGCTATTTCCCGTTTACGGTTTAGCGGAGTCGACTGTGTTTGTAACGGGCAAGCCGTTCTCAGATGCACAAAACGTAGATAATTTCGTCAGTTGTGGAGCACCTGGCGATGCTACAGAAATTGTAATCACTCACCCACGCGATCTAGTTGAAATGCCGAGTGGGCAGGTTGGTGAGATTTGGGTCCGTGGTCCCAGTGTCGCCAGCGGATACTGGAATCTACCGCACGAAACTCAACGTACGTTTAACGCCTACCTGAATGGAAACGTCGACCTGTCCAATTCGCAGCGTGGGCCCTACCTGAGAACGGGCGATTTGGGCTACCAGCTGGATGGAGAACTATTCGTCACTGGAAGACTTAAGGACCTGATCATTATGCACGGCCGCAATCTGTATCCGCAGGATATTGAGAACAGCGTTGAAGCATGTCATATCGCAGTTCGACCAACATGCTCCGTGGCCATTGGGCTAGATTCAGCGGACGGGCCGCGACTGGTTATCTTGGCAGAGGTGAACCGGCGCGGTCGTTCGACTGAGTCTCTGAACCCCGGTTCTGACAAGGCCTCGAGCAACGACGTGAATGAGATCATGGGCAGAATTGTCGAAGCTGTGGCAGAAGACCATGGAGTCGAAGTACACACGGTCTGTCTGTTAGCTCCTGGAGGAATTCCGAAGACCTCCAGCGGAAAAGTACAGCGTCATACATGCCTCGAGCTATTTACCAACGGTCAACTTGTCCCCCTTGCCGCTTGGTCAAAGCAAGTGGAAAAAGTAGAATAGTTCGCTGCCGGTAATCTATTGCGGGCTGAGAATACTGCATGCCCAAACGACCGACTGTATACCACATATGACGCATGCCCCCAAATCCAGCGCCCCACCGGAGATTGCAGTTTGGCTGAGGGAGTTAGTTGCAAATTGCTTAGAGCTGCCTGTGGATCGAATCGACCCGCAGGTCGCACTGACTCGCTACGGTTTGGACTCGGTCCGAGCGATTCAACTGACCACAGAGATTGCAACGAAGCTGCAGCGCACGGTTCCTGAGACACTTCTGTTGGCGTGTCCGTGCGTTGCGAAATTGGAGTCATTTATGCTCGAGCTGCTATCGGGCGAGACTCAATCGGGCGATCTATGCGCCATGCTCCCGCTTGATGGCGCTGACGCCACGCTAGGTAGACTACTGGCTGACAGCATTCTGCCCGAAGATATTTGGCCCGAAGCTGTCTACAATTCTGGAAGCGGCGTTCGCTCTAATCCCGAGAACGTTCTACTGACGGGGGCAACTGGCTTCTTGGGCGCCTACATGCTCTGCAGCCTGCTGCGAAGTACGAGTGCGACCGTACATTGCCTCGTACGACAATCCGACGAAGCGCCGCTGGAGCGCATTCGGCGCAACCTCACCAAATACGACTTATGGGATGAGCGATATGCGGAGCGTCTGCAGGGCTGGGCAGGCGATTTGCAGATGCCCCAGCTTGGACTTCCGCCTCAGGGTTGGGCGTGGCTCTCACAGGCTGTAGACACCATTTTTCACTGTGGTGCCACGGTCAATTGGGTAATGCCTTACGACGCGTTGCGAAATGTCAACGTACTTGGCACGCAGGAACTCTTGCGTTTGGCATGCCAGGGACGCGCAAAAGCGTTTCATTTTGTTTCATCACTCGCAACTTGCCATACGACCTCTGTCGTTGGTCAAGTGACGGAGCAAGATGAATCGCTTGCACTCGCCGCAGGGAACTACTTGGGTTACGCGCAAAGCAAATGTGTTGCCGAGTCGCTGGTCCACCGTGCGAGCGAACGTGGGTTGCCAGCCACCATCCATCGTCCTTCACTCATTATTGGCGCGAGAGAGAGCGCTTACACCAACACTGAAGATTTGCTTTCGTCGATGATCTGTGGCTGCATTGCCATGCGTGCAGCTCCAAACCTGGATTGGGTCCTCGACTGCTGTACCGTCGACTTTATCGCGGAGGCGATTGTCGAGCTCTCGCTAACCTCCACCGTTCCCTTGCGCGTATCGCATTTGGTCAATCCGGCTCGCTACCACTGGCGTGAAGTCGTTCTGTGGATGAATCTGTATGGCTTTCAACAGCGTTTGATTTCGTATCGCCAGTGGCTGGCGGAGCTACGAATTGCTGCCAGTGCCCCATCTCATCCACTATATCGCTTGCGAAGCTTCTTTCTTGCAAGGCCCAAAGCGGGGTGCAATCTGACGCTGCCTGAGCTGTACGAGGAAAGCCGCCGCAACTCTGTTGAAGCGCAGATTACCGAGCGTGAGTTGGCTAGACTGGGGTTGAAATGCCCAGCTCTGAGTGTGGACTTGCTCGAAGTCTTCTTCTCCCGATTGATCAAGCAAGGTGCTGTCCCTGCGGTACGCGAACGACTCCCGTCAGTAGACCTCCATCCGATAGCCAAAGCCGAGCATGTTGATTTGGACAGTGGATTTTTTGAGTCACTGCTGCGAGAGCACTTCGGCGACAATGCGTTGCATGTTCGAAGACTATCAAAGCGCAGGTTGTCTAACCAATCGAGCATAACCACGGAATTGGCTTCTTGGCGCTCCAGCCGTCGGATCGGACTTTGGGAGTGCTGCGTAGAGTTTGCCAAGTCAGGCGAGGAATCAACGCAGGAGCTGGAGTTTCTCGTTAAAGTGAAACCCAGCGATCAACAAGTGATCGAAGTGGCTGAGCAAGTGGGCGCGATCTGCGATTCGCGACTTGGTGAAATGCTTTGCCACCATCGCGACCGCTTGGGGATTCTTGGCTGCCACACTCGCGAGCTCAAAGTCTACAGCCAGCTGGATCAACGTTTCGTCGCGCACGTGCCACGCGTTTATGGAGTGATTGAGAATTCCGAGCAAAGCGAATGGCTGCTGGTCCTTGAGTCGCTCAAGCAGATAAAGCTCATGGATAGCGCCCACGAGCTAGCTCAATGGCAACCCGAAGATATCGAAGTTGTACTGCAAGGCCTTGCGCAACTACATTCGGTGTGGTTCCAACGCGATGCGGAATTGTCTGAGCAAGCCTGGCTGCGGCCGCCGTTGACCAGTGACGAACTGGAAGACATGGCTGGTCTGTGGCACGCTCTGGCAGAATATTCCTGGAGGTACTTCTCGGACTGGGTTGATGCAGAGGCTTGCGAGGTCATTCTGAATATCGTGACCGAAGCGGGAAATTGGTGGAAGCAACTCGAAAAGATGCCACGTACACTCATTCACAATGATTTTAATCCTCGCAATCTTGCCCTCCGCATGCAGGACGGAGCCTACCGTCTCGTTGCATACGATTGGGAGCTGGCGACCATTGGAGTTCCGCAGCACGACTTGGCGGAATTCTTGTGCTTCGTATTGCCACAAGACTGCTCGCAGGCAACTATCACAAAATACGTCGAGCTGTATCGCGCAAATCTCGCAGTCGCTACGGGGCGGCAGATTGATCCAGTAGTTTGGCATACCGGCTTTCGACTGTCTCTGTGTTACCTAATTCTGAATCGATTCCCCATGTATTGTCTTAGGCATACATTTAGTTGTCAGAATTTTCTGCCAAAAGTCATCAAAACTTGGTGGCAATTGCACAAAATGTTGAACGCAGAATCCAATGCATAAAGTCGTAGCAGGAAATGGACTAGAACGACGCGAGGAAGAATCTGCGAGCGACTTGGCTGATCGTGCCCTAGCGCAGAACTGCCGAGAATCAGTCGGTGCCGCGGTGCCTTAGTATCGGCATGGTAATCACGACTCCCGCTGTTCTGTCTTCAACGCTTGTGCGGCGCTGAACGTGGCACTTTAGGCATTGCGACCCCAAGCGAATCGCACCGGCATATTGATAGCTGCGTTCCTCGATCTTTTCTGCCATTTGCTTGCCTGCAGCGAGCTCTTTCACCGCTGCTTTGTCGAAGGCAGACTTTGCTTGATGGTCGACGTTGACTAAGTCCGTATTCACAGTCAGCCACTTCATCTGCACGTCGTAGCTTTTCCCCATCTCGTTGAAGACGTCTTCGAGCGATGCTGATGGAATGGTATGTGAATTCTCGTCGTCGAAGAAATCTCGATGCATAATTTGCAGAGTTCCACGTACCATTTCGTGCAATAGCTTAGCTCGAGCCCGCGCTTCTTCGGGGTTGCTAGCGGGAGCGATTTCGAATTTGCTCTCGGATTGGCTTGGCGGTTGGCTCTCGTCGCCAAATGCCAAGGCTGACGCCAACAACCAGAGAGAGAACAGACGGAAATAGAGGTAGAGGGTTTGGAGATTCATTGCGTGGCCTCATTCTGCGTTGGTCGAGCGTCGGCTGGGGCATCGTCTACACACTTTACACAAATGAGTTCAAAGCCGAGCATTGTGTCGCGACCATCCCGCGACAGAACCCATGGCCTATGTACCCAGGGAGGATCGTGTCGAACATGTTGGTTGTGGCCGCACGATAGCTGCGCAACCCAATGCCCTTCATCATCGAGGTGATAACCGGTAATCTGCCTCGGGCAACCAGCATTGCAATCATTCATCGCGTAGCACCCTCACAGAGAGTTCTCTCGGCAATTTACAGCTAGTCTAAAGCGACGCAGACCAAATCTCCACCCAAGGGTATACGTTTACGCCAGCGTGTCAAGCTGTATTTAGTGTGAAGCAGGCGAGCTTCGTCACATTACTGCCGCGTTCAATTGTAGCTACAATGGATCGTGTTTATCCTTCCTAATCTCGTTTGGGAATCTACCTGTGAGGCTGACAAATTCGTCCTGGGGCCGGTACTCAATCCTCGTCTTGCTGACAATCGTTGGGCAAGCACCCATCTTCGCGCAGCCCGAACGCGTTAGGCGCGGGTTGGAAGTCTTGTATGAATTTGACGAGGGCGAAGGCAGCACGGTTCGCGATGTGTCCGGTGCTGGCGAGCCGATCGATTTGACGATTGCCGAACCCAAGAAAGCCAAGTGGTCACGCGGCTTTCTAACCCTCAAGAATGAAACATCGCTCAAGTCGACTGGACCCGCGATTCGCGTAAATCGCGCGATCAAGGACTCTCAATCCCTGAGCTTGGAAGCTTGGATTAAACCTGCAAATTCCGTCCAGACGGGACCGGCTCGGATCATCTCGTTGTCTAGCGATCCCAGCCACCGCAATGTGACGTTAGGCCAATCCGCTGCGGCGTGGGAAGTGCGTTTGCGGACGACAGGCACTAGCGTCAATGGAATTCCCGCCATTGCCTCCAGCAGCGGAAGTTGCTCGGCTGCCTTGGCGCACGTGGTATACACTCGCAACAAAGACGGAGAGGTGCAGCTTTACGTCGATGGAAAACGCGCGCTAACTGAAGCAATCAACGGTGACTTGTCGAATTGGGACGAGCAGTTTCCGCTGTTGCTCGCCAACGAAGCCAGTGGTGATCGAGCTTGGCTTGGTGAACTCCACATGGTCGCGATCTACAGCCGGGCGCTATCGGCGGATGAAGTCGATCAGAATTTTCGGGCAGGCGTCGATGATTTGCAGCAGTTGGCCAAACAGCTTCCGCCACCCGCATCTCGCAATGTGGACTTTGTCACAGATGTACAACCCATCTTTCGTGAGCATTGCTTTGACTGTCATGCGGCAGGCTCGGAGGAAGCCAATCTAAACTTGGCGACAAAAGCCCGTGCCCTGGAAGGCGGCCTACACGGCGCGGTCCTGATCCGTGGCGATAGCCTGCGTAGTTCACTGATTCATTGGGTGGCCGCCGTGGATCGTGGTCGCGTCATGCCACCAAAAGATCATGCACCTCTGAACGCTGAGCAGATCGGTATCCTGCGTGCCTGGATTGACCAAGGTGCGGAGTGGCCAGCCGAGGCTGATGAATTAGATCCGCGCATCGCACAAGCGCGCAAACACTGGGCATTTCAGCGACTACGACCAGTGGCTGTACCACACGTAGCCGGCGAAGCGTCGCACTCGCCAGTCGACGCATTCGTAGCACAAGAGCTGATCGCAAATGACCTCGGTTTAGCTCAACCTGCAGCAGCGGCTGCCTTGGCAAGGCGAATCTATTTCGACGTGATTGGCCTACCGCCAACACCTGAACAAGTCGACGAATTCTGCAGGGCTTACGACCAAGATTCAAAGAACGCCATCGCTGATCTGAGCAAGCGGCTGTTATCTTCTTCGCAGTACGGCGAGCGTTGGGCACGACACTGGCTCGACGTCGTGCGTTACGCAGAGAGCGACGGACAAGAATCAGATCGCGACCGCCCAAATGCCTATCGATATCGCAATTTTGTCATCAAGGCCTTCAATGAGGATCTGCCGTTCAACCAATTCGTTCGATGGCAAATCGCTGGCGATGAATACGAACCGAACAATCCAGACGCTGTCGTCGCCACGGGTTTTCTAACGGCAGGAACCCATTCACAGCTTGCAGACACGTTCATTGAAGAAGAGCGACTATTCAATCGCTACAACGAATTAGATGACGTGGTTTCAACGCTGGGCACGAGTTTGCTTGGGATAACCGTTGGCTGCGCTCGCTGTCATGACCATAAATACGATGCGTTTTCGGCAAGAGAGTACTATCGATTGCTGAGCGCGTTTCATAGTGGCGATCGTAAGGTAGACAAACTGCCTAACGGCGAGGATGCCTTGTATTTCAGCGACTTCGGTAGACAAGTGCAGACGACCTGGCTCTTTCGCCGAAGTGATTTCTACGATCGCGAGCTCGAAGTACAACTTGGTTTCCCAGCCATGCTCAGCCAAGGACGCGAGGCAGATGCGTATCTCGCAGATGCACGCTCAGCCATGCCGGACCTTAATAGCACCTTGCAGCGTCGCGCTCTAGCCGAGTGGCTTACGGACATCGACCAGGGTGGTGGTGCCCTAGTCGCACGGGTGTTTGTCAATCGTGTATGGCAGCATTACTTTGGACATGGCTTAGTGCGCACCGAGAGTGATTTTGGTGTGCGCGGCGATCCGCCGACCCATCCGGAATTGCTGGAGTATCTAACGCACGACTTTGTCACCCATGGTTGGAAGATCAAACGTTTGCAGCAAATGATTATCGGCAGCGCAGCCTATCAATCACGCAGCCGCCTGTTATCCGATGACCACGCAAAGTCCATCGAGATCGACGCAGAAAATCGCTTGCTGTGGCGTATGCCCCCCAAGCGATTGGAAGCCGAGGCACTGCGTGACGCAATGTTGGCAGTCAGCGGAACACTAAATTTGGAACCTTGCGGCCCTGGATTCAAGCCTTACATTGCTCCCGAAGCCAACCTGGCCAGGAATATCAAAGGCGAAAGCTATCCGACGGATGCTCCCGACGATGCGAATACCCGCCGACGCAGCGTTTATATGTTCCATAAACGTTTGATTCCCTACCCATTGTTTCAAGCCTTCGATCGACCAGATTTCCTGGTCAGTTGTGCTCGCCGACAAAATACGACTGTTGCCCCTCAAGCCTTAGCACTGCTCAATGATCGCTTTGTCAGAGCGTGCGCGAAAGATTTCGCAAAGCGACTGCTCCACGAGTGTGGCGATGACGATACGGCGATTGCCAAGCGGGCTTTTCTATTAGCCCTCTCACGCGAACCCACATCCACGGAGATCGCAACGAGCACCGAGTTCATCGCGATGCAAGTTCAATCGCGCACGGCTCGTCAAGAATCGGCCCCACGCATCGAAGCCCTGACGGATTTCTGTCAGTCAATTTTCGGCCTGAATGAGTTCATTTATCTGGACTGACAAATATGAATATGAATGTTTTAGGATCGCAAATGCTTGGGCGACGTCAGTGGTTGCAACGAGCCGGCGGTGGCGCTGGCATGATCGCGCTTGCCAGCTTGCTTCAAGACCACCAGGCAGTGGGCGCTGAGCCCGATCCGTTACAGCCGATGGCACCACGCGCAGGGCACTTTGCTGCTAAAGCCCAAAATGTGATCTGGTTGTTCATGGAAGGCGCGCCTAGCTCAGTTGATGTTTTTGATCCCAAGCCTGAACTGGATAAGCGTGATGGGCAGACTACCAATATTCAGCAGTTCTTTGGAAATCCAGGACCACTGATGAAATCTCCGTTCGCCTTCCAGCAGTACGGAGAATGTGGTCAGTGGGTCTGCGACCAATATACGAACGTCGCCAAACACGTTGATAAATTTGCGTTCATCAAATCGATGTACAGTGAATCCAATGATCATGTGCCAGCCATCTATCAGATCAATAGCGGCCTCGCACGCCCCGGCTTTCCCACCGCCGGTGCTTGGATTACTTATGGACTCGGTAGCGATAACCAGAACCTGCCTGGTTACGTCGTCCTAGGCAATACCAAGGGAGCCAAGGGGGGGCCACATAACTGGGGCGCCGGCTTTCTACCAACCACCTACCAAGGTACTTTGTTCCGCTCGCAAGGAACGCCCATTCTCAATCTCAAGCGACAGCCCGAAGTTACGCCCTCAGACCAGCGCGCTCAACTCGACTTGATGGCCAAACTCAACCACGAACACTTGCAGCAACACGCTGGCGAAACCGAGTTTATCGCGCGCATGCAATCGTTTGAGTTGGCTTTCCGAATGCAATCAGAAGCCACCGACGTCGTAGATCTATCACAGGAATCCGAGGCAACGCACAAGTTGTATGGCATCGACAAGCCTGCTTCCAAATCATATGGCTCAAAGTGCCTGATGGCTCGCCGCCTGATCGAGAGTGGCGTGCGCTTTGTCCAGGTGTATAGCGATGGTGAATGGGACGCACACAGCGACTTGAAGAAGAATCATACAGAGCATTGTGCAGCCACCGATGTACCCATCGCCGGACTGCTCACCGACCTCGAAGCCCGCGGCTTGCTGGATTCGACGCTTGTCATTTGGGGCGGTGAGTTTGGTCGCATGCCCATTTCGCAAAACGGCAATGGGCGCGATCATAATCCCAACGGATTCTTGCAATGGATGGCCGGGGCTGGCATCCGTGGCGGCGTGAGCTACGGTGCCACCGACGAAATCGGCTACGCAGCCGTCGAAAATCGCACAAGCGTTAACGACTTACACGCGACGATGCTCCATTTGCTGGGACTCGATCACGAGAAACTGACCTACTTCCACAACGGACGCAGTTACCGTTTAACCGATGTCGCCGGAAAAGTGATCCACGACATTTTGGCTTAGACATTGATTGGCCAGCCGCCGGACCACTCTTACCGACGACCCTTTAGTCGTGACGCAAGCTGTGGCGTGGTCGCCACCAAATACTCAACAAGAACAGCGGAATTAGAAAATGCGGTGCACGTATAACAGCTTCGTGCAAATACTGATCTGCTCCCCAATAGTTTAGCTCCCAAGACATGCTCGCGATTGGACGAGCAACTGCTGTTAGAAAGCCCCAAACCGCAGCATATGCAGCACCAATGCAACGGATATAGGGAAGACAGATACTCACGCAAACTAGAAAATCCAGCACGCCGGCAGTTCTCATCAGGATTTGAGCGGTTGGAAGTTCGACACCCAATACCAGTCGTGTCATCGCGTAGAAGTTTCCGGGTGTCGGCCATAGGCCAATGGCATAGCAACCATGCCCCGCAAACGTCGCAATCAGTGCAACCACCGCTGTCAGTATCGTAAATCGGTGGCGTGGTCCCAAGATGAGCGCCATTACTAGAATAATCGGCATCAACACTTGGCCCCCATGTTCAACCAACATGGGCAATTGGTACTGCGAACGGATGTAAGCGGCATAACTAACAATGGCAAGAAGCCCACTCCCTACAACCAACCCCGCCATTTGAATCCAGGCCTTCTTGCGGGCCGTCACGGCTAACAGGGTGCATACGAGGTAGAGCCACCAAACGCGCGCAATCCAACTCTGTACAACCCCATCATCCGCCCCTGTTCCAACAAACTGTTCCCAACTGAAACCGAATCGCGCTGCAAGCTCGAAAGTCGAATCGTGCCAGAGCAACACACCGTAGGGCCCCTCCCAATAAAAGTGGACCCAAGTCCAGCCAGCGAAGCACAGAATCGTGCCCAGTCGCAGACAGATCATTGGCAGCTTGTCTTGATTCGGTGGGTTCACGTCTGGTCTTGGGCAGGTTATGTTGTCGTAAGCGTGTTGAAAGATTGGTAACCGTTCACGAACTTGGCGTCGACAGGAAAGGGTCGGGAGTCTTTTTAGCAGCGCCCGCCACCGAAGAGATGCCGCTGGTAGGAACATGTGTTTCTAATTGGCGAACTTTAGGCTGAAAAGACTCCCGACCCTGTCACACAAGCCGACACATCGTGAATGGTTGAAAGATTGTAACATGGCGTTCAGTACAAGCGAAATCGCTCGAAGATACTCAGAAAACACCGATGCACTCTGAGTATGAGACTGGCATATTTCTCTGGACTTAAAATAAGCCACACGGTACTTGGATCTAAGCTGCAAGACACGCACGTGCAGGGGCTTGATCACCTTCACCACATCAATCATCATCGAACTTTGGTTGTCTCCACCGAGGCAGTCCATGAAACCGAATTCCTATTTATTATTCATAAACTTGGCCCAAAAATGACACGCTGCATCTCGATATACACGCTGATCTCGGCGATCGCCTGCTATGCACTTGCCGTCTCTGCTCAAGCTGCACAGCCCAACATTATCTTTATTTTCTCGGATGACCACGCACAACACGCGATTTCATCCTACGGTTCCAAAGTCAACCAGACTCCGCACCTTGACCGTTTGGCAACGCAGGGCGCACGCTTTACGAACTCCTTTGTGACCAATTCGATCTGTACGCCCAGTCGTGCAACATTGTTGACAGGCCAGTATTCGCATCTTAACGGAGTGCCGGTTTTTAATCGTTTTGACGCATCGCGAGATACGGTTGCCAAGCACATGCAGGCGGGCGGCTACCATACGGGCATGATCGGCAAGTGGCATCTTGGCTCGGATCCAGTTGGCTTTGATCGCTGGGCCATTTTGCCTGGCCAGGGCGCCTACTGGAATCCAACCTTTCTCGTGCCGGGCAGCAAAATCAATCTCGAAGGGCACTGCACGGACATCACGACTGACCTGGGAATCGAATTTCTCAGGACGCGCCCAAAAGACAAGCCGTTTTTCTTAATGCTTCACCAGAAGGCTCCGCACCGTGCATGGGAACCCGATGAGCGAAACAAGGCAAAATTCAAAAATCAAGTGATTCCGGAACCAGATTCGTTGTGGGACAATTATGCGACCCGCCCTGCAGCACTTCCCGAGAACGAGCAGACCGTGGCCCGTGACTTAACTCGCCGCGACCTAAAACTTGAACCGCCCGCGGACTTGCAGGGTAAAGAGCGCAATCAGTGGCTTGCGGTCAAACCCATGGAGTTGACTGTAGACGGCAAGCAACTAGTTGGCGAAGAACTTATCAAGTGGAAATACCAACGGTACATGCAAGACTACCTCGCCTGCGTGCAGGGTGTTGACGATGGGGTAGGCAGAATCCTTGACTACCTCGACGAAACAAACTTGGCCAAAGAGACCATCGTCATTTATTCTGCGGACAACGGATGGTACTTGGGCGATTTGGGAATGTATGACAAGCGATTCATGTACGAACCTGGCTTGCGTGTGCCGCTGCTTGCGCGAGGGCCTGGGATCCAAGCCAACAGTACGCCATCGCAATTTGTGGCAAACATCGATTTGGCACCCACCTTCTTGGACTTGGCTGGCTTGCCCATACCAGACTCCATGCAAGGTCGTTCGCTCGCGCCACTGCTGCGCGGCGAATCGCCCAGTGATTGGCGAGAGTCTATCTATTATCGATATTACCACGACCCAGGGCATCACAATACGCGAGCCCACTACGGCGTAAGGACCAAGACTCACAAGCTCATCTATTACTGGACCAAAGATGTCTATGAAATGTATGACATCGTTAACGATCCGACTGAGCAGCACAACTTGTTGTTTGCGGATGCCGAAGCCCAAAACCCAGCAGTCAATGCAAAGTTTAGTGAGCTGAAAGCGGAGATAGCTCGGCTGCAGCGACAGTTCCGAGATGAAGGGCAATACGCCGACCCAGCCACATGGCCCAAAGGCAGCGCCGATGGCCCCTTTGATCAGCCGTCGCTCGGACGCAAGACCGTTGCCGAAGCAATACTGCTTTCGAAACAGTAATACCCACATGTTGATAACTTTTTGCGATTGGCAACTCCATGAATGTACGCTTCGCAACGCTTCTTTTAAGCGTTTTTTGGCTCCTGAGCTTACACCCCGTGTGGGGTCAGAATCGGCGTCAATCCAGAGTCGATCTCTCCATCCCCGAAGTCCAACGCAGCGAAGTAATATGCTTTGCGCTCTACACCGTCCACGACAAAACACTGAAGCTGACCGCACAACTCTATCCACTCAAAGCTAGCGATCAACGATTCGCGCGACTGGAAGTTGAGAACGATGGACAATGGGTCGAAGTGGCTCGCACTAATATTGTTGAAGCTGGCTGGACAGCGCCGTTTCGGGTCGATGACTGGGACGACACGCGAGTCCACAAGTACCGCGTGCGACATGGAATCAATGCGATATACGAAGGCACCATACGTAGGAATCCAGTTGACAAGCATGAAATTATCGTTGCCGGATTCACCGGCAACTCGATTCAGCCGGCACATGGTGGAGATATTTCTCGACAAGACCTCATAGATAATGTGAAGAAAGTCGACGCCGATGTGCTGTTTTTCTCCGGTGATCAAGTTTACGACCACAACCGTCACTACGCAGCTTGGCTCAAGTTTGGTCGCGACTTCGGCGACATCATCAAAAACCGTCCAACCATTTGTTTGCCTGATGATCATGATGTTGGACAACCGAACCTGTGGGGAGAGAGCGGGAAAATCTCTACGCTCAGCGGCGCTGCGGACGGCGGATACGCCCAACCCGGAGACTACGTCCAAGAAGTCGAACGAGCGCAAACCAGCCACCTACCCGACCCAGTCGATCCGCATACGATTGGTCAAGGGATCGGCGTCTACTTTACGAACTTAAACTGGGGAAACGTCGATTTTGCCATCCTCGAGGACCGTAAATTTAAGACTGGCCCGGCTGGTCGAGTCCCCAAGCAGGGGCCGCGCCCAGATCACATTCGCAATCCGGACTACGATCCTGCGAGTGTTGATGTCGAAGGAGCTGTATTGCTTGGTCAGCGACAACTGGATTTCCTGGATCAGTGGACGCAGGACTGGCACAACGCACGGTTGAAAGTCGCTTTGTCGCAAACCATCTTCTGCGGCGGTGCACACATTCACGGCGATGCCAATGGCCGACTACACGCGGACATGGACTCCAACGGTTGGCCGCAATCCGGCCGCAACGCAGCTCTTCGATCGCTTCGCAAAGGTTTCGCGTTTCATTACGCAGGCGACCAGCACTTGGCAACCATTTTCCAGCACGGAGTTGACGAACATCGAGACGCAATTTGGTCGTTTTGCGTCCCTTCAATTGCCAATCTGTACCTGCGTTGGTGGGAACCCCTGGAACCTGGTAAGAATCGTGAACCCGGTAGCCCCAACTACACAGGTGATCTTCTCGACGGTTTCGGCAATAAAGTTACCAACTTTGCAGCCGCCAATCCCGACAAGAAGCCAGCCGGCAATGTGCTGAACACGCGATCGGCCGGATTCGGTATCGTCCGACTGAATACCATGACGCGCCAAATCACGATGGAATGTTGGCCACGAAACGTAGACATTACCGATCCTGCCTCGAAGCAGTACGACGGATGGCCGCGCGTCATTTCGCAATTCGATAATTACAATCCGCCCTCCTGGGGGAAACTTGGGGAGCTTGCCTTTGACGTGGATTCACCAGTAATTCAACTCATCGATTCCGACAGTAACGAAATACTTTACACGGTCCGCGCCAATGGCCAAACCTTTGTTCCCAGCGCGCCAAAAGGCAAGACCTTCGTGATCAAAGCGGGCAAGAACACTCCGGATTCGGTCATTGTGGAGCGAGCACGAGTGGGAGGACCTCCGCAGTCAGTGCACTTGGACACCAACACTCGGTAACTTAGATCGGAATACGCTACGGTTATCTGGGGCAGGTTACGGTTATCTGGGGCAGGTTACGGTTATCCAGGATAGATTACGCTTATCCGGGACAGGTTACGGTTAGAACGATATGGTATCTCACCCTCCCGCGCAATAGACTTGACAATCAAGAGTGCACTTTTTCGCGGGAGGGTGGCTAGGTGAGTTTCAGGAACCTAGCGGGGAGGGCCAACGCGTTTCCTCTCGCCGGAAAAGCTCGCTGAACTCACGCTCCGCCCCCCGCGAAAGCCCCGTCTTGCCCTCGGAACACGAGTGCGGCGGGTTAAGTAACAAGACCACTGGGCAGTATGTTTACGGATCGACGTGATCGTTGGCAAACTCACGATCGGCGACAGACAGCTTCGACAGCGCAACGGTAATTTCAATGCCAGTTGTTTTCCGTAGTTTCACCGCATCGCGAGTGGCTGTGATCAATTCCGCCTCAACTGAGTACTTGCCCGTTGCATCCGTCCATGTCCGCAAGCGCCACGGCTTCTTCGGCTTGTGTCTAGCCGCATACTGCATAGCTTCTTTGATGATTTGTGGGTCTTGGACCTTGATGACAAACACTGTCTGGGTGTCGCCATCGGCGTTTTCATACGGCTCGGTGCCGACAACCATACAGATCGATTCCACCTCGATGAGTTGTTCGGCGCGGACATCACCGAAATCTGGCCCTTCCAGAATGAAAGGGGCTGTCGACCAAGCAATTAACAAACGCTTCTCCGATAAAACTTGCGAAACGAGAAATGCCCCCGCTCCTGTGCGTTCAAATGGAATTCCGACCGAGCCCACGCGCATCTGATTGACATTGAAGGTTGGCAATTCCCAGGTAGCCAACGATTCCAATTGGCTCGTAAGGGTTTGGAAATGGGCGCGTTCATTCTCTACATACAGCTTGTGTGATTCCCGGTCGCGCGTATGCAATTTCCAGGTGTCCGTCGCAGGATCGAATAGCAGCGTCTCTTCAGCCTGGTCGAACTCGACATTTCTTGCCTTAGCGATATCGCTGATAACCTTTTTCCGCTCATCGACACGCGCCCTCATGTTCGCCAGCTTGGTCTCCGCCATTTCAAGGCCAGCTTGATAAAAGAGCTTATTAAATTCTTCTTGGTCAACAGACTGACTCCCGTTCAGAACGAACCAAACCAGCAGTGTTGGCAGAATGTTAACGCTCATCACGAGCCAGCCTCCGCAGCCACCTAAGTGCTTTTCACAATTAAAAAATGAAAATTGGTCCCAAAAAAATATTCCGGATACCGGCAATGCATGCCAAATACCCGTAGCAAGCCTAGCCACCGGACGTTAGAATCTGTCATCTGAATTATCATTCGTCCCAAATTTTACTACCAAACGCACCCATAGCTCAACTGGATAGAGCATCGGTCTACGGAACCGAAGGTTAGAGGTTCGAATCCTCTTGGGTGTACTTCACTTAAAGTCTTTCGAGCAAAGACTTTAGCTTCATCAACTTCCTCAGCGTTAAGCTGGGGATTTTCTTTTTGTCCCCCCACGAATACATCCGAAGCTTTAGTCGGGCATAGTTTCGCGTTGGCCAAAGCCTTGGTCGGCGGTGCGGTAAGGGCGGCTCGTGGGCGACGTTTGGTTTACGCGAGTAGGTAGAGCAGCGCCCGAAGCGATTGAACAGGACTACCGTGAATGGGGTAGACTAAATGGGAAAGATGTTGAAGTGGAGTCTCGAAACGCTCAATTTGACGGCGTGGTCATCCCGAACCTGCAAGCCTTCGTCGAACGAGTCATCCAAACCCTCGAGCACGAGGTCCTCAACGCGTCTTGCGTGTTCAGCCAAGGCCACCTGAACCACATCCTTCGCGTTTCGCAAGATTGGTATAACCACCGCCGCGGCCATTCGGGGCGAGACCAACTTCCGCCAGTTCGGTAGCGTGTGGTTCGATGTCATGTGCATCACTTGGATTGGGCAGATCGTTCTCGCGGTCGTTCTTGGCTTGAGAGTGAAGCTACTGCTGCCAGATTATTCCCAATGCCCAGAGTATTCCTAGAGCAATCAGAATGATACCAACTAGTTGATAGAATCGATGGACGGCGTCTCCTTCGCCCAAAGCAATTCGTGATCGCGCCACGAGCAGGCGATAGACGATGAACTCTGTCTTCAAGGTTCCGCATACCAGCATAAATATGCCGATGGCGGACATGAGTGCTCCCCAGAGAATCTGCATGCACCTTACCTCCGAGACTGATTCATTCGTGGATTCCTCCAGTCAACTCAACCGCGCTGATCCGCAGCCCCGATGGAGTCTCGGAATGCGTGAAGCTCCAAACTCCGTTGACAAACAGGCCTTCTGGCGAGGGCGCGAGTTTGTCTTTGAATGCGGCAACGGACGGGTCTAGCTCGAAGTCGGGAAGATCGGCGCTGGCGACAAAGTTGCCTGAAGCATCTTGCTCGACGATGCACTTAGCGCGAAACTTTCCTGCGTAGTCTCCCTTCTCGTAGGCGACTTCAATCCCGAAATAGATGTCAGTCTCAACTTCCATCTTTCCATAAATCTCAAAGTGCGAATCGGAATTCAATTGCACCGGAGTGGCTTCATCGTTGCGGACTCCTAGACCTAGCAAGTAAAGGACTACGTGAGGAGCTTCCTTCGGGTTGTAGGCTACGGCTCTCAGTAAGGGAGGATCTGCGTCAGTAGCAGCCAGCCACTTGCCGAAGGTTTCGTCGGGCCCTTGATCGACGCGACTTTTCCACTGGTGGACGACGCCTGTTATCTGCCTGCGTTCTAATTCCTGGTCGGCTGCGGCAACCACCCGGTGGTTGGCGGGTACATCAATCTCCATGCCATCACTATTACGCGTGACGCGAACGTTGCCTTCTCGAACACTGACTGAAGTGGCTGGCAGATCTGCCTCAACGTCGAAACTAGTACCCAGTACCGTCAAAGTAGCCGTGCGAGTTTGAATGATCATCGGCTCGCCGTCTGGTTGCGGAGAAACATCCGCAGACATGCGACCTTCGCGCAGCCGTAGCCGCTTCTGTCCATCGTCGCTAAACGTCAACATTGACGCTCCCGAGATGGTTACCGCGGAGCCGTCGTTGAATCGCAACTCAAACCATGAGTCGGGGGACAGTCCCTCGATCGTCCCTCCTGCGAGCTCCGTTCCGACTTTCACTTCGCGCATGATCTGCCCACGATCCCCGGTCCAGATCAAGGAACCGCTCAAGCCAGTGATCTGAGCGATGGAATCCAGTTTCACCGGTACTTCGTTGGTGTTAGCAATCTTCAACTTGCTCTGCGAATCAAACAGCAATGTTGAGAGCATCAAAATGGCGGCTGCAGCAACAGCGAGCATCGCGCGCAAGAACCGAATAGACTTACCCTGCCGAGTCTCTAGCTTGCCGGCAATTGCCGAATCGAAGTCGCGTGATTCGTTCTTGCCACCGGTACGGAGTACTTCTGCCAGTTCCGTCTCCCAAGATGCACGCTCGACGAAGTCCTTCCGTAGACTTGGGGCGCCGTCGAGCAGCTCTGCCAGCCGTTCCATTTCGGATTCGCTGAGCTCCCCGTTCAGGTGGCGCTGGACCAAGTCATCCCACTCAAGTTCATTCGGATTGTAGTTTTCGCTCATTGTGCCGTCCTCAACCGAGTTTCGACGCATTTACGGACTTGTTTCTTGACTCGAAACAGTGCCTTGCGGACTGCTTCGATAGACATGGAAAGTCGCTCTCCAATCTGGGGATAGCCAAGTTCGTCGACGAATCTTGACTCGAGAACTCGTTTGCTACGATCCGAGATCTGCTCGACGCACTGCGCAAGAGCGTCTCGCCTTAGCTCTCGTTCATGGGCAGTTCGAGAGCTTTGAAACTCTTCAAATGCAGCGTCGACCGCATCGTCGAGAACTTTCTGCGCGAAAGTGCGTTCACGCTGGTGCCGTTGCTTGGCGCGCAAGACTTCGATTCGGACGATCGAACGGCACCACGCTAGGACAGAAGTTCCTTCCTCGAATTGATCGTATTTTGCAACAACAACGAGCATTGCTTCCTGGACGGCATCCTCTGCCGCCGAATAATTCCCGAGCAGAACCCTCGCATAGGTCACGAGTTCTTCCCGGCACTCGAACGCGGAACGCAGAATGCGATCACGCCGCCCCTCGTCGGCCGCTTTTGGTGGTATCTCGCTCGAACTATCCAACGACCTATCTTTCCGGTGGGTTGCGTATTGCTGATCTTTGATCCGCTAGGGAACTACCAACCTACGACGTCCAATCGTGGACATGATTCTCTGGATTCTGCCAATATTGCCTGGTTGTGCCCTATTTTGACAACCAAACAAGTTCCGGCTGTAACGGTTAGGAACCCTGCGCCCGACGACCGGCATAGGTGCTCATGTCGGCAGCATCGGATCAACGATAACAACCGGGGAGAAACCAGGAGACATCATTTTACGCATTCGCGTTCTAACTAGCGCGATCAGAAGAGGTTTCTCTGTGCGCCGTCCTCATTTTACTAGCACGAAGCGCAAGCGAGTTGTTTCGAATCCGGTGAGCTCACAGATACTTTTCTGCTGCAGAGTCGATGGGGTCAGTCATCTTCCATCCGTTAAACCGCACAGATCACACTCAATTGCGCTTCGTGCTGGTATTGTTCTCGGAATACTGTTAGCTGGTTGCTCCCAAACTAAGCACCGATTGAACGCAGACCGAGACGCCTACAGCACTATCGCAGAACGGAACTGCGATCCGAGATGGGAACAATCCGACCTTGGAATCGATTTGGATCCGCGAAGTCGGTATTTCGATCCCTACAACCCGGATTGTTCGCCAATGCCAGCGGATGATCCCGCGTCGCATCGCTACATGCACTGCGTCGATGGCATGAAGGGTTGGAAGCACTGGGGCGACTACGGAGTGAGATCGGCGTTAGAGAATCCCCAGTGGCAAGTGCGTTTGGCGGAATACACCGAATTGGCTGACGACGGTAGAGTTAAACTCGATCTCGATTCTGCTGTTCGCCTGGCCTACGTGCACGCGCCGCTGCACCAACGTTCGCTCGAAACGCTTTATCTGTCATCACTCGATGTGACGGGAGAGCGATTCCGACTGGATACCCAATTCTTCGGCGGAAACGCCGTCGACTATCGACACCAGGGCAACACTGCACCTGCGACCATCGGGTTTGTTCCAGGAACTGGCTACGTCGTCGCCGGTCCATTTCCGCGACCGGAGAGCAATCGGCTGAATGTCACGAGTGACCTGTCCGCAAGTCGCAGGTTAGCAACAGCGGGCGAAGTGCTTGTCGGCTTTGCCAATTCATTTGCGTTCGAGTTCACCGGTGGAGACGTCAGCCTCGCCAGCTCTCTGGCCAACTTTTCTTTTATCCAACCATTGCTCCGGGGAGGCGGGCGACACATTGCATTGGAGCAATTGACGCTAAGCGAACGGCGGTTGCTAGCCAACCTGCGCGCTTACAGCCAGTTCCGTCAAGGATTCTTCACCCAGATTGTGATTGGTGAACTTGGAGTTGACGGCCCGCAGCGCGGCGGGCCCGACACCAGTCTGCAGTCGTTTTCCGGTTTCGGCGGAGTAGGCGGTTACCTAGACTTGCTACAACAAGCTCAGCAGATACGCAACACCGAGGAAAATCTTCGACTGCAGCTAAGGACTCGCGACCGCTTGGAGGCGCTCTATGACAACGAGTTAATCGATATTGTGCAGGTGGACCAATTCCGGCAGAACATCGAAGTCACTCGCTCGAACTTGCTCGACCAGACCAATGGGCTGGAGCTTGCCGTCGATAACTACAAGACTCAGATTCTGGGCCTTCCATCGGATTTGCCGACCGAAGTAGATGAACAGCTTGTCGAAGGGTTTCAGCTAATACCGCTCGAGTCGAGTCCGGTTGTCGACTCAATTCTCGAGCTTCAAAGTCGCCTGGGAATTGCAGGCGAATTGTTGGACCTGGAGTCTAGGATCGAAAAGCTCAAAGGGTTGCTCCCGGAATTAGGCGACGGTAACATCGATGATGTTGACCAGTTCTTGTTGAGTTTGCAGGCGGTCATCGACGCGACCGCTCGCCAAGCTCGAAACATACCGACTGATCTGCAGCAATACCAGCACGAAGCGCAAGCAAGTGAGAGTTCGGAGCGATACCAGCACGAAGCGCAAGCAAGTGAGAGTTCGGAGTATCGTTCGCTAGCCGAGGAAGATGAGAGCCACTCGCTTGCGCTTCGTGCTAGTAAAGAGCGGTTAAGTATCGCCGAATCTGTTGAACGATTGCAGCCACAGATCGACAGTCTTCCCGCTCGTTTTGCTAGAGTTTCGGAACGCCTCGATGATTTGTTGGACGAACTGACAGAGCAGACTCTGGCTAAGACGATTGCGGACTCCGAAAGCTGGATGGGCGAGACGATAGCAATCGCACAAGATGTCGTGGACATCCAGTCGTACTTGCTCGATCTCGAATCCGAGCCCCAGCGATCGCTTGCGGCAGCCGAAGGTTTCATTGAACCAGTGAAAGAGCTGTTCGACATCGCCAGAGATGATCTCGAGCAAATGAATGGCATCGTTCCCCAGCGAGAGTCGCTGATGAGGGACGACGAGAAAGAGCTGTTCAAAAGAGACCGCGAGCGACTCTACGAGCGTTTCAAGGAACTGGAGTCCGGCGACGTTGGATTCGAAGCGTCCGCCATCGAACTCGAACGAATCCGCGAATCCTTCATTGTCGAAGGGCGAGAGCAGACAATCGTGGACCTGACCGCTTGGGTTCAGTCCTTCGTTCAACTTGTTGAACGACTCTCCTTGATTCCAGCTCAAGCACGACTCGAGGTCATTACGGTTGAGCAGGTCAAATTGGAACCCGAAGCTGCGTTTCAGATTGCTCTTGCCAATCGGCTGGACTTCATGAACGGACGAGCCGCGCTGGTAGACCGTTGGCGTGCTATTCAGATTGCAGCCAATGCCCTCAAGTCCAATCTATCGATCACCGGTGGTGGTGATGTCCGAACGGCACGGAACAATCCAGTGGATTTCCGAGCGTCGACAAGTTCCCTTCGATTGGGAGTCGAGTTTGATGCTCCCTTGGCACGACTGTTGGAACGAAATGGCTACCGCGAGACGCTGATTCAATACCAACGCAGTCGTCGAGATTTCATCCAGTCGCGCGACTCTTTGCAGAAGGGACTGCGAGCCCTATTGCGGACGCTTGAGCAGCGGAGATTGCAGCTAGAGATTCAGCGTCGAGCTGTCTCCATCGCTTTGAGGCGGGTTGAGCAAACGCAACTGGCGCTGCTTACGCCACCACCCCCAGTCCAGCCCGGCGCTCGTCCCCAAATTAACCCGACCACGGCGATTAACCTGCTCGGAGCCCAAAGCTCGTTGCAGAATTCACAAAACAGTTTTCTTGCGGCCTGGCTCAATTACTATGCTGCTCGGCTTCGCCTCTATCGCGAGCTGGGTATTATGCAGTTGGATCCGTCAGGACGCTGGATCGAAAACTCCTTGGACTTCGCTGAGCCCTCGGTCGCCATTGAATCTGATGTGGTGGAGACACTGCCACCACCTGTCCCGGTCGAGGTGCTTGAGTTGGAACAAGCGGACGGTTCCGACTACGATCGACCGCAAGTTAGCGGGCCTGGCGCAGCTGGGATGCCTGTTGTGATCCAAGCCCCGCCCCCAATACTAGCACGACGCGCAAGCGAGTGAGTGAGTGAGTCCCCTCAATTGCCCACTCGCTTGCGCGTCGTGCTAGTATAAAGCCGCCGCAGAAGTAGAATTTCGAAAAAATCGGCTGATTTGGAGTCCACGATTTGGCGGTCACGGTGGTTGCTATATTAGCACGACGCGCAAGCAAGTGGTCAGCCGAATGCTAGATACTTGCTTGCGCGTCGTGCTAGTAATTATTCACTCGCTCGCGCGTTATCCATCCTGCCCATTCCATGTCTGCAACGACCTTTCCTGCCAAAGATGCCGAGCCAATTGCGCAGGAACTCCCTCGAGACCGCGGCGCTACCCGCATCGCGGCGTTGCTAGGAATCATCGCAATCATCGGAGCAGCAGCGGGGGCCGCGTTTTGGCCGGGATCTTCGAGTGAGTCTCGAGAGTACCTAACCCATTCGATTAAGCGGGGGTCACTGACGGTTTCCGTTACGGAGCAAGGGACACTCGAAAGTTCAAATAACACCGAAATCAAATGCAAGGTCCGCGGGTTTAGCACAGTAACCTACGTCGTTCCGACGGGGACGGTCGTCGAAAAAGGCCAAGAGCTGGTCAGGCTCGACACAAAAGTTATCGAAGAACAGCACAGCCTGACGAAGACGAACACTTTCATTGCGCAGGCCACCTTGGCGCAGACTGAAGCCAATGTGAAGACGGCCAAGATTGCGATTGACGCCTACGAGCAAGGGCGCTTGAAGTCGCAACTGCAAGCGTTGGAGAAAGAACTCGCCGCTCACAAGCGCAACTTGCGTACTGCTCGGAAAATGTATGAGCGGTCCAAATCGCTTTTTCGTCAAGGTTACGTCACCGATCTCGAGGTGGAAGGCAATGCCTTCACGGTGACCCAGGCGGAGTTGGAGCTGAAGGTGAAAGAAACTGAAATCAAGGTGTTGAAAGACTTCACCCGCAAAATGCAGCTCGAGACCCTGCATGGAAACAAAACTGCCAGTGAATCCAAACTTGCCGCCGACCAAGCCGGGCTGGCGATGGAGATCAAGCGACGAGATCGTGCGGCTCAAGAGCTGGAGGATTGTGTGATTCGCGCCGAAAAGGGCGGCTTAATCATCTATCCGTCAGCGGCGTCTTGGAAGTCCACGCCTGATATCACCGAAGGCGCGACGGTCCGGAAAGATCAGGTTCTGTTGCTGATGCCCGACTTGTCCCAGATGCAAGTGAAATTGGGAATCCACGAGTCGGTGATCGACCGTGTGAAGCCAGGGCTGAAAGCGATCGTCACTTTGCCCGATCGAACGCTTGAGGCGACCGTCTCAGAAGTAGCTTCGGTGACGCGTCCAGCGGGATGGTGGACTGGAAACGTTGTGAAGTACGACACCGTGATTGAGTTGCCATCTGATAAAGGTCTGAAGCCTGGCATGAGCGCCGAAGTGGAAGTGATTCTCGCTGTCCATCCCGATGTTCTCCTGATTCCCGTCGCAGCCGTGGTCGAAACCGAGGACGGTGTCTTTTGCTGGGTCCAGGGAGAAATCGAACCGGAAAAGAGGCTGATTGAGCTCGGCGATAGTAACGACGTCTTCATCGAGGTCTTAGCTGGGCTGAAAGAAGGTGAGGAGGTGATTCTGAATCCAGCTGCACTCCTTGAAGAGGCGGAGGAAGATGCCATGATGACGCTCGATACTAGCACGAAGCGCCAGCGAGTGAATGATGTACCACCTCATCGAATGGAGACGGAGCAATGACGTCACAAATCTATCTTACTAGCACGAAGCGCAAGCGAGTGAGTGAGTGAGTGAGTGAGTGAGTGAGTGAGTGAGTGAGTGAGTGAGTGAGTGAGTGAGTGAGTGAGTGAGTGAGTGAGTGAGTGAGTGAGTGAGTGAGTGAGTGAGTGAGTGAGTGAGTGAGCTACTTTTCACTCGCTTGCGCTTCGTGCTATTATTGCGGGGGCTGCCGATGACTAAGTTTCTTTTCTTCCCAGCCGCGATTTTAGCTGCTGCCGGGATAGCTTGGGTAAGTATTGCGCCCAGTAAATCAAACGACAGTTTGCTCGATTCTGCTCCAACGCACACAATCAGCCGAGGCGAATTGATCGTTTCCGTCACGGAACAAGGTACACTCGAAAGTGCGAACAACACTGAAGTGAAGTGTCGTGTCCGAGGTAGCAATACGATTACTTTCGTGATCGATAGCGGAACGGACGTAAAGGCAGGCGATGAGTTAATCCGTCTTGAGACCCTAGCGATCGAAGAGGAGATCAGTGAACGCACGAAATTCTATCACTTAGCAGAATCACAAGTCGCGAGATCGGCGGCAGATGTAGAACGAGCCAAACTTGCGATATCTGAATATGAACAAGGTCGTTTCATTTCGGAGCTCTCTTCTTTGCAGAAAGATCTCGCCGTTGCCGAATCGCGGCTCTTGAACTCCAAGAACCGATTGAAGCACTCTCAAATGATGTCGCGAAGCGAATATACTAGTGAACTCGAAGTAGAAGAGCGAGAATTTGCATCTGAGCAAGCTGAAATGAATGTCGGGCTTATCAAGACCCGAATCGAAGTCCTTGAGAACTATACGAAGAAAGAAGAACTCGTTCGCTTACAAGGCGAGTTGAAGGTCGCGGAAGCTACCTGGGAAGCTGATGTCGAGCGAGCTCTGGCGGACAAGAAACGGCTGGAGCGGGCACAAGAGGAGCTTGGGCTTTGCACGATTGTTGCCCAGCGCGATGGGCTCGTGATCTATCCCGATGGCGAGGAGTGGGAGAATGCCCCGAAAATTGAAGAGGGAGGTACGGTCAACAAGGATCAGACCCTGCTCTTAATGCCTGATCTAACGCAGATGCAAGTCAAGGTTGGAATTCATGAGTCCATTATTGACCGTTTAAAGTCCGGCATGGAATCGAACATTACGTTGAATCGTGAAGTCCTCTCGGGGGAAGTGACGTATGTCGCTGAAGTAGCGAAGCCGGCCGGGTGGTGGACTGGCAATGTCGTCAAGTACGACACAATCGTTTCTCTACCTTCCACGGCGGAAGGCCTACGACCCGGCATGAGCGCCGAAGTAGAAATTGTGCTTGCCCGTCATCAAGGTGTTTTGACCATTCCGACGAGCGCGTGTCTTGAGATTCAAGGCGAGTTCATCTGTTGGGTGAAAACCAGATCCGGGGCAGAACGCCGCGTCGTAGAACTCGGAGACAGCAGCAGCATGTTCATCTTGGTTGAACGCGGATTGAACGAGGGAGAGCAAGTCATTCTCGATCCGTTAGCCAATGTCCCTGGAGCCCAGCAGGAAGCCGCCGCTTCACTGCGTGGAACCCGAGAGCAAAAAGTTGGATTTGAGGATCTGTAGTGGGAAGTGCTAGCACGAAGCGCAAGCGAGTGAAACCAATACTAGCACGAAGCGCAAGCGAGTGAATGCGTTATGCTAATCACATCACATCACATCACTCGCTCGCGCTTCGTGCTAGTAAGGACATCGCAATGAACGATCGACCCTTTAATCCAAACGAGCCACTTGGCTACTTCATCACGTGGACGTGCTACGGTACGTGGTTGCCTGGTGATGAACGAGGCTGGCATGAATGGGGAAAAGGCGAGCAAGTTGGACCAGATTACGAGCTACAGAAAACCGCTAGATCGAAGATGGTTGAATCCGAGTTTCTGATGTCGACAACCGATCGAGCAATTGTCGAGGAAACGATCCGAAAGCATTGCGACATTCGGCACTGGACGCTCCACAGGGCAAACGCGAGGACAAACCACGTTCATGTCGTTGTCACTTCGCCGAACTACTCTCCCCAAACGGTACGAGATCAATTCAAGAGTTGGTGTACTCGCAAGTTAAAACCACATCACCCTGGACGCGAGCACTTCTGGACCGAGGGGGCAAGCCTGCGCTACATAAATCATGAAGAAGACTTGGAGGTTGCAATCGAATACGCGGGCGACGCACAGGACAGGAAGGATCGCGATGGCTAGTACGAATCACGAACGAGTGAAAACCAATACTAGCACGAAGCGCGAGCAAGTGACGGGCAGTACTAGCACGAAGCGCGAGCAAGTGACGGAACCAACTTCCACACCGATCCACTCGCTTGCGCTTCGTGCTAGTATTGGTGCTAGTATTGGTGCTAGTATCAAGCTGCTCATTGCGTTTGCGGTTTTCACGGCGCTTGCTTTGGCAATCGCTCGCGCAGCTGGCTACTTATTCGCAGAAAGTGAGATACTTGCTGGCATGACCCACCGTATTTCACGTGGCAATTTAGTCGTGACCATTGAAGAACAAGGGATTCTCGAAAGCGAAGATAACTACGAGATCAAGTCGAAGGTACGAGGTCTAAATGCAGTCCTCTGGATTATCGAGAGTGGCAGTTACGTCAAGAAGGGCGATGAACTCGTTCGACTTGATTCATTGTTCATCCAAGAGCAGGTCGACGAACGCACGAAGTATGCGAACTGGTCCCAATCCGGGGCAGATTCCTCCGCTGCAAGATTGGCCAGAGCAAAGCTAGCCGTCGAAGAGTACGACCAAGGACGGTTCCGCACAGAAGTGATGTCCATGGAGAAGGACATCGCGGTTTCTAAATCCGTTTTGCAAAGTGCTCGGGATCGCCTCAAGCATTCGAAGCTGATGGCCAGCAGTGGATTCGTTAGCGAGTTGGAGATTGAAGAATTGCAATTCGCGGTCGAACAAGCGGCGCTGGCACTTGAGCTGAAGGAGACTCAGCTCAAGGTGCTTGAAGACTTCACCTACAAAGAGCAATTGCAAACGCTTCAGGGCGATCTTTCATCGATCGCCGCGACCCATGAGGCAAATGTGGAACGGGCTATGGCGGATACCTCTCGACGAGACCGCGCCGTTGAGGAGCTTCAGTACTGCATCTTGCGAGCGGACCGCGATGGATTGGTCATCCACCCGAACGCCGCACAGTGGGAAACTGCACCGATCGCCGAGGGGACGAACGTTTACAAGGACCAAGTACTCTTGCTGATGCCTGACCTGGAGAAGATGCGAGTGAAACTCGGTGTCCACGAGTCGCTTGTGAAACGCTTGAAGATCGGACAGGAGACAAGAGTGACGCTGACGGAGGGGACTCTCAATGGCAGCGTCTCCGAGGTCGCTTCCATCGCCAAACCCGCCGGTTGGTGGACCGGAAACCAAGTCCGCTACGACACCTATGTGTCTCTTCCACCAAGGGAGGGCTTGCGTCCAGGCATGAGCGCCGAAGTAGAGATCAAGGTCGCAGAATACGAAGATGTGTTGCTGATCCCTGTCGCAGCCGTCGTTGAATCAGAAATCGGGACGTTTTGTTGGGTCAAGGACTCCGAGGAAGCAGTACGCCGGAAAATCACGCTCGGCGACAGCAACAACGTATTCAGCATCGTTGCTGATGGATTGAGCGAAGGCGATGAAGTTCTTCTAAATCCGAGTGCATTCGAGCAGCCGACACAACCACAAGCGAATGAAAAAATACTAGCACGAAGCGCAAGCGAGTGATCGGCATGTGTATAAACCGCAAGAAATGCACCACTACTGTAAAGGTGAACCACTCGCTTGCGCTTCGTGCTAGTATCAGTATTGGCTGTTATTGTTTGACTGCAACAGATTGACCTGTACCAGTGATTGCACAGTTTCTCCAAACAGTGGACCTCGGAATCAAGAGCCTACTCGTCCAGAAAATGCGAGCGGGACTGGCCGCGCTCGGCATCTTCATTGGAACGTCAACCGTGATCTGGCTAGTCGCGATGGGAGAAGGCGTCAGCTATCGGGCGCAGCAACAGATCTTGGAACTGGGCGCGAGAAACGTCATCGTCCGCACCAAGGAACCAAATGCCGGTAGCGAAGAAGAAGCCAATAGCAGGGTTAAAGCCTACGGATTGTTGCGAGCGGACTTTCGAAGAATCGTCGAGAACATTCCGAACATTAACCGCGCAATCCCGATGCGTGAACTTAAGTTCGAACTTCGACTCGACGATCGTACCGCGGATACGAAACTGGTTGGCTGCACGGAAGACTATCTGGAGCTAAACCGACTTGAGATTGCACGCGGACGTTGGCTTTCGACGCGAGACCGCGGAGAAAAGGTTATCGTTTTAGCTAACGATACCGCCAAGCGTCTGTTCCCATATGAAAACCCGATTGGGCGGACAATTTGGGTCGGAAGCGAGTTCTACACCGTCATCGGGCAAACCAAAGATCGCACCGCCTCGGCCGCAATTGGCGGGAGCCTCGATTCCCGTGACTACAACTTGGACGCGTACATTCCCATCAAGACGCTGCGTCAGCGAGTCGGTGACCTCATTATGAAACGGGTTGGCGGAGGGCAAGGCTGGAACTTTGTTGGTGAAGACGTGGAGCTGAGTCAGATTACCGTTGAGGTAGAAGACATCGAAGACGTTGATGAGACCGCCCAGATTATTGAAACACTGCTCAAGAAGTATCACGAAAAAGAGGATTATGCAGTGGTGGTTCCTCGCGAGTTATTGCGTCAAGCAGAACGTACTCGAACGATGTTTAATGTCTTGCTAGTTGTGATTGCCGGGATCTCACTGCTGGTAGGTGGAATTGGAATCATGAACATCATGCTGGCGACGGTCACGGAGCGAACGCGTGAAATTGGTGTTCGCAGGGCACTTGGAGCAACACGCAGCGATATCATCGGGCAGTTTCTGATTGAAACCGTGGTATTGACGGCCAGTGGCGGCTTGGCCGGTGTTCTCTTCGGTCTCTCAGTGGGGCCGATCTTTCGCTTCGCCAAGAAGTTGGTGACCACTTTTTCGCCAGACTCACTACCTCCCATTGTTCATGAATTGGAACCTAGGATCGCGCTTTGGTCAGTCCTGCTATCCTTGGGCATTTCGCTTGGGGTTGGAGTCCTGTTCGGTGTCTATCCAGCTCGAAAAGCAGCCTACCTGGATCCGATCGAAGCGTTACGACACGAATAGCAATACTAGCACGAAGCGCAAGCGAGTGAAAAATGCCAGCCAGGACGAAGCGCAAGCGAGTCTCGGCCCCAGTCTCCCGTTGGCTACTACCTGCGGCTTCGCCCACTCGCTCGCGCTTCGTGCTAGTAACGTTGAAGACCAAAAAATGAAATCCTCTCGAGTTTTGATGTCCACGATGCGTCTGATTGAGCGGTCACTCCTATTGCACACGGTCGGGTGCCGCTTAATTCAGCCTGGTTTCTCCAAACAAGGTGCGAGTGGCGGCATCTGGCCTCCTTTTGAAACCAGCCAATACCAGCACGAAGCGCAAGCGAGTGAAAGTCCAGAACCATCCCACGATGCGCGGGGCCACTCCCTCGCGCTTCGTGCTAGTGAATAGAAACCGCCTCCCATGATTCGCGCTCAACAATCCGATCAGCCTACAGCGGAGCAATTTGCATTCCGCGTTCAGGACTTACGCCAGAACGTGTTTCATGAAGGGAGAAACGGTTCACGCACTACGTGGGGTGACGTTTGACGTGCTTGCTGGCGAGTACATCGCCATCATGGGGCCGTCAGGTTCCGGCAAAGCACGCTACTTAATGTTCTGGGTTGTCTCGACCGGCCAACAAGCGGCAACTATCTGCTTGCGGGCGATGACGTCGCAAAGATAAACGACTACCAGCTCTCTCGAATACGTGGCAGACGAATTGGTTTTGTATTCCAGTCTTACAATCTTTTGCAGCAACTCAACGTTCTGGAAAACATCAAGGTTCCGTTGCAATACCAAGGGTTGATCGGCAAAGACGCAGATGCGAAGTGTCGCGAGCTTGCAGAAATGGTCGGGCTCGGCTCACGAATCTATCACCGTCCCACCGAACTATCCGGAGGCCAACAGCAGCGGGTCGCAATCGCGCGCAGCTTAGTGAACGACCCCTACTTTATACTTGCCGACGAAGCCACAGGTAATCTCGACTCTAAGACGACCGACGAAGTGCTTGAGCTATTCGAATCACTGAACGCTAGCGGAAAGACCATCGTGATGATCACCCACGAAGACGAAGTTGCCGCGCGAGCCAAACGCGTTATTCGATTGCGAGATGGTGTGATCGAGTCGGATGAACGGAATGAAACGTGAGACTCAATCGCTGCGCCATGAAAGATTGAGACGAAAATTCGAATGAATAGGACACGCTCAACCACAGCCTTCTTCGTGGGACTGGCACAGCAATTGGCAGTGGGGGGACTGTTCGGCGGCAGAGTGCAGGTTTGCCAGAATGGGACCGTACAGAGCCATTGGGCGTAGAGTATTGTTTGCAGGCGTAATTGCTTAAGGCGTGTCGAGCAATTGACGCCGCTTGGCGGCTTGGAATCGACTGCGATCCGCCTGATCGCGACGTTCTTCCTGGCGGTAATTGCGGATGGCGGATGGATGCGACTTACGCCAGTTGTCAGGCAACATCGACTCGTAATCGGTCGATCCCGATAGAATACTGCGGACAATGTCATCGAGGTACATCTCGACATCCAAGTCTTGTCGATGCGCGCTTGCTGACCAAGCTCATCAGTTTGGCATTGCGTTCACCAGCGCGAACGCTCCCGAGAAATAGCCAGTTCTTACGGCCAGTCGCGATTTGCTTCATGGGAGCTTCAACCGGGTTGTTATCGATCGGCAAGCGGCCATCCAGAGTGAACTCTTGCAGCGACTGCCAGTGGTTGCGCAAGTAATTGATCGCCTTGCCCAACTTGCTCTGGGTAAAGCGTCACCGGCGATCGGGCCATCAAGCCATTGACGCAAGCGGGCCAGGATCATCACCGAATCTTGCTGACGCAACTCATACCGCTGCTTGGCTGTGTAATCCACCGCCCGCCGTTCGATGTCATACAACTGTGCCATCAAGGCTAAGGGCAAGGCGGTCTCTTTGGCGAAGTCAATGCGGGCCTCGTGCATGTGCCGCCGCCATGCGACCAACAGGCCATGCGGAGTCATCCTCGACCCAGCACGCTCAAGATCACACTCAAGTTGCCTGAATAACAGTCGGCCATCACATGTCCGCTATAGTCACCTAGCACTTCGGCTGGTCCGTCGCGGTGTCCGCGACACACGGAAGTCGAATAGGTTGTACGGTTGATTCACCAAGCCTGAGTAGACCCACATCTTGGCATTCAGACTCGCTTCGCCTTTCTTCTGGGCTTCGAGCATTTTATCGATCAGACCGTCGAGTCTTAAGTTGCTGTTCAGGCGTGTCATCTTCTTTTACCTCGGGGATCGCATTGGGCATCAGCAACGTCACGTTCGTGTCATCAATCCACAACGCCCAGGTCCGACAGAACCGCTGCCACATGAGTCCAACCAGCGGCTGAACAATGAACTCCAGTCCGTCGATGATGTTATCCAATGTCGATCGGCTAGGCGTCCAACCGCTGCTGGCAAAGATATCCTGCATCCGATAATAAGGCAGGTAGTAGCCAAACTTATTATTGGCTATCATGACTGCCAGACTCGCGTCGTAACGGTCTCCTTCGACAATACCTACTGGTCGCTCAGGTGACTTCAGTCCGCATTGCGGCTGACCGGCGCAACGAATATGGGATAGCGTGTGACACGCACAAACAGCTCTGGACGCTTCAGAACCAGCGTCTCTACTTCGTCGTAGCGAATAATCTTTCGCTCGCCATGTTCGCCAGTATCGCTCGGAATCCGACGCAAGGGCGTCCGACAAACTCGCGACGTAAGTGGTCTGGGAACTTCTCGTCGCCTTTCTTCTGCTTTCGGCGCTGGTCCGCTTGACCGTGATTCTTCGGTAATTCCAGCCGCCTCGGCCTTAGCAAGCTGCAGTGCTTCTTGCAGCTCCGGATCATCGGGAAACTCAAGAGCCAGCTGCTGAACCGTCCACGGAAACTTTTCGCGACGCTTGCCTTCAAGCAACTTGCGGACAGTTAGATTGAGCTCATCCACTTCAGCGCTTGTAGTCATCGTTCAGCTTACTCAGTTCCGTGAGCCGCGCTTCCAGCTCTGTGATGAGTGAAGTTTGCTCATGTAGTAGAGCATGACAAGTCTTCAAGTCGTCCGGTAATGATGTTGCATCTTGCATGACAGAAGTATAGCGGCAGAGTTGCAATTGAGAAAGGTGTTTAGCGCAAAAAGCGACAAGTTTTTGTGACCAACTCTCTGGCACTTTCTGCATGTTCATTCAGCTCGCTTTGGCCAAGTTGCGTTGGTAACGCGGCAGACGCTTGACATCGCCCAACTCAATCCCGGATAGCAACATATTTAACTCAGTCGCATCCAGCGTGACATGCGTTGAATCAACGGCCGGAGCCAGGTCTTGGAAGCGTCCGCCTTCCAAACGTTTCATCCAGATCACAAGCCCATCAGTATCCCAGTAAAGCAGCTTGATGCGATCGCGACGGCGGTTCATGAATAGAAACAAACCACCGTCGCACTTTATCTCGCCTGAAGCTCTCACTGACGACTCCAAAAGTCCGTCAAAACTCTTTCGCATATCGACTGGACCAACGTGCAGATAAATTTTCAGGCTCAGCGCAAAGTTCAGCATCTACACGGCCTCGATGGAAGTTGCGGCGTTCAAGTCACAAACTTGCGCGATCACTCTCGCAATTAACTCCGGTGCACTGACAGGAATCAGCACGCCTGATGGCAGGCGAACCACCACGTCGCCACTTGCTACTGCCGCGGCCAAACGCACCGGCACGAAACTTCCGGACTGCGCCGCAACATTTCCATACTGAAGAGACCTTGCACTGGGACGACCGCTAGCCGACGGTGCTGTCGCCGGCCGAGCTTCGGTGCTGTCGCCGAGCTTCTTTCTCCAGTAATAGAAAGTCGCTGCGGTCACACCAAGCTGTTTACAAAACTGATCGACAGTACCGGTGCCAGAGGAAAATTCTCGAAATCGTTCTCGCCAAAGTTCCAGCCGCGTCTCAACTGGCCGAACAACTGGCCTTCCGTTCGTACCCATGAATGTCTCCTTGCGAAATGAATTGAAGCTCACAACGCAAGAACACTACACCACGATTTCACTTCGCGCCCGCCAGACCCCGCATGGTCCACATGTACGGTCCCGCCAGAATGGAAGGGACAACACATCCGTCAATCCGGATACACGGATGGATATCGTCTGTGTCAATTCACTGTGATCATCCGTGGGGCGGTGCTGCTATCCGTGGGAACAGGGAGCACCAATGCTTGTGGCTTGGATGTTATTGCTGACAGTGATTCTGCGGCATTCGTGGGAGCTGCCCTTTTGGCCCACTCGCATGCCAACCCCCCACACCCTACCGCCAAGTGCTGTGTCCGCGTGCTCGGAAGTACGCATGCCGCGGCGGCTCCAAATCCTTGCTTGGACATTATTACTTCCGCCGACTTCCCGGAACAGCTGATGCGTAGTTTGCCTTCCTAATCTTCTACTGCTCGGTTTCTCGGAATTCGGCGACAGCCGGCTTGATGGCTTTGGTGCTGGAGCGGAACCCGTTGCTCGAGGAGCTGTGCACGATGTGATTCGCGTCAACTGTGTTGTCGACAATTCGAGCTTTCTCACAAAAGTCTACACCGTTAATCGTAAACAACTCTGGATCGTTTGACGCCGATAACTCAAAGTGGTCAAACTCCAATTCGATGACGCGATCGGCAATGCCATTTCGGTATCTCGAGTGTTTGAAAGCCACAGGGATAGTGTGTCCGTCCACCTTCTTGTAGGACCGTTCGTCGAGCGAGTAGAGGCTCCCATCGATCAACTCAACTCTTCGGCGTCCGAGGGCAAGGCTGAATTCTGGCAGCAGTAAATATTTGATTATTGTCCCTTTCCCAAGCTGATACGCTACCTCAACACCGTCTACTGTAGACTGCGCACTTTCCAAATGACGCAGATCGGCTTTCGGCACCGAAAAATTCTCAATACCCAAACTCGGCTTAATGGGCATTTCGGGGAATTCAATCAAATAATCGAACCCTTCGTGAGCGTACAAGGACGCTTCACATCCAGTAGTAATGCTCGGAGAAAATCGAACTACTAAGACATTCTCACCATCACCAACAATTTGGTATTTGTTTTCATCGAAAAAGACACGGAGATCACTTTCAACTCGACTTGTTTTTCGAATTTCAAAAGTAAACGAGAACTTTGAATCGGAGTTCATCAATTCAAATGTCCCGCTAAACTCTCTGGACGAACCTTCGGATGCATTCTTAACCGTAAAGGTACCACTCGCAGCTAGATTGCGTACAGAGGATTCGTATAGGGCGATAGTTTCACGGATATTGTCTGGATTGACTTGCCCAAACGTGTCAGCTGCATAAATGGATGGCAGTAGTACTATTACCCAAAGAAGGATTAGTGGACGCATATCTATTTTTTCCTTACTAGTAGACACATGGACCTTCGTTGGTTGCCGTGCACTCTTGCGAAAGAGAAAAGCACTGGGTAGTAACGGTGCCCGCCAGCATTTCCGCTGGCATGCAAAACCAAGATCCACCAATTTCCTCGCACCTGCATGCGATTTCATATGTGCACACCGCCTTGAACTCTTCTGATTCAGGAGTCTTGAACTCTTCTGATTCAGGAGTGCAAGTAGACCAATGGTAGGTGTCGTTCTGGCACACTTCTGGGTTGCCGTACTTAATAACAGTATTGCACAGTTCACCTAAATCCCCTTCCTCACAGGTCCCGCTGCACGTCAGGGGGGGTGAGCCCCGCCTTGCCAATTCATCATATCCGTGACAATCCATCCCTGATCCCAAGTCATCCTTGAATCGTAAGCCTCGTCATCACCAAGAATCCTGAAATCGCTTACTACCTGGATAATTTCTCCGGTAAAAAGCAAGGGGTCTTGCTGGCCATTTTGCAAATGTGGAGGCACAGAAGTCTTTATTCTGGAAACCCGCAAAGCATCTCGTTCAGTGACTAGCTCGTACTCAAACTGTCGATCGAAGACTATCTCTCCATTTTTCCGAATCTCTTTGATTTGCACTGGTAAAAAACGCTCTTTCGAGGAGAAGACAATCAACGAGCTGCCCGACTCTCTATCAAGTTCCACCGCAATACTTCCATCACCGAAATCAGCATTTTCGATGTATTCCGCCTCTGCGTTTCTCGCATTTTTAATAAGATCCTCTAACGATTGACCAAAAGTTGGACTCACCTGCAGTTCAACTGAACCAACAGCAGGCAACTGCTCTGGTTTCCGCCTGATGATCGCTATCCGCTTCTCCACCTGTAATTCATTCCAGAGACCGCCGTCGTACTGCCAGACTTGGAAACAGGCGTCAGCTGAGTCAAAGTACCGCCGCTCAAGAAAGTCTTTACCGACAGTCAGCTCGGAAGATGGACTCTCTTGAGGAGGAGAGTCTACGACTTTGAACCCCTGCGGCAATTTAGACAAGAGAGGCGCTGTTCCAGGTGCTTTCGATGACACGAAACGTTCTGTCAACGTAAGCGAGTAAGCTCCAAGCTTTTCTTTATTCGACGCAACGGCATCAACAGCCGCCTCTATCAAATCAGAGTCTGCTAACAGAGGAGTGTGGAACAGACTGTTCAAACCAGTTACACAAAAAGCAAGAAGGAGAAAATGTTTCGCGAACATCGTCGGGCCTTTTGGTACACGAAATATCATATCTGCTCAGATCGCTTGACATGGTATACTTTTCCCGGATCTGAGTCAATTTACAACGACAAGGGGCAGCTTGTTCGCAGCATTGGCCCCACCGGTGCAGATACTCGCTACGAATACGAAAAATGAACATTGCAAAATGGAAAATTCCATTGCTTAATTGGGGATTGGTTCGGCGCGTTTGGCTTCGCGCGTTCTTCCATCCTCCTGGTTGCAACCAATTCTAATTGCTTGCCAATTCAACTTTTGCAATGTTCAATTTGCATTTTGCAATGTTTCGCTCCGTTGACTCCACAGTGCGCGGGAAGGTGAGATAGCATATCGTGTTGGCGTTCAGCGAGGAGTGTCGACAAAAGGTACAATCAGCGGGATGAAAACACAATTCCCTACCATGACTCTTCTCATTACCGCCGCCATCTACGCCGGATTCGCAATCTGGCTGGGTAGCACTCCCGCAACCTTGCTGAAGACGTTCGGTATAGAGTCTTCGACACCTGCGATGTTGACGGAGATTCGCGCGTTTTATGGCGGAATCGAAATTGGAATTGCCGTAGCTATGTTAGTGCTTTGGCGACGTAAAGAAATCTTTGCCGGGCTATTGGTGGGTGGACTGCCGTTGGCCGGCTCAGCCATCGGACGGTGCTGTGGGCTAATCGTCGATGATTTTTCGGGAGTGCATGTTGGTTTGGCGGTCGTCGAAGCGTTGGGAGCCGCAGTTTGTTTTGTCGCGTGCTATGTAGTGAATAAGGCGATCCAACTTGACAAATGCAACTGTGAAATGGCTAGCAAGCCTGTGTAACGACAGTTTGCTGACCGAAAAATGGCTATTGGTTGAGGACCTGCGCGTTGCCCAACAATGGAAAGACCGCTTATGCCTGGCTGGTTACTCAACGATCAACTTGCATTCAAAAACGTTGCGTTCTCTCGCTGTTTCGCTTGTCGGTAACATTCTAGCAATCAAGAAGCAGACTTTTATTGGCGGTGCCGCCATGCGGATGATCGTGCATGGCCTTGTCAGTGAGTTGCTCGAGTCCAAGGAGCTGGCTTACTTCAGCAATGTCCACAGCATCGATGGATTGGCAGACCTGATGACCCAGTCGATTCGCGACTTGCGTTTGGCTGAGCTGAATCCCAACTCGCTTAAGGTAAAGGCTTTCGAATCGGCAATCAAAGCTCGAGATGTGAAGCGAGTCTTCGAAGCCTATTGCAGTCGACTCGACGACAAATGTTTAGCCGACTATGCAAGTTGCATTGAATTGGCGAACCGTAGTCTCGTGGATGGTTCCATCGAGCTGCCTCCAGGCCTACTGGTTCTAGTGCCTGAGAAACTTAAGCTCACAGCGGCCGAGCAACGCCTGCTCGAGACAATCGGAAAGCGGTCGACGATCTGTCGCCCAAATCAGCTGGAGTCGTTCTCGGACGAGACGGCTCGAAAGAGAATCGGAGATCACATTGCGAATGGCGTAGCCAAGTTCGAATTCTTTGCTGGTCACGGTGAAGTCAATGAGATTCGCGGTATGCTACAGCGAATTCTGTCACAGAAGGAAGGCGGTCCGCACAGTTTCGATGACGTGGAGATATTGCACACAGATTACCATCAGTACGTGCCTCTGCTCGTGGAACTGCTTTCGACTTGGTTAGCCCGGTCCGCATGCGGTGAGAACAGTGCCAATAGTGAGTCGTTGCCGTCCGTTGATGCTCTGCCGATTACATTCGCCGAGGGCATCGCCTGCGTGTACTCGCGCCCGGGGCGTGCGCTGCGAGGCTGGCTGCGTTGGGCACGCCACGACTTTGTGGAATCGAAGGCAGTCCAACTGCTGCGCGAAGGCTTATTGGCTCGCCCAGACTCGGCGGCACAGATCGGCTACGCGCGACTGGCAAGTACGCTAAGGAAAATGCCCATAGGTTTCAAGTTGGAGCGCTATCTACCAAAGATTGAAGAGGCAATTACCCACGCTCAGCAGTGTCAGGCCGAGTATCTGCAGCGCGATCGTGAGTCACCTGAATCGTCAGCCGATGAACCAGATCGTGACTTTGGTCTGCCCGCGTTGAAAGCCCTTCAGGAAATGGTACTGCCGCTGGTTCGATTGGCTCCTCAAGCCAATGACACTGCGGCGTTAGTCTTGGAGAAAGCACGGCAGTTTCTGCTCCAGTGCGCTCGCGCCGACAACCAGCTCGATCGTTATGCCAGAGGAAAACTGCTGGACGATATTTGTAGCATGTCAAGCACGCTCGAGCTGACGATGGACACCGATCTGGACGTGTGGCAATGGCTTGAAGAGCTGCCGCTGGAAAGCCGGATCCTGGCCAGTGGCCCCCAGCCGGGCTGCCTGCACATGGCACCGCTCTCACAAGGTGGTCACAGCGGCCGCAGGCTGATTTTCGTCGTGGGTCTGGATGACGGTCGCTATCCAAAGCGAGCGGCGATTGACCCGATTCTGCTGGACGCCGAACGAGATCGCTTATCGGATCACCTGCAGACATCTCAGGAGTCTGAGCAACGGCAGCAGCAATCCCTTTATCGGGCATTATTTCGCGTGTTGGACGACGGCAACGCGAAAGTCCATCTTTCTTACTCCTCCCAAAACCTCGTACAAGATCGGTCGTTGTTTCCCAGTACCGCGATGCTGGAAGTCTACCGCGTGACGTCGAGTAATGAAGATGCACACATGGATGATCTACTGAATCACATTGGTCCCGCGGCGTCGTTTGTCAGTGAGCATCCAGACGATCACTTAGACGTAAGCGATGTCGATTTAGCGCGGTTGCTGTTGGAACCTAACGAATTTGATCGCAGGCAGTTGTTGGAAGCTGAATTCTCTCATATGGCGCATTGCCGAATTGCATCCGAGTTGCAAGCGGCATCGCCATTAGGCGAATACGATGGATGGGTTCCAGAAGCTGGCGTGGAGTTGGATCCAACCGCAAGCGGGTGGCAAACATCGCCAAGTCGTTTGGAAACGTTTGGTACTTGTCCCAGGCGGTACTTTTTCAAATATGGACTAGGCGTTTATCCGCCGGACGAATGGGACGTGGATCCCGAAAAGTGGCTCGACGCGTTTCAGTTCGGCAATCTCGTTCACGAATTGTTCGAAGACTTTTTGCGCTGTCATACTCAGAACGAACTGATTCCAAATTTGGCTCGGGATTTGAAACCCTTGCGCGAGATGCTGTTCAACAAGATCGAGCAGCTAAAATCTGACATTCCAATTCCGAACGAAGATGCCTTCCAGCGGCAATGTGACGTACTCGAAGATGTCTGCGAGATATTCCTGCGTAAAGAGGAAGAGTATTGCCGGGTGTACGCCGCGCGTCCTTGGGTCTTGGAAGCATCCATCGGGTTAAATGATGAGCCGAAAACGGAGCTGGATTGCAGTGAGCCGATTGGGTTGACCCTCAGCGATGGACGCGTGATCCAAGTCGGAGGACGCATCGATCGCGTCGACCGACTGCTGTTGAATGGCAGCGAACGCTATGCGATTTGGGATTACAAGTCGGGCTCGGACCTTGGATTCAGCCAAGACGATCCTTTTCAATTGGGCCGCAAGCTCCAGCCGTTTCTATACGTCGGCATGCTGCGGCACCGTATTGCTGCAACTGGTGGTAAACCGGACTCAGTAGCCACGTTTGGCTACTTCTTTCCGACTCCGAGAACCGAGGGGCGGAGATTGCAATGGACGTACGGTGAACTCAAGCGTGGTGACGAAATCCTGCGACACATCTGCAATCTGATCAAGACTGGAGTGTTCGTTGCAACGACCGACCCGGCTGATTGCAAGTCTTGTGATTTTGTCCCCGTATGTAGATATCCAGATTTCGTGGCTGCTGAGTCCTTACAGAAGGCGTTGCAACCCGGCAACAAGAAGTTTATGCAGCCTTGGGTGCAGCTCCGCGGACTCGACCAAAATGCGGGTATGGGCCGATGAACAGAACAACCGCGAATAACAATCTGGAAACACTGGCTGCCGAAAAAAGAGACGCCAAGACGCGGCTCCGCATAGGCGAAGAGCTCGATAAGAATTTCATGGTGGAAGCGGCTGCCGGAACTGGAAAAACGACAAGTATTGTCAATCGCATGGTCAGTCTTGTCGCGGGCGGAGCTTGCCAAATCGAACAACTAGCTGCAGTTACTTTTACGCGCAAAGCAGCTGCGGAACTGCGGGGGCGATTTCAAGCGGAACTGCGGCGACGCACAGTTGTGCGCTGCGCGGAAACGCCGAATGCACAAGTGATCCTCGATCGGCTACTTTACGCCAGCGATAACAGCGCCCGAGCTTTTGTGGGAACGATTCACAGCTTCTGCGCTTCACTCCTTCGCGAACGTCCCGTGGAATTTGGCGTCGATCCGGCTTTTCGAGAACTGGACGAAAAGGAAGATATGCAGCTTCGTCAGCAGGCTTGGCTAGAAAATATCAGCGATCTGATTGGCAGCGGCGATCCGCTCATCGACAAGCTGGATGAACTAGGGCTCGATCGCCATCTGATCAAAAAGCGGTTCAACAGTTTCATTGAGTATCGCGACGTCGATCATTGGCCACATGCGTTACCGCCGCGCATCGATATTGAGGATATCCAACGCCAGACGCGCGACTACATCGATGATATGCGCAAGCTGATTCCGTTGTTCCCAACTGCACGCGGTAGCGACAAGTTGATGGATCGCTACGAGACCATTGTACGGTCGAGCGGCAAAGACTGGCGGCGACTAGGGGATTTCTTCAACTTGCTCGAGAGATTCGACACATCCCACGGCGGAACGCAAAAGTTTTGGTCCGACAAGACCGTTGCCAAGTCAGAGACACAGCGGTGGCAACAGTTCCGGGACACCGTTGCCAAACCAGCGATGCAGTATTGGTGTCGCGTGCGTTATCAGTTTGTAGTCGACTTCTTGCGCCGAGCTGTCTCGGTTTACGAGCGACTAAAGATGGCAACTGGCGGCCTCGACTTCAACGATCTGCTGCTGACTTCTTCTCGAGGACTTAAGTCTCAACCGGAGCTGCGAAAGTATTTTCAATCCCGCTACACACACGTGCTGGTGGACGAGTTTCAGGACACGGATCCCATCCAAGCTGAAATGATCCTCTATTTAGCCTCGGCGAATGTGAATCAGCAGGATTGGCAGAAGTGTGCTCCGAAGCCTGGATCACTGTTCTTGGTGGGAGATCCCAAGCAATCTATCTACCGTTTTCGTCGTGGCGACATCGTAACCTACAATCGCGTCAAAGAAATCTTTCAAGCGTCGGGCGGCGAAGTTCTCGCTCTGGTGAAGAATTTTCGTTCGCGTACCGAGTTACGCGAGTGGAACAACAGAATTTTCCAGGACAAATTCCTGCCGGAAGCGGATCGGTACACGCCGGCCGCTGAAAACATGGTTCAGGGTCGAGTTGACGCAAAGGGTACCGGGCCGTCGGACTCACATCTGTGCGGGGTATACAAGCTGAGTATTGACACCAATGCGAATATTGACGAAGCCACAGAGCAAGAGGCCGATGCCATTGCACGGTTCATTCGTCATGCCATCGATTCTGGCATGAGCGTCCGGCGCACGGAACGAGAAATCGAGCTTGGCCGTAGCCAGACCATCGAAGCGCGTGATTTTTTGATCATCCCGTGGGGTAAGAAGCGGATTGGAGTCTTTCGTACCGCATTGGAGGCTTATGGAATTCCGTGTGAAGTAACCGGTGGAAACGCCTTTAGCGGAATCCTGGAGCTGAGTGTGCTGATTGACTGTTTGCGAGCTATAGACGATCCGCATAATCCTGTTCTTTTTCTGTCTGTGCTCCGCGATGGTCTGTTTGGTTTTAGCGACCGCGAGTTGTACCGATTCAAGAAAGCTGGCGGGCGGTTTGCATTTACTTCACCCGTTCCAGAACAACTAGATAAGGAATTGAAATCACGGTTCCAGGACGCAACTGGGCGATTCAAGCGATATCAGGGCTGGCTGCGTGCACTACCCTTTACCGCAGCCGTCAGCCGCGTGGCCGAGGAATTAGGCTTGTTGTCCAGTGCGGCGGCCGGCAGCGAAGGCAACGTGGCGGCTGGCGGATTGTTGAAGGCGCTCGAATGGTTGCGACAACAGAGCTTTGACTTCGACAGCGCTTCCGACCTGATTACCTTTCTTGAAGAGCTGCTCAAAGTTGATGAAACCGAAGGCTGCACAGCCCTTCCACCTGACGCCAATGTCGTGCGCGTTATGAACCTGCACAAGGCCAAGGGCCTAGAAGCTCCGATTGTCTTTTTGGCAGACACGTCGATGAAATACGTACATCCCGTCCTCTGCCACATCGATCGGTCTGGGAACGAAGCCGTGGGGTACACGGGTATTACGGCAGAAAATGGAAAATGGGCTACTAAGGATGTGGCTACCCCGGAGAACTGGCAGGGATTTCAAGAAGAAGAGCAACGCTACTTGAACGCCGAAGCGAATCGGCTGTTATACGTCGCCACTACGCGTGCCGCCAACGCGATGATTATTAGTACTGGTAAAGGCAATTCGAATTGGAGTGGACTGCACCGCTACTTGAACGATGCACCTGAGATTGAAATCCCAAGCGACCAGGAAGTTCAATTTGCTACTTGCAAGATCAAGACTAAAAGGAAACCGAAGTTCAATCCAACCTCACTTGAGCAAATCGAACTTAAATGGGCAACTGCGGCTCAGCCGAATTTCAAGATCGCAACCGCTAAAGAGCTTGGGCTCAAGGGCAGGGCCAGGCCGAGCTGGGAAACATCTGGCGATTATGGCTACAAATGGGGATCCGCCATGCACGAACTGCTTGAGATCTGCACCAAATCTCCGAAGGCGGACTTGCGATCTTCTGCAAACACACTCGCCAGCGAATACGAACTAGGCTCGGAACGCGTCGATGAATTGTTCACCACTGTGGAATCGGTCACCAAGTCTGACATCTGGAAACGCGCCCAGGCTGCAACTCACTGCTTTAGCGAACTCCCCTTCGAGACAGCAGCCACCGATGACACTGGCAAGCTCACGATCATCCGCGGCGTGATCGATCTCATATTCGAGGAACCGGACGGCTGGGTTATCGTGGATTACAAAACCGACGACCTTACCGAATCTGACATCCCCGCCGCCATCAGTTACTATTGCTCTCAATTAGCCCAATACGCCAATCACTGGACCAACACCAGTGGAAATCCCACAAAGGAACTGGGCTTGTATTTCACCAAGCTTGATTGCTACGAAAGCCTTCCATGATCTCGACGAGCCGCCCTTCGGATACTTGTAATAATTTACGTTCATTCTTAGGGAATTGTCGCTGAACGCCAACACGAAAAGTAGCTTACCCTTCCGCGAATGATCGGTCATGCCATGGAAGAACTAGCGGGCGTGAGGCTCCCGACCCTATCCTGTCGATTCCATTTCAACAATTTTAGAGCGTAAGAAACGCTGTTCCGCTTCGTGCTGTGTGAGCGACAGAGCTCGCTTAAATGCAGTTTTCGCCTGTGCGGGGTTGCCGAGTCGTCGCAGGAATTCACCACGGGCGGAATGGGCGAGGTAGTAATCCTGTAAGTCGCCTCGGTTCAAGATCGCGTCGATAATAGATAGCCCCGCGGCAACACCGTCGCGCATCGCGATTGCGACGGCTCGATTGAGTTCAACAACCGGAGAGGAATCCGCGCGTAGCAAGACGTCGTACAAGGCGACGATCTGGTCCCATTCCGTTTCACTTGCCTGCTTCGCCTCGGCGTGAACTGCGGAGATTGCAGCTTGAATGGTGTAAACACCGAACCGTCGGGTACGCAAGGCTTGTTCAACTAGCCGTTGTCCCTCTGCAATAAGCTTCCGGTTCCAAAGCGTGCGGTTCTGTTCGTCCAGCAGGACGATGTCACCGGTGGCATCAACTCGCGCTTCGCGTCGAGACTCATGCAACAGCATCAACGCAAGTAAACCAATCGCTTCAGGGTCCGGCAGAAGTTCGACTAGTAACCGAGCCAAGCGAATAGCCTCGTCGGACAGGTCGGCGCGGGTCAAACAGTCGCCGCTCGATGCCGAATATCCTTCATTGAAGACCAAGTAGATCACTGATAAGACTGGATCGAGACGCTCTGGAAGATCATTCAGCGACGGGATGATGTACGGAATGCGGGCTGCTCGAATTTTCGCTTTTCCGCGGACGATCCGCTGTGCCATTGTCGAAGGAGTCATGAAGAACGCACGGGCGATTTCTTCCGTCGTCAGGCCACACACTTCTCTCAGTGTGAGTGGAACTTGGATCTTCGGATCGATGGCCGGGTGACAGCAGGTAAAGATTAGCCGCAAACGATCGTCTTCAATTTCTTGTCAGCCATCGATTGGTTAGACGTTTCAATTTCGGAAAGTCGACGCACCAATTCCGGTTGCAGATCATTCAGCCGCGCACGCCGACGCAACATGTCCACCGCTTTGAACCGCCCAGTCGAGACTAACCACGACGTCGGATTGGCGGGCGTGCCCTGCTGGGGCCACTGCTGTATGGCCGCCGCGAATGCTTCGTGAGTGGCTTCTTCGGCTAAGTCGAAATCGCCTAGCAAGCGAACCAAAGTGGCAAACACTTTTCGCGAAACGTTTCGGTAGAGCTCTCCAATTTGACCGGGATTCATTGATCACCTACGGTATGCCTGACGTTTTTTCGACGATCGGACGGATCTCAATCCTGCCGCTCGTCGTTCCAGGGATTCCTGTGGCAACCGCAATAGCTTCATCGAGATTGGCGACGTCGATCAAATAGTATCCTGCCAATTGATGATTCATTCGGGCTTGGGCAATTCTGGCAGCGCAAACAGCGGCCGAATTTCGACAGTGCCTTTCTTGGCTGGCGGCAGGCGTGCGGCGATCGCGATTGCTTCGTCAAGATTGTCCACATCGATGATGTAGTATCCACCCAATTGCTCGGTAGTCTCAGCAAACGGGCCATCAGTAATCTGCTTCTTGCCATCGCGGACACGAACGCTAGTAGCCGTTGTCACCGAGTGCAGCGGAGAGGCAGCGAGCCACTTGCCTTGCTTTTCCAGTTCGTCGCTAATGCCCATCGACTCGATCATGCATTCCTTGCGTTCGTCTTCGGTCCATGATGATTCGGCACCGTAGATGAGTAACATATATTTCATAGTCTGTTCGTCCCGTTCCTACGCAGTTGGTTGACTGTTCATTGCCGATATGTCCATCCACATCATTTCCCAAACATGTCCGTCAGGATCAGCAACGTTGCGGTTGTACATGAAGCCGTAGTCTTGCTGCGGATTGATGTCCGCGATACCACCATTGGTAGCGGCTATATCGTTCAATTTGTCGACTGTGTCGCGGCTATCGCACGACAAACACAACATCACTTCGCTGGATGTTGGTGGTGGAATTGGGCGACTCGTAAAGGTTCGCCACTTGTCGTGTGTGAGCAACATTACAAAAATCGCTTCGCTCCAAACCATACACGCAGCCGTCTCATCGGTGAACTGCGGGTTGTTCTCAAAACCCAGCGCCTCGTAGAAGGCCATCGAGGCTTTGAGATTGACGACTGGAAGATTGATAAAGATCATTTTTGACATTGGAGTTTGTTCTGTTTGCGTTGCTGAAGGATTGTTCTTGATCTAGGTGCTACAGATTGGAAATCAGAGCTTTTCAATTCTTTTCTTGGTGCGAGCAATTTCTCTCCATGCCCAGTGCCAACCGAAAAACGTCAGGCTGTCGAAGTCCGAGTGCGACCCATGCAAGAACTCCGATGATGATGGGGAAAAAGAATGGGTCGCCAACACGAACATGAGTCGCGACAGCACCGCCTAAGAGCAGCAAGTAAGATGGCGGCGACAAATGAAGTGCGTGGAATCATAAAGAGAATCGCGATGACTACCTCGACAATTCCAATCTTGACCATCACGTCCTCGGTCCAGCCCATCTTGGCAAACATTTCGGCTTTGCCCTCCCACTGAGTAAACTTCCCCATGGCACTTGCTCCGATCAGGAACAAGCTAATTAGAACGCTCAATAGCCAACCAGCAGATCTAGAAATCTTTGATCTATTCATATCTTAGGTTGCCTCTCCAGGAACACCAGGAACCATCACCATCCAGCCGATACCGAATTTGTCTGTCACCATTCCATATCGCGGTGACCAGAAGGTCTTCATAAGCAGCATATCAATTTTGCCCCCTACCGCGAGCGCGTTGAACGCCGAATCTGCGGCGGATTCGGTCGAAACAGCCAGCGCAAGGCGAAACCCATTGAACCTTGCTTTGTCATCGCAACCATCGGAAGCCAGGATAGTCATCTTTCCGATGGTCAGCGATGCGTGCATGATCTTGTCCTCAAAACCGGCTTGCAACATGCCCTCGGGAATAGGATCAGGGCTTTCGCTAAACCGCATTTTCATGACGACTTTCGCACCGAGCGATTGTTCGTAAAACAACATTGCCTCTTCGCAGCGACCACCGAAGAAAAGGTAGGGCTGCACGGTACTCTCTTGTATCGCTAGCTTGTCACGAAGCACATCTTCCTGCTTGGCTAATTCTCCTTCTGCATCGACGCCGGCAAAGTCTTCAATTCCGAAGACGGGTCGGATTTCGATATCTGATTCTTCGCTCATGGGGTTGGGACAACGCTTCACCCAGTCAATAGCTTCCTGCAGTGAATGGACTTCCCAAACCCAGTATCCTGCGATTAATTCCTTTGTCTCCGCGAAAGGACCGTCCACCACTGTACGATTCTCCCTCGGAATCGCACGCGGACTGCTTCGCTGCTAGGCTTAAGTCCTTCGCCTGACCTCATGATTCCAGCGGCGACAAGTTCTTGGTTGAACTTTCCCATATCGGCGAGCAACTGCTCACTGGGCATTTCGCCAGCTTCTGAACTGGCGGTGGCTTTGACGAGTACGACAACTTTCATTGAGTGTGCTCCCGATCGATTTGTGTTGTGGAACTTGAACTCGAGTAGGAAATCTTGGCGAGCTGTTTGGTTGATCAAGACTCAGGATCAAACCCAATCTCGCGGACCTCTTGTGCGCATTGACACGCATCGGCGAACCGGGCCGCCCAGGCATGCGCTTCTTCGCGCGTGGCCACCTCGATGATCGAAAACCCACCGACCACCGCCTTCGTCTCCGGTACTGGTCCCTCGATAACGGTACCATCAGCAGAGACGATACTCGACCTCTGCCGATGAATGCCTCCACCGAATATCCAGATTCCAGCGGCTTTGGCCTCCCGGACTACGCTGAGCGCAGAAGCGCCAACACCGGGCAAGTCTTCCTCACGAATATGGTCCATTGAACCATCGTCGAACGAAATCAGATATCGCGGCATTTTGATGCTCTTCTTATCAGCCCCTGTTTCACCAGCTACCGAATTCCAACTGGGTTACTTCCATTTCTTCACATTCAGTCTCTCCAAAACGCAATAGTGCAAATGCTCGATTTAGAAGTAGTCGATTAGACCGGGACCAAATCGACATAGACCGAAAGTTTTTATTCTATCGTGAAATTGCTGAGGCTTCGTCAGGCGATCGTTGGATAGAATCAACCGTTAGCCAACATGCAGCAGAATCTCAGCAGATTCGTCGATGACGGGCTCGGCTTCGCTAACGCCAAGATCAAAGAATTGGTCGACTGCAAGCTGATAGACGACCTCAGATGCTTCAAACATAGCAAACTCGTTTGGCTCAACGTCCAGCACTAACGCCTGATCTGGATCAGCTACATCGTCAGGGTCATCCTCAAGTAGGTGCAGTTTGAGATCCAAGTCAAGTTGAGCCAACGCGAAAGTAGGTGTTTGCCGATTAAGAAAATTGATCACGAGCAGTGCGTCGAGCGGAGTCAAATGCCCGTCTGCATTGGTATCTAATGAATCGTCGATATCGGTCTGCGTCCCGCGATTCAAGGCGTTGATCACCAGAAGTACGTCAATGGGACTCACAAACTGATCATTGTTCGTATCAAGCAAAGCGAGACTTTCGGAGCTTGATAGGGAATCTGCGGCGTCTCCCTCTCCGCCAGACCCTGGCTGAAAGTAGCTATCGTTGCCGCCCCCGCCGATTAGCACATCATTGAAGTCGCCAAACAAGCGGTCATTGTGCATTCCACCGCGTATTACGTTTAGCCCCGGGTATCCAATCAGCGTGTCTCGCCCCGTGTTGCCGAACAATTCGTCGTCGCCAGATCCCGCTAGGATGATGTCGTTGCCGCTACCCCCAAGAGACTTGTCATTGCCGGCTCCCGACAGCACAACGTCACGACCTGAGCCAGCATGCACAACGTCGTCACCATCACCCGCGAGAATTCGATCGTGTCCGGAGCCCCCATAGATCAAGTCATGCCCGATTCCAGCCACAATACGATCCGAACCTGAGCCGCCTTTGATGAGGTCATTTCCGGCACCACCGAACAATATATCGTTGCCAGAATGCCCTATGACTAAATCGTCACCTTCGTCGCCTGATGCAAAGTCGTTGCCAGCACCGCCCAACAATCGGTCGTTGCCAACACCACCTTTGAGGACGTCGGCGCCGTGCCCTCCCTGCAGCTCGTCGTCCCCCACTCCTCCCGCGAGGTGATCCTCGCCCGTTCCGCCACGCAGTATGTCATTGCCGTCGTGTCCCAGCAGGACGTCGTGGCCTGCTCCCCCAATGACGGTGTCGTTTCCACCGGCACCTGACAGATAGTCGTTCCCGGTTCCACCACTGAGCCAGTTGTCGCCGTTGCGTCCATAGATGACATCGTTGCCACCTTGGCCGCGGATGTGATCGCCAGCGGCACCGCCAAACAGACGGTCGTTTCCGGATCCACCGCGTATGTGCAGTGGAATCGGGAAGTCGGAATCCACTAGGACTTGGTCATCACCTCCAAGAGCAAGTATCTTGAGCATGTCGACATCGGCTAATGGCGAGGAAAGTACAACTGCTCCGTTGAGCCAAACGGTAAAATCGTTCGCGTCACCAAGTTTGACTTTGATTAAGTCGTCTTCGGCAGTTCCTCGCACGACAGGCATCACTGGGTTGTTCGCAGTAACAACAATTTCAGTTGTCGCCACATTCACACCCCCATCGTCATCGGTGACGCGTACCGCGACGCTAAAGGTGCCCACGGAGTCAGCGGGAAAGTCCGCAATCTCGCCGGTCGCATCATCGAATTGCCCATTGCCATCCAAGTCCCAAGCGTAGTTCAGCCCATCATCGGCAGGATCAAAAGATGCCGAAGCGTCCAACTCCAGGGCTTCGCCAACCACCGTTTCATAGGAGCCACCTAAGACAGCAATTGGCGCGACGTTGAGCACCTGAATTGTCGCGGTGTCGGTTGCTGAGTCTCCCGAGTCGCTAGCAACACGGAGTGTTACCTCGACCGTTGTCGGACCATCAAGATTGAGTGCATCGAACGTTACGTCAGCACCGACGACATCCATCACCCCATCGCCGTCGAGGTCCCACGAGTACGTTAGCTCGCCCGTGCCACCGGCCGCCGAACCAGCGAGTACTAGTGAGCCACCCTCGTCGACTTCGTACGGTCCGCCCGCGTCGGCAACCAGGTTTCCAAGTTCGACGATGGAGATGGTCGCTTCAGCCATGGGCGGTTTCTCCTCGCGGAATCCGACCAAATCTGTTGCAACGGAATAGAAACTGTACGTGCTTCCAAATGCACCGTTAAACTCGGCACTTGTTTCCGCAACCTCACTCAAGAACGGCTGGAACTCGCCACCATTGGTCGAAACATAAACATCATAGAATGCCAAACCAGAACCGCCTGCATCGTCTTGACCTGTCCACGAGACGGTAAATGTCTCGGAGTTTGTTTCTGTCGGCAATTCACCAACGGAGCTACTCGGTGCACCCGCGTCGATGGTGTTCGTCCACACGGGAGTATCGATCGGATCGTTGAGATCAAAGAAGATCTTGGCTTGGGCATCGATCGTTGTCCCAGTTGTCAAATTTGTTTTCTGTACCACCCGGTACTCGACATAGCCTTCACCCACTGACGCCTCGTTGTTCGGCGGTAAGAAGCCTACCAGCGGATCGATGGGCAGATCCAGTGTCTCGGGGTCAAGAGCCGTGAACGTCCACAATACCTGTCCAGTCTGTTCGTTTAGTTCGCCTTCGATATCGACCAGCACCCCAAGAGATTCCGTTGCGTCGTAACGAGTAGCGTAGTACTTCCTGCCCGCCGGTACCGAGATGGTCGCGTTTCCGAAGCCGAGGTTGCCAAGTTCGAAAGTGCTCCAGTCAAGGTCTTCGTCCAGTGAGTGTTCGACGCGTACGACTGCCGCCGGGGCCGTTGCATTTTCAATATTCTCGAAGCGAATCGTATAGCCCAGCGAAGTCGGTTCAGGAGCGATGTGCCGCCCATCGCCCACCCCAATCGGACCCAGCACGTCGTTGGGATCCAACGAGGTAACAACGACTATCATCCCTTCGGCTTTTAGGCTCGCCGTCGAATCACAATCGAGTAACGCACAAAAAAGAGTTGGATCTGCCGTAAGCGCCCGGCCCAAGCATAAACTGGTAGTTGAATTTAAGTTCGTCGTAGAATTCGTCAGGAGTCCCGAATGGATTGATCTTTTCGCTCAACCATTCTGCGACAGCGAGAGCTGCGAACTCAGCAAACAGATCAAAGTACTGAAGTTCTTCTACAGAGCCGGTCGAAGCGTTTGCATTCCCTGCAGTCAAACCAACCGCGATAGTACCAACGACTGATCCACCTTTTAATAGTCTCTTAACCCGCTCGGATTTCTGTGCTTCTGCCAATGCGATAGTCGACACAGGCGGCTTAGGAATTCCTTTCCCTTCGGTTAGTGCTATTGTTCTGAAAACGAGATTGAAGATCCTCGCGCGGGCGCCTGAACCGAGTCGTGTCAAGAAGGCAGATGTTCCTGCCGGATCAACGAATTGAATCGGATCGCTGTTAGCATATTCATACAAATTGATACCACCATTGTGCCGGATGGGATCTTCGGTCGTAAAACGCCCACTTAACGAGTCATAGAAACGTGCACCCATTCGGTGTAGGGCAGTTCCGTCACGTTCCACGCCGAATTGCCCGACAAACTCGAAGCGATTGTCAATGGCTTCAATTTCGACAAGGTTCTGGCCAAAGGGCGTGTAGGCGTATGCGTTGATGTACGCTCCAGCGTTGTTACTCAGTCCAGATGTAGATCCGTTAGCGTCGTAGTCATAGAAGGATAGCCCGCCGCCGGTGTCTGTGCGCGCTACCAAGCCTTGCCCATGGGTGTAGGCAGTGATGAGTTCGCCAGACGCGTCGTACTCAGAAAGGACTACCGAGTTTCCAAAGGGATCGACCAGGAACTCGACGCGTTCCCCATTTTCCACCATGGCAACACGATTGCCGAAAAGGTCGTATTCGTAGGTTGTCGTCCCAGTCGGAGTGTGGACGGCGACAAGGCGGTTCAGCACGTCGTATTCGTACGTCGTTGTCTCGCCTCCGTCCTCGATTGAAACGAGATTGCCTTCTGCATCGTAGGAATAGACCGCACTTCCGACGACTGTGTACTGGTTGCGATTGTTGACTCCGTAGTCAGTGACTTCGCCATTGCGGACGGTGCGGATTCGATTGCCTGCCGCATCATAGTGAAACTCGAGTTCTTGATTGGGGATGCTTGAGTCGATCGAAGCAAAGTCAGCTTCGATCAATTGCCCAATCGCGTCGTACGAATACGTCCAAGTTCCGGCGAGCGTCTCCATCGACTCTCGCTGCCCCAGTCCGTTGTAAGAGTAAATGTAGCTTGAGTTCAGACTGTCATCGGGAGCGTGGTTGAGCAGACCAACCAATTGCGAAGCCAGATCGTATTCGTAAGTCGTATACGTGCCATTTCCGTGATCTTCCCGCGACAATCGTCCAACATTGTCATAGGAGTAGCCCACCACTAAATCCCCAGCAGTATCAAACACTGTTTGCAGTCTGCCTGCGATGTCGTACGCATACTGAGTCGCCACTCCGTCCTGATCTTCAACTCGAGTCAATTGCCCCACGGCGTTGTACGTGTAGTCAATCGAGCGTCCGTTGGGGTACGCAACACGGAGTAAGCGATCGGCCGAGTCGTAGGCGAACGAAGTGGTGCCGCTTTCGTCTGAAGCTGTTAGCAGATTGCCGCGCATATCGTAGGTAAATTCTTGAACAGTACCGTCTGGCAACACTTGGCGTGTTAGCTGTCCGGATTCATTAAACTGCGAGTTGAACGATTCATTGCGTCGATTGATGTAAGTTTGCGCTTGTCCGTGATCATCGAAGGTTGTGAATCGTTCTTGAGCACCATCCGGATAAGTGATCGACTCCAGGCGCCCCTCGTCGTAACCGAACTTGGTTACCCGCTCTAATTCGTCTGTAATTCTCACCAGTCGTTTATCGCTAGGCAGAAAGTCATTTCCTGTTGTTTGGTAAGTAAAATAGACAGAGTCACCTGCGGCGTTGGTAACGCTCGTAAAGCCATTCTTTCCAGGAATCGTCCTTTGTTCATAAAGATCTACGCCAGCAACCTGCGCCGAGGTGGCTGCCTCCAGCGTTTGAAATCCGGTGTGAACACCGCGCTGCCCCAACGTTCGCGAGAACCCCTGAGCAGTGACCGTTCCCAGTGGGTCGACGGCACGCGCTACTCGCCCTTTCGAGTCGAAGAAAAAGGTAGCGGTCCCTTCTGAGTTGGACGTCAACACCTCGCCGCCCCGATACTGAAAAATTAGGCCTTCGCCAGCCCCCACCGTTTGTACCTGCGCTAGTCGTCCCGCGTCGTTGTAGGCAAAGTTGGTGGTGGTTCCCTGGATATTGGTGACGGAGGTCAGTGCATGTTGTTTCGTTGAAATACTACCCGTGTCGTAGGCGTAATTGACGGTTCCGACACTGCGCGTCACTGCTGTGAGATGCTCACCAGAAGAGTCATAGCCGTAAACGACCTCTTCGCCTGTGGAGGCAATCAGTCGAATAAGCAAACCGGCTGCGTCATATTCGAAATCAAGCTGCGAACCATCTGAGTGCCGGATTTGCGTTAGCCGATCCAATTCATACTTGAGTGTAAGCAAATTGCCGAATGGATCTCTGACAGCAGATAGCCTACGACCTGTGGTCGTCTCGGGGCCCGAGAAAAACAACTGCGTTCCATCGGCTTCCTCGACCACACTCGCCCCGTCGGTGACTTGAGCGCCAGTCTGGTCCTCGACGAACACCTGTGGTGCCAGAATATTTCTCGTTCCGTGCCCTTCAAAAATGCGAATTCCGGTGGGAGTTGTCAGTTCGAAGCGGGCCTTCGGACTGATTGCATTGTAGTACCAGTCGAGGGGATCATCGTCTTTGGCTACAAATTCCTCGTCGACTTTTCGTAGCGTAAGATCATAGTTGTGGGTCCATCCATAGCCCAAAATCCCAATATCAAATCGCTCTGCGATGGGACGACCATAGCTACGACCAAACGACAGCCCAAGTCCGTTCGATGGCAGTGAAATGTCCACCGCCGCACTAAGCACTCCCCCGGGCAGGGCGTCGTTCGCTTGTGCGAACCAGAACGCCATCAAGTCATCGACCGAAACGTCGGTGTCACCTATGGTTTCTAAATAGGCAAGCGATTGGGCAATCGCCTCCTGCATGTCGACTTCGTGCTCTCCGAGGATATCTCTTAGATTCCCAACCACGACTTCCCAGGCAGCCTGAGTGATACGTTCTGGTCGTTCACTTAATAGGTTTGAGTACCGAAGTGGCTCGTCGAGGTTTGCCAGTGGAGAGTGAACTTCGTAATCAATGGTGTCGGGACTAGGCGTGCCTTGCAGCGTCCGAAACTGGAATTCTATTCTAGCTTCAGTGCCCGGCGGTATGACACCAGCTTTCGCGCCTTCAACGTTTAGAATTTCTAATCGCAAATTGCCATCCTGTACCGGGTCGTAATCAAGATTGAGGTTCGGCGGAATTGGCATCAATGGAGTCTCGTCGCCTTTGACTTGCTTCAGACTCAGGATTGGCACACCGACATCCGTATCTCCTGAGTTCACGTACCGCAAGGTAAATGAACCCTTGCCAAGTACACGGATGCGCTCTGGATACTCGGTCGAGTAATCCAGCTGGCCGGGAGTGCCTCCGCCGAGCATGGAAAGTGGTGCAGTTACCTCGGAAACGCCATTGCCAAGTACGAAATCATGCTGAACCAACTCCGCCCCATCGAAATCAAAACGCGCCACGAGCTCAGTTGATGATTGAACATCTAGATACTTGGGTACAAACACATCGTCGTTGGCAGACCGAACAACGAGGCTCATGTCAGGGCTGAATCCAGAGCCTCTGATCGTAAAAGTCTTCTGGCCAATGTTGTAGGCGAAGTAGTTGGAGACGTTGTAGATCTGTAGTTCGGCAAGTTCAGCGCTCAAGGTAAGTGTCTGCACGCCATCAGCGGCTAGTCCACCGTGGACAAGCAAGTAATGGGGTCCCGTGCTCGTCGTCGCAAGAGTTTGGACAAGCGGAGCGTCACCGACTGTCTCGCCTACCAACTGATAATCGGATCGTGATGGAACCGTCCGATGCGAGGCGAAAATCTCTGCTTGCATTTCCTCTGCAAGAATCGCTGTTACTACCACATCATCCTGAGCTACGTCGAATCGGTAGTAAAGCTGTTCCCCTGGCGCAATGGTTGTCGTGATAGGACTACCGACCGACAAGACGGGGACAGTAATATCTATTGTTGCGGCTGATGAAGCAAAGTTGTTGTTTCGATTAGTATCCGGAATCGCACCACGACTATCGGTGACCACCAAGATGCGATGCGGTCCTTCAAGCAATGCTGGCAAAAGCGCTTCCAGGCTTTGAGTGTAGGAAGTGTTACCCGCCAGACCGCCATTCCGAGGAATGCGTGCAATTAACCGATCGGTCTTGTCGATGAAGTTGTTCTTCGAAAGATAGATCGAGTCGATCCAATCTCCTTCGGCGGGTGTCTCACTCAGGTTTTCAACGGTGTATTGGATGGTGATTGCGTCGCCAAGTAGGCTTTCGCCTGGAAAGATGATATTCGTAGGCATGACCTGCAAGTCACTTGCCGAGACCAGAGCATTGATGGTGACGTCGGTCGCGTTAGCACTGACCTCTAGTGAGGGTTCACGCCCCAGCAATGGAACGTTGACGGTACTAAAATCGCCAACACGACTCGCGAAAGTGATGGGTTGCCAGGATTCACCTGCTTGCGGCCCGTATCCATTGACGAATTCCGGAGCGAATTCTCCAGCCAGATTCGCCTCTCCACCAATGTCGAGGTGGCCAACTTCTCCGGTCCCGCTGTCGCCGCCAATACCGATGGAAAGCGTAGCATCCGTGGACTGTGTGAATGATCCGTCGATCTGCAATGTGCTGGCCGCTCCGACAATCAGTGCTCCTCTATTGATTAAGTCACCAGTAGACAATTGCAGGTCCGTGCCATTTTGAATCGCCAGCGACCCATCGGAGCCGATTTCGCGAAGCGCACCAAGCAAGTTGTCTCCAGCTTGATTGCGAAACGAAGTGTTTCCATCGAGCGTTATGTTGCCGCGATTGACTTCGATGAGAGGCGCATTGTCGATCCGTAGTCCGGCTTCAATGACGTCGGGATCAGCGGACGAGACAACCCAGGTACCTTGATCGAGCGATGGGGGTACCGCTGTCGTGAAATTATTGAGTGCATTCGTAAGTTGCACAGCTCCGGTCAAAACTTCAATTGCACCAGGATTGCTGAATTGCATGCCGACTAGGTTCGTTCCCGTGCCGCCAGACTTGCGAAAAGTTCCTTCGTTGGTCAACTGCCCGGAAAAACCAAAACTTCCGTTAGACTTTAGATCGATGAGGCCACCAACATGATTGTGAATGGTTGGGTTGTTGCCCGCGTTGAGACCACCACTTATCTGGAATTCAATCGTTCCAAAGTTTTCAACGCGATAATTGTTCAGCGCTACGGTGTTGCCCGACAAGGTTGCTGTGGCAGTTTCGGGCAATATGAGCGTGCCGGGACCAGATGTATGTAATCCGAGTCGCCCTCCCGACCATTCGAAGTGATCATTGACCGTAACTGTTCCGCTCCCCTCAAGGGATCCTGCTGAAACACTTAGGGACGCCGTATCGAGATCTCGCTCAACGAGCAAAGTCCCGCCCGAGATTTCGACTGTGGGCAGGTCAATTAGTCCTTCACCTTGAATCGCGTTTAGACCAAAGTTGACCTGCAGAACGCCGGGACCGGTAAATACTCTGTCCGCAGGCAAGTTGAAAACATAGTTGCCATGTAAGAACAGCCGACTGTCTTCCGGGATCAGTACATCGCCAGTGATCTCACCTTCGCTGTTCAGTCGCAAAACACCCGATTGAATGTCGATGAGCCCAGAACTCTCCAGACGCAAAGCAAACTCACTCGTACCGTTACCTGCCGATTTGCGCAACGTTCCGCGGTTGAAGAGTGTCGAGTTTGCGTTGCCACCCCAATTCCCATCGTTCACGAGATCGATTGTCCCGCTTTCGTGATTTATGATAGATGAAGCGTTGGCAATGTTGAGTCCATTGATCGCCATCGTCATCGTAGTGAAGTTCTCAAGGCTGTAGTTGTTGATCAACGGCGAGCCAGTCACACTTGCTGTGGCAGTTGCTTCAACGAGGACTCGACCACGATTCAGCCGTAGATCACCAAAACGACCACTACCCCAATCGAAAACATCAGTCACGGTGGTAGTTGCCGCGCCCGCGTACACACCTGCCGAAAGAACAAATTCCGCCACCGTGAGATCTCGCTCCACTAACAGTGTTCCGCCAGTGACCTCAACCCGCGGTACATCGATCTCCCCCAACCCCTGAATTGTGGATTCAAAAGCATTTGCCTGCAAAATCCCGCTGCCTGAAAGAGACTTGTCAGCGGGCAGGTTGAAGTTATAGCTTCCGTGTAAAAGCAATCGAGTATCCTGGTCGAGATGTGTATCACCGGTGATCTCACCTTGTCCGCCCAGTCTTAACGTCCCACTGCGAATGTCGATGTCACCGGAACTCTCCAAGCTAACATCGATCTGCGACGTGCCATTGCCGCTGAGCTTTCTAAGCGTCCCTTCGTTGATGAAAGACTCATTGGCACCCCCGCCAATGTTCGAGTCGTTGTCGAGCGTCACGATTCCTCCCGCTCGATTGATGAAGGTCGCTCGATTCCCCATGCCAACCGAAGAAAGGGATATATCGATGGATCCCGAGTTGTCGATGGCTTGGCCATTCAGACTGATGTTCGACCCGCTAAACAACACAAGTGCTTCACTGCCAACTTGAATAGTTCCTCCGCCAGTCAGTGACCCTCCGGACCAATTCCAAAGTTGACCGATGGTGATGACACCGGCATTCGTCAACGTACCTGCTAAGTGGTCAAGACCTCGGATGCTACTATCGGCTGCAAGCGACAGGCTGCCCGAACTATGTGACATCCTCAAGGTCGCTTGGCTGTCAACACTTCGTAGAACGGTTTGACCTGAAAGCTGTATAGTTTGGCTGGCAAAATCCAGTCCGATGACCGCGTCGTCGAGAACTCCAGGCACAACATCGCCATTCCAATTCTCAGGACTATTCCACTCAGTACCCGAACCGGTTGGTCCGCCATCCCAAGTGATCGTCGCCAACATCCGACGATCTTCGAGCAGTTCTGCCCGCAGCTTTCTACGCCTCAGCTTGCGGTGTCTGCCTTCGATGCTTGGTTCCTGGCTATTCCTGTTTTGTCGAAAGCGACGTGCCAATTTCAACGATAGTTCCTGCAGTCGACCGGCCATGGTAAGCTCCAAAATGGATAGGATTAGTCTGTATTCCTTCAATCCGAATCTGGCACCAAGCGGACGCCGCCTAAGCATCGTAGCCAGATTTTTTCTCTGGTCATCAGTTGTTCGGGCTCGTTGAATTGCCCCTGCAGCGCAAGATTCCGCAACGAGTGAAAACATGCACGATGATTCCGGCTGCAAGCCTAGCGTTCAGAAAAAGTAGAAATTTTCCTGGACCTTGATCTTTGGCGTCCGTTAGACTGGAAATTGGGATTTAAGGGAGCAGCCCAGTGTCCAAACCACGGCGAGAAACGAATAAAGCGTCCAAAGAGCCAACTGTCTTGAATTTGATTCGTCAAGCAAGAAACGGTGATCAAGCTGCTATGGGGCAGTTGGTGGAGACATACCGCAATTATCTATTGCTAATCGCCAATAGAAATTTGGGAGCAGATTTACAGGCCAAAGTCGGAGCATCGGATGTGGTGCAACAGTCGATGTTGAACGCTCAACAGCACATTGACCAATTTGTTGGCGAAGACGAGCAAATGTAGAAGGCTTGGTTGCGTAAGATTCTAGAAAACGACTTGCTCAAGACCCGTCGCACCTATTCGACTCGCAAACGCAATGCGGATCAAGAAATCACTCTTGATGAGCACACGACCATAGGACGCAGCCTGGAGAATCAGGATCCTTCTCCCTCAAGAAGATTGATTGACCATGAAAAGGCACGCTTGCTCAATGACGCGATGCGTGGACTCTCGGAAGATCATCAGTTAGTCATTCAGCTTCGAAACTTTGACCAGCTTTCCTTCGAGGAAGTAGGCCAAAGGATTCAACGTTCTGCAGATGCATCTCGCAAACTTTGGTCGCGTGCAATTCAAGCTCTGCAAACAAAGTTGTCCGGGCTGGAAGACGAATTGCTTACTGGCGTTTATATGTGCCCGCCCAAGAAATCCACTGAGCATGAATGAAAGTGCCAAGAGCTTCTGCGATACCAATGAACGAACCGACGAGTCGAGACCCTGAAGAAGACTTTGCGCATGATCTGGAGAAGAGACATGAAGAGATTTTGAAAGGAGAATCTATAGCCAACAATTTCGAACCACAATCGGATAATTCGCTTTTGGAAAAAGCCATACCGGTCCTCAACTTGTTGGAAGATATGCGCAGGTTGCAGCAGGAACATTCCCGATCGCTCGTGGACACTTCTCGCGGTCAATCTTCTACCAAGGACCGTGAATCCCTCCCGTTCGATCTTGACTATAGGAATGCGCAAAGACTTGGACGTTTTGAAATACTCGACCACGTGGGGCAAGGAGGTTTTGGAGTTGTCTTCCGAGCCGTGGACGGCCAATTGCACCGAGAGGTCGCGCTAAAGATACCGCGTTTCGAAGTGATGCTTCGGAACGAATCGTTGCAGCGGTTCGAGAGAGAGGCGTTGGCTGCCGCCGCACTCAATCATCCAAATATTGTCCGGCTATATGAGACAGGCTCAGACGGAGGAGTCAATTACATTATTTCCGAGTTGGTCGATGGCCCTGACCTCGCGTCTTACGTGGAGCAAAATGGCGTTTGCGATTCGAACTTTGCTGCGACGATTGCCCAGCAACTTGCAGACGCCTTGGAACATGCCCATGCCCGCGGAGTGTTGCACCGAGACCTGAAGCCCTCGAATGTACTGGTTGAATCCACGACTGGACGCCCGCAGATAAGCGATTTCGGGCTGGCTTCAATTCAAGACTTGGACGAGGATGTTACTCGAAGTGGTTCAGCCATCGGTACACCCGCGTACATGGCACCCGAGCAAGCTGATCATTCGTTTGGGCTGATCTCGCCCGCCACTGACATTTACGGACTCGGCACAATTCTTTATTTCGCCTTGTCGGGACGCCCGCCCGTTCAGGCCGAATCAACCCTGGAGACACTTCGCGCCGTTGCCAGTGTTCCACCGCCTGCCTTTCGACTGTTTGGCTTGAATGTGCCAAGAGACTTGGAGGCCATTTGTTTTTGTTGTCTGGAGAAGGATCCCCTTCATCGCTACACCTCAGCCAAAGAGTTGTCACAGGATTTGCTGCGATTCTTGGCTGGTAAGCCGGTGGCCGCGAGAGCTATCACGCCTCTGACACGTTTACTGCGCTGGCTGCGCCAACATCCAGCCATTGCTAGTTCCGTAGCCGCCGCATTCCTTTTCCTGATAGTCGCGCTTGTTGCCACCGTTTTCGGGTGGCGTTCCTCAAACCAACTTCTGCAGGCATCTCGCGACGCGGAGACGCAGTCGCAAAAGAACTTGGCTGAACTCAAACGACTCGTTGATGTCTATCTTCGCGAGATAGAAGCGGATCCTGCGCTCAAGAATTTTCCAGGAGCTAAGCCCATTCGAACTCGCCTACTAAATCATGCTCTTGAATACTACGAGACGTTGTCCGTAGAATACTTCAATCAATCACCAGAGGTTGCAAACGAAGCCGCCGACACGGAATATCGAATCAGTCGCATTTTGATCGAGGTTGGTAAGCCGAGTGACGCCCTAACGCATATTGACGCCGCGCGACGAGCCTTGCCAGCCGCCTCGCCCCAAACGCAAGAGTCGGCCATTGCACTTCTCGCCGCCAAGCTGGATTACCAGTCTGCCGTCGCACACAATTTATTGGGCGAGCGTGATCTTGCTTTGCAGGAATGCAGCGCATGCATTGATCAAACACTGAAGACCGAATTGGACTTAGAGCCGGTTACTCCAGAATTTCGACTGGATGCATCGGAGCTCCTGGCACGAGCCTACCGCATGCGTTCGCGAGTACAACGCGAATTGCGATCACTTGATCAAGCTGCACAGGATGGGCAAGAAGCTGTGCGCCGATTCGAAACTCAGCGTGAATCGACTGAGGTAACTGCTAATGAGCCATCGGAACTTACGCGATTGGAACTGGATGGGCTGTCGGCAAAGGGCGAACTAGCATTGATCTACAAAGCCATGGGGCGCATCCCAGAAGCTATCGAGCTTGATCAAGCCATCGTGGAACGAAGCGCTCATTTTCTAGAATCCGACCCAAACAACTGGCAAGCCGCAGTGTTATTGGTGAAGTCAGCCATCGACGTAGCCAAGTTTCAGTTGCGCGGTAGTGCGGAATCGGCCGTGAACACTCTTTTGCCTGCCAATACGGTAGCCCAGCGACTGAGCAATCTACATCCAGATGTCACAAACTACCAGTCGTTGGCTTCCGGCGTTCGAGAAGTGCTGGCGGCTGCCTATGATCTATCTGGTCAACCCGATCGAGCTTACCCTCTATTCGTCGAGAATCTTGCTAAGTACCGAGAGTTGGCGGATGCGCCACAAGCAGGTTTCGATGACCGATTGCGTTACGCGGGTGCCATAAACAACCTGGTCACTTGGCGATTCATGCATGGTCGTTCCACAGACGAAGATCTGACGATAGTTCAAGAGGCTATGGCAATTTGCACAGAGCTCCTAAACCAGAAGACCGGCGATGAGCACTTAGAACTTATGCGATGCGGATTGCTTCAATGCCAGGTTTGGATCGCAGCCGAGAACCACAAGGTGGAAGAGGCTCTTCAGCTGAGTACACAAGCCATTGACCATCTCGCCCAGCTTCGTGCCAGCGGATCCAAACACCCGCAGACCCTCGCCGCTAGTCGCATGCTCCACGATCAACGCGCCGAGCTGCTGGAAGCAGAAAGGGAGTTCGAGTTGGCGCTACCCCATCGAGTTGCCGCTGCCACGTTCGCTGAGATGATGGGCGATGTCAACTCACCCAATTTGCAACTTGTCCTAGCCCACATGCGACTGGGACATTCTACTGAGGCAAGTGCGGCTTTCGACAAAGTCGATTATGAAGCCATCCAAGCGTCGGCGCCACAGCGCCTTTTACTCGCTAGGATCTACGCGCTACGGAGCCGATCTGCCGCAAAAAATTCAGGCTGGCTCGTCAAATCACTTGCAATCCTAAGCGAACTCGCTGCCAGTGGTGCAATTGAACAAACCGAATTGAAGAAAACACTTCTGCACTCTGATTTCGATTCCCTTCGCAGCAACTTGGAATTCAATTTACTTCTTGTTGAAAGCGATTCGGACTAGCCTCTAACCAGAGCAATTGATCTTGCCAGCGGCAGTCTGAGTATCAGTGCTCTTGCCTGATCCATTTCGTTTGCTTCTGACGATTCGAATAGGTTGCGGAGGGCAGTTGCGGAGGGCAGTCTGTCGAACCCATTCTGAACAAAACTACCTGCGCCTAGTGCTTAAACCACATTAAGAATCAGGAGAGTGAACGAGGCGACGAGTCCCGCGCGCCTTGACCGTGGAACGGGCTCTTTACGTCCTCCACTACTTTCAAACCCAAAGTTTAATGTGATTGAAGCACTAGATTTCCTTTTGCCGGTAAAGCGCCAGTTGCACCAAGATACAGCTTCCATCATCGATAACGTTGATTCCGGCACCGCGAGCGAGTTTGCTACCTTGCGAGTCTTCGGCTCCGGGTTGCATCCAGATGTTCTTTACGCCGACCGCGATGGCTTCTTCTACCACTTGGCGAGTGACATGGGGCGGAGTGACGATGGACAGGGACTCCGGGACTTCCGGCAGATCACCGATCGTGGCGAAGGCTGGGTAACTCTCGACTTCAGTTGCTGACGGATTTAGCGGATATACCGCGCGTCCGGATGCTATGAGCGCTTGAAAAACTCTGTTCCCGTATTTGGTACGATCACGCGATGCGCCCGCAACGGCGAATGACTTTGCCGCGAGAAACTTCGCCGTGGACGATTCGATATATTCTTGCATGGCGACTGGTACTCTTGGGTTTCTTATGCGTTCAAGGAAGTTGCTGTAAACTGAGGCGACTGTCGGTTGCTTTGCAAGTGACGAATTTTACTGTTTTGTAACTTGAATGATATGTCCTACCGTCTATCTCAATCTGATCTCCGAGCTAAGCATCTTGCCAGCTATGATGCTGCCGCCGTCGAGCAATATGAAGCCTGGACGCTGCAGATTGGCGAAGTGGATGAACTTGCCGTCTTAGCCGACATTGCCCAAGTGTTTGAATTTGCAGCGGGAATGTCAGTACTGGACGCAGGCGCTGGAACGGGTGCCATGTGCCGCATATTGATGCGCATTAGTGGGCTTGAACTGACCGCGCTTGAACCTTCGTCGCTGATGCTAGAAAAGTTGGTCAGCAAGCCGGAATTGGGTATGGTACGCATCTGCCAGGGATTCTGCGACTCGCCTGAAGATCGGTCGCTTTTCCCGCCTGACTACTTTGACGTGATTGTTTCGCGGCAATTAGCCAATGGGCTTTACGACCCGCTTGCAGCCATGGCGAATTGGAGGGATTGGTTGAGGCCCCATGGAGCCGTGCTGCTCATCGATGGATTCTACAGTCGGAGTGCTTGGGACAGCCTCGACACGGAATTCGCAGACTGCTTGCCACTGGCTGCCAACCAATCGCTGGCAACCCTACCCTACTTGCTAGAAATCGCTGGGTTCACGGTAGCGCACGCAGGGATGATGCAAGCAACAAACGCACTACCGGAAACGCGTACCGCAAGATATCTGGTCGTGGCAAAAGCAGATTGAAAGGCCAAGGCTCCAAAAATTTTTTCTCCTCATACGAGCGCGACCCCAGAATTGTTTTTTGGTCTCTCTTATCTCAGTCTACAGCCCAACTCCTCCCGTCTGTTCTTGCCGGCGTGGCTCGACTAACAAAGGCGTCCGCCTTGTAAGCGGATCCGCTGGCATGCCGCTCAACGACGCAGCGGAATTACTTAGCTTCTCTCCCGCCACCGCCAATCGTCGTTGGGCGTTCGCAAGAGCGTGACGACGAAGGTCCTCAGACGGAAATTTGCAATGATGAGCCGCAGGCCGTAAGGCACCGGGCTACTGTGCAACCTGCAGGCGGATCGAATCGCAGATATTTCGAAACTTCTCGCTGAACGCCGCCACAAGAACGCAGCAATGTGAAGCAAAGCTAACGCACCGAGCTTGATAGACGCCCCGCGTTGGACAATGCATGCGTTACGTTGCATCGTCCTGTCAGCAATCACCATTTATTGAATATTGAAGAGTTGGTAGGATATAGCGTCGGGTTCATAGGTTCATGAACGATCAAAAAGATCAAGGAGAAAAGGATGATCGGGTATTTTGATGTCTTTCCAGACAAGTGCGAAACGGAGCTCCGTACAGTCACGCTGATGGACTGTGAAGTAGGCGATCCTGTTCCGAATGGCTTGTACGTGTTCACAGAATACTTCTGCAACGACCTGTCTTGTGATTGCAGCCGACTACTCGTCAAGGTATTCCATCAGGAAGATTCGCATTCTCGTCCCGAGGAAGTCGCGACCATAAGCTACACCTGGAACGACTGTGCGGACGAATCCTGGAGCGAGATCATCGGCGAAACGGGCAATCCATTCCTGGACCCTTTCCATTTCCAAGCTGGATTTGCCGATGAGATCATGGATTTGTGGTCAGAGATGCTAAGTCGTGATCGCGATTACCAAAAGCGGATCATTCGCCATTATCATGAGCTGAGAGAGAAGTTTGGCGTTCAACACCCAGAGAATTCCATTTCACCAGTTGCCGTACCGAGGGAAACACCCAGCGAACGTAAGCGTCGGTACAAAGCCTTGCAACGCAGGACGGCGTCCAACCGCAAATTTCGCGCAAGATAAGAGGTGAGCAGTCTTTACAAGCAGGAAAGGGACTGCATTGTACCGGATCGCTATAGCGCCGAAGGGAGTCATTGGTCTTGTATCCGTGGCGGATGCAAGCTCGTTGTACATCACCAAACTCGTCGACGTTGCGCGCGAGGTGGTGCAGGCATTCGATCAGCGGTTCTGAATTGCGTTGAGTCCTTCGCTCGGGCTCGCTCAACCCAATCGTTATTATGCCCATGAATTGCTTAAACTATGATGAAAATTCTCGGCTTCCCAATCAATGAGCGATACAGGTACAGGATTGCCGGTCGCACCTATCGACTGAACTCAGAGGGAGCTGAATCTCTATCACTGCTGGTTGAAGTCTATCACGCTAGGGACAACTCCCGCAACTTTTGCTGGATGCTTCGAACACGCGCTCAAATTCGCCGGATTCAACATCTGGACTGTCGTTCCGCACTAGTTCACGTCATAGAGAAAACGTCAAATAGGCACATGCGAATTCTCGCGATTTGGTTGCGTGGGCGTTGCGGTGGTTACCTGGGAACTTCAGAGATTGCGAAACTTGCAAACTGCACAGATTTTACGACACAGAAGGAATGCGTTCGGGCCTTAAAAAGGTTGAGCGGTTGGTCGCACCTTCGCACGATCGCAGAAACCACCAGCTATGCTCGAATTGCTAGACTGGCAACGCAAACGCGACGCAAAAAATTTTCCGACGCTCTACCGCACGTATTGAGAGACCTCACGGCAATTCCGATTTCCGAACGTCAAGGTCGAACGTGGATACTGCCCTCATTAGAATTGGACTACGTTGGACCAAAGAATCCATCAGTAATCCGAGAAATTCTCAAACGAATTCATGATGCTATTTCTTCTGGTCGAAGAGCCAAAAGAAATGCACAATAACCAAGACAAGATCGGGATAGGAGCTCGGTTGCCCGGACGCCCGCCCACACCACCCAGTCATTGCGCTGACTTAAAAGAACACGACTTAGATGTTTTGCGCGGTTTTTGCCCGCGCGATTTGCAAGCACATCAAACGGCTAACTTCCTATCTCTGCCAAAGATCATTTCTTATTGGCTCGATGAAAGCCATCGGATTCATACCAGACGAGACGCTCCGCTTGAGCTCTCTTCAAGACTTCGTGCCAATCCATTTCCTTCTGCCGCATAGGCAGGTCAACGCGTCGTTCTTCGGGAAGCAACTGGATGGCCTGGTTGCGAATGTCGCTGATGGCAAAACCACGATCACGCTCTGGCATCCTGGCAACGAGCGGACTTTCGATCAGCTGCTGAGCCGTCAGAATGGGATCGCGACTGGGCTGCAGTGGCCCATCGCGAATCACACAATGTCTGCGAACGTACTGAATATGACTGCGAGGCTCTTCTGGCGTTCCAGAACCCATTACTCCTCCACCAACCCCTGACAAACTCAAGAAAATTCGGTCGCGTCTGAGCGATATCTCCTGGTGGATGCGGCTGTTATGCCAGCATGTTGGCCAGCGTGCGAACCATGAGACTAATGAAACGGGCAAATTTTGGGAGGCCAGATTTCGGGCGGTCCGACTTCTGGATGATTCTGCTTTGCTGGCATGTGTGGCTTACGTTGACTTGAATCCCATTCGAGCGGCCTTGGCGCAGACGATCGAGGGCAGCGATTTCACGTCAGCGAAAAAGCGGGTGGAAGCCATGTTGCTCGAGACCGTCAGCGGTGATCACACAGCGGCTAATCCAGCACTACTGCCCGACCGCAGCCTGGCTCCCGTTTGCATCGACGAACGCACGGATGAACTGGGGCCGCAGCCAAGCTCTAACGGGGCCAGGTGCAGTGACAAGGGCTTCTTGAACATGACCACCGCGGAGTACGTGCAGTTTCTCGATTGGACGGCCCGTCAGTTGGTGCCAGGCAAGCCCGGTTCTACGCCGCCCGAAGCACCGGACATTCTGCAGCGAGTTGGCTTGACGAGTGCCAGTTGGACTGAGTTGGTCAGCAATTTTGGTCAGTTGTTTCATAACGTGGCTGGCCAGGCCTCACGAGATTGCTTTGCGCACGCTCTAAACGTCGGAACACTTCGCTATCGCGTGCGTGCAAGCGTTCAACAAGCTTTTGCAGGCTAAGTCCAACCAGAATATTTTGTCGAGTGCAGTCTCTTGCTGCCGGAAGTGGAATTCCTCAAGCGCGCACATTCTACGAGGCACTTTTCGTGCTGATCGAAATATCAGTGATCGGGCTGACGCCGTAGGCTTATGCGTCCCATAGCATCTGGCTACCTGCCTTCCGCGCGCTCATAGACAGCGGCGGATACCAGTTGTTCTGAAACAGGTCACGCAGCGTCTAGCCAAGTGCGCCTGAGGATTCTCCCCATTGATCAGACGCAGCGATTTGATCTGCTGGGAATCGTCGCGATTCGGTATTTCGTGAATTACTACTTGGCGCCCACATGGCGTTTCGGACCCCGCAACCCCTACCGCCACCCACTTGTTTCTACGAAGCTTCCCTCCATCAGACTGCTGCGTCCGCGCGCCTCACCCCCATCAGACTGCTGTAATCCGCGTGAAAACTCCGGTGTCCGCGCTACCCGTCCCGCGCTATCCGTCCCGCGCTATCCGTCCCGCGCTATCCGTCCCGCGCTACCCGTCCGCGTCTTCTCGGCGGTTCGAATTGCTTCATCCAAGTGCTGTGTCCGCGTACCACACGCATGTCCGCGTACCACACGCACGCGTACCACACGTACCACATTACCCCCTGTAGCTGCGTTGATATCTATAATTCATCGCTCCGCGTTTCTCCGCGATCTCCGCGGTCAATCATTCTTGTTCTTTGATGATCCGGATGAATGATCGCTGCCTCAACAAGAATCCTTCTGTGAGCTTTGCCCTTGGGTGATAACTGCGGAACCATTACCCTGTAGCTGCGTTGATATCTATCATTCATCGCTCCGCGTTTTTTCCCTCCGCGATTCCGCGTTAATCATTCTTGTTCTTTGATGATCCGCTGAATGATCGCTGCCTCAACAAGAATCCTTCTGTGAGCTTATTGCCTTGGGCGGACTAACCGCGGAGGACGCAGAGAAACGTGAGGATTGTGCGTCTGATGATTCGCATTACCAGACGCAGCGATTTGATCTACCGGGAATCACCGCGATTCGGCATTTCGTGAATCACTACTCGGCGCCCACATGGCGTTTCGGACCCCCGCAACCCCTACCGCGCCACCCACTTGTTTCTACGAAGCTTCCCTCCATCAGACTGCTGTGTCCGCGCGCCTCCCCACCCCCATCAGACTGCTGTGTCCGCGTGAAAACCCGGTGTCCGCGCTACCCGCTCCGCGCTACCCGTCCCGCGCTATCCGTCCCGCGCTACCCGTCCGCGTCTTCTCGGCGGTTCGAATTGCTTCATCCAAGTGCTGTGTCCGCGTACCACACGCATGTCCGCGTACCACACGCACGCGTACCACACGTACCACATTACCCTGTAGCTGCGTTGATATCTATAATTCATCGCTCCGCGTTTCTCCGCGATCTCCGCGGTCAATCATTCTTGTTCTTTGATGATCCGATGAATGATCGCTGCCTCAACAAGAATCCTTCTGTGAGCTTTGCCCTTGGCGGACTAACCGCGGAGGACGCAGAGAAACGCGGAGATTGTGCGTCTGAGATTCTCCGCATTGACCAGACGCAGCGATTTGATCTGCTGGGAATCGTCGCGTTTCGGTATTTCGTGAATCACTACTCGGCGCCCACATGGCGTTTCCTGACCCCCGCAACCCTAATGCGCCACCCACTTGTTTCTACGAAGCCTTCCATCAGACCGCTGTGTCCGCGCGCCTCCCGCATGTCCGCGCGCCTCCCGCACCAGACTGCTGTGTCCGCGCGCCTCCTTTTCTGCCGCACCAGACTGCTGTGTCCGCAGTGTCCCCGCGTCCGCTGTGTCCCCGCGGACTGCTGTGTCCGCTGTGTCCCCGCGCGATACACGCTCTCTCGGATCCGGAACGAAACAGCGATGTCGATCCAATTACTGGGCGGGCCAGAGTCGCGTTGGCTATTGAGCAGTCTCATGTCTCTGTGGATGCGGGATTTGTCAGACGCAAAGACACTGCGTTGGGCACAATTGGGAACTTCGTGTGGCACGATCTAAATGCCAACGGAGTCCAAGACGTAGGTGAACCGGGAGTTGACGATGTCATTGTCGAGTTGTTTGACGCCAACCGAGCCTTGCTGCTGGACAGCACCAAGACGAGCCGGGGTGGGCGTTATGCGTTCTATGCAGTACCGGAAGGTGACTACATCGTCCAGATCACGGCCGATCCGATTTATGATCCCACGCTCCAGGACCAGTCCGGAGACGATTCTGACAGCGACGTCGATCCCTTGACTTGGGCCGCTTCTGTTTCGCTAGGAGCCGGCGAGCGAACCATTGACGTTGACGTAGGACTTGTCGAAAACGGGACTACTTCAATCTCGATTGGTAATTTTGTTTGGCATGACATCAACGGCGACGGAATCCAAGACGTTGGCGAACCCGGGCTTGATGGCGTTGCCGTGGAACTGTTCGATGCAGAAGCAAGACAAAAAATCGCTGAAACGATCACGGGTGATGGCGGCCAATATGCATTCGATTTTGTGTCCGAAGACTCGAGCTACTATCTCCGTTTCGTACGACCAGTCGGCTTCTCCCACAGTCCGAACGACGTTGGTCTAGACGACTTGGATAGCGACATTGACTCCATCACAGGTTTGACCCCTCCGTTTCAATCGAACACAACCATTGCGAACCTGGATGCTGGCTTTATTGAAGACACTCGCGCTGAGGTCGCATCGTTGGGGAATCGAGTCTGGAACGATCTGAATCGTGATGGTATTCAGGATCCGTCCGAACCTGGTGTCGAGGGAGTCTTGGTACGACTCGTGGACGAATCAGGCAGTGTGATTCTCAATTCCGTCCGAACCACTGCGGAAGGTCAGTATCGTTTCAGTGGGCTCGCACCGGGATATTATTTTGTTGATGTCGTGGCACCGTTAGGACACTCCTTTTCTGCGGTGAACCAATCGACAAGCGACGTTGACAGCGACGTTAATGAAGCTACCGGTCGATCATCGTTGCTATCGGTATCTCCAGGCGAATTCCAAGGCCACATTGATGCCGGAATATTCCAAGCAGCTCCGTCCTACGTGGTTGCTTCCTCCAGCTTTGTCGGCGTCCTGCCCGATGACGATCCGGATGGTTTGGGTTCACAAACTCAGATGGGACGCGACGCATTTGTGACGATTTCTGATGCTGTGCTGGGCTTGGACACACTGCCCGGCAACACTCCATTGCAATTACTCGACGAAACCTACGAGGCGTTTGCTTATGATCGGCCGGATAGAGTCTTGCATCTAATCACTCCAGCTGGCGAGTCAACGATTTCGCAAGCCACGATCGTGCAAGGAACACTGCTGGTCGATGGGGCATTCCGCGTGCCAAGCGGCGTTTATATCGACGACGGTGCCATGCTAGCGGGAAGCGGCACGATCGATGGAAATGTTGCGATTGACGGCGGCACCTTATCCCCAGGCTTCAGTCCTGGCATGCTACACACTGGCTCACTGCAACTTGGCGGCGGAGCGATCTACTCCGTAGAAATCAATGGAGGTACACCGGGGGCCGCCGGTTATGACCAGACCATTGTCTCGGGAAGCGTCGACCTGAGCGACTCCCAGCTCAGCCTTTCCCTCGGCTACGTGCCCGATGTCGGTGATCAGTTCTTGATACTCGATAACGACGGCGTCGATGAAATTCTAGGAACATTCGCGGATTTGGGTGAGGGCCAAGCTATCTACCTGGGGTCAAATCTCGAGGCCGTGATCTCCTATATGGGAGGCTCAGGCAATGATATTGAATTAACAGTGCGGATCGCCGACGCTCAACCACCCACATTGATCGGATTCACTCGCCACCTGCCCTCGGGACAGTTTACGAATGCGGATTCGCTCGAGTTTTACGCAGAGTTTTCCGAACCAGTCACGCAGATCGACCCGAGTGATTTTGAAGTCGCCGGAGATACAACGGCCAACATTGAGTCAGCTCAACCAGTCTCTGGAACGGGAGAAACGATCTTCCTGGTGACAGTCAGTGGTGGCGACCTGCCCGATTTCAATGGAGCAATTGGACTCAATCTTGCCGCATTCCAAAACATAGAAGATGCGGTTGGCAACGCCTTGCCCGATGGCGAACCTGAAACAGATCAAGCATACATGCTGGACAACGTCGCACCCAAAGTCAACCATTTTGTCGTCGATGATGGATCGGCACAACGCAGCGTCGTGCGTTCGCTGACCTACGAATTCGACTCACCCATCGTTTATTCGGTCGGGGCTTTTGCTCTGGAAACAAGTGCTGGCCAAACCGTACCCTTCAGCCTCGACATCAGCCCTGGCGTCCTGGCGGATCTGTTTGTGTTCTCGTTCCCTGGACTCACGGGTGGCTCGCTCTCGGATGGCAATTACCGACTTCTCGTCGACGAGAGTCTGATTACCGATGCTGCGGGTAATAACCTCGACGGCAACTACGACGGATCCGCTGGAGGCGCGCGAGCTGTTGACGAATTCTTCCGATTCTTTGGTGACTATGACGGAGATCGTGACGTCGATGCGGCTGACTATGTGAACTTTCGCCGTACCTATCGACGCAATAGCTCGAGTAGTCTCTTTAACTCAGCGTTCGACTTTGATGCCGATGGGATCGTGGACGGAAGCGACTACATCGAGTTTCGTCGCCGATATCGCCGTACGCTACCGTAACAACTTGGATTCGAAATTCAACATTGCAAATCTCGCAATCTTTCCGGAGTTTATAATGCCCAAGCTGCCTGTTTACCTCACAACCCTATGCGTTTTGATCGCAATAGGCAACTCTGCACGCGGAGATTTGATTCTTAGCTTCGAGGGCGAACCATTCTCAGAAGTTATCGGTGATGCAACGTTCACTACGCTAGATCGGCTCACAGGGACTTTCGTATTCGAAGGCATCGTATCGATCGATGCGCCAGTTACACTCAGCGCGACGAGATTCGAACTGGAAGTCACCGTTGGCGGTGGAGCGGGGCTTGCATTTGATGTCACTGATGCGATCGGAGATTTCCGTGTTACTCAGAATGAGTTTGACTTCGTCCCTGGATCGCTCCTGCCAGAGGGATTTGTGTTGACGGTTAGTGGAAACGCGTTTGGCGACCCAGGATTCATTGAGGAGTTATCAATTTCAGATATTGGGGATCTTGCTACAATCGATCTGGGTGGTGCCACAGAGAGCAATGCATTCAATTTTTCTGCGGGCACCTTCCGTGTTTCTTCCGTGCCTGAGCCCTCGGCACTTGCCTTTTTTGGCTTGGCATTGTGGCTGTTCGCAAACCGTCGGTCTCGAGTAAGAATCTCAGTGTAGCGAACAACAACAGTTACGATACCAGCTACGGCAATGATTGAGTCTCAGGCAGCCTCGGCGATGATGTCTGCTAGGAAGAAACGGCGATGATGTCATCCGCTGCGGCGATGGTGATGGGCCTTGATCCAGTAGTTCCAAGCAAACGAACAGTTGGCTGAGAAATAGTCGAAGTTCAGGTATCCCTCGAACTCCCTGCCCACAAGTTTTTCCAGCACTTCACGCGATCGTGTCTTGGCGATGTGAAAGACCGTAAGCGTGGCAACTGTGATGCACCAAATCCATTGCTTCTTGCCGTTGTCCTTAATGCTACCGTGAACGGTTACAAAATGCTTTTGAGTGTCTATTTGTACTCTTCGGCGTGACCCGCTGACCGTACTACAACTGCTTTCCTACATCATCCGTATTTGGGAAAAGTCTCCATTGGGTTTGAGAATTAGGAGTGTCCTCCTTTTGTCCGTTACGTCAGGGAACCTTCCTGAAGTCAGGTCCATCCCTGTGTTCATCACGTCACTGTTTCGACGGCAAATCGGAGCGAGATTCTGGCTTAGGAATCAATACCTTTCCATTCATAAGGACCACGACAGATGCCTCAGCTGAAATTCCAGTGGAACCACCTGTTTTGGGAAACTGGCTGTATTCTGCGACCCAATACCATCCTCCCCATACGGGGTTTAGGGTTAATCTCATCAGCTTCCATTCCATGTCGGCTCTCGACTCGCGAATTATACCGCGACTAGCATAGAGCTTAAGTCCAGCCTCACTCACTGTTATAGCACGTTTAGGTGAAACTGGCGGACACGGATTCTCGTCAAGCCACTTGGGTGCATCATCAATATGAGATTCTTCGATTTCAAATTCGAACATCTTCCCATCAATTTCTGAAAAAAATGATTGGACCACAGTATCATCGCAACATCCAAAACTCGGCAGAGCCAAGCTCAGAAAGGCTGACAGTATTAGGTATTTTCTCATCTTCATCTCTCCATCGGATAGCTGATGCCGCTGAGGGTGTTGTCGGTATTGTAAGTGCAGGTGTCTATGACGACAAACAAAGTAGCAGGCATTTTCCGTGTGCCGTCCGCTCCCCAGTCTCTTCTTCCAGCATACCAGGAACCTGCCAGTCCAACGCTTCGTCCGATACCTAGCGCAAAGCGGCAGCGCCACCCAGCTGACCGACAGTTCTGGAGCCATCGCCGAGTTGCGGTGGTTTTGGCACCCAGATCAAAAGGGGAAAGCAACTCCACCTAAAAAAGTAGATCCTGGATTTTGGGAGTGTTGCGAACCCAAGAAAATGCCAACTATGGAATTCAAGCCTTAGGACCACGTCCGTCCAGCGTCGTCGCTCAGCAACTTGGGGCATTTCTCAGGGAATCGATAGATCTTGACTCCAAGTAGTCCCGATAGCCAGAGACGGCAGGCACCGTATCAACAAATGAGCGTAGGCTTCCAGTGGCCGCTGGAGATCAGGCTCAACCACGTACAGAGCCCCATCTGGTAGGCCAGGCTCGAAGAGAGCACGTTCCAAGGCAGAGCCTTGGAACGTGTTTGGGCTGGGGCACCGGTCGGCAGAATCGTCTTAGACTTTATTGATTTCGTAGCCAGCACGCTGCTCGCGAGCGAACATCTTGGCGGCTTCCTCATCGCCGACAATCTTCTCGGCCTTCGGATCCCACTTGATGACACGATTTAGTCGTGCTGCAATAGCGGACAAGTGGCAGACGGACATGGCTTGAACATGGCTATAGACGTCGCTGACGGGCAGGCCGCCTTCGCGGATACAGCGATAGAAGTTATTCTTGTGCCCTTCGTGAGGCTTGCCCTTGAAGAGCTTCGTAACATCTTCGTCACTATAGTCATCCTTGTCCCAATTCTCTTCGATAGGAAGCCCGGCGATCTTGCCGCGACTGACGAAGATACGTCCCTTGTCGCCTTCGAATAGGATTCCGTTGCTAAGGGCTCGTGGAGTATCGGCATCAGCCTCTTTCCGACCGCCACTGGTAACGTTAATTGTGACGCCACTGTCATACTTACACTTAACGACATAGTCATGGGCCGTGTTGTAGCGAGTGTCGACGGTGGGGTAACCATGCTCATAAGGCACCGGATGCTTAGCATCAGTACCGTCGATTTCGATTGGTCCACTGCCCTCTGCCTGCTCGCCGATTGCCCAAGTCGCGATGTCGATATGGTGAGCGCCCCAGTCGGTGAACTTGCCACCACTGTATTCGTACCACCAACGGAACTGGTAGTGGCAGCGTTCTTTGATGTAGTCGACCATCGGCGCTTGACCTAGCCACATATCCCAGTTCAGGTTTTCTGGTGCTGGTTCCTTCTTAAAATCGTTCTTGGCGACGTCACCACCACCGATGCTGCACGTGACGGTGTGGATCTTCCCTAGCAAACCTTTCTGCACCATATTCACTGCCCGCAAGAATTTGTCGCGAGAATCTCGCTGTTGCGTTCCTACGATGAAGACTTGATCAGGGTACTTCTTACACGCGTTGCGAATCAACTGGTTTTCTTCCAGCGTTAGAGTAAGTGGCTTTTGGCAAAAAACGTGTTTCCCGGCTTGCAGGGCTTCGACCGCAATCTTTACATGCCAGTGATCAGTGGTCACGATACTAACAACATCGATGTCCTTACGCTCAAGGACCTTGCGGTAGTCTTCGTACGCATCGGCCTTGCCCTTGCCAATCTCCCCGTCGTTCTTAGCTCTTTCCATGTGGTTCTTGTCAACGTCGCAGACAGCTACGATATCACCAAATCGGTTGTGCCCTTTGGCATCCCCCGTCCCCATGCTGCCGACACCAATACAGCCAATGGTTGGACGGTCATTCTTGGCTTGATTGGCAAAAGCAGCTTGGTTCCAACTGAAATAAGGAATAGTAGCGCCGACCGCGGAAACAGCAGCGGTATTCTTTAGAAAGTCACGACGCGAACGATTTGATAGAGTCATTGGACGGGTCCTAAGCTGAGGGGGGAATTGGGGTGGAGAATCTCGCTAGAATATAGTCGTTATCATAGTGGAATTCCACTTAGCCCAACGTAGCTGCTGCGAAAACGCCGAAAGTATGTGCGGGATTAGGCGACCTTTGCTGCGGCACCGTATCAAACACTCGGCACCCAATTCGCCAGCCTTAACCAACATGAGGATTGCGGACCATGCGAACCCCTGAGCTCAAAACAAGATATTGTCTGCTACTCCTATCCCTTCTCGTTATTGTTCAGGGCAGACTAGTCGCCGACGAGCGCCTGCCCAACATCGTTATCCTGTACGCGGACGACATGGGGCACGGCGACCTGGAAGTACAGAATCCACAGTCAAAAATCCCAACGCCGAATCTAAATCAACTTGCCGCCCAGGGCACTCGCTTTACCGACGCACACAGTTCGTCGGGCATCTGCACACCGAGCCGTTATGCGTTGTTGCAAGGACGTTACCACTGGCGAAAGTTTCACGGCATCGTCAATGCGTTCGACCAACCAGTTCTAGATGAGGAAAGGACTACGATTGCGGAACTGCTGAAGGCGCGAGGTTACAGGACTGCTTGTATCGGCAAGTGGCATTTGGGTTGGGATTGGGACGCAATCAAGCGGCCAGGAGCAACGCTGGTCGTGCATGAGAGCGCGAGCAAGCCGCAGTATCTTCCCTCTGCCTTCGACTGGCAGCAGGCGATTCCAGGCGGACCACTGTCGCACGGCTTCGATTATTACTTTGGCGACGACGTACCCAACTTCCCACCGTATGCCTGGTTTGAAAATGATCGCGTGATTACAGAGCCGACGGTACCACTAACTTCGCCCAAGCCCACGGCCGAAGGCAACTGGGAGGCGCGCCCCGGCCCCGCCGTTGCCGATTGGGACTTTTGGGAAGTGATGCCCAAACTGACGGATCGGGCCGTCGAATGGATTGGGGAACAGAAAGCTGACCAGCCTTTCTTTCTGTACTTTCCGTTTACGTCGCCCCATGCGCCAATTGTGCCTGCAAAAGAGTTTATCGGTAAGTCACAAGCGGGTGGCTACGGTGACTTTGTTGTCCAGACGGACGATACCGTGGGACGAGTCTTGGCCGCCTTGCGCGCGGCTGGTGTCGAGGATAACACGCTGGTGATCTTCAGTTCTGACAATGGGCCGGAACGCTATGCTTATGATCGTGTGCGCAATTTCAAACACCGCAGTATGGGTACCTTACGAGGCCTAAAACGCGATCTCTGGGAAGGTGGTCACCGCGTTCCGATGATTGTGAAATGGCCCAACCGAGTGCCTGCCGGTCGCATCAGCGATGAACTTATCAGCCAAATTGATCTATACGCCACTTTGGCACGAGTTGTTGGAGTTGATGTTCCCCAGGACAACGCCGAGGACAGCTGCGATCAGCTCGGACTACTACTCGGCAGCTCGCCAACGGCGCGTGATACGCTGGTTCACAACACGAATGCCAATGGCTACGCCTTGCGCCATGGTAGCTGGTCGTTGATTGCTGCAAAAACGGGAGCTATCAGCAAAGTGCCCGCTTGGTTTGACGAAGCATTTGGATTTACCCAGCATAGTCAGCCCGGCGAACTGTATGACCTGAGTCAGGATATTGGGCAGCGGAAGAACCTATATGCGGAGCAGTCTGAAAAAGTGCGCGAGTTGGAGCAGATGCTGAATACGCTACAGTCTGCGGGCCAAGTGCGCAGGTGATGTAGAGGTGGTGATGTAGAGGTGGTGATGTAGAGGTGGTGATGTAGAGGTGGTGATGTAGAGGTGGTGAAGTAGAGGTGGTGATGTAGAGGTGATGTAGACTCGCCGACCCCCAATCCGGCTGCGCAGAAACTACTTGCGAAATTCAGCCAAACGTGTCATCGTTTCTGCCCAATTGCCCTCAAAGCGGATGGCGCGATCATCGATATAGACCAGAGCGGGCGGCTTGTGCTCGCATATTTCGTCGACGTCGATGCGGTGTTTTTCTAGCCAACGGGCAATTGCCTCACGTCCAGCAGCCGTGCGGCAACGGGCCGAGTGAATAACGACGCGGTACTCTTTTCTCAATCGCTCGATGGCTCGTTCTGTTCCATGAATAGGTGGATCTGGGATGGAACCTTCCCCACACCATCCACTGCGATAAGAGTGGACAACTCCGTCAAAGTCCAAGCAGATCGTGCGTCGCCGAGGCTCGATTCCGACGGCTGAGCAAGTTTCTAAGTTGGCAGGTCGAGTGGTCAAAATGCGATCGATGGCTTCATCACCAACGAGCCAATTGTCTTCAGTCCATGTTTCGTCGTTGTAGACGCGCGTGTAGTGATCGTGCGTATGATGTCGGCCAGGTAGACGCAGCCAATCTCCGTAGTGATCGAAACGTGGGCTGCCCGGAAAGATCTCTGGGGCTTCGTCCAAACCGCGAACATTAAAATCACTAACGAATTGCGTACCAAACTGATGCACACTCCGCGTGCACATCGGATTTTCAAACAGAATCAGCAAATGAAATCCACCGCGTCCGTTGGAATCCATAAGCAATGGATCGAAGCCATGTTGAACGAGAACGCGATACCAATGCCGCGCCGCCACAAAATTTCCTTGTGGGGTTACCGACAGATTGTCATCGTTATGCAGATCGATGTCGATTGCCAGCCAACGTGACGACAAATCCGATGACGAGCTGTGCAAACCGAGTACGCCACTTACAAGCGATGTACGGTAGTGCTTTTCCAGTGATTTGGCATCCAGAAAGACTTTCCCGCGTTCATCGCGGAACGGTGCCGTGATCGCATGGTTGCACTTTCCATCTTTCGTGTTACGGTTGCGTTTGGCTAGGTAACGGCCCCAGACATCGGTGCGATTGACCAGGTATCGCATCGTCCAAGCGGCTAACTCCGGCGGCTCGATCTCGCCATTCACCAGCAAGCCGTTGAAAATACTCCATTTGCTCCTCGGGAAATCGTGAACCGCTGATTATTCCCAGCGATGGTCAAGATGGCCAAGCTATTCGGCATCGGGCGGGCGGAACAATTCACTGATGGATTTGTGGTGGTGAATGCGTCGTATCGCTTCGGCCAACAGGGGCGCCACGGAGAGCACTTGAATACTGTCGAGTTTTTTGTCGGGCGAAAGCGGGATCGTATTCGTGATACATAAGGACTTGATCGGTGAGTTTCGCAGTTTATCAACCGCATCTCCGCAGAGAACGCCATGTGTTGCGGCTAAGTGAATTTCCTTGGCACCGGCTTCGTGTACTAATTTCGCAGCGCCGCAGATCGATCCAGCCGTACTGATCATGTCATCGAACATCAAGCAGACCTTGCCTTCCACGGGACCACCAATGATATTCTTTTGCGTTGTTTCCAATGCGTTGGAGCGGCGCTTATCGACGATGGCCAAGCGACCGCCGAGCCGTTTCGAGTGTCCGATGGCTCGCTTGATACTGCCCTCATCAGGACTAACGACGACGATTTCGTCCGGATCATGTCCCATCGCTTCAAAATAGTTGTTGAGGACAGGTGCAGCATACAGATGGTCAACAGGCACGTCGAAGAAGCCCTGGATTTGAGGGGCGTGCAAATCCATGGTCAACACCCGGTCGGCTCCCGCGCGGGCAATCATGTTGGCGACTAGCTTCGCGGTGATCGGTACCCGTCCTTCATCTTTGCGGTCTTGCCGCGCATATCCATAATACGGAATTACGGCGGTCACCCGCGCCGCGCTCGCTCGCTTGCAGCTGTCAATCATGATCAGCAGTTCAAGCAAATTATCATTGACAGGCGGGCACGTGGGTTGGACCAAAAAAACATCACGACCGCGCACGTCATCATTGATCTTGCAGAAATTCTCGCCATCTGGAAACTTTCCCAGCGAGATTGAGCCCAAATTGAGGTGTAGATGGAGGCAAATGTCCTGAGCGAGTTCCTGGTTGGCTCGTCCACTCAAGATTTTCAATTCACGCATGCCAGGCTCAAGTATTGGGTTGGTGAGATTTGGACGTACTATGTTTGGCAGGGTCAGCCTCTTTTCAAACAATGCCTAAGCATAACCCATTTCGGTCATCTTGGCTTCAACTAGCTTCAATTCATCTACCGTGTTGATGCTTAAGGATTCACAAGGCTGCAAGACAGGCATCGCATCGACGCTATGCCCAGCTTGACGCAAAATTTCAGGACAATCGGTCAAATAAAACTCTGATTGCGAATTAGAGTTCTCGAGCTTCGACAATGCCCACAGTAGAATCTTGCTGTCAAACAAATAGGTGCTCATATTAACCTCGCGAATCTCCAATTGCTCCGGTGTAGCATCCTTATGCTCAACAATTCGCTCGAACCTTCGATCGGCACCGCGCACGATACGCCCCAACCCAGTCGGATCATCTTTGAGCAGCGTTCCTAGCAGGCAAGCGTAGTCACCAGTGGAAAATGCGTCGAGTAGTTTTGTAATGGATGCCGGCTGAATCAAGGGCGAGTCGCCAGCTACAATAAACACGGGCCCGGTGTGGCCAGCCAATTGAGAGCGACACATTTCAACCGCGTGTCCGGTCCCCAACTGTTCCGCTTGAAGTGCAAACTCGACGCCGTCGCGTTCAGCCAATTCGGTTTTGACATCGTCCGCACGGTAGCCTACCACAACGATACTGCGAGAGATTCCCGCTTGGGCCAAGGCATCTATGACCCAATGAATCATGGGACGCCCGAGGGCAGGAAACAGGACTTTAGGCAGCTCACTCTTCATCCGTGTGCCGCGTCCCGCAGCCAAGATTACTGCAATTGGTTCATTACTCAATGGGTTCGCCCGTTTGGAAAGTCAGGTTTGGAAAGTCAGAATTGATGAGGTACATGAGCCACACATATTGCTGATTGCTGAGTATTTTGCAAGGACAACACCGGTTTAGGAATAGGTTCGCTCGAAAAAGATGCTTAAAAGGCCGACAGGCGGGCAAAAGGAGTACGCGCAAGCGATAGACTCGATCGATTCCGGCAGGGTTCGGATGCCCACCCCCAATCTAGCCTGGCGCACGACTGGACATTGACCGAATTGCCTGTGCATACTAATCTTACGTCCTGTAAGCTTCACGTATTCCCTTTCACATTCCTACTATCAATACCGAGAACACATGGGCACCGAACGCACTCGCGAACTACGCCGCCGCCGTCACCGCAGCAAGCAAGTCACCAAGTTGGTAGCCAAAGCAGAGAAGGCCAACGCAGCCGATAAAGCGGTTCTTATTACCAAATTACGCCGGATGACTCCAGGCGCAGAAGCGATCATCAAGGATCGCGGTCTAGAGGGCTAATTGTCTAGAGGGCTAACAACGGTACCTCGTTAGCGATTTGGCCCTTTCGCAGGCACAGCAAGACGCTGCGCTGCTGTCGTACCGTCCAACTGGAAGAACTCTAACTGGAGGAATAATAGGACAGGCATATCGACTCCCTGCTGAAACAAGGGAATTGACCACGTCCATTTTGTGCGCCAGTTGACGGTTTGGTTCACCCGTTACCGTGGCGTAACTGGCAGGTTTGAACCAGCCACGCGATCAAACGTCAAGTTGTCGATTTTGTGAACGTCCAGTTCTGTCTTGAAATTCTCTCCGGCAAGCAGATATAGGGGCTGCCCAGTATCTCGCTGTTCAGTAGTCAGTCCATAGTGCCGCGTTAGTTCAAGTGTCGCCAAGAACATCGCCACGAGCGTACTCTTGTGCATCCCCTGTTCGAATAGACTGGTTAATTCCACTCGACCCTTGCTATTTACCAAGCTGTGGATGCGCTCCATGTACGTATGGATTGGTGTATCGTCGTACAGCACACTCGTGCTTGCCGGTGGTTTTCGTTCGCGCAGAATTCGACCGAAGGCACTCACCAAATCCCACACTTCAAGTGGCTCAAGTGGTTGTTCACCCATCTCCAACCGACGTGTAGGCAGATCGTCGGATAGCCGCGAGTAGCGCAATTGCCAGCGCTGTCCTTGTTCGTCGAGAATACTCGCCGCATCGCGAATTCGCTTGTATTCAATTAGTCGCTGAACCAAATCTTCTGACACGTCATTGACGGACAATTCATCAGAGTCTGGACTGTCCTCAGTTGAAGGTACAGCTTGTTTCGACTTCATCTCGATCAATAGACTGGCGATCTCCAAGAAGTCTGCCACATCATCTATAGAAAGTTCGACAAGGACTTCCAGATAGTCGAAATACTGCTCAGTAATCTTGGCAAGCGGTATATCGCACAGTTGTAGCTCCTCTCGCCGCACGATGTGCAAAAGTAGGTCCAGTGGTCCGCAATATTGGCTGATATCAACTTGGAATGACATTGCAAAATTCAAGTGAGCCTAAGTGCCAGTGAAGGATCCCCAATAGGGTACACGAGAAGTGCTCAGACAAGTGTGCCTGCGAGGTGAGTTGTTCGGAGCGGTAATTGGTTCATGTCCGTGGTATGAGCTTCAGCATGCGAACTCGATTCGTTTGGCAAGCGAAAGCTCGCCCCACAGGAAGGTCATCATCTGCTGCTTGCCCAACCTACTCGATACTCGATTCTTGTAAGTCATGGCTAGCCCAAGAGGCTAAGATTATTGCGCATATGCGTCTACGCGCAACTGGGTGTTTTTGCTATGGAATTTACGAGCAGGCAGAGGTTCAGTCGATGATCCACTGTGTGTTGCAGCCCAGAGGCTTATGCTAGCTCTTGTTTGGTCAAGGCTTTGTCTCAAAAGGGGTCAGCCGCTGTTACTCAAGTCGACACATCGTGAACGGTTACGGTTTAGTTAAGTGTCGAAGGTTGCGATTTTTTAGATTCGCCGGAAATTCGGATAGCGAAAACTCCAGCGGTCGATAGACGATTACGCCCGAAAGTTCAAATGCCAGCGCCAGCCAAACTTGAATTCACTCGCTACGCTTGCTCTAGGGTTGCAGTCACACTGACGAATTTCTTTACCCCTGTGTTGCGTGGACTTCTTCTCCTATTGGTATTGGTCCTCGTGGCAGGCTGTCGAGCTGTGGTGCCAATTCATGTGTGGCAACCACCCCAAGTGACAGCTCCGCCCAATGCTAAACTTGCATTAGCGCCAGTGGCCGGACAGGCGGATCTCGCTAGGAGGATTGAACAAGCCATGTTAGAGCAGCGGCCTTCCAGCAGCGCTGATGTAGCGATATTCACATCTGAACAATTGGTGGAAAGCTCGCCTGTTCGGCTGGCGTCGACGACACCCCTTAACAACGATTCATTGGCATTGGCTGCCGCTCGACAGGCAGGCGCTGATCTTTTGTTGCAAGGTGAAGTACTGAGTACCGATCTGTCGCAGGGCGATCTGCTTGCCAACTCGGTCGAAAGCCAAACGTCGGAAGTCAACATGAATCAGTTGTTCTTTCAGCGTTTGAACCGAGATCAGTCCCAAGAGGCGCAGCATCGCATTTTGATCTCCTGGCGGGTACTCGACGTACGTACAGCCAAGACGCTCGGCGCGCAGGCATTCACACTCCACAGTCGATTGGCTGCAGAGCAGTATCCGGACTTGGCTACGGATGATACCAGTTCCGCAGACCTATTGATTGCCGCCACCGCGCGCGAAACATGGAAGGCAATCTCACCGGTCGTCGTCAAAGAAAAAGTACGATTGGCGAGACCGTGGATACAGCCTGGTGCCTGGAGTGTGCGCCGAGGTGTGCGGGCCGCGAAGAAGGGGAAATGGCAGGAGGCTGAAGCGACGTGGAAAGGAGTGGTCGATCGCTACGGATTTAGTGCTGCGGCACATCACAACTTAGCCGTGGCCATGGCTGCCCGCGAAGACTTTGATTCCGCCAAGCAAGAATTGTCTCGCGCCACGGGGCTACTCGCTTTTCGCCTGCCTAACGAAACCCTGTTCTGGCTAGATCAAAAACACCAGCAGTTTCATCAAGCTCACGGATTGCCAATCCCGGTGGACGGCTGGGCATTCGCTCCACCGCAGAGGCTAGCCGGAATGCGTGGCGACGCTACAATGCAAGGTGTCGACACGACCTATGACGCACCGCCAGTCGACGTTTCCGACTTGCCTTGGTGGACCGCCATTCCGCTCGCCAAACCACCAGCTTGGTCTTGGAAAGCGTGGCTGTCCCAGTTGCGGTAGCATCCCTCACGAAAGCGCTTGCCAATGATACGTTTTCCAACTGAGCTACGGCTCACCGTTTTGGCGTTCGTACTGCTCGTTGCTCCAGTAGCAGCCCAGGAGCATTCAATCCTGGAGAAGTCACCTAAATCAGGCTTGGCCGATGGAGTCAAGCCAATCGACGAGCTGCCCGAGCCCGAAGAGTTGCCTACGCCAGCGGCTGAGTCTACGGCGTCTGAGCCAAAGACTATTTCCAATTTAGCCCCGGTACCTTTGGTCGAGCCAGCACCGCGCGCCGCATCCATGGTGCCCGCAGCTGTTGCCCCGCCTCCTGCGGGGGCCAAGTCGGCACAGCCTACTCCAGCGAATCGAAATGGATTAGCACCGACCGCCACTCCGAAGAGTGTTTTGAATGACAATAGGCTAGATGCCCGCAGTGCAGGTCAAACTGTAAGACCTGCCAGTGCTACAGTTCCGGCGGCCTTGCCAAGGCAGCTTGGAGAGAACAGTGGCAATCGCGGCTGGCCGAACGCGGCGAGCCCTCGCTTGCCTCCCGCACCCAACATCGTTGTCCTAGGAAGACGTTTTGGACGCGGCATCGCCCTACCACTGCCGCCTCCTATCCTCCTTGGTCCCTTGGGGCCAGCACCTCAATTGGGGGTCGCGCCAAGGGTCTTACCTGCTCCTCCATTGCCCTCACCGCCTCCACGCCCTTTCGCTCGCATGGGTGGCCGATTCCGCTAGGTGCTTTGCGTCGAGTACTGGGATGCCCGGTTGTCAGCTTGTCGTGAACCGCCTATCGTTGCGTCTACAGGTGGCATGGTTATTGCACCGCATTAATGAAATAACTCCGCATTAACACTCTTGCAAAAGGCTTAAGAAATGGCTTACGAACTTCCCGCTTTACCCTATGCCTACGATGCTTTGGAACCTCACATCGACGCGCAGACGATGGAGATTCACCATACGAAGCATCACCAAGCTTACATTACCAAAGTCAACGATGCTTTGGCGGGCACCGCACATGCCGACCAGGCAATTGAGACTGTGATTTCAGATCTCGCTTCCATTCCCGAAGATAAACGCGGCGCAGTTCGTAACAACGGGGGCGGGCACGCGAATCACTCGTTGTTTTGGACAGTGCTAGGACCAGGTAAAGGCGGTGAACCGCAGGGAGAACTAGCGGCAGCCATCAACGCCGCCTGCGGTTCTTTTTCAGCCTTTAAAGAGCAGTTTGCAAACGCAGGGGCAACCCGGTTTGGCAGCGGTTGGGCGTGGCTGTACGTTGACGGCGGCCAGTTAGCCGTGGGATCGACGGCGAACCAGGACAGCCCGCTCATGGGCAAGGCCGTAGCTGGCATTGGTGGTACTCCCATTCTTGGACTGGACGTCTGGGAGCATGCTTACTACCTCAAATATCAAAACCGTCGTCCAGATTACATTTCCGCATTTTGGAATGTTGTGAACTGGGATGCAGTGGCTGAGCGTTTTTCGGCTGCCAAGTAGACTCGAGTCTCACGAGCGGCGATTCTTGGGCGAGACCTCAACACCTAGGTGAGTCTCGCCTATACAACGCCCAACTATTCATGTAGACATCGACGCGGACATTTCCTATAGCTGGCCAATGGAGCCGTTTCTGGGAATGTCCGCTACAAGTCGAGGCACACATGAACTCATCTTTTCAACTAGCGCTGGCCGCTTGTGCAATCTCAAGTATCAGCAGTTTGGGGTTTGCGCAATCACATCAGCCGACGCGAGGCAGCAATTCGCCACAAGCGACCGGGCTAAGCTCGGTCACGAGACATTTTGGTGGCTGGGCAGCCAGTCCGCCAGCACCCAATCCAGCTCGACCAATCTCCGGACTCGTTGCAGCCGTCGACTACGAAGAGCAGCGCGATCAGGTTGAGCAAGTGCTAGGCTCGGGTGAGGCCCCAGTCGTTCAGCGCGCTTTCTATCAAGCCCAGAATAGCCTATCGGACAGCATGCCAACGCTATCGATGCCAAACCAGAATGGGCAAGCTGCGGGAGGTACGTTTCCCAATAACACTCCGCCGGTGATTCCTGACCTGCCCACTTCGTCCGGCATTCCCGCCCCCGCCACAAACACTGTGCTTCCCAGTGCGCAACCGAACCTACTCTCCAACGGCCAACCACCACAATCCCCCATTCAAACACGACCGCTGCGCACCGACTCGCCTCAAAACTACGCGGCGGGCAACACCACGGCACCTGATGTTCTCCCTCCACTGCACGACTCGTATACAACCACACCGGAACGGCAGAATATCCCAGCGTCGCCTGTGGCATACACCCAAAACGGTAGTGATTTGCGAGCGATCCGTGGCACCCAACAGGCTGCGCCAAACGGACAGGACGGACGAGTTGGCGCGGATGGCCGCGAGATAACCACTGGCTACCCATTTGTGTCACCGCCGCCATCAAACACTGGTCGCTATCCGACATCGCCGTACATCGGTCCTCGCTATCAAACGACAGCTTTTCAACGCACGACCAATGTTCAAGCCCAAACCGTGGCGGCACAGACGGGCATCAACGCGCCTGCTGGAGTAGATCCGGCAGATGTGCGACCTTCGCTTCCACAGAACCAGCCTGTGACGGGCATTTACCCAACGGCGTTTCAGCAATGTGCACCGTATCAAAACTATCCTCCGACTGGCACGGTGCCCGGTGCCTATGTGCCTCCAACTTATACGCCCAATCTCACTCCTGGGTTCTACTCAAACAACAATTCTGGCTACTCGCCCTTGTTTTCGCTTGGCCAAGAAAACTACAACGTCCTGCTTGGGCGTGGCATCATTGGACAGCCAACCGTGTATGTGCCCGGCCAGCCGTTCCGTAACTTCTTCCGCTACATCTCGCCTTAGAATTCGCGCGGAATTGGGAGCGGCTGAATAGGAGGAAGATTGAGAGTAATCGCTCAAGGTCGAAGGTCGTGAACGCATGTTTGTGCGACTGGTTAGGCGTCCCGGCTAGCTGGAAATAGGCAAGGCGGTCGTCACATTCGCTACGCCGAGCCGACTCCCCTGGCCAATTTGCATTTGACCCTGCTAAACAAAGTCGGTGGGGTTTGATGTGCTATTTGTTCGATTTCACATTTCAGAACAATGCCAGTCGCCAGTCCCTGCTTGCGCGCCAAGCTTCCTCGCTTACGCTTCGGGTTACGATGTGCTCGTCAAGCTTCCTCGCTTACGCTCGGGTTAGATGTGCGCGTCTTAAAGCTTCCTCGCTTACGCTTCGGGTTAGATGTGCGCGTCAAGCTTCCTCGCTTACGCTCGGGTTAGATGTGCGCGTCAAGCTTCCTCGCTTACGCTTCGGGTTACGATTTGCGCGTCTTAAGGCTTCCTCGCTTACGCTTCGGGTTACGATGCTGTTTGTTATCAAACATCTAGATTGCGTACTTCGAGCGCGTGTTTTTCGATGAATTTCCGTCGTGGCTCGACTTTGTCGCCCATCAGCACGCGGAACATTTCATCGGCAGCAGCCGCGTCCGTTAGCGTGACTTTGACTAGCGTGCGATTGTCGCGATCGAGCGTCGTCTCACGCAATTCCTCGGGGTTCATTTCCCCGAGGCCTTTAAAGCGTGTAACTTGCATGCCCTTCTCACCTGCCGAGCGCACCGCGGGCAACAAAGCACGCAAGTCGTCGATGCCAGTTCGATTCTCTTCGCGAATTAGATGAAACTTCGACTCGGTCGTACCGGTTCGCTCCTCTGGAATTAAATCACCAATTGTGAAGCCGAATTCAAGCAGCTCTTTCAACCCGGCATTGATGGTCTTGACTTCGTGCATTTCGACAAAGTGGGCAAGAACTTGATCTTCCTGGCTACTGTCTGGCGTTTCGGCATCGGCCAATGCGTCGACCTGCGTACCCTTACTTTCCAGCGTCAAATTTTCCTGATCGATAAACGATTCTAGTGCTTCTCGGGTGTGGAACCAATGCAAGTCGTTGCCGATGGTCAGCAAGAAGACTGGCAAGCGTTTATTTTCATCGTCTAAACGCGTTGCGTGTTCCTTCAAGCCGACGCCGCGGCGTTCGAGTGCGATCAGGGCGTCTTCCATGCCAGCCAGCGATTCGCATAGCTTACGCATGTGTTCGCCTTGGACGCTGCGCCCATCGTCAACTTCGAGCGAACAGTCCGACAAGCCTCGATCGAGCAACTGCGTTTTCATTTCTTCTTCAGTTTGGACGTAGTATCGCGTCGATTTGCCTCGTACCACGCGGAACAGCGGCGGCTGCGCCAGATAGACATGCCCACCTGCGACCAAGTGATACATTTGGCGATAGAAAAAGCAGAGCAACAGCGTACGGATGTGCGAGCCATCCACGTCGGCATCCGTCATGATGATAATCTTGTTGTAACGCCGCTTGGCAACGTCTTGATCAGCACCGATCCCACAGCCGATGGCCTGAATCATGCTTTGGACTTCTTCGTTGGCCAACACTTTGTCTTCGCGACTCTTGTAAGCGTTGATGATTTTTCCACGCAACGGCAAGATGGCTTGGTAATCGCGAAAACGGCCGCCTTCAGCACTTCCGCCAGCCGAATCACCTTCCACCAAGTAGACTTCGCACTCTTCCATTTTGTTGCTGATACAGTCGCGCAACTTGCCGGGCAAGCCGCCGCCGCTCAGGGCGTCTTTCCGCTTGCGCAGCAAGTCCTTTGCCTTGCGGGCTGCCTCACGAGCTTCGCAGGCGATCAGACCTTTCTTAACGATAGCCTTAGCCGCTTTCGGGTTCTCTTCCAAGTACTTTTGAAGTGCTTCGCCCACGGCGGCCGAGACGATACCTTCCACTTCACTATTGCCCAGTTTGGTTTTCGTTTGACCTTCGAATTGTGGATGGGGCACACGGACACTAATGACGGCCGTCAAGCCTTCGCGGAAGTCGTCGCCCGTGGGGGCTTGATCCTTGCCAAACAGATTCTCTTTTTTGCCGTAGTTGTTCAGGGTACGCGTGAGCGCAGAACGAAAGCCGGAAACGTGCGTACCGCCTTCGATCGTATGGATATTGTTGACGTACGACTGGACATTCTCGGTGTACTCGGTCGAGTACTGCAAAGCGACTTCACAGCGCACTGCATCCCGCGTATCCTCGATCAACAGAACGTCAGGATGAACGGCATCGCTGGCGCGATTCAAATGCTCGACGAACTCGACAATGCCGCGTTCATAATAGAACTCGTCACCCTCGTTAATTCGCTCGTCGAAATACTTGATTCGCACACCACTATTGAGGAAAGCGAGCTCCTGTAGGCGTTTATACAGCGTATCAAAGTTGAACTTGGTATTCGGGAAAATGCTCCCGTCAGGCTTAAAGGTTGTCTTGGTTCCGCGTTTACTAGTTGCATGTCCCTTAGCGATCGGGCCGGTAGCCACGCCACGCTCGTACCCCTGGGTCCACACATGGCCATCGCGACTCACTTCGACTTCACACCACTGCGATAGAAAATTGACCACGGTAACGCCAACGCCGTGTAGGCCGCCGGAGGTTTCGTAGGCCTTCTTCTCAAACTTGCCGCCAAACTTGAGGACCGTCATAACGCCCTCGAGCGTACTGACGTCGCGTTCCATTTCGGCGCTTAACTGCTCGTGCTTCGACACGGGAATGCCGCGGCCATCGTCTTCAACCGTGCAGGAGCCATCAGAATTAACAGTTACCGAGACCGATTTCGCATGGCCTACCATAACTTCGTCGATGGAATTGTCGACGACTTCGTAGACCAAATGGTGCAGACCCTTGAGCGTGGTATCGCCGATGTACATACCTGGACGCGCCCGGACGTGCTCCATATCGCTAAGGTGTTTTAGATCCGCTGAATCATAACCACCCAAGCTCTCAGAGGCTTCCGGTTGGGGTTGAATTTCAAATGAATCCTCTTGATTGTCCTGCGGATCGTTGGATGCGTCAGTCATGAAAAACTTTCCGGCTCTGCAGCTCGGATTCCTAACTTCTACGATACGAAATCGAGCACACCTTGTACTCGACAGCGTGTCAGGAGCCCCCTCTACGCGTGGCCAAATTGTAGCAACAAAACCACTTTTTGACTGGGCCAAATTGGCCATTCAAGCAGGAATATTTGCATGCGGATGCCCTATCCTTGTGCTGCTAGAATCCTTTGAAAACTCCGGCCGGGTCTCTCCGACAAGCTATCCAACTGGGCAACCTACCGTCATCCATTGGAATCCGGGAACCAGCTAAGTAGATACTTACGGGCTCACAGGCTGCTGGAGCCACAGGCTGGTGCCCTCGCTACCAGCATGCGAAAAGGAGACGAGCAGACCGACGACCGCTAGATTGGCAGCCGGCAGAAATAGCCAACAGAACAAAGTTCCCAGTTGTTTGATGTCCGTTTGGTCGCGATGTGTTTCGCGAATGGTGCTCACCACGTGGTAGCCCAAGGCCGCTCCCAACAGCAAACTTTGCCACGGTAGGCCGGGAAAGGGCAAAATGTAGGCGACCAAGAACAACAGCAATGCTAAAGTGGGAAAGAAGTACGGTGCGACGGAAATCAACCAATTTCCCCGCCCTGTAAAACGCACTTCTCCACCGCGACCAAATGAAGCCCGAAAGCCGACAATGCGATGTAGCGACAGCATGGCAAACAAAGCATGGGTCGACTCATGCTCAAGCGTAATCAAGAAGCGTCCATAGCGGCTCTTCCCAAGCCAGCGCCGCCACAAGAAGATAAACACGACGAGTCCCAGCACGAACGGCAGCAAGTTAAGGGGCGAAGTGATTACGCGGCCTAATAATCTGAGCAAGGACCATACCAGCAGCGGCGTGATGGCAATGGCGAAGACAGCGAAAGGCCATTTGAAGAAATTCACAAAGCCGTCGATGCGGTCAGGCCAACTCCGTTGTACTTTGGTTTGAGGAATGGACTGCACTTCACCCGCACTCATACGCTTCTCGCCTACATTCGCTCGACGACCCCAATGCCTAACAACCCCAAACCGCGCTCCAGCACGCTGCCTGTGGCATAACACATCGCCAAACGGCTGCGCTTCAGTTCTTCGGTTTCGGCCGTCAAAACTTGGCATTTATCAAAAAATACGGCAAACTGCTTGGCGACTCCGAACAGATACGCCGCTAACACACTCGGATAGTACTCTTCGGTAACCTGCTGCAATGCATCTTCGAACTGGAGCAGTTGCAGGGCCAGGGCGCGTTCTGCCACGTTGGGCAATTCAATAGCAAACTCACCGATATTAGTGGCATCGACCGTGATTCCAGAGCGACGAATGATGCTGCCCGCGCGAGCCACCATATATTGGATGTACGTCGAAGTGTTGCCTTCTAGCTGTACCATCTTTTCGGTATTGAATTCGTAGTCGCTGGTTCGATTGTGCGCCAAGTCGGCGTACTTGATAGCTCCTAATCCGACCGTATTGGCGACGTGGCGCATTTCTGCTTCGGACATTTCAATGCCGGCCTTCTCCAGACGCTCCGGATTGCACACCGCCTGATAAGCGCGCTCGACAGCTTCGTCCAGCAGGTACTCCAAGCCAATAACCGAGCCGCTGCGGGTCTTAAACGGCTTGCCGTCAGGGCCAAGGACGGTGCCAAAGCTGATATGGTTGAGTTCGACAGACTCGTACCCGATAGCGCGCGCAGCGGCGAAGAGCTTGCTAAAGTGCTCGCTCTGGCGATGATCGACCACATACAGAATCACATCCGGCTGAAAATGCTCCATGCGGTAATCAATTGTCGCTAAATCCGTGGTTGCGTAAAGAAAAGCACCATCACGCTTGCGGATGATCATGGGCGCGTCGAATCCATCCAGAAAGATGCAGGTCGCACCATCGCTTTCAATGGCCATGCCAGACTTGATGAGCCGATCCACGACGCCACCGAGCAATGGATGGTAAAAACTTTCGCCGTAGGTGTAGTCAAACTGGATGCCGAGCCGGTCATAGACCGACGTGATTTCTTTGATCGAAATCGGCACGAACTTCTTCCATAAATCTAAATTTACTGCGTCGCCCTCATGCAGCTTGACGGTCTCAGCCTGAGCCGCATTGCTCAAGTTGCGGATGCTCAATCGCGAGAGCTTTGAGTCCAACGTCTCCGGCTACCGCGTCGATCTTTTCAGTCAATGCCTGCACGACTTCGGTAGCTGCAGCGACCTCCTTCTCAGTACTCTTGAGCTCCTTTTTCTTGGCTGCATCGCTTTGCGCGGCTGTGGTTGCTTGTGCCAGCTTCTCCCGTGCAAATTGCAGCTTCTGTTCAGCCGCAGGCAGCTTCTCGATGGCGGACTGGTAGCCGATGAGCTGCTGTACCAAGCGATACAGTCGACTCAACTCTGCCACTGGCTCGGTTTCAAAGGCGGCCTCGTCCACAAAGTGCTTGTAGCCATAGATAATCATCCCAAACTGGGTTCCCCAATCTCCCAAGTGGTTATCCGAGATGACCCGGTGTCCCAGGAAGCGAAGGACTCGCGCCAGAGCATCGCCAATGACGGTCGATCGGATGTGTCCAACGTGCATGGGCTTGGCCACATTGGGAGCGGAATAGTCGATCACGAAAGTTCGCGACTGGACCACTGTGGTCACACCCTGACGCGCGTCGCGGGCAACTGTTTCAAGCTGCCGAGCGAGAAAGTCATCCCGCAGTCGCAAGTTAATAAAGCCGGGGCCAGCGATTTCCGGTGGGTGACAAATGTCATCGATCGAGAGCTTGTCGATGATCTGCTGGGCGATTTCCTGTGGTTTTCTGCCCAGTGCTTTCTGCAAGGGCATTGCGATGTTCGCCTGATAATCGCCGTGCCGCGCGTCCCGAGCCGGCGTGATACGCTGGACGTGTTCCTCAGGGTCATCGACCCAACCAACCAAGGCTTGAGCAAACCGATCACGAATCAGGGCGAGTATTTGCATCGTGCGAAACGAAAAAAGGGAGTGGGAAAAAGTAAAAAATCAAACTCTCCGCACCCACGATTCGATCGGCAATGCAGGAGCTGATATGGGAATGCAGACGTACGCGACCTAGGCAGAATTGTTGTCGCGCATCCGGGTCATTTGAGCTGACGCGGCTTCGACGATCTGGGAGATATCGATCTGCTCTCCGTCGGCCCACAACGATTCGAGGTCGTAGAACTTGCGAGTTTCTTCGTCGAATAGGTGGACCACCAGACTGCCGTAATCCAGCACGATCCAACGGCTTTCTTCGTAGCCGCCAAGGCTGAGCTTGATCTCCCCGAAATCGTACTTCAACACCCGATCGATTTCGGAACTCATTGCCGCCAATTGTCGTCGGCTCGACCCCGATGCAATGACAAAGAAATCAAACAGCGAAGTTTGGCCGGTCAGATCCAGCAGAATGATGTCCTGCCCACGATTCTCCGCTGCTGCCTTGACGGCGGCCCGCGCAATTTCAAGGCTGCGTGCTCGCTGTTCTGGCGATATGCTACTCGTCAGGCGATCGGATTGAGGCAACGGAGCGACTGGCGGCAACGTTTTCTTCTCTTGATTATTGGACGCTTGCGTCATGAAATCTCTAGCTTGTAGTGCTTGTTTCGGAGCTCTGCGGGCAAATGGTGAATGGGAAACATCTCGGATTATAGCCTCAATTGCGAAATCCTGCATGAGCCCCCTTGTTGGCGAGTCGTCTAGACGGTTTTATGATCAAAGCATGCCAATTTCACAATTAATGTAGGAACGTAAACAATGGCTGATTGGATTGAAGAAGGTGCTAAAGCACCAGCTTTTACACTTAAGAACGACGCAGGAGAAAAAGTGAAGCTCAGCGATCTCGTAGGTTCGCCGGTTGTCATATACTTCTATCCGAAAGACGATACCCCAGGTTGCACCAAGGAGGCGTGTGCGTTCCGTGATCGCAAAGCGGAGTTGAAAGACCTGGGCGCCGTCGTCTTGGGGATCAGCCCTGACACGGTCGAGTCGCACGCCAAATTCCGCGAAAAGTTCCAATTGAACTTTCCACTCCTAGCCGACCCAGACCACAAAGTCGCTGAGAAATATGGAGCTTGGCGCGAAAAAAACATGTACGGCAAGAAGTCGATGGGCATCCAACGCTCTACATTTCTGATCGATGAAGCTGGCAAGGTTGCCAAAGTCTGGCGACGTGTCCAAGTCGACGGCCACGACACCGCTGTCATCAAAGCGATCTTGGAACGCGGCGAAAATTGTTAATAGCACTACCAACAAAAGTGGGACCAGCGTGACAACAGACTCCAATTCACTACACTCTGCAACCACAATGAGCGGAAAGCGAATGGTGCTGGGCGTTGCTGTGGTAGCGTTGGTCCTAGTCAGCTTAGGATTCTTGTTCGACGGTAAGACTGGACTTGAAAAGACCGCCACCAGACTCTTGTTTCCCGTCGGCCTGCTGTGGCTGACGTTTAGCGGACTGGTCGTTGAACGATTGTGGAGTATCGGTCTGCCGCGTTCATTGCTCTGGGTGCTGGCGTGGGGGCTGTTGACGGTTGCCAGCACGACGCCGCTCGCCGACCAGTGCATGCGACACTTGGAAGAGAGTATCACGGTTTACCAGCCAGGAGTCGATCCGCCGCTGGATGTCGTTGTGGTACTTGGCGGAGGGACTTTTCAAGGCCCTACTCGGGCCGAAGCTGGCAATAGTGGAGATCGAGTGCTGTTTGCAGCGGAGCTGTTCCAACAGGGATATGCACGGCGATTGATTACCACTGGACGATCCACGCCTGGGTTGGGCTTGAAGCGCACCAGTCCGCAAGAGCACACACTTGAAATCTGGACGAAACTCGGCATCGACCGCGAGTCAGTGGGAACGCTGGATGGCATCAATACTTACCAGGAAATTCAGAATCTAAAGGCTCTCATGCCCGAGTTGCGAGGCCAGCGAGTCGGTTTATTGACCAGCGCCTATCACTTGCCGCGTGCGATGCGTCTTGCGCATGCCGCCGGCCTCGACGATCTGATTCCAGTGGCTGCCGACTACGAGTCCAGCACGGAAGCCTATTCGTTTACCGATTTTGTGCCCAGCGCGTCGCCGTTGGAGAAATTAGCGCGCTGCCAGCATGAATTCATGGCTTGGTTCGTTGGCCGTTGAGAAAAACTCAGAATTCGAAACCAACGGACCAACGCGTCGCTAAATCGCCGCCCCAGCCTCCATTGCTAGCGATGGCAGGTTTCTTCGGTATTTTCAAGTGCTTTGCATGGCCGTGTGACCAAAGGTGTCACGCTGAATTGCTAGAATAAGATAACCATATTGAGCAGTGTAGATACTGGAAAATCTCGCAGAAAAGTGCATGATGCCAAACACAGCCAGCAAAGCGGATCATCGAATATTCCTGGGGTGGGATCGCCCCGTGCTAACAGCGGTCGTCGAACGATTACTGCAGGAGTTTGCGGATACCAGCACGTGGGACCTGCGGGACTTACTAATCGTCCTACCGGGCGGCGTTGCGCGGCGGCGTTTGAGCGAATTGCTAGCTCTGGCTGCTCAGCGTGAGCACAAGATTCTTTATCCGCCTCAGATCGTGACGGTTGGCAGCTTGCCAGAGAACTTGTACGTGGCCAAATTCCCGTTCGCTAGCGATCTGGTGCAGAACTTGGCTTGGGTGCATGCCCTGCATCACACAACCGCCGCCGATCTACAGCAACTGGTCCCCGTTCCGCCGCCGAAGTCAGCCGCTGCGCAGTGGTTAGAGTTGGCCAAAATTCTCTCGGGCGTGCACCGCGAACTGGCCAGCGATCAGTTGAATTTTCAAAAGGTCGCCCAGGCGTTGGGCCCAGCACATCCGGAAACGCCACGTTGGACGGCGCTGGCGAATATCCAGCGATTGTATCTTGAAGAACTCGATCGGCTCGAGTTGTGGGACATCCAGACGGCCAGACTGTGCGCTTTGGATTTCAAAGAGCCCACCACGCAGAAACAAATTATCGTAGTGGCCTGTGTGGACTTGAACCGTACGCAGTGTGGTTTTCTGGAAGCCGTTCGCGAACACATGCAGATTTGGGTCGCGGCTCCCGCGTCCAAGCGGGACATGTTCGATCGCTTTGGCTGCTTGGTATCAGAGGTCTGGAAGGACCAGCAACTCGACCTGCCGCCAGAATCGTTGCTGGTTGGCAACGCGCCGTCGGACCAAGCCGAGTTGACGGCAGCGTGTCTAGCCGAATTGGGGCCGGTTCATGTGCGTGAAGTGACCTTGGGGGTCCCCGACAGCACCTTGGTTCCCGAGCTGCAACACCATCTAACATTGGCGGGTGTCAAGACCCGCTTTGGGGCTGGCATCCATTTAACCCGCACCGAACCAGCCATGTTGCTGGCGCGGATTGGTCGGTTTGTCGACGGTCGCAGCTATGCTGATTTCGCCAGTCTGATTCGCCATCCAGCATTCGAAAATCTGCTGCAGACACATAAAGTCGATGTGCCAGAGAATTGGTTGTCGCTAATTGACGATTACTGCCAGGCCGTCTTGCCAAAAACGATTGGCACTTTCATCAACCACGAAGCGGATGGAGCCAAGACGTTCGAGCTGATTACAAAGACGCTAACACAATGGTTGGGCAAATTGACAGCGCGACCGCAGCCCGTTTCACACTGGGTCCAACCACTGCTGAATGTTCTGTCGTTCGCCTACGAGAAATTGCTGTGTGATTTAGACAGTGACAGCGATGGGCCGTTGTATCTAGCCGCTACACAAGTTTCCGCCGCCATTGTTGCGTTGCGTGATATTCCTGTGGAACTCGAACCGAAAATGACGGTCGCCGAGTTGATCGACTGGTTGTTGCGCAATATGTCTGCCAAACTAGTGCCCGCGCCCAGTAATGTGTCTGCCGTCGAGATGCTCGGTTGGCTGGAGCTGGCGTTGGACAACACACCAAACCTGGTCGTGACTGGGATCCATGACGGAGTAGTACCAGAAAGCGTAAATGCGGACGCGTTCCTACCCAATCAACTGCGGCGTTCGTTAGGAATCATGGACAATGCACGCCGTTATGCGCGGGACATGTATTCGCTGCACGTCATGCTACACTCGCGACAACACATCCGTTTCGTAGTTGGCAAGACTGACGCCAGCGGTGATCCGTTGGTGCCCAGCCGATTATTGATGGCCTGCGACCTACGTGATCTTCCGTCGCGCGTCCTGCACTTGGTGCAAGAAGATCATACGGATACTTTGCCCGAAGTAGAAAGACGATGGAAGAAGTCAGCCAAACCGAGTTCGTTGATCGTGCCGCGCCCGGCGGTGGTTGATCCGCCCCGTCACGTCACGGTGACTGCGTTTCGCGATTACTTGAAGTGTCCCTATCGATTCTATCTGCGGCACATACTGAAGCTGCGCGACGAAGACGATTCCGACCTGGAGCTCGACGCACCGAAATTCGGAGTGCTGCTGCATGATACCCTGCAACAGCTCGGTACTTCTCCGGTTGGTATGAGTACGGATGCCGAAGAAGTGCGTGATTTTCTCATCACGCACTTGCAGTTAATTGCCGAAAAAATGTTCGGCCCAGCTCCGCCCGCCGCCGTGCTAATTCAGATCGAACAAGCCGAATTGCGTTTGGAAGCCTTTGCGCGGCATCAAGCGGCCCGAGCCGCTGATGGCTGGCAGATTCGTTTTGTCGAGCAAGGCGTGGACTACAAGGACCGAGTGCTGGTAGGCAACGAGGAACAACTGCACTTGATTGGTCGCATCGACCGCATCGACTTTCAGCCCGCGACCGGCCAGTGGGCCATCTGGGACTACAAAACGAGTGACACCGCCAAGGCACCGGTGGCAGTTCATTGGTCGCGTACCAAGGGTTGGCAGGATTTACAGTTGCCCATGTACCTCCCAATCGCCAAGAAATTAGGCGTCACTGGGCAGCCTACGCTGGGTTATATCGCTCTGCCAAAACAAGCCGCTGACACTGGTTTTTATCTTGCCGAGTTTTCACAACTGCAATTAAAAGAAGCAGCTGCCATTGGTGATGAGATCGCGTCGAAAATTGCGCAAGGTGAATTTTGGCCCGAGAAATTGGAACCGCTCCCCTACGATGATTTTTCTCGGATTTGCCAAACCCAAGTCCAGCGTGTTTCTGCGCAACCACCGGCGCGGCATTTGCATCGCACGAGCTCAACCAGTCTCCCGACCGTGTCTGAACAAGTCGCAGCGGAGGCGCGCACGTTAATCGCTGCACCGCAACGCTCTCATCCAAAATTTGAGCCACTGTTGATTCGCGCGTCGGCGGGTACCGGCAAGACGTTTCAACTTAGCAATCGGCTACTGCAAATCATCCTATCTGGACAAGAGGTCGATCATATCCTGGCGACCACGTTTACTCGCAAGGCTGCGGGCGAAATCATGCAGCGCGTATTGCAACGTCTAGCCAAGGGGTGTCTGGATGCCGATGCGCGGCATGAAATGGCCGCGCACTTACCTGGCGTCGATACGTCGGCAGCAGCTTGCCTGGCAGCGCTGCGAGCTGTAACCGCTTCGATTCATCGTTTGCGAATCAGTACGCTCGACAGTTTTTTTGCGCAAGTGGCTCGAACCTTCAGCTTGGAGATGGGCTTGCCCCCAGGCTGGAACGCTATGGATCCCTTGGCCGAACCCGTGATGCAAATGCAGGCCGTTAGCCAGATGCTCGATAGCCATGACCGCAAGACGTTGGTCAACTTGGTACGAATGCTGGCCAAGGGGGAATCAGGACGTCAAGTTGCTCAGGAAATACTACGTACCGTCTCTGCTGGCTACGAAGCGTTTCGTACCACCACCGCCGAGGCGTGGGATCAGTTGACGTTGCCTAAACCTCCGTCGGAAGCCGCGTTAGAATCAGCTCTCATAACGCTTGAGCGCACCAGTCTGAATCACAAGAAAGCAGATCCGTTGGTGAAACGGTTGCATCGTGATGCCAGTCAAGGTGACTGGGAGTCGGTTGTTGCCCATGGCATTTACGCGAAACTTCACCAAGATCCGCCAAGCTATTACGGACGCGAGTTACCAGCCGAGCTGATCGTTGCGCTAGAATCGCTGCTGGATCGCGCAGCCGCGGAATTGTTACCGATTCGCCGTAATCAGACGTTGGCCAGCTACCAAGTCATCGCAGCTTACGATGCTGAGTATAGTTCGCTGATTCGTCGCAATCGCACCTTGGCTTTTGCCGACGTAACCTATTATCTATCAAAGTGGATAAACGGCTCTGGTCGCGAGACGACGCCTGGCACCGAGCAATTGGAGTTTCGTCTCGATTGTGGCGTCCAACATTTGCTCCTCGACGAATTCCAAGATACTTCGCCGGATCAATGGCGAATTTTGCAGCCAATGGCTGAGCCGTTGAGCGGTCCGGCCCGCAGCGAGTATTCGTTCTTTTGCGTAGGTGATACCAAACAAGCAATCTATGGTTGGCGCGGTGGCGTAGCGGAGATTTTCGATTCAGTCAATCAAGCGATGCGTGGACTGAAGCAACAAGAAATGCAACAGAGTTTTCGCAGCAGCCCGCACGTGATGCAGGCCGTCAACTCGGTTTTCCAAAACCTGCCCCAGCACCGGAATTTTGCCGATTGCGAGTCGGTCGCCAAACGTTGGTCGCAGACGTTTCCTGAACATCGTACCTCGCGCACCGATTTAACCGGCTACGTTCGATTGCAAAACGGCCCTAAATTCGATTACGGTACGCCACGCGAGGACGTAAAACGTGGATTTCTCGATTATTCCGCTGAGCAAATTGCGGAATTGACGAGAATTAGTTCCGCAAGTATCGGCGTTCTGTTCCGTACCAACGCAGACGTCGGACGCATGATCGGCCTGTTGCGCGACAAGGGCGTTTCGGCGAGCCAGGATGGAGGTAACCCGCTCACCGACTCGGTGGCAGTTGAGTTGATTTTGTCGCTAGTGCACTTGGCAGATCACCCCGGTGATGGCATTTGTGCGTTCCACGTGGGAACTTCGCCGCTCGCGAAACACCTGCCCTTCAAGTGCCAATCTGCGCCACAAGATGTTGCTAACTGGTTCCGCCGCAACGTTTCGCGCCGTGGCCTGGGACGTGTTATCGAAGAAATTGCGGACCATCTGGCCGACCATTTATCTTGGTGGGATCAACATCGCCTAGAACAATTGATTCGTAGCGCTCATATCTTTGAAGCCAATCAAGGTGGTCGGTTGCGGGAGTTCGAAGAAGCTGTGTTGCGTGACCGCGTAGCACTGCCCAGCGAGTCGCAGGTCAAGGTGATGACCGTTCATAAAAGCAAAGGCCTGGAGTTCGACGCGGTATTCCTACCGGATTTAGAAGCCGAATTGTTGTCGTCAAACTCTTTGCTAGTCTTGCGAGGTGATGATCCGGTCGAGCCGCCTGATGGCGTACTGCGATACATGAACGCCAATTTGCAAGCCATGCTGCCGAAAAGCTGGCAAGCGGCCTTTGATCAGCACAAGCAACGCAGCGTGAGTGAATCACTGTGCCTGCTGTACGTGGCCATGACTCGCGCCAAATCAGCTTTGTATATGACGGCCCGGCCAACCTCGAGCCCTCCCACTCAGCAGTTCGGTTCGCTTCTACAATCTACATTGGCAGCGTCGACGAAGGCCGTAGCCACAGTGGCAAGTGTGCTCTATGAATCAGGCGATGCACAGTGGTATGAACGCTACCCAGTGTCGCAGCCAATCCCCGCAGCAACGTCAGGCGAGCCCCGAGACGAGAACCAACTGGCCATCTCGTTGCGAGCGGACCCTGACTCCGCCCCCACCCGCGGGTTGCATGTGGCGGCTCCCTCGAGCATCCACCAGTCCTTTGAGCCCGTCCCATTGTCGGCTGCCTTCTCCTACAACAAATCGCTCGGTGCAACTTACGGCACATTGATTCACGCTTGGTTTGAGCAAATCCATTGGCTGGATGATTTCAGTTTCGATGCAGAACGCTTACGTCGCATCGCCTTGGCTACGATTGAACCCGAAGCGCTGCGTCACTTGAATTTAGAACGAGTACTAAGTGAATTCAACGATATGTTGCAACTGACCAGCGTGCGTAATGCCCTCAGCCGAGATCGCTATCGAACTGCTGAACTCGGTTCTATTCCTGAACGTGTTGAAATCGACAACGAACGAGTCATTAGTCTGATCATGGACGAACGATTAATCTCTGGTACGATCGATCGATTGGCAGTGCTCATGAAAGACGGCCAGCCATTCGCGGCTGAGATCATCGATTTCAAAACGGATAGCTATGACCCCACCATGTCCCTATTGTGGTTGGACGATCGGATCGAACACCATCGCCCGCAGTTGGAAGTGTATGCACAAGTCGTGTCACAATTATTCAAGATTCCGCTGGAACACATTGCCTTGTACTTGGTCATGCTCAGCACTGACGATTTAGTGCGAGTCGATCAACATCGGCCGAGCACGGTGATTCCAACGCCCCATTTGGATCATGCCAAGACACACGCTACCTCGAATTCACACGCATAGTGCTCCGAATCGGGCAGATCTTGGATAAGTCATGATGCAGACGTTGCTTCGTTCAAAAAATTGTAACCGTTCACGATGTGTCGACTTAGATGACAGGGTCGGGAGTCTTTTCAGCCTAAATCGCTTAACCATTAGCATCCACATGTTCCTATCAGCAACATCTCATCGGTGGCCGCTGCTGCTGAAAAGACTCCCGACCCTCTCCTGTCGACAAAATTTAAACCGCAGGCGCAGATGATTGGTAAGTCGATAAGTCACTGATGCCTGCGGCTTGCCTTGAATTGAAAATCACCAACACATTTCTGCATCCGTGCTTACCAGGGGCAGAGTAAAAGAAACACGAGTAGCAAGATCATGAGCGGAGCAAGTTTCATCCATGTGGCAGATGTGCATTTGGATAGTCCACTCTCGACCCTGCGCAAGATCGACGAAGCGACCGCTGCCCGTTTGCAGAATGCCAGCCGCCGAGCGCTTCAGAACGTAGTGCAAGTCGCAATTGAGAATCAAGTATGTGCAGTGGTCATTGCAGGAGATCTGTTCGATGGTCCTGTTAAAGATGTAGGAGCCGGACTGTGGGTAGACAGTCAATTTAAGCGTTTGGCTCGGGAAAACATCGCTGTAATTCTTATTCGCGGTAACCATGATGCATTGAGCAACGCGCGTCGCGTGATTCGGTGGTCAAAAAACGTTCATGAAATGCCCGCCGACGCACCGGCTACCGTCTGCCTCGAAAAGGCTGGCATCGCCTTTCACGGACAGAGTTTCGGTGCACGTAGTGAAGCGACGGATCTGGCCCTTGCTTACCCAGCGCCTACGATGGGCTACTTTAATGTGGGCGTGCTGCACACGTCCTTGGCTGGCTCGCCAAATCACGACAACTACGCACCAACCAGCATAACCACACTAGAAAGTAAGGGTTACGACTATTGGGCCCTCGGACATATCCATGCGCGTACCGAACAATCGCAGAGCCCGCATTGCTATATTGGCTTTAGCGGAAATACACAGGGTCGGCATATCCGTGAGCCAGGTGCAAAGGGGTGCCAATTGGTGCAAGTGGTTGACCAACGTCTAAAATCGATCGATTTTATACCAACGGATAGCCTGCGATGGCACGAATTGCTCGTTGACCTGGCGCAGCTCGACTACGTTGGCGACGTTGAAGACATGGTTCGTGAACAAGCGAGTCAATTGCAGGAGGTCGCTGAAGGAAGAAACCTCGCACTACGTGTTCGACTGCAAGGCGCTACCAACCTACATGCAGATCTGACGCGACCAGGCATTGTGGATCGGCTGGGAGATTCGTTGACAGGGGCATTGAATGAAGTGGGCGAAATTTGGCTAGAGTCGATCCAGATCGAATCACGTCCTGCGCGTGTAGTTGCGTCTGCGGACTTGGATTTACCGTTGAAATACTTGTCGCAGGTGACCGACGAACTGCGAACCGATTCTGTTGCTCGCGAAGAATTGCTCGGAGTTCTCGAAGAGTTGTTTCGCAAAAGTCGCTCAGAATTGACGGAAACCGATTATGCCCTCATCAGCGAGAAACGCCAATCTGCCGAGCTGTCGCGGTTACTTGGTATGGCAGAGGATTTGCTCGTCGCCCGTCTGGTAGCTGATGAGGACTAAATGTGTATTCGCACGAGGGCGTCTTGAACCCCGCGATTTCGCGTAGAAAGTTAGGAAGGCAATAGGAAAGTTGCATGAAGTTTGATCGTGTTACGCTGGAGAATATCGGGATCCACACACGCAAGGTGTTTCACTTTGGGACTGCACCGCTAGTATTGATTTACGGAGCTAACGAAGCGGGAAAGACGACGGCGTTGAATGGACTGCGGCAGGCGCTGTTTGGTTTTAAGCTGCGAACGCCCTATTTGACTGGTCGACAAATGAGCGCTGATGTAAAGGCACTCATGGCAAGCGGCGACAGGCTGGAGTTTTCGCGTCGGAAGGGGCGACCCGACGAAGTGACTGGTACGCTGGCTGGTCGCAACTTACAAAATGATGAAGTTTCAGGCTTGCTCGGAAAGTTGGACCTAGGCAGCTATGAGCGATTGTTTGGGTTCTCTCTAGACGAATTGCGCGAGGGCGAAACAGCTTTGAAGGATGCTCGGCTAAGCGAAGCTTTAGCTGGTGGCGGTTTGGGAGGCATGAGCTCACTCCAGCGTCTGCGCAGTGATTTGCATGAGTCGTTGGCGGACCTGTATCGATCACGTGGCACAAATTCCAAGATTAAACTCAAGCTTGAGGAAATCAGAAAGTGCAGTGAAGCGCTGCGAGCTGCCCAAGTCTTACCTGCCGAAGTCGAAGAGCTGCAACAACAATTGACGGACTTGCAGCAACACACTGCCGATGTACGCGCGGAATACGCCAGGATGCTGGAAACAAAGTTGGCCGCCGAGCAAGTGAGAGAAGCACTACCCAAGTATCGCCAGTACTGCGCACTGACACGCCAGTTGAAATCGATCGATATCCCTGCCGGAATTGATCTAGCCTTCGTCAATCAATGGGGCGATTACGCTGACCAACGCAAGAAACTGATCGGCCAGCTTGAGCAAGAACGACTCACGCTCGAAAGCGAAGAACAGCGACTGGAAGCACTGGATGGATCGCAAGAAATCTCTGAGTCTGAAGCAGATATCGAACAGCTTGGTCATCAAGCCGGCGAAATCGCTTCTGCGCGCTCGGCTGAACGACCTGGAAGAGCAGGCGGCTGACTCACATGGGCTGTGTGCGCTTGATGGAAACGTTGGAACTGGAGAAGTTCGATGACGCCATACGACAGTTTTCAGTAGGCGTCCCACAGCGTAAAGAGTTGGAGTCGACCAGCCAAGAATATGTCGAAACCAGTGCACAGGTGATTGCTGTAACAGCCCGTCTGGAGGCAGCGCGCGAGTCATTAGCAGCGATTGAAACTTCCGTCGACCTGGATGCATTGCCAGACGATATCAGCCGACTGAGCAGCGAGGTAGCGCGACTGCTCGAGTTCGAACGCGATCTGGCCATCAAGTCGCAAGCACTACTGGCGGCTGCAAATGATCGCGAGTTTCTCAAGCTAGAGCAATGCCTCCGTGATGCTGTACCGGATATAGGTAGGCTCAGCGCACATTGGTCGGTGCCAGTCGAGTCCGACGTCAAGCGACACGTACAAGCTGTCGAAGAGCTGCTCCGCGAAAGCCAACAAGCCAAGCGACAACAGGCAAAGCTCGAAAAAGATCTGTCAATCGTTCACCAGCAGCTTGCTGGACTCGACCGTCGCGGCGCCGACGAACTTCTGAAACAGGCAACCAACAATCAAATCGCTCGTGATGCAATCATTACCCAATGGCTCGACGACCTCTCCCAACCTTTGATTGCAGTTAGCATCGCTCCGGACGATCAGCGTGAGCGGCTACAGGAATTGCAGCGTTTGGGCATCGCCTCTGACCAGTTGCATGCTGAGTTGCTGGCTGCGGCGGACGCCGTCGCTGTCTTTAATCAGAAATCGCAATTGATTGCCTCCCATACAGAAGAATTGCAGCGTGTGGAGCAATCGATGCGCGAGCTGGCAAATCGCGAAGAGAAATTGGAAGCAGCTTGGAAGGAGCTGTGGTCTGAAGTGCCCTTCGATCCGGCAACGCCAGAGAGCATGCTGACTTGGCTCGGAAATTACACACGTTGGCGCGAGTCGGCAAGCGAGCTGGAGCGATTGAAGCGTGAAGCGCACATCGCACGTGGCGTCGTGCAAAGTCAACGCGGCCAACTACAGGATTTGTGGCCGACCTATCTGCGTGATGAAACCATGACCGACGTTCTGGTGGCTCAAGTCCGAACATGGGAGACGGCAACCCGTGACGCACAGCGCGATCAGCAGCGGACCGCCGCTGCGACGAACAGTGTCGCCACTTTGACGCAGCGTCTGCAGGATCTGACCAAGAGGCAGGCAGAATTACAGTCGCGGTACGACACTTGGCTGGCCGAAAGCCCGCTGAATGTCGCTTGGCCTATCGAGCAAGTCGGGAAGTTGATCGACTCGATCGAACACTTGCGCCGAGAGCATGCCGCAGCCCAACGTAGTGAACTTCAGTTAGCGGAAATTCGGTCCCAGCTTGAACTCTACAGCCAACGGGTTACGGAATTGGCTAAAGAACTGGAGTGTAGAATTTCTTCAGGACTCCCCGAAACGCACGCTGAGCGCTGGTTATCAGATTTGCAAATGATGCGCAACCAACGTTCGACACGTATCGAATTGACCGCGTCCATCAAGCACCGACGCCGGCGCGTTAGCGACATGGAATTGACCCAGCGGGAGCTCGACGGAAAACTAGCCGCATTGTGCAGTACTGCGGGCAGCGGCGAGACTGCCGCGATGGGGTCACTCGTCGACCGAGTCCGGCGCGCAGAGGATTTGAGAATTCAGATTTCGGAATTGGCGGCTTCGATTGAACCCCACAGTGGCCGAGAGTCGCTTGAACAGTTTCTCAAACGCCTCGCAACAGCCGACGATGCCAAGTTGGAATTAGAAATCCAGGAGATCCAACGCGAGCTAGATCGCTTGGACGAAAGTCGAAAACAAGCTGACCAACAAGTCGGCTCGTTGACCCAACGCATCGAGCATTTGGCCAACAACACGGTTGCTCTTCGTACTCAACAATTGCTCCAAGACATGCGCGGAGAGCTGGCTGCTATGGTCGATCAATGGGTCGTTCAGCGTTTGGCTGAGGAGTTGCTTGCGCGTGCGATCGAGCGTTTTGCCGCAGACCACGAACCTGCGCTACTACAATACACTCGCGAGTTCTTACTCAAATTGACCCATGGTAGATATGCATCCGTCGAACACGATGCGGGAAAACAAGGTGGCTTCATCGTACGCAACGCTCGGGATGAGTCATTCACGCCTGATCAGTTGAGTACAGGCACGCGCGAACAATTGTACTTGGCGATTCGCATGGCCTTTATCACGCACCACAGTGAGCATCATGAGCCGCTGCCGGTGATTATGGACGATTGTTTTGTCAATTTTGACGATCGCCGCGTTGGCCACACGCTTGAAGCTATTGCTGGCTGGAACCAGGCGATCCAAACAATTCTGCTGACTTGTCACTGGCGCGTCGTGCAATGCTTAGCCGAGTTCGCTCCGCAAACTCCAGTAATCTACTTGGATGAAGACCAACAAACGACGGCCGGAGAACTGTTCGCCAGCAAAGGGCAACCCGTCGGAGTTTAGACGCGAACAAGACTGTGTCAGCAGCTATTTTCAAGTCGCTGCGTCTCTCCAAGGCAAGATGGTCCCCAGAAAGGTACTCTTATTGTCAAGGCAGATTCAGTGACGCAAAGTGTTGTTGATACTCACGGTTTAGGTCTGGGAACGACTTCACTAACTGCCGTGAAAGTGGTAGCGGGCGAGTGCCACTTCGATAGTCTTGAATGTAACGAACGAGCAAGGCCCGCGTTTCAGCGTTACGGTGAAGCAGAAAGTGGATCCACGACCAACTGTCGCGATAATGCGAGTCTCCAAATGTTACTTGTTCATGCATATCCTCCAATTGCTTGAGCGACGGCACATAGCCTTGCTGCGAACGTTGGAGTATATCCTGTAAATGTATGTTTCCCTCAAATCGCTGGCTGGCAGCCACCTCGTAGTATTCTGCAAGACCTTCATCGAGCCACAGTGGTAGATGGTGTGAACTGTTGTTGAGAAGGGCGTGCGTAACCTCATGTCGCAGGTCAACGGTCACTTCTTCGTGCCAGTGTGTGAACAACATACCGGGCCCGCGATCCTGAATGAACAACGCTCGCCGTTGAGGCAGGTTGGGAAAATAGGTTTTCATGTAGCGTGAATACTCTTGTACGCTGCCGAACAAGACGATATGCACCGGTGCATCACTCGGGGGCTCGCCCAGCAAAAGCTCGATATCGCGCGTGATCGCTTTCAATTCATCCATCAACATTTGCGGTGAATCGAGCTTGAAATCGCTATGAATCTGGAACTGGTTCAGCTTCCATTCCACCGCCCACTGACCTGGTTCAAGCGCATGAATCTCGCGATACGAAACGGTACTCGCGATGACCAGCAAAATCCCGCAGACCAGTCGCCATCGTGGATTTCGACGAAGACGAATGTGCGTGCCTTGGCCAGAGCGCTGACAGATTGTCATAGGGGTTAACATCGCTTGGGAGTCTAGCGAAGAGGCTGACTAGCCAAAAGGCTAAAAGTCAATGCTAGCTCTTGAGCGGCAACCAACCTATTTCGCAGGCGGCTTCTTCGTCCCGCGCCCGCGCTTGTTGGTTTTGCTCTTCGTTGTTTTTGATTTTCTTTTTGATTTCCTGCGACTTTCCCACAATTCTAACACTTGTTGGCGATCGGTCATTCGCTCTTCACGTGCTAGGCAAGCCAGCTTAAAGGCTTTTTTTCCGTATCTGTTTGTCGAGAATCCAAGCTTCTTGCGTTTACCGTTCTCATCGACCCAAGAGGCGACATAGGATTCGTACGTCAGATGAGGGTATCGCGAATCTTTCTCCAACGCCCGGTGCACGCCGACAAAGCCCGTGGTGTTGCGAGCGTTCATCTTTCCGACGATCGACTGGACGTCCCCCGCTTCCGCCACCCACTCGGCGTAAACAGCTTCAGCAGCGGCACGTGACTTTCGCTTGCCTCCGTGAACACTATCCGTGATAAAACGTGACCGCTGATAGTCGCCGCGACGGATACGCACCAGCCAACCGTGTTGTCTTTCACTGTCGACGCGTGAGTAGCCCTTGTAAGCAATGGGTTTCTTTTTACGAGGCATGTGAATTTATTCCTTTGGCCAATCTGCCAGCTCAAATTTCTTGATTACATTCGCAGTGTGTTCGCCATAATGCCGTTGCATTTGCAGTAGCAATCCGCGCGGGGTCCTCGGATCGTTGGGTTGGAAATCGATTCGAGCTGTTAGATTCCAGTGCGTTTCCAGGCTCACTACATTTCCTGGCCAAAAACGAACGGCCAATGGTTCGCCGTCACTAGCCGAAGCGACTGTCGTTGCAGTCGTTGCAGCCCCAACCAAGAAGCAGAGGCAGAGCACCTTGCGTATGCTGGTCGTGGTTGCTGCAGTAAGTGCCATGAAACTTTCTTTTCTTAGAATCTAAGGACCGCAGGCGAACCTATTTGGCGATGTGCGGCGCAACCTTTGGTTATGTAGCTCGATTGTAGCAAAAAAAATTGTAGCCGTTCACGAACTTGAAGTCGACAGGAAAGGGTCGGGAGTCTTTTCAGCAGTGCCGCCACCGATGAGATGCCGCTGATAGCAACATGTGGTTGCTAGTGGGTTAAGCGATTTAGGCTGAAAAGACTCCCGACCCTGTCATATAAGCCGATACATCGTGAACGGTTACAAAAAATCTACTTCTCTACGCCCTTGGGCTGCTTAGATATCGCTGCTGCATTTTTCTTACGTGCGTAGTCGCCAGGATTGATTGCATCAAAGTTCGTCCACTCGCGGTGGCGGTGCGGCAATTCGGCTGCTGTTACCGGCGCAGCAGTTCGCGGGGGCGCGTGGAGTACATGTAAGGTCAAGTCATTCCACATGTCGATCATCGCCCGCAATCGCTCGGGTTCAGCGGTCGCCAAATCATGTAGCTCGGTACGATCGACTGCGACATTGTACAATTCCCAAGCTTGACCTTGGAAGCTTACCAGTTTCCAATCCCCGTCGCGCAGTCCACGGTCCTTGGAAAACAAAAAGTGGATGGGTGGGCGCGATCCCAGCTTACTACCATCCAAAATGGGTTTAAGTGAAACCCCGGAAATCTGCCGGAGTTCTCTGCCTTCCCATTGATTCGGTATTGGACTTTCCGTCACGTCAGCTAGCGTGGGTAAGATATCGATCAGGTGGGCGGGCTCATGCACGATGGTGCCGGGCGCACTCTTTAGACCGGCGGGCCAATGTACGATGGCCGGCGTCGAGATGCCGCCTTCGAACTGATTCTGCTTATAAAAGCGGAAAGGTGTATTGCGAGCCCATGCCCAGCCCGTCGAATCGCTAAACGAGGTTTGCGCGTTGGTGGGCTCGACATTCAGACGGGGAGCTTGACGATCATACGGGCACGCTCCATTGTCTGACACGAACAGAATAAGCGTATTTTCGAATTCACCATGCGCCTTCAAGTCTGACACGAGGCGACCAATTTCCTGGTCCAGGCGATCGATCATCGCGGCGAGGGTTGTCATTCGATTCGCTTCATAACTGCGTTTCCATGCCTGCATCTCATCCCAAGCTGGAATCGTATCCGGACGTGGGCTGACAACCAGCGTTTCGGACAACAGTCCCAACTGTTTCTGTTTGACCGCCCGCGCGTCGCGAATAGCATCCCACCCTACGTCATACTGGCCCTTATATTTTTGGTAGTCTTCAGGCAAAGCGTGTAGAGGGGCGTGTGGCGCGTTGAAAGCCACGTAGAGATACCAAGGAGTCTTCGACACTGGGCCGCTGTCGCTTGTCGCTGCTTGGGCAGCGTGAGCCGTCCGGGCCTCGTTCAAGAAATCCAAAGCAAAATCGACGTTGGCCACTGTTGTATAGAAGCCCTCGTCTGGCACCTGCCATGCTCTACCGTTTAAACGAAAAGTGTTGTCACCCGTGAAGAAATTGCATGCGCCGCTCAAATGCCCAAAGTATCGTTGGAAACCGAAGTCCGTCGGCTCCCGATCCAAATGCCACTTGCCCGTCATCGCTGTAAAGTAGCCTGCGGCTCCGAGCACTTCTGCCGTAGTGACTCCGTGCAACAAAGCTGTATCACCAGCAGCAATACAATACTGTCCGGTCAGCAAAGACACGCGGGACGAATGGCATTTAGCAGTGTTATAAAACTGAGAAAAGCGAATCCCTCCTGCAGCCAGTGCATCCAGATGCGGTGTATCGATCTCACTTCCATAACAGCCGAGATCCGAATAGCCAAGATCATCTGCCATGATCAAGACAATGTTGGGTCGAGAGGCTTGGTCCGCGTTTGCGCGTGTTAAATACCCGGTTGGTGCAATCAACAAAGTTACAACCAACAAGGCCATTGTAGTTGTTCGGTATCGCGCGCAACACCAGAATGCCCAGTAACCGGCCGTTGCCTTGAAGGAAATCCCAATCATAGCCCGCAGCAACCACAACCGTAGACCTTGTTGCGCAAGAATGCCATAAACTTTACTGCTTCGTTCTTGCATACCTGCCTCCAATAAACTCCAGTATTTGTCGCCAAGAGATAAGCACTTAATATGGTTCAGTATTTCGTAAGACACGGGAGATGGAAAGCGATCTGTGGGGCTATTCTCGAAGATATTCCTCACGGGTATCGCATCTTCGGCCAGCCCTCCGGTCGGATACGAATAACTCTTCCGGGACGAATCCCCTCGATAATCAGGTCGGTCTCAAACTGGATTTGGATGCCGGAGCTGACCAAGGGAACTTCGCCAGTTGCAGTCTGGCTAACTGCTAGAATCTTACCACTGGAGGCCACATGGGAGGGTCCGTAATGGCCAGCGGCGTGCTTTAGCGTGTTCTCGGCACCGTTGATTTGTGCCTCAAGGCCTTTCTGAAAGTCGTTGTAAAGCGAAGCATCCATGCCACCGAACAGAGTCACAAAAACGGTCGCGCGACCAAACTTACCATACTCGACGGTATCCACCCAAGCTGGCATCCAGCGACTGCGGATAAATGTCTTATGCGTTTCTGTCTGATAATAGGCCGCATCGCCGATCGCCTCGTCGTCCAACCAGATGTCCGAGATGTGAAATTGGGTAAAAGCCCCACTCAGACCATCCCCCGGCGCAGGCTTCCACGTGATTCCGAACAGGACGGCCTGCCCACCAAGGTCTTTCTTTCCACTGGCGGGCCAAGCCTTTTCGGCGATCAGGTCCACGACTCGAATGCGTTCACGACCTCGCCAGATGCGAGTCGCCGCATCAAAAGTCAACGTTTCGTCGCGGAGGCTCTTAGACGCCATAACTCCCGAATCCCCTCGCAGCTGTCCGCCGTGCAGCGGCGGCTGGAAACCGCCGCTGCGTGGTTCGCGACTGGCTACCATCACGCCTGCGTTATTATTGAGTTCCACTTCTTTGATTTTCCAGTGCATTCCTTGGCGCAAGCAGTAACTGGGTTCGTCCTCAAGGAGCATGACGTGATTCTCGGCGGGTGCGGTACCGGTGCCACGATAATGCCCCGCGTCTTTCTCTTTGTTGTCGACTGGCAATACCGGCACGGCGGAAAGTTTCGGTTCAGGTGGGAGAAAGGCTCGGACGTGCATCACAGTGCCGAGCGGAACGTCTCGGAGATCCGCAGGAGCCCCGTGGTACTTCACGATGCCATAAGGCAACATGGCAAATGGCTGTGGGTCGTTTCGGTAAAACTTACCCGTCCCTTCCACACGGATGCTGCCACGGCGGTTAGCATGATCCACGAAGACCAGTTCACCTCGGTAGGCGTGTGCCTTCTCGAGAGGCGGGAACTTCCCTGATTCGGGACGAAACGGCTCCTCGGCAGCAACAGGTACGGACATTGCCAACGACAGTCCGACTAATAGCGCAGGAAGCAGTCTCGCCAACTTCAGACGTCTCTTCATCATCGTGTTCGTCCTTAACCGAGTTCTCGTCGCGGTGTAATGGCCTAGAGGAATGAGTATGAAATGATGATTGTCAAAATTTGGAGAATGACAAATGGTAGAGCGGAAGCCGGCGCGATTTAATGAACCTCACACATCAAACTCATAAATCTGCGGATCGTCTTCCTTAGCCGTGATATCGAATTCGACGAGACCAGCGACGGTCTCCTCACTGGTTTGCTGGCCGATGCTGAGGTGGGCCGGTTGGCCGTCGGGGGGACGGATCCCGCTAGCTTGCAGACGCAGTCTGTATAGCCCGCTATGCTCTGGCCCCATCCTTCCAAACCAATGCGACGAGAACGCTTGTTCGACCCGCCCCGGAAAGAGGAGATAACGAAGTGGCCGCTTGATACCGAATCTATCTAGCACCTCCTGATGTTCCTTGCCGCCGCCATAGCGCAACTCCGCAGCAGACTTTCGAACTTTGCGAGCCTCGCTGGAAGTGGCAGGGAAGGCACGGTCGAGCACAACGCCAGCCGCGCGGTAATAGCGGTCCACGTGGGATGGCGAAAGTGAAAGCTGCGAACCGATCCGTTCATAGCCCTGCCACAGCGTGTCCTCGTTCAATTCCCCTGGCTTGGTCGGATCATAACGCACGCCTAGCAGATCGTAGACGGTATTCTGATACTCTTTTCGACTGAGTCGATAATGCGACACTGCTGGCCGCGCCGCCATCCGCGCCGCCCGACCTTCCTTCAGTAGCGAGTCGAGTTTAGCGACGAACCCGGCAATCTCGTCCTGAGTCGACTGTGGTTCATCTTCCGGAGGCATCTCACCGCTGTTGAGCTTATCCAGCGCCTCTGCCCAGTGGTGTGAGTCCGCACCCGCTTTGAAATCGCGAGACAGTCGATCGATCCGAATATCGCCTTCCTCATTCTGAGGGCCATGACAGCGGACGCAGTGCTTCTCCAAAAACGCATCGAACGGTTCCGCAGCGTCCGACGCACAACTCGCTAGTAAGGCAAATGCCCATACGAGCAAACAGATCGTTGAGCTTGCTGGAAATCGACATGGCCGGAATTCGATCGTGTGGTTATGACGGAACGGCAGCCCGTCGATCGAACCAACGACGGGCTGCAAGTCCGACGTACGAGTTGGGAAGTGGTCGATCAAGCAAGAATCTCCTGTATCAAATGACCGTGCACGTCCGTCAGTCGTCGTTCGATTCCATTGTGGTAGAATGTCAGTCGTGTATGATCGATGCCCAGCAAATGCAAAGCGGTCGCGTGTAGGTCGTAGCAGTAAGTAGGATTCTCGACGGCCGCGTAGCCAAGCTCATCAGTTGTCCCGTAGCCGATTCCGCCCTGAATGCCACCACCTGCCATCCAAGCGGTGAAAGCTCCCGCATTGTGGTCTCGCCCTTTTCCTCCTTCGCCCTGAGCGGCCGGTTGCCGCCCAAACTCCGTCGTGCAAATGACCAGTGTATCGTCGAGCATTCCCTGTTGCTTCAGGTCTTTGAGCAACGCCGATGCGCCGGCGTCCAGCACCTGTCCCCAGTAGCCGTGGTCGCGAGTCAGATCTTCATGGCTGTCCCAGTTCGGGCGAATTTTCTTAGCAGTCGTGTTCTCTGCTCCGCAGTAGATCTGCACAAAACGTACGCCACGCTGCGCCAGCCGCCTAGCTAGTAGACACTGTCGTCCAAACGGACCGATTTCAGTGTGATCGATATGGTAGAGGCGTTGTGTCGCGGCGGTCTCTTGGCTCAAGTCCATAACTTCGGGTGCGCTGAGTTGCAATTGGGCCGCCATTTCATACGCCTTGATCCGGGCGTCCAATTCACTGTTAACGCTACGAGATTTCCGGTGTAGATGATTGAGCTTTTGTAGAAAGTCCAGGCCTGCTTGATCCACTGCAGGCGTGGCCCCCGGAAAATCATTGGGTGGAAACAGGTCAGCGATCGGCTGTTTCGAGTTGGTCGTATCAAGCGCTGTCGCCTGATGTTCAGCGGGCAGAAAACCGGCTCCCCAGTTAATGCTGCCGCCGGGCGGAAGTCCTCGGGGATCCGGCAAGACCACAAAGGCAGGTAGATCATCGGTCTCGCTGCCAAGGCCATACGTTACCCACGCTCCCATGCTCGGAAAGCCCGGTAACGTGAAGCCAGTATTCATCATGAAACAGGCGGGCCCATGCAACGCGGTCTTGCTATGCATCGAGTAAATGAACGCCATGTCGTCGACACATTCTGCAAGTTTCGGAAACAGATCGCTGATCCAACGACCAGACTCGCCATGCTGGCGAAACCTCCAATGACTGCTACGACAATTGCCAGGCTTGGACGCAAAGAACTGCAGCTTGCCATCGGGATCGAATGGCTTGCCATTCCGCTTTTCGAGTACCGGCTTGTAATCGAACGTATCAACTTGGCTCATTCCCCCGGGACAGAAAATCTGAATTACGCGCCGCGCCTTCGGAGCATGATGTGACTGCGTCTTGCCTTCGCCAGCCAGCATCGCTGTCAAAGCCAGCCCACCCAGTCCACCACCGGCAAGCTCCAAGAACTGGCGTCGTGAGTAAACAGGCCGCGCCGTCGCGTGCGGCTTGCCGTTAAGCAAATGACCGTACCGAAGCGCATGACCGAACCGCGACATTGAGTAAGCTTCAATCGACATAGACAAACTCGTTGGAATTGAAGAGGGTTCGACATAGAGAGAACAGCCCCTGCTTGTTCGCGAGTTCAATTGCCAGCACAGCTTCCTGCGCAGTCGGACTCCGGCCGAAAGCTAACGCAAAGGCTCGCCGAACCCGAGCATTCGGATCGTCTCCAACCTCCTTTTCGAGTCGCTCGGCAAAGTAACGAGCCTGCCGGAGCATGAAATCATTATTGTAAAGTGCCAGCGACTGCAGCGGTGTTGTGGTCGTCAGCCGCTTCGGAGTCAGGTTGGCCGGATCGGGGCAATCGAAAGTGGAGAGAAACCGGTCGGGCGTGGTACGAACGATGTAGCGGTATATACTGCGCCGCCAAAGTGCCGGCTCGTCGGCCGTAACATACGTGTAAATCGGAGCGTAGGCCTCCTGATATTCAAAGTCTTCGAAACCAGGACCGCCGCGATTGAGATTCAGCTTACCGCTGACCGATAACACGGAATCACGAATCGCTTCGGCGTCGATGCGGCGGGGATTTTGGCGCCAGAGCAAACGGTTATCCGCGTCGATGTCGTGTGGCACTACGCTTGCGTGGGATTCGCCAGAATCCCACGCATGGGGATTTCTGGCGAAATCCACTACACTTGTCTGCTGATACGTCTCGCTGGTTACGATCAGCCGATGCATGGCTTTGAGTGACCAGTTCCGCTGCGCCAACTCATCCGCCAGCCAGTCGAGCAACTCTGGGTGCGAAGGCCGACCACCTCCGTACCCAAAATCGCTCGGCGTATCGACTAACCCCGCGCCGAAATGCCATTGCCACATTCGATTGACGATCACACGGCGAACAAGCGGGTTATCCGGATGCGTGATCCAGCGAGCCAACGCAGCTCGACGTTCTCCTGGACTGGTTTCCAGTGTTCCCAATTCGCGATCCAGCATCGCCAACGACGAAAAAGCAGCGGGGGTCAGAGCATCACCAGTGGGAGACTCCGGATCACCGCGAGTCAACAGCCGCACTTCTGGAACCGACTCTCCGGAGACAACGCCATAGAATCTGGGCGGCGGGCCCAGCGACTCAAGCTCTCGTTCAACCTGCTCGCGCTGTGTCTCGATTTCTACAAGCCGCTGGCGTGTTTCATCCGAGTATGTTGGTGGCTCTACCAGTTTTACCTGTGGATCACCAAATCCGATCTGATCCATGCTGTAACCGTTGCCACCGTCGGTCGAAACCAGTGTCAAGAAGCTAGCCGACGCAGGCAGTTCGACATGGATCTGCTGTAAGCCATCCGCGCGTCGGAGCTTGGGGAACTCGGCGACCTTCCGTCCGTCCACGAACACCCAGGCGTCCGCGAAGTAGTTTCCCAGCGCACCGAAATAACCCACAGTGGCTGTAAACTGAAGCGAGCGGGTGGAAGCACGCCCCATGATCGCCTTGCGCATTGCCGCTAGATCAAACGTGATCCCCGCATTGGCATGCAGGCCGAGCAGGCTGTGTCCGCTTTTTGAAAAGTCAATTGCATCGAGCTCCGGCGAGAATTGGCTGGCGACTGGTCCGTTGCGAATCATGTCCCACGCCTTGCCCGAGGTTGTTGGAAGACCAGTGATGGTAACATCGGTGGAGCTGATCGGAATCGTTGCCATACCGTCATTACCGTTCGGTATAAACACTCCATCGACAAACTCTAGCGCTGACGGCGAGAATGTGTTGGTGATCACATTCCCAAGTTCGCCGAAATCTCGCGTTTGAAGCTTGGCGTTACGAGGGTCGATGGCATTGCGATAGGTACCCGAACCAAGTCCATTTCCGCCGCCAACGATGTCCGCCAGATTGAGCCCCACGCCTTCCAGTTTCCCTTTCTCAAAATCGAGTTGGTTGCGTCGAGCGATCAGCTCCTGTTTCAGTGACTCGTAGCGTTGGAGGGCCACCTCGCTGACCACTCGATCTTCACGCTTGACTCCCGCAAAAACAGCTCGCAACTGGTAGTACTCGTGTTGCGAAATCGGATCCAGCTTATGGTCGTGGCACCTTGCGCAGTTGACGGTCATCGCCATCGTAGCGGTCATAACCTGCGTTGCCATATCGTCCAGATCAAGCGATTGCGCAGACCGTCGCAGTTCGGGACTCTTCGTCTCGACGTGACCGACTAAGTCCCACGGACCGGCTGCAAGAAACCCAGTCGCAATCACAGCTAACTCGTTTTGGGGCCAGAGCGCATCTCCGGCAATCTGTTCCTGTAGAAAACGGTCGTACGGTTTATCTTGATTCAACGCATCGATCACGTAGTCGCGATACCGCCACGCATTGTCTCGCCGCCCGTCACGTTCGAAACCGTGTGTGTCCGCGTAGTGAGCAATATCCAGCCAGTGCTGTGCGTAGCGTTCGCCATAAAGCGGAGAATTCAACATTTGATCGACGAGCTGTTCATAGGCCTGCGGATCAGCATCCTCGACAAACGCCTCGACTGCCTCCGGTGTGGGCGGCAAACCATGCAGATCAAAGGACAAGCGCCGAATGAGCGTGCGGCGGTCGGCCCGTGGACTTGGCTTTATCCGGTGCTCAGCGAGTTTCGCTCGAATGAACTCGTCAATCATTCCGTGGCGTATGTTTCCAGCTTGCGAATCCGCTGGCGTGCCCTTGGTCTCGCTGCCCGCCGATGGCAAGCTGGAAGCGTGTCCTACGTTAAGCGGTTGATACGCCCACCACGATGCATCCGCCTTTGCTCTCTCTTTGAGGACAACACCCTCGGGCCACACCGCTCCCTGGCTGATCCACTGCCGCAGTAAGTCAACTTCAGCTTCTGAAAGCGGTTTGGCCTCTTTTGGCATGGCAGGCGGCTGGCCGTCCTGCGACGTCACCAATTCGATGAGGTGACTGCCATCTGGATCCCCCGCAAGGACATAGTCATTCGATTTCAGGTCATCGAAGGACGTCAACGACACGTCGCCTTTGCGGTCCTCTGGTGAATGACAGCGGACGCAATGTTGCTCAAAAACTGGTGCGATCTGGTTTCTGAAATGAACTGCTTCGTCGGCAGCCGTCGCACTGCAACCCAGAGTCATCAACCATGCGCAGTTCAGCATTAACAGGTTGACAAGGGACGGATTGACATTGAACCCCAATATGGCCAGACAGCAACCATTCATCCGCATACCAGGATCTCCGTTACGACAATATTATGCACGAATATAGCGCACTTCGAGCCTGCGATCCCATTGGCAAAGTCCTCGACACCACCTGCTGTCCTGATTAATACTGGGGCACCATTAATACTGGGGCACCTGACTGTCGACCTGTTCAGACCATGCGTGGATGCCACCCGTCATATTTTGAGCATCCGGAAAACCATTTTCGCGTAGCCAACGCGTCACGCGCAGACTGCGACCGCCATGATGGCAGTGGACCACCAACCTGCGATCGAACTGGGACAGTTTCTGCGATTCAACTGCCCAGTTGCTCATGGGCAAGAGCACCGCCCCGTCGATCTTGGCGGTGTTCCATTCATCAGCTTCGCGGCAGTCGATCAACACAATTGCTTGTTCGTCCAACAAACGCTTGACTTCTGCGACATCAATTTCAATCGGTGTCTGGCTCACTATTTTGCCGCCTCTTCATCTGTGGAAAAAACCAGCACAGTGGTCGACTCGTATGTATCACTTGGTTTCAGGATCGTGTTGGGGAACTTGGGATGATTGACCGAGTCGGGGTAGTGCTGAGTCTCTAGGCAGCAGGCACTTTGATGCGCGTACGTCTTACCATCCTTCCCCATTTGGCCTTTCAAGAAATTTCCTGAATAGAACTGTATGGCGGGTTCGGTTGTCATTATTCGCATGCGTCGTCCAGATTGCTTATCAAACAGCATGGCCGCCAACCGCATCGATTTTCCATCTTCTAGTGCATTCAACACGAAATTGTGATCAAAGCCCAACGTGGGACTTTCAATGAGCGATGTAATATCTTTGCCGATTTTCTTGGGTTTGCGAAAATCGACTTCCAAACCTGCGACCGGTGCAACTGTGCCGGTCGGGATCAAGGTTTCGTCAACGGGCGTGTACGAATCGCCATTGATACGCAACGTATGATCGAGAATTGTAGGACTACCGTGCCCCCCCAGATTGAAATAGGCGTGATTCGTCAAGTTGACGGGGGTGTCAGCGTCGGTCGTGGCCGAATACGCAATTCGCAACTGGTTCTTGTCTTTGGGTATCGAATAGACGACCGCAATTTTCAGTTCACCAGGATAACCTTCTTCACCGGCGGGACTGGTGTAAGTCAGCCTAACGCCGCTCGCCTTTTCGTTCTCAAACGGCTTCGCTGTCCAAACAACCTTATCCAAGCTGCGATCCGCGCCGCCGTGCAAATGATTGGGACCATCGTTCTTTGCCAAAGAGTATTTCTTACCATTCAAAGTGAATTCACCCTTGGCGATGCGATTGCAGACTCGTCCAGTCGTACACCCAAAATACTGGTTGTCCGCCGATTCGTAGCCAGCCACGTCGTCCCAGCCAAGAATCACATCGGCTTTATTACCGTCGGAGTCTGGAACATGCAATTGCACCAAAGTCGCTCCCCGCGTCATGACCTTTGCCACCAATCCAGCACTGCTTTCAATCGTATACAACTCGACTGCCAATCCATCTTTGGTTTTGCCAAACGGCTGTGAAGCAGGCACATCCGCGTACAGGATCGAAGGGGCCAGGATAAGGCAAACGCTGAGCAGCTGATTAAGACTTGTTCGCATGTTCTTATTTCGCAATATGGGGGTTGTGAAGGAGCGGACTTAGCGCAATTTCGCGCGGCAATTCGCAGCTTATAGGAGTTTCTAGAGGGCCTGAGGAAACGCTCCATCATAACGAAAAAACCAGCCTGTTAGGACAAGCAGGGCAATTCGATCTATTTGACTGCGAGGGGGCCAATATAATCGGTCGCCACCACCAGGTCATCGTACCAGACACGATTGGCGTGGCCTGGCGTTCCCTGGGTGATGTAAAGATAGAGCCATACAAAATTGATATTCAATGGCTTGGCGGTGCGAAAGCGAAAGCCCTCGAAAGGGTCGCCACCCGGGATCGTCGTGAAATGCTCGCGCTGGCCCGACTCTTGATTCCACCGAACGCCTTCGCCTTCACGCCCCGGCAAGAATTTGTCGAATGTCCACAGGCCTCGTGGAAAACCCTGGCCTAAATGGCTGACTTGCTGACCATCAATCCACAAGGCGAGTTCGCCATTGGATTCGCCGACATCGTTCATCTTGACCATGACTTCGATACACTGCCATTGGCCACGTCGAACTTTGAGGAAGCGTCATGAATGAACGAATTCCCCATGTCTGTCCGGCGCGGAGGACTGCCGCATTTCACACCAATATGTGTAGTAGTCCCATTGCCACATTTTGCCAAACGGTTCAATTCCAACCCAGAATCCTTTATCACCAGCTGGGGTTGACCAGCGCGGACAGTTGGCCAAGCCGTGGAGGGATGATTACCACCGACACATGTGCCGAAATGGTGAATGGGTTCGCAATCTTCCGCGAATTTGACGTACATGCGGGTAAATAATTGGTTGTGCCCTTCGCCTAACCGGCTGTAAAGGTCACCCCCATGCCCATTCTCGGCAAGCTGGGACATGAGCAGCGACTGCTTGCCACTGCTAGCTTTAGGCACATCGGCCGTCAGAGACATGACGGAAGCGTCACGAACCATTTCCCAACGTTGGCCAATCGCTGCGACCGATGGCAATTCAAAGTTTTCCGAGAATACAACCCGCTGGTCGCGTTCAATTCCCTGATCACCTGGGTAGTTAGTGGCGATTCCGTGTCGCTCCTCCTCTTGTGCATTGATCCGGGGCGCAAAGATCGAGGCTGCGGCGAGAACTGTAGCAATTAAGATCCTGAGTGGCACGCGCATATCGGGTCAGTACGTTGAGTAGTGCGGGAGGAAGCGATCCTACGCTGGCGAGAAAATGTGGGTCTGCATGTCTCCCAGCGAAGCCAGGACCTTGCGTGTTCCTACGAAGGGACGTCGGCCATGCATGGCGACAGTATTGTCAATCAGTACGGCATCGCCAGTTTGCCAAGCCATTTCGAATGTCAATTCGTCAGCCAATTGAATCAGTCTCTCAACCGCCTGCGCGTCCAGTTTAGAATTGTCGCCGTGGCGAATTGCATTTGACGGATCGTTCCGCTGATCGCTCCAACCGGAATAGGCGGCGATCAACTGATTGAAGAGCGTTCTTCGACCAGGCGAGATCTCACGCACACCAGGCAAGACAGGCGTAGTGGCACGCAAGCAGTCACCTTCCAGCCATTCAAACGTGTATCCCAAATTCTGCAGTCGTTCTTCAGCTTGCTGTTTGTCTGCTACGCCCAGTGTGCTACGCCAGCTACGCCCCATACCGGATTGCGGGTCGTTGTCATTCGGCATGACGTTGGTGTACTTCAAGCCCTGCGATTCCAGTTTCGCAATAAACTCGGGACAAGCCTTGCGTACTTGTTCGTACAAGATATCCGAGCGACACAAAGGGGTCGCGCCGCCTTCCACGGCAGCTACTTGGCAAAAGAACAAAATCGAAGTTGGAAACAGTGGCGTTTGCGCCATCTCGTGGTGTAAGTAGATTCTGACATCCGAGGGAGCTTCGTTGGCAGAGAACACGCGTTCGGTAAAGTTCACGCGGACGGCATTGGAAAGTGAACGCTTATACGGAAAATTCTCGACGGCAAGCGCACCAACCAACTGATCAAAATCTTCGGGCGATGACAATCCAAACCCACGAAACAACACGGCACCATGTTGCGTTGCCAGTCGCTTCAGCTCGTCGCGTTGCTCCGCAATCCAGTTGCAAGCCACCTCCACCGACGGTGATTGCCCCACAAGCGCGTAGGGAAACACACTGGTTTCGAAGGTCTGCTGAGTTTCTACGGCGGTTGGGTTTGGAACAAAAATTGACATGTAGCTGAACTCACTGGATTCTGGCCGCTACCCTATCGGTGGATACACGGCTGGTCGGACTAGAGCAGGTTATCGATGAACGCGCCAAGCAGTACGGCAAGGATAAACATGATCACCAAGATGATAATCCAGACCCATTTGGGTAAGCCGGAAGGGACGGGCAAGCTGGATTCGGGTTTGGCGAGCCGACTAGCCGCGTTTTGGACAGCGGCACCGGTAATTTGTGGAGTGCTTGAGCCCGGTGATGAATTCGCGCCATGCAGCGAACTATTGCCAATGCGTGAGCGCCGAGCCATTTCCGCTTGTAAATCAATTTGGCTACTGGCATCGGACGATGCGGCAGCCTTCTTCGCCACCCGTACTAATACGCCGCTGTCGGAACTCGAAAGATTCGTGAGGGAACTCCCAGATGCGGTATCACCGCCTCGATTGCTGACCGTGTCGAAAGCGCTCTGACTGTGCCCACTTCCCGAGCCTCTACGTGCATCAGTTTCATCGCCCAACGAAACGGAACTGCCACCGGGCCCGACGCGCACGGCATACTTGGCCAGCCACGCCTCCAAGACCTCGGCCGTTTGCTGCGCGCTGGCATAACGGAACTTTGGGTCTTTCTGCAATAGCTTCCAACATATGCCTTCTAGTTCACCGGGACACTCGGGCCGAATCTTGCGTATCTCCTTAGGCATTTCCTTTTGATGCTTGGCGATTCGCTGCGCAATACTTCCATCCGGAAATGGAGCGCTGCCGGTCAATAGATAATACATCGTACACCCGAGACCATACAGATCGGCGCGATGGTCAACTTTGTGACTATTCAACGCTTGTTCAGGTGCCAAGTAATCTGCGGTGCCAAGCACTTTGTCGTTAAAATCCATCGTCAAAGATGCTTGTTCATCGTCGGAGAACAAGGCCAACCCCAGGTCCAGCAGCTTGACGCGTCCCTTGGAATTAATCAGGACATTGGCTGGTTTCACGTCGCGGTGGATCAAGCCAATGTCGTGTGCATGCTGCAGTCCGTGGGCGGCTTGAGCAATATAGTCGGCGACTTTGTCGAATGGCAGCGGCCCCTTCTTCTTGACAATCGTCTGCAAGTCGTCCCCGTCCACGTATTCCATGACGATGTAGTGCGTATTGCCGTCATTGTCGATATCATGGGCCCGGACGATATTCGGGTGATTCAACGAAGCAATGGCCTTAGCTTCCTGCTGAAAACGGGCTAGGTAAGAAGATTTGCCAAGCTTGCTTTGCGGCAAAACTTTAATGGCTCGCAAGTCGTGCATCTTGACGTGTTCCGCCAAGTAAACACTGCTCATACCACCGCTGCCAATATGGCCGAGCAACTTGTGCTTGCCTAGAAAAAAGCCCTTGTACTTTCCCTGAAGAAGTTTTTCGCAGTGCCACCGCGTAACGACCTTGTGTCGCTCAAGGGCTTTGGCGAATTCGACGGGATCCTCAGGTAGCTCCCCGCTATGTTGGGAGCGGATCTCGGCAGCGCCTTTTCCAGCACCTCTGGATCGGCTAACTGACTCTTGCGGACCAGTTCGACTAATTTCTCTGAAGTGACGGTCGCCATTCTGCTCTCTGCTGGCCCGTAACACGATCAGTTGAAACAAAGGGCCTCAACTGAGCTGCTGGCGCCACCGCAAAACAAGTGTCTCCATGCCAACAAGATGAAGAACATAACACGAACAAAGGCTAAGTAAACGAACTAGCCAAGATTTTTGCCAAGATCGACCAAAATTCCGCCGCGTCGACCAACACTTGCAAACTGCGGTTCGGCAAGAAGCAAGATCGGTCGTCAAGCACTGGTCGCATCCCCTGGGGCCCTCCCCAGCTATTATTGTACACTTGAGCCAGTGTAATCGGTCTTCTTCAATTTCAATCTCCCGAATTATTGCTAAGCTCTGTCTCAAAAGGGGGCTGCCCCTTTCGAGCCAAAGGAATTGACCAAGCTGCCAGCACAATCAGCAGAATATTCGCCAACCGTATGAAGAGCTACAACGTGGACGCCCCCTTTGATGCATTGATCGTCGGTGGCGGCGTGATTGGGTTATCGTTGGCGTGGGAGCTGGCGATGAAGCGAGCAATTATTGGCGATTCCTGGCGGATTGGCGTCATAGATGGTGCGGCTATTGGTCGCGGCGCGTCGTGGGCTGGTGCCGGTATACTGCCTCCAGCCGCGAAACGCACCGCACACGATCCACTCGATCAATTGCGGGCTCGCAGCCATCAACTGCATCCGCAGTGGGCTCAGCGGCTGCGCGATGAAACCGGAATCGACACCGGATTTCAGCGCTGTGGTGGCGTCTATTTGGCTACCACCGTTGCAGAAGCAGCCACATTGGCTGCCAATCGATTTTGGTGGGATGAACACGGCATCGAATACGCGGCATGGGATGCAAGAGAGCTCGTGGCCCATGAGCCAGCGCTAGCCAAGTTCGCGGATCGACTGTTAGCGGCCTGGTTTCTGCCAGATGAGTGCCAGTTGCGTAACCCCCGGCATCTGCAGGCTCTGGCTGTTGCTTGCATGCAGCGAGGCGTGGAGTTGATGCCGGGGCGGCTGATGGAACATCCACTATTTGACAATCAAGTGGTTTCTGGCGTTGCCATTCGGCAAGCCGACGGTGCGTCCCAAGTCCTGTCCGCCAAACGTGTGTGCGTGTGTGCAGGGGCTTGGGCACGCCAGACCTTGGACAAGCTGGGGATAAGAACCGGTCTAATGCCAGTCCGTGGACAAATGATGCTTTATCGCGCCTCGTCTCAGCTGCTCCACCGCGTGATCAATGAAGGCCATCGCTACCTGGTACCGCGCGACGACGGCAGAATACTAGCTGGGAGCGTCGAAGAGGAAGTCGGCTATGTTATTGAGACGACCAACGAAGCCATTTCGCGCATTGGTGGATGGGCCGAAGGTGTCTTGCCACAGCTCCGCGAATGTGAGGTTGAGCGGCAGTGGGCTGGTTTAAGGCCGGGTTCATACGATGGATACCCGTACATGGGCCCCGTACCAGGCGCTGAGAACTTGTTCGTCGCCGCTGGACATTTCCGAAGCGGCTTGCACCTTTCCTGCGCCACCGCCGAAATCATGGCCGAGGTGATGCAAGGAGAGACAAGTTCTCTTGATCTCTACCCTTTCCGCGTTGGGCGTTGACCGCTAGGTAGCGGTTGCCGCGCACATCATCGCATCGAGTTTACTGAGCGCGAGCATGAGCTGGTGCCAGTGGGAAACGAGTTCGAACGTGTCCAGGTGCTGGCTATCCGCGCTGTCAAAGCCCGCTTCGCCGACTTGCATTGTATTGCCTAACACCATGACACCTTGAACAACGGCCGCTTGGCTCTTCTCATGCGGAGTAAGCTCGAGGTCCTCATACACCGGAACGACTTGTTGCATCGCTTTATGGACAACCCACAGAGCTGCTTTCTCAGGATCATCAGCAGAAATGATGGTCCGCACGTTTCCACTTTGAACGTAATATTTTGGCATGGGGAGTTCCTTGGGAGATGGCGCATAGATATCAAGAAAACGTCGGGGTTTGTCCAGCAACCGGAGGAGCATTGTGGCCATGTTTGATTGTGGTTTTCACCCCGACACAAATACTTATCGCGCAGCCCCCATGACAACTTTGGTCACAGCCTTGGCAAGAGTTAACCTCAGGCGCTAGCCGTGGGCTCCTGTGAACCTCAGGCGCTAGCCGTGGGCTCCTGTGAACCTCAGGCGCTAGCCGTGGGCTCCTGATGGGCTCCTGATGGGCTCCTAATCGCCAACTAATGGCCAAACCTCTCCCCCAAGAGCCCACGGCTAGCGCCTGAGGTTCACGACAGGTCCGCTAGCGGATGGGTTCCAATCCGTGTAACCGCCGCAAGAGACCGATTTGACCAGCGTGCAACGATTCGTGGATCGGAGCAAACAGCAACGCCCCCAACTTGATGGGATAAGCCGTGTATGGCATGTCGATGGGCTCGACCAGACTTTCGACTGGCAACTCACGAACTTCGGCCAAGGACTGAGCGTGGATTTTTGACAACCGGTCCAGCAGCTCAGCAGGCGAAGGCATAGAATCGGCAGTCGTTGACGGCAACGTACCACGTCCAAACTGCTTGCGCAGCCAACCGGGCATCAAGTCCAGGTCACCGGGGCTACGTCCACGTTGGCGGAACAGCATCAGCCCGTACTGCGATACAGCCAAATGTCCAACTTGCCAAGCCACGTGCGAAACGCTGCCAGCAGGGCGTACATACCACAAGTCGTCTGGGATGGACTCAATCAGTTGCAGTGAGTAATCGCGCACCCAGGCGATTTGAGCTAGCGCTTGATCACGCCCGCGTGCCAAATCGTCGACCGTCAACGTGGCTGGATCAAGTTGTGTAAAAGATTCCATGAATGCCTTTCTAAACTTGTTTGTGGGTCAGCGTTCGCAACCGTCGCGATCGGATGGCGTAAGTGCCGTCGATACCTACTTGACGAAATAGTAGCGAGGCAAGACGATGCGTGCATGCAAACGACTCAAGCCAGTATCTACGACTTTCCTACATATTACGACCTCGTATTTGGCAGCGATACCGCCGCCGAAATGCGATTTCTTGGGCAATGCTTCGAGCGGTTCGTCAGTCGCAAAGTGCAGCGGGTGTTTGAACCGGCTTGTGGCACCGGACGGCTCATCTTTCGCATGGGTCGCAAAGGCTACGCTGTCGGCGGAATTGACTTAAACGAAAAGGCTGTCGATTTCTGCAACAAGCGATTGGAGAAATACGACATTCATGGACGTGCTCAAGTTGGCGACATGTCCAATTTTGAAGTCCCCAAACCGTTTGATGCATGTTTCAATACGATTAATAGCTTCCGTCATCTGGGAACGGAGAAAGCTGCGGTCGGACATTTACAGTCGGTGGCAGCGGCAACCCGCAAAGGCGGCATCTATGCGCTCGGAATGCACTTGACACCTACCGAGGGTGAAGCGGACGACCACGAGTCATTCAACGTGAAGCGCGGCCAACTGTCCATCAACACGGACATGTGGCCAATCGAAAAAAATCCGAGAAAACGAGTAGAGCGGTTTGGCATCCGTTTCGACATCTATTCTCCTTCGGGTACTACGCGTATCGAAGATGTCCTGGTACTTCGCTCATACACCGCCAATCAGTTCTCAAAGTTAATCGGGGCAGTGCCCTGCTGGGATTTGGTCGAAGTCTACGATTTTGGATACAACATCAAACGTCCCATCCAAATCGAATCTACCACGCAAGACATCGTGGCAGTTCTGAAGAAAAAGTAAGTTACGATAACTGGCCCTCGAGCGGGAACCGATCTGGCTTGTGGTCTTTCTAGGCCCTGCGACGGGGCAGGGTGGCCCAAATACCACCCGCGATCACTGCCCCGATCAGGCAAATGCTGCCGCCAATCATCGACCAGCGATCCAAGCGATCGGCATGTTTGCCCATGATAAAAAAGGCGGGCGGCATCTTCTGACCAATATTGAACTTTTGAAAATCGTTCCAACTAAGACTTAGTTCGACTGGATTAAGACTGTCGTAGAAACGGTCACCCTCGGCGATAAAGTCTTCTGTGGTGTAATCGGTATTGATCGTCCAGCGGTAATAAAGGCAAGTTCCCGTAAAAATGCCTGAAACAAGAATGGTGCAGATCGCTAAGGCGAACAGCGAGCCGCGCCAGCCTGCCCACTTTGAACCAGTCGAGTCGACAGTCGAGCTCTTCACGCTGTTCTCAACGGTGGGAAGAGCGGACAGCCCCCGCAAGGTGGGGACCTTGACCGTCCTCCCACATTCGCACGGTAACTCCTGACCAGCCTGGCTGCGACTGACCGGAATCTCGTTCCCACACTCACAAATTAACAGGTGATCCATAATCTTCTCGATTTTCGGGCAGAGTTCAGGAAAGTATTGTGGGATTGTGACTGGACCAGCCAAGCTGCCCAGTTAAAATTAAGGGCACGAGGGAGAACCGACGGTTTGGCTCTCACGACCCTCCGCGTGGTAGGAAACGGGCGGCTTGGTTCGATGGTCAGTCTGATTGTTAGATTTCAGTTTGCCGATTGGTGGCTGTTGATGTTTTTGCAATTGGTCTGGTGGAACGCGGGGAAACTGACAACTGGGAGCGATTGGTAAGTGCAATTTGCCGAGGCAAGACCGGTCATCCAATGACGGCGGAGTGATATCTCACTAACGGCTCAAACACTTTTGATCGTTCACTGCAATCAGTTGTCTGGTTTTGAATCATCACTTTCGATGGCTCCAAACACACTCTGTGCTCTACTCAATGTAATCTCTGTCGAGGTTTCGATGGCGAGTAAGTTGACCCGGACTTTGGTACTTGGGGGTTTGTCATTCGTAGAATGTTCCTGGTTGTCCCACAACTGCGTGGGGCTGGGTTACGGCCGGGGAGTGAACATTATGGCGAAGGACGCATCCAAGTCATAGGGTATTACGTCAGGAAGAAGCAGTTGGATCGCGATATGCATCGGGCGAAAATTTATCGCCGACGCGCGCTGATCGATTGCTCACCGACCGAGGACACCGGTCTTATTGCCTATCCGCCAAAACCAGAAACACGAGTGGCTGCCGCGCCACCCATGCGCCAAAGTTCTTGGTCTGCCAATAGCCGGACAGTTTACGTAACCACAACCTTTTACAATTTGTCGCTTTGCTTCGGAAGACCTCAAGCCAGGTGGTAGAGTTAGAAGTGATTCGCATTAAACAGCTGGATCCACTTGCTCTTTCCGTAAACAAAGCAGGCTTGGTCATTCTGGCATTTTAGGAGTAACGCCTTGTTCGACGTATTGCTGGACGAATTCGATGACGACACCCCACGTGGTGGAGACGACGATCTGGAGAACTTTCAGAAGCTCCCGCTCGAAGAAGACGATGCGGGAGTAGTTGATAGTACTCCAGACGACGACGGTCTGGCTGCTGAAGGTGAAGTTCAGCTAGAAAGTGATGAGGAGCTGTTAGCCGCTGCTGAAGAAGAAGAGGCGGAAACATGGTCTGACGATCCGGTGCGCATGTATCTAACGCAAATGGGCGAAATCTCGCTGTTAACACGCGATGAAGAAATTCGCCTTGCGAAAGCTATTGAAGTCACGCGACGACGATTCAGGACCAAGCTGCTCGAGTGCGACTACGTCATGCAGTTCGCTTATAAGATTCTCAAGAGAGTCCATAACGGTGAATTGCCCTTTGATCGCACTGTTCAAGTTTCTGTGACTGATCGACTCGAGAAAGAGCAGATTCTTGGGCGACTGCCGCATAATCTGAAAACCCTGGATGTATTGCTCAAACGCAATGCAAGGGATTACCGCATCGCTTTGAGTGCTTCCCACTCCAAAGAGCGGCGGAAAGAAGCGTGGGCAGCGCTGGCCCGTCGGCGACGCAAAGCTGTGCGGCTCGTCGAAGAGCTCGGACTGCGAACACAGCGACTCGAGCCGCGAATTGTTGACTTGGCGAAATTCTCTCGACGTATCGATGAACTTCGACAAGAAATCGATCGGTTAGAAGGCGATCGCGCCTCGGCCGCACAACGTGCTGAATTGCTCGGAGAGTATCGTGAGCTGCTCATTGCAACTCAAGAAACCCCGTCGAGTCTACGGAATCGCGTCAATATGGTCAGCGGAGTTTTCTTCGACTACCAGCGAGCCAAGAAGCAACTGTCTGAGGGCAATTTGCGGCTCGTCGTGTCGATCGCTAAAAAGTATCGCAACCGCGGCTTGAGTTTCTTGGATCTAATCCAGGAAGGCAACGCGGGTTTGATGCGAGCTGTCGACAAGTTCGAGTATCGACGCGGTTTCAAGTTCTGCACCTACGCAACGTGGTGGATTCGACAAGCCATCACGCGGGCTGTGGCCGATCAAAGCCGTACCATTCGGATTCCAGTCCACATGGTGGAAACCATGTCGCGCGTCCGCAATGTATCACGCCAGTTGCTGCAAGAACTCGGACGCGAACCTACGCTGGAAGAAACTGCACGACGTGCGGAAACGACCATCGAGGAAGCACGACGCGTCTTAGCCATGAGCCGCTATCCAATCAGCTTGGATCGTCCCGTGGGTAATAGCGAAGACAGCCAGTTCGGCGACTTGCTGCCCGATGGCACCGCCGAAAGTCCCGCTGTCGGTGCTGGTCAGGAAATGCTGCGCGATCGCATCAACCATGTCCTCAAGACACTCAGCTATCGCGAACGCGAAATTATCAAGCTGCGTTACGGACTCGGAGACGGTTACAGCTACACGTTGGAAGAAGTCGGTCATATTTTTAAAGTGACTCGCGAACGAATTCGGCAAATTGAAGCCAAAGCCGTTCGAAAGCTCCAACAGCCCAGCCGCAGCCAAGACTTGGTTGGCTTTTTAGACTAAGTCAACGCACCGCCACGCGGTATCAACTACCCGGCGCTATCAACACCACGCAGAGCCAACGAGTTCCAGACTCGTTGGCTCATTGTGTTTCAACACATTCCGTGCAGCAATTGCTAGCCGCCCTGCATCTGCTGGAAGCCTCGGGCGGAGACAGCAAGAATTCCCCTAGTTCATCCCGCCTGGGCGAATGGTGACGGGTAACGCCTCTTGTAAGATTTTGCCAACCATCAACAGAGTACTTTCGGCATATGCTTTGGCGGTGAGCTTCACCACACCAGGTCGCTCAGATTCGTCTACCTGTTCAACGCCGCAAGCGACGACCAGAGAAGGATGCCCGGTCAAGTTTGTCAACAGTAGGTCGTTTCCGCCCAGCACCACATCGACTTGACCCAGCGTGCGTTCAGCTTCCGTGATCAACTGGCCGCGAATTCGATTCGCTCGCAGGTACTGCATCGCCGGTGTAAAGGGAGCTTGGCGAAAGGTTCCTGACCACAACCCGTAGTTCGCATCCGGCGTCTGACGAAACGCATCTTCGAATACCGATGCCGCTTCCGTTCCGAGCACGAAGTTCATCGCTTCGACTGGAAACTCACTCTTCAGGTTCAGATCAATTATCGTAGCGCCCGCCGACTGGAAGAACTGCAGCGCTGAAGTCTCCATAGCGCTGAGCCGGTCACCGGTGAGTCCGACTCTGATTCCCTGCAGATTGCCAGCGGCTAATTCGGCGTGTCGTTGGTCTGGCCACCGATAACTGCGCTCGACGAGAGTTGGGTCCAGCCCGTCTGTGCCGAGCAACTGTGGAAACACTAAGGCCAAGTCATCTACGTATCTCGCGATCGGACCGATCTTATCCATCGACCAAGCCAAAGGCATACAGCCTGCGCGGCTAACGCGTCCAAAAGTGGGTCGCAGCCCCGATGTACGGCAGCGACGTGTGGGCGACACGATGCTGCCCAGCGTTTCGCTGCCGAGTGCAAAGGTTGCCAAACCGGCTGCTACCGCTGCAGCACTACCGGCGGAGGAACCACTGCTGCCCTGTTCAGGATTCCAGGGATTACGCGTGGTTCCACCAAACCAAACATCGCCCCAGGCCAACGCACCTAAAGAAACTTTGGCTAATAGTACAGCGCCTGCATCGCTCAACTTCCTGGCCACGGTCGCCGTACTCGTACGCACTTGCTCGCGAAAGGGCTCTGCCCCCCATGTCGTCTTCCACGGCGCTACGGCAATCAGATCCTTGGCTACCCAGGGAATACCATCGAGCACACCGCGCGTTGCACCATGCTTGCGACGCAAGTCAGAGGCCGCGGCACTTTCGAGCGCATGTTCGCCGAGAAGCTCGACCACGCAGTGAAGTATCGGATCAAACTTCTCCAAACGGTTGAGGTATATCCGCGTCAATTCGCGGCTCGACAGTTGTCCTGACGCCAGCAGCGACGCCTGTTCTGAAAGGGAGGCGAATGCCAAGTCTTCGTCGGCCAGGTCCGCCCGCCGCATGTCTGTTTCAACCGACCAATGGACCTGCAATTGGAGAGGCTCTGAGCGAGTGCTATTATCGATTTCTTCATGGGCCTGGGCGTAGAAAAAATCAGGCCGAAACACGAGTGCTGGTACCGTATCTACGTCCACAGGCACTGCTCGAAGCTGCTTGCCAGCAACAACCGTACTTTGCAGCGCTCGCGCAACTTGTTCTCGCTGCTCATCGTCAAGTTCAATGTCGGCAATCCACTCCGCTCCACGAATTAATTCAGCGGTAACTGTCCCCCCGGCTTGGAAATTCGCCGTTAATGCTCGTTGAAAAGCTAGCGTACCTATTCCGAGGCCAGCTAGCGTTTTCAACATGCTTCGTCGGCAAAATCCGGGCTCATCTGAATTCTTGGATGACAAATCCTTCGCCACGCTGGCTGCATTCGTATATAAATAAAGTTCATTCATGAGTTCGCAGCTTCTTGAAATTGTATTCGATCATAGCTTGGATAGGAGAATAAAATGCGTTCAATCAAAGTACTTTCAGGGGCACTTGGCTGCATGATCATCATGGCTTCGGCCGTTAGCGCCCAAGTCGTTGTCCTACGCCCCGGCTTTGGTCCCGTTGGTCCACGTGGATTTGGTCCACCGGTGGTCGCCGCACGCTATGCCGTGCCAGTATCACCAGTCTATCGTGCTAGTTACATCGCGCCGCCCGTGTATCGCTCTAGTTATATCGCACCGCGCACCTATACAGCCGCTCCAACGTATGCGTATCGCCCCGCTATTCCGGTGCCCTCGTTCCCAGTCGTTCCAGCATATACAACGTATCGCCCTGCGGTGGTTGGACCAGGCATTGGTGGTTTTCCTAACGTCTACGTACCTGGGCAGCCGATTCGCAACGCCATTCGCTATGCCGTCCCCTAGCACCAGTCATCTGAGGTAACCGTTCACGATGTGTCGGCTTTTGCGACAGGGTCGGGAGTCTTTTCAGCCTATATCGCTTAACCCATTAGCAACCACATGTTCCTACCAGCAGCATCTCATCGGTGGCGGGCGGCCGAAAAGATCCCGACCCTTGCCTGTCGACTCCAAGTTCGTGAACGGCTACCATCTGAGCGTCCCATTCATCCAGTTGCGAGATCCCGAATGAGCCTCTTTACCAATTGGTTACACCGCCCCTTGCGAATACTCTGCGGAATCCTCCTGCTAGCGCTATTGTTCGCGCCAAGCGCAGCGCGAGGTGAATCAGTCTGGAAAGTGGGCATTGCGCAAGAGCTTATCACACCCGAGCAACCGATGTGGATGTCCGGTTACGGCTCTCGTGATCGACCAGCCGACGGGGAAAAGTTAACGGAGTTGTGGGCCAAGGCGATGGCGCTGGAGGATGCGGTTGGAACGCGAGTAGTGCTCGTTACACTCGATCTCGTGGGGATTGATCGAGCCACTGCAGGACATATCCAAACGCGTGTGGCTGAGCAGACTGGCTTGCCACGTCAGGCGCTCGTGCTTTCCACCACGCATACACATAGTGGTCCTGTCGTTGGCGATAATTTGCAATCGATGTATTTCTTGGACGGGGCGGCATGGAAACTGATCAGCGACTACACGGCCAAGCTTGAGTCACAGGTGGTTGACTTGGTATCCCGTGCGATAGCAGACTTGCAGATCGCTGAAGTGAGTTGGACGGTAGGCAGAGCACAGTTTGCGGTCAATCGTCGAAATAATCCTGAACCAGAGGTGCCACAGAGACGCCTTGAAGCTCGTCTCAACGGCCCGGTCGATCATGACGTACCGATTCTAGTTGTGCGAGAACCGTTGCCCAACTCCGGCGAACCAGCACACGGCCAGAAAATTCGTTTGGTAGTTTGCGGGTATGCTTGCCATGCCACAGTGCTTTCTGGTTACCAATGGTGTGGTGACTGGCCGGGCTACGCCCAGTCCGCGTTAGAACAGCGATATCCAGGCGCGACCGCTATGGTTTGGGTTGGCTGCGGAGCGGATCAGAATCCGCTTCCGCGTCGCGACATTGAACTGGCCAAGGCATATGGAGCGGAAATCGAGCAGGCAGTAGCTGCCGCCTTGGAGCGACCTGAGACGCCACTCAGCGGCTCGCTCGCCTACGAGTTCGCAGAAGTGCCGCTCACATTAGCGATGATCCCAACTCGGGAACAACTGGTCGCGACAGCGCAGTCATCCAATCGCTATGAAGTTTCGCGTGCCAAGATGCTGCTGGAGTCCCTGGAACGCAACGGTGCCTTAGAGACGGATTATCCCTATCCCATTCAAACTTGGCAGCTGGGGGACGGACCGACGTGGGTGTTCTTGGGGGGCGAAGTGGTCGTTGACTATGCGCTGCGGTTGAAGCACGAGCTTGGCGCTCAGCCAATTTGGGTAGCAGGCTATTGCAACGACGTGATGGCATACATTCCCTCGCGCAGAGTCCTCAAGGAAGGCGGCTACGAGGGAGGCGGCTCCATGGTGTACTACGGTTTACCTAGCCCTTGGAACGATGATGTCGAAGAAAAGATCATCCAAGAGACGCACCGACAAGTTGTTAAGCTACGTGATTCCAGTTGATTCAGAACTTGTAGGAAAAATCTCAACCAGTTTCGTCTACTTACGTGTGGTCATTTCTTATAGCGTTTGAGTCGGGTTTGATCCATTTCTAATCCCATGCTCGTAACGATTCTCACAATCTCGGATTGGCCGTGTAAGTGCAACTTGGATGTTAGCGCGGCCTTGTGGCGTTGCACCGTCTTGGGACTTCGATGCAGGACAGCCGCTGCACGAGGAACGCTGAGCCCATGTCCAAGTAGAACCATGACCTCTAGCTCACGTTTAGTCAGCACATTGAGTGGTCCCAGGTCAATGTAGCTAGTTTCAAAGCTTTCGATCGGCTGACTAGTACTTTCCACGGACTTGATTCGTCCAAAATCATCCGACGTCAAACTTGAATGCGATACCACAATTACACGGTTGAAAGGGGGGGTCTGGTCACGGATTGGCCAAAGCGTGGAATGAATTGCGTGACCGTTATAGATATGGCTGATTGCCATCGGGCGCTGATGCTCAAGGACACTGCGAATCATGATGAGTCGCTCTTTGGCGAACTGCGGTGGATGCACATCCGAAAGCTTCTTTCCCTGGTAGTCGACGGGTACTTTGTCGAAGAAGAGCACCATCGATGTATCGTTGACGAACAATAGTCTGCCGTCCACATCAATGATGCTGACGCCAACGCCTGGCGTGCGCGATAGCGCCGACCAAAGTGACGCGGAATCGATCTCAGGGGCATCCGTTCGTGAAATCGTATGCCGTGCGCCTGGCCGTTTTCGAGTTCGAGAGCCTGCGGCAAGCGAAGGCTTGGTTTTAGCCATGAGGTATTCTCTGCACAGGTCAGCTGAAAAGGAGTTCTCGGCTATGTCCAGCCACGCGGTCGCATCCAAACTCGAAATGAGTTCGAGCCAGCAGCGGCCTAAATTGCCAGTACGACACGATATTCGTAGCGGCCAGCAGAATAGCCCACGAAATGGATGAATTGCCTCATATGCAATGTGCCATGTAAAGTTCGATAATAGTACCATCAAAGGACTGGTAACACGGGCGAATCAGCCAAGGAGGGCTTCTCAGAATTCCGTTAATGAGGTTCATCCCAATTCTTTCGGCACTTCCGGAAGGCTTGGGCGCGGGGGGACTCAGGGGCAAGGGTCTCCTCGCACCTCATTTTCGGGGACAATTCCAGAATGCCCCCTGGAGTCTCCAATTAGCAGGCAGCACGCCGTGCCCCTAACTTTCAAGAACGCATCGAAAGTCGGACAGCCCGGAGGAGGACCAGTGCCTTGCATCTAGGGCCTAGCTAACATGCTGTCCGAGGCGTTCGGCCAGACGCAGCAGTGTCGTGCTGGCGTCACCCTCAGCTAGCTTGGCTTGGATGATTTGGACGCAGGAGCTATCTTCCCAGGCTGCAGCCAGCGCGGCAGCAAATTCCCCTTCGGTCGAGACTAAATACCCGCGACCGCCACCGAAGATCTCTGGCAACTTGTGATAATGCCAGGGATTGATCTCGTTGTACTTCCAATTCCCTTCATGCAGGTAACGTTCGGTACCGTACCCGTGATTGTCCAGGATAATCAGGATCGGCGCAAATCCGTGACGAATGATCGTGGACAATTCGTTGCCAGTCATCTGAAACGCACCATCACCGCAAATGGTGATTACGCCTGGTCAGGCTTGGCAACGCAGGCACCCAAGGTGGCTGGCGTCGCGAATCCCATGGACGTGTAGTAGGCTGGGCTCAGAAAGTCGGCACGTTCGTGTACGACTAACTCTGTCGCGCCAAACAAAGAATCACCAATGTCCGCGATCACAATATTGTCTTTATCGAGCCGCTCGTTGATGACCTTCATCATCCGGCTAACCCGTAACGGTTGGTCGATCTCGATCTGAAACGTCGCTGCATGTTGTCGGTGCAATTCAGGCGGGATCGCGCGTACGATGGGTTGCGGTCGGCTGGCTATCAAACCGGGCAGAAAGGCACTCAACGGAATCCCATGGAAGAAGTGATGGGAAATCTGCAGTTGTTCGCTGGTTGAGTAGATGCACTTGGGCAAATCGAGGTTAGCAGTGTAAATGCCAAGGTTGATATCCGTCATGAAGGTACCCAACAGAAGTACGCAATCACTCTCCTCAACGAACTTCGTAACCGTCTCGCGCCCCATGGCTCCTTCGTAGATTCCGATAAACAACGGATGGGTCTCGCGTATCACGCTTTTACCGAGCAACGTTGCCGAGATTGGAATTTGAGCTTGTTCGGCCAGTTCAAGAACTTGGTCTTGCAGGCCAAAACGATGAACTTCAATGCCTGCGATGATGATTGGCTTTTTCGCGGCACTCAGTCGTGTGTGGGCCTCGCGTATCGCTTCGGCAAGAGCGTCGGCATCTACTTCATGTTCAGGCTTATGAAAGGCGTGCGATGTGGGCGGCACAACGTGAACCATGTCTCGCGGGATCTCAATGTAGACCGGTCGCTTGAAGCGGTCGGCTGCATCTAAGACGCGTTCAATTTCGGAAAATGCCGTTAGCGGATCGCTTAATTCAGTGCAGGCGATACACAACTTTTCAAATACTTCCATCTGAGTTCGGAACTCGCGCACCTTATGGTGCAGAAGTGGATTGTTGCGACGTTCGTTCAGGCCTGGCGCTCCGCTAATCACCACGACGGGCGATTTTTCCGCAAAGGCCCCGGCGACGGAGTTGCAAACGCTGAGCCCGCCAACACAGTAGGTAATACAAAGTGCGCCAAGTCCGCTTAGTCGTGCATACGCGTCAGCCGCAAAGCCGGCACAATCTTCGCGAGTGCAACCAACAACGTTGATGGGACTCTGCTCCATCATGCTATAGAAGGAGAGTACATAGTCTCCTGGGATGCCGAACACATCGCGAATTCCCATCTCTTGCAGCCGATCAATCAGGTACTGGCCGATCGAGATTTCTCCTGCCTGCCGGCTGTCACCCATCGCTCGTCTTTCCTAGAAAGTGAAATACAAGAAAGTGAAATCTTGCAGACGCTCAACTCTATTCTACGGCAACCGGCCTCCGTGTGCCGTGCACTTGTGATCACAAAATTAGCATCATGACGAAGGACCTAGTGCCAACCTAAGTCCATCATCAATACTTTCCGCCAATCACAGCAACAGCCGATCCTGTAAGAGGACCTACGCAGGCGAGCGGTGGAAATGGACATGGAGCCAAGTTCCGTTCTGTTGCTGCCAGACGCGAGTCTCCTCGAATGCCTTGGTCATTGGCACCCCATCCGTTCCCGTCAACTGGACGAGGCGCACATAGGAGACGATGGCAGTGTCCCCCATCAACCGGACATGGGGACGAGCGAGAGTCGTGTTGACTTTACTGGGAGTTCCACGTCGCTCAAGTTCGAAATAATAGCGGTGGAAGTCCATGCCTTCGACCAGATTCCCGAGCGCTTCGGGTTCAAAGCACGTAAGGGTTGGGTCGCAAAGCTTCGCGTAGGCTTCCCAATTACCCTCAACAATACTGTCAAGCAAGCATTTTGTCAGGTTGATTAATGTAGCTTGGTCGCTCATGGGTATCACCATTTCAGTCCGAATTGATCGCCGCCACTGGGACGTCCTGTACCGCCTTTGAGTGGACCTTGGTGTTTGGGAAGCACCGGTTCTGGCCGTGGCTCTTCGACAGCGACTTCGCCATCGACCTTATCATCCTTGGGCTGCTCTGGCGCAGCGGTCGCGGCTTTCAACGAAAGACTGATACGTTGCTGTTCGGCGTCGACCGACAGCACTTTGACTTCGACCTCTTGGCCTTCGGAAACGATGTTGCTGACATTGCTAACGCGATGGTGCGCGAGCTCGCTAACGTGAATCAGCCCTTCAACGCCAGTCGCAACCCGCACAAATGCGCCAAATTCAGCGATACGAGTGACACTGCCCTTCACGAGGCTACCAACGGGGAATTTCGATTCGATATCTTCCCATGGATGGTCTTGTAGCGAGCGATAGGACAATCCAATCTTACCAGTCTGCTCGTCAATCTTATCCACACGAACTTGGATCTTTTGGCCTTCTTCAAGCACCTCGCTCGGGTGCTTGACGCGTTCCCAGGAAAGTTGGCTGATGTGCAGTAGGCCGTCAATTCCACCGATGTCAACAAATGCGCCAAAGTCGGTAATTTTGCGTACGATGCCGTCGACCGCAGAACCGATCTCAAGTGCCGCCAAGCGTTCAGTGCGTTTTTCTTTTTTCTCACGCTCTAGCACAGCCCGCCGCGAGAGCACGAGGTTACCACGCCGTTCGTTTGCCTCTGTCACCACGCACAGGAACTTCTGATCGACGAAATCACCAAAGTCTTCCACGCGATACTCGGAGACCTGGCTGGCGGGAATAAAGCCACGAATGTTGCCGACTTTGCACTCCAGTCCGCCCGTGTTCGAGGCCGTAATTACCGCCTCGACGACTTCTCCTTCCTTGATATCCGACCAGTCATCAACGCTGACTGCATTGCCTGGCATGGTCAATTCATACAGCCCTTCTTGAGCTAAGTAGCCGCGAACCACAACGTCTAATTGGGCCCCCTCGGCCGGCAACTCTTCAAACTGCAGCGATGGCAAGACTCCTTCGTTTGCTCCACCCAATGCAACGAACACGTGTTCGCCATGTACCTTCATGACCTTTCCCTGGAGGCGTTGCCCCTCGTCAAGCATTTTGCCGACTTGCAGGCTTGCATCTCCGACCAGCATTTGATCTAAGTCTGCTCCACTGAGCACGGCACTCAATTCATCTTCCATGTCTTTCGAAAGCGGTTGTCGCCGAGAAGGAACGACAATCTTTGCTGCCGTACCCAAGGGTGGTGGGGTTGGCAAGGGAGCTAATTGGCCCGCGTTCGATTCATCCACTGGAGTTGATTGAGGTGTCGCGTCGACGGAAGACTGACCCGTTGGCAATTTGGCTCGCGTCTGACCAGCGGCAGCCTTGAAATTCGGTGCAGCGCTTTTTGGCACCTTCTTTGACGATTTGGAGGTTGCGGTCGATTGTTGACTGAGACGCAGCTGACGGATTCGCTCCAAATTGATTGGGCCACCGGACGTCGGCAACACCGCGGGGGTAGCAGAGGACCCTTCCGCCGCTGGAGCTGGATCCGTGGTCGCCTCACTACTCTGCGAATCCGGTTCGGACTGCCCTGCGTTTGCTACCGAAGCAACTTCCGGGGGCACCGTATCAGCCCCTACATTTTGAGCTGCCAAAGCTTCTGGAGTCGATGGTTCGTTATTTTCTGACATATCAATTCAATCTGTCGGACGTATGTAAATCATAACCCGACGCGCAAGTAAGGATTCGCCCGCACGTGGGAATCGGTGACCTGAAGTGCTTTGCCAGCGATCGAGCCAGCAGCAGAATAGTTGGGAGAGAATACTTTCGATAGCTATTCTAGGCATTTCATCGCAGACTTCCAACGGGGCGGCGGCGAGGGGAACGGTGGAGTGCAGCTATTTATGATCCTGTGGCGATTTATCGCCGCTTCGGCTACGTGCCGAGTAATTCCATCCGCTAGAAACCAGGAGCTCGAGAAACCAGGTAGCCTGAATCAAAGAAATCGGCTTGCTAAATATGGACACCCAAATCACCTAGTTCTGCTTGACGAGCTTCAGCGTTTTGAGGCATACTTGCGACCTCCCCGCCTGACTCAGGCAACGCACAAGAAAACTCTAGATTTGGCCCACTACGTGACTGCTCTAACGCCAGCTAGCACACCCCATGATTTAGTGGCGTACTGCAACCAAGTTGCGCGTGACGCACACGACGCTTCGCGCATACTGGCAACACTATCTACCGAGATCAAGAATCGCTGGTTAATTCAAAGCGCCGAAGACTTACTGCAGTCGGTGGATGCGATCGTAGCGGCGAACGAAATTGATATCCAGGCGGCACCTCAGTTCGGTCTAAGTGCGGCAGCCATTGATCGCCTGCGATTGGATGAGACTCGAATTTCAGGTATGGCAGAGGCTCTGAGACAGATTGCTTCCCTTCCAGACCCTATCGGCGAAACGATCGAAGGCAGCGTACGCCCAAACGGACTGGAGATCCGCAAGGTTCGTGTGCCCTTGGGTACCGTATTCTTCATTTACGAATCTCGTCCGAACGTAACGGTCGATGCCGCTGCGATTTGTGTGAAAAGTGGCAATGCAGTCATTCTGCGCGGTGGAAAAGAGGCTCGACATTCTTCGTTGGCTTTGGTTAATGTGCTAAAGGAAGTGGCTGTGCGATTGGCATTACCAGCGGCGGCTGTGCAATTGGTAGAAACGACCGACCGAGCCGCAGTGGGGCACTTCTTGTCGCTTGACCAATGGATCGATGTCGCTATTCCGCGCGGTGGCAAAGGTCTGATTGAGCGCGTCGTCCAGGAAGCTAGAATGCCAGTCATTAAGCATTTTGACGGAAACTGCCATGTGTACGTGGATGCATCGGCCGCCCCCGAAATGGCAAGAGCGATCGTCATCAATTCCAAATGCCAGCGAATGGGCGTTTGCAACGCTTGCGAAAGTCTGTTAATCCACGCCGCCGTGGCCCCATCGCTCCTACCAGCTATAGCAGCTTCCCTCATCGAACGTGGAGTCACGATTCGGGGCGATGACCGAACTTGCCAGTTGGTAGCTGAGGCGAAAAAAGCAAGCGAGGAGGATTGGGAAACCGAGTACCTAGGACCCACAATTAGCTGTCGAGTCGTTGATAGCATAGAAGTCGCAATTCAGCACATAAACCACTATGGCTCGCATCACACAGATGCTATTGTTACAGCCGATTTAGCTGCAGCTGCAACCTTTCAATCCCAAGTCGACTCGGCAGCCGTCATCGTAAATGCTAGCACGCGATTCAATGACGGTGGAGAGTTTGGTTTGGGCGCGGAAATTGGCATCAGCACGGATAAATTCCACGCCCGCGGTCCATGTGGACTGCGCGAGCTGACGACATACAAGTACTTGGTGACCGGCAATGGTCAGACGAGATGAATAGTCACGGAATCAAACATCGCCGATTTGACAAGCGACGTTTTTTGGTAACCGTTCACGATGTACCGGCTTGTGGGACAGGGTCGGGAGTCTTTTCAGCCTAGATTGCTCAACCGATTAGCAACTACATTTTCCGACTGGCGGTATCGCAGCGGAGGCGGGCTTTGCTGTAAAGACTCCCAACCCACTCCTGCCTGATCCAAGTTCGTGAACGGCGACTTTTTTGTTTGACTCGCAATTAGCAAGTGGGATGGCCATGGAAGGCAAAAATGTCTGAAGAATCTTTAAGTCGTAATGAAGTTGAAGAATTGTTGCGGTCGATGGACGCCAGCGAAGCAAAAGAGCAAGCTGCGCCGGCAGCGCCGCGTGCGGCCGCCCCCGAGCCCCCCAAGGCTGGCAGTAAACCCTCAGCCCCGCGCCAGCGAGTCGTGGCATACGACTTTAAACGTCCAGAGCGTGTAGGCAAGGAGCAGATGAGGGCTTTGCAGTCCTTGCACGAGGGATTCGCGCGAAACTTTGGTGCTTCGCTCTCAGCGATGCTGCGAACCATCGCCGAGTCCAAACTGATCAGCGTCGACCAGTTGACTTATAGTGAGTTCGTCTACAGCCTGGAAATTCCCACCTGTTTCAATCTGCTGCGACCTGCTCCGCTAGAAGGCAATTGGATTCTGGATATCAGCCCATCCATCTTGTATCCAATCATCGATCGTATGTTGGGCGGTACCCCAACGGCGGATAGCTTACTCAAGCGTCCCCTGAGCGAGATAGAATTGCGGCTTACCAGTCGCATTACGAATACGTTTATTCGTGAGTTAAAAGTAGCGTGGGCCAACACTCTTTCGCTCGACTGCACACTTGAGCGCGTCGAGAGCAATCCGCAATTGGTCCAAATTGTGCCACCCAACGAAGTCGTTGTCTTGGTGAGTTTTGAACTGCAAATGGGCAAATCTCGTGGCATGATGAATTTGTGTATTCCGTTCAACACGATCGAACGTATCGGAGCAAAACTTACCAACAATAGCTGGATTGGCTATGCCTCCAGCCGCAGTACTCAAGCGTCACGTGACCAGATTCAAAGCTTGCTGCACGAGTCTGAGATTGAGGTAGTCGTTAACTTGGCACATTCCAAGATTCGCGCTGTCGATTTGTTGAATCTGCAAGTCGGCGATGTCGTAACGACGGAGAAGGACTTTCGCGCGCCCATCGAGATTACCGTAGCAGGCGTCGGCAAGTTTGAGGGCAAGCCTGGTTCCTTTAAAGGGAAGAAAGCCGTCGAAGTGGTTGGCCGGACAGAGTAAGACCAAAGATCTCAAGAAAAGCCATTTGGAGAATGCACGTAGCTGAATAGTGTGGATGAGGCTAGACCGGACGGCCCTGGGAGCAAGGAGACGGTGTTTTTGCCTAATTTCAAGGTGTTTAGCCCAGGCACATCGGAGCGACGACTATGAAATGACCACTCACAGACGTCCACAGTGGAAGAAAATATCCAATATATTGACTTTAACCCTGGAAATATGGGATACTTACCATGAGTGTGTGCCTCTGCAGCGTTGCATAGGCTAACATTTACTCGGAATGAAATGTCTAACCCCAAACGGTTGACGCTTCATTTTCGAGCGCTCAATTACGAAGCCGTTTGGTAGACTGTTCACGGTGGATAGTCGCAGGCAGTTGGTCCCAATGCCGCCAGGCCTTCAACACCAGTTCATAAGGGGTAATCACAACACAGTGGCTCTACCAGGAAAAGACCGTAGGAACGAGAGGAATTCAGATCAGACCAGGATCAATAACAACATTCGCGAGCGACAAGTTCGAGTGGTTAGCGAAGAAGGCGAGCAACTCGGAATTCTAGACATCGACGCGGCGCTCGACCGGGCGCGGGACGCGGGGCTCGACTTAGTCGAAGTAGCCCCCAACGAAAAACCACCGGTCTGCCGAATCATGGATTACGGCAAATTCAAATACGAGAAAAGCAAGAAACGCCATGGCCAAACGGCCAGCCATCAAACCAAATTGAAAGAAATTCGTCTCCGGCCCAAGACTGGCGAGCACGATATTGAATTCAAGGTGAAGCAGGCGGTTGGCTTTCTCAAACATAAGGACAAGGTCCAAGTGTCCGTCATCTTCCGTGGCCGCGAAATGGCTCACATCGAAGAAGGACGACGCGTAATGGAAGGCGTATTGGAAGAGTTGCTACAGTACGGCAAACTCGAATCGACGCCCCAACAATTGGGCCGACGGATGATGTGCACTGTGACTCCGAAGTAATCATTTAACTTCAGGCAGTGGACCAGATCGTTCCGTAAAGTCACTTGGTAAGACTCTCGGGTCGGTCGGTTCGAGCAGCGAACGCATGGCATCTACCAACGCCGACTCGACGGCGGGCGAAACATTGCTAGCTCGATCGCTAACTTCGTATCCACCCTGTGGGTATGCCACGCGCGTTCCAATATAGCCCGTGCCGTAGTCTCCATAGGCTGCCATCATGACCTTTGATTTGGGCTTCATCGCAGCCGCAGCGAGTTGATATTCAACAAATAGCTCTCCGGGCATAAAGAGGATCTCTTGCGAACCCAGCCGCAAGCGTGAAACTGGAATGGTGACGAGCCCTTGCCCGTTCGCGCGACGCAAGAAGGCGAGCTGCTCCGCGGAATGGCAGCGTGTCGCAAACGGGGTCGCGTCATCAGCCACCAACCCGACTAGCTCGGGTTCCGCCAAATGCTGCCCAACGGGGATGTGCGCTTCGACTTGTGACCAAGATAGCTCCTGCGGAAGCTCTTGAGTCTGGCGCGTTTCCAAGGCTCGACGCATGCCGTCAGCAACGCGATCGGCCAGGATTTGGCGATTCTCGGGCGACCCATCGTTGTACTTACCAGCTCCGATATTTCCACCTGCCCCATTAAAGTGCAGGTGAAACACGCCGGTTGCTTGTTGTCGCTGATCGCGAGCCATGCCAGGAAAATCCGGATTGGCACCGCCGGTGCGATAATAACTTTGCGGATGCGTGGCGTAGAACGTCAGGACTGCGATCGGCCCCTCTGCACCATTAAATGTAAGCGACTTCAACCAGGGGTCGATCACACCCACCGGTAGTTCGCGAATACTCGGATCCTTGCAGGCTGTGTAGCGTGTAGTGTGAACGATCCCATCGGGACCAAGCATGCGGCGATTAGACGCCACCTCCCGCACCTCGGCTTCGCCATAGCTTAGCGTGGCTACCGTGACTGCTGCTTGCGCTGCCTGCTTCGCGGCTTGACCGGTCCTATCCATGACATCATGGATAAACGGGACATCAAAGTGCTTTTCGGCTTGGCCGTATTCTTGCAATATCTCTACCGCAGAAAGATCACAGCGAGGGGCGTCGTGCTGATGCAAACTGTGCACGACGACCCGGCCTGGATCGGTCCCCACAGCCTGGGCAATTTTCTCACGAAAGACTACATTCGCTTGATTGGCTACGCCTAGCCAGTCGATCGCACACAACACAATCGGCTGATCCTGCCCCACAATCACGATACCGCGACAGCTCAGCGGCACCGTTACCTCTTTCGTCGGATCATAAGCCAAGGGGCTGCCAATGGCTGGCGACGCATCTACAACAAATGTGCCGACGCGCAACCCTTGGGCAACCGTCGTGACAGGAGACATGCCCCCAGCAACAGCGCACGCAAATACCAAACAACTCACTAGCCATCGCTTGTGCATTGCTAAACTCCCCTGATTCGATTCGCCCACTAGATTTTCAATTGCGAACATCAGTCGTTTCCACAGCCACTGCCTTGCACGCGGTGTAAGTCGGCTGGTGGATAGACGCCCGGCAAGTCCTCAGAATACCAACGATCGAGAACGGTCGCCCAGTCTGCTAAGGTACGGACCTGCGTAAACGCGGGACGCACCAAATCATGCTGGGGATGGCTGGCTGAGTATTTTATACCAAATTTGCGCAGCAGTTGCCCCGTTCGCTTCTCGCCATAGATCGCCGCCGACAACTGCCAATGACGCTCCAGTACACGCCGTTGCCGCAGCACGCTCGGCGGGGCTGGCAACGGCTGGCCGGCTGCGAGTGCCCGCGCCTGTTCAAATATCCAAGGATTGCCAATGGCTCCGCGCGCTACCGTTACGCCGTCGACTCCAGTTTCAGAGATCATCCGCAAGCAGTCCTCAGCAGTGAACAAATCGCCGCTACCGAGCAGCGTGTGATTCGGATACGCTCGCTTGACCTCCGCCAAGAACTCCCAACGACTAGGTCCATTGTATCGCTGGACAACGGTTCGCCCGTGGATAGTGGCTGCGGCTATGCCTGCCGCAAAGGCTCCGTCGAGTATCTCAAAGAAACGGTCACGACTCTGCGACGTGTCATCGATGCCGCGCCGCATCTTCACCGTGACAGGAATATGAGGCGGCACAATGTCTCGGGTGCGACGTACGATCTCGAGGGCCACGCTTGGCTGACTCAGATGAAAGCCACCGCGGCAGCGCCCCAGGACCTTGCGAACCGGACAGCCAAAATTAATATCAATGACAGCAAAGCCGGCTTCTGCCAGCCGCGCAGCACCCAAGGCAAACTGCTCAGGCTCCGCGCCCATCAACTGCCCAGCCACAGGCTGCTCTTCCGGCGAGTTGTACAGGAAGTGTTGATTCTTACGTCGCTCTTCGCGCAAATTCACCAGGAACTGATCTAGCATGACTTCGCATAGCGTGTAGCTAGCGCCGTGTTCGCGCGCCAACATTCGCATTGGCCAATCGCTATAGCCACTCAGCGCCGCCTGCACGACTGGAAATCCAATGCGCACCTGTCCAATTTGCAGCTCAGGCAGTGGAAGGACTGTCTGGGACCACAAATCTGCTGTATTCGTTAAAGTTGACACAAAGCCCTCAAGTTACCCGCTGCGATTGTCGATGCGAGAAAGTGATAGGGTACTGGAATGATGAGACACACACCTAAACTAACAGTTTTGCTGCTAGGCGGCCTCTTGGCTAGCTCCGCTGGCTGTACGGTGCTGGGACTTCCCAGTTATCGTACTGACGCTGGCTTGCCGTTCGTGGTCTGCGTCGAGATAGGCCCTGCGAACGGCCCCATGGGCACTGAAGTCGTTGATGGAGGAGAGTACTGCGAGTCGCCCACTAGCGTCTTGCCGCCGCTGCCCGGCTGGCTGTCTACTTGGCGAGAGAAAAGACCTGCCCGACCCGCCCGCTTATCCTCGCTTCCAACCCATTCCAACCCGCCCGATGTTTAAATAGTGCGGCTTATCTAATCGACAGCTTGGGTACAGCGTGGACCATCAAAAAACGCCTCGGGCTGGCCGAGGCGTTCGAGCGATTGGCTGCGTCATTACTATTTTGACGTTACACTAATATCCACAGAGGACATGTTTGGAACCACGTCAATTTCTATTCCGGATTTCTGCGGATCCGTGAACTTTTCAGCCACGAGTGGTTTCGGTGCATTCTTCATTTGGATTGCAACCTCTTCCTCAGTACCCATCGTCTGGTCGACGTTCGGGTCATACTTTGCGGCTACTCTTGAATCTCCCTTACTGACGGCAACCTTGTTCTTGCCGACTGCCGCACGAATCGTGAATTCGCCAGCGTCATTGGAAACGGCGGATCCATAGGCGCCACCTTCGTTGCCAATAAAGGCGATGCTGGCACCTGGAAACGGATTTCCGTCACAGAAGACAACTCCCTTCACCACAACCGCTCATCACTTGGTCCGCATCCGGCAAGAGACAGGAGCACCAGCAATACGGAAAGCTGCTTTAGACCTAGGTTGAACATTGGCTATTGCTCCAACGAAGCGGCTATGCCTTCGGCTTTGGAGCCAAGACGGTTGTAAAGTACCATGTCAATGGATTGGGTAACGAAGTGAACTGAGCCATCACCCATGACGAACTGAGTACCACCCGTATGCCTAGACTTAAAGCCTTCTGCGGTATTCCAGTTGCAGCGTGCTTCACATCCCGTTTTGCCGGCGGCTACAGCCGTGGGCTCATCGACATAGCGCGTATCCCAATTGATTGGAATCTGCGTGAACTTGCCCCACGAGTTTGAGTGGCTCCACCCATTCAGTGCATGAGCTGACCAATCGACGATGGTTTCACCCATGAAGATCGTATTCGACAATCCATCGACGCAGTCAGCGAACTTGCCGCAGTAACCCGTGTTGGCTCCGGAGGCTGTTGGGCGAACGCCGCCCACGCGAGTGAATGGACCGGCTGGGTTGGCGGCTGACGTGCCGGCTAGGCTCAGGGTTGAAAACGTCGCGGCTAACGGACATGAGCAGTTTGCATTGTTTGAAATCGCATTTGTGGGGCCCATGCTAAAACAATAGTTAGCTGGCTGAATGCGCGAGTTGGCAATGCCCTGAACAGTTGCATTCCGGCCTTGATTTATATCCGACGGACAAATGTATCCAGGAATGACAATACCGCGGAGTAGGTCACCGCCTGCTGCATTGGCAGGATCTGGCATTCGGGCATCATCTGTCGGGAATTTGTCACCTTCGAATACTGTGTAGAGTGCATCTTGTTCAACGTATGGCAGTATTCGAACTAACAGGTGCGAGCGATTGCCCAAGGCTCCTACGAAACGTTGGTAAGGTGCAGCGGCAGTTTGAACTGCACCACCATAGAAAGCCGACCCAGGCGGAATACGTTTGGTCGTACCTTCATAGTTGTGAATCGCCAGCCCAATCTGCTTTAAATTGTTGCTGCACTGCATACGCCGTGCTGCTTCGCGCGCCGCTTGTACGGCTGGTAGAAGTAGTCCAACCAAGATGCCAATAATGGCGATGACCACCAACAGCTCGACGAGTGTAAACGCCGCCCGTTGAATTCGAAATGGAACTGGAGACATGAGAAGAAAACTCCAAAAAGAAAGAAATTTAGTAGGCGCGTGGAAATCACGCGCGCGTCAATCTATCGGATTCTAATGCTCGGTCGTTGCAAAGCAATGCGCAATTGACTGGTAGCTGCGCCTCTAAAAAAGAAGTAATTTGCATTCCCGAATGAATAAGTTTTCTTCAGGATGCTCAACGGCTAGGACTTGGCCGTGTCGCTCTAAGATTGCTTGACGATTCGCATTTGCAAGCTGCGGAATAGGCTCTCGACTAGGTGAAAAAGAACTCCGTTTAAACGTACTGTGGCTCAATAGAAGTCGACGCGTCAACGCAGCTTGCTACGGCGTAATCATCGACCGCGAGTGCGCTAAGGAGTAGATATACTGTGGGTGGCAAAGGTTGCACCCGCGGGTCTGCAGCAACGATTCTTAGGGTTTATTTATCATTGCCAGTGATTGATCGATGCGGCATAGGCTGCGTGTCTTGCCAAGAATTGCAAGGATGTCAAACATCCCGAATCCAACGGCTTTGCCACTGACTGAAACACGCAGCGCATGGATGATTTGATTGAACTTGATCGATTCGCTTTCAACGAATTGCTTTAGCGCGGCTTCCGTCGATGACACATCCCAAGTGTCCAAGGCAGCTAACTGATCACGAAACTTCCGTAGGTTCAAGACCGCATCTGCATCGTTCAACATTCGCTTTTCAAATGCCTTGGAGTCGTATTGCAAGTCCGCATCAGCGACAAAGAAGTCGTCAAAATCCAAGATGTCTCCGGCAATTTTGATACGATCGTCAGCCGCCTGGACGACTTGCTTTACCAATTGTCGTGATTCGCTGGAAACGTCACCACGAGGCAACAATCCTGCATTCTGCAGATACGGAAGGCAGAGATCAACTTTCGCTTCGCAGTGAAGTTGATGCATCCAGCGAGCTTGAAAACTGAGCAATTTCTGGGGATCGAAACTCGCCGGTGCCTTTGTTACGCGACTTAGACTGAAAGCGGCTTGCATCTGCTCGACCGAGAAATCTTCGGTGCTATCGTCCAAAGACCAACCCAATAACAATAGGTAGTTGAGCAGGGCAGAAGGCAGAAATCCGATCACCCGATAGAAATCGACGATGACGGGATTAAACGTTTCTTGAGCCGTTTCCTGGCCAGTTCGTGCTGCGACATGTTCCCCAAGTTCCGTTAACGACGCAAAGTCCTTTTGCTTGAGATACTTGGAAATATTCCTCTTGCTCATTTTTGCGGTGCCACCGGGCTCTGCCACGTAAGGCAAATGCGCATAGATTGGCAGCGAGTATCCCAACGACTGGGCAATAAAAATTTGCCGTGGCGTGTTGCTCAAGTGTTCGACAGCGCGCACGACGTGCGTTATCTGCATTTCATAGTCGTCAACGACGCTTGCCAAGTGGTACAGACACGAACCATCTGCCCGCTGGATAACGTGGTCCTGCTCCCTGGCCCAATCAAATTCAACTTGCCCACGTACTTCATCGTGAAAAATGCACTTCCCGTCGCGCGGCATTTTCAAACGCACCACGCCCGTGCGTCCCTCCGCTTCGAACTCGGCAGCTTGTTGATCGTCATTCGCCATCCACCGTCGATCATAGACGAAGGTTTCGCCAGCTTTGTCAGCCGCTTCGCGAGCTGCTTGCAGCTCTTCCGGACGCGCATAGTCCCGATACGCGTGACCGGTTTCCAAGAGACGCTGTGCCGCGGCGCGATACAAATCGCCTCGCTGCGATTGGAAATAGGGGCCATGCGGGCCGAATGATCGGTCACTGTCGGTTTCAGGGCCTTCGTCCCAGTCCATCCCAAGCCATTGAAAACCAGCCAAAATCGGCTGCAGCGCCTCGGAAACGTTGCGTTGTGCGTCGGTGTCGTCAATCCGGAGAATGAACTGCCCCCCCGCCTGACGCGCCAAGAGCCAATTGAACAAAGCCGTCCGTACGCCGCCAATGTGAAGATAACCGGTAGGGCTCGGTGCAAATCGGGTGCGAACGGTCATAGTGCAAGACTCGGCGGTTAATGGAAAACGGCATATTGTCCCCACAGCACGCCATTCCGGCAACGCCCCGACTTGCTTGGCTTGTCGTCCTCTCTGGCAACCGGCAGATACGTGGCGCCTCTCGCCCACAGCAGACTTCACGTGTGCCAGTTGGCGGCACGCTAGTTCATTTCAACCTGGATGGACTCGACATGCGCGTAGTAGTCCTTGCGCACGAGCCAGTCGGCCGCTTGTCGATCCAGCAACACGGTAACCCGCGGGTGTAACTGCAGAGCCGAAGCTGGCACTTGCGCGGTAACGGGTCCTTCGATAAATGCCCTAACCGCAGATGCCTTGCTTGCCCCCGTGGCAAGCAACACAATATGCTCAGCCTCCAAGATGGTTCCAATCCCCATCGTAATTGCCACACGAGGAACGTCGTCTGGAGAGTCAAAAAACCTGGAGTTGTCCGCGCGTGTCTGCTTGGTCAATGCCTTGATTCGCGTGCGGCTAGCCAAGGAAGATCCTGGTTCATTAAAAGCAATGTGACCATCGGTCCCAATCCCCAAGAGCTGAATATCGATGCCACCCTGCTGCTGAATCAAACGCTCGTATCGTGCGCACTCCACCCTCCAGTCATCACATTGGCCATCCGGAATAAAGCATCGCGACGAGTCAAAGTCGGCCTGCGAAAACAGATGCTCTTTCATAAAGGTATGGTATGACTGCGGGTGTTCAGCGGATAAACCCAAGTACTCATCCAAGTTGAAGGTGGTCGCCTGCGAGAAACTCACTTCGCCACTGCGATGCCTGCGCACCAATTCCTGATAGGTACCCAGTGGTGTCGAACCGGTGGCCAATCCGAGGACGGTCGTCGGCTTATTGCGCATCTGTTCACAGAAAAGATCTGCCGCGCGCTCACTGACTTGTTGAGGGGTTTCTAGTAATACAACGCGCATGGGTTAGGATGTGGAGCGGACGGCACACGGAGTGTGCCTGCTACCTTGTGTCTGTTGAGCGGACGGCACACGGAGTGTGCCTGCTACCTTGTGTGTCTGTTAACTTGTAAGTGGCGGATTGTAGCCGATTATGCATGCCAACGTAACTCGGCTAGTTGGGCGGGACGTTGAATTTGAACCGTGAACTATTCTGCCTGCTCTTCGCTCGATCCAATTACGATCCGATTCGCTAAGTCGTACGCTTGACCAGCTTCGAGTGCAAGGTAATCTCGCCGCTCTGCGTTGGTATCGTTGGCACCGGAGTTATCGTCCGCGTCGCGGTTGCCTGCCCCTGGACGGTCGTAGAAATAGACTCGCCCTCGCCCGACAACCTGCGCCGTCGACTTTTTCACAATGAGAGCAGTCGCTTCATCGATACCGATGCCTAGCAACTGCGGATAACGTCTTACCAGTTCCGTCATGTCCTTCTGCCGGCGACGCTGCGAGAAGTGCTGGTCGATAGCAACTCCACTAATAAACCCTAAACCACCACGTTCGTAGCCTGGAGCCATGATGTCAAAGTTCTCAATGGGCGTGGCTCGCGCGAGATAGCGTGCTTGAATCGAGGCACCAGCGGATGAGCCGCCAATGGCACCGCCACGATGCAGAACCTCTTTCATCAGCCGATGAGCGGTGGTACCGTAATACGAATCTGCGAGGTTCCACTGTCTACCACCGCCAAACCAAATGCCGGTCGCATCGCGTAGCGGCTCTAGGAAAGCATCGTCGGCATTTGCTCGTTGTCGATCCTTGGTGTGAATATATCCAGCTCTGCTGACGCCAATTTTCTTCCAGGATGCAACTATGCTGTGCTCTGCTGGTACTTCATCATCCTCACTGCATGGAACGTAGACCAACTTGGCAGAAGATCCCCCGGACGCCTCGACAAACTGTTCCATCAATCCCGGCGGCATTCCGCCACCACCAACGATGAACAAAGTACCACGTTCGACAATAGGTTGACGTGGTTGGGCGGGAGGGAACGCATCGAGCGTTTGGTCAATCGCCTCCCGTCGCCATTGCGTTAGGTCCAACAGCCACTTCGTCGTTCGCAGCCCACGTTCGGCCTGCTGGATCGTTGCTCGCCGCCGCTTAGCTTCGCTAGTTTGGGATGCATCATACGACAACTGGAATGTAGCCTGCCCCGTTCCAGCCACCGTCATTTTTCGTCCACTCAGAGCCAGGGAAGTCCCCGGAGTCAGCTCGATAGACACGCAACGCATGAGAGCCTCACGATCCGCAAGTTCGACATTCGCAAAACGATCTCGGTCGAATGCACCAGAGATGAATACGGTGTCCGGCAAAAGATTCATCCCTCGCAATAATTGATTAACTCCCTCAGATCCGTCTGATTCATAGAACTTTGCCAGCGTATGATACAGGGGGCCAATAGCCAGCAGCGTTTTCCCCGCAGCAATTTGCGATCGAAACACAGGTTCAAGACGCAAGAACGACAAATCGAGAACATCTCGCTGGCAGGGTTGGCAGTGCCAAAACAGTACTGCATATTGGTCGGCGATTGTTTGTTCGGCAATCAATTCTGCCGATGAAACGAGTGCAAACCTGTTCGCCAGCGATTCCCAACGCTCCTTTAGTTGTTCGCGTTGTGCATCACAAGCGTCTGAAATGACGAGCACGCTGCTCAGCCTACCATCAGCAGTCAAACTCTTTTCAATCTGCTCATTCAACTCGTCGGCCACCAAGATTTGTCCCTGGATCTTCAGGTCAAGCGGCCACGCGTCAAAGGACTCGTCAAACACTTGGCCGCGAACAAGCGTGCCAAGTAACAGGAGCCAAACTGCCAGCGATGAGATTATATGCTTCATCGAGTTGATTCCGCGTAGAGAGAATGATTCGACAAATATTCTGCCCGATGAATCGCCGCAAGTGGAAAATACTCTATCTGTTACGAAAGAGCTTTCATTTCACGCATCAGCATCTGCATATCGTCCCAAACCAGCCGCTTCACGCTTTCATTACGCAACAGGTAAGACGGGTGGTATGTCGCGACGACTTTGGCACCGCGATACTGGTGAAATCGGCCTCGCAACCGACCAATGCTGTCTGTCGATTGGAGAATACTACGGATTGCCACAGCTCCCAGACACACGATGTACTTTGGCTGGAGAATGTCTAGCTGTGCGGTTACAAAGTGATGGCAATTCTCAATTTCATCTGGGACCGGTGTGCGGTTCGAAGGTGGGCGGCACTTGAGGGCATTCAAAATATACACTTCTTCGCGATCCATCTTCATTGCAGCGATAATCTTCGTTAGCAACTTGCCAGCGGCACCGACGAAGGGCTGCCCAAGCCTGTCTTCGTCTGCGCCAGGCGCCTCACCAACAAAACAAAGCACAGGCTGCAAGTTACCACTTCCGAACACCGTCTGCTGGCGAAACGTCACGATATCTTGACACTTCCTGCACTCGGATGCTTGTGCCGCAAGGGTTGCAAAATGCGCCTCGCGTTGCGGGACATCGAGATTGGGTAATTCCCAAGCTCCTGATTGCCCAATGACACCCACTGACGACGGAGGGGAAACGGATGTCCCCGCGGAAGTGGAAATGCGCGTAACGGTTGACGTGCTCGCAGCCTGATGCCCTGACTTCGTCACGTCCAACGCAACTGCATTTGCCGAAGCTACACTATTTGCCGATGCTACAGTGGGCGGGTCAACGGCAGCATCAGCCTGATCTTGTAGGTTGCGTAGTGCGTCTAGAATCTCAAAAGGAACTTCGTTCTCTCGACTGAAACGTCTGAGGCCACATCGCTGGTAGTTTTCGAGAGTTTGAGTCAAAGCATCATGAACATACGAAGCGTGCATTGGGGGGCCGTGTATTCGTGAAAGTAGATTAAAACTCAAGCATTCGCTTGCCCTTTGATGGTTCGTTGGGCGACTTCCCAAGCGGCCGCCAAATGGGCAATGTACTGTTCAGGCGTCAACAATTCGCTCGACTCAGAAGTTTCTAGCTCGAACATCCAGCCCAGGCCATATTTGTCCACATTGATAGCAGTTGGATCTTGAATCAGCGCTTGGTTGACTTCTTGCACTTGGCCGGCGACAGGGCTGTACAAGCTGCTTTCGGCCTTCTTGCTTTCGATCGACCCCACTTCCTGCCTCAACTTGACCGTCATACCGGCTTCGATCGTCAAGTCCAAGAAATATACGTCCTGCAGTAAACGTACAGCGTACGCGGACAGTCCGAAGCGGATACCGTTCTGAGTTGTAGCAGAACGTTGAGCCCACATATGATTTTTGACGTACAGGCGATCGGTCGGAAAGTGAGCTTCGTACTCGCCCATCATGAACACCAGATCGGCGCTCATGTATAACGCACTCCCTGATTTTCAGGTTCGAAGAACGGCGGCAACAATGCGTCTGCTCGCAGCAGGCCTTCCATCGTTAATTCGATGCGTCCATCCTCGCGTACGACGTAGCCGTCTTCAATATATTCTTCCCACTGCGATTCGTATGCGTCCCAGATGTTCACGCCGAACTTGGACTCGAAATATTCGATTTCTACATAGCCACGTTTGAGCAATAGGATCAATTCGCGAATTAAGCTCTGCTTCGGGGTTGGCGTGTACGCGCGGCCCAACGGCAACCGTCCTTCGGCCAAAGCACCAATGTACTGCGGCCACTCTGGCAAATTTTGATAGTGGACACCAGAAATATGTCCGAAAGAGGCGATCCCCGTTGCCAGCAGATCCGAGCCTTTGAACAAATTGTCGCGATAGCTGAAACTGACTTTGCTAGGGTCCTTGATCATCGTATAGGCCGAATTCTGAACATAGCCAGCCTCGGCGAACTGTTCGAAGGCATAGCGCACCCATTCACGTTTAGTTGGCCAATCAGCGACAGGCGACTCCTTGGACTCCTTCAAGATTCCTTCCGAGTAGACCGTGTTATAAGGCAATTCCATTTGGTAGATGGTCACACTTTCGGGCGACAGCTCGAGAGTCTTGGTGACATTTTCTTTCCAATTGTCCCAGGTCTCGCCAACCATTCCAGAAATCAGGTCGATGTTGACATTGGGAAATCCAGCCGCCACGATCCACTCCCACGCTCGGTAGACTTCTTTCGATAAATGGGCGCGGCCATTCTCTTCCAAGATCGCATCATTAAAGTTCTCGATCCCGAGACTAAGACGGGTTACACCCAGCTCTCTTAGCGTGTGAACTTTCAATTCGCTGAGGGTCCCTGGTTCGCATTCAAAGGTTACCTCTTCAGCCTTATCCCAACTAATATTCGCTCGCAGACGATCGACTAAACTAGTCAGTTGCTTCGGCGATAGAAAACTTGGCGTCCCCCCACCGAAGTAGACAAAACGAAAGGGGCGCTCCCCCATCACTGGCTGTTGGCTCACCAGTTCGATTTCTTTGCAGAGCGAATCGACATACGTTTCGATTTCGCCCGCGTTCTTGCCCGTGAAGACTTTGAAATAACAGAATTTGCAACGCTTGCGGCAGAAGGGAATGTGTAGGTACAAGCCCAGCGGCACACCATTTCGCGGTGCCGAACGCATCGCTGCTTCGACTTCAGGCAGCGAGTCCTTTTGCCAGCGGGAGTAAGGCGGGTAGTTGGAAATAAAATAGCTTCCAACATCAGTCTTCGTTGCTTCAGTCATTTCACTTCTTCGTTCGTTATGTTCTGTTTCGCACCCAAGCAATAGATCGTACCCCGATCAGAGCAAACGACTACTTTTCCATCTGCTACCGCTGGCGAACCTAAGAACCCACCCTTGACCTCAAACATCCACTTTTCTTTTCCCGATTTTAGATCAAACAGCAGAATCCGGCCATCGGCGGCCGCCACAACGACTTGCCCGCCAGCGATGACCGGCGACGCGTCGCTGCGCTTGCGCAACGTCTGATTCCATACCAATTCGCCCGTTCTCGCGTTCAAAGCAAACACCTTTTTGTTGCGACTCGTGGCTACGATCATGCCCTCGCTAATCGCCACAGAATTCTTGAACTCGCTCGACAAGCTCTCATCCTTGAATCGCCAGGCTTCTTCATAATTGCTGTTGCGGAAAGCGATAATCTCGCCAGCATAGGTCGGCACGAGCACGAGTTGTTCTCTCGTCTCACCCTCTACCAGATCGACCACCGAGGGAGTGCTGCCCGTTGGCCCGTCGATGGGTATTGGCTCACGTACTGACTTCCCGGTCTGAACATCAACGATGTGTAGGTAACCGTCGCAGCCGCCGAGAAACGTGCGATTGCCAGCCAAAGTGGCACCACACTGCAGTTGATCGCCCGTTTCGTATTTCCAGCCAAGACTTCCGTCAGCAGTTTTTAATGAATAGAGCGAACCACTTTGCGAAGTGAACAATACCGATTTTTCGAAGAAGTTAGGACTACCATCAATTTCAAGCTCGGCGGCGTATTTCCAATTCTCTTGGCCGGTCTTGGCATCCAAGGCCCGTAGCGTGCCATCGTAGTCACCAACATACACCACACCGGCTTGATAGGCGGGCGAGGCCATGAATCCAGTCTCGAACGCAACCTTCCAAACTTGCTCCCCCGAGTCGAGACGCAACGCGATGACTTCGCCATCTGCATCTGCGGCAAATACCATACCATCGGCAATGATCGGACCAGCGTCGTAACCCAACCCCTCATTCTCGACTTCCCACAGCAGCTCCAAACCGTCCGGCAATGACTCGGCAGTTGCTCCAGTACCCGCAGAATCGGCGCGTCCCATCGGCCAGTCTGCACAAGCGCTGGATCCGATCACAATCAGAATCAGGAAGAATTTGTATATCATCTCCGCATTATAGCGGAATTCCTGGCGTCTAGGCACGTCGGTCACACGACGCGGCTGAGCCTAACCCCGCTCAAATTCACCCGTCCAGCGTCGCAAAATAGTCCATGCCAACGCGTTCACGGTAGTCAACATCAACAATCCCAGCAACGTACTGGCAAACACGACGGCAATCGAAGCATCAGTTCTAGCCAGTCGCTGCCAAGCTGTCATTAGGGTTCCCAGGCCTACGAATCCCTGAGCTTGAGTACCTACGAAGAATTCACCCACAATCGCGCCGATGACAGCCAATCCGGCGCTCACCCGCGTGCCTAGTATGAGATGGCTGATCGAATGTGGAATTCGCAGCTTGATCAGGGTTTGCCAGCGAGTTGCGTGATTCAAGCGAAATAGGTCTTTCATGTTCTCATCGACTGAGATCAGGCCTGCGGTCACATTGGAGACGATCGGAAAGATGCTGATGATAGTAGCCACGATCACAACGGTCTTAAAACCGTACCCAAACCAGGTGATCAGTAGCGGGGTGATCGCCACGATTGGTACGGTTTGGAGAAAAATAACATAGGGATAGAAAGCCGATCGAACCCATCGCGATTGACTGAACAAGACGGCCAGCAAAGTACCGAGCACGATGCTCAGTAAAAGTCCTAGAGCAGCAGCGGAACCCGTGACTGTAAAACCCGCAGCTAGTTTTCCACGTTCCTCCCAGGCTGCCGAGGCCACGCGTGCCGGTGATGGGAGAAAGATGGGCGCGAGATCTCGCACCGCGACCACAACTTGCCATAGGACCAGAAACGCCAAGAACACGCCCACGCCCAAAGCGGCACGAATACTCCATTCTATGATTTCACGCGAACGCCCAGTTGCATTGCGCCTGGGGCGGGAGTCGTCCATCGAGCCTGAGGCATAAGAAGAATTGGCGCTGTCGTTCGACACGGGCTCATCCACAAGAGGGTTGTCCTTGAAAATCCAAGCCAGCAACCTAGCGCGCGATTAAGTGGCGGCCAGAGCTTGACTAATCGTACTGTACTGCTGTGCAAAATGGGGACTCGTGCGCTGAGCCAATGTGCGCGGCCAAGGCAGTGAATTTTCCAGCATGGCCGCAATACGTCCGCCACCCAGCACAGCCACGCGGTGGCTCATCGTGACCGCTTCGGCAATATTGTGTGTCACGAATATGATCGTCCGCCGACGCTGTTCCCATAAGTCCAGAATTAGCTCATTCATCTTTGTTCGCAACAGATCGTCCAAAGCCGCAAACGGTTCGTCCAAGAGCAGGACACTCGGCTGCGTAACCAGTGCACGAGCAATACTGGTTCGCATTCGCATTCCGCCCGACAACTGCCGTGGCAACTTGGTCCAAGTGGTTTCGTCCAAGCCGACTGAGTGCAGCGGCTTCTGCAATGCGTTGTCTTGTATCATGTCTACTGCGACGCTCTACCACTTGGCGGGTCAGCTCCAGCGGTAAACGGACGTTTTCGAAGACGTTTCTCCAAGGCAACAGGGTTGCGTCTTGAAAAACGTAGGCCAAATCCGTTGCCGCCTCACTTCCGCTGCACAATTTACTTCGCCTGACACGGGGGTGATTAATCCAGCGATGGCGCGCAGCAACGTGCTCTTACCGCAACCGGAGGCTCCGACCAACGCCACGATCTCGCCGCCGGCAATGTTTGAGGGTGAGTCCATCTAGAATGGCGCACTACCAGTGTAGGCGACTCGTACGTCTCGAATCTCAATACCTGTCATTATGCAACTTTCCATCACTCCCTACCCCTTTTCCCTGCCCCTTTACTGTGCCCCTTTACCCTTTACTGTGTCCCTTTACTGTGTCGGAGAGCCAACCTGTCTAGGACGAATTTTGGACGCGTCTGAGTAATACCATAGAACGGTATGAACCCTGAATGGATATTCCCTCGCTCTAAGAGCCCAAACTGGTGTTGCGGAATTCGGGATTGACTCTAAAATTGGCCACGTATACATGGATTGTTTACCTTCGAACCCACTAATAATATCCAACATAAGCCTTGAGCCATGAAAGTTGTATCGTCGATCGGCACTTTGAAGTTTCGTCACCCAGATTGCCAAGTCGTGCGGCGTCGCGGTCGGATTTACGTGATTTGCAAGAGTAATCCACGTTATAAGGTCCGTCAGGGCGGGGCTAAACACAAGAAAACCAAGCGCTAGATATCGAATTCCAATCGAGAATATACTTAGCCTAGGCCTCTGACTGGGCTTTTTTTGCACAAGAAGGAAACGCAAGTGGCGACAGGCTTTGGCATCATCGGATGCGGCATGATCGCGGGCTTTCATGCACGAGCCATCGCGGACATCCCCGAGGCTAGGTTAGTCGCCTGCTACAACCGCACAGCCCCGAAAGCGGACAAGCTCGTAGCGGAATTTGGTGGCGAAGCCTACACGGATCTTGATCAAATGCTCGCTCGCGACGACTTGGACGTTGTCACGATTTGCTCTCCGAGCGGCGCACATATGGAACCCTGTCTGGCGGCCGCCCAAGCTGGAAAGCACGTCATTGTCGAAAAGCCGCTCGACGTCACTTTGGCTCGCTGCGATGCAATGATCGAAGCTTGCGATTCGGCTGGCGTGAAACTGGCCACGATCTTTCCATCTCGTTTTCACGAATCCAGCCGGCTCATGAAACAAGCCGTGGATGCGGGGCGTTTCGGTAAATTGGCCTTGGGAGACGCCTATGTAAAATGGTTCCGAACCCAGGAGTACTACGATAGCGGCGCGTGGCGAGGCACCTGGGAACTGGACGGTGGCGGTGCATTGATGAATCAAGCCATCCATAGCGTTGACCTGCTGCTGTGGCTCATGGGCCCCGCTATCGAAGTTATGGGGTACACCGCGACACTCGCTCACGAGCGTATCGAAGTCGAAGATGTCGCTTCAGCTACGATCCGTTTTGCCAACGGTGCACTTGGCACCATCGAAGCCACGACCGCCGGCTTCCCCGGCTCACTGAAGAAGATCGAAATTACCGGCTCGACAGGAACTGCCATTCTCGAGGAAGAAGACATCATCAAATGGGAATTTGCTGAACCAACGGCCGATGACGATCGCCTGCGTAAGGAAATGCTTGGCAAGACCAAAACCGGTGGCGGAGCCGCTGACCCCGCTGCAATTGGCCACCATGCCCACGCTGCCCTGTTCCGCGATTTATTGGAAGCCATCCGGCTGGACCGTCCTCCCGCGATTGATGGTCGCGAAGGACGCCGTAGTGTCGAGTTGATACTCGCCATTTATGAAAGCGCCAAGTCCGGCCAAGCCGTCAAGCTGGTCGTCTAGGGCCATTCGATCCATATACCGTAGTAGCAAGAACTCGCCAAGAGTTTCGGCGGCACGATCGCGAAAGTCTTGACGACTTTCGCTTCGGGAAGAGCGGTAGCAGCTCTCTTAGGTGACGGGAGCTGCCAACTCACTCGCAATTGCGTCCAACGCATTAGCAATATCCCCGGCGGAATTGGTATGCAAGATACCCAATCGCAGCATCCCGTCGGGTTGTTGCCCGAGGGCTTCACAGACATCGACTGCATAGTAATCCCCGCCCCAAGCGTAGATACCTTTGGCCGCCAGTTGCTCTGCCGCTTGCTGCGAAGTTAACCCACGCAAATTAACGGCAAAAGTTGGTACGCGCTGACTGGGATCAGCCGCTGGGATTCCATACAGCGTGATTCCGTCCATTTGTTGGAGGCCATCGAGAAGTTGACGTGCCAGAATCATTTCATATTCCTTGATCGCTGCGAACGCGGCGCGCAAGTGACTGCGGCGGTCACCGCCTGACGCATCTTGAGCCCCGATGCTTGCGATGTAGTCGATCGCAGCCTTGGTTCCAGCGATAGCTGCAAAATTCTGCGTACCCGCCATCCATTTTCCGGGGGGAAGCGACGGAGCTGGGCGAAGTTTATATGGCACAAGTTCTTCCAGTCGTGCGCGGCGCCCCCACAATAATCCAACGTGTGGCCCAAAAAATTTGTAGGCGGAGCAAACACAGTAATCCGCGTCCCAGGCTTTGACGTCGATCAGATCGTGCGGGGCATGGTGCACTGCGTCCAAGTAGACTTCGGCCCCAGCTGCATGAGCTATATCCACCAGCCCTCGAATCGGCGTGCGTGAGCCCACACTGTTGGATGCACTGTGAAGGCGCTACCAACTTGGTCCCAGGCTGCACAGCGCTTGTAATCGTCAAGGTCGAGGGTTGCATCTTCACGATGGATGCGCACCGTATCAACCTCCACGCCAATATCGCGTGCTGCCAAGCGCCACGGCGATACATTCGCATCATGATCCAATTGGGTGACGACGATACGATCGCCGCGATTCCAGGTGCGGGACAAGGCACGAGAAAATGCGAAAGTAAGCGACGTCATATTCGCTCCAAACACACACTCTGCCGGATCATCTGTTCCAAACCAATCGGCTGCAGCTTGGTGTGCTTCCGCCATCATGGCGGAGGTTTCTACACTCGTAGCAAACCTCCCACCGCTGTTGGCATTGTGATTCCGATAATAATCACTAATGGCTTCAATGACACTCAACGGGACTTGGCTACCCGCCGGACCATCCAGATAGGCCACGTGGTTGCCCGTCTTGGCACAACTGCGTTGCAGAGCGGGAAACTGAGTGCGCAAGTCTTCAAAGTTGAGTGTCATGTTGCGAATCTCTTCAACGGCAGCCTTCCCTGAATCGACGGTTGCAGCGTTCTACGTTCTCACGTAACTTTGCTCAACAAATGTGTCCGGTTTGCGAGTGTGACTCGGCAAGCCGGCTTCCAAGAACGTCTTATCCAAAGCATCTTGGGTCAGGCCAACGAGCGCGTCGCGTGTCGGTGTTCCGTTCAACGGCTTACCCATCGCAGTGACCGGCAATTTTGCACCAATCTCCGCGAACTTCTTGAGGTAACCCACGCTGTCGATAACCCCCGTCGAGGAAGGCAGGAGACAATCATCAAGGGTTGCAGCTGCAGGGCCGACGCCCTCCTTGCAATCTGCTAGACGCACCAGGGCAACACGCTGCAAGCCAATGGTATCCAGCTGCTCTTCCGTGCCGCGACCGAGATGCCAATTCCAGCTATCGAATACGATAAATACATTCTTTGAGGTACAAGCCCGAATAAAAGCTGAAAAACCCTCTACGTCTCGTACGAACTTGAATTGCTTTTCGTCTGCGTCAGTCGAAATCGCTTCAAACCCCACGGCTAACTTGACTTTCTCCTTGCCGAAGATCTCTGCAACTTCGTCGATTCGTTTGCGAATCACATCAAAATACTCTGGGTAAGGGAGGCGATTGGTGGCGACTGGCAGAGTAACAAAAGCCGTCAGCGCGCCAGCTCGCGCAGCGATTTCAGCTACGCCATTTAAAGCTGCCAGCTTGACAGCATACGCTTCTTCGTCGGCATCTAAGTCAATCGGAGCTTCAAAACCACCAAGCTTGAGTTTCGAACTGGCAAGGAACCGCGAAGCGCTTTCAAACGATGTCCGACCACAGCGCTTGACCATGTCAACCATATCAACATCTATCCCACGAAAACCGTAGGTCAACGCCAGCTCGATGATCTCACTTTGGCGTCCCGAGATTGCCAAAAGGTCAGCGTTTAAGTTCTTATACATCAGATTCTCCTTAAGGGTTGATATTTTTACTTTAGCCGTAAATCCTGCGCCCGCGTTTCCCAGCCTAAGTGTCCCGTCCTATGACCATATTGCGTCGAGATACCGCAAAAAACCGTTGAATATCGCGATGTTTCTGATGCGGATGCAGGCGATTGGTACAACAAGACGCAGGCGAATGTCGAGTTACCCAGTATGCCACAATGCCTCATTATGCGACAGGGGGACCTACAAGTTTGCCAGACTCTCGAGGGCGGATGCTAGGTCCGAGAAAAACGATGGATTCTCGCGGACGGATCGATTAGTTGGATTTAGTAAAGTTTGCGGTCTGTGACGTCGATGTCATGGGTGTATCGATGATCTGTCAGCGAGTAAGAGGGTCTATTGCGACCAAGCACGCTCCTGCCAGACCTTGACGCACGGTCGCTAGGCTATTAGACTTCGCCGGATTAACTTGTTGCAGACAAATGACTTACGGCATTTGTTGGCTGGCGAAGGAGCTTGTCTAAGTGACGAAGAAAGAGATCGTTAAGTCGATTTCCGATAAGACTGGGCTAACACAACTCCAGATCAAGGAGATTGTCCAGCTCACCTTTGATGGTATCGTCGAAACCCTACTAGAAGAGGGGCGAGTCGAGTTGCGGAACTTTGGCGTTTTTCAAGTCAAGAGTCGCAAAGCTCGGAAGGCTCGCAATCCCAGAACTGGCAGGCAAGTCGATGTACCAGGGAAATTCGTGGTAACCTTCAAACCCGGCAAGGAGATGGAGGCCCGCGTGCAGGTACTCGAAGAAGCCGCAGCCGCCCCGGCGGATGATGTCGCCTCGGAAACCCAGCAAGATATTGACGAATCGACTGAAAACACGACTGAAACCAGCCGCCTGAACTCGGCTGGTAAAATACTTCGAGCCGCCAACCAGGCCGATAACCGCGGTTGATGGACAAACCAAATACTCAAAAGAGAATTGGCTGAAGCCAGTTCTGCAACGATGTTCACGGAGGAACTTTGGATGCGACGCTGGATTTGTGCTGCCTTGCTGTTGGGATGCTGCGTTACCGCAACCGGCTGTGCTATTCCCATCTACTCCGCGATTCCCGAGCGACGGGCCGAGCAACTGGTCTACACCTCTGAAAACCTACGTCTGCTGCTCCAAGAGTGGGAACGGTTTTGGATGGTCGATCAGCCTGACCACATGACTCCTTATCGCGTCCACGGCGGCGTGATCTAACGTTGGTTTCTTGAGTCACGCTTGCTCGAAGACTTCACTAAGTTAGTAATCACGTTAGTGCTTAGCAAGTGAACTCAATCGCGAAGTCAATTCGAAAGTCCCCGAGCCAGGCGCGAGAGGGCGAGGGGACGTGGCTGACAATCATTGGTGGTTAGATGCTCGAGTAGATCCACCGGTTTGAGTTCCGCTGGCGTCGTGACTACGTTCATATACGCGAGCTTTCCCACATTGAGCGAGCCGTGATCGTGTTGGCGCCCCAAAGCCATCGCTCCTTGCTCCGTTACCGCTGCAAGCGCTGTAGTCGCTGAGAGCTCCGAGTGTTGCTGTCGAGCCGTTACCAGCTCACGCCAAAGTTGTAGATCTGGGTTGCTGGCGAGCGAGTCGGTACCTAACACAACCCGGATATTGCGACTTTGCAACTCTCTCCAGGGGTAAGGCGCGTGTCCAAAGTGCTGATGCGTCCGCGGGCAGTAAACGACAGAAACATTTTGTGCCTGGGCCAACTGGTCCATCTCACGTGGCGTCAAATAGTTACCGTGAATCAGCAAGCTGCGACGCTGGCGTTTGAGCAGGTCGATGGCTTCGTTAATCTGCATCCGCTGTGAGGGCAGTGGAATGCCCAGCCGTTCGAATGCGGTCGCAAACGGGCCTTCGCCGGCTTCGGTCCATTGCCTTTCTTCTTGACTCTCAGCGACATGCATAGCGGTTATGACTTCGGGATCGAGCTGTTGCAAGAATTCGGAGGCGAGTGGCTGCAACAGGGAGTAGGGCGCATGCGGCGATATTCCGATTTCTTCAATGCGGGCGGACTGACTGGCGTCCGTCGCACGACATGCCTCTGCCCATGCCACGGTAGATCTGAAGCGATCGACGGTGAGCCCCAAGACTTCCGTCATGGCTACCACGCGTGGTTCAGCGACTGGCCCCAAGTGCTCGCACCACGCCGTCTCCCCGCTGAATGTTGGATTCGTCGCCAGTCTGGACGGAAGCCAGGGTTGCGTAACGATGTCGCCCACCAGCGATGTGCCGCTCAGAAAACACTCCTGCAAACCCGTTTCAATCAAGTCTGATATTTGAGCTTGGCGAGCGTCACGGTAACGAACAACGGCCCCGATCCAGGCAGGAAAGTTGTCTCCCGCCGGCAGCGGATGCCGCAGATCGCTAAACTCAAGGTGCGTGTGGCAGTTGACGAGACTTGGCAACAACGCCACTTCGCCCAAATCGATGTCAGGGCGAGCGTCAGTCCGTTGTGTGACTTCGACCACACGACCACGTTGGACCACGATTTGCCCTGGGTGCAATATGCGCTCCGACGAAACGACGATGAATTTAGCTTGAAGACGAATTACATTCATGCAACGTGTCGATGCTCAATTTTATACGGGTAGTCCCCAGCAAGTCGCTCAGCGGCTACTGGGCCAATTGTTGGTCCGCAAACTCGCCAACGGCACGCGGCTCAGCGGTATTGTCGTTGAAGTAGAAGCATACTTGTCGAGTCACGACGCCGCCAGCCACAGCTTCAAAGGACCACGTAAGAGCAATGCATCGATGTTCGGCGCTGCGGGTACGCTGTACGTCTACCCGATTCACAGTCGACATTGCTTAAACGTGGTCACCGAACCCGCTAAGCGAGGAAGTGCCGTGTTGATACGCGCTGTGGAACCTGTCGAAGGCCTCCAGACCATGGCGCGATTGCGCGGCATGCCCAATTGGGGCGTAGGAACGGTCGGCAGTTACACACAGTGGTTGCGTCGTCTTACCTCGGGTCCTGGGCGACTCTGTCAGGCCCTAAACGTCACTCGGGAACTCGACGCCATCGATTTGTGCCAATCCGAACACATGTGGTTCGAACCCGCTCCAATCGCCCTCAAGGCTTTCTTGGTGCGTACCACTGGGCGGATTGGACTTAGTCAAGCTCGCGACTTGCAACTACGTCTGTTTATCGATGGGCAGCAGATGGTTAGCGGTTGCGCTCGCGACCATTCCCGCGGACGCACTTGGCGGTTCTTGGACAGGCGGTAGAGTTAGGTTTAGGAACTTGACAAACAGCTGACAACGAAAACGTTTGCCGTGATCTCGAACTGGCACTCAGCACGGTCTCGGGTGGCACCTGAATCTGCATGGTACGCACGCCCAGCGCGCACGTTCTATGGGCTGAAATTGCTCTGCCAACCCGAACCGCCTACAATAAGCCCCAGCGTCGTGAGCGTTCAAAACACAATTTAGCCGACGAACTATCCGATGCACTGAAGTGCTCGTACAGCCTTATTCGCACCGAACATATCCGGAGACATCAACATCGAACTGCTTGAGGATTTTCATCGATACCTCGCTGACCATGGCGTGTCACTCACGGAGCTTCCCCGGAAAGAGTCGTTTGCCATTATGAAACGGTGGACGGCAGTGTTCGCAGCGCAATCTGGCAATCTCCGCGAGACTCAGGGACCGAAAGCCGTCGAGAAATGGCTCGCGAGTCGTGATGACCGATTGATCTTGCTCTTCCTGTCACGACGAATCACCGCATTTCCAATATCCGAGAACCAACGACCGTGCACGGCGCAACGATATTCTGGACCTGTTACTGATCTTTCCGGCTACAACGTGCTAGAATTTGCGGTGTTCCCTGAATCGTACGACTGGACTCTGATTCATACGCATGAAGATGGTCCACTCGGTGGTCCGTATTTCATCTTGAACGAAGACGCACCAGAGACGTATGACAGAACAGCGCCATCGGGATAGGCCCGCATTACTGCGCCTGCCTGACTGCGGGCCCCAAAGCGGGGCGGCGGCAGAGGGGTACTGTTGCATGTGGCACTTGTCGAGGGTCCAATAGACTTTGCACTAATTCATCCGAAGACTTTGCACTAATTCATCCGATACGAAAGCTCCGATAGGTCGGAGCCTCTAAAATTGGTTGCTCGTTCTCATTGAAATCTGTTAGAATAGAGGTAGCCGTTCACGAATTTGAAGTCGACAGGAAAGGGTCGGGAGTCTTTTCAGCAGCCCCGCCACCGATGAGATGCCGCCGAAAAGAACGTGCGTTTGCTCATGGTTAAGCGACTTAGGCTGAAAAGACTCACGACCCTGTCACATAAGCCGACACATCGTGAACGGTAACGAATAAAGAAGAACGTCATTGCGGGCGATGCATATCACGTTCGCAATCCTGCCTTTAAGAGTCCCACCACAATTTAAGAATCCATCATGCAAACTTTCATGCGTCTCATCGCGATGAACATTGCGTGCTCCTGCTGGCTGACATGGGCGGTAGCGGACGATGGTACAGCCTATTTCGAACAGCATATCCGGCCCGTCCTCGTAGAGCATTGTTACGAATGTCACTCAAACGGTGCAGGCAAGGCGGAGGGTGGGTTGCGTTTAGATACCCAGTCTTCCATGCTCGAGGGCGGCGATTCTGGACCATCACTAGTCCCTGGAATGCCGGCTGAGAGCATGATTATGGATGCTCTCAATTACGAATCGGTCGAAATGCCGCCAAGCGGTAAATTAGATGCGGCAACTATCGCGAAATTCGAGAACTGGATTTCAAGTGGAGCGGCGGACCCGCGGACCGAAGATAGCGGAATGCCGAAGAAGCCTTCGATCGACTGGGAGCAAGCTGAAAACTACTGGGCATTCCAGCCTGCGGACGATGTTCGCGTGCCTACGGTTGAAAACGCGTGGGCCACTTCGCCGCTGGATCAATTCATCTACGCGAGACTTGCGGAGGAGGATCTAAGCCCTGCGCCAGAGGCGAGTCGATCGACTTGGCTACGACGCGTCAGCTTTGATTTGATCGGCTTGCCGCCAACGCCCCAGCAGCTCGACGATTTCCTAAGCGATCCACGCGACGACGCCTATGAATTGGTCGTTGACCGTTTGCTTCGCTCACCGCACTATGGCGAACGCTGGGGTCGACACTGGTTAGACTTGGCCCGCTATGCGGATACAAATGGTGCGGATGAGAATCACAAGTACCCAGAGTCTTGGCGGTACCGCGATTACGTAGTCGAAGCATTTAACTCGGACACTCCCTACGATCGCTTCATCCATGAACAACTGGCTGGCGACTTGTTACCAGCGCGTTCGGAAGCCGAACGACGCAAGCTGCTGACAGCGACGGGCTTCCTGGTCATCGGCCCGAAAATGCTCGCCGAGCAGGACAAGGATAAATTGGTTGCCGACATTGTCGACGAGCAACTGGATACGGTTGGCAAGGTATTTCTTGGGCTGACGCTGGGGTGCGCGCGGTGCCATGACCACAAGTTCGATCCAATTACCGCTGCAGACTATTACGCGCTGGCGGGCATTTTTCACAGCACGCAGACGATGGAGCACTTGGACCACGTATCGCAGTGGAGCGAACGAGTTTTGCCCGATGCGGTAAGCGCGCAGTTGCTCAACGACTTTGAGCAGCATTTCGCTCAACAGCAGGCAGAGGTGCAAGCCTTGCGAATCCAGGCTAGACAACAAGAAAAACTGGTCCTCGCCGAGCGACTCAAATCACTTTGGATGTCAAGATTGGCGATTGACGATGAAAGCCTCGATAGCTCAATCGCTGATGACGAGAGCAACGTTTCCCTACGGCTCGTCTTGGACTCGGAGGCACTAACGCCTTGGGTTCAGTTGTCGCAGTTGCCCGAGTCGGAGTTTGCCAAAGCCGTCGAAGAACGTTTTGATCCCAACACAAACGCGGAAAGCAATCAGACTGAAAGCGCGACGAAAGATTGGGTGTTCAACGTTATTGGGCAGCGTCCACCTGAGACAGCGCTGGAATTAATCGACGTAGTCGTCGCTGCTCTCAGTCAGCGCTGGCTTGCGTTGGCAACTGAATTGGGAGAAAACGAAAAGGCAGACAAAAAAATCCAGACTGCGGAGCGAATGCTGTTTGGCAAAGATGCGCCGCTGGATGTGACCCGCGAGCCAGGACAGTTTCTGCCTTCGAATGTACGCGAGGAATTAGCCGCGCGCGTCAAACAATTCAAGGAACTGGAGAAGCAGCGCCCATCGGTTGCCAAAGCAATGGCAGTCGATGAGGCCAAGCAAGTGAAATTGGTAGCCGTGCATGTGCGCGGAAATCACTTGCAGTTTGCAGGCGATCCGTTGCCTCGGCGAGTTCCCAAAATCCTCAGCGAACAGCACATCGGGCAATTGCCTTCACCGGCCTTTCCAGAAGGCGGGAGCGGTCGACTGCAGTTCGCCCAGTGGTTAACGCACCCAGATCATCCGCTTACGGCTCGTGTGATGGTCAATCGCATTTGGCAGGGGCATTTTGGCGAGGGACTAGTGGCTTCGCCATCCAACTTCGGATTGCGCGGAGATCTACCATCCCATCCCCAATTGTTGGATTGGTTGGCTGCGGAGTTTCAGCGCCAGGGGTGGTCCATCAAAGCCATGCATCGCATGATCGTCTTGTCGAGTACTTACCGCATGGCCTGGATCAATAATCCGGAGTCCGAAGAGATTGATCCAGAGAATCGTCTGCTCTGGCGACAGAATCGTCGTCGTTTGGAAGCCGAACCGATCCGCGATGCTCTGTTGGCGATAGGCGGACGGCTGGATCACGAAATTGGTGGAGCCTGGGAAGCTGCGAGTGGCAAGTACGTTGACAGCGGCGCGAGCTGGAGTGATCTCGATTCGCCGCGTCGCACCCTGCACCTGCCAATCAATCGCGCTGCCTTGGATGATTTCTTTAGTACGTTTGACTATGTCGATCCAGCCGCTTCACTAGAGAAACGCCCCGCGACGATAGTGCCCCACCAAACCTTGTTCCTGATGAATCATCCGCTGTCTATGCACGCCGGCTGGGCGCTAGCTCAACGGGTCACCTCGGCGACGCAGAGTCCAGTGGATCGCGTACGCATGGCTTATGCCAACGTCTATGGTCGCTATCCCAACGACGACGAAATAAGGCGTGCGCGCGAGTTCATCGAACAAGCTGAAACCCCAAGTCTTTGGACGCGGGGGGCGTTAGTCAACGTCGCAGGCACGTCAGACAACGGGCCGAACTCTGACGACAAGTTCCAAGACGCAGAAGTAGATGCTTGGGTTCGTTATTGCCGAAGTCTGCTATTGGCCAATGAATTTCTGTATATCGATTAGTGAATTACATGCACCATCCATCGCAAACCAGTTGTTCACGCCGTCAAGTGCTCAAGCGGTCCGCTATGGGCTTCGGTGCGCTAGCGCTCGCGGACATGCTCTACCACACGTTGCCTGCCGCGCGCGGCAATGAGCCGAAAACGCATTTTCCGATGCGTGCCAAACGGGTCATTTTTCTGTTCATGCACGGTGGACCCTCCCATGTGGATACGTTCGACTACAAACCGTTGCTGGCGCGAGATAACGGCAAGCCGCTGCCGTTCGATAAGCCACGTGTGCAGTTTGCAGAAACCGGCAATTTGTTGCAGAGCCCATGGAAGTTCCGCCAGTACGGCCAGTCGGGGGCCTGGGTCAGCGATTTGTTTCCGCATGTTGGCAATTGCGCCGACAATATCTGCTTTATCAAATCGATGCATGGCTCGAATGAAGCGCATGGCGGAGCGCTGCTCAAGATGCATACGGGCAGCGATACGTTTGTTCGCCCAAGCATGGGCGCGTGGATTAGTTATGGACTGGGCAACGAGAATCAGAATCTACCGAGCTTCGTGACCATTCGGCCAACCATGGGACATGGCGGCGTTCGCAATTTCGGCTCTGCGTTCCTACCCGCTGAACACCAGGCGACCCGCATCGGCACCAACCGTGGGCCAATGTCGGAAGCCACCATCGAGAACTTGAAGAATCCCAAACTCGACTATCGCGAACTGCGACAAGAGTTGGATTACGCTCAAGGCCTCAACCATTTACAACTCGATCATCAAGGCCATGATGCAGTGCTCGAGTCGCGTATTCAGTCGATGGAATTGGCGTTTCGTATGCAGACGGAGGCACCTGAGATCATGGATTTGTCGCAGGAAACCACTGCTACGCACCGCATGTATGGTATTGACGATCCACGCACCGAGAACTTCGGTCGCGAATGTCTCTTAGCGCGGCGGCTCAGCGAAGCCGGAGTGCGCTTTGTACAAGCAAGTCATTCCTACTGGGATCAACATTCCGAACTCAAAGAAAAACACACAGCGTTGGCGGCAGAAGTAGACAAGCCAATTGCGGGACTGCTGCAAGACCTCAAAGCCCGCGGTCTGCTCGACGAAACACTTGTAATTTGGGGAGCTGAGTTTGGTCGCACGCCAACGGCCCAGGGCAACAACGGACGCGATCACAATCCGCATGCTTTCACCTACTGGATGGCAGGCGGTGGCGTAAAGGCTGGTTACTCGCACGGCGCTAGCGACGACTACGGCTACTACGCTCAACATGATCGAGTGCATGTCCATGACTTCCACGCTACGCTGCTTTACCTGCTTGGCCTCGACCATGAACGTTTGACGTATCGCTACGGTGGTCGCGATTTCCGGTTGACGGATATTGCTGGACAAGTAGTCAACGGGATTATTGCGTGACCCTCAGCGACTCGCGTCCCACAGCCCAAGTGGGTCGCGCGCTCGCCGCGCGACTAACCGCAAACGCTCCTGCGGCCATTGCTACCATCGCCGTGAGCGGCCCTGGAGCAGAAGCGACGGTCTTGCAGTTCGTGCGACTGTCCACTCAGCAACTAGCCATTGGCGACATCTACTACGGCCAGTGGTTGTTCGAAAATGAAGGCCATCAGCACGCAGCAATACAGGCCACTGAACAAGTCGTCGTGTGTCAAACAATCCCAGGCCTGGTTGAAGTCCACTGTCACGGCGGTCAAGCCGTTTGTCGTGGCATCCTAGACGATTTACAAACCGCTGGCTGTGAAATTGTCGCTGCAGAACAATTGAACCGGAGGCGCGGGATTGCTCGAGCGGCTGAGTTGCAATTGTTGAAGGCGTCGACGGATCGCAGCGCCGCAATTCTGCTTGACCAAGCGACAGGCGCGCTGGAACACGCGATTACGACAATCTGTCAGTTGATCAGCGCTGGCAACTACGCGGACGCTCATAAGCAAATTGATGCCCTACTCCGTTGGAGTCGACTCGGGCTCCATCTGGCGGAGCCCTGGCGAGTAGTCTTGGCTGGCCCACCGAATGTTGGCAAGAGCAGTTTGATCAATGCCATCGTGGGGAGTCAACAGTCGATCGTTCATCATGAGGCTGGTACCACACGCGACTGGGTTGAAGCCAATTGTGCATTCGACGGTTGGCCTATCTGTTTGAGCGATACCGCTGGCATACGAGCCAGCGAGGATGAGGTCGAAGCGGCTGGCGTCGTGCGTGCGCAAGAACAGATTGCACAAGCAGATTTATTGATTGCGGTCGTCGATGGAACTTGCGGCTGGACCGAAACGCATGCCCAGCTAACATCATTGACTAGGTTTGGTTTGAACAGAGGTCATTCACAGGGTCAGCCTACTTTCCATACCGAGTCTAGGTTGCCCGTCGTAGTCGCTTGGAATAAATCGGATCTAGAAGTGCAGACGATGCCTGACGAAGCGTTGGACTATCCTGTGTGCGCATGCAGTGCCGTTGGGCAGCCTGGTGTCGAGACTTTGCTGCAGCAGGTCGTCCAGATACTTGTACCGCTCGAACCCGCGGTGGGCACCGCTGTCCCGTTTCTGCCAGAGTACGTGAGTGTTCTTAGCGAGACGCGTGACCTATTGGTTAGTCGACCAGCGGAAACGGAATTGATCGCCAAACAGTTGGTTGAAATGTCAGCCCTGCTTGAATAGCGAGCTTCGGCTCCCTAGTCGACATTCACTCCTGCGAGACTACCAAGGCTTGCCCATTCCAGGTTAACTCTTTGGGCTTGCCGTTTACATTCTCGCGATGATCTAAGAAGGGAGTTCCAGGTGGCAATTCAACGCCACCAATGGTGAACAACGACGAAACCAGTGGAACGTTTGCTTCAAAGTGACTGAATTCAACTTCTAGACGCCGCACGGAATGTGGTGCTTGTTGGTTGTCGCTCAGGCGTTCTTTGGTGGCATAACGCTGTACATAGTAAGCACCATTGTCACGATTCCAAGAAAAATGAGCTTCGCGAAACGGTTGATTGGCTTCAGTGTTCGACCAGGTAATGCGGCGCAAGTCGAAATCAAAGTCATCGAACAAGAAATGACGACTGACGTAGCCGCGATGCGACTCGGACACAACCATGCCGCCACTCCCCAGCGGCCGTACCTCGCAGCGTTTTGGATCGAGCTTTTCAGGATCAAAGACTGGGTTCCACAAGTGCAAGGGTGGTGCAAAGGGATAACCAGCGTTTCGCAAAACCGTCTGCTGTTTGAATTCGAAGTAGAGGGCCCCCTCAAAATGCACTTGACCTGACGCTTGGAATGCGCTGATGGTGGTCAGCAACTTGCCGTCAAACAGCACGGTGACGCCCAGAGGTTCTCTAGATTCTGCGTTAGGGGCGTGGGCAGGTCCACCATGGCTTTCTGCAGCCAGCGCTGGGTCGATTTGCTCATCCGCCTCGCGCTGTGGGCTGAGGTGGATGCGATACATGGGCTCACGAAAGTAGATTTCAACGTCCTGTACAACGGTCCTAGATTGCAAGTTTCGTTCTACTTGTCGCAAGAGGGTGCCTGTGGCGCGGGCGGACTTCAATTGCTCGGATACTGCGCGACGCGCTACGATCAGTTTTCCGATTGTTGCGGCCATAGCTGCCGGAGGATCGATCAGCTCTTGGACACGGCTAGGCTGCTCCACATTTTGGCCATCAGCTGGGGCGGGCAGGCCAACGAGCCCCACCAGGAGCAGACTAGTTCGAAGGTGGTACACGCGGCACAAAATCCTGTTTTAGGGCAAGTTGGAGGCAAGATAATCGTAAAAACGGGGAAAATCTGAGCCAAGTCGACTAAGAAATTTGACAGCAGGGGGCCAACCTCGATACAGTTTAATAGGTGAGGGAGTCTGTCGGCAGCGATAGCTTCCGCGAATTCATTGTCTGGATGCGAGTTTTGGACCGCGTAGGCACAGAGCGGATGCCGCATAACAGGCAACTTGTCACACGATTCTTATCGATTTTTTCGTGAATGCTAGTCGCCTGAACTGATTCTCAGTGTGGATTGGCTGAGCCCACGAAATTCCTTCAAAGGTAGCGGTTTACGATGGCAAACAAGACATCGGTTTGGGGACTTGAAATTGGACAGAGTGCACTGAAGGCACTGCGTTGCAGTTTGGACGGCGACCAAGTCATCGCAGAAGCGTTTGACTACATCGAATATCCAAAAATCCTCAGCCAACCTGAGTCGGACCCCGAGGCGATGGTCCGCGAAGCGTTGGAGACGTTCACTAACCGCAACGATTTGAAAAAGTGCAAGATTGCGTTGAGTGTACCTGGCCAAAATGGCTTGGCAAAATTCTTTAAGCCACCGCCAGTCGAGCTAAAGAAAGTTGCCGATATCGTCAAGTACGAAGCCAAGCAACAAATCCCCTTCGATCTCGCAGACGTTATTTGGGATTACCAATTGATGGCTGGCGGCGATATTAGCGATGGCTTCGCCCTGGAAAGCGAAGTCGGTTTATTTGCGATGAAACGTGACGCCGTCTACCGCGCGCTCAAGCCACTGCAAGCTCATGACATTGAAATCGACCTGTTGCAACTGGCACCACTCAGCATCTACAACATGGCGACTTATGATCGTCAAATGATCATCGATGATTCCGAGTTTCGTTACGATTCCGAACACCCACCCAAGTCGACCGTCTTGTTGGCAATGGGAACCGACGCGACCGACTTGATTGTGACCAACGGCTACCGCGTCTGGCAGCGCAGTATGCCCTTGGGCGGTAATCACTTCACTCGACAACTGACCAAAGATCTCAAGCTAACGTTTGCCAAGGCGGAGCACTTGAAACGTAACGCGATGGAAGCCGACGATCCGAAACTCATTTTCCAAGCCATGCGGCCTGTGTTCAATGATCTGGTGACGGAAGTGCAGCGCTCGATGGGCTTCTTCCGCAGCTTGAACAAGAAGGCCGAGATTGGCTCGATTCTGATGCTCGGTAATTCGGTTAAATTGCCAGGACTTGCGCAGTACCTGAGCAAGAACCTGGCGATGGACGTCGATGTCCTCAGCTCTTTTACCCAGTTGTCAGGCGACGAAGTGACATCCGCGCCCGCTTTTCGCGATCATATCGCGGCATTTGGTCCCGTTTACGGACTGTGCTTGCAGGCGTTGGGAAAGGGCCCCGTGCAAACCAGTCTGATTCCTCAAGAGGTGCTAAAAGAGCGGCTAATCCGCTCGAAAAAACCATGGGCAATTGCCGCAGCGGCCGCTTTGCTGATGGGTTTTGCAGGCAATCTGCTTTTCGCTGCTAACCGCTGGTCGTACGTCCACCCCGATAAATGGGATACCGCAGTCAAAGCTGCTGAGACGACTGCTTCGGCCAGCAGGAGCGAACAAGATGAAGACAAGCGGCTGCTGGGACAATTGACATTGCTGCAGAAAATAGGTGACGATGTCAGCGGCAGTACCGATCGCCGCGTACTCTGGATGGAGCTCGTTGATAGCCTTTATCAAGCGCTCAATCGTCCCGCCGATTTTGATGTTAAGAACATTCCGGCTGGTGATGTCGTTCCCTACAAGGATCGTACAGATCTACACATCACACAGATCGAATCTAAATATTATGAAGATATCAATACGTACTTAACCGAGACGGTACTCGCTAAGTATGAAAGCGACAAAAAGTCTCGGTTGGGACGCTTGGGACTTCTGGTTGAAACCACAGAAGGCGAGGAGGCAGCGGCGGAACCTGCCGCAGCTACCGAGACGGCGGAGATCACGACTTCGGGTTGGGTTATCCAAATCAAAGGTTACCACTTCCACAATGACTTTGCGTATGCGGAAACTGGCGACGAACGCAAGGACTTCGTGCTGAAGACCCTGATTCACCGCTTGGAAACTGGCTCTGCCAAACTGCCAATTCTGGATGGAACCCAAGTTGAATTTACTTACAAGGAATTGGGGATTAGCCATCCGTTTGTCTCCCATGGTGTTTACGATGATTCCAACAAGGAAGCGAACCCTGAATACCTGAGAAAGACAGGTAATACCGGCGGTGGGATGGGTGGCTACGAGAACATGGGCAGCATGGGATCCATGGGAGGGCCGGCCCGGAGTTGGCGGCGGTGGAGTGGGAGCAGGACCGGGTAGTCCCATCGGCGGCGCGGCTGGCGGCCGCAGAGTGACGAACGCAAATCCCTGCAGCCTTTGATGCTCCAAAATACAGTTTACTGTCCAGATGGTCTGGCGACCCAAACCATTGTCCGTTCGTTACGAGGGAAAAATTGAAGGCGCGACCGAAGCTGCCGCGGCTGCGCGGCAGAAGCTGCGGCCGCCGAGGGATTCCAACCACGGACGCAGATGCGACCTAAACATATAGCTGCTGTTCGAGATGCGAATCTCCGAAAAACGAGATGCGAATCGAATCTGCTTGAACTAAAATGAAAAGTTCGTTTGTAGCGCGTCGAGAAACATTCAATTGTGCCCAAACCTAGTCCAAGAATTAATTTGGTTTCAATTCGGCTTGAACGAGCAGCTTGCCAAAGTCGCTAAAAGCATCAATTCTGGATATTCACAGGCGTGGGTGTTCTACTCGGAATTGTTGGTTCTATCTCGCTAGCTCTACGCTCAGCGACGCGTGTACGCAAAGCAGAGACGCGCCGGATACGGTTTTCGAGAGTATTAGCGGGTCTCCAGCATACATGCCGACGCACCCGAATGATCTGTCGCAGGCGCGCATGCAGAGATCATCGATGCTGCGGCCGTCGATGTTCAAGCTGCCTGGAAGTACGGTACAATCGCCAAGTACCAATCCTCAATGGCCAAACAATATTGGTTCCCCAGATTCAGTGCGTAAGCTGAAGGGCCTACCAGCCCGTCGAGTTGAAACTGGAGTTTCCTGCTGAGCCATAACGTCACCGATGCGGAAAAGCAGATTTAGCGCACCTGCTGACAAAAGAGCAAATGAAGGCTCTGGGAGAGATCATTGGGGTCGAGTGGGTTGGGGAGGTTTCAAAAGACTGCTGACGCTGGCGGTGGAATGATGGGCGGCATGGGAGGCTACGGAGACATGGGAGGCATGGGCAGCATGGGAGACATGGGTGGTGGGTATGACGATATGGGTGGCATAGGTGGCTACGGAGACCTGGGTGGCATGGGAGGCATGGGAGGGTACGGATACGGTGCAAGCACCATCCCCAGTCGCGACCTGGTGACTTGGCCGAAAGCGAGCCAGATGAATTACTCAGCTCAATTCGACTTTGGCAAACACGCCCTCGGTATACCAAATCATGTATACCCAAGAGAACATGTGGATATTGGAAGGGCTGCTCAATATCATCAAAAAGACCAACGGCAATGCAATCGCGCACTTTCAAACCTCTGTAAAAGAGATTGAATTTATCCGCATTGGCAGGCCAGCCGTGGGACAAGCAGGCCAACTGGATGGCGACCGGAGTACAGGGGGCGGCTACGGTATGGCTGGCGAATTGGGTGGGCTAGATGATTACGGCTCGTCTGGTGGCAGCCCCGATGCAACCGACTTGGGAAGTGGTAGTAGCGGTGGCTTGGTCACTGCGGTCGCTGCCGATCCCGCTGACATGCGCTATGTGGATGCCGCCTTTACGCCGCTCTCCGGCGAAGATCTACGAAACAAGATGCGTAATGAGGCACCCGAAGACGCTTACTTCGCAGTCGCCAAACGCGTGCCTGTCCGGCTTAGACTGAAGATTGACCAGCGCAAGTTGCCTGACCTACTAGCCAATTGCGGCAACGCAGACTTGATGTTGGAAATTGAGCAGGTGCGGTTGGGTGATACGGTGGCCGCTGGCGGTGCGTCTGGCGGATATGGCGGGGGTGGTATGGGAGGCATGGGAGGCATGGGCGGCGGTCGCCTCGGTACCGATGCTGGCACCGACGCTGGCGGTATGGGAGCCGGTTACGACGACACGATGGGAGGCATGGGAGGCATGGGAGACATGGGTTATGGCGGAGGAGCAAAGGCGGACCTTAGCAAAGACCCATGGGAGATCGATATCGAGCTCTACGGCGTTGTTTACTTGTTCAATCCAGTCAATATCGATCGCCTCGGACTCAGTAAAGTAACAGAAGACACCGAAGTCACCGACACGGTCGAGCCCTCCACTGCTCCGGTTGAAGAGTTGCCTGCGGAGGAATCGCCTGCGGTCGTAGACCCAGCCAGCACTGGTGTTCAAGGGCAAACCGTCCCAACGGGCGGACAACCCGGTGCACCCGCAGCACAACCCGGTGCACCCGCAGCACAACCCGGTGCAGCACCATCCGACGCACCAGCACCACAACCAGGTGAACAACCATCCGATGCTCCCGCACCACAATCCGGTGCTGCACAACCAGGCGCATTACAACCCGGAGCCTAAGGGCCAACTGAATCCACTGCTTTCGATTTTTGTACAGTTGAGGACCAAGACATGTTCGGCAAGAAGAAGGATAAAGCTGAAGATCCAACCAAGGATCCAGCAGCGGAGTCGTCCACGGGCAAACCTGACAAGAAGGCTGCCAAGGAGGCCGCCAGGGAGGCCGCGAAAGCTGAGAAAGCCGCCAAGTTGGCTGCCAAGCAGGAGGCCAAAGCTTCGAAAGTGAAGCCGGTGAAAGAATCCAAAGTCAAGGCACCAAAAGAAAAGGTCGCCAAGGCCCCCAAGGCTAAGGCCGCCAAGAAAGCCAAGGGCAATCTCACCGGAAAGGCCAGCCCAAACTTCTTCGCTTTGCATGTTGAGAAGATCGTGCTGGGAATTGCCGCCGCCGCGGTCGGATTTTTTATCTACTCAGGTTTCGCCGCTGAGGGGTACTCAAAGTCCAACAAGCCCGAAGATCTAAAATCCAGGTCAGAAACACTTCTGAACCAAATTCGAACTGAAGATCGCTGGGAACAAATCATCGCCGAACGAGAGATTGAGCCCACCAATTACCTGGAGAAGACCAATTTTTCTCGGCAGCCAACCGACCCGGAGTTGTATAAGAAGGCAGAGTTGGTCTTTGATCCGAAAGTCAAGCGAGTCTTTGAAAAGCGTGGCGATCCTCAGTTGCTTCCCGCCGAGAAAGTCGTGGCTACAAACGTGTGGGGAGCATTGGCGATCGAAGTTGATAAAGATACTCCCGATCCATTTGAAGGCATGGACAACGCTGAGCCAATTGAAGCACCTCGAACGTCGCGCGGCCGCCGCAATAATCGGCGCGGCGGCGAAGAAGGTGGTATGGGTGACTACGGCATGGGTGATTATGGAGATATGGCGGGCCCCGGCAGTGCCGGACCTGGTGCAGGTCGCCCAGGTGGTGAAGACGCCGAAAAACCAGCTCGTAAGCTGGCTAAAGAGTACGACTTGGGCGTTACGCTCACTAGCATTCCCAACACAGGTACAGGCGGTATGCCAGGCACGGGCGGTATGCCAGGCATGGGCGGCACACCAGCCGGTGGCGCTCGTGGTTTGGGGGCTGGCCGTGACCGAGAACCCAAGACAAAACTAGCTGCTCAAACCGTCGTTTTTAATGCGATTACAGCGATCGTCCCCCACAAGAAAATGGCGGATGAATACGACAAACAATTCGAAAATACCGGAACTTTTATCGCATCTCGCGACGTGCCATTCTATCTGTCTTTCGAAGTGCAACGTGTCGACGTAACCAAAGATCCAACACGCGAAATAGCAGAAGAAGAGTGGAAGATGGTGACCGATGGAGGTCAGCATTACTACATGCCAAACAAACAAAAATGGGCGGTTAAGCCCCCCATGGTTGTACCCGAAGTTATCGATCAGAACGCAGTTTCTCCCGGTTTGACGATGCCAATTCCGCCAATGTTCTTGTGCGATTACCGTAGCTTTAGCAAACACCCGGATATAGCTTGGAGCTGGAATTCTAAGCCCCTGCTGCCGATCCAACAGCCTAAGTCTGAAGACCCCAAAGACGACGAGTCTGATGATGATGAACCCATATTGCCTGGCTCTGCTCCAGCCAATAAGTCCGGTGCAGGAGGCTACGGAGGCATGGGCGAATACGGAGGAATGGGTGGCTACGGCGACATGGGCGTACCCGGAATGGGCGGCTATGGAGACATGGGAGGCTACGGAGACATGGGCGGCTACGGAGACATGGGTGGCATGGGGGATTACGGTGGCATGGGAGGCTATGGTGGCGCATCGAGCGTCAGGACACCGCAACCCGATTACAAAATGGTCCGATGCTACGATATGCTCAATGTCAACGAAATTGGAAAGGTCTACCGGTACAGAATCCGTCTGGTTATGCGAGATCCAAACTACCCCGAAGATCCCCGCATTCAGCCAGAGCCCAATGAATTAAAAGACGATGTGTGGGCGCGCGTCGCTCCAATCAAGAAAAAGGATGATGCTGCTATCAAGGCAAACGAAAAAGCCAAGCGCACAAACATTAGAACCGAATGGAGCGCGGCCAGTGAGCCGGTGCTCGTACATGCTCCCTATCAAGTTTTTGGAAGTGCTGTGGAATACGATAGCCCTCGCAAATTCGTCCAAGCAGGAAATCCGGTCGATGTTGAAACGACTGAACGGGAAGGAAAAGTGTTAGTCACCGGGTTGGATCCAAGAAATGCAGCCACCTACGCATTTGAGGAAGAAGTGCGACGGGGGACGGTATTGAACAAGAAATTCGACGCGGACGTTATTACACCGGTAGCAAAGGAAATTAAGCTGCACAAGAATTACATCATGAATTCGGGTGCAACGGTCGCAGATATCCGAGGTGGCCAGTCACTGGCTGGTGATAGCCGCGATGATCCCCTCGTGGTTGCTGGCGAATATCTCATCCTCATGCGTGACGGTCGCGTCGAGACCAGCAATGAATTAGATGACATGTTCAATTTCCGCCTGTATTCATTCGCTGACGAAAAGGAGGGCGGCACGCCTTCCTCGGGTAGCGGCGGCATGGGAAATATGGGTGGCGGTAGGATCGGTTCCGAATAGTTCTTACGCCATACTTTCAAACCCGATCAAACTACATCGACGTCGCCCATGAAAGCGACGTCGATTTTTTGTAACCTTCACGATGTATCGACTTATGTGACAGGGTCGGGAGTCGTTTCAGCCTAAATCGCTTGCCCCATTAGCAAAACCATATGTTCGTATCAGCAATATCTCAGCGGTGGCGGCGCTGCTGAAAAGACTCCCGACCCTATCCTGTCGACCTTGTTCGTGAACGGCTACGATTTCTTGGGGGGGATTATTTGCATAGAATGATAAAGGAGCGAGCCGAACCTTGGTTGATCCACTGCCCCCAATTGCGAAAGAAAGATGCTGCGAGATCTGTGAAGAGGCAATTCATGGTTACAGGAGCCCACAATCGATTCTCCCACGCAATGCCCTGATCTGCCATTCAGTCCACTGCCAACGCATTGCTACACAGAAGCATCAACTGCACCCGCCCCTCTACCAGCGGCTAGTCGAAATCGAGCGACGTAGAAAGCAGGCGGAGTGTGAGCGCATCGCGGACGAAAACAGACGTCTCAAATTACTCGATCAAAAGTTTGCAGCCGAAAATGAAAAGGCTCGACAAAGCGCGTTGCAGCAATGCCCACGACTTTCGCCGAACATTCGAATTGTGAATATCCCCTCGGGACTGAGTCGGCTGGGGCCTCTGCCCAAGCCGCGAATCGAGGCATACCGCGCCCACCTTGAAGAGAAAATCGAAGAGGCCGCCCAGTTCTCGCACTCCAGCGAAATAAACACCAGCGCAGAGGTCCGGGCCCTCAGGCGATTGAAGCGTGTTGAAAAGCTGTTGAGTGAACGCGATGAGCTGCGATCAATTAGTGACCGGCTGTGCGGAATTTGCAAAGGAGGTTGTTGCGCTGGCGGAAAGGAGCACGCTTACATCAGCTTGTCCACGATCCGCCGCTTTATGGATGATCATCCTGCATTTTCACCAGCTGACGTACTGGATTCCTACCTGAACAAGTTAAGTACAGAAACAATCGAAGGCTCTTGCGTGAATCATACAAACACAGGATGTGGATTGCCTCGGGAAATGCGCTCCGACACTTGCAATTCGTTCTACTGCAACGACATCAATAATCTTCAGCTCGAAGCAGCGGAAAACGAACTTGCCTCCGATGGACTAATAGCCGTGCAACGCGCTCACACGCACTGGGACCGAGAATCCGCCGCCGCCTGCCATGACGTCACGGGTATCCATTTACTCAATGGAGAAAGTGTCGTTGAAATTAGCATCCCTGGCGACTAGTAGACGTGTAGCCGTGAGACTCGCTAAACTCGCGGCCAGCGGTTTCCGTCCGCCGTGCAGCTTGATATCTTGATGCTACAGGGTCGGGAGTCTTTCAGCCTAAATCGCTTACCCCATTAGCAACCACATATTCCTAGCAGCAGCATTTCATCGGTGACGGCGCTGCTGAAAAGACTTCCGACCCTTTCCTGTCGACTTCAAGTTTGTGAACGGCTACGAGATCTTAAGCTTTGCACTCTCTATGTCCTGCGTCGCGCGGAAAACTCCCACTACTTCAACCGAGTCCCACCATGAGTCTTATCCTTCAGGTTTTCGCTTGGCTTACTTTGAGTTTGGTTATCCAAGTCCCACTGCTAGCTGCAGACCGACCCAATATTCTGTTTGCTATAGCCGACGACTGGTCGTTTGGGCACGCCAGCGCATATGAATGCCAATGGGTGGCAACTCCCAACTTTGATCGGGTTGCCCGCGAAGGAATTTTGTTCACCAGGGCGTTTACGCCCAATGCCAAGTGCGCTCCGTCGCGAGCGACCATATTGACAGGTCGATATTCCTGGCAGTTGGAGGAGGCGGGAAATCACATGGCGGTGTTTCCTGTCAAGTTTGGCAGCTTTATGGAACGCCTGGCTGCCGATGGTTATTCTGCTGGTTACACCGGCAAGGGTTGGGGGCCAGGCGTGGCCAACAATGCAACTGGCCAGCCGCGGGCAATCACCGGCAAGAACTTCAGCCGTCTGAAAACCAAACCGCCCACTCAACATATCTCCAACAATGACTATGCCGGCAATTTCGCAGCCTTTCTCCAATCCCAGAATGAATCGCAGCCATGGGTGTTTTGGTATGGCGCTACGGAACCGCATCGCGCTTATGAGTTTCAGTCGGGCGTACGGCTTGGAAAGAAGCTAGCTGATATCGACCGCGTCCCAAACTACTGGCCAGATAATGAGACGATTCGCAACGACATGCTCGACTATGCCGTCGAAGTAGAACATTTTGATACCCACTTGGGGAGGATCCTAGAACATTTGTCTGCCGCAGGCCAATTGGACAACACCCTGGTTGTGGTTACTTCGGACCACGGCATGCCTTTCCCGCGAGTCAAAGGGCAGGCCTATGTGCATTCCAACCATATCCCCCTCGCGATTCGCTGGCCCAAGGGCATCCAAGGGCAAGGGCGAGTCGTAAACGACTTTGTCAATTTCACGGACCTGGCACCGACATTTCTGCAGGCTGCGGGAATCGCTGCTCCGCAACCGATCATGCAACCTATTAGCGGACGCAGTCTGTTCGACATCTTTGCGTCCAGTCAATCGGGACAAGTGACTCCAGCTCGAGATCACGTACTCGTCGGCAAGGAACGACATGATACCGGCCGCCCAGACGACCAGGGGTATCCGATTCGCGGCATTTGCCAGGGTGACTGGCTGTATCTCAAGAATTTTGAGACAGACAGATGGCCCGCTGGCAATCCAGAGACTGGCTACCTGAACTGTGATGGTGGTCCAACGAAAACAAACATCCTTAACTTGCGGCGCAACGCACAAGACACCCGGTGGTGGGAGCTTGCATTCGGCAAGCGACCTTCCGAAGAGTTCTTCAACTTGGCCTTAGATCCGGACTGTGCGACCAATGTGGCTGATGCGGAACGGTATCAGGACGTCATCGCGAGTCTGCGAACCCGGATGGAACAGGAGTTGAAGGAACAAGGGGACCCTCGCATGTTGGGGCGCGGCGAAATTTTCGATCAATACCCTTATTCAGACTCAAAAACGGGACAGTTCTACAATCGTTGGAAATCCGGCGAGAAAATGAGCGCAGGCTGGGTCGAGCCGACCGACTTTGAAAAGTAGGGTTCGGCCTTTGCCAGGGCTGACGGATTCGCTGCCACGATCGCAGGCAGGCTGTACTAGCCCCATTCGCAAAATCTGCTAAGCTAGGACTTTTGATGCTTGCCGCATTAACGGTTGGTTGACTGTGGCCGGCACCCCCTAACCCCTTATAAACAAACGATTTCGGAGGCTGATTCGTGGGAGTGAAGAAGAGCGGTAAAGGCAGGCGAAAAGTTGGGCGTAAGAAACGACGTATGCGTGCGCGGATTCGTCATCGCAAGAAGTAGTCAAATCTGTAGTGACTCTCTGACAGCAGTCAACGCAAATCCGAGCAGATTTTGGCCACGCCACTTGTTCGGATCAGAGGCCTTGGGGTTAAATTCCCCTAACCCGATTCCCCAGATCGTGTCGCGACCCGCTGCTTCGACCAGCACAACCGAAGGCAGTCCTTTGGTTTCGGCGTCGTAGCGGTGGTACGACTCCACTTTCTCACGAACCTCAAGAATCGCTTGCGGGGTTTCTCCAAGCAGGTAACCGTCCTTTTTATCGGCAACCTGCAGGAATGTACCCTGGGGATTGTAAAGGGCAGTTGCTTGCAGAAAACAATTTAGGTCGGAATGTTGTGAGAACTTGGCTCGGTTTCCCGCTTTCACAATTTCAAACCGGTTTTCGTTCCAAGTATTGGTGTCAAAGCCAGCAACTTTTCGCCCCAAAGCTTTGGCTTCACGTGGCCCCGGTGCTACCAGGATTTGCTTGAGCATTTCCTCATCGCCGAAAAGCCTTGCCTTTTCGGCCATCATCCAGTGCTCTGCGGTCGGATACTCAATGTCAGCGATGACAAATGGGCGGTGAAACCACTGGCTTAAGCAGGATGCATCCACGCCCTGTGCTGGCGGTTTGTGACCATAAAAAAGAAAAATGGAATGGCTCACCCGCGTTCCAGCGTGACAAAGTTCGCTTCGTGTGACGGGCAGCTCCATGATTCGTTCTGACAGCCTAAATACTGGAAAGGGCAGACAAGGGACTTAACGCAGCACGGTAGCTGTCATTCCGGTTTGCATCCCATCGCGAGCGGCTGTTTGGCTCGATGCAGTGCGCATAGGAGCTGAGTAGTTTGAGGGGCTCAGCCTTGCGATGCTCGAAGTCACAGGTCGCAAGCCATTAGCCACGTTGGCCAATGGCGCGGGGGACACATTAGTTTGAGCAGGCCAGGGCAACATCCTCTGTCGAGCTAACAAGGGGATTGAAACCAAGGGAGCTCGTGAACTGTTCACATTGGCATACAGCGGCTGGGCTGCCGGCGTCGTTGGTTGCGGAATCTCTGTTTGAACCAATTGTTGCTGGGTCTGCATCTTTTGGACGGGCTGTGGGACATACACCGTTTGCTGCTTAGGAACCCATTGTTGGCTCGTCACTGCTTGGCTGACCGTTTGGGTCTGTGGCACCCAGGTAGTAACTGGCTTGTATTCGTAAGTCATCACTGGCTGTCGAAATGGGTTCCATAATCCGACAACCTTGGGCTGGATCACTACTTGAGTTACAGGTGTGTAGATCGTCTGTTGCGTGGGGACGTTTTTCACCGTGAGCTGCGGTTCGTAGACCGTTTGCGTTACCGGCTTAGACTCCCACTCGACAGTCGGCACGGAGACGCTGACGATTTGCTGGCGAAACAGCCGGCCTGTCCGTGGATCGCGGACGATCACCGCCGCGTTGGATCCGCTAGTTGGGGGGGCGATGGAACCTGACTGGGTATCGACTCCCTGGGAATTGACCTGCGTTCCCGGCGTGGATTCCGCGTGGACTTTGGGAAGGAGAATTGCACAAAAACCCAGGCTTCCGAGCACTATTTGCCAGGGGCGCAAGCAACGTACGAAGTTCATCATATTCAGGTACCGGAGAGAAGATTCGCGGACTCGGTTACCACCTTTCGATATCGGCCAGGTTTCCGCGCTAATCCACAAAATCTGTAGGTGCTGGGGAGCTAAGGTTGGAATCTCCTATTCGATCAAGGTCCATTTGGCGAGTTGGGATTGGGACAGAGTTGATTGCGAACTAGAATAGAAAGGACCTGCGAAGAAGCGAGCTTTTTCGAATTAGCGGACGGCACATCGGACGGAGTCTGCTAGCTTGACAATCGTGTCTCGGAGAGGCGCGGCTACGTACGCGAGCACGTGCCACGAAGTTGCAAAGATAAGCGCGATGATGAACGAACCACCCCCACCACAAACAATAAAGCGGTTCACGTTGGAGGAAGCGGAGGCGATGCTGCCGCTAGTACGTTCCATCGTCAGCGACATTTGCGACATTTTTCGCAACGTCACGGGGCGTCGTGCCGACCTGCATCGACTACTGCGGATGAGCACCCGTACAGCCAGTCATCTCTATACCGACGAAGTAGCCGAAAGCCGCGCAGATCTGCAAGAGGAATACGATCGCATCTGGCAATACCGCGAGGAGCTTGAGTCGCTGGGAGTTCTACTCCGCCAGCCCGAAGTCGGCTACATTGAATTCCCGACGGTACTGCACGGGCGAGATGGCTTTTTCAGTTGGCAACTTGGCGAAGCAACGATTCAGTACTGTCGTCACGCGGACGCTCCCAGTACAGCCCGCACGCCGCTTCGCCCGTAACGCAAGCTACCATTCTAATCTAGGGCAGTCCGCCGTTTAGATATCTGCCAGGGAACGGTCGTATAAGCGATAAGTCTTAGTGCGTTCTAGTCCGCTGCGTTCCAGACTGGCACGTGACAAGTGGTTGGACTCCAGTACCCATGAGAACTCACCGCGCTCGATACCGATTCGACGGATATCGGGGAGCATTCGCTCTAAGGCCAATAAGCCAAACCCCCATTTTTGAAACTCGGGCAACACGTTAGTACTCATCAATCGTACGCGTTTTAGCTTGCGTTTGCTTCGCAGCAGCTTGAGAAAGCCTAGAGGGAATAGGCGACCACCAATCTGTTTGATAACGGGATTAAAATCCAGCAGGCCCAGTCCAGCACCGATCGGCTTGCCATCCACCTCGATGATGGTAGTCAGTTCGGGCAGCAACAGGTGTCGCAGCCCCTTCGCTTGGTGAATGACTTCCTCGGGCGAAAGCGGAACGAAGCCCCAAGTGGCTACCAACGATTTGTTGTAAATCTCTAAGAACAGCTGGACCTCTTCGTTAAAGCGTTTCAGATCGAAGGGTCGCACATGGACATTAAACCGTCGTTTCAACTCCTCGATCACAAAATTCAATTTTGGATCCAGGTCACCAATCTTTGAGACATATCCTTCGAAAGCATACAAGTCCTGGCACTTGGCAAACCCGAATTCGGTAATTAACCGTTCGTAATAGGGCAAGTTATACGTCATCATGAACGTGGGCGGCATCTCGTAGCCTTCGACTAGCAAGCCGACTTCGTGATTTAGGCTAGGATTGGCTGGCCCACGCACGTCGGTCATGCCTTGCGATTTCAAATAGCGGCAGGCTTCGGTGAGCAGTAGTTCGGAGGCGCGACTGTCATCGGTGCATTCGAAGAAACCAAAGAATCCTCGTTTCTCCGAGAATCGCTCGTTGTGCCCCTGATTGACAAGGGCACAAACGCGGCCGACAGTCTTGCCGTCTTTGAGAACAATAAACGTCTCGCATGTATTTTCGCGATAGAACGGGTGCTTGAGAAACCCAACCAGTTCCTTCTGATTTTGCAGTAAAGGTGGTATCCAGTTCTCTTCATCGCGATAGATATCCCACAACAGAGTCATAAATCGCTTTTGATCGCTGCGATTGCTGCCGACGCATCGGACTTCGTAACTAGCTGCCGCCATTCTGGTCTGCTTCTGGGCTAAGGGCTGCGTACAATTCTTGAATGACAGGCCGAAGATGAATGTTCGGGTTCACATGTGGCCGAGCGGCCAACATCTTAGCTTGTGCGGCGGCGGGTGTCAGTCCACGATACTTGACGAACCACCAACAGACGATGGTCGCACTTCTCGCACGGCCAGCTTTGCAGTGCACGTAAACTTTCCCATCGGCCTGGACATGCTGCTCGATAAAGTTGGCACCTAGTTCAACATGTTCGGCAGCCGGATGATGAAAGTCGGTGGTGGGTAGCCACAACTGCTCGATGCCCAGTCGCCCATACTCAACTTTAGGCCCGGGATACTCTTCACACATATTGACGACGCCGGTGACCCCGAGCTCCTTCAGCTTGTGCGTGTCGCGGCGAAAGGGCATAGCTCCGAGGATTATCTGATCATCGACATAGTCCCACCAGCGACGAAGGCGCAAGCCACGACCTAGGAACACATTATAGGCCAACGTTGGATGATAAATGGCTCGCGCCAAGAAACGTCGCATGCAGTGTTACCAACGATTCAAATCAGGCTGTGCCAGCAGGGTTGAAGTACGCGGGAGTCGAGTCGGATTTCCATTTGATGTTACAACCAATGCTCGGCTTCTGCGACTCCGCAGGTGCTTCGCCTGCCAACAGTGCGTCTAGAGCGGCTCGTAGATCTCTACCATTGGCTTCGCTCCCTTGATTGGGACGCGTGTCATCCAGTTGTCCACGGTAGACGAGCTTCATATCACCATCAAACAAATAGAAATCTGGTGTGCAGGCAGCCTGATAGGCTTGGGCCACCGCTTGGGTCGCATCGTATAGATACGGAAAATGATACCCCCGCTCCGCGGCTTCGCGCTTCATCATTTCAGGTGAATCATCTGGATGAGCTACGATATCATTGCTGCTGATGCCCACCACGCCGATGCCTTTGCTCTGATAGTCGTCGGACAGCCTCGCTAGTTCGGGCGCGACATGTTTGACGAATGGGCAGTGATTGCAAATGAACATCACGAGCAGGCCACGTCGGCCGCGAAAATCATCACGCGATACCGTCTTGCCATCACAATCAGGAAGCGAAAAATCCGGAGCTTCTGTACCAAGCGGCAACATCGTGCTGGCGGTGCGTACCATTGTTCTTTCCCTTTTACTCTGGTTAGCGTTGCTTATTCAATGACGTCGCGTATCTTTGCGCGACAGAATCAATACGGAATTGAGCGCGTCAATCGTCGCGGCTGGTAATTTCCAACAAGTGGTAACCGAACTGTGTCTTGACAGGACCATGCACCACGCCAACTTCATCATTGAACACGACTTCATCAAATTCCTTGACCATTTGACCACGCGAGAACTCTCCCAGTTCGCCGCCGGATTTGCCAGACGGACATGTCGAATGCTGCTTGGCCACGTCGGCGAATTTCGCGCCACCAGCAATTTCGTCCTTAAGCGCTTGACATTTCTCTTCGGTACTCACGAGGATATGCCTCGCACTGGCTTTAGCCATGACAGAATTCCCTATAATTTGGACGGAATAGTAAAAAGGGGGCCGACCAGCGCAGGAGCTCTAGACACGACGACCACCGAAATCACCCGCCACTTTACGCGCCCTGGAGCTTGAAATAAAGGGGCCTCCAGCATTTTATCGGCTACGATAGTAACAGTCGGTGTGATCGGTATGTCCAAAGATCGGATCGAAGCTCTTCGATAAATCGTTCCTCCATATACCTCGCTGAATTCATGATCTTTTTTTCAAGCTCAAGATCTGCAATGTTGCATTTCCATCAGTCGCACAATTCGCTGTATTTGACGGTAGGATGCTTGTTCGCTGCATGCTGCATCACTGGCTGCCAACCGCCGTTGACAGTCGATAACGCTGAAATCTTGAATGCGCAGGAATTGACCGTGGCGGCTTTGCGCTGCCAGCAGTCTGGTGAAGCGACTGATGCTGGCTATCTGTTCGTGCTAAGCAAACTGCGTTACCAAATCGACCGCCAAGTCTACACGCAACGGGGAGCCAAACCAGAGGATCCGCGCGTGGCGTTAGCCGCGCTCGGGGCGATTCTCAACCAGGCTTCGATGTCAGAGGTTTTCCGAGATCCCGAACGCATGTCCAGCATCCTAGCCAGAGTACGCGCGTGGTCGCCCAGTTTTCAAGCGAACTACAAGCCTGGCTGGAATTTCCAGGAACAGTTGAACCAAGAGCAAGCGGCACAAGTTGTGCAAAACACCATCGAATCGGTTTTACCAAGTCTCGAAACGCAAATCATGCTTTTTCGCGACAGCGATTACCGACAGGCTGCGATGCAATTCAGCTTGGCGACACGACAACTGGAGAAAATCGCAGCCGAGACCCCAGAGCAAATTGCCATTCAGCCAACTCAGCTTCGTGAACTCAAGCAGCGCCAACTAGCAGCCAGCAGACGCATGCAAGAAATTGAATGGGACATGCTGCCGAGCAAACGCTGGCATGTACGAAACCAGTGGCAGGCAGCCGACTTCTTTGACGATCCACTGGTAATCGAACTGTGCAAGTCGATAGAACTGAACGATGTACCGGAGATGGAACTGATGATCGAGGCGGGCGCGAACGTCAACGCCCGCGGCACGCATGCCATGACTCCTTTGCTGTGGGCATTCCCCGATGCGAAAATTGAACGATTTGAATGCCTACTCAAACATGGTGCCGATCCAAACATACTGCACGAAAGCGACTTCGGTGTTAGCGAGCCGTTCCAACAGGCCCCCCTGGGACTGACTCCCGACTACGGCCAGGCAGCCAAGGGCAATTCTGTAGTGCACCTGGCCTGCCGCAGTTTTGATTCGCGCTTCTTGGCATTGGTCCTACAATATGGTGGCGACCCCAATTTGAAAAACAGCCATGACCTGACCCCACTGGTCCGTGAATTCATATTGTCGCCAGGGCTAGAGAAAGTTCAGTTGTTAATCGAAGCGGGAGGCGAGGTAGATCAACATATTGCTCTGTCGTCCGAGGGAGCCGATGATACACTCGCCATGCGAGCTGCTCGGCTGGGTCGCTTCGATATCCTTCTAGCGCTTCTCGAAGCCGGTGCCGATACCAGTCTCATGGCTGCCAATGGCGAAGATCTAAGAATCGTCGTCGCCAACCAATCTGCCCAGTCGTCTTCGAATCCAGATTATGAAAAAGTTCAGCAATGGCTTGCCAAGTGACGCCAGCTTTTTCTCAATGAGGCCAACTCAGCTATGAACACCTTTGACGGCTTTCCACGCGACACGATCGAATTTCTGCATGAGTTAAGCGAAAACAACACGCGTGACTGGTTCGCTGCCAATAAACAGAGGTACGAACAAAGCGTACTCGATCCTGCGCTGGGGTTTATTTCCAGCCTAGCTAATCCCCTGGCTCGCGCGGCCCCCATGTTGGATGTGAAAGCGAAGAAGGTTGGAGGCTCGCTCATGCGTATCTACAAAGATACCCGGTTCTCTAAAGACAAAACGCCGTACAAAACAAACATAGGAATCCAATTTCGACACACGGCAGGCAAAGATGTGCATGCCCCTGGACTCTACGTTCACATCGAACCGTCCGAGTGTTTTTTTGGTGCAGGAATGTGGCGACCAGACGCGACAGCCCTCGCCAAGATTCGACAAGCCATCGCTGAGGAACCTGCGTCTTGGAAAAAGGCCGTCGGCAGCAAGTGTTTTCGTGAAACCTTTTCTATGTACGATGATCGCCTAAAGACAGCGCCGCGAGGAATTGCCAAAGATCACCCGCAGATTGATGACTTGCGATTGAAGAGTTTCATCGCAATGAAATCCCTGCCGCGAAAGCAAATCGAAGACGCCAGCTTGACGCAAGAAATTGTTCGCCTGGCCCGCGCCGCTGCCCCACTGATGGGCTTCTTGTGTCAGGCTGTGGAGCAGCCCTACTAGGTAGCGCCCGAGAATTGCAGGCCGCCCATACGTAGCCTACTGCTGTCAACGAAGTGCCGACGTTCTCGCACCGCTGCCAATGGAGTACGTATTCTACGAAGCACTCGTGATTGGTACAGGCATGACATAATCGCAAGCACGCCCTAGCTGAAAATTGCTGCACCGACGAATGTGAAATTGCCGTGGCTCACAACGGCAAAGGCATAATCCCAAGAAACGATCCTTTGATAGAAAACGGATCGGGCTGACCACGCGTGAAGTCTTGTGTCCTTTGGCATCCTCATATATGAGGTTGAGGACCAAGTCGTCTTGATGTTGCATCGCTTGACTGATAAGCCGGTTTTCCATGATTTCGATCAACTTTCCAGAGGTTATACCTATCTTCAGTGCAGTCAATCATGCGCGATCGCTGTTCAAAAAAAGGGTTATCCCTATTGAGATTCCCTTGTTGGCGACGATTGACTTGTCTGGAATAGATTATCGACCAAGGCGGTGACACCTTTGGTCACTACCTTAGAGAAAACTGCGGCAGCCGTTAGTTTTTCTGCACGGGTCGAATTTTGCCGGCCGCTTCATCATCAATTGCAGCCTTGATATTCTCGATGTAACGCAGCATCGAGTGATCGGCAAGATGATCGATCTGCCACTTCCGCAGTGTAAGAAAGAAGCCATACCAACGATCGCGAAAACGACGCCAAGGCGTGTACTTGCGGAGTTTTCCAAAGGCGTTGAAATACAGTTCGCGCCCGCTGTGGGTGTAGCCCAACCAGCGCGGGGGAACGCGACATACGATATCGTTGTTATTGACCCAGCGGTAATGATCAATCTTTACAAAGTTAATGTAGCGTTTGTTACCAACCCGTGGACTGCCAAAGGTAAACAGCCCCGCTGGGTTTGACGGTATTTCCGACAGTTTGCATCGTCCGGCGCAGATCGTCGCCATCGCCCCACCGAGCGAATGCCCCGCAAACCACAACGGCTTTTCATTTTCTTTCAAGGCCCGCTCCAGTCGTGGCCATAAGTCGTCAACTTCGGTTTTGAACCCACGGTGAACCCGGCCGACCGACTCGGCGACTACCGACACGGCATCCGCGTCCGCTTTAATGTCATTCCATTCATTTGGCTCAGTACCGCGGCACACGACGGCGCAATCGAATTCGTTGGCAAAGATATAGGCCTGCGCACCGTCGCGATCAAAGTACTCGTAATGCTCAAACCCTGCCGAACGAATCGACTCGTACACAATATCTGGACGATAGTACGAAATCTTGGATAACTCTGCGAACAACAAAGACTGCCGCAATAAGCTAAGTTCCGCGATTGGGTGGCTCAGCGGTTCACTCAACAAGCGAACAGCTTCTTCAACAATTGAACTAGCTACTTCAGTCACCCGGCTCCCACTCCTTTGTCAAAGCTAGCGTTCGCCCATAGGAATTACGTCGCGAACCGTTGGGCCGGTGTATACTTAGCGCGGACGCCCAATGCGCGAAGTTGGCGATTGGTGCATCTCAACCCACGCGCATCCATCCAGGCAATCTGCCGATAGCGAATAGTACGGTGAACATTTGGGTAGGCAAGCCCATAGCGCGGTAGATGATCCCCGAATAGAAGTCGACGTTGGGATAGAGCTTGCGCTCTTTGAAGTAAGGATCGTTTAGAGCGACTTCTTCCAGCTTTTGAGCGACTTCAAAGAGTGGGTCATCCAAGTTCAGTTTTTGAAGCAGCTTATCACAGGCCTTCTTAATGATGGTGGCGCGTGGATCAAAATTCTTGTACACGCGGTGGCCAAAGCCCATCAGCCGAAAACCGTCCGATTTATCCTTCGCCATGTCGACGTACTTCTTCACATTTCCACCGTCTTCGGCGATCCGCTGCAACATATTCACGCAAGCTTCGTTTGCGCCACCGTGTAAGGGCCCCCACAGAGCGCAAATACCAGCTGAAATGGATGCGAAGAGGTTTGCATTGGAGGAGCCTACCATGCGTACCGTAGACGTGCTGCAATTCTGCTCGTGGTCCGCGTGGCAGATCAACAGCAGATTGAGCGCCTCGACGAACACAGGATCCGGCTCATAATCGAATGTCGGCACCCCAAACATCATCCGCAAGAAATTTTCGCAGTAGCTCAAGTCATTATGTGGATACATGAAGGGTTGGCCAATCGACTTCTTATAACTGTAAGCCGCAATGGTCGGAAGTTTAGCCAGGAGTCGGTGAATCGACACTTCCACCTGCCGCGCATCGTGAGGGTCCAATGAATCTTGGTAGAAAGTAGATAGTGCCCCAACCACCGATGACAGAATCGCCATGGGATGCGCGTCCTTCGGGAAGCCATTGTAGAAAGACCGCATGTCTTCGTGGATCATCGTGTGTCGACGAATCGACTCGCGAAACGCGGACAGCTCTTGCTGGTTGGGCAATTTGCCGTATATCAATAAATACGATGTCTCAACAAAATCGCAGTTTTGCGCAATCTGTTCGATGGGATAACCACGATAGCGCAACACGCCTCTCTCGCCGTCTAGAAAAGTAATTGCGCTGGTGGTGCTGCCCGTATTGACGTAGCCTTCGTCAATCGTGATGTAGCCGGTCTGCTTTCGCAACGATGAGATATCTACGGCGCGTTCATCTTCAGTGCCAACGATCACGGGCATCTCTAGCTCTCGCCCATCGACCGCCAGACGCGCGATTAACGTATTACTGCTAGAAGACTTTTCGGCTGTCGTCATTAATCGGCTCCGTGAAACGCGGTGATCGGACTTGCATAGTAAAGGGCGACCATGGATTCGCCCGGTTGGAAATTGCAAGTCGCGGCAGGAGCCGTCAAGTTTACCCGTTTGAACGCGACACGACAATTGACCGTCGACCAGGAATCCCGCTTCTCGCCGATCAAATTTCCTCGCCCAGGCCAAACTACTTTGCCACAAGATTGTCCTTCGGTGCCTTGGCAGGCACGTAACCAGGAACGGTACAGCGTGTTGGCTTCAACTGCGTATTGTCAAAACTCAGTACGCGTTGGTCGCCTACAAAATAGGTATGCAAGTCATCGACAACCAGATTGTACGTTGGCTGGGGGTTTGGATTGGGAACCAGATCTTTGATGGCCGTACTGCCGGTGGCGGTATGGAGCGTCATCCCCGGCTTGAGGTCACGGGTCCTCAACCACCCCTGACCGCTGACGAACCAGTAGTGACCGCCGGTAGCTTCTGATAGACTCGTTGGCCATCACGATTTTGATAGTCTCTTTTGGAGGTCTAACGGTCGTCAGCAACACGGGCTTCAGGGTCAGTTCGGCCGTTTCCACGTTCTGAGCGAGTACCAAGTCGCCAATTTGTATACGTTCAATGGCCTGCAAGCCCGAAACGGTTTGTACAGGCGTGCCAGCCACCAGACAAGAGTATTGAATAAGCATTTTCCCGAAGTCGTATCGATTCTCTTTAAGGCTAGCCGATTCGCCCCAGCTCGCGATTCCAATTTGATAGCTCTCTGTGCTTACGGTCACACTAGTCGGTTTGTAGCCTTCGTAGCGCTCGTTATGCTCATTCCACCAGTTCCACCACGCTTCCGCTGAATCTTCGACCTCCGCGCCGGTCGTCATACGCAGCAGTGAACCAATATTGTTTATCTGTCGTTTTAATTCGCGATTCTGAAGCGCTACTTCCCGCTCCTGCTGAATACCCTCTTCGAACAGGTTGCGCATAACCGCCGCTACAGTTTGCTGGGACGTAGTTGGCGCCTACTTTTCTACGCGCAAGATTGGTTGGTGGAGTCCGTGCTTGAACTTCTCCAAAATGTTTAGGATCTGAAATGGGTACAGCCCAGTAATTGGACCAGTATGAGATATCTCCGAAGGTCTCCGTCTCGATTTCGACGGAATGATCTGCAGAAAAGGAAGCCATGACTCCAACCAGTTTTTGAGCCTGGTGCATTTGTCGGTGTCCTTGAAGCTCGCGCGCGAACAGCGTTCGCAGACTGATGATCCCATTGGGGTACATCACCAAATTCGCTGTCATCTCCGTCTCGCCCGCCATCATGCTGAGCAACTCAGGTACATAATATTGTTCAGGATACTTCCGTATGGCCGCACAAATCTGCTGCCGGAACGCCTCACTGGATTGCGCCAGGCCGATTCGGACTAGTGCCACACAAGCTTCTTTGGTGTCCAATCCAGCAATCTTCGCAATCAGCGGCTTGGCCAAATCGTCATCTAGATTTGCTGCGAATAGTTCCAGCGCGGGCAACGACTCACCAACGTCAAGCATTTCCAGGTCTTTGAAGGCTTGATTCATCCGTTTCGTCATGCCGGACCGCATGCCTTCCACGATGGGCCGCAATTTCTCGACACCCTTCTCCATTTGACCAAGCCGCTGCTGCAGCTCCTGTTGGTTTTCCGACAATGTTCGTGAGTCAATCCACTGGGTGCCGACTTGCACGTGTCCTAGACGCTCACGCGCTTCGCGATTTTCTGGGTCCGTAGCCAGTACTCCAAAGTAATGCGCTCTGGATTTCTAAGTCGATTCAGCCCCGCGTGACCTTCGATCTGATAACCCACTTACTAAAGCAGTGTCAGAAAGCTATCTCACTTCCTTGAGTCGACGCATACGATCGCGAGCCTTGGAGAGCAGAGGACCGACGCTATTCTCTGGCAATCCGATGTGTTGGCCGATATCGCTGTAAGTGCGGTGTTCAAGATGGAACATGCGAATCGCGGTCGCCTCGCTCTCAGGCATCTGCCCTAACAAGGCGTACACCTCTTCCGAATCGTCCAAATGGAATTGTGGAGCCGCCGCACCAGAGGCTTGATCAACAGACAAATGTTTGGGACGAAACTTCATTTTGGAAAGTTTGCGAACCGCCACACGTCTGGCAACCACTACCAGATAGGTCCCCAGTGAACTCTGCCCACGAAAGCGGCGCAGAACGGCAAAGTCATTCTCTACCAAAGCCAATAGCACTTCCGCCACGATGTCATCTCGCCATTGATCGGGGATGTTCCCCAGCCGAAGCTTCCCGGTAGAATTGACGACATGGGTTATCAGAGCAATATATCGGTCGACGAAGTTCTCCCAGGCACCATCGGCACCTTGCAAACAGCGGTCGAGCAGCGAACGGTCAAGATCGGATAGAACCACGCCAATATACACTTAGTAAAAAGGAAGCATCCCTACCGCATTAGCCTGCCCCACTCCGGTAGACTTTAATGACATCAATACCATGGTAGGTCGACGAGGCCCCGGGGGCAAGTGAAACCCGCTCCAACCGCCAGCTTTCTACCTGGCTGCTGGGCGTCCGAGCCCCAAAGCTGTGGGGATGTCCTATGTTGTTACGCTGCAAGCGTTTAGAACCCGTGGATCGCTTGACAGCCCTGCTCCACCGGCCTACGATCGTGTACTCGGTGCGGAAAGCTAGTAATGTGCTAGAAACGCCGACCATTCGAAAGCTCATTTCCGTCGGATATTCAATGGCTAATTGCCACTTTTCTATCCGATAGAACCGGAACTCAATACGGCTCCAGCCTCCGGAGCATTGACAAATTCCTCCTTGAAAGGTCTCACCAGGATGACTCACGTTGTAGCCCAGCCATGCGTAGGTTGCCGTTACACTGACTGCGTTGTTGTATGCCCAGTCGAGTGTTTCTACGAAGGGGAAAAGATGCTCTATATCCACCCGGAAGAGTGCATCGATTGCGAGGCCTGTGTACCGGAGTGCCCGGTCGAAGCAATCTTCCACGAGGACAACGTGCCTGATGAATGGAAAGATTACATTCAAATGAATGCTGAGATGTCAGAGAAATCTGAAGTCATCACCGAAAAGAAACCACCGCTGGCTGATAGTTAATCATTGCCCTTCTCCGCAATTCCGAGCAGCACGTCCCCGCCTCCACTCGACCCAGCGTCGGTGGAGTGTGGATCTAGAACGATTCGCGTTCCGCCAAACACGACTGCAGTGACTTGGGTTAGCCTCCGAGCAATCCAACTCGACGTCGCACACGTCAACCACCCTTGCCTATGATCCACTCAGCGATTTTGCGCTCGGTGGTCGCGCTGAAAAGTTGAAGTGCTTTCTTGACCGTCGTTGGATCGGTAGTCGCGATCAAATCGAGTGGCGTCATTGCCGCAGGTTCAAACGCACGGCGACGCGACGTCCATCGGCGAAATCTAAGCGGCAGTCCTGTAACAGCCTCGTAAACTGCGCTTTGGCCCGCGTCATCAGCGGTATTGGGCGACACGGAAAATAAAGATGAGGTGGGGCGCAGGCGAAGGCTTCTTCGTGATGCGGGTGTATAAGAAAAAAAGCGGCTGCGAATTAAAACTCGCAGCCGCCTTGGATTTTCTAGCTTTTTCAGTTCAGAGGACTTTTTACCTACGCACTGCCCAACTGATTGACCAACAGACTAGAAGTTGTAGAGAGCACCGATCTGCAGACCATGCAGAATCAGAGTATCGGTATTGTCGAAGTACCGTTGGTCGCGAACCAGATCACGTGGGTGGCGCACATTGCCAACGCTGGTAGCCACGCCGCTGGCGATGATCGCTTGGTAGCCGACGGTGGCGGTCCACTTTTGTGAAACGCGCAATCCCATTCCCGCTCCCAACTCGCTCAGGAAAGCGATGCGGTTATCGGTCTCATCGACCATGTAGTTCACCGATGGCATGCCCCCTTCGTAAGCTACGACGGTGTCAGTGCCCAAGCGGCTGTATAGGTTGGAACGGTTGTTGTACACGCCAACTTTGCCCGTGCTATACAGATTGACGCGGCTGCCAATGCAATAGTCGCCCCGTCCACCGATTTGCAAGCCGACTAAATCGTTGGTTGTGTTCACATCGTAGTACAAGTCATCAACAGCGCGAGTAATGCCGTCGTTATTGAAGCTGGTAGCGTACTGCAAGTTGTCTTCGAAACGGAAGTAGCGGAAACCAGCTAACCAGCTTAGGTTCAAACGACTGCCGCAGTTGGGCGCAATGTAGCCCGTTGGTCCTGTGGCAAATCGGGCAGCAGGTGCACTACAGCAAGCGCCGCAACCAGCTCCTCCGCAGTATCCACAGCCAGCTCGTGAACCGGAGAACATGGAGCCAGCGGTTGAGCGATTGAAGTTGCGAGAGGCGCAGCCTACTGCAAAGCCCAGTAAGTTGACTTCGATGTTGTGGTATTCGCTCGAGCGCTCCACGCGGTGCGTATAGGAGTTGTCATACCAAGTGTAGGTGTCGTACGCGTTGGCCGCACCGGTTTGGTCGACAGGCGAAAGTACGTCGCCTAGCACGAGAATGCGACTGCGGAAATCCCCAGGGCCACCTGTGATACTGGCCATTTCTGTGTCTGAGAATACTCCCCAATAGCTGGCTTGAACAGCATTCTTGCCGCAGTTGAAATAACGGCCACCCATGACTTGGAATCCGTTCATGGTGTTCATTTGCGCGTCACCAGTAAACAGGACGTCCATGCCATCGACATCGCGTAAGGCCAGTGGTCGATTCTTGTCGTCAATACGCTTCATCAGGAGGTAGCTGCCTCCGAAGAACCAAGGTTTGGCACCGGTTGGCAGGCCAGCAAACTGATGTCCACGACCGCCGAAGCCGCCACCCATTCCGCCGCCCTGAAATACGCTGGGCGCGTTGTAAGCTACGGGGCCACAATTGCTGTAGTTCTCTCCGTACGCGGGTTGGCTAACGGGTGCTGGACCACAACTGGTGCAGGATGGTGCCAGGTTCTGCGCATATCCGTAGTTCATGGGACTGCAAGTGTTGCAGCCCTGCGCTGGAGCAGCCATGGGCTGTTGAGCGTAGTCGGGGGCTGGCGCATACTGCGGAGCCGGTTGTACGTTTGGCGGCATTGGTGGAACTGCAGGTAGGTTGTAGACGCCAGCCTGATCCTGCATACTCACCATTTGGTAAGGTTGAGCTTGGTAGTTTTGTGGAACTTGTGGCAAGCTCTGTAGATTGGTGGGCTGCGCATACCCTTGATTCTGCACAGGGAAAGAGCTCGCGCCCACGTTGTTGTATCCATATTGGCCGAAGGCGGTGGAGGCGCTGATGAGCCCCATCGCGATCGCCAGTTGTTGAAACCATACTTTTTTCACTGCAATCCTCCTTGAAATCGCGATCAATCCGTTGACTCGGGCAGACCGTCGAGCAGGCCAACCTGAGGTTTGTGGGAACTTCCAGCTCCCCTGCGTAGGTAATTCGAAGAAATAGCGCAGTCCTTGCGCTAGGCTTCACTGGGTTGAATCGACTGTCGCGCGAGCAGAAATCGCCGAATTGGCGTGAAGCGGCAGGGATTCGTCGATGCCGGTCTGCACAATCTGATTTGGAGTTTAACTCCACTTTTTCTGTACTGCCCTGCTAGTTCGCCAATCTTCCGCAGCCAGCAAACTTTGCCATCGTGAAGGTCAGCCTGGATCTCAAGGGTCGGGAGTCTTTTCAGCTGCCGCCCGCGACCGATGAGATGCCGCTGGTAGGGACAGTATGGTTGCTAACAGGCTGGAGCGATCTAGGCTGAAAAGACTCCCGCCCCTGTCACACAAGCCGACACATCAAGAACGGGGTTACCGCAAAAGTTTGCGGCTGCCGAGGTGACCAACCTGCGGCCAGTTGTTAGACTGTGAAGCCACACCAAGCGCATGTTGAAATTGCGAGCTCTGCGTCGATTTTCCAGCCTAGCTACGGGACTCTGCAGCACAGCGAGCATTCAGTACAAACCCGATCCGATCACCTTGCTTTCCACAACACTATTTATGAATACCCAGCCCGCTAGCCCCCAGCCGCAATCGGAAACCGCCGCCAAGAAGCAGCAGATCCGCAAGGCGGCTCACGAAAACCGCAAGAACCAAATTGCCAAAGACGAAATTAGCCGCAGCATCGTCAGCAGCTTTATGGAGTTGCCCGAGTATGCGGCAGCTGAAACCGTAATGTTTTATATTGATGTGCGTGACGAAGTCCGCACACGCCATTCCTTGCCCGACGCGATTGACAGCGGAAAACGCGTTGTCGTGCCCTACTGCGTCAATGGAGAACTTGAGCTGTTTCACTTGGAGTCCATGGATGAGTTAGACGTGGGCATGTACAAGATATTGGAGCCCAAGACTGAATTGCGCGAGGTGGAAAGCAAGCGACTGGCTGCTGGAGATTTGGATTTGATCATGGTACCCGGCGTCGCCTTCGATCAATCTGGTGGACGCACGGGGCACGGCAAGGGTTACTACGACAAGCTGCTCGAGCATGCGCGGCCTGATACTCCCTTGGTCGCTCTCGCCTTCGAATGCCAAATGTTTCCAGAGATTCCGTGTGAAGAGCATGATATCTATATGGATAAAGTAGTAACCGAATCGGCGGTCTACGAAGGACGAGGCCGCAGCTAGTTCCTCCGGTTCCAACGAGTTCTATATCAGCTACGCGCAAGCGTGTGCGGCGCCTACGCGGGCGCTGAATCACAAATCTCACGAATTAGTTTTGCTATGAGCAAAGATCGTTATTCAATCGTCGAAGATACTTACGCGGAAGGGTTTCGCAGCATTTATGCCGAATTCCTGGTCACGGCCCGTGATCGCACTTGGTTGGATCACTGCTGTCACGCGGTCACTGGCCATGCCAGCAGTACGATTATGTGCGATAGTGAAGCGGGGGTGTCGCGAGTTTTGGACGGGACGTCGCCGGGACAGGAGACACCTGATGGACGGATCGGCGCAGTAATCCAAATCCACGTGCCTCGTTTTCGCAAGGACCGGGAAAGCCATTTGGAGAAAGTGCTTTTGGCGCGCATTAGTCAGAATGTGATGACCTGTCCGACTGCGCGTTGTTTTAACCGTTTGGACAGCGAGCCGTATTTTAAGATTGGACGGAAGGTAGCGTTTTTTGGAGACGGTCACCAATTTCGAGAGCGGCGCTTTGGTACGGCGGGCTGGGTCGTCCCTACGATGGGCGGCGAATTTTACTTGACGCGTCGGTTTGGCTTTAGCGATGGCGTGATGGGGGGGAACTTATGGTACATGGGCACCAGCGAAGATGCGGCAATCGATGCGGCCGAACGGTCGGTCAAAGCCGTCAATGAGATCGATGACTGTGTGCTAACTTTTCCTGGTGGGATTGCTTCGAGTGCAAGCAAGGCAGGCAGTCGTTATAGTTTTCTCATTGCTAGTACCTATGCTGAGTTCTGTCCGACATTGCGCGAGACGCTGGGTGAACAGTCGCGAGTTCCCAAAGATGTGAAGTCAATTATGGAGATCGTGATCAACGGCAGCAGCCTAGACTCAGTCGCACGCGCCACCTATGCCGCCATCGATGCAGCGCTCGATACGCCTGGATTGGTGCGCATTACGGCTGGCAACTACGGCGGACGACTTGGCAAGAGTTTTATTTACTTGTATCCAGAACGTCAGGGAGCCTAAAGCCAATATGTCCATTGAAACGAGTTGCTCGGGTTGTGGCAAGAAATTATCGGTAGCCGACGAGCACGCTGGCAAGCAGGCTCGCTGTCCAGCCTGCCAACAGATCTACACCGTTCCTTATCCATCCGCGGGTCCTCTGGCTGGCAGTCCATCGTCCTCCGTAGGTGGCCCTGGCAATTTGGCTGACACTTCGCCAGGAAATACGGCCAGTGGCAGTGCGAACCCCTACGATGCCGGCGCGTCGCAGGAGTTTTGGATGCGTGCGCCAGATGGCAACGAATATGGTCCGGTCGATCGCGCGAATCTGAACCGCTGGTTTCAGGAGGGACGCGTTGGGCCGCAGTATCAGATTCGACAAGGAGTCGCTGGGGCGTGGCAGCCTGCCGGTGCCTTTGAACCCTCGACGCCACAGGCCGCACTGGGAAATAGTGGAAATCCGTATGCAGCCGCCAACCCATATCAGCCAGCGCGACCCTTGTACCGTTATCCCAAGTCCGATCAAAGCGGATTGATCTTAGCCATGGGAATACTCGGTTTTTTCGTCTGCCCCATTTTTGGTGTTATCGCTTGGGTCATGGGCAATGGAGCGCTAAAAGACATCGCCGCCGGAAATACCGATCCTGCCAACAAGGGTATGGTGCAGGCTGGCTATTATCTGGGAATGGTTAGTACCATTCTAGCTGTTCTCTGCATGGGTGGATACGTCGTGATCTTCGCCATCGCCATCGTCTCTGGCGCATAGAGTTCTGCATGGCCGGGTTTGCGAGAACGACACTAGTAGCTAGAATAACAGCTCGTTCAATTTGGCGGGCTGTAGCGCAGCCTGGTTAGCGCGTTTGACTGGGGGTCAAAAGGTCGGAGGTTCGAATCCTCTCAGCCCGACTTGAATATCAAAACAGCTCGTCGCGATTGTTCGCGGCGAGCTGTTTCTCTTTCAACACAACGGTTTCCTCTATCTTGTCATCCCCTTCAATTCTGCTGCAGACGAATATCAATCGTCTGCCCGCTTTGCCAAAACCTTGACAGAAATCGTTTGAAGATCAGTGTCAATCGACGGATTGATCGCTGCGGGTGGGACGAAAATTAGGTTGTATCAGCGGTGTTGCTGCAGCTGTTGGATCTGATATAGACGCTGACGATAGAGCTCTAGTAAGCGAGCTTGGCGATCCGTCCCTGGCTGCGAATGGTAGGTAGTCGCTGGAATATGACCGGGGCTTGTCGCGTATTCCACTGATGATTGCATTGTTAATGTGTCGGTGGACGGGAATCGAGAGCGTGCGTTGGTTTGAGCCGAGTTGAAGGTCGACGGTTGCGACTGGAAGAATTCTACCTGCGAGTAGGACTGTTGCGTGTAGGGCTGTTGTATGTAGGGCTGCTGTGTGTAGGGCTGTTGCGCACCAGGTTGTGAATACTGGGCAGGGGTTGTTGGTCGGTACTGTTGCGGTACAAAATCCTGCTGATGAGTAGTCGGATACGGTTGCGTTATGCTTGGACTGGTTTGTGGAAGTGGGTATGGCTGGTGCGCTGATGAATATTGTGCAGTGGTGGAAGGAAGCTGTTGCGGGTGGTACGACTGCAGAGAACTGTTTTGCTGAGAGTACCAGGCTTCCCACGCCGTTTGTTGCCAGTGTTGAATGGACGGTTGGTTGCCTAGATCCCCGAGTTTGTCGGTAACGGCCTCGCGGATTTCGCCGGCTTTCTGGGGATTTACTCTTAGCTGTGGACTGCCATTGTGCCACTCAACTTGCAGCCAGCCGAAGAAAAGCATGGCGGGAATACCTAAGAAAACTAGCAGTGGGCCAGCGGGCGAGTTAGCCACGCGGGCCAAGGGCGCAGGTAGCGCTAGGGCAAGTAGACTAGCTGCCTTGCGAGAGGTTGATCTGCGAGTTCTTCGTCGCGAAAATAGCATTCTGCGTTGCTCCCGAGAGGGGCGTGCCGAATATGCGCAGCAAACCCTCCGACTAACCGTATCAAAATGCTGCAAGGGCAAATAGAGCGAAATAGAGCACTTTCATTGGTTTCGTTTGAACGTTTGGGAAATTTCTAGGCGTTTAACACTGGTGCTGTCCAACAAGAATATGAGGAAGTTGCTAAACTTCCATGCGCAAGCAGCTGGGGCATGGTGGTTATGACGCCGTTGACGCCCAACCGGTATGCTCAAGGGTTAATCACGCGACTTGCGGCAGAAGTATAGAGTTTTTTGATGAGGTTGAGCGTGTCATTGATTTTCCGGATTGCAGGTTGCTCACTGGCGGTGTGCGTCGCGTTCGCTGTTTCAGCGTCAGCGATTGCTCAGTCGCGTTACGCTAGTTCGGACAGTCTGAGCGGCTATGTGCACTGGATCGACTTGTACGATGCCAATAACTCGCGCATTGATCCAAGCGTGGAGAATCCGCCGCCTTATTCACCAGCCAAGACCTGCGGTCGCTGCCATGATTTTGACAGCATTTCGCACGGCTGGCACTTTAATGCAACGGAGGCAACTGCGGAACATGGACGTCCCGGGCAACCTTGGATTTGGAGCGATCCACGGACGGGTACCCATCTGCCGCTTTCCTATCGCGGCTGGGAGGGGACGTACCATCCTGACGACTTGGGACTCACCCGATGGCAGGTCGCAGCAAAATTCGGTGGCTTCCTACCTGGCGGACCACAGCTTGGCCAGCGTGAGGCGGCTATCGCGACAGTCGCCGCAGTTGCAGTAGATAATAAGGACGGCACTTCGAACGCGGCAGCCGCAGAACTATCGGAAGCCGCAATAGAAGCGTTAGCCGACGCAACGGTTGATCGAACGGCCATCACAGGTGAGCTACCTGTCGACTGCATGATGTGCCACCACAATACAGGAAGCGGTTACAGCCCATTTGTGTGGACCGAACAAATTGAAGACGAGAATTTCGCCTATGCGCCGACCATCGCAGCGGGGATCGCTACCATCAGCGGCTCGATGAAACGTTTAAAAGACGACTTTGATGCCAAAGCCGAAGATGCGGCTAGCAAGCTTCCCCAAGTCCAGTACGATTCGCAGCGGTTTCGCGGCGATGGCAAAGTATTCTTTGACTTAGTCCGCAAGCCGAAGAGCGATGCTTGCTACTACTGCCATTCCAACGTAGAGAGCGATTCCGTCACAGGTAGCCGGTGGCTGCATGACGAAGACGTGCATCTACGGGCTGGATTTGTGTGCGCTGACTGCCATCGCAACGCAATCGACCATCACACTGTCCGAGGTTTTGATGGTGAAGTCCACGCGAATGGTGGGTCCGTAGCATCTTTGTCGTGTCAAGGCTGCCATGTCGGCAGCACAAACGATGCAGCACAGACCGGTCGCATGGGAGCACCGTTGCCCGGCCACCGTGGGCTGCCTCCATTGCACTTTGAAAAGATGACATGTACTGCCTGTCATTCGGGAGCCGCACCGACCAAAATTGTAAGCCGGCAATTGAACTCAATCGCGCATCACCTGGGTGCCCACGTTAAGCGCACGGGCGAAGAGTTTCCTGGAATCGTCGGACCTGTGAACTTGCCAGTCAATTACATGGCAGACAGTAGTGCCGGTCCGAGTACGTCGGACGAAGCGACAGATGACCGACACGATCCTAGCGTCGGCCCAAGCGACGAATCCAACGCGGTTGGCGATCGGACTGGCGATGCGAATGGCGAAGTAAATTTGACGGAGAATGCCAGGTACACGCCGCACCGCTTGATGTGGCCTTCATTCTGGGGAACGCTCGCCGGTGACCAACTAACCGTACTGAATCCGGAAGTCGCCTATCAATTAGTCCGTAAACCACTCAAGGTACGGCGCGAATTCACGGAAGAATTGGCCGAAGTCAAGCTAACGCTGAGCCAGCGAACTGAGTTGATTGGCGAAGAGCGGGCACGCGTAAAAGAAGAAGATCGCACAGAAGCAGAAGTCGCCAAGTTGGCGGCGGCTGAGGCCAAAGAAAGAACCGCGCAAGTCGCTCAACGCATGGCAAGCGCACTCGCCGCGATCGAGGAAGCTTATCCCAACACAGTTGCAGTCTACGTCAGTGGCGGTATGGGCTTTCAACGTGATGGCGAAAGCCAAATTAAGTCCGTCGATGCAGTGGTATTGGGGCAACATGCGGCCCCCTATGCGTGGCCACTTGCGCACAACGTGCGACCGGCGCGGCAGGCGCTGGGGGCAAGCGGCTGCGTCGAATGCCACAGTGATACTTCCCTATTCTTCCAAGCCGAAGTGCAAGCAGTAGGGTTGTTACCCGATCAAGAGACCCTCTCGTCGAAGGTATTTCAACTGCAGAACGCGGACCTCGTTCGATTATCACGCTGGAATCAGCTTTTCGGCGGGCGATCTTTATTCAAAATCCTGGGCTTGATCGCGCTGGGGCTAACTTGCCTTATAACGCTTTCCGCCGCCGCTTGGAATGTTAGCAGGATTCGATAAATCAGATGTACACCTACAATTCACTGTCGCTTTGGATTGCCGAGATTCCAATTTCGCTGCCATTTTCGGAAGTACTTTGGCCTGCCTTGGGGGCTACACTGGCGTGTGTGGTGGCCCATGCACTGCTGGCCTTTTTTACCAGTTCGAATCGCTCACGGGCCAAACTGGGCTGGGTTCGTGGTTCGCTCTACGGGTTGTATTTGATTACAATACTTGTGTTGGGGCTCAGCAGTCTAGTTTCGGTCATCCAGTATGGTCACATGTCTGGCTACGCGCTGTTGGGGCATGTGGCGGCGGCTGGGGCTTTCACGTTCTTGCTACTCGCCATCGCATTCTTGATGTTGCCCTGCTCCGAAGATGACCCCAAGCTACGCACCAATCGCTGGTGGTTGTCGCGATGGAGCGTCTGGGGACTGGTCATCAGCAGTTTGGTGGCGGCTGGCTCGATGTTTCTCAGCATGCTACCAATCCTAGACACGAGTGGATTGCTACAAATGGCTGAAGTGCATCGCTACGCAGGCCTGTGCGTGGTCATCATGGCCTGCGTACATTTGTATTCGCTGGCCTGTACGCGGATGGGTTGGAGATAAACTGGGGCAAGCGTTTCTTATGAAGATCCCATACGCGGAACTGCAACTTGGGCCAATGATCGGTAACGGCACAGTGGGCGCCGTGCATCGCGCGACACTATTGCCAACGGGCCAGACCGTCGCCGTCAAATTGTTACATCCAGCCGTGTCTCAGGACCCATTGGTGCGAGCGCGGTTTCGCCGCGAAATGGAAATCTTGGAACGTTTGCACCACCCGAATATCATTCGGTACTTTGGTGGCGGCGAACATGATGGCCAGTTGTACTATGTGATGGAAGCTGTCGAGTGCGGAACGGTCAAGGATTTATTGGAGCGATTTGGCAGTTTAAGCTGGGCAGAAGTGGCTTCCATTGCAAGGCAAGTCGGCAGTGCGTTGCAGCATTCGCACAACCAGGGCGTTATCCATCGCGACTTAAAACCTGGCAACCTTTTCCTGACTGCCGAAGGACAAATCAAGCTTGGTGATTTTGGCATCGCCCGAGATACGCATTCAGCGGATTTGACGAGTGAAGGCCTGACCGTTGGTACGCACGCCTATATGTCTCCCGAACAAATTACCGGTGAAACCCAAATCACAGGCAAGGCCGATTTGTACTCGTTGGGGTGTGTATTGTTTGAATTGCTGACAGGCAATAAGCCATTTCCAGGCAACAATTTTGCCGCCATTTTCGAACAGCACTTACGAAAACCCGCGCCGCGCGTAACCGAGTTCGTGCCGCAGTGTCCCAAGCTCTTGGACGACATGATCGCCGCACTGCTCGAAAAACAACCTGAACGAAGACCCTTTAACGCTCGCGCGGTACAAGCTGTTGCCCTAAGGCTGTTGGATGAGTCGCCCCAACCGTGTGATGCAGCCACAACGACGCCTTTGTCGTCAGATGTGCCGGCAGCAAATGTACGTGACGTATCGCAGTTTGTTGTGAATGATACCGAACTCGGCATGCTTAGCTTAGCATCCAAGCTCAATCTTTCCTCGCAACGCGAAGTGTCGTGGAAGATGTTGTCTGTGCTGGCGTTAGCCGTTGTCGTGTTGATCGCTGTTGCGGCGATCACGTCTAGGTGATGTGACCCAGAACGATGTTTGACAGCCGACAGCCTATCATCGACCAGTTGCGTGCCAGTGGTTGGATTCACGCAGTCCACTGGTTCGATTCCATTGATTCCACCAATTCGGTTGCTCGCCGTGAATTGATGAAAACCGGTGTTTCACCGGTGCTGTTTATCGCTGACCAACAAACGGCAGGACGGGGGCGCAGCGATCATCATTGGTGGTCACCAAACGGCTGCTTGATGTTGACATTGACGATTGATTCGGCGTGCTTGCCCGACAATCGAAATGACTGGGGGCAGCTCGCGCTAGTATGTGGTGTGGCTGCGGCCGACTCCGTCGATCATATCCTGGGCAGCAGTGTCGCCCAATTAAAGTGGCCCAACGACATCTATCTGGATGGTAAGAAACTGGGTGGCATCTTAATTGAATCGGTGCGAACACAGTCACCGCCTATGGATCTGAGTGAAACAACACCGCTTCTACAACGTGGCTATCGACCAGATAATTATCAGTGGTTGATTGGAATTGGCGTTAACGTCGACGTCGACTGGGAGAATGCACCCCGGGATTTACGCCACACAGCCAACTGTCTCACACAGTACGCAGGAACCCACATCGACGCCAGCGCATTGTTGGTTGACCTATTGCAACGACTCGAGTTGCGAATCATCGATTGGGCGCAGAACAGTGGGCAAAATTGGTCTGATGATTGGAAACGGAGATGCCTTCTGACAGGCAAGCTGGTGCGAGCGCAGGTCAATGACAGGCCAGACCCGATGGTTGGTTACTGTCCAGGCATTGATAGTCGCGGGCGACTATTACTGGAATCCGCAACAGGTCTGCAAACACTTGTTTCCGCCCAGATCCTAGATTGGCACGAACCTGGAGCGCATTAGAGCGTGGGCTGCTGGTGAGGTAACCGTTCACGATGTGTCGGCTTGTGTGACAGGGTCGGGAGTCTTTTCAGCCTAAATCGTTCGCCAATTAGAAACCACATGTTCCTACCAGCGGCAGCTCATCGGTGGCGGGCGCTGCTGAAAAGACTCCCGACCCTTTCCTGTCGACGCCAAGTTCGTGAATGGTTACCTGGTGAGTTGCTTCTACGATGAGCAGGGCGATGGCAAGGCAGTGGGGTGTAGGACTTGAGCGGCTCGGTTTCACTGTGCCGCGTCACAGGCCGCAGGTTGCAGTTGTTCGCTATCCCTAAAATGAGAAGCGACTTTTTCTATTAGAGACTTGCGTTCAATGGGCTTGGTGGCGTAGTCATCGCAGCCGGCCTCCAAACATTTGATACTATCGCCATCCATAGCGTGCGCCGTCAGCGCGATAATTGGACCAACATAATTCAGTTCCCTGAGCCGCTTGGTCGCGCTGTATCCGTCCAAGACAGGCATCTGCATGTCCATCAGCACGACGTGGTAGGGCAGATCCGTCCCATTGGCTGCCTGCACCGCTTCGATGGCCAATTGCCCGTTCTCTACTACGTTGACGCTCGCACCTGCTTTCCTAAGTACGAATGAAATAAGTCGTTGGTTGTCCGGGCCATCTTCGGCAAACAAGACGCGACATCCCGAGAGTAGCTCGGTGCCTAACTCTCGGGCGCTGGAAAGACAGGCTTCGGCGGGCTCCTTGGGTGGCGAACTCAATCCAAGGTGTGAAACCTGGGTACTATCGACTGGTGCAGCGCCAAACTCGATGCGAAAGCGAGTGCCGTGGCCAAAGCTAGATTCGACGATGTGGATGTCTCCGGCTAGCATCTGGGCCATGCGTTTGCTAATGGTTAATCCGAGTCCGGTACCGCCAAAATTGCGAGTTGTTGAAGAGTCGGCTTGAGAAAATGGACGAAACAACAGAGCCTGCTGCGCGGGCGTCATTCCTACGCCAGTGTCCACGACATCGAACTCGATTCGGGGAGGCACACACTCTAGACAGCGTCCAATGATGCGTACGCTGCCCGTTTCGGTAAATTTTATTGCGTTACCCACAACGTTGAGCAATATTTGGCGGAGTCGAGTCGGATCGCTAAGGATCGCAACTGGCATGGGCGTTTCAAAACTAGCTTCTAGAGTAATACCTTTGGCTTGCGCTTTGACCTGCATCATGGCCAGCGTCTCGCGAACCAACTCGTAGGGGGAGCACTCTACGTGTTCGACGATCAACTTTCCAGCTTCGATTTTCGAAAGGTCGAGAATGTCGTTGATGATGCCTAGCAAGTGTTCACCGTTGCGTTGAATCGTCTGAATCGACTCAATCTTAGACAGCGGACTGTCTTCAAAATTGCGATCGTCGAGCAACAACTCGGTATAGCCCAAGATGGCAGTCATTGGCGTACGAATTTCGTGGCTCATGTTCGCCAAAAATTCGCTTTTCGCTTGATTGGCTGAATCTGCATGGTCTCTGGCTGCTACCAGTTCGGTTTCGAAACGCTTTCGATCCGTGATATCGCGTCCCTCGGGTATCAGCCAAAAAACGTCTCCGTTGTCGTCGTAGACGGGCTTCATAGTAAAGTCAACCGTATGACGCTGCCCAGCATGATCAAAGTGTTCGCACTCCATGCGCACCAATTCACCACGCCCTGCGCGGCGAATCGCATCGCGAACCTTCGCCTGCGCTTGCTCGGAATGCGTCCACCACGGCGTTTGATCAAACGGCATACCTACGACTGAGTCCAATGTGATACCTGAAAAGCTGAGCGCCGTCTGATTGACGTCTAATACAATCCCGTTTGCGTCAAGCAATCCGATCAGTTGGAATGTCTGATCGAATACCGCGCGCGACTTGCGTTCACTCAACTCGAGCTGCGCCTGCCGCTGACGCAATTCATGTGTCATGTGATCGGCCAGAGCTAGTGCTTGGCTTCGGCTGGCTCCCAGTGTCCAGACAATTCCAGACAACAAAATAATCAGTATCGATCCGCAGAGAGCGATCGTAGCAGGTAACCAGCGTAGCGACGGCGATTCGAAACTTGGAAGGCTATTGGTAAACACGGTGAAAGTGCTGCCACCCAAGTTCAACTGAGTCTGCGAGCAGAAGCGGCTCTTGGCATTTTTTTCCTGTGATGGAAAAATCGAGTTGATTTTGCATGAGTCAAACAAGAGCGATGAGTCGGTAAGTTCGTTGCTGCTGGCGATCTTGATGTCGAGCGTACCGTCGGTGACCTGAGTCACATCGGAGAACGCATCTGCCAGGATGACCGGAGAATAAACGAGACCTTCCAAGGCTGCCTCACGCTCCTGAGGCGTACGAGGATTTGAGCCATTCGCATACACAGGCATCAAGTATAGTAGTCCCGGCAATCGTCTTGCATCTTGAACCAGAGTGATCCGATCGGTGATGGTCGGATTGCCCGTGCGAATCGCACGCTCGACGGCCCTTCGACGGACTTTCTCGGATCCCACGTCATAGCCCCAAGCTTCGCGATTGGGCTTCATTGGATAAATATGCTTGATCACAAACAGATCCGGTGCGTCACCGCTAGTCTTGACCTCAAAATCTGGCGCATGATCGGCTTTCTCCCTGGCGATGAATTCGTCGAGGTCTTGCCGCCGAACACGCTCGATAAATCCGATTCCCAAAGAGCCTGTGAATTCTCTATTAACGTCACGCGACGCGACAAATGCAGCAAACTCGCGACGCGTAACGTGGTCGCTGGCGGCATACAAGCCACGCGCGCCTTTCAATCCGTAGCCGTATGACTCCAGGCGACGTTTGGCTTCACTCGTGAGTTTTTCGCTGAGCCGCTCAAAGCGAGCTTGGGAGCTATTCTGAATCGCGTTGCTGGCGGATCTAGCCGCGACTGCGGTAAGCGGTAGTCCGACAAGCAACACGCAAATCGACACCGCAGTGGTGCGAGTATGTGTGTCACCAGCACTCGTTGGCGATTTTCGAAGGCGTGCCCGACGATGATTCCAGACAAGACACGGAAACATCAACGAAAGAAGAATCCCAAGATTCAAGCCCAGTTCTGCGTATCCAGTAAATGATGGCGCAACCAGTGGCAAAAGTGCAATTAGCAGTGTCTCGGAAACACCCAGCGCGGCTGAAAGCACCAAAACGGTTGGCAATTGTGCAGTAATAATTGTTCGCATCGAATCGTATTCGTCTCTATTTAAGAAGCAATTCCTAGAGCTCAGTAAGTGGACGCGAAGCGATGAGTCCACGGCGAATCTCATTGTCAATTCGCATCATCGAGATACCCTCGGCCAAAACTTTTGTCAGGGCGTCCTTCGTTACCGGCTTGGTCAGATACGCAATACAGCCGGCACGGCGCCACGCGGTCTCTACTGCATCAGAACCGTTTGCAGTCAAGCCGACCACAGCTACTGCAGGCGAGATGCGGAGGATTTGTTCCGTCGCGCATATCCCATCCATCTGCTGCAAAACGAGATCCATAACGACTGCGTCAAATTGCGTTCCCTTTTGGGAGGCTTTGGCGACTGAGTCCACGGCGGCCTCGCCATTGCACTCAAGCGCAACATCGGCCTGTGCATTGCGAAGATAGTGATAGAGTAGCCGTTGTTGATCTGGACAATCTTCAACCAGCAGAATTTTTGTTCCGGAAAGCTGCACCTTGGCCCCACCTGTTGCATTGTTCACTACGAAAACTCGAACGACACTGGATTGGGGCAACTCACATCTTGCTCCCAGCACATTGCGACTTAGTCACCCAGCTACACTTACCGCCAGAAACTGGTGGAAAAACTGGTGCTTAAGTCCAAGACTTGTGCAAACCTCTTCGTTGGTCAAGCTGGCAGAGAACCATAGAACATTAATGACGCGCTTACTGTACACGGCTGTGCACATACAGGTTCCTTGCCTGTAAAGTCTACGACGTGTGAGGTTTGTCGCGAATATGCGGGTTTGCCAACCAGAGAACATCGAAATCCTACGTATTCACCACAACGCCGCCGCTCTGGTACCTATTTTGAGGATAGGGTTCCCATGCCCCACCTGCGCGTAATTCTTACTAGTCTCGCATACCTTAAAGAGTTGAGGGGCGTATCGTTATGGTCGTTCAAAAAACCTGTCCGCAAATTATCCACGTCGACGACGATCCCAGCATATTGCGGCTCATCAAGCGCAACCTTGGTCCTGCGTTCGATGTACATTCGCAACCAGATCCAGATCTCTGCATTGATGAACTGATCAGGACAGGCAGTCGCTTGGTGATTCTTGACATTGACCTTGGCCCCAACAAGATGAGCGGCCTGGACTTGCTCAAGTCGATTAAGCGATTCGATGGTGGCATTCACGTGATCATGCTGACGGGATTGGTATCGATCGACACCATTTTAACATCGATGCGTGAGGGCGCAGAAGCCTGTTTGTTCAAGCCATTGCATGATAAGCAGGAACTTCTTGACGTTGTGAACGATTCACTGCGCAAGCACGCTCGTTGGCATGCTTCGCTGCACGACTTGGTGATGCGCAAAAAAGAGCTGACAAGTAAGGCATTGACCAGTAAAGAGCTGACCAAATTAGCTTAGACGTTGGCGCGGTAGCCATCTGCATGAAATATCTTTTGGGGGCAGAACCATCATGGAAAGCAAAACCATTTTCTCTACGCTTGCCAATGATCCAGAGATGATCGACTTGGTTGAATTGTTCGTATCTGAAATACCAGAGAAGATCGATACCATTGAGCAGCTATTGGCAGCCGAAGATTGGGAACAGCTCCAGCGAATTTCTCATCAGCTCAAGGGTGCGGCGGGAGGCTACGGATTTGACTGCCTAACGCCCCTCGCAAGTCGACTTGAGTCTGCCGCTCGAGATCGAGAGCTTTCGACCATTCAGACGAGTGCAGAATCGCTACTCTCGGATTTGCGATCCGTTCACATGATTTAAAGCGCTATTGGCTTGCCAAACTGGAGTAGGCGATTTTTCGCCGCGGCAAGACAAAAACTGCGCCGTGTGCTGCAGAGCTACTCCATGGCCGAAAACACCAAACCATAACGCACGCCGACCACTCGAAATCGCATGGTGAAACAGCAGGGTGGATAACGGGACTCGAACCCGTGACAGCTGGAACCACAATCCAGAGCTCTACCAACTGAGCTATATCCACCGAATTGTATGCTGATTTTAGAATCGTTGCCAAGTCTCGTCAATGAGCGAAAAACACTGGTTTTTCTGGCACTTCCTGTTGATCGCATTAATTTCTGGTCCGAACCTATCGAGATCCCACAGCACTGAGAAAGAGGATCGGGAGTCTTTTCAGCTTTGTGTGCCAGCTCAAGCACTGGCGAAACACCAAGCTTCACGCCAAGTCGCAGTTGGCCCCGGCTGCTGAAAAAACTCCCGACCCTGTCGTCCTCCCCGCCTGTCGTCCTCCCCGCGGCGAGAGAGAGTTCCAGCTGCTGGCGTGACCCGCAATTAGTACTTGTTGAGTACATTGGTCGGGACACCGCATTCGTAGAAATTGCTCAGCTCAATGTTTTCCGAACGCATCAAAATCCCAGACGCACGCTTCAAGTTGACCAACGAAAGATTGTAAGTCAGTTGCGCGGTCAAGTACTCGAACTCCGCAGTGGCAACGCGATGTTGAGTTTCAAGGAGATTTTCCAGCGCCAAGGTGGCATTGACCTGTTGGGCAGGGAGCTGTTCCCAGCGAGCTTGCATGGCTGCGAGCTGCTGCGCTTGCGCAACTAGTGCGACGTATTTGGTGGACAGTTCATTGAGCGAAGTGTCCAGCTCACGCACCGCTACGGCTACCTCATAGCGTATGGTTTCTTGAGTGGTTGCGAATTGGTTGTGCAATTGTCGCAATTCCAACTGCCGACGCTGTTTTCTAGCAAGTGCCGCGCGGTTGCCGTTGGGACGCTCATAAACCAGTCCAACACCATAGGAAGGTGAGCCCGTACTGAACTGATTGCCGAAGGCGTCAAAAGACTGTCCGTCCGCAGCCAGACCTGCCAAGTAGGTTTGTGTGGTTAGATTGAGCAGTGGCAAAAGTTCATTTTTTGACATGTCCAAGCGGATCGAAGCCGCTTTGACCTGCTTGAGCGCCTGCAGGACTTCGGGGCGAAACTGCATGGCGATATTGACTGACTCTTCGAGATTCGCGTTTGACACCGCGAAGGTGGGCTGGTCTACAGGGAGAACTTCCACGTCTATTAACGTGGGTGAGTTAACGAGACTTCGCAGCCGCGATTGGGCATTGGCAACAGTCGCTTTAGCACGCAACAGGTCGGATTCGCGACTTGCTACAGCGGCAGTCGCAGTGGCTACTTGAAACTCGCTCGCGTCCAGCGACGCGCGGGCACTCAGCCGGTCAAGGATTTCCTTGCCGCGCGTGTACAATTGGACGCGTTGATAAAGTGCAGCGCGTTCCAAGTAGAGCGCCCAATACGCTCGTGTCACTTCCAACAGATGTAACTCGGTTTGACGACGAAATTCATCGCTTGCTGCAGCCTGGTCGATCTGTGCCAATACGACCAGACTGTTGTTGTAGCAGCGGCCTCGTCCACGCATCAGTGGCTGAGTAAACCCAAGCACAAGCCGCGCTGTGCCCTGTGGGTTCGGAACAAAAAACTGCGAGTTGTTGTCTTGAAACCCGAGTTGCTGCGAAAGGTCTAACGTACCACCAGTCAGCGTGCGCTGCCGAATTCCCGTTCGGCCAGTCCATTGGTGATCGTTGAATCGGTTTACGCCAGGCCCAGCCGTCAATGAGTTGCCGATGGGCTCACTCAAGTCGTCCCAACGGGTGTCTGCGTAATGAGCCCAGTCAAACGCCGCGCTAGCTTCAATGACGGCCGTCTCACGGATTAGTGGAAGCTCACTAAATACCTTGATCTGTTTTGAGTGAATAAGGGTTTCGACAATGGTCTGTTCAAGAGTCAGCGGCCGTGACGCAAGGTCCAACTCTATGGGTTGGGCAACATATGGCGTCCACCAACCTGGGTCGAATGAAGCTTCCTCCGGTGATTGAAAGCGGTTACTAACCGAACGAACAACTTCCTGCAGTTGACCAATGTTTGGTGAAGGTTGCTGAGCGCTGGAGACACCAACGGTTGAACTAAGCAGCAGTCCTAGCGTACAAGTTGCGACGAAGTTGGGCAACTTCGCAGCCATAAGCCATCCAAAGTGGGGCATCGGTCTTCTTCCATGCAATCGAAGGGCAATTCGAACGGAATCCATTCCCGCATTTCAATCTATCGAACCAATGCATCCATTTTCGCAACCGATTTCATGGCTGACATCACAAAGCGAACACGCTACAGCATCCACATATTCCACAAAGTTTCTGCAAGCGATTCACGCTGTAAAGCAATTCGGACTAAAGCCGGCTGTCCCGAGCGAACACGGATGTGGCTCGCAGCCAGCCGTTCACTCTGCAATGTAGCAGTCAATCGCATTTGCCTTTCAACCAACTTTTCCGATGGTGCGGATTGTCCGGCCTGATAAACCGCCAATCTGCCTCCATGGGCTGAAGACAGTTCAGGAAACTCGATCGCTTCCGACACCCTTGATGAGTCGAGAGTGAATTGAACTTCTATCGATTTTTTCGCTTGGCCTGGCCAGACGACTTCGCCGGCAGGTGGGGTTTCCCGACTTAGGCGAGTGATTTTACTTTGCGGTACAAAGGCGGTTAGCTCCCAACTATCAGATTGACCGAGGCTGCATAGCACTTCACCTCGGTGAATAAATTGCCCAACCATTTCTCTCATTACAGACGATACAACCATCCCATCCTTGGTAGCTACGACCTGCAGAGCCTGCAGGCGTTCTTGCAGTTCCGTCAGTCGTATTCGCAAAGCCGTTTCTCGCGCTGATTCGATCTCCCAAGCAACCAACTGTTGCTGGCTGCGAAAAACGCGCTGTTGTTGTCGCGAGCTTTCGAGGGCAACTTGGATTTCGGAGAGTTCAGCGTAGAGCTCCGGATTCGACAAACGGCACAAAACATCGCCTTGACGCACAAGATCGCCCGCTTGAACCAACGTTTCCTCTAGAAATCCTGCGTCAGCGGCGCGGACAATCTGATGGTTAGCCGGCCGCATTGCCACCGGAACTTGGATCGATCTAGGTAAAGGTAGCCAGCAGGCTAGTGCAGCCAAAGCAGCCAGGGTCAAGCAGGCTGCGACAGTACGTCGCCGGCTAAGATCTCCCACGCGTCCCAATCGTTTCATCCAACTCATAACAGGTTTCCCCAGGAAAGTCACAGTGGCAACCGCAGCTAGTGCCACGCCAGCCCCGCTAAACATTTGGGATGCTGCGACGATCAATGTCGCTAGAACAAGGATCCGCCAAGCCGCGGCGGCGATCGCATACGACAGCACTACCCAAGGGTGTCCTTCCGGCCAATAAGGCTTGGCAACCGCACAGCCCCAAAATAGCCGATTGATCCAATAGTGAAGCAGTCGCTGTCCATTGGTCGCCAAGTTGGGCATCTCTGCCAAGTCGGTGAGCACGTAATACCCGTCGAATCGCATCAGCGGATTAAGATTGAAAACTAAGGTTGTAATCGTGGCCAAGTAGATAACATTGACCGCATACATGCGCACAATTTCATCGTGGCTTTGCCAGAACAGCAACAGGGCTAGCGAGGCTATCATGGCTTCTACCGCCACGCCGGCCATTGAAACGAAGATTCGCTTCCATTTGGATGTTATCAGCCATGCATTGCTGACATCCACGTAGGGCATTGGGACAAATAAGACCAACACAATTCCAAATTGCCGAACGTGACCACCGACCATTCCACAGGCCATTGCATGGCCGAACTCATGAAAGAGCTTCAAGCCCAACCACACCAACACCAACGCCAGCCAGTTTGATGGTGCTAGAATCTCGCGACGACATCGCAACAGGGACTCGAACTGGTCCGCCAGTATCATTCCGCTGAAAACCAGCAGTGCAAGAGCCACCACAGCTAGCACAATCCTCACTGTTCGCCCCATCAACTCGGCGGATCTTCGCACGATTCGATCAGGATTAAAGATGGGAAAACGCTGCGTGAGGAAGCCGAAATGGGCTGCATAGGCTTTGGCATTCGCATCCACGACGACTTGAGATTTGCGCGTCGAATCCATGTCCTGTTTGGTAACAACGAGCTGGGCTTCAGCTAGCCAACCAACCAGACCCAGAGCATCCCTGGCGTCGAAGGCTTCTTCGCCGAATTGTGTCGCCACGACTGACAGAGCATCGGCGACCGTTCGTCGGCCATCCAGTGCGGAGATGAAAGCGTATTCTGCCAAGCCGACACGGTGGATTTTGTTGCGCAGCGAGTCTTCGATCAAATAGCTCGCACCACCACAGTAGACTTGGCGAACGACAGAAAGATCATTTCGAATTCGCGGGCGTAACGCCAGCACATCGACCGTCTGGGGATCTAGTTGCATGGCTACCACCACTGTTGCAAGCGATCGAAAGCACGATGGAACACAATCCAACCAATGCTATGCGAGTGACTAGCGATCTTTGCATGACCGCGCATCCCAGGGCGCAAGCGTCCGTCGGCGTTAGTGACCGTACATTCGGCGACAAATCCATTCACGCCCTGAACGATCTCCGCCTGTGGACGTATATGGTCAATTTCCGCTTTGTAAGATGTCCCGCCAAGTCCATCAACTTCAAAAGCGACATGCATGCCCAAGTCGATATGCTGGATTTCGTCATCGGGAATATGCACCTCGAATCGCAGTTGATCAAGTGGTGCTACTTCGAAAAGCAAATCGCCTTGTTTGACTGGAAAGTTCTCTCGTTGGTCAACATCTCCGCTGAGTACGATTCCATGCACGGGCGCGGACACAGAAAGTCGACCTTGTCGTCCTGCGAGCAAAGCTGCTCGAGCGTCGATACGTTGCATTTCCAGTTCAGACTGGACCGATTTGGCGGTATCGTGGCTGGCGATGTATACGTCACGCTGTCTTGATAGTCGCTCGCGTTCGGCGGTCAACTCTGCCAATTCCAAACGTACTTCGCGACCATCCATTTCAGCCAGCACCTGCCCCGCCTCTATGGAATCTCCAGGTCGAGCGTTGGTACGTGCCAAGATGCCGTCGTGGGGGGCCACGCAATAGAATCTACGCTGAGGTTCAACTTGAAACGAGCACGAGACGCGATACGTTACCGGATAGCATAGCAACGCGATCAATGCGACAAAGCCTGAAATCACGGTGACTTGACTGCTTACCGGGGCTTTCGCGATGCGGGAGGCCAGACGACTCAAGCGCGTACGCTGGCTGCGTTGACATTGAAGCAGGCTAGTTGCCAGCGGCAATTCCGCGGCCTCCAAGAATGACTGTAAGCCGGAATCCGACGACAGGCCACCAACAGGTGCCAGGATGAGCAGTGCTCCCACGGGGCTTCCCGACTTAGCCTGCAGAGGAATACTCAATACGTCTCGATCTCCACCCGATAGCAGACGCTGAGAATAAGTTGGCTCGGCGTCACTTCCTGTCGTTTCCGAGTTCGGCGTGCTCAGTGCGATGCTTCCCCGCTCGAGTGCTTCGTCGGCCGTCGCACGGTAACGTCGCATTATCTCCGATTCTGGATCGACATGCGCGACATCCGTCACGGAAACAACTCGGCTGGCGCCGCGCCGATTGGTCAACACAAGTACGACGCTGGAGGCAGATAGGTAATTCTTGAACTGCGAAGTGATCTCGTGGCAAGCATCGCTGGCCAGTTCAAATTCCGCAATTCGTTGCATTAGTTCCAGCAGCCAGGCGGTCGATTGCAACTGGCGGTTGGATTCAGCCAAGCGTTTTCGCAGCTCAAGTGATCCCGCGTCGACTCGAGTCCGTGAAGGTCCGACTGGGGCAGTTGGCGAAACGGCCTGTGGGTAATCAGTATGAACGTTCATCGCACGGCCCTCGTACGCGACAGTGTGGCGACTGTTGCAGGCAGGTCCAATCGTACGCGAAGCCCCGCGCGGATATGAAAATCTTGATTGTCAATCAGTACGTCGACTCGCACGCGCCCGCTATCCGACTCTGTCAAGGCTGCGACATACTCGACTTCAGCCATGACTGGTGTTTGACTCTCTTCAAGTGCGACCTGGACATGATCGCCTGCGCGAAACTGAATCGCTGCGTGCGTTGGTACAAAAAACGTCGCCCGCAGTTGGTGCAATTGGACCAACGTAACGATATGAGGTTCCGCCATTGAAAGGTACTCGCCAGTTTCGCGCGTGATATCCACAATGATCCCGTCAAATGGGGCACACACAACCCTTCGCTTCAATCGCTCGGCAGCCTCTTCATTCTTCAGCTTGGCGCGCAACAGCCGGTTCCTAGCAGCTTCCAATTCCAGTTCAGCGACAGCGACTTTCAGCTTCGCTTGTCGAACTTCTTCTGGCGAAACGGCGCCTTGACCGTTCAGGTCATCGATGTGCGTTAGTCTTTCTCGGTTTGCGTTCAAGTCGATTTCTAATTGGCGTACATGGGTGTCGTCCGCGGCTTCTGCTGCGGCGATGTGAGCAGCGACTTCGAGCAGTTCGGCATCCAAACGCACGAGTTCTGCGCCTGCTGCAACCGATTGCCCTCGTTTGACGTGCAGGGCATCAATGCGCCCCGCTTCGACAGTGGCTACGCGAACCGACTTTACCGGTTCGGTGAATGCATCCAAGCTCTGTGACCTACCCGGTGTCGCCGTGAGCAATACATACGCGAGAATAAATGCGAATCGAATCATGCGACTACCTTTTGTATGGACTCCATCCAACGATCGTCGGCAACCATGCGGCTTCGACGCTCAAACCCGATGCGTTCGAGTTGTTGTTGGAGCAGTCGAAACTGCTGATCAATTCTGTTGGAGGTTATCCCATCCTCAGAAGCAATTTGGCGCAAGCTATCCCGCATGCGCTTGGCAAGCACTAGACGATCGGCATGGTCGGTGAAGATCGTATCGTCGGCTGAGGCGAACCATCGCGCACTGCCGGCATCGCCCTGACGCGCAGTGCGTCCCGCCAGTTGGCGATCGATGCGCGCTGAATCGTTGTACTCGGTTGCGATGACATGGAGTCCACCACTGCGGCGCACGACGTCTGCTAGTTGAATATCGGTACCACGTCCTGCTAGGTTGGTGGTAATCGTAATTCGTCCCGGCTGTCCAGCCTCCGCAACGATCTCTGCTTCATCGCGAGCTTGAATGCCGTGTAGGACGTTGACGGAACGCTGTTTGGCGGCGAAGAGCGTCGCATAATGATTTGCTTCTGCAATTGACCGTGTTCCAATGAGTACAGATCGTGATGCAAGAGCCACGTCGATGGCTTCCTGAACGACATGGGCAGCCTTGAACTCTCGGCGGGAAAAGTAGCGGGCGGGTAACACGCGGCGCAGGCAAGGTCGATGTGTGGCAAAAGGCTGCACGCTCAATCCGTAGAAAGTCCGGAAGTCCGCTTCGTTCCCGCTGGCCGTGCCAGTCAAGCCGCAGACCATGTCGTACAACTGCAAGAAGCGCTGACGCGTGATCCGAGCTTCGACGATGTTTTCAAGGGACGGTGCTAGGCCTTCTATTACTTCGACCGCCTGATGCAGACCATTCTGCCATTTGCGTTCATCGTGAATGCGTCCTGTATATTGATCCACAATGGTGACTGTTGCATTTTGAACGACATAGTCGACGTCACGAGCGAAAGAATAGTGTGCTTGCAGAGCATTCAAGATATAGACGCGCCAGGGACGCGTTAGCACCCCCATGTCCTCAGCAGCCAGCTGTACCTTTGCCTGCTGCTCACCCAATTCCAATAGCTTGATCCGACGTCGGTCGACTTGAAAGTCGACGTCTTTCACCATGTTTAGAGCAAGTGAGTTGGCCGCTCTGAGTGCGCGGACATTGGCAGGGTTGGCTGCAGATGCGCCGCTCAGCACTAGAGGTGTATTGGCTTCATCGATCAACACACTATCGGCTTCATCAATGATCGCGAAGGCGCGCTTGGGTTGAACGGGAGCAAATTGCAGCGGGGGCCGGCCTTGAATGCGATCGAGATAATCACTACCCAGCCGTTTTTCATACTCAGACCGCAACCGAATCTGGTCTCGCAAATAGTTGAAACCAAACTCGTAACCCGGACCGTATGTGATGTCACACGCATAGGCCCCACGTTTTGCTTGTTCCGAGGCATCGGTCTTCAAACACCCGACCGTCACTCCCAAAGTGCGGTATACAGGACGTAGCAGTTCGTAATCTCGCTGACACAAATACTCGTTGGTCGTGGCCACATGCACGCCACGACCATGCAGAGAGAATAGAAAGGCGGGTACGGCCGTAATAAAGGTCTTGCCTTCACCAGTCTGAACTTCGGCAATTCTGCCAAGCGTTAAAGCTACGCCGGCTTCGAGCTGTACATCATATAGATCAATGTTTAAGACGCGTCGAAATGACTCGATCAGTAGCCCACAAGCTGTATCGAGCTGCACTCGGTTGAAGATGCGACGTTTTTGCCGCGAGAGCGAATCACGTAGCAATACGACTTGCCTGCGCAATTGATTGTCAGATGCGCGCAGCAAACTGCGTGAGTAAATCCGCGCAGAGGTAGCGACGGATTTTCCAATCGGTTTTTCCAACCAGGAAATCATCTAGGGCAAAGCTCCATGGGCAAAAGGAGGCTTTATGACAAGTCGGCAGCTTGGGTAGGGAGGATTCAATGCAAGCTAAACGAAGGACGCATCTAGCCAAGCGGCGAGAAGATAATCGCTATATGCCGCAAGTTCACTACGTACCGCCCAAGCAGGTATGACCCACGCATCCGAAGTTCCTGCTTTGCTCAAAAAAGGCAAGATTGACTTAATCGTTACATCCTCCGCAGTCGATAGCACCTGAAGCGGTCCTTCAGTAGCTGAAGGTACAACGTGTTTTACGCTTCGGAGCTGGGGATCAATGCCCAACAATCTGACTCTATTGATCCGCGGCAGTTGGTGGCTGGGTATTTTGCTAGCTACCGCCTCGGCATTCGCGCAAGATGGCAGCGAACGGCAACTGGACGAGCCGTCGCCTATCCGAAAAAGCGGCTTCATTCAGCAATTGCGTGCACTGACCGATGCCACTCGCCCGCAGACCAGTTCAGCCCCAGCCATGCAGCCGGCCCGCCCAAGCGTCCCACCGCAACCCACGGGGCGATCTACTTTGCGACGAACGCACCAATCTCCATGGCTAGAGCGCTTCACCCCAAGTCGCACTCAAGAGTCGACCACTGAAGCGTCGGCGCAGCCACGCTATCCGTCGCCACGACCATCGGTCGGCGGCATTACACATCCCACAGCCCCCAGTGACCGCCAAGCCAATCTAGGCGCTCAGTTGCCTCAAGTCGTAACACCAGAGCAAGCCAAACGAAGCCTGGCGTCGCAGTCATCGCCGGCCCAGGCCACCAAGCGGCCCACAGCACCCAGCATCAACTCCGAACCGACCTCGGATCATAGCGGAACGTTGTCACCAGAATTGATTGGCGAAGTTCATGTGGAAAAGGCAATTCCAGACTCAGTTCGCCACTCAATCCGCGACCACGCCGAAGACCTACAAGATCAGGAGTTGCCATCTTATAGAGCTAACTCCAAATACGACACGAGGGACAGCCAGAGCGTGGAGCCAAGTGAAGCCGAGATTTTTCCTCGCGCAAAGCTTCCGACGCAGCGGCACCTATTACCAACAAGCCACCCCAAGTTTCTCGAATCCCATTACCCGGGAGACCACGGCCGAGCACGAGCCACGGCAACTCAAACGCAAGCAATCCAGCCTCAGGCAAGACAGCCCAAGTTATACCAGAGCTGGCAAGGTCAAGCGAAAGTATCTCGGGGAATTCGACGCACAACGGCACAAGCGGCAACCTTCCAACAACTGGCCAGCTTACTCAAGAGACTCGTCGACCTGCAGATACCAGCTCTCAGTCAACGCTCAACTCGCCAGCGCCACTCCCAGCGACAGCGCGCCCTGAGGCTACTCCGCGGACCGATTCGCAACGCGTTTCAGCACCGAGCACCACGGTGGTCAGCGAGAAGAAATCAGTCAGCGTGCCTACGCAAATGGTGTCTACACCATCTTTGGAACGCCCATCCGCCAGTCCTCCGTCCCTACCTGAACTGCTGGGTCCAGCTCCATCTACTTCGATTTCATCAGTTCCGCATGGTGACGGACGGACAAGCACAGCCCGACCATCCATTGCGTCGCAATTAGCACCTGCGCAAACCGAAACCACCGCGCCGCCAACGCTAGAACTTCCGCCGCCGCAGTTGCCATCCCGTACACCAGCTTCAAACGCGGCCACGTCAACAACAATCACGGCTTCTCCGTCGGTCAGCCGTCCTAGTGAACCGACAGTTGGTGCAAAGCCCGAGCTCCAGTCGAAAACGGAACGAAGTTCCACTTCAGGTCGTTCAACAACGGGTCGTCAACAGCCTGTGTCCGCTGGCAGCGGCGATGAACGCATGAAGCTCGAAACTCCACACATCGAAGTCGTGTTGAATGGCCCGGCTGACTTGCCGGTCGGCGCACCGGCCCAATATGATGTGGTCGTCTATAACCGCGATTCCATCAACTTGGAAGGTTTAATACTCCGTCTCGATGTTCCGCCGGGCGTGGCCGCCGACGCGCAGCCGCCCAGCCGCGGAGAAATCGAAGTTGAACAAGCAGACGGGGCCACGTTGTTCACCTGGGCGTTCGACTCCCTGCCTGCGGGCCAATCGGCTAAGGCACCGATCAAGATGATCGCTCAATCGCCGCGCAAGTTCGCCGTGGCGATGGAGTGGACCCTGATGCCAGTCTCAGGAGCAGCGACTATCGATGTGCGTTCGCCGCGTCTAGAACTCGCGCTCGAAGGTCCGTCAGATGTTCGCTATGGCGAGGCGAATACTTACCGGCTGCACGTTCGCAATCCCGGTAATGCAGCTGCGCAGAATGTGGCTGTCAAGTTAAGCGCTGAACCCTATGGCGCTAGCTCAACCGAAATCGGAAGTATCCCAGCCGGAAGCGAAGAGACAATCGATGTGGAACTAACCTTCAATCAACGCGGAACGATTGGCATGGCAGCTTCCGCAACTGCGTTAGGTGACCTGACCAGTGCAACGCAGATCGACGTGCTCGTGAAGCAACCCAACTTGGTGGCCACGATCGAAGCCCCGCAGGCAGTCTATCACGGTACCGCCACCAATTATCAAGTGACGGTTGCAAATACGGGCGATGCCGAAGCGCGTGATATTACAGCGACTTTCGTACTTCCGCCCGGTGCCAAGCTCATCAGCTCACCGGCAGGCAGTACCCTCAGTGGCGGAAAACTAATGTGGCCCATCGCAGAGATTCGTCCGGGCATGACGGCTGAAGCCGCGTTGCAACTGACTCTGGCTCGCGAGGGCGCAAACCGGGTCGATCTTGAATGTTCGATGGCAGTCGGCTTGGCTGCGAATTGTTCTACCACCACTGACGTGCGAGCCATCGCTGACCTGAAACTAATCGTCGGCGACCCCATCGCACCGGCACCGGTCGGCAGCGAAGTCGTCTATGAACTGCAATTGACCAATCGCGGTTCCAAGGCAGCGAACAACGTGAAAATTGTTGCTCAGTTTTCGGACGGCATTGAGCCGACGCGTGGAGAGGGCCATGCCTTCCGCATTGTACCTGGGCAACTGTTATTCGAACCGATCGCGCGGGTCGAGGCCGGTCAGACAATCACGCTTCGCGTGATCGCTTTGGCAGAAACCAGTGGCACGCACCGCTTCCGCGCTGAAGTGCGTTCTGACGACTCGCAGTTGAAGCTTGTGCAAGAAGAATCGACGCAGTATCTCGATTCTATTGGCCGCATCGCATCGCCGCCACTATCCGGTAGCACGCTTCGCTAACCATCTGCCTACAAAATTCAACGATAAAGCCCGAGAGTTCACCGGGGGGGCGAACTCTCGGGCCTAAGTTGTAATCTTATTGGCGACTGCCCCATTAGCAACCCCATGTTCCTACCAGCGGCATCTCCTCGGTGGCAGGCGCTGCTGAAAAGACTCGCCTCTTTCCCGTCGACCTCAAGTTCGTGAACGGCTACCACGGCTCACCCGTGCGCTCACAAATTCGATTAAGTCAGCAGTCGCCTACGGCTTGTCGTTAAACGAATTACCAGCGAATCAGCAGTCGCCTACGGCTTGTCGTTGAACGAATTACCAGCGAATGGACAAGCCATACGAAATTCGTGGGTGGCTAGCTGGCAGCTTGGCGTCGGGCTTCCCACTTCTTCAACTGCGCTGCGGGCACTTCTCGCCAGCGACGGTGAAGCCACCAGTACTGTTCCGGGGCCATGCGAATTGCTTCTTCGAGGCGTGAGTTGTACCAAGCGGTCAGGTCCTGGACTGAGTCCAAATAGGCGGGTGGCTGATCACTATCGGCCAGAGCTGGATCAGCCATGCCGGTCATGCCCATTTCAAATCGCAACGGGCGTCCTAACCGTCGGGTATAGTTTACGATCATGGGGGCTTTAGCGGACAATACAAATAAGGCTAAAGCCTTGTGGCAAGACGTTGGATAACCAAAAAAGTCAACCCAGCAGCCTTTGCTGCCAGCGTGTTGGTCAGCCAAGATGGCCAGCGTTCCGCGAGCGTCCAGCAATTGTTGCACCGCAACAGCGCTGCCGTCCTTTGGCAGGATTTTCTGCCCGGTCTGCGAACGAAAATCGCTGACGTACTGGTCCACAAACGGATTATCTAGCGGGCGAGCGATCGTCGAGGGTGGTTCACCGATGAGCCCCACCGTGTAGCCGGCCACTTCGAAATTCCCGAAATGTCCAGTGACTAAGACCGTTGCGCGATCATCCATCATCGTCTGGAAAACTTGGTTCTTATGCGGCATGTAGAAATGATCCCGCCAGTTCGTACGGTGGATTTTTCTGGGTGCGTGGGCAATTTCACATACCATGAGCAACAGATTGTGCCACATTTTGTAACGTAGCAGTAATTTGTGTTCGCTCGACAGAGGACCATAGACCAGTTCCAGGTTGGCATCGGTGATCTTTCGTCGCAGCCGAGTCCATTTTGCTAAAACGTGAGCGACGATCTTGCACGAGCGGTCACACGCCTCAAGCGACACCGATTGAATCAGACAAACCGTGCATCGCAGCGCTACATAGGCCAGCCAATCGCTGAAACGGCCGGTGCGGGTGCTTTGTATTTCGGAGTCCGACATATAGAATTGTGATTCACCTTTCCAAGTTTATCATTCGTTCGTCAACAGCAATCCATGCAGTGGTCAGACCTAATTGGGCATCAACAGCAGTTCGAATGGTTCAACACGGCCATCGCCAGCAATCGCTTAGCGTCTAGCTTTCTGTTCGTTGGTCCTGACGGGATAGGCAAACGCACCTTCGCGCGACTGCTTGCCAAAAGTTTACTGTGTCAGCATGGTGGCGGCGAGTCCATGCGGCCGTGCGGGGTGTGTGAAGACTGCGCACAAGTCGACGCGAGGACACATCCCGACTTGGTCGAAGTCGCCAAGCCCGCCGACAAAGCATTTATTCCAATCGAACTGTTGATTGGCGAGCGCGAAAAGCGCATGCGCGAAGGCTTGTGCCATGATATCAGTTTGCGCCCGTTCTCGGGACGCCGCAAAGTCGCGATCCTAGATGACGCCGATGCTCTAAACACCGAGGGTGCCAACTCGCTACTCAAGACGCTCGAAGAACCTCCGCCGGATTCGCTATTGATCCTGATTGGAACGAGCCTTCAACGGCAGTTACCCACAATTCGCTCACGCTGCCAGGCGATCATCTTTCGACCGCTATCGGCCGACCAAATGACGACGCTCCTAATGCGCAGCCAAACGGTTGCTGGGGAAGAGGATGCGCTGCGATTGGCGATGATCAGCGGTGGCAGCTTGACTGAAGCTCGCTTGCTGGCCGATCCGGATCTGATCAATTTTCGTGGTTCGATGCTCGGCTACTTGGCTGCCTCCAAAATCCCCATGGCCGAATTTACCAAGAGCTGTAGTGGCATGATTGACGCCGTGGGCAAGGATGGAAAGTTGCGGCGTGAGCGGATGAAACTCTTACTTCGCATGGCCGCAGCCTTCTACCGTGGCCTGGCAATTCGGCAGCATGCAGGCGCTGGGACCAGCTCTCAAGAAGTCAGCCAGTTTACGTTGCAAGACGATCCGGAGCTGACGCGGGCCATTGGACGCGCAATTCAGCATTGGAAGTATGGGGCCCAGGCTGCTACCCGTTGTTGGCTGCGCTGCTTAACCGCGATCGAGGAGGTTGATCGAAACGCCAACCAGGCTGCCCTGCTCGAATGTTTGGCTGCCGATCTGGCCCAGGCAAGCGGCTGTTGATTCGTCTATTATCCCCCAAGCCGAAAATCGAATCGCAGGGCCGTACCGAATTGGGGTAAAGCGGCCTTGGTGGGATCCCTCCCACTTTACTGCCTCGGACGGCTCGCGCCGTGCCGCAAATTCATTAACTTGTTTACCGCCAACGCCTTATTCACTACTTCAATGGCTTTCATTCGAAGCGATCCTATATGCCCGAGGAATTCAGAATCGATGGTTCGTCGAAGTCGAACTTGTCCGAAGCAATAGCAGCTGCTTGCGACTTCATGGAGCGAATTTATGCAGCAGGCAACTATATTAAAGTGTCAGTACACAGGCACTGGTCAAAGCACAATCCGGACATTTCTGGCAAGATTGCGCGTCCCACAGCTTATCGATGGTATCTAAGACGCGAGCTGCAGCGCTTGGCATGCAAAGGTGCAGAAATTGTTCTTACTCCGGCACGACCACGCATCGACTTGGCATCGCCGCAATTGCTAGAGCGCGTCGACGAGTCGGATTTTGACCATACGCGAAAGAAAGTCTTCTTGTTTGGACCTGAGCGCGTGGAGATTTCCTTGGAACGCCTGGAGCACTACACGGGGACGCGGGCGGAGGACTTTCAGCGTTATGTCTTGCTAACAAACTATCAGATGCATATGCAAGCCTTTGCGGAACTGCATCCCGACTGTATTCAGCCTGCGCGTCCCGATGTACAGATGCCTAGCTACCACCAGCGGACCGGGGGCAACGATGGCGTAAGTATTATCAACATTGGCGTAGGTCCCTCGAATGCGAAGAACTTTACGGACCACTTGGCCGTACTGCGTCCGGATGCAATGTTGATGGTGGGGCACTGCGCGGGTGTGCGAAACCACCAGGAAATTGGCGACTTTGTCCTAGCGTCTGGTTATATGCGAGACGATCATGTGCTAGACGAAGCCCTGCCGCGGTCAGTCCCTATCGCCCCGAGTTTTCTGCTGAATCGCTACTTGGCTCGCTTGCTGGACGAGCGAAAATTGCCGTACCGCGTCGGTGCGGTGACGACGACCGCCGATCGCAATTGGGAATTGGTTCTCAGCCGCAAATTACAGATGATTAAAGCCAGTCGCAGCATTGCGGTCGACATGGAATCGGCCACCGTGGCTGCGAACGGATTCCGCTACCGCATCCCCTCGGCCACTCTGCTGTGCATCTCCGACAAGCCGCTACACGGCGCTCCGAAGTTGCCGAAATCGGCCACAGCTTTTTATCAGGAGACCAAGGTGCGACATTTGGAGATCGCCGAAGCGGCGCTGATGCTGGCCCGTGGTGAGTACCCCGATGGCTTGCCCAACAGCGACCTGCGAGCCATGGATGAACCCCTGTTGGGCGGGCCCGAATGCTAGATTTCTCGGAAGCTTTTCGCTGGAATTCCGTCTCTTCCACCACTTGTAGCGTCCCAAAAGCTAGATAAAACGATAGCAGCACACTTGTTGAACCACCTGTGGTGATTGAACGTAGGGTGTAGAATCACACCGACGAGTACAGCGTTCCCCAATTTCCCGGAGAATTTCAAACTGCCATGGCGGAAACAAACAATCCAGTCGGCCGTCGACCGATGATCGAGGCCGTGGGGCTTTCCAAGTTTTATGGCCCCTTTGCGGCTGCCAGAGACGTCAATTTTCAAGTCAATGAGGGTGAGTTGGTGGCCTTTCTAGGTCCCAACGGTGCCGGGAAAAGCACCACCATGAAGATGCTCACCGGCTATCTTGCGCCCAGCGAAGGCGTCGCTAGAATTGCGGGCCACGATATGTTCCACGACCGCATTGCTGGCTCGCGTCACTTGGGCTATCTGCCCGAAAATGGTCCACTTTATCCAGAAATGACCCCCGTGGGCATGCTCGACTTCTTTGCCGAGGCCCGGGGGATGGACGCGAAACGGAAAAAAGATCGCATCGAAGCCGTCATCGATCTCTGCGACTTGAGTACCGTAGTCAACAAAGCCACCAGCAAACTATCTAAGGGCTTCAAGCAGCGGGTTGGAATGGCTCAAGCACTCCTCCACGAGCCCGATGTGCTGATCTTGGACGAGCCCACTGCGGGACTCGATCCGAACCAGATTCGCGAAGTGCGAAAGACGATGCGCAAGTTGCGAGAAACCAAAACCATTCTGCTATCCACCCACATTCTACAAGAGGTGGAAGCCATGGCCGACCGCGTCGTCATGATCAACGACGGTCGCAAAGTGTTTGACGGCACCGTTGAAGAGCTGCGAAAAATCAAAGGCGACCTAGACGAGGCGTTCCACAAGTTGACTGGCGCAGTCTAACGCCTGATTTTATCGTCTCCCATTTACATCCCCACCATTCTTCGTACCACAGACGCAAGCAATGCAATACATGAACATGGTCTGGCCGCTGGTCTTTCTAATCTGTATCGATCTCCTAGTCGCCCTCGTCGCGTTCATTCTGGTCTATTTCTTGGCCGCGAATAAACGCGCCGCCTATGCAGTTCTAAAACGGAACTTCATGGGCTACTTCGCCAACCCGACGGGATACGTCTTTCTGTGCCTGTTCGTATTGTTGACTTCGATGGCTGCGTTTTGGCCACACGAATTCTTCACTTCGAATCTAGCTACATTGGACCAATTGAACTACTGGTTCCCAATCATCATGCTGTTTTTCATCCCCGCGATTACCATGAGTATCTGGGCGGAGGAAAAACGTCAAGGCACGGACGAGCTGCTGCTGACACTGCCCGCCGACGATTTTGATATCGTGATTGGCAAATACTTGTCAGCGGCATCGATTTATACGGTTTCGCTAGTTTTCTCCCAGCTTTCGACCTTTCTGGTGTTGCTCACGCTTTCCAAAGGCGATGTCGATACCGGCCTATTCTTCGCCAACTACTTTGGCTATTGGTTTATCGGCTTGGCGATGCTCGCAATTGGCATGGTAGCTTCGTTCATCACATCGAACCTAACCGTGGGCTTTATCTTGGGAGCCTTGTTCAATGCACCGCTCGCATTTGCGTCAATGTCCGATGTGATTCTCTCCCGCAATTGGTCGCAATTCGTATCTGCATTTAGCATTAGTGAACAGTTCGATAACTTTGGGCGAGGCGTGATTAGTATTGCCCCCATCGCATATTTCTTGTTGGTACTAACCTTCGGTTTGTATTTCTGCATGGTCCTCATTGGTCGACGACACTGGAGCGGTGGCAAAGACGGAAACCTAATGTTTTTGCATTACTTGGCGCGGATCGTGTTGATGGTAGCTATCGTATTCGGCGTGAGCTACTTCTTTAAGAATAACGATTGGCCCCGCGTTGATGCGACCGAAGGCCAGGTGAGCTCACTCAGCCCGACCACGCGACAGTTGATCCGCCAACTAGACCCCGAGCGTCCCATTGTCGTCGATGCCTACATCTCCTCCGAGATCCCGGAGCAATATTCGAAGACGCGTTACGATCTGGTAACACTGCTCAAGGAATTCGAAGCATTGGCTTCAGCTCGAAAAATCCCCCTCCAAGTCCAAATATTTGACAACCTAGAACTGTCAAGCGATGAAGCTCAGCGGGCTGTCAAACAGTACGGCATCGAACCCCAAGATGTACGTGTTTTGGATCGTGGTGCATACAAGGATCAAAAAGTTCTGCTTGGTGCTGCGGTACGAAGTGGACTTTCCAAAGTCGTTGTTCCGTTTTTCGAAAGTGGGATCCCCGTAGAATATGAATTGGTGCGCTCGATCAATACGGTCGCTCAACCCAAACGCGCCAAGCTGGGTATCGTCAAGACCGACGCGAATTTTATGGGCGGATTCTCAATGGCTGGTGGCGGCTTCCAGCAAATTCCCAAGCAGCCGATTGTGGAAGAATTGGAGAAGCAGTACGACGTAGAAGAAGTTGACGCAAGTTCACCGATATCAACCGATCAATACGATGTGTTGTTTGCCGTACAACCTTCGTCGCTTAATCCCCAACAATTGACCAACTTCGTGGATGCCGTCAAAGCTGGCGTGCCTACTGCCATTTTCGAAGACCCTTTCCCAGCCGTTTATAGCGGACTGCCTGGTACCGGTGAGCCCAAACAGGCGCAGGGCGGAATGATGGGTATGGGCCAACCACCAGAACCCAAAGGTGATATCCAACAACTATGGAACACGTTGAAGTTGGACATTCCTGTGGACGTCAAGTTTGGAAACATCAACCCGGACGTTGTCTGGCAGCAGTATAATCCGCACGAAAAACTGCGGTACTTAATGAACGCTACTGATGCTTGGTTGTTCATTACCGATACCGACGATGCGGAGCAGGACTATCTCAGCGAACAAAGCAAGATTACGGCTGGACTGAGGGAACTGATGTTCTTGTACGCCGGTGAAGTCGGCGCAGCGTCAGATTCCGACGATATGCAAATGGTCAGCTTGGCAACCACCCGTGAAAACTCTGGGCGAATCAGTTTCGACAACGTCCAGAGCTCCATGCGCGATGGCGATACCTCGGCAGCTCAGTTGAAAGTATTGCAAGGCGAACCGTCTGGCTCCAAGACCGTCGCTATTTATGTGGAAGCCAAGACACCAACCGCCACCGAGAAAACTGACGAATCGACCGGCGAAGCCACAGCGGACGTCGAATCCGCTGATACGGACAAGCCGAGACCGATCAAAGCCGTCTACGTGGCCGACGTTGATTGCATGCACCCATTCTTTAGCGAGAATCGCAAACGCCCCGAGCAGTTTGCGGACATCGATCTGCGCGTCCAGAACATTACGTTTGTATTGAACATCGTTGACGTCTTGGCGGGAGAGACGGACTACCCGACCATTCGTAGCCACGAGCCACGCCACGTGCCCCTGAAGCTGTTCGAAGAACGTGCTGAAGAATACCGCATGGCCGAAGTCGTCAATCAGAAGCAGTACCAAGAGGATTTCAACAAAGCGGTGCGTGAAGCTGAAGAAGAAATCCAAAAGGAAGTAGCCAAGTTTCAAGAGAAAGTTGACCGAATTCAGCGCGAAGGGGCGTCAGATCCGTCCAAGCGAGCCGAGCTATTGGCCACCATTCAACAGTTGAATGAGAAGCAAGGGACGCTCAATCGCAAGTTGAACATCCAACGTGAAAAGATGCGCGCCAACCTGGACGAGAAGGTCCAGGATAGCCGCCGCCAGAGCGAGAACCTCGTACGCAAACTGCAAACGCTGTATAAAACGTTGGCTATTGTCATTCCACCGATCCCACCACTGTTGGTCGGTATCGCGGTGTTTGTGACACGGCGCGTTCGTGAACGTGAAGGCATCTCCAAATCTCGACTGAGGTAGAGCTAGAGACTGCGGGGCTGAGGGCAGCCCCGCACCAATCGGTTACAGCATATAAAAATAATATAAAAATAGATCTAGATTTTTCAGGAGCGTTCCGAGCGAACGAACATAGCCGTGAGTACAAACGCAGACCTACAAAACAAAGAAGGACTGACCACGCTAACCTTTGCGGGAGTGGCCGCTGTTGCTTGCTTATTGGCATGGTGGTTTAGCCCCGGGGCAATTAGCAGCGAGAAAGATCTCAAAGGAGATATCACTGGAAAACCTATCTTTGCCAAGTTCGAAGATCCGGCGGCGGCGTCAACGTTTGAGATCATTAAGTTCGACGAGGAGCTAGCCCAGCTTGAACCTTTTGAGGTCGCCCGCGATAGCAAGACGCAATTGTGGCGTTTGCCATCTTACGATGACTATCCCGCCGATGCTGCAGAGCAAGTTAGCGATGCGGTGACACCGCTGACCAGCATGCCGGTCATCGACATCGTCAGCTTTGATCGAGGTGATCATGAGCTTTATGGAGTGGTTAACCCGGACGATGAAGATCTATCGGTGACCGGTACAGGTGTTGGTATGTTGGTTCGTGTCAAAGACGACAAAGACACCATTTTGGCCAGTCTCATCATTGGCAAAGAAGTGGATGGAGTAGAAGGGCAACGCTACGTACGGGTTCCTACCGAAGATGCCGTATATACCGTGGAAATCGACACGACTCCCTTTACGACCGACTTTAAGAAATGGATCAAGGACAAACTGCTCGACGTTACGGGGTTCCAAATCACAGGTATCGGCTTACGTGATTACCTGTTGACACGGACCCAAGGCGCCGTGGCCATGACTCGTAATTTCGATGCCGACCTGACGTTCGAGGCTGGCTCCAGCAAATGGACCTTGGATCGCTTGGTAACCTACCAAGGCGCGGTTCAGACCGAGGAGCAGTTGAGCGAAGACGAGAAGCTGAACGATACCAAGCTGAATGAACTCCGCAATTCGATCCAAGACTTGGAGATCGTTGGCGTGTATCGCAAGCCGAAGGGATTGGCTGCTGACTTGAAGGCCGACCAGGCACTTATGAACAACAACGAATCGTTGCAGAGCCTGTACGCGCGCGGCTTTTATCCACAAGAGGGCGAAGCAGGAATGGAAATGTTCGCTACCGGCGGTGAGACACTGGTCAGCACCAAGGACGGAGTTAAATACTTGTTACGCTTTGGTGAATCCGATGCGCGACTCGGCAACGAAAGCGAAGATGCTGGGGACGATCCCAATAATCCCGAAAGCGAAGATTCGGCTGGGTTACGCCGCTATTTGCTGGTCTCAGCAGCTCTTGACCAGACGCAGTTCCCACAGCCTGACTTGCAGATCGCTCCGCAGACCGTAGAGGAAATGCTGGCAGCCGAGAAAGCCAAAGAAGCACCAGCAACTACCGAACCTAATGCTGCGGACCAGCCTGCAGAAGGTACCGATCCACCTGCTGTTGAAACACCCACTGTTGAGCCATCTGCTGCGGAGACACCGGCAGAGCCCGCCAGCGAAACGACCGTCGAAGAGCCGCCCAAGCCGAGCGAGCCAACTCCGGCAGAAGCTGCCGCTACTGACGAACCCCAGCCGGCAGCGAAGGTTGAAGAGGACAAGCCAGCAGCGGAGTCCTCCAATGAAGAGCCTGCGGAAGCCAGTCCCGAACAGCCGACTTCGGACGACCAGAATTTGGACGCTTGTGAACCGCAGGAAAATCCACAGGAAGAGTCCCCAAGTGCTCAAGCCAGGGCTGAGCCAGATGCAGCAGCAAAGCCTAGCGATGAACCGAGCACCAGTGCTCCGGCCGATGAAGCAACTGAGGCTCAAGAGAAATCAGCAGAAGTGGCTGAGAACGCAGCCACCGATGCGGGCAAAGCCGAAGCTGATGATTCCGCACCGGCCAAAGTAGAAACCGCCGAAGAGCTGCAGGAACGATTGGAGCTGCTCCAAGAGCAAATCGCCCGCGAGAACCAAAGACTGCTCGACGAGCGCAAGGAAAAGATGGATGAAGCTCGGAAGAAGGTACAAGAGCTCAACGCTCGCTTTGCCGATTGGTACTATGTTGTCAGCGACAGTGTCTACAAGAAATTGACGCTTACGCGCGACGAGCTGGTCGAAAGCAAGACGGCAGCCGCTCCAGACGGCACTGGCCTGCCCGGTGCTCCCACTGGCCTACCACCGAACGTTCAGTTTCCAGGGCAGCCCTAACGCGCGTCGCTGAACTTGAAGTCGACTGGAATGGGTCGGGAGTCTTTTCAGCAACGCCGCCACCGATGAGATGTCGCTGATAGGAACATATGGTTTCCAATGGGTTAAGCGATTTAGGCTGAAAAGACTCCCGACCCTGCCACATAAGCCGACATATCGTGAACGGTTACGAAGTTTCTACGCCAAGACGGCGTCGATCAATTTTCCGTGGACGTCTGTCAGACGGCGCTCAATACCATTGTGATAGAAAGTTAATTGCTTGTGGTCAAAACCGAGTAGGTGCAAGATCGTCGCGTGGAAGTCGTGGATAGTCAGTACATCTTGCTCGGCTTTGAATCCGAACGGATCCGTCGCGCCAAAACTAGTGCCGCCTTTGACCCCTGCGCCGGCTAACCAGCACGTAAAGCCAAGCGGATTGTGATCCCGGCCATACGTGCCCGCCTGAAACATGGGCATGCGTCCAAATTCCGTCGCAAATACAACCAGCGTCGACTCCAATAGCCCCCGTTGTTTTAGGTCAACCAGCAGTCCTGCCACCGGCTGGTCCAAGATCTCGCCGTGAACGTCATATTGTTCCTTCAGTTGACTGTGCCCATCCCAGTTGATTCGTCCACCCGATGCGTATGCACCGTTGAACAACTGGACGAATCGCACACCTTGTTCGATCAAGCGGCGGGCCAATATACAGTTGTTGGCGAAATCGGCTTTGACGCGGTTGGGGCTGTCCGCCCCGTATAGCTTGAGCACATGCTCGGGCTCAGTTGACAGATCGACAAGGCCGGGAACATGCAATTGCATGCGAGCTGCCAATTCGTAGCTGGCGGCACGTGCAGCTAATTGCTGATCGCCCAAGTACTTCTGCTGTTGTGAAACTTCTAAGAATTGCAGCGCTTGTCGGGCAGCCAAATCAACGTCTGCTCCCATTGCGTCTGGGCGGTCTAGATACCGAATCGGTTTCGTGGTGCTGAATGGGGTCCCCTGAAAGGCGGCAGGCAAGAAGCCACTAGCCCAATTATTGGGGCCAGACTGTGGCATCCCGCGCGGGTCTTCGATGGCTACGAAGGCAGGTAAATTCTCGTTCTCGCTACCGAGTCCGAAATTGACCCAGGCACCCATGCTTGGAAAACCATCAAATGCAAAACCGGTATTCATCACGTTTTCGGCTGGTCCGTGGGTATTGGACTTGTTGGTCAGCGAGTGCAGAAAACAGATGTCGTCCGCCTGATCGCCAATCTTCGCTACCAAGTTTGAGACCATTTTTCCGCATTCCCCGCGAGGGCGGAATTTCCACAACGGCGCAGTTAGATTGCCATTGGGACCTTGGAAAGAGATCAACTGCTCATGGCCAGGAAGTGGCTTGCCATCCAAGCGAATCAACTCTGGTTTGAAGTCAAATGTGTCGACATGGCTCAGCGCTCCCGAGCAAAACACAACGATGACGTTCTTGGCTTTCGCCGAGAAATGCGGTTGACGTGTTTGATAGGGATTGCTGGGATCGATGTCTGGTGCAGCGCGCTGATTCTCACCGCCCTGCGATTCCTGGGACAGCAGGTTGGCAAGTGCAATCGATGCGAGACCAGCGGAAGCGCCGGAGAACAGGCGACGGCGTGGAAACAGGCGTGGAGGTGTTGACATGGTTCTTACTTTATCCAAGCACTGATGCGAAAAAAATTTGTAACCGTTCACGATGTGTCGTCTTATGTGACAGGGTCGGGAGTCTTTTCAGCCTAAATCGCTTAACCCTTTAGCAACCACACGTTTCCATCAGCGGTATCTCTTCGGTGGTGGCGCTGCTGAAAAGACTCCCGACCCTTTCCTGTCGACTTCAAGTTCGTGAACGGCTAAGCAATTTTTCGTTTGCTTGACGGCGTCTGCGGCTAGCCGCAGGCATCGTCGGGTCTGTAAAACACGGAACTACTGGATGTACAAAAACTCGCTGCAGTTGAATAGCACTCGACACAACTGCGTCAAGCCGGCCTGCTCAACCAGCTTTGCCAACTCAGAGGATTCTTCGGTAGTGGGGGAGCGCGACAACGCGATGCGAAAGGCTGTGTGCACTTGTAATGCGGGCTCGTCACCTGCTTTAGCGCGAATGCGGTCCGCAAACATTTCGGCTTGTCGGAGCGTAAAGGGGCTGTTGAACAAACCCAGCGACTGGGCGGGCGTGATGGACTGGGTACGCTTCGGCTGCATTTGCCCGGCATCGGGACAATCAAACGCACCGAAAATATTTACCGACTGCATCCGCACTTTGTGTGCGTAAATCATGCGTCGCCAGCCTGTTACGTCAAACGTTTCAAGAGGTTCATAATCGGATAAGCCGCCACGTTGTTTAAAGAAATTAAAACCGGGTCCGCCCATGTCGAGATTGAGGCTACCACTGCATTGCAGCACACTGTCGCGAATGGCCTCCGCCTCAAGACGCCGCGGTGGAAAACGCCACAACCAGCGTGAATCTGCGTCAACCTGCTGCGCTTGGTCATTCGGCAGGCTGGCCTGCTGGAATGTTCTAGAAGTAGCGATTTGGCGATGTAACGTTTTGAGAGACCAGCCATTCGTAATGAACTCGGTCGCCAGATGATCGAGCAAAGCCGCGTGGGTAGGCGTCGCCCCCATTTCGCCAAAATCGCTTGGAGTGTCGACTAAGCCGCTGCCAAAGTGATGGTGCCAAATTCGATTCACGATCACGCGAGCAGTCAACGGGTGCTGTGGATCAATCAAATGTTTGGCGAAAGCGACGCGGCGCTGCTGTTCGGGGGTTTCAGAGGACAATCGGAGATCCCCCAGGACCTTGGGAATCGCAGGCGCGACAATTTCCCGACGGCTCATCGGATCACCACGACTGAGCAACCACGTCGGTTCCGGGTTATCCGTGAAATTCGCCGCATAGACTTGGGGACCTGCTGACAGGCGATTCAGTTTGGCGCGAGCTGAGCGTAGTTCGCCATGAACCGACACGATGGCTTCCACATCGGTCTCGCTAACGTTCTGCAAACGAATCTGCGCAGCCTGGCGTGTGTCATCCTCACGTGGCCAACGCCGCGTCGTGTCGGCAACCGTAATCCAAGTATCATCTCCGGCAGAAGTCGATGCGCTAGCTGGCTGAACGCTGATTGTGTAATCTGCGGGCATGGTGCTGCCCCGATCCCACACGACGCGGTCGATGCGCGTCGGCTCAGGCAAGTCGATTTGAATCCAAGCAGGACCGCCTTGGCTGGCTTCCCAAGGAAACGCCTGACGACGATCGGAAGAGCCGTCTATCAAATTATCGAAATGCCGAGTTTGATTGGAAAGCGCGAAGCTTGATGCGGAGGGCTTGGCACCCGCCGTTGCCAAGGCCACGTTCTCGCTGGCGGCTTGTTTCTCGTCAGGCTTGGACCAAACCTGAAATTCGTACAACGATGCTACACCACCTGATCCGGTAGCGGAGATGTTCATGCGAACAGCGGTGGCTAAAACGGGTTCGAATGTTTCCTGGTGTAGATCGCTCAATGGTGGTTGCAGCTGCAATTGATCACGGAGGGCGGCCGCGCGTTCTTCAAGTTCACGTAACTTCTGTCGGGCTTCGGGGAGTTGTGCAGTCCATTGGTCGTTGAGCTCGCCGCGGAGTCGACGATCGCCGTATTGAAGCCCCGCGAAGATAGCTTGCATCGCGTAGTAGTCGCGCTGCAGAATGGGATCAAATTTGTGGTTGTGACATCGCGCGCAACCGATCGTCAATCCCAACGTTGCCTGACAGACCGTGTTAATCACTTCGTCCAACTCGTCCTGACGCGCTTGTCGCATCGCTTCTTCATCGCGCCCGATTTGGCCTGGAAGATTTGCTGGCCCGGCGGTGAGAAAACCCAGGGCAGCGTCCTCGCCAACGGTGTCACCGGCAATCTGCTCGAACAGGAATTGGTTATAGGGCTTATCTGCGTTGAGAGATTCGATAACCCAATCCCGGTAGGGCCAAGCGTTCGGGCGTTCGGCATTGGTTTCGAATCCCACCGTCTCGGCCCAGCGAATCACGTCGAGCCAGTGCTGTGCCCAGCGTTCACCGTAGCGCGGCGATTGCAGCAAGCGATCGATGGCAGCCGTATAGGCGATGTGTGGACCGTCGTGATCCAGTTGTGCCAAGTACTCGTTGACTTCTTCAGGTGAAGGTGGCAAGCCAGTTAAGACCAAGCTAGCGCGGCGAAGCAACACGACCGGATCGGCTCTCGGTGAAAACTGCAGCCCCTTCGCGCTCAGCGCTGCGAACACATGCGCATCGATCAAGCTATCGTCTAACCGTTGATCCTCGCCCTGGCTTCTACGCAGTTCTGCACCGACTTGCGTGGAACCTGGGGCAAGTGGCTTGAGGGACCACAGTTCCGATTCGATGTCATCTGCGGTGGCCTCCATCTGGCCAGGCCAGGGAGCGCCTTGGGCGATCCACAACTGGAATTTTTCGATAGTTTCGTCAGCCAGTGGGCCTCCCTCAGGAGGCATTGTAATTTCGTGTTCATTGTTGCCCCGCAGGACGCTCAGCAGAAAACTCGACTCAGGTTGGCCTGGAACGATGCTTGCCAACCCCAAGTCACCTCCTCGCAAGGCGGAACTTCGCCGATCTAAACGCAAGCCGCTCTCCTGTTGCTGTGCTCCGTGGCATTCGACGCAATGCTCTCGGAAGATTGGTTGAATGTCTCGGTCAAAGTCAACTTCGTCCGCAAACGGTACTCCAGCCAGCGGTGCGGTCAGTCCAGCGATGACGATGAGGTAAAAGCTAGTATTGCGAAAGCACAACACAGTTGCCTCCAGGTCAGAGCAAGGTAAAAGGGAAGTGGTGAAAGAGAGGGTGATAGGCGGGAATCACTATCCTAACAGATCCCCATGCATTTTTCTTGGGCACCGCAACCAGATAATGTGCCAGCGCGGCTTGCTCCCCCAAAAAAGACAGCTCTCGTGTGCGAGGACTGTCGCTACTGCGGCTATTCTGTGCGTTAGATCTGTGCGTTAGAATAGAAAGGCAGCAGCGATTGCCAGCTTGCATCCTACTTCAGTCTCTCCGAAAGCACTTCGTGAATAACTCGGCACCAGTTGGAGTCTCTGGTAAACGACTCACCGGTTGGGTCTTAGTAGCTATGTTGCTAGTCGGTGGAACACTCATGTATTCATTGGCTGTCTATAGTCAACTTGACGTAGACCGCGCCCATTCCAATGCAGCCTGGCGGGGTGTGGCAAATGAATTGGACGAGCGATATCGGCTCGCCGAATTACTAGTGGCCAAGTCAGTCGATGCCGAACAACTACCGATGGAGGTTGGTGAGCGATTTCGGCTGTCGCTCGACCGTTTTCGTACTACCGCTTCTCCAGCGGAACAGCGGTTGGCGGCAATGGAGCTGGAGCAATTATTGGACAATGACGCTCTGCAGATCTATGAACTTGAAATTCCCGACACGCTTTCGACTAAGATTGAGGAATTCAATCAGTCCGCGCAAGCCATCCAAGAACGACTCGCAAGTCCCGGCGGCAGGCTGCTGGACATATTCCTCGGTTTTGCCAATCCCGAAGAGTTCTCGCTACGCTAAGTCGATTGCCAGTTTTACCGAATTGGGTCCAAGACAACTCATGAGTAGAACATTTAGGCCAGTATTGCTTTCCATTTTTCTGTGGGCCTTGGGCTGGACGCTCGACGGTTGGAGTGTTGCGCGCGCGGCAGACGAGTTCGATGCAAATGAAGTGCTGTTCGCGCGACGCATTTCCGGGTTGCTTGTCGAGAAATGTGTCGCCTGTCACGGTGGCCAAGCGGACGAGATCCAGGGTGGTTTGGATCTTCGCACGGGGACGACTGCGCAGCGCGGCGACAGCGATGAAGCGCTGATCCATCCCGGAGATGCGGACGGTAGTCCGCTATTTCAGGCCGCCAGCCGCAATAGTGCAGCGTGGTCAGCGATGCCACCCAAAGACGCAGAACAATTGAACGCCGAACAATTGGGATGGCTACGACAGTGGATTGAGGGAGGTGCCAAATGGATTGACGACGAGAGGATTGCAGAGATCACCGCCGCGTATAACGACCAATGGAGTGTCGAAGATGGAGTGATTGTAAAAACATCGGGCGGCCTGGACGACAACTGGACCAACCGACGCTACGACCCGGACGGACTGTGGGCTTACCAGCCAGTCGAACGCCCTAACCTCGATCCGCGCTCGTTACAACTCAGTCCCATCGATCAACTCTTGCAAATTCGACGCCCCGAAGGACTGCCGGTCGCCGCACCGGCTGAACGTGCGCAGTGGTTGCGTCGCGCAACCTTCGATCTAACAGGACTGCCACCCCATCCAGCCGAAGTAGCCGAATTTGTAAATGACTCACGCTGCGATGATGAAGCCTATGCTGCAGCCATCGATCGCTTGCTCGCTTCGCCACACTATGGCGAGCGGATGGCACAACATTGGCTCGACGTCGTTCGCTATGCTGACTCATCGGGTTTTGCCAATGACTATGAACGAGGCAATGCGTGGCGCTATCGCGACTATGTGATTCGCAGCTTTAATGCAGACAAACCCTACGATCAGTTCATCATCGAGCAAATCGCAGGCGATGAAATCGACCCTACAAATCCCGAAGCCATTGTGGCGACAGGCTTCCTGCGAATGGGTCCCTGGGAATTGACTGGCATGGAAGTCGCCAAAGTTGCACGTCAACGCTTTCTAGACGATGTGACAAATAGCGTGGGCGAAACGTTTCTGGGGCACTCATTGCAATGCGCACGTTGCCACGACCACAAGTTCGATCCCATTCCAACACGCGACTACTACGCCCTGCAGGCCGTTTTCGCTACGACGCAGCTGTCCGAACGAGAGGCGGCGTTCTTGGACGAGGAGAATACGGATAATTTTGACGAACGCAAATACTTGGAAAAACGCAAGCAGGAACACGAGCAGATGCTGGCCAAGATCGATCTCGTGCTCCTAGAGAATGCTGAACAGTGGTTTGAACGAGAGCAGCGGCCCAGCGACGCCTGGCGCGACGCCGTGGAATTCGTCAAGAAGAAGAATGATGGTAAAGTCAATTTTAGTGCTGTCAGAAATCGGATGGCCGCGCAAGGATTTCCGCAAGAGGAATACCCATCACGGCACGTCGGCCTGACTCCGGATCAATTTGGCATTGAACGTGTTTCGCGCAAGGGCATTCAGCGACTGGCGTGGGAGTTGGACCGCTACCGTCCATTCGCTTTGGCGGTCTACAACGGGAGAACACCACAAGTCAAATCTGTCGATTCACCAACGCGCGTACCCACCAATCGCTTGGAGGAAGGCGAACTAGAAAAACCGTGTATTCTGACCGGCGGGGATCCGTTTGCTCAAGGAGCTGAAGTAGAACCGGGGGCCCTGAGCGTCCTCGATGATCAATTGCCCGCCCAGATTGGCACCGGTATCGAAGGACGTCGCACGGCATTAACCAACTGGATCGCCAACGCCCGCAATCCGCTCACTACGCGCGTGATCGTCAATCGTTTGTGGCAGTGGCACTTTGGCCGCGCCATCGCTGGCAATCCAAACAACTTTGGGGCCACTGGTAAACGCCCGACGCATCCACAGTTGCTGAACTACTTGGCCGCGCGATTGGTCGAAAACGGTTGGCAAATCAAATCGCTTCACCGCGAGATTATGCTCTCCCAAGCCTATCGCCAAAGTACAACGCACCCGCATCCGGAACAAGTCGCAGAGTTAGATCCTATGGGCGAAGCTTACTGCGTTTTTCCCAGACGACGACTGACAGCTGAAGAACTCCGTGACGCAATGCTCGCGGTCAGCGGTGAATGGAATCCTAAACTGGGTGGCATCCCCGTACGGCCCGAGATCAATTCCGAAGTTGCCTTGCAGCCACGACAAGTCATGGGTACGTTCGCCGCCGCGTGGACCCCGAATCCGCAACCCGAGGATCGGCACCGCCGCTCGATCTATGTGCTCAAACTGCGCGGTGTCGCGGTACCGCTGCTTGATGTGTTTAACGCACCCATGCCAGATTTCTCGTGCGAGCGAAGAGAGAGCTCGACTGTCACTCCACAAGTCTTCGCGTTGTGGAACAGCCAAGACACGTACTCAAGAGCTCTGTCGCTAGCAATTTCCGTTACGGACCGCACGCACCTAGATGCACAGTCGACCCTACGCGAATGTTTCCTGCGTCTGTACGCGCGCCAGCCCACGGATCAAGAATTGGCTTGGTGTGTCGCGGCGTGGCAAGATTTTGAGGCAAAGCTGAGTGAAAGTGAAGTGGCTAGCATTCGCAACGTCGCGGGGCCACCAACCGAAATCGTCCGCGAAGCCGTCGAGGAGAACACGGGCGAGCATTTTACGTTCGCCGAGCCGCTGCATTCCAATCACGACTTTACGCCCGATCATGACCCAAACAAGCTAAGCCGCCGCGTCATTGCCCTAGCCGACGTGTGTCTAGCGTTGTTGAATACCAACGAGTTTGTGTACTTGGATTGAACTGGCCAATGAGGTGCTTATGCGATCACCAATCTTAACAGCATCACTTGCACAGTCGCGCAGGAGTTTCCTGTACGGCATGGGAGCTTCCTTGGGGGCCTCGTTGGGTAGTGTGGCTCTGACGGCGTTACTGGCTGACGAAACACCCGCGAATCAAGTGGCGACGGATGTTCTAAACCAAGCTCACCTGCCCGCTAAAGCCCGGAACTGTATCTTTCTTATGATGGAGGGCGGTCCATCGCACATCGATACTTTCGATCCCAAACCAGCTTTAACAAGAATGCATCTGAAGGAGTTCAATCGCACCGGCGTACAAAAGTCGGCCATGGAAAGTGGCAAGCGCTACTATGTCCAAAGTCCGTTTGCGTTTCGAAAGGTAGGCGAAAGCGGTGCCGATATGGCGGAGAATTGGCAGCACTTATCGACCGTCGCCGATGAACTGTGCTTCTTTCGCGGCTGCCAAGTGGATAGCGTCAATCACCCCACGGCTATGTATCAAATGAATTGCGGTAATCGCTTTGGCGGCGATCCCGCGTTGGGTGCCTGGGTCACCTATGGGCTAGGGTCCGAGAATCAAGACCTGCCAGGGTTTCTGGTGTTGCCGGAAGTATCGTTTCCTCAGGGTGGAGCCGCTAATTGGAGCAACGGCTATCTGCCGACCTCGTTTCAAGGAACGCCGCTGCGCCCGGTGGGTTCGCCCATCTTGGATTTGCAGCCATTGCCGGGCGTTGGTCGCGATCGGCAGCGCCGCAACTTAGATCTAATCAACCGCTTAAACGCACAGCACGCCGCAGCTCGCAACGACGAAGAAGAACTTACGGCGCGCATGGAGAGCTACGAACTAGCTTTTCGTATGCAAATGCAGGTTCCCGATGCGATCGATTTGACTGGCGAGGATCAACGAACGCTGGATGCTTATGGCGTTGGGCAAGCCGCGACGGACGCCTTTGGCCGCAAGTGCCTGCTAGCCCGCAAGTTGGTAGAGAAAGGCGTACGATTTGTTCAAATTTACAATGGTTCGTGGGACAGTCACGACTATATCGAACGCGCCCATGGCAACTTGGTACGTGGTGTCGATCAGCCCATCGCCGCTTTGATTCAAGACCTCAAGACTCGTGGGCTTCTCGACAGTACGCTCGTCGTCTGGTGTGGTGAATTCGGCCGGACGCCTGACAATGGTTTGCGAGGCGGTGTGGCGTACGGTCGTGACCACAATCCGAATGCTATGACCATCTGGTTGGCGGGGGGTGGCTGCAATGCGGGTCATACGGTAGGCGCCACCGATGAACTTGGCATGACCGCCGTGGAGGATGTCCATCATGTCCGCGACTTGCACGTCACCTTGCTGAGGCTGCTAGGCCTCGACGACAACAAGCTGACGTACTATCACGCTGGAAGATTTAAGCAGCTAAGTCAGTTCGGCGGTCAAGTGATCGACAGTCTCATTGCCTAGTTCCCAAAGTAGCAGGCAATCTCCATTGCTGACAGTGTCTGCCAGTTACCAACCGGAGCGACTGAAGCCCGAACCGGATGAACCGCCAGAGAAGGATGAACCGCTGCTGAATGAACCACGACTCGAGGAACCACCGCCGAAGGAAATGCTTTGAGCTGCTCGGCGTCGGCGCCCGCCAGCTTTCCTCGGCTTGCTGCTGACCATGCGGCGAGCGTTCCACTTCGCGGCTCGCTTGCATGATGGCGGCACTAGCTGCAATTGATCGCCGCGATACGCGAAAGTTCATGCACACCAGCATAGTTGCCTTGCTGTAGCCCGCTGCGTGCTCGCTCCAACTCACGCACACCTGGCGCTCCTGATACGTTGATCCCAAAGGGGCCCGACCATTGCTCGGCTTGAAACACCGCCTTGGAAGCCGCTTGAAAACTCTCCAACGCTCGACTCGCTTGTTCAAGCTCACTACCCAACGCATCGCTGGCTTTTCGCAAGTCAACTTGCAAACGCGCTGCCTCATCATCGACATCGCACCAGTTGCCATGAGCCACCGATAACGCGCTTTGCAATGATTCGACTTCTTGCGATAGGGTACCGATGCGAGTCGCAATTTGCGAGGTCAAACGACTATCAGGGATTCCATCCGACTCGGATCGCTCAACTAACTGCTGTGCAGCTTGAAGCTGGCGTTTGGCTCCAGCCACCGCTCGCGAAGCTTCCGCATGCGCTTGGCGATCTGCCACGCAGCTCGATTGCAACTCCGCCAGCCTTGTTAGTACTTTGGCGAGCTCGTATTCGACTTGAAATGGATTGGGGGCAGGCGACACATTGGCGACACGGCGACGGTGTGCAGCCACAGACTGTTGCAACTGGTTGACCGCAGTTTGCGTAGAGGCGGTAATCAGCGGATCGCGGCAAGCCTCCGCCAAGGCGGACACGGATTCGTCGAGCTCAACCAGTGTGTCCAGATTCTGCCGAGATCGCTTGTGGATCGCGGCCATGTGCCGATTGACGCGATCAAGCAATTCGTTCGACTGATCCAGTGTGAGCTGCGCGTCCGTTTGTATATCTGCGGCGGCAAGGACCGCTCCGCGTTGATGCCGTTCTTCTGCAAGCTTGAGCAATGCAACCAACCCTTCCAGTGGTGCAACGGCTTGCGCAACAAGTTCCGCGGCACCGACGGTTGCAACTGGCTGAGATGCGCCAGGTTGCAAGACAGGTGGTTCGCCCAGAACCCCAGGCAATATGTCGAACGTGGACGTTTCATAAACTTGATGCATTTGGCGCACTTCGCCTGCCACTTGGGGAAGGCGTTGTTGTGTTCGCTCCAAGTCTGCTTGGATTGCGTGCGCCTGTTCCGAAAACTTGGACGCCGCCTCGACTGAATCATTTAAGATATTGCTTGCCCGCTCTGCGGCTTGTCGGGATGCGTCTAACGCGGCTAGGGAGACGTCATTACGTCCCAGAGAAAGAGTATTTCGCGCGGTTTCAATCTGCTTTCGAGCCGCGGAGAGCCAGTCATCGGGATCGCGATCGAGTTCGTTGAGTACTTGGGACGGGTCTAACCTTAGTTCTTTGGCCAAACTCGCCCGCGCCGTTTCGATGCGTTGACTCAGTTCGTTTAGCTCAGGCACCAACGCTTCGTCAATGTTGATCGCCAGTGATACACTCTGAGCGGACTGCGCGTCCAAAGCTTCTAGATCAATTGCAATCTGCGTAACTTGCTCACTGACGCTGGACTCAGTCGCTTGCTTCAGCACGTGGTTAGCACGGCTGCCCAGTTCGTTCAGGATCTGATCTATCCATTCTGTAGCATATTGCAGCTCGCGCAATCGTTCGGAAGCCTGCTTCAGCCTTGGAAACAAAGACTGTCGAGCCATAGACAGGTGGTTTGCCAAAGTTTTCGCCTCAGACATTTTTCGTCTGGCAAGGGGAATAGTGGTCTGCATGGCCTGGACGGCATCGAACGCTGACAATCGATCGGCTTCTGCCAGGTCCGCCTGGATTGACGGAATGAGCGATTCAAAGAAGTTGGGCAACTGAAAATACAGATCCTGTTCGGCGGCCTGCGTAAGCGTCTTCTCGGTTTCCACCAAACCCTGTAGTTCACCCTGGGCACTAGTCAGTGTGTCATGGATGCTTGCTAGGCTGTCTTCGATAGTATTTAGTGCTGTTTCGGCTTGATCACCGCGCTGTTGGAAGGCGCTGAACACGTCCTCAAACGTCATGGTGATCTCATCTGGCACAGTGCCATCGCCTTTGAGCTGAATACGATCGCGCAGCACTAAGGGAAGTCCATCACGCTTGGTAAATTTTAGGGGCTTGCCCGTCACTTGATTCAAGGCTTGTTGGTAGCGAGAACTGCTGAACAGATTCACCAACTTGCCGATGACACCCCGCGGATGGATCAACTCTTTGGCTTCACTTAATACGCGGCGTGTCTCTTTGGACATGATGAACAGATCGTCCACGTAGTCGATAGCTTGCTGGCTGAGTATCTGCGTAGCTCCCTCGTATCCGCGTCTTTCCAGGCCTTCACGCCCTCCCAAAATTTCGTCGTTGCGTTCGAAAAGGACATTGATATTGTCCGTTTCTTCACGAACGGATTCAGAACGCAGCGCGAATTGTTGCAAGGCTTCGCGCATTGCGGGCCGGCGACGCAGATTGAGTACGTACAGCAGGACTCCGAGAGCGATGGCCGCGAGCATGAGCATCGCCAGGATTGTCCGGCGAATCAACACGACTTGCCGTCGCTTGCGCTCGATACGGTCCACTTCGGCTCGCACTAGCGCCTGCCCTTCGCCGATCCAGCGTTCAGCTTCAGCTAGTTTTGCGTCGATCCCCAAATCGCCTGCTTGAGCAGCCGCCTGCGCTTGCTCTAATTCACTGCGTGCGGCCGCAACGACCGACTGCGCTACACCGTTGGGAGCTGACAGCAGTTCGGTTAACTGTGGCTGCATCGCTGATGTGCGACGGTCAAGGTCAGCGATGACCGCATAGGCGTTGAGATATCCTTCAACCTCTGATGAAGTCTTGGCTAGTTTCTGCGTAAGTGGTCGAGCCGTGTTAGGCGTAAGTTCTTGCTCGAGCGATTCTAACTCCGCTTGCCATTGCATCACTGGCGGATTGGCAAGGACACCACTGGCAGTGGGCGCAACCAGACGCAAGTTAGCAGCGGCCAATCTGACGTCGCCAACATGCTGCTTTGCCACCACGATCGACTGTTGCAACATTGCCGCTGCTCGCTCACGCTCGCGCGCGGCGCGCTGCTGAGCATCAGCTTCGGACTGGATTGCAGACTGCAGCCGCGAATGAATCGACTGTATTGTATCTTTGGCCGCATCGATAATGCGTCCTCCGCTGCGCATGGCGCGGTAGGCTGGTTGGTCTAACTGTCCGATCCAATGCGCTTCGCCCAAACCACGACGATCCTGTGCATCGGAAGCAAAGTAGCTGAACTGACGTTCTTTTAGAAACAGTGCGAACACGGCTCCATCACGCTCTCCGGTCGTAGGATGCTCTAAAGCACCGAACTGAGTACGATTGCTCAGCCCATTCCCCAAGGCGTGTTCCACGGCATCCAAACCAGAATAAGTGCGTCCGTCCGCAGCGCGAAAACTCTCTTGCATTCCGCTTTCCATCAGAACGACGGTCCAATGCGGTGCCGTGGCACCGATCCACTTGTTCAGAGCTGCGAGCTGCGAGCTGCCCACCCCAAGATTACCGCTCACATAAACATGTTTGTCCGGCGACCATTCTTCAATGACATCCTCGATACTTGCGAAACGTACAACTCCCTCTTCTCGCAATTGAAGCTGTCCAAACGCGGTCGAGAGCGGAGGTTGGACCGCCAGAACGAAAGCCAGACGCCAAATGACTGTCGATAGTGCAGCAAAATTGGAAACGTAGTCACGCATGTTAGTTCTTGGTTTTCGAGCCCCGGTGGGTCGTTCTTGAGGTGGAATTATGAGTAATGTGAGAGGGTCGGGAGTCATTTCAGCCTAAGTTGGTTACCCCATTAGCAACCACATGTTCCTACCAGCAGCATCTCATCGGAGGCGGGCGCTGCTGAGAAGACTCCCGCCCCTGTCCTGCCGACTTCAAGTTCGTGAACGGCTACAAAGAAATACAGGCAATTCAGCCAGAGACATCGCAAACTGTTGTATTTTATCGAGTTACGCCACGTGGGGAGAGTACGTGAGCGGCAAAATCTGGAGCAGCTGACACCCGAAGAATTCTGGTATTTGTGGACATTCCCCATGATTCGTGGTATAATCAGTTTGCCTCTTCTCTGTTCCGGCCCCGTTGATCGTTTCGACTATCAACGGGGTTTTTTCATGTATGCCAGCGGAATCTCTTATGCCAATCGAAATGGAGCTTCAGCCCTGGTTGATATTCAGCGGTAAAGGACCAGACGCTACCATCGCAACTTGGCAAATTGCTCACATAGAGACACCGGCAATTGCGATGTTCACGAGCGAATCCCATGCTCACGAATATGCCCAGGCGCATTGTGTCGAGACCTCGCGCATATTACAGCTAGATCCGACAAGATTCATACGCGTCTTGGTGGAGGCCTATCGCGCAGGCAGTCGTTATGCTGCCGTGGACCCCCATGCCGAATCAGCTCGACAAGTATTTGTTCTACGCGAGGTACTTACGGCTGCCAAAAGGGTCTTGGTCAGCGACCGCGGATGACCGTCCTATTTTGCATCTACACTTCGTCACTCAAGCGGCGAGGAGCGAACAGTCTTGGTTTCGCCAAACGCGCGATGATATGGCGCCCCCAGGCGATACGCATAAGACAGTTGCGCAGCAAGGTGTAGGCAAGTAGCCCACCGAGGATGCCGAAAACATCGGCGGCCACGTCCATGATGTCGCTGGTTCGCCCTGGGATAAAACGCTGCGTAAACTCATCGAAGCTGGCATAAACGCAAGCGATGCAGGCCACTACGATGGCGTGCCGCCAGCCATTTGAATGCCTTTTGGGGAGTGACCAAGCCAGCAAGAATGCCAGTCCCGCGAATGCCATCCCATGGTAGACTTTGTCCGACCAACCGAGCTTCGGCAAACTATCGCTGGGCAGGTGAGTCCCTAAGAAGATGACGAACCAGTACATAGCCAATATTACGGTTGCCAAACGCGCCATCAGACTTATTCGCTGTAAGAGTCCCAGACCAAGCGTTTGCGGAATTTCGCTGGTCTGGGGAATCGCCCTTGCGGACTTCATCCAATCGGTCGTGCCCACGTCCGCGTGCATTGCACCTGACATTCTACTCACTGATTCAACCATAGTATTTCTATACGACGAAAACGCTGCAGCGACGATACCAACCATTGCGGCTGGATGTAGAGCAGAGTCTAATTAGGAACTGTCCCGAAATAACATCCGTAGTGGAATTCGCCAGAATTCCTTGTGCGACGGGAATTCTGGCGAATTCCACAACTTGTTTGTACGAGGGGAATTCTGGCGAATTCCACTACCTGTTCGTGCGAGGGGAATTCTGGCGAATTCCGCTACCTGTTTGGGATCGGCAAAACACTGTAGAAAAATTGTGGCGAACCCAAGATTCTCCAATGCACGCAATGCCATTTCCCCCCATTTCCAGGAGAAAAACAATGTTTGTAGGCAATCCAGTGGCCGGCCCTAGCCTGCGTTCATGCCTGTTCGCGGTTCTGGTTGCTGTTCTCGCCAGCGGCGGCGTGTTGGGGCAAGAGACCAAACAGGCGAAGTCGCCAAGCGGCTCGCAAACCGCCGACAAAACGCTGGAAGAGCAAAAATCAAAGGATCGTCCATCCGAAGACAAGAAAGAAAAAGGGGAAGCGGCAGAGAAATGGAAGCAGCTCCTCCCCAAAAAAGGCTTGGGAGATTGGCAAGTAACCGACTTTGTCGGCGAAGGCGAAGTGCATCGTGACGGTGAATTACTCATCCTCGAAATGGGTGATCCTTTGACGGGGATCAACCTAAAGAAGCTTGGCGATATCCCAACCAGCGGTTTCGAAATCGAAGTTCAATGCAACCGCCAAGAAGGCAATGACTTCCTGTGCGGACTAACCTTCCCCGTCGGCAAAGAATTCTGCTCGCTGATTGCAGGCGGCTGGGGCGGTGGACTCGTGGGGCTTTCAAGCGTCGATGGTCTCGACGCGTCAGAGAACTCAACATCTAGCCACTTCGAATTCAAGAATAACCAATGGTACACGTTTCGCGTTCGTGTGGATGACGACGCTATCTACGCTTGGATCGATAACAAAGAAGTCATTCGCCAGGAGCGCGATCGCACTGAATTCTCGACGCGTATCGAAGTTTATCCAAGCCAACCGCTGGGCTTGTGCGTATTTCAATCGAAAGTCGCGGTCAAGAACTTCCGTTGGCGGTCCCTCAATGAAGAGCAGGGCCCCGGTGAGGGAACCGACCGTCAGCCAGCCAAGTCAAAGGCAGATCTACAGAAGAAGGAACTCAAGGACGTTGAGGCAACGATCAAAGCCCCCAGCCTACCCAACCACGAACAATGATCACCAATCAAGCGGACGACGAATTCGATCAAGGCTTTGACGATTTCGATCATGAATTTAACGATCAATCGCTCGAAGCTGCGGAGCTTGTCGATTGGGATCAGATCTACATGCGCCAGGCACTGAGGTTGGCTGAGCAAGCGCTCGCGGAAGATGAAGTGCCAGTTGGAGCGATCATTACATTTGAAAATCGCGTCATCGGTTCAGGGTGGAATCAGCGCGAGTCCTTGCAGGATCCGACGGCTCATGCTGAGATGATTGCCATCACGCAGGCGGCCGCCTCATTGACAAGCTGGCGGTTGGAGAATTGCACTTTGTACGTTACGCTTGAGCCCTGTCCGATGTGTGCAGGGGCCATTCTGCAATCGCGTGTGCGACGTGTGGTCTATGGCGCGGCCGATCCCAAAGCTGGAGCGGCGGACTCGCTTTTCCGCCTGTTAGATGATCCGCGACTCAATCATCGCTCAGAAGTTACCGGTGGGGTGATGAGTGATCTGTGCGGCGCAATTCTCAGCCACTTTTTCCAAGAAAAACGACGGCAAGGTAAGAAGTAATCTATGAACACGGTCGAGGAAACTCCACATATCGATCCCAGTCTCCTGGTACGACTAAAGCTGAAAGCATTTCAGTTCGATCGCCCCTTCACCGATCGCCCGGAAGCGCTGCCAGACGAAGCGATTGTGCCATGCCTCAGTTCTGAATTGGCTGGCGACGAGAAATTCGCTCAGGTACGTGTAGCCGTTGGCAAGAATGCGTTATTCTTTCAAGCCGATGTACAAGGCAAGAAGCAGTTGCCCTGGTGCCGCGATTCCCGAATGGAAGACAGCGATGGCCTTCACATTTGGATCGATACGCGCAACTCGCGCGAGATTCACCGGGCTACCAAGTACTGCCATCGTTATGGTTTTTCGCCGATGGGCCGCGGCTCCAAAGCAGACATGCCGTTCGTGGGTTGGGGGCCGATCAATCGCGCTCGGGAAAGCCCGCCACCGCCACCGGACGATCAATTCTCTATTCGCGCCCGACTCTCCGAAGGCCGCTATCGCTTGGTCGGCTGCCTACACTTTAACGCTCTGTATGGACTCGATTTGCAGGACTTCCCAACCGTCGGATTCTATTTCGCGGTCATTGATCGTGAGCTCGGTTGGCAATCGCTAGCATTGCATCCGGACCTGCCAGTGATGGATAACCCAAGTCTCTGGGCACAGCTACAGCTAGCGTAAAATCTTTTGTAACCGGCAAGGTTTACCATTGCCATACTGTTTACACAGACGGACGAAGTGGACAATCGCAGAACCCGTCAATTAATGCTTCGGCCAATTCCGATAGCTTACAACGGAAACGCGTTCGTGTATGGGGCGGGTTTGTCACCAAGGTAATCGTAAGTGGCTCATACTTCCGGTGCGGCGGCTTGGTATCTGACCCCAAACTTCGACCCAACCAGGATCGGTCGTGGTCGTTTTTAGGATTCTGAAGCATCATTCAAGGATGAAACGATGAAAATCACCAAGCTGGCTTTGTCAGCAGCGATTGCTGCGACTTGCTTGGGTGGGTCTGTATTCGCGCAAGCACCAGTCACACCCTCTAAGACCTATTTCGGTGCAGGCTCAGCACCAGCCGACTACTCGGCAGTAATTCCCGCATCTTGTGCCTGTGGCGACGCGCCAGTTAGCTGCGATGCGGGATGCTCTGGCGGATGCAGCGATGGAAGCTGCGACGCAGGAGGCTGCGGCCTACTCGGCGGCGGCTTGTTCGCGGGCGGATGCGACTCGGCCTGCGGCGGCTGCGATTCGGCCTGCGGAGGCGATGAGCCATGGAAGTTGTTCCAAAATCCCGTTGCTGGCTTTGATGTTGGCGGTTGGGCGCAGTTGGGCTGGCACAGCTATAATAATAGCTTGTTCAACAAACATGCTGACAATGTCAACCTGCATCAAGCCTGGCTATATGCCGAGAAAGTTGCTGATGGCAGCAATGGTTTGGGGCTCGGTGGACGCATCGACTACATCTACGGTGTCGACGCCCAGGATACCCAAGCCTTTGGCATTGCCAACAATCACTGGGATAACAGTTGGGACAACGGCATCTATGGCCATGCAATGCCTCAATTGTATGCTGAAGTAGCCTACGGCGATGTCTCCGTCAAAGTTGGTCACTTCTTCACTTTGATCGGCTACGAAGTCGTTGGTGCAACCGGCAACTTCTTCTACTCGCACAGCTATACGATGTATAACAGCGAGCCGTTTACGCACACTGGTGCAGTGGCAACTTACAGCGCTGGCGACAATCTCACGCTGTACGGTGGATACGTCATGGGTTGGGATAGCGGTTTCGAAGACAACGGGGATGCGTTCCTCGGTGGATTCTCGTATGACCTATCCGATAGTGTCAACGTCACCAATCAGTTGATCACTGGTCGCTTCGGCGAGTATGCTAACAATGAAGTTGGCTACATGCTCAGCTCGATCATGACCACGCAAGTCAGCGATTCGTTGACTCACGTTCTGTGGGTTGACATCCTGGACACCGATGGCACCGGTCGCGCTCGCGAGCGAGAAACATTCGATGTGAACAACTACCTCCTCTACACACTCAGCGATAAACTAGTGTGGGGCAACCGGCTAGAATGGTACAACATCGACAAGGGTGTTTACGGTGTTACTGCCGGTCGCAGCGACATCTACGCTTTCACGACCGGACTGAACTATGCTGCTAGCAGCAACTTGCTGTTCCGCCCTGAACTTCGCTGGGACTGGGACAAGGACGGCGTCGCTGGCAACGAACTTGGTCAAAGCCAGACCACCGTCGGTGCTGACATGATCATGACCTTCTAAGCCGAAGGTAAAACCCACTGTAAGAATTAGAGGTCAGCGAGTTCACCACTCGCTGGCCTTTTTCCGTTTATCTAGGTGTGTAGTATTTCACCCTCCCGCGCTGCGCTTCCATGGCAAGACCGATCATTCGCGGGAGGGTAAGTAACACGAAAAAAGGGACACTTCTCGCTGATCGCCACCAATCCAAGTCGTAAACCGTTTTGTCGCAGGAACTTGCTAGTCGGTCGGCAAATCACGTAGCCGAGTCTCTCCGAGTCTCTCCGAGACTCGGAAGAACCGCAGCATCGCTGCGGTGTCAGCCTCGGAGAGGCTGACCTACGTGGTGGCGATCGGCGAGAAGTGTCGAAAAAAGGAGGATTTTTTTGGTTGCCGTTAGATCAGTTGTCCCTACTATAACGAACGTTCGGCACTACGAACAATCGCCCCAATCCTGCTAGCATCGATCCTCTTTGGCAAACCGAGTTAATGGCAACCATGCCTCAAAAAAACTACGTTGTGATTGGTGGCAGTCACGGAATCGGCTGGGGCCTTGTGAATCGATTGAGTTCATCGGGTGCGTCCGTAGTGGTAGTTTCACGAACACCAGGCCAGCTTGCGGATCATCCTGGGATAAGCCAGTTGCGATTGGATGTCACCAAAGACGAAATCGAAGCAGACCAACTGCCCAAGTGCATTGATGGCCTAGCTTACTGCCCCGGCTCGATCAATTTGGTACCCATTCGCGGACTTCAGCCTCAAGCGATGATCGCAGACTTTGAGCTGAATGTGGTTGGTGCCGTGAAGTGTTTGCAGGCAGCGATTCCTGGAATGAAAGCCGCCGGCAATTCTGCAATGGTCATGTTTAGTTCGGTGGCCGTATCTCAGGGACTGTCAATGCACGCCTCGGTGGCTGCCTCCAAAGGAGCCGTGGAGGGGCTCACGCGTTCGCTCGCGGCTGAACTGGCACCGAGCATTCGCGTAAACTGCATCGCTCCGTCACTTACTGACACACCGTTGGCAGAACGACTTTTATCGAATGATGCCAAGCGGGCAGCCATGGCCGAGCGTCATCCACTAAAACGATTTGGCGGAGTTGATGATGTTGCAGCACTGGCCGAATTCCTGCATTCCGACAATGCCAGTTGGATTACCGGCCAAGTGTTCGGAGTCGATGGCGGTCTGTCGACCATCCGCAGCTAGGGTCGGGCTGTTGTCGCGTTCTCAGGTTGCGCACAGACCCAGTACCGATATGGCACTGGAAAATCAGCCTCCTTTGAAACTCCGGTGATTGGATTGCCAAGCCAGCCGATCACCATCGGCGGTGCACACCCATGCGTCGATCGTCTCGAATCGATCCTCAAGACTCCATCGCGTTTTTTTAGGAAACGATTTGTTAAGCCATTGGACGTCACTGCGTCGTGCAAGCGCGCAGAATGCGAAGCTGTGTGTCCGCCAGCAAAGCGCGGTTCTGCAGTGGCTCGACAGCATTGTTCCCCTGCTCATGTTTGCGAAAGAGAGTAAGGTAAGTTTCGTTCTGAGGTCTGTGCATTTCAAAAAACTGGTGATTGGCCAACCGTGCCAGGGTAGCTACCTTGTCCAACTGGGATTGAGTCAAGTGCGAGTTTCCCCCGAAGACGCTTTCTGCTAGCGAGCTACTCCATTGCGTGTACCCTTGTGGGCTAACGTATTGCCCACTCTCAAACCAACTGGTTTTCAAGGCTGGCAAGTCGATCACGCCCACGGGCTGAGACGCGGATTGAGCCACTTTGGTGATCGCATCATCCAATTGCTGACGGCGCACGTTGTAACGCTCAATCAATACTGGCCAATCCATGCCGACGGGTGCTTGATCGTCAAGCTCGATAGCAGGTACCCGACACAACACTACGCGTCGTTTAGCAGCGATCTGAGCCGCAACCAGGACAGACAGTTCGCTCTCGAATTCTGCGGCGCTGATGGCATCACTAAGCGCCTCGCTCATACCGTAAGCCGCAACTACCAGACTGGGTGCCGCCAAGTCCAGATCGCGAAGTCGACGCGATTTGCCTTCCTGGATATCCCCAAAAACATTACGAGCCCGGCTACGGACGTCATCGCCACTCCATCCCAAATTGCAGAGTGTCAAGCCTGCAGCAGGTGCTCGAGCAAGCCACTGGGCTTCAAATTGCCCCGATTCTTGGGCACGCTCAATCAGCGTACCACCCAGCCAAGCGATTCGATCTCCTGGCGAAAGCCAATCAGGCAAAGCAACAACATTCGTGGGATCTACGTTCGAAGGAGCTTGATATGACACGTAGACGTAGAAAGCGCCAAGCGTGTCCGTTGCGGCTGTAGCGGATGAGTCTGTAGCGCTCCGCAACTGAGACGATAAACGGAAATTGCCTGCGGGCAATTTCAAAGTAACAGGTGCAAGCACTGCGGCAGGGTCAACTTCGACACTGGCATTGTGTTCGCCGACTTGCAAGACCACTTGCTCACATTCCAGTGGTCGCGGTTCAGCGAGGGGCTGGCGCGCGAGCCAGAATTGATAGACTCCGGGACGCTGCACGGTGACTTCCCAGTACCCGTTGACGACTGGTGATTTGCGAATCATCCCTTGGTTCCAGGGTGGCATTTCCGTGTGCCAGTCGTGGGCTGTCAGACGAACGATGTCCGTCGCAGGGGCTCCCAAAACTATTCTCGAATACTCAGCAGGCTGCGGATTGCAATCCGCCCACCAAGACTCGTACGCTTGGCGCAGTTCCTGCACCAGTTGCGGATGTTCGCTAGCGATGTCCGTCGACTGCCCGACATCGGCGTTAATCGCATACAACTTTTCGCCATCAACCAAACGATACTCATCCGTCAGTACAGCACTCTTAATCCATTTGCGAGGCGATTCGACACGATGCGATTGCACAACCAAGGTTCTCGGCTGTGGTTGCTCGCGTTCATCCAGGATTGGCATGAGGTCACGGCCATCCAAGTGTTCTGCAGTAGCTGTGTCGACTGCGCAGAGGCCAGCTAAAGTCGGCAACAGATCAACGTGTGCTGTCAAGCCGGAGAATTCTCGATCCGCATGTTTGCCGCTTGGCAGGCGAATGAAGCATGGTACACGATGTCCGCCATCGAACTGAGTGCCCTTGGTCCCGCGCATGCCCGCGTTGTAGCCACTCCAGCGCTCGTTGCCGGATGGCCGTTTATCCTGAAAGCCGGCCGCCGTACCATTGTCCGTCATAAACACGACGATCGTGTCTCGCGCCAAATCGCGTTCGTCCAGCAAGCTAAGCAATCGCTTTAGATTGTCGTCAATATTCGTGATCATGCCATAGAAGCTGGCCATGGGCTCAGGCACGCCTTGGTCCAGGTAGGGTTGACGATAAGCCTGTTCGACTTCGTAAGGTCCATGCGGAGCATTGGTTGCCAAGTAGCAAAAAAAAGGTTGATCGCTTTCGGCCGTGATAAACTCTTCAGCGGCCTTGAAGAATACATCCGTGCAGTATCCACGCACTGGTTGCAGTTCCTCGCCAGACCAGTACACGTCATCGAAGTAGTCGTTACCCCATACGTCTGGCGTCTGTCCCACACCCCCACCACCGTGATGCAAGGTCTTCTGAAATCCGCGGTCCTGCGGGCGGTAAGGATAGTTGTCTCCCAAATGCCATTTACCAAACATGCCGGTACGATAGCCGGCAGCTTGAAACAATTGTGGCATCGTGACAGCGTCGGCGCGCATAATGCTACGTCCCATGATCGTATGCCAAACCCCGACTCGCAACGGAAATTGGCCGCTCATCAGCGCCGCTCGTGTCTCGGCGCAAGTAGGTTCGACATGAAAATTCGTTAGTCTTAAACTCTGGCGCGCCAAAGCATCCATGGTGGGCGTGCGGATCATGCGGTTACCGTGAAAGCCAACGTCGCCGTAGCCCTGGTCATCGGTGATCAACAGAATCACGTTCGGAGGCGCCGCGCCAACTCGATTCACCTGGATGGCGGTCAAACCAATCAGAATCGGAAAGAATAGCATCGCGCGCAGGCACTTTTCCGCGCCATCGATCCCCAGAATCAAACAAGAAAACATCAGCAGTGTCCAAGGTGTAAATAGTTGGTTTACAAGCGACATATTTCCGCTTAGAGAAAAGCCGACTTGTAGCAGGATTCTACGCCCCTTGGAAATTGGCTGGAGGCAAACTTCCACAATGCACTTTGGTTTGTGCAGGTCGCTAGGGGAGCTGACATTATATCCGACGACTTGGTCCCCAAGCTACTCCGTGGCCGAAGGTAAAGAAACGGCCAGTGAGCCGCGACAGAATTCGGCTTTTTGGCAATGACTCCGGCAAGCTAACTCAAGATATCTTGGATGACTTTACCGTAGACATCCGTCAATCGAAAATCGCGACCAGCATAGTTGTACGTTAGTCGCTCGTGATCAAGCCCCAGTAGGTACAGAATGGTGGCGTGCCAATCGTGCATAGAAATGGGATTCACCACGGCCTCATATCCGTGTTCGTCGGATTCGCCATAGCTGGTTCCGCCGCGAACGCCACCACCAGCCATCCAACACGAGAAAGCTGTGTTGTTATGATCGCGTCCATCATCGCCTTGGGCATGCGGTGTACGACCGAACTCACCAGACCAAATAACGAGCGTGTCTTTTAATAAGCCGCGAGCTTCGAGATCCGCTAATAATCCAGCAGCCGGGCGATCGATGGCCGTACAATTGCCTTCCAAAGCGTTCTTGAGGTTCGCGTGCTGATCCCAATTGCCATGTGTAACCTCGACAAACCGTACGCCGGCTTCTACCATCCGCCGCGCCAATAGACATTTGCGCCCAAAATCGTCAGTCGCCCCGTCGCCGATGCCGTACAATTTCTTGGTGGCAGCAGATTCTTGGTCGATGTCGAGTACCTCTGGCAACTCAGCTTGCATTCGAAAGCCAAGCTCAAATGACTCGATCAAGCCTTCGACTTGCGTATCCCTAGCCTGGCTCTCCTTGCGATGCAACTGCGCGGCGTTGAACTTCTGTAGTAAATCCAACTCGCGACGTTGCTTCGTGACCGTGCTGCTTGGTTTGAGGTTGGCAACGATCGCAGCACTAATGGGCCGATTGTCTGCGCCAATTCGCGTGGCTTGGTTGTCCGCCGGCAGAAAGCTTGAGCCGTAATTTTGAGAACCACCAAAGGCTGAGGGTGGGGTAATGGTAACGAAACCCGGCAAATTCTCGTTCTCACTTCCCAGGCCATACAACGTCCAGGCGCCCAGAGATGGACGTACAAAACGTGACGTGCCAGTATGCATCGCCATAAACGCTTGAGGATGTGCGGGTACTTCTGTTTGCATCGACTTAAGAATACAGAGCTTGTCGGCTTGCTGCTGCAATTGTGGTAAGAGATCCGAAATCCATAATCCAGATTGTCCTGACGGCTGGAATTTCCAAGGCGAACCCAACAACTTACTGCCGCGTCGCCGCCCCTCGCGTCCGTTATCCTCCGTTAACTTCGGCTTGTAATCCAGCGTATCAACGTGTGAAGGGCCACCGCGCATGCACAGGAAGATCACGCGTTTTGCTCGCGGTGCAAAGTGGGTTTGCCCCGTCGCCGCAGCCAACGCGCGACTCGCCGACGTGCGGCTGAGAAGATCACATAGCGCTAACCAGCCAAATCCACAACTCAACGATTGCAGTGCAGCGCGACGACTGAGCAAGGGCTGAATACGATTGCAAAGCTGGTTTTTCATCGTAGAGTCTCACGTTTTTTTACTTGGCAGAGTTACTGTTACTTGGCCGAGTCGATTTCTTGCGAAATCGACGACTGAAGTATGCAGGGAAGGACTTTTGGCAATGTATATCTATTTGACAGTGAATTTACTTGACCAAGCGGAATTCGGCGCTGGAAGCGACCGAGCGGGCAATGCTGGACCACATCTCTGGCAAATTCTCGCCAGCGCGCCGAGACTGCTGCATGTACTCACGCACGGCGGCTATTTCTGCATCCAACGGTGGACGGCTCAGCAGCGTTAGCGTCAACGATTCGAACATGCGGAACATCCGCTCACGTACCGCAACGGGAGAATTAAATAACCGTCCACGTTCTCCTCTTGGCAGTGAGTGTTCTGCCATCAACTTGCGAGCAATAGCATCGCATTGCTCGGCAACTTGACTGCTGTTCATCCAATACAAGGCTTGCGATGGCGAAATTGTCAATGCCCGTGCTCCACTAACCGCAGAGTTATCCGCGAAGTCAAATAGCTCTAACGGTTCGGGTAAGACATTGCGTGGTACGGGCAAATAGACCGAACGGTAATTTGCCTGGACGTCAACGATAGCTGTCTCGCTCAGTCCGGTGCCACGCCGAAAGCCGATTGGGCCATTACCCGCGATCGCTACCAGTGAGCCAGTTGGTCGCTCGAGCCGCAGTTGTCCACTGGCAGCCAACAACCCATCGCGCAACGCTTCAGCATCCATGGGCTTGCGGTTGGCTCGCCACCACAGTCGATTGTCTGGATCGACCAAGAATGCGTCATCACGCACGTCACTGGCTTGTTGATAAGTGCTCGACATCACAATCTGCTTGACGAGCGTCTTGATCGACCAGTTGTGTTTGACAAACTCTGAAGCGAGGTAGTCAAGCAACTCAGGATGGCTGGGCAGCGAACCGCTGGTGCCAAAGTTGTCGACGGTCGTAACGATTCCTTCGCCCATCAACCAAGACCAGACGCGGTTGACCATCACGCGGGCAGTCAACGGATTCTGCGGGCTGGCGATCCACTGTGCTAGCTGCATTCGTCCACTCTCGTCGCGGCCGATCGAGACGGCAACATCTTGGGCTAAGCTTTCTGGCAAGCCGCGCGGAATCACATCACCGGGCTTGTCGATTTCGCCCCGAATAAGCAGAGGGCTGTCGGCAATCGTATCCGCTCTGGTTACAAATCGATTTTGTATGGCCGCGACGCCTGTAGCTGCATTGCGTCGGAAACGCCCGGCGAAGCCCGTCGGTGGCGGAGACTTATCCGAAACTCCCATGGCCTGCGCAACCTGCTCACCGTCCTCATCAATGCCGTCCAAATCGAGTTGTAGCCGCGACAACTGCTGACGCAGACGCAGAGATTTAGCGCGGTCAGCGGCGGAAACTGAGTCTGCCCCACCACTCAACTGAGTCCTGCGATAGTCTGCCAATTCAGCCTCAATCTCGGTGATACGTTCCCGAGCCCTCGCCACATCTTCCGCTGAACGCTGAGTGCTTCGCCGGACGATAGGAAACCCTTCCGGCAAGTCCAATAGCGAAGAACGATTCTGGCCACCTACGCCGCCGGTTGTACCGAAATGTGTCTTGGTCGATAGGAAGATGCCAGCCATGGCGGTGTAATCTCGCTGGCTGATTGGATCAAACTTGTGGTCGTGGCAGCGCGCACAGGCGATCGTCGTCGCCATGAAAGCTTGCGAAATAGCATCAATCTGTTCGTCAGCCACATCGGCGGCGAATTGCCGCGGGTTGCGTTCGTTGAGTCCCTTGGGGCCTATTGCTAACATCCCTGTGGCGATCAAGTGTCGCCCGGCTTCAGCGTCATTGCGATGTTCCAGCAAATCGCCTGCAAGCTGCTCGACGATGAACTGTTTGTACGGCAGGTCAGCATTAAAGGCGTCGATGACGTAGTCACGATAACGCCATGCTTCAGGAAATGCGATATTTACATCCTTGCCACTCGATTCGGCAAAGCGGACGACGTCCAACCAATGGCGTCCCATTCGCTCGCCGAACGCATCGCTAGCGATGTACTGATCGATCAACGACTCGAGCGGACGCGCATCGGAGTCAAGCGCGTACGTTTTGAGATCTTCAATGGTCGGAGGCAAGCCAGTTAAGTCAATTGCCAAGCGTCGAACGAGCGTCAGTCGATCAGCCGTTGGGTTTGGCAACAACCCAGCTCGATCCAAACCAGCCAATACAAAGCGATCTAACGGCGATTTCACCCAATCCGAATTACGGACCTCCGGCATGCTCGGAACCACTGGCTTGGCCCAAGCCCACCATGCTGACTTGCTTGGCGCAGGCGTAGCTGGCTTGCTGGATTCCGCTCGCGGATCGGGAGCTCCAGCAAGAATCCAGCGCTCAAAATCCGCAATGACTGCTTTTGCTAGTTTCTCGGAGTGGTCCCTGGGCGGCATGAACAGCTTGGGGTCAGTTTGCTGCATGGCCAGTAGCAATAAACTACTCTGTGGCTTGCCTGGAACGATGGCTGGCCCACTGACACCGCCAGACAGAATTCCGGTGCGGCTATCGAGTAGGAGCTTTCCACCCGGTTCGTCGGTCTCTGATGAGTGGCACTCGTAGCAGCTTTCGACCAAGACCGGCCGGATTCGCGTCTCAAAGTGCCGCAACTGTTGGTCGGTCAGCCGTTCTTGGGCAGAAATTTGCCCGGTTCCAAGCAGACCTGCCAAGCTAAGAAAACACACAAAATACGACAGTTTGCGGATCATCTCCATCTCCATCGCTCGCCGAACCCAGAGTGCTCTTTGCACCTGAAGATAAGACCAATTGTGAAAAGCCACGGATTGAGAAACCCTCCACAGGGCGAATGGTTTCGTTGGTCAAACGAGCAATTATCGATATGGGTACCACCAGTAGGCGACTATTGAACAGGCAACGGGTGGCCAGCCAAAATCTGAGCGATGTGCATCGTCGTCAGCGGGCTTTTCCGACGACTGATCAGCCCCTGCAGATGCATCAAGCAGCTTGCATCGGTAGCCGTCATCACTTCAGCCCCAGCGCGGACGTGGTCGGCAATCCGGTCCACTCCCATTGCAACCGATACGCCTTCCTCGGCTACTGCGAAAGTTCCACCAAAGCCGCAACATTCGTCACTACGTTCCAATTCCACCAATTCAATTTCCGGCACCAGCGACAACAACTGACGCACCTTGCTGGGTTGTTCGCCCATGCGTTCAGAACAGGCATCTAAACGCAACTCACGCAGACCATGACAACTACTGTGTAAACCCACACGATGCGGAAAAGGATAAGGCAGAGCCTCAACTTGCATTACGTCAACAAGAAATTCACACAGCTCCCACACGTGGGTCTTTAGGTGCTCAGAGCGCGCGTCAGATTGAAAATAGCCTTCGTAGTGATTGCGCACCATCGAGACGCAACTGCCCGATGGGCTAACGATATGATCATAGTCCGCGAAAATGTCAACGAACCGATCAGCAAGTGGTCGCGTATCGTCTAAGCAGCCCGTGTTCGCCATAGGCTGACCGCAGCACGTCTGCGCTTCCGGGTAATCGACTTCTATCTCAGGGAAAGCTTCCAGCAACTGCATCGTTGCCATACCAATTTGAGGATAGAACTGATCAACGTAGCAGGGAATAAACAGTCCAACTCGCATGGGCGGTACTTGCTTCTTACGTAGATGGGTACGGGAATAGCGGACTCAAGAGTCTGCGCGGCCAATTTGGGTCAATAATGAGGCGGTTTTTCGTCTTCTTGCTGTGCCGGTTCTACTTTGCGTAGCGCCCGCAATTCACCCACTGCTTTCTTCAATTCCAGCTGCTCACGCTCAAGTTGAATGATTTGACGCGTATGGGCGACGACAATTTCGTTCAATTGCTCGCACAGCCGTTGCTGGTGCGCCAATGCAATTTGCAAGTCAATGATGGCTTGCTCGGAGTTCTCTGCATACTTCATTCGATGTTCCTGGACGACAGCCTACAACACTCACCCAGCTCGGGTATACTGAGGCGCACATAGGATAATCTAAATTCGGAGATTCGACATTGTGTAACTGTCATAATCAATGGTGAGTTGGCCGACGATCTACATTTCGTGCAACACTTCTCCGATATACCTGTGCGCTAAGATACTTGTCCGCAACATCCGTTTCTGGTGGGAGTAAAGTCCGTGTCGACCAATTGGGAATTCATACAGTCCGCAACCAGTAAGACGCAACACGGTTGGTCCCTAACGCTAAACCCCACGCAGCCGACTAGCTTCGCCACATTTCAATCAGAAACTGGACAGTGGAGGGCAGTAGCGATTCAGCCAGTCTCCCAACATGCTCTGCAACCAGAAGAGGTTTATGTGCGTGATCGGGATTTAATCGTTCGTTTTGCTCAGACACCCGATGATGAATTTTCGTTTGCCTTGAACTGGAGAACCTTGCCGACGACTGGCAACCTGGAATGTGGCGTCGAATTATGGGCCAGCATTCAGACGCAACGCTTGGATACATCGCCGGAGTTAGAGCTTCGCAGCGACGGGGGAAATGGCAACTGGTCGATCCTGAAGCATTGTGAACTGACCGAATCCTCTGATGGCTCCTCGCCAGAAGTTGCCGCGCCAGCAGCGGCTTGGGTACTCGAACACCAAGACAACCTAGGCCGACCGTGTACTGGAATTTGGTTGATTGAACCCACTGACCAACGCCACGCGCACCCATTGAGTCGCCAAGACGAGCGACTGCAACGCGTTCGGTTGTTTGATCATTTCATGGAAAAAGGCGTCATTCGCCGCGCGCGCATGCAGTTCTGGACCGCTGCTTGCAAACTGAGCAGAGATGAGATTCGCGCGGCCTATCAAGCTTTCGCTAACCGCCCACTTCCGCTAACTGCATAGGCGCCGTCCCTAAATAAGCTAGTGAGCCGCGACGCGTAAGCGACCGGGCCTGGCTCTACCGCATTGCCCGGTGCCTTACGGCCCACGGCTCAACTAATTTGCGGCGTACAGCGCTTGAACACGTTGCAATTTGCGTTGGATGATTCGCCACTGCTGTGCGACTTCACCGATGGCCCCACTTTCTTCACGCGTCGCGAATTGCCTAGGCGCCCGAACATCCACGTTCGGCTCGTCCTGACGGATGAGGGTACGGATCGTATTGCCTGGAACGTCGGGTAAAATTGGCGGAATGGGGAATGCATCCACCGCCGGCACGCGTCCACCTAGCAGTTTGTCGACTTGTTCCCGCAGCAGTTCGACAATCACTGGTAAAGATGACAAGACTCGCGTTGAACCGATGTCGATAGTTGATTGCAAACTAGCTGCGCAGGAAGCGTTGCCGTCGAGTTCCTTGGCAACTCGCACGAGTCGTTCGATGATCGTTGGCAATCGAGCTTCGCGATGGTCCGAATCCCAATAGCTCAACCAGGCCCAACGATTGGCATCTAACCGATAGACGAAATCTTCTGGGGAAGCAGCATGTTGTAACTGCCGATCCGCCACCTGAGTATTGATATGGCTGGTGCACACTTCAAAAACGGTTACGCGCGCCTTGTCAGCTCGATCGCGTACTGTCGGGCCGTTGCAGTTGACCAGCCAGCGGTGAACCAGACTCTGCACATCATCAACCGGCAACGCCAGGAAATACTGCGTCCCGCCAGAGTGGCCAACTTGCGCCGACAAGTGTCCCCCCAGCAGCTCGGCAAGCCGACAAGCTTTGATGAGTCCCTGGTCACTCTCCGGCCCCAGCTCGCTCTGGGATTTTCGGGACATTCTCGATGTATTGATCTGCCTCAAGCGATCGGTATCGATTCCCGTCGCGTCATCTTCGATGGTCAGCATCAGCCGTTTGGTTAAACCAACTTGCCAAGCAGCGCGAATGCGAATTTCGCTGACGGAATCAAACGCATGGCTCGCATAGGAAATCAACTCTTCAACGATTTGAGTGAGGATATTCCCATCTAAATACAATCGTGGCAACGACCGATCCCAACCCAACCAGCTTAGCGTCAACGAATTTTGCTCAGCTATCTTCTGAAACTGTGGCTCAACCGCCGTCCGCCATTGATGCGGGTAAAAGCGTCTGCGCGTTTGCAGAGGCAGTCTGGGCTGAGTCTTAGGAGTCGTCCGTAAGAAGTTCGGCAACATGTCTACAGACGGCGTCTTCGTTTCTTCGCAAGGAACCGCTACGTCCATTGCCGGTGCGTCATGCCATCCCACGCACTCGGTCCAGGTAAGTTGATAATGCGGGCCCGCAAGGGCCTCCTCAGCAGGCCCATCCATCCGCAATCGCATACTTGGCGCCCCCATCTGAATCAGCGTGGATTCCAAGGGCCGAGAAATGACAATCATCTGCCAAGCTGTTTGCTGTGGCTGCTGACGCAGTGGAGCCGAATACAAACCGCGAGTTGGTAGTTCTGACAATGACATCATGGTCTCAGGTGCGAGGCATCGGCGACAAACAAGGTAGCCGTTCACGAAGTGAAGTCGACAGGAAAGGGTCGGGAGTCTTTTCAGCAGCGTGCCACCGATGAGATGCCGCCGATAGGAACATGCCGTTGCTCATGGGTTAAGCGATTTAGGCTGAATAGACTCCCGACCCTGTCACATAAGCCGACACATCGTGAACGGTTACCCAACAAGTTACGCAAGCACTTTGGGAAACCACCGTTGATGAGCAAGAATCCCACTGACAAGTGCTGTCTGAGCATTCGTATCGGTTGGGAAGTCCTGGATGCCTTGGCAAACTCTCCGTGATGCGTCTGCAATGACGATTCACAAGGCAGAATATGACGGACGTATCACTTAAGCTGCGGGGCGCAGGTGACTAAGTGGCACATAGTATTTGCGATAGCGTCGACCGTCGTCGTAGAGTTGACCGGTTGCATCGGCCACCAAGACGGTCGCGCGGCGGGTGATACGATTGACGGTTCCCGTATAAGACGTCCCTTCGTGCTGGAAGACCACACGAGAACCAACGCGAATGTTAAATTTCTGAGCTGCCCGTTCTTGCTGAGTAATCAAGTCATGTTTGTGCTCAGTATGCCCAAACAAGCGCCCCGCGATTGACTGGAATCTGGCCGCGGCACAACAACTGTCCTCCCAAACCAGCATTTCTACCAAATGAATCATCTCGTGTTCGAGAATGCGTTGCATGGCTTGCAAGCGGTTGGTGCACAAGAGCCCGGTGACACGTATCGGTCGCTGTAAATCGCCAAACGTTTGAAAGAGCAGTGGCGTTGACAAGACTATTTCATATTGCGCGCGTTGCAAACCGGTGCGGCGATCCGTATGGGTGGTACGAACGGTCTTACCGCCTGTGCTAGTCATCCGCTTTGACCAACGAAATTGCATTCCGTGATGCCGAGCAATCGCCAAGCAATGACCTCCAAAGAAAAGTTGGTCATATAGCTCAGCCATGTTTTGCAAGTCAAGGATCGTTGTAGTCGCAAAGTTAGGAGATGTCATTGCACGACTAGTTGCCAGAACGTGCTGTCCAATCTGATAACATCGACGACGTCGATCTGCTTCGTCCAGTACTTGATGCGTGACCAGTTCGTGAAGATTGCTGGTACGACGCATCAACTCCGTATTCGAGAGCGGATGGGCGGGCGATGTTAATCGCACGGCCCGTGGTTGCTTCCTAGTTTTTCCGAACATGCTTGCCATAGCTTCTCCCAAAAGTCTGTGTGCATTCTAGTGAGAAACAATGTTGCTTGGCTATAGAATTAATCAAAGCAAAAAACAAAAAATTTGTTGTCAGCGAAAAATCGTTCGAAAGCTTGACAGCCAACCATGAAGTTTGTACTAGCGACGATTCCATTCTCAGTACTGCTACGTAACTACTTTGCAACTTCCTCGCCGTCGACGAGGTTACGAGTACCCGTCGTTCTAATCAACTTCGAACGACTAAGATCGAACGCCTAACCGACATCGCTGAGCTGCATACTCTTGCCATATCGACGGAGTGTCTGCTGGACCAGACGCGATAATTTTGGATTGCTCAGCGAAGGATCCTCTACCAGGATCTCTCGCGCGACGTTGCGGGCCTGAATCAAGAGATCGGCATCCTCGATCAAGTTAGCGATTCGCAGCGTCGGCAGACCGCTTTGCGATGTGCCCAACAGGTCGCCTGGGCCACGCATCTTAAGATCCATCTCTGCCAGCTCAAATCCATCATCACTCTTCTGAAAAGCCTTTAACCGCTCGTTGTCAACAGCCTGCGAGCCTATCGAAGCAATCGCACACACGAAACCGGGATGCCGTCCACGCGATATGCGCCCTCTGAGTTGATGCAATTGTGAAAGTCCCAGCCGATCCGCATCGAGAATCGCCATGACCGTGGCATTGGGAACATCGATACCCACTTCGACAACCGTCGTAGCGACCAGCACGTCCAACTGGCCACCAGCAAACTGCGCAAGCACTGCTTCTTTTTCATCACCGCTCAGTCTGCCATGCAATAAGCCCAAACGCCGGTGCGCCAACACACCTGACGTCAATTCGGCATAGAGGCCTTCGGCACTAACCGCGTCCGATTTTTCGGTTTCGGCGACACGTGGTGCAATTACATAGGCCTGACGCCCCAACTGCAATTGTTCGTCAAAAAACTTCCACCACGACGTCAGATTATCTCGAGTTGCTGTGTAGGTGTGGACCGGCGCACGCCCAGGCGGCTTGGTGCGAATCGTGGACACGTCGAGATCGCCAAAGGCGGTCATGGCAATCGTCCGCGGAATCGGCGTCGCACTGAGTACCAAGTAGTGTGGCTGAGTTTCCTCGGTGCGCAGTTTGGCACGTTGCATCACGCCGAACTTGTGCTGTTCATCAACAATGACCAAGGCCAGTTTATTAAATCCCATATCGGCAGACAGCAGCGCTTGCGTGCCTACCACCAAGTCCACTTCGCCAGCCGCGACCTGCTCAAGCAAATCCCTGCGCGCCCGAGCTGGCATATTGCCGGTTAGCAAACCGATTCTGACACGACTAGCACCTAGGCTCTTGGCTAGCGTGCTCGCGTGTTGTCGAGCCAGCACCTCAGTGGGGGCCATCAAAGCGGCTTGATATCCATGTGCCACACATAACAGCATCGCATATTGGGCGACCAGCGTTTTGCCACTGCCCACATCGCCTTGCAGCAATCGATTCATGGGCCGCACCCGAGCCATGTCGCCGCCAATCTCGTCGATGGCCTTCACTTGATCTGGCGTCAACTGGTGTGGAAGGCGATTCAGTATGCGAGCGTGAATCTTGCCCGATGGCTCACAAACAGGAGCAAGCCCACCCTGTTCGCGACCCTGCCTCTGTAGCGCTATGGCCAGTTGGAGCACGAGTAACTCTTGCAACTTAAATCGTCGCAATGCCGCCATGGCGTCCTCTAGCGACCCTGGAAAGTGCATGTCCCTCAGCGCCGTGACGACGTCGGGAACCGACAAACGCGTTTGCATCTCCGGCGGCAATGCCTCTTCGACTTGTTCTATCAACTCCGGTAGTGCCTGACGCATCATCGCACGCATGGCCGGTTGCTTAATGCCTTCGGTTAATGGATAAATGGGCATCGGACGCTGCGATTCAACATCTTCGTCGCCTACCAAGATCTTAATCTGCGGCTGAACCATCTCCCAGTTGAGCACGGTGGAGCGCAGTACTCCTGTGGCCAAGACACGCATGCCGATGCGTAAATCGTTCTTGCGAAATGGCTGGTTAAACCACAGCAGACGTACGCTGCCGCCGCTGTCCGGCCGGGTTTGGGCACCCAGCATATGCTTGCCAGATTGGGTAACGCGCTCATCAATCTCCAAAATGGTACCTGCAAAGGACACTCGCACATTTTCACTAAAGGCATCGACCGTCTGCAGCGGTACTGCGTCCTCGTAGCCGCGAGGAAAAAAGAATAACAAGTCGACAGCCCGGCGAATGCCCAGCCTGCTCAGCAACTGCGCACGCGGTTCGCCCACACCGGGCAGAAACTGAACTGATTCTTGTAAAGTGTGTGTAGCAGCCATCCCATGGCCTTCGATCGGGTGAATACTGCTGGGCAACTGCAGCCTCGATGTGCCGAACTGATTCGCACGCAGAACACTGCTATGGAAGTGTATTGGTTCACGGCAAGCCTATAGCCGCCTGTGGTTTATCAAGTACCCCACGCCTGTACGTCCAGCCGCTCAACGAACTTTACCAACTAACTCAGGCTGCGGGTTCTGGCCAACGCCAAGCCCCCTAAGATATCCTATAACGACATAGTCGCGGACCAAGTGGTCTAGATTTTTGCCGCATCAAATGGCCGTCGGATGGCTTTTTTTCCGCTTACGCGAAACACCCAATCCTCTCTTTTTCCTGCATCCTCAAGGTCTTAACCCATGCGACGTCACTGGATTGAGAAATTCCGCTATGCGTTGCGAGGCATCCGGCATGGCAGCCGAGGGCAGTCCAGTTTTCAAATTCACGTTCCCGCCGCCTTTCTGGTCGTGACTCTCGCTGCCGTGCTACGCTGCAGCTTGTGGCAATTCTGCACGCTGGGACTCTGCATCGCGATGGTCCTGGGGCTGGAGTTGGTCAATAGTAGTATTGAATGCCTCGCGCGTGGCCTGTGCTCGGAACGGAACACCGATGTCGGCCAAGCGCTCGATATTGCCAGCGGTGCCGTCCTCGTGGTCAGTGCCATCGCAGCCATCATCGGTGCGGCGGTGTTAGGCACCCAGGCCTTCATCCAGCTAGGACAACTCCAGCTTTAGACTCACCAACCTTGAACTGCTGGCGTGCTTGCCGTCGCAAAGCCAAGACTTGCAGCATATTGCGGGACATGCCTGAACTCGAAGCGCCACGGGAACGGGAGATCCGCTGCCCCAAGCTGGAAAACTAAGCCTCTTTAGGGGCATGTTTTGGCCTTTCCCCTCCATGGCAAAACTGTAAGATATTACAGCTACGTATGTTAAGTATCGTGCGGGAACTCGATAACCCCGTGCAACCCCCTTTTTACCGGTTCGGTCTCTACCTAGGTGAACTATGGATCTCGCAAAAACTCGTAATATTGGCATTAGCGCTCACATCGACTCGGGAAAAACGACATTGAGCGAGCGAATCCTGTTCTACACTGGCCGAATCCACAAGATCGAAGAGGTCAAAGGTGGTGGCGATGGCGCTACGATGGACCATATGGAATTGGAGCAAGAGCGGGGCATTACAATCACGAGTGCGGCCACCAGCGTTGCTTGGGGTGGCCCAACCCTCAGCAAGTATATTAACGAACCACACCACATCAACCTGATTGACACACCGGGCCACGTGGATTTTACAATCGAAGTCGAGCGTTCGCTGCGGGTCCTCGACGGGGCAGTCCTCGTCCTGTGTGCTGTAGGCGGGGTCCAAAGCCAATCGTTGACCGTTGATCGTCAAATGCGACGTTACAACGTGCCTCGTCTAGCATTCATCAATAAGATGGACCGCACCGGTGCCAATGCCAAGAAAGTTGTCGCCATGATGCGCGACAAGCTCAATACCGATGCAGTGCTTATGCAGTTGCCTATCGGTGCAGGCGAGACATTTGCCGGCTGTATTGACCTGGTCACCATGAAGAGCTTGACCTTCACGGGCGATCAAGGTGAAACCGTCGTTGAAGGTGATATTCCTGCTGATATGCTCGATGAAGCTAAAGAATATCGCCATGCCATGCTCGAAAGTCTGTCGATGTACAACGACGAGATGATGGAGTTGCTGCTCAGCGAAGAGAATCCATCGGATGAATTGATACACAAGGTCACCAAGGACGCGGTGCAGAACCAAGGTCTTACCCCTGTTTTCGTCGGCTCGGCTTTCAAGAACAAAGGCGTCCAGCCGTTGCTTGACGCTGTCTGCCGTTACCTACCGTGCCCGCTCGAACGCGAGATCAAGGCTCGCAAGGTGGATGACGAAACCCAAAAAATTGCTCTCCAACCAGATCCATCGCTGCCATTTGTAGGCATGGCCTTCAAGATTGTGGAAGATCCGTATGGACAACTCACATTCATGCGCGTTTATCAGGGGTCGATCAAGAAGGGCGAGATGTACTACAACCAACGTACACAGCGCAAAGACCGCTTTAGCCGTATCGTCCGTATGCATTCAGATGAACGCGAAGAAATCGATGGTGCCGAGGCTGGCGACATCGTTGCCATCATGGGTATCGACTGCGCCTCAGGTGATACCTATGCTTCCGATCGAGATTATTGCTCGCTGGAAAGTATGTTTGTGCCCGAACCGGTTATCAAAATGTCCGTCCACCCAGCTCGCGCTGACGCTGACAAGATGACTAAAGCCCTACAACGCTTCCGCAAGGAAGATCCGACTTTCCAAGTCTACAACGACGAGGAAACCAGCGAGACCATCATTTGTGGGATGGGCGAATTGCACTTGGACATCTACATCGAACGCATGCGCCGCGAATACAAAATCGAGATCGAAGCCGGTGCACCGAAAGTCAGCTATCGCGAAGCTCCTGGTGAAAAGGTCGAATTCGACTACAAACACAAGAAGCAGTCCGGTGGTTCAGGACAGTTTGCGCACATCAAGGGCGAGCTGAGCCCAATCGATACCGAAGGCGAAGTGCCATTCATCTTCGAAGAGCATATCGTCGGCGGGCGTATTCCCAAGCAATTTATCCCGCCAGTCGAAAAGGGCATGCGGGATTCGCTACTCAAAGGCCCATTGGCTGAGTTCCCCGTCGTTGGCGTCCGGATCGACCTTCGCGATGGTAGCTACCATGACGTTGACTCGTCCGAGCGCGCCTTTTACATCGCCGCCCAAGGCTGCTTCCGCGAATCCATGCAGAAGTCCAAACCAATGTTGCTCGAACCGATCATGAAGGTCGAACTGGAATGTCCAGAGGACTACCAAGGCGATGTAGTGGGCGACGTCATCCGCCGCCGCGGACTCATTGTCTCCACGGACATTCGCGACACCATTTCATACATCATCGCGGAAGTTCCACTTGCTGAAACATTCGGCTATGCAACCGACCTGCGAGTATGACCAAGGGCCAAAAGGTACCTTCACCATGGAACTGTTGACTTATCGCAAGTGCCCGAGCAACGTCCAGGAAGAGATCGTCGCCCAGCCGCGCAAGAAACTAGCTGGTGCCAAATAAACCGCAGGAATAGTAAGCCCATTGAGCTCACCGCCTTGGACATCTACCCTGAGGTTTGCTGGCAGACTTGGATTTAGCAGCCACACCGCAGACGACAGTGTTTTGCTGTCGTCTGTAGGAACTCGCACAAAAATAGGTTGTCGTTTCTAGCGGAACGGCGCCGAAAGCTGTACACCGTCCGCTGGAGTCGACAGAAAGGGCTTCGAGTCTTTCAGCACATGTGGTTTCTAATTGGTGAACGATTTAGGGGCTGGGAAAAGACTCCCCGACCCTTTGACGCTGGCTACATCGACAACCCTGTTGGCCGTGATGCCACCCGATGGAATCGCCGACTCCTAATCTAGCCACAGTGGCAATGGTTGACAGGCTTCTTCGCTAATCTCAATGGCGCTATCCAGCAATACTCGTGCGGTAGCGAGCCTATGAGGGCAATCACTAAAGACCTGGATAAGCGGCTGCCGCGTTCGACGTGATCGCCAACTTCCACCTGCATTTCGACGCCAACGCGATGATCGATTGCCTCACCCTGGCGCTGTCTACCGCCACCAAGGGCAATGACAGCGCGGCCGATCTGCTGCCCATTCATTGACGCAATCCAGCCGCTCTGCGCGGCTTCGATCATGTGCGACTGGGCTAGCTCGAGCCGCTGTGCATAGCGGCCGCCTTGCGCCACTACCAACCGCTCAAACTTCTCCAGCGCTCGGCCGTCGCTGATCGCCGCCTCGCATGCTCGTACGGCCTGATTTACATCCGGGTAACATTTGACTGCAACTAGCAATTCGCTGCACAACCGCAACGCCAATTCGTGAACTCGAGCAATGGCCGGCACGCGACAGGTATTGCCTGAAAGAACATCCACGGCTTCATTCGCTTCGCATGCGTTGCCAACCATCCGGCCTAGAGGCTGATTCATGTTAGAAATCAATGCAAGAGTAGGAACTTGCATGCGCTGGCCAGTGGCAACTAGACTAGCCGATAATTGCTGCGCATCTGCTAGCGAACGCATAAACGCTGCCGATCCGCACTTAACATCCAAGACCAACGCGTCCAATGACGCAGCTAACTTCTTACTCATGATGCTGGCGGTTATCAATGCGATGGACGGTACGGTGCCAGTTACATCGCGAAGTGCATAAAGCTTGCGATCGGCGGGCGCGATGTCCGGAGTTGTTCCTGTGATAACACAACCTAGAGATTGAAGCTGCTGAGTGATCTCTGTTTCGCTGAGGTCGCACCGATAGCCGGCATAAGATTCGAGTTTGTCGAGCGTGCCACCGGTAATGCCCAAGCCGCGTCCACTGAGCATCGGCACATCGACTTCAAAACAGGATAAGAGCGGTGCCAGGATCAATGAGACTTTGTCACCAAGTCCGCCGGTAGAGTGCTTGTCCACCCGCGGACGCTCGGTGGCTCGGACGAGCTGCCTGCCGCTGGAGAGCATACAGTCGGTCAAGCAAGCTGTTTCTTGCTCGCTCATCCCTCGACACAAGACCGCCATAGCCCACGCCGCGATTTGATAGTCTGGCACCGTGCCGTCAGTAATCCCCGACACCATGAACTGGATTTCGTCGCGAGACAACTCGAATGAATCTCGCTTCTTGTCAATAATCGCGGTAGCCAGCATGTCTCCAGCCTCTAACGTGACAGTGCCATTAGGGTCGGGATCTTTTCAGCAGCTCCCGCACCGATGAGATCCCACTGGTAGAACATGTGGATACTAATGGGTTAAGTGATTTAGGCTGAAAGACTCCCGACCTGTCAAACAAGCCGACACATCGTGAACGGTTCATCGGAATTCTTTTGCAGCGGTCGGCTACACACATGGTATTACGTCATTACCAGAAATACTGCGTCGACTGTAATAACACAAGGCTGTCGAAGAGAGTTGGTGACACGGAATTGCAGTTGTGCTGCCCAGCGTCTGCATCGCCTTGCACCAACCAGTGGGGCATGGCGCACACGGATTGATAGACCCAACTCAAATCCTGCTTCGCTCTGGCTCACCGTTTCGATCGGAAACGCCCAGATTCCGGCAGGATAAATCGATGTTCAACAACACATCCAGCCCTGCCATTGGTCGATCGGCCTAAATGCAGCCTATCGCCGAGGTCAAGACATGTGCCCAAGTGACCAAGCGAGTTGCCTTGTGCATCATAGAAATAGCGATCGCTGGCACCAGCCGGCATGGTGGCGAGTTCCATTCAAGCGCCAGGTGCAATTGTCGATCGCGCGGTAGCCCTTCGAGCAAGTAGACAATATTTACGAGCAGACTACCTGCCTCCATGGTAATGGCTTTGGTCATGCGGATGGGAATGCCCCACGCATTGCCATCACGCGAGAGCTGCAACTGAATTTTGCTTGCCGCTCGACGCAACTTGGCTTCGAAGGGTTGGGCTACAAAATCGCCTCGCTCCTCTGCGCGTCCTGCCGCGATCATCTCCATCGACGCATCGATATCGCATAAAAGTGCTCGAGGAAACTCTTGCGGAAAAGCGTCGTATTGCAACCGTTGATCGAGGTCTTGCTGCTTAAATACAACGCGATCCTGAATACTGGCTACTTCCGGCGTCCGGGTTGTGCGTTGCCGCCGACCTTGCGATGATAACTCTCCGGTCGACGGCGAATACCAGCAAGCAAATTCTGCTTGATCGAGCGCACGTCCCACTCATACATCATGCCGCCGCGGGCCGGCGCAACATAAACGGCGAACTGATCACTCGCTAGTCGGACTTCGGTGCGAAGGTCAAAATCAAAGTCTTCTGTAGTAGCTTGTACCCAGTTTGCTTTCCCATGCTCGAGATACTCAAGCTTGTTCTCAGCCTCAATCAATTCTTGGTAGATCGCGTTTCGCAGGTGCGGTAGATAGATGCCACCAAAAGCTCCGTGCCAGTACGGGCAATTGCACTGCCCACGGTACAAGTGATCTTGGACATCGGCCAGCAACTCAGCATCCCCCGATGTGCGGCGGGCTGCCTCTAAGCGACGGCTAACCTGCATCATCCTCGAGTACATTTCGTTGGCTTCGTCATAACGCACCTTAAAGTTGCGCCAGTTTCCGCCGCGAATGAATCTCGCGATATCCGACCAACGCGGATGACTCGCCAAGTCATGGGTGACGGAATCGTAGAGCTCCTGTTGCTCCGCTGGCAACGCCCACTCCGTCATTTCGCGATAGCTACAGTCTGGAAGGTATAGCTTCCCAATCGGTGGTTGCTGACGTACGACATCTGCCAAGGTATTGGTTTGCAACCACTCGGCGTTATCAACCAACATGTCAAAGAATTTTCTTAGCCAACCGCGTTCGTACACATGCACTTTCGTGTCCGGCCATGTACCGAATTTCTCCCCATCATCGCCGAATACCAAGACGGCACCCGGATGCGCATCGGCAATGTGGCGTGCATAGTCGATCGTCTGCTGTGGCGGTGCAAAGGGCAGCAGATAGCGCAACCGCTCGCTACCGGGAAATATTCGCAGAACGCTGCCGTCCTCTTCTGTTATGTAGGCACCGTACAACTGTTCTTCGGACCAACCTGCCGACGTGAAATGAAAATCATCCAGCACGGTATAGTGCATGCCGGCTCGGGTAATGTCAGCAGTCAAGCCACTTTCCCAAACGCGCTCCGGCATCCACATTCCGCGTACTTGCGTGGAAAACAGCTCGTTCAAGTAGTCCGTGTATGCCTCGATTTGTCCTACGCGATCACGGCTGGGCAACATCGGCAAGATGGGTTCGTACATTGGCCCACCCAGAATCTCAATACGGCCAGCGGCAACCAATGATTGTAAGCGTGCCACATATTCCGGGTGATTCTCAACAAGCCAAATTAAGAGCGGCCCGGACGTGTGCATTGAAATGTGCAGTGATGCATAGTTTTCGAACACATCCAGGAATGGCAGATAGCTATCTTGATAGGCCTGCTCGATAACACCATCAAAATTTCCGATTGGCTGGTGGTTGTGGAAAACTAAGCATAAATGCACATGGTTGCTCATGGCTGCAGTCCGGAACTGAGAGCGTGTTTGATTTGAAAGCATTACCTCGTCCACCCAAACCTCCCCGACCACCCAGACTGAGTACCGGCGAGTTTACGTAGACGCGTTGTTCGGGTCTATCGGCACATTTGGTGCCAAAGTCAAAGATATTCTTCACCCAAATTGGGCGTCGCTGGGCTTTGGACAAACAACGCATTTCGCCACGGGTTGACTCTAACATTAATAGCTCATGGCACCCAAGATCAGACCATACCTTTTCATCATGGCCAAGCGCTTTTCAATGCCGCGGCTGGCCCAAAGCGATTCATTGCGATTGAAAATGGTGATCACAACGATCCGATGCCGGAATATTATCGCGTCGCGCTCAATGAATTTCTCGACTCGCTGCCGAGGAGCGTCGACAAGAGGGGCGGCTAGGACTTACGTTTGGCGAGCAGTCGGTCAAACGCTGCCGCAAACGCTTTCTTGTCGCGAGCATCGTAGGGACGACTGCGCGTGTAACAGCTCCAGCGCGCCATGTCGTCTAAGTCTCGCAAAGACAGTCTCGACCGGATATTGTCGGCCGTGTATTCATCGCCACGAGGATCGATGACGTGCACCTGTTTGTCAACCAACAGCGCTGCTAGCGGAATATCGGCGGTGATGGCAATATCGCCCACCTCGCAGTGTTCAACGATGTAGCCATCGGCCATGTTCGCTCCTTCGCGGACCGTAACAGAGCTGACCGTAGGCGCATTGGGCGGCAGCGCAAGCGGTTGATTGGCCACGAGGATCGTGTCGATTTTTAGTCGCCGTGCTGCGCGGAACACAACTTCCTTCACGTCAAACGGCGTCGCATCAGCGTCAATCCAAATCTTCATCAGTGAGCTTCCAGCCAGTTCTTGCCAATGCCCCAATCGACTTGCAACGGCACGGACATTTCCAAAACTCCCGACATCGCATCAACAATCACTGGCACAACCTGTTCCTTCTCTGCAGCGAGCATATCAAACACGATTTCATCATGAACGGTGAGCAGCATCTTGGTCTGAAAATTACCTTCGCGTAAAGCGCTGTGAACGCGAATCATAGCCAGCTTGAGAATATCTGCCGCAGTGCCTTGGATAGGACTATTCATGGCCAATCGTTCGGAGGCAGCCACCACGCTACGGCTGCGCGAGTTGATGTCTCGCAAGAATCGCCGCCGACCAGTTTGGGTTTGTACATAGCCATTCTCCTTGGCAAATGCGACAGTCGCGTCGATGTATTCGCGAACACGTGGGTATTCCGCAAAGTAATTCTGAATCAACTCGTTAGCTTCCGCCCGCGGAATATTCAATCGCTGCTGCAGCCCAAAGGCGGAGATGCCATAAATGATGCCGAAATTTACCGTCTTTGCCTTATCTCGCATTTCGCGTGTCACCTCGGCCAAGTCAACTTTGTAGACTTTCGCAGCGGTAACGGCGTGAATATCGATCCCTTGTCGGAACGCTTCGACCATCGCTTCGTCACCACTCAGATCGGCCATGACGCGGAGCTCGATCTGCGAATAGTCTGCAGACAGAATCAGATAGTCCTCATTTCGCGGCACAAAGGCGGCGCGAATCTCGCGCCCACGTTCTTTGCGGATCGGGATCGTTTGTAGATTCGGATCATTGGACTGCATCCGACCAGTGGTCGTCCATGTTTGACTATAGTGCGTATGTAAACGCCCGGTCTTGGGATTGACAGCATTGGGCAGTTGATCCACGTAGACACTCTTCAATTTAACCGCGTTACGATAATCCAGAATATCGGCGATGATCTGATGGCGGGCGGCGAGTCGTTCTAGTTCAGTTTCGCGCGTCGAGTATTGTCCAGTCGCTGTTTTCTTGGGATTCTTTTCCAGCTGCAATTCGTCGTAGAGCACGACGCCTAGTTGTTTGGGTGAATCGATATTGAATTCGTGACCGGCGGAGTCGAATATGCGTTCCCGCAGCTCATCGATCTCGCCTGACAATTTGATGGAAAACGTATGTAGCGCTTCGATATCTAAGCGAATTCCCTCACGTTCCATGTCGACCAAGACTGGAATCAAAGGACATTCAACTTCATAACAAACGCGACTGACGCCTTGTGTCTCGATATCAGGGCGAATCACGCCGGCTAGTTGCAGCGTAATGTCTGCATCTTCGCAAGCGTATTCAGCGACTTGCTCGATGGGCAGATCGCGCATGTTGCGTTGATTGGGGCCTTGCGGTCCCAGCAAGTCTTCCGTCTTGATCTTGTTGTATTTCAAATAGAGCTTGGCTAAGTAGTCCAAGCCATGCCGCATCTCAGGTTCCTTCATCGAGTGTGCGAGCATCGTATCGAACAATTCTCCCTTGACATCCAGGCCATGCCATTTGAGTAGCTCGCAGTCATATTTGAGATTGTGCCCGACTTTGCGTATGGCCGTGTTTTCGAAGAGCGGACGAAACTCTTCCAAAATGGCGGCGGCTTCCTGCGCGGGTGTGACCACAAAATAGGCTTCGTTCGTCTTGACGGAAAAAGAAATTCCGACCGGCAGGGCCTGTCGAGCATCGAGACCTGTCGTCTCGGTATCAAAACAAAATTCGCTTGCATTGCCGAGCTTGTCGATTAGCTGTCGTCGCTCTTCAGCCGTCGTGATAATTTGGTATTTGTGTCGAACATCGTGGATGCAAAGTTCCTCGGAAAGGTCGTCGAACAACGTGGCTTGGATTTCAGCTTCGCGTTTTTCGCGAACGACCGTCGCACGACTGGCGGCCGACGAAAACGACTTGCCGAATAACCGTTTGCCAAGCGTATCAAATTCGAGTTCACTGAGGAGTTGCTTGAGGGCGGCATCGTCATACGCGGTCCAACGAAACGAATCGAGTTCTAAGTGGTGAGGCACGTCGAGCTGGATGGTGACAAGTTGCTTTGAGAGCAAGGCCTGAGCGATATTTTCCTGCACGCGCTCTTTCATTTTGCCCTTCAGTTCATCGCTGTGCTCAATTAGCTTCTCCATCGAGCCGTAATCGGCGATCAATTTCTGCGCAGTTTTAGGGCCAATGCCCGGCACGCCTGGAATGTTATCGCTCGCGTCACCCATGAGCCCCAGTACGTCGATTACTTGTTCCACGCGATCAACTTCCCACTTCGCCAGTACCTCGGGTATTCCCAGCAATTCGAATTCAGAACCCTTGCGGCCTGGCTTCCACACATAGACGTTGTCGCGCACAAGCTGGTCGTAGTCCTTGTCAGGCGTGACCATCAATGTCTCAAAACCAGCCTCTGCGGCTTGATGGGCCAACGTGCCGATAATATCGTCCGCTTCATAGCCTGGTATACGAATTCGTGTGATGTTGAAGGCATCCATCAAGCGATCAACCAGCGGTAACTGGGCTGCAATATCTTCTGGCATCGCATCACGCTGAGCCTTGTACTGCGGATAAGCCTCATGTCGCGCGGTGGGATCTGACGTATCAAAGGCCGCAGCAATATGCGTCGGTTCCTCGCGCTTGATAATATCCAACAGCGTATTTGCCACCCCAAAGATAGCTGACGTGCAAACGCCACCGGACGTAAAGCGCGGGCTCCGAACGAGAGCAAAATGGGCTCGATAGATCAGCGCCATCGTGTCCAACAGAACTAGCTTCTTGAGCATCGGAGAATCGGGGTGGCTTGGCATGCATCTTTCACTTGTCTTGAGTGGCTGTCCAGGCGATGAATCTATCGCCTATGTGGCCTCAGATCAATGAGCGAGGCAGTTCCAAACGCGGTGAACCGTCAAATAGAGTGCTGCGATAGACCAGCGATTGTGCGCAGGAGGCCAAGTCAGCAACGTCAAACTCTGTAGAATGTAAAAAGTATTGCCCCGTGCCCAGCATTTCAAAATATTGTAACCGTTCACGAAGTGTCGGCTTGCTTGCTTGACAGGGTCGACTCCAAGTTCGTGAACGGCAACAAAATACTTAACTTGATTAAAGCTCCGCTATGAACCCATCGCCGCTCGTCTCAGTTCCCTGGCTTGAACAGAACCTAAACCAACCCAATTTGGTAATCTTGGATGCAACGATCCCGAAGATTGGACAAATCGGAACACATCGGCTCGCAGGACTACGGATCCCTGAAGCCCAGTTCTTTGATCTGAATGGAAAATTTTCCGATCCCAACACGGATCTACCGCATAATCTGCCCACGCCAGACGCATTTACCGCTGCCAGCCGCGAGTTGGGCGTTAGCGACAGTAGCCACATCATCGTGTACGACCAGCATGGCATCTACTCCAGTCCACGTGCGTGGTGGATGTTTCGCGCCATGGGACATACTGCCGTTTCCGTTTTGGACGGTGGGCTGCCCAAGTGGATCGAGGCTGGCATGCCAGTCGAAGCGGCTCCAGCAGAACCACCAGTGCCAGGAGATTTTGTTGCCAAGTTCCAGCCACAGCGCGTAGCCGGTGCAGAACAACTGCTTAAGAATATCGAATCAGCGGAATCGATCGTAATTGACGCTCGATCCGCAGGCCGCTTCTGCGGCGCTGAACCAGAACCTCGCGCTGGCCTGACCAGTGGCCATATTCCCAATTCGCTAAACTTGCCATTCGATCAAGTCCTACGTGATGGACAGTTCTTGCCGCGCGCGGAATTGTCCCAGCGGATCAAGAAATTGAATCTAACGGACGCGCCGTTGGTTTTCAGTTGTGGCTCTGGCTTAACGGCATGCATAACGCTGCTAGCTTGTGAGCTGGTTTTGCCGAACGCCACGTCGATTTACGACGGATCCTGGGCCGAATGGGGACAGCCGGAAAAGCGATTGCCCATTGCTACTACTGCCGCTCGCGGAGAGGCTTGAAACCAACAGTGAGATCGCACGTTGGACGTTTGCTTTAATCCACGCTTCCTACTCGGCCGTATCCAAGTACTGATCTTGACCGATTTCACGCTGCATTTTGGTACGTTCCCGTTCGTGGTGAAGCAACATCATGCGATCACGGAAGTGCTTGCGTTCGACTTTGCGCTGGGCGCGGCGAATTAAGCTGGCCATGGAGTGGAATGGCCCAGCCTGTGTCGCGCCCATGGCCTTAAATTTTTCAGCTTTCTTTAATCCATAACCGTTGCGCAAGATGTCGTCATCGAGTCCCAAATACTGGCGGTAGGAGCCTGGGTCGCCTTGGCGTCCGCAGCGACCAATCAGCTGGCGGTCGATCCGTGCGGCGTCATGCAGTTCGGTACAAATTACGTGCATGCCTCCCAAGTCGCGGACTTCTTGCTCGAGCTTTACGTCGGTCCCACGGCCAGCCATGTTGGTAGCCACAGTGACTTTACCGCGTTTACCCGCGTCCGCAACAATCTCAGCTTCGCGCTCCACTTCATTAGCATTGAGCACTTGATGTTGAACACCACTGTCGTTTAGCATCTTTGACAACGCCATCGATTTATCGATAGAGCGTGTGCCGATTAGTACTGGTCGGCCTTGTCGGTGCATCTCAAGTGTTTCAGCGACGACCGCTTCGAACTTCTGCTCCATGGTTCCGTAGACTTGATCCTTCAAGCGAACGCGGCGCGGTGGACGATTGGTGGGTACCAACACGACTGGAGTCTTGTATATCTTGGTCAGTTCCGGCGCGCTCGTTGACGCGGTACCGGTCATCCCGGCGATGTGTCGATAGCGATGGAACAAGTCCTGCACCGTAATTCTGGCCGCTTGTCCAGTCGGCACAGTCACTTCGATCTTCTCTTTGGCCTCAATCGCTTGATGAATTCCATCGCGCCATTTACGCCCTTCAGCCAACCGCCCCGTGAATTCGTCGACAATTACGATCTCGCCCTCGCGGACTACATACTGGCGATCCAAGTGAAAATCGCGGTGCACTTTGATCCCGCGTTCCATGAACTCGTACAGATCGACCAGAGAAACGGTGCGCATCAAATCGATTCTAGGGAGCGAGCGCACTGGCGCACGTCCGCGACCGGTCAATTCGATCTTACGTGAATCGTCTTCGAGCGAGAAATGTTCGTCGATCTCAAACTTGTCAGCGTGTTCAGCAGCCCAACGAAAAGTCGCGATCACTGTCTCACGCGTTTCATCGCCTAGCGAACCAATGATCAGCGGCGTGCGAGCTTCGTCAATGAGAATGCTGTCAGCCTCGTCGACAAGAGCAAAGTGCATGGTGCGCTGCACAGGCTCATCGCCGCGACTGCTCCAACGTTCCGAACTACCCTCGCCTAAGAAATCGCTCTGCATACGGCCCTGCGCACGCAGTAAGAGTCGATCGCGTAAGAAATCAAATCCAAACTCCTTGGCCGTGCCGTAAGTAACATCCGAAGCATAAGCCTTGCGGCGCTGGTCGGGATCACTGTCAGTCAATACGATTCCCACGCTGATCCCCAGCATGTCGTATATCGGCCGCATCCACTGCGCATCCCGCTCGGCCAGATAGTCATTCACGGTGGCCAAGTGAGCGCCTTTGCCCACTAGCGCATGCAGATAGAGCGGTAGTGTGGCCGTTAGCGTCTTGCCTTCACCGGTCTGCATTTCCGCAATACAACCATCATACAGCGCCGCACCACCAACGATTTGCACATCAAAATGTCGCATATTGAGTGCCCGTCGGCCCGCCTCGCGTACTAAGGCAAAGGCTTCAGGCAAGAGCCTTACCAATGGCTCACCACTCATAGCGCGGTACCGCAAAGACAAGCTCTCCTTGCGGATTTGTCCATCCGCCAACTTGCGTGATTTCTCTTCCAAGGCGGCGACTTCGCGCAACGACGCTACCCAACGGTTGACGCGAATGGCACTGGTGCCTGGTATTCGCCAACCAGCCGCAATCTTGGGGCGATTCGGAACTCGACCGCTACCCGACGGGATTGGGGTGGCGGTTGTGGTAGCCGGTTCAGCGGGATGCTGTCCCGCATCCGCTTCGGTGAGCGCGTTGCTTGGGTCAGTTTGCATTGATTGGGTGGCGTCCGTGTTGCTCGTCATACTTGGATTTGCATTAAAAAGGTTCTGACGTATTTCGGTAGTGGGATTCGCCAACCCGTTATTCTAACCGTAATGCGGCAGTTTCTGTAAAGTTCCACGCCTGCTTGACAGCACGATCCCCCGAAAACCTCATGAAACGTTAGGAAAATCGGGCTTTGTCAAAAGGCGGTGTTTAGGCGGTTTATGCCGGAAGTTCTTTTTTTTCTCGAAGTAACGTAGATGAGGACCGATCTACGTGTAACGACCCTGACGCTTGATCCGTCTAGCGAGAAATAAACAATGAAAATGAAAAAACTACTACTGTCCTTGTCCTTAGCGGGTTTGTGCTTGTCTCAAGCGTCCGCTCAAGCACCACAATCCTCTCGGCATATTGGCGATGGCGGCCCCATCGCTGCCGTCGACCAACGTCCGGAGGCTTTCCGTGCGAGCAATGCTCGTTTGGTGAGTCAATCCTCGGCGTTGGATTACGAAATGTTGGCACCAACATCTGCTGACTACGAATCCATCTACGAACCGAGTAACTTCAGTTCCAGTTCAAGCTGTGGCTGCAGTTCGGGCTCGTGCGGCGGAGGCTCGGCATGCGGCTCCGTTGGCGGAAGCTGCGGCGGCGCACGCTTGCCGAAAACGTGGATTAGCGCTGAATCACTACTATGGTTCGCAGGCAATCAACGCAGTCCCGTTCTGGCCACGACTTCCGCCCAAGGCGTTTTGCCAGTCTCTGGCGAACCAGGCGTTACCGATGCATTCGGTGGCGGCGCAGGTTTGGATGCGGGCTTGTTGCCAGGCTTTCGCCTGTCCGGAGGAACGTACTTCGGCGACTGCGATAAGATTGGCGTCGGCGGTCGTGCTTTTGGCATTTTCTCAAATGCCAACGAGTACAACGCGACTAGTGGAGGCGTCCCATCGCTGGGCATTCCATTCTTCAATGTGGCTGGCCAGCCAAATCCATTCAACGACGCCTATCTAGTCGCCTTCACGTCAGGTGGTGGAACCCCAGTTTCCGAAGGTTCGATCGACATCCGCTCGGACTTGGATATGATCGGTGCCGAAGGCTCACTCTACTTGCTGCTCGGACGCTCCGCAAATCACCGTGTCGATTTGGTAGGCGGTTATACCTTCAATAAACTCAAGAACTCTGTCAGTGTCCATACCCAGTCCATCGACCGATTTACAGGCAACTTGATCCCTGACGGAACTGTGTTCGACACGAACGACCTGTTTGCCACTGAGAACGTTTTCAATGGTGGCCACATCGGTTTGTTGAGTACCGTTGTTCGCAGTCGCCTGAGCCTGTCTACCCTGAGCAAAGTCAGCTTTGGCAACATGCGACAGTCCGGTGCAATCACAGGCACGACTGACCAAGATGATGGAACCACGGCGCAGACGTTCATGGGCGGTCTGTTTGCTCAACAGAGCAACATCGGAACCTTCAGTCGTGACACATTTGCCTTCATCCCAGAGTTGGGCGTCAAGCTCGGATACAGTTTCCGACCCAACGTACAGTTGACCGCGGGCTACACGTTCATGATGTGGTCCAGTGTAGGCATGGCTGGCGATCAAATCGATTCCAGTCTCGACTTGACGCAAGTCAACGGTGCCGCTGGAGCTCGCCCCATGCCATTGTTCCGAGATACAACCTTCTGGATGCAAGGTGTCGATCTCGGTCTGAATTGGACCTACTAGGAATGAGTTAACAAGCTAGACGATCAAATTCCCGAGCAACCAAAATTGCTCGGGTTTTTTCGTATCACGACATGGCAGCTTTGCGAACCATGCCACACATTGAGCTTACAATTACTTGCCGCCACCCATGCCACCCATGCCGCCGCCCATACCACCCATGCCGCCGCCCATACCACCCATGCCGCCCATACCGCCCATACCACTTGATGGGGCTTGGATCTCCAGATAGTCGTCTTCGATTTGCTGAGGACTACTTAATGCGGCTAGACTCTGATTGCGGTCAAACTCAACGGAATAGCCATACAGCACATCAAAGGCCTTTTCACCGAATCGCCCAGCCGGCACATCTAAATCCCAACGCTGGACGCCTTGCGGTGCTAAGATTCGCTGGTAGAGTCCATCATTTGACAGCGGAAAAGCTGAATCGCCTGTTATTACAGAGACTTCGCTGGTTTGACTTGCCAGCGGAATGCGGTCGTACAATCGTAGCGCGACAGGTGTCTCTTTGAAATTAGCGACGACCAAACGCACCGAGTAAGTTAATCGGCGGTTTCCGCCTTGCACCTGGTCTTCTTTCTCCATCAACTCGCGGCGCGTGCGGACTTGCTGATCTGCACCAAATCCAACAATCATGTGCTGGCCGCTAGCGATAGATGGTATTTCAGTTTGGCCGACAAACCGATTATCTAAGTAGACAGTCGCCATTCCGCGCAAGAATCCTTGACGGCGATCGTTGATGAGGTCTGCCTCCCGGTAGGCAAAGCTGCTCAGCAGCGGTGTGGCTACGTGGTATAGTTCGCCTGGCAATTCCGCATCTAGAATCTGTACGAATTGTTGTTCGCGGCGTGCTTCCAAGCTGACTTGGCGGTCGATTGCATAGGTTTGGCTGGTCACATCATCAGCTGCATCGGCGGCCAAGGTCTTCAGCTTTTTCGCGTGGACGCGCAATTCCAAGTCTTGCAATGCATTGGCAACAGCATTTAGCGCATAGTCACGGTTGCGATTGTCGACGTCCGAGTATTTTGCGCCAAACTGGTTCTCCAAATTCTGTTGTTGGGACAGCAAGGATTGTCGATTTCCTTGAATTTCCAGCGATGCGACACCCTCGTCGAAAGCATCGCCAAACGAACGAGACGGATCGAGGCTAGGGTCGCGTACGGCCACGCGGAATGGCGTAAGGGCTGGCCCCGCTGCGCTCATATTCGGAGATGCAGTTGAAAGCGTTAGCGCAACACCATTCCAAGCTTCACCACTCATTTGTTCGACCAACGCACTATAACGCACGTTGAAATGCTCCTCCCCCGACCTGCCGTGGATAGTGTACTGTGGCGTCCAGCGGCAGTTGTCGACCAAATAGCTCACTTCAATGTGGCTTGCAGCGCCATCGCGGCTAGAAACCAGTACCGTCGCCTCCAGATGACTTCCGCCTCCACTACGCAACAGTCCGATTTGCCTCTCGACCTCGGCCGCACTCTCAGTCAGCTCTGCGCGAGATTGCTTTAAGCTTTCGTGTCGATCATGCAGGGCTGCCGCCTTGTCCAGCGAGTAGTTCGATAGTTCCACTAACGATGCAGCGTCCAAAACACCATTACCGATATCCTGCTGTGTGGATGTCGCCGCAAAACTCATGAGCTGATCGATATACGCAATCTGCTTGGTAGCCAGCTGAATCTGTTCAGTCGTGCGCTCGATCTGTTTCTGTAGGCCCGCGAATTTGGTGGCCAAGTCATTGATTTCATTGTTGTCCGATACGCGATTCGACTGGGGAGTAACGCGTACACCGAGAACTTCGACGGACTCGTTACCCTCCGCATGAATGCTCTCTTGAACAAACTGTTCGGGCAAGCGACCGATGCGGATCACTTGCTCTTTTCGAGCCGAAGGGTCGGAGGCAGCTATCGGTACCATCCGCGTAACAAGCGCCTGATCGCGATAAAGTGTCACTCTGGCAATCCGGCCTGGGTTAGGATCCTGAATTTTAGTTGTAGCGGTCCCCGGCGCGATAGGCGACTCTTGGGCAATCGCTGAGGTAGTTGCCCAAGCCACGAATACAACCCAATAGTCAATGCGCATATCAGAATCCTCATGTAAGTGATATTGCTGAAAACTAGAACATGCCGCCGGCGTGTAACCGATCGTCAAACAGGACCTTGGGTTTTCGCTGCAGAATACCCGTGTCTGGACGCGTGGCCACTGGCGACAACGCGTCTTCCGTGCGAGAAGTTTCACCATGCAACCCGTCGCTCCCAAATTCCGCCTGGCGTTCCAATAGCGCCTGGATGCGAATATGCGTCATTGTCGGACAGGTAATGGCCAGCAAGCCGCGCTCGCGGCCACGCTGCGTTGTAACAAACGTGCGAATAGAACTGTTTCCACCGTTGATTTCCCAACTGTCGACCTCGATGGATCCGATAATCACTTCCTGCAACGACTCAAAGTCAAATAGTCGGCGACCTGACCGCACTCGCTCAACAAGTAACGTGACGTCATAGATGCGCACCGGTGCGCGTTCGTCAGCATACTCGAACGTCGTGACAACCAAGCGGTTGGCTTCGATAATGAAGGTCAACTCGTGCCGAGCCAACAACGCATTCAATCGTCCCGCTAGCGGACCTGGAGGAATCTCGGCTGAAAACTCCAGCTGCTCGTGCGGATCAATGCCAGACAATTCCATGGCTGGTCGATCAATCCACACCGGGATTCCAGTAAGAAACTGTGGGAGTTGGTTAATCGTTAAGTCGCGCCACTCGACAGTATGGTCACTGTTCAACTTGTCTAAGAGTTGCCGTTCTTGAGCGGTCGTCATGAACGGGTCCGCTGGTACCGACACAACGCGTTCTTGCGCCACCAGAAATGTTGCAAAGTGCAACAGCAAGAAAAGACAGCTGCCGCAAGTCGCTTTGCCAATTGCCAACGAGCAAGAAGTTTGTCGCATAGTAACGTTCTCAGGTTTGGAAGGCTGCTACCAGCGCTTATGAAGCGCCAATGCCGATGTATATGTTGCAGAGAAATTCGCTTAACGGTGGCCCGCTGACATCTTCGGACTGCTGTTGGACGAAATAAATGCCTAGCGCAGTGCGCCTACGTAGCGGCTCGACGTCAAACGAAGAAAGTGACTCAGCAAATTGCTTGCCAGACACAAGAGAAATTTACTTTTCCCGAAACTTCGGCCACGGCAACTCGAATCTTCATCAGCGGCAAGCCGCTATTCCAAGTCACAAAGATTGAGTTAGAAGACGTATTTCTTGATATAGAACTTGGAGGCTCCGAAGTTGACAAGAAGTCCATGGCGGAACTTAGTTGCCTTGAGGTAGCCCAATAACTGCGCGATGTCTGCATCCGACGTCACGCGGACAGCTTTCAGTTCGAGGATCAAAACGTCCTCAATGATAAGATCCATCGTTTCCTCGATAAGCTCGGTCCCATCCTCATCATGAATCATGACCGATGGTTGCACTCTGGCCAGAAGTCCTGCTTTTCGAAGCCGATGGATCATGCCGCGTTCGTAAACCTTTTCTCGGAATCCCGGTCCGAGAAACTTGTGCAGCCCAAAGCCAGCCTCACGGATGACATCGCACATTTTATTGACATCTGAATCCGGTAAGTCGCTTCGTGGACGGATGAAATGGGATGCCGGCTCGGACATGACTAGCCACCAAAAGGCACAAGAATCACAAAGCGAATATTTAACAGGGAGTCCGCTTACTCAATACTGGGGTGAGCAGATCGATTGGCTTCTTTTAAATGTCGATTCAATCTTATTCTGTTTTGTGTCCTTTGTGGCTCTTCGTGACTAGCCACCAAAAGGCACAAGAATCACAAAGCGAATATTTAACAGGGAGTCCGCTTACACAATACTGGGGTGAGCGGATCGATTGGCTTCTTTTAAATGTCGATTCAATCTTGTTTTGTTTTGTGTCCTCTGTGGCTCTTCGTGGCTAGCCACCCAAAGGCACAAGAAGCACAAAACGAATACTTTACAGCGAGTCCGCTTACTCAATACTGGCGTGAGCGGATGGATTGGCTTCTTTTACATGCCGATTCAATCTTGTTCTGTTTTGTGTCCTCTGTGGCTCTTCGTGGCTAGCCACCCAAAGGCACAAGAAGCACAAGAATCGGGAATATTTTACAGGGAGTCCGCTTACACAATACTGGAAGTGAACGGATCGATTGGCTTCTTTTAAATGTCGATTCAATCTTGTTTTGTTTTGTGTCCTTTGTAGCTCTTCGTGGCTAGCCCGGGATATTTCACAGGGCCGTTTACAGGGACTTCAAGTATCGAATTTGTTCGTTTTCGTAACCCGTGGTCCAGCCGCCGTCCAGAATGCCGATCAGCTGGGCTTTCAGGTCTTCGTCAAGCGATAAAGCATGCCGAGCCGTGCCGCCGTTTTTGCGCAGTCGCTCAATGTATAGCCGCGCTACATCGTCTGCGTCGCTCGAGTAGTCGCGAGAAAGCGCCGCAAAGACGCCAGAGACCAATCGCATATCCATTCCAGCTTCGTTTACCAATGCGTTGGCGATCCCGGCTTCGTCGGTTGACACCATATTGGTGTAACGACTAATGATGCTGTCGACAGTTACATCCTCCTGCCCTCGAATTTGTACATACGCTCGATCGCTCATCAGCGCGCCTAGTGCTCCGCCCACCGCAACTCCCACAGCGACGCCGAGTGGTCCAAACCAGATACCAGCGGCAGCTCCGCCAGCGGCACCGCCCAAGAATCCGCCGCCAGCGGTAACCAATTCACGTTGAGTCGCGTCGACTTTGTCTTCGGCAGTGCCGATGTTGTAAACTGCGATCGCGATCGAGAGCACCCATAGCGCGCGGCCAGCGCTGCCGAAACGAGCAACCTTGGTTGAGACGCGCGGATTGGCACGCCCTGCCGACTCGACGATTTCGATGAGCACCTCGTCCTGTTGTCCCTTGGTGAGCTGTTCAAAGGCCTTTGAGAACTTTCTGTCGGCAGTCTTTTTTACTAAATCGTCAAAGGCAAGTCCTTTGGCTTTGAGCGCCTTGGCACCGGCACGACCTAGATCGCTCGATTTGACACGCGCCATTTCCATGATTTCATTGCGCATTTGATTGGCGATCTCCGCTGCCTCACGCGGTGATTTGATGCCAGCCTCCACCGCAGCGCGCAGCTCCTTTGACATTTCGGACGTGCGACGCACGTATTGTTGCCTAACCGCACCATCCTTGATCCAGCGATAACCAAAGTTGAGAGCTTGGATCTCAAGCCCTTGTAGAGCTTGCTGGAAATTGTTCTGATCTTGTTCGTAGGACATCGGGGAAACTCACGCGAAATTGAATAAGAGTTGGTTAGTTAGTTAGTTGGTTAGTTTCACTTCCCATAGCAATCCTGTTGACTTCATAGGACCCGCAAAACGAGTCGTCCATATTTTCCATATTTTTGTCTTTGTGTGGATCCAAGAGTTCGGCTGAATGTGCTGGCAGGCGTTTCACTTACTTGGAGCGAAAACTGCTGCTGATCATTGGCCGTGATCTGGACCGTATTTGCGTTCGACACCTCGCAAGATTGCACAATCATGGCCTGATAAGGTGCGTCATAGACGAGCTGATCGAGCACATGCATTTGATCGGAGACCAAATAGAACCTGAGCGTTTCTTCGTAAGGGCGGTCGTCGGTCATGACCAGCAGAAAGGTTTGGTAATCAACACAGAACTGAGCTTCGAGCGTTTTTCCCTGCAGCACGATACTAGAAATGCTGCTATCCGTAGCGCTAAGAATGCTCATGGGCATTCCTTCGGCAACGGAAAGGGGTTCACATACGGCGCTAAAACGGTGTGTTGGAGTCACGGCGGCTGTTGCAACGGTGGGCGCGGGCTGACGAGCTGTTGCCAGCATTATCGCATCGAAATACCAAGAGTTTTACGAATTTTGGATGAAGCACACATTTTTTTGCAGCGAAAGGCGATGGAATCGTAGAAATGCGGGCATTCAACGTTGACCGCTGCACTCCCAGCGGGTTACGCTCTGCACAACTCATTCACTCACTAATGAGCGGGTACTCCCCTATTTTGGTGATTACTGGTTTTTTGTACCGGTAGTGTTTCTGTAAATCGCGATAACAACGTGGTCGACGGCAGCTCTGCTTAATCCACTGTCCAAAGCGTTGGCAATGTCGCAAGTCCTCGACGCAACTCGCGTTCACGGCGAAGTTTCGATTGATCAAGAAACTTCACCTGACTCTTTTTCTTCAGCCAAACCTAGCGGTATGCCTCAGGAAGAAAGCAAGCAGCGTGACCGGGAGCTCCTGATTTCTAGTCGTAAATTTGCCATAGAGCAGCGCTCATCGAGCTGGTGGCATTTGGTGACTACGCTAGCCGCCTTGTTGGCTTGCGTCGCTGTAGCTGGTTGGGCAGAACCACTGTGGGTTCGCATCCTAGGCAGCGTGCTATTGGGCATGACCCTGGTGCGGACTTTTATCGTGTATCACGATTACCAACACCAGTCGATTTTCAAAGGCTCGTGGCTAGCTGGCGGAGTGCTATCGCTTTATGGATTCTTAATGTTGACACCACCCAGCGTTTGGAGGCGTTCACACGATCACCATCATCGCAATAATTCGAAATTGTTTGGGGCTAGCATTGGTTCATTCCCGATCATGACAACCAGCAATTACGCAGTTGCGAGCTGGCGCGAACGTCTAGAATATCGCCTGGCTCGTAGCCCGCTGGTGATTGTCTTGGGCTACTTGGCGGTTTTCATGTTTGGCATGTGCGTGCGACCAATGCTGGTTGACCTGCGTCGACACTGGGACGCCCCCGTTTCGCTACTCGTCCACTTCGGTTTGATCATTGGCTTGTGGGTCGGTTTCGGAGCTACGGCGTCACTGCTGTTGTTTGTGTTACCCACCTGGGTTGCGACTTCTGTAGGGGCCTACTTGTTTTACGTACAACATAATTTTCCGGCGGCGAAGATCCGCAAGTGCGGTGAGTGGACGTATGCCGACGCGGCCTTGAAATCCTCTAGCTTTTTGGAGATGGGCCACGTCCTTCACTGGCTGACAGGGAATATCGGCTACCACCATGTACATCATTTGAATGCCAAGATCCCCTTTTATCGCTTGCCGGAAGCGATGCGGGGCCTGGTACCGCTCCAAACGCCCGCAAAGACCTCATTGCGCTTGCTGGATGTGATTGGTTGCCTACGTTTAAAGCTGTGGGACACGCACCGCGATTGCTTCGTTTCTTTTCGCGAACATGCAGCAGATTCCGCAACACAAGCCAGTCATTCTGCGTTAGAATAGGAGTATATCGCCGGGTATCCCAATTGGGACATACGCGTGCGGTTGATTACGGTTTCCTGGCCGGATCTGGTGGACTTGTTCAATTGTTAAGGTTGGTAAAAGATGTCAGTACAAGAAAAAACGCGTTGGAAAAATTGGGCCGACAAGCTTCGGCAAGAGATGATGACCACTCTAACGCCTGAAGTTACCAAGACGGTTGACACAATCACGACTGAAACTGCCACGACTAAAGCCGAGAGTACCTTGCGTGGTGCTCGCTTTTGGAAAGCATGTCAAGCTGGCAAGAGTCCTAATGATGTCTTAGCGGTCGCAGGTTTCGAAATCGACTTTGAACAGGACGACAATCGCAAAGTGCAAGAAGTCACACTGCGCTTGAATTCAACGTGGATGGAAATCTTGCAACGCGTCCTGGATCGCAAGAAATAGGTGAATTGCTAACCGCTGAGTCGCTCAGCGGCTAGCATCTTGTTTCCTTATGTGTTACGTTACGGCAGGTGAAACTTTCACCGATCAATTCAAATCTGATGCGCCACTCCTCTTTGCGAATGCGAAAAGCCGCGGCAACTCTTGCTTAGGGTTGATTTAACGGCTCGACAACACTTTTCTTGTTGTCATCTACTCAGGAGAATTTTCAATGGCGCGTGGTACGATTAAGAAGTTGGTTTCGGACAAGGGTTTTGGCTTTATTTCAACCGACCGTGGTGAACTCTTCTTCCATCACTCAGCCGTTCAAGGCACTCAATTTGAGTCCTTGCGTGAAGGCCAAGAAGTGGAGTTTAGCGAAGGCCGTGGTCCCAAAGGTCCGCGAGCTGAAGAAGTGAGTTTAGTCGAAGGAGAATAATCCTTAGCGCTGAAGTTTTCTTTTACGACCAAACACAAGCGTACTTCCCCGGGGTACAACGGAAAGGAGCCATATGGCCAAAGACCGCAATACGATGGCGAAACGGCAACGTGAAGTCGATAAGAAACGCAAGCAAGACGACAAACGCGATAAGCGGACGCGGCGTAAGGATGAGCCCGCTGCGCCGCAGCCTGTGGCCAATCCAGTTGCAGAAAGCGAGTTTGGCAGACTAACCGATGCTGAAATCAATGTCTTGGGCGTCTTCAGAAAGTACCTCATGGGGCCCGGGCAAATGCTCTGCCTGAGCAATACAGACATAGATTCCATGAAGTCCACGCTCGACAAACTGACTAAAGCTGGTTTGCTTGTACCAGAAGACTTCAAGGGCGGCTACTCGCTGACTCAATCTGGCTACAAGGCTATGACAGAAGTAAGCTAAGACTTGCTTCCTTTCCATCACTTCGTTTCCTTTCAAGTCCTTTCTCATGCACAATCGAATCCCCCACTATGCCGTATGCGATTAGCCTAATTGGCATGGGAGCAGGCTGGTGGCTCGCGTCCATTTTTGGCGTCTGTGGTGGTCTAATCTTAGCGTTTATGCTCTTTCACTACAGTAGCCTGTGGATTCAAGGCTACATGTCGAACGCAGACGTTACCTTTGTCAGCCTAGTTGGTATGACGTTTCGCCAAGTTCCAGCGCGGTTGATTGTGACCGCCAAGGTAATGGCTTTTCAGTCCGGCCTCAGCGTCAATCGTAAGAGCGGCATCACAACCAATCGCTTAGAAGCACATTACTTAGCTGGCGGAAACGTGATGCAAGTGGTAAAAGCAATTATCGCAGCGCATCGCGCCGAGATTGTGTTAGACTACGATCAAGCCGCCGCAATGGATTTGGCTGGCCGAGACGTACTGGATGCAGTAAGAACCAGCGTGTTTCCTAAGGTCATCGACTGCCCGGATGGTAGTGATGGCAGTCATACGTTGAGCGCTGTAGCGAAGAACGGCATCGAACTGCGCGTTCGCGCTCGTGTGACCGTGAGAACGAATATGAGCACGCTCATCGGTGGTGCCACAGAAAAAACCATTATCGCCCGGGTAGGGCAAGGCATCGTGACGACCATTGGTTCAGCCGATTCGCATATGGACGTGTTGCAAACACCCGACCGCATTTCCAAAGGCCTGCTCTCCAATGGGTTGGATGCCAATACGGCGTTTGAAATTGTGTCGATCGACATTGCTGATATAGACATTGGGGAGAACATTGGGGCGCGACTACAGACCGATCAAGCGCAAGCTGATATGCGCGTCGCGCTGTCGTCTGCAGAAGCCCGTCGCGCTGGAGCTATCGCAACGCGACAGGAAATGACCGCCAGAATCGTCGAAAATCGCGCCAAGCTGCTCCTAGCCCAAGCCGCAGTGCCATGCGCTGTCGCCAGGGCGTTTGGACAAGCCAACGATCAATTCAAAGTCAGTTTCGATATTCCAATCGGTAGCGTGGCCTAAGAAAAAATTTACAAGTAGCTTTCACCGAGCTGCTTACACCGAAAGCTTCAACAGGGCGATTCAGTCCCGGAGTCCTGTTGATTTAGATAGAACGGGACGGTTTTGGAGTTTGGTAATGGGTAAGAAACTGTATTGTGGCAACCTTAGCTACAACGTGCGTTCGCAACAACTCGAGCAGTTGTTTTCGGAGTACGGAAACGTGGTCAGCGCTCAAGTGATCGAAGATCGCGAAACTGGCCGCAGCAAGGGCTTTGGCTTCGTCGAAATGTCGTCGGAGCAAGAAGCTAACGCCGCAATTGACGGCCTCAACGGGCAAGATCACGAAGGACGTAGCTTGCAAGTCAACGAGGCGAAGCCACGCGAAGAGCGCTCCGGCGGTTACGGCGGTGGCGGTGGTGGACGCGGCGGCCGTGGCGGTGGCGGCGGTGGTGGCGGCGGACGCGACCGCTGGTAAATCTACGCCCAAGCGGGAAAACAATTTCCATTGCTTGGGGCTTTATCAAGCTAGAAGGGTCATGTTCAGCAACTTGCCGAATTTGGCGTGAAAATCGTAGCGTTTAGAATTCAACTGCACGTCGGGCTTTGCTTGTCGTGCAGTTTTTTTTTGCCTCGGGGTGGCGAAGCTGAATGAGTTTGACGGTCAGCTAGGGAGTGCGGTTTGTGCGTGATTCGATGGTTCAACCAAATGCGCAGGGTCGATACAGAATGATACGACCAGTCCTCTCGCCCACTTTACCCGCAATTCGCAATACAGCTCGATGTCGGAACAAACCAATCACATGTCGTCTGACAGCGCCAATGAGCCACGTCAGACCGGCAAAGATGAATTGCCAAACTCGAAACGCAAAATTCGCAGACGAACCGCGTTGGCGCTAGTCGCCGCAGCCGGTATGGTCCCGCGAAAAGCTGTTGCTGAGCCTACAGGCAAATTGGGACAAGTGCTAGGGCGGCGGCGCACGGGGGATTCCGTGTACAAAGCGCGTGCCGTCGCAGATTATCGTGCAAGTATGGCCGAATTTGGCGGTTCGCTGGCAGCTCCCATCGACCGCCTAACCCAGAGCACGCACCGTGGCCTGCCGTGGCAATTTGATGTCTTAATCATTGGCTCAGGCTACGGGGCTGCCATCTCGGCGGCGCGGATTGCCCCCCGCCTGCGACCTGGGTTGCGTCTTGGGGTTCTCGAGCGCGGTCGCGAATGGGTACCTGGTACATTCCCAGATCGTTTGCCTGACGTGACCGCAGAATCGCGTCTGCAATTGCTCGGCAAGAACAAGGGGCAGATGAACAAGCCGACCGGGCTGTTCAATGTTCAACAGTTTGATGAAATTACGATCCTAAGCGGCAGCGGCTTGGGTGGTTCTTCATTGATCAATGCTAGCGTGGCCATTCGCACAGACGCTGATGTATTTGCCCAGTCCGTGTGGCCCACCGCATTACGCGATCGCGCGTTTCTCGATCCCTATTATGAGTTGGCTGAATACGAGCTGGGAGTTGCCCGTGAGCCGTTGGATCATACGCATAAGATGATCGCGCAGCGCAAGGTTGGAGAATACCTGTCACCCAGTGGCGCACAAGTGGAACCAGCCAAATTGATGATAACTCGCAGCAACTGCGAGCTGCCGGTCCTCAATCGACAAGGGATCATGCAACGCGGTTGTTTGGATTGCGGCGATTGTTTGTCCGGTTGCAACGTCGGCGCAAAGAACATGTTGTCCCACAATTACTTGCCGTTAGCCCGACGTGCGGGTGCCGAATTTTTTACGCAGACAGAAGTGCACCGGATTGAAAAGTGCGGCAATTATTATCGCGTCCATTTCACGCAACACATGGAAGCTTGTGACGGAACGCCCCACGCAATCCATGGAACAACGACTACGCGAGTTCTACTGCTCGGGGCAGGCAGCCTGGGCAGTACGGAAATCCTGTTGCGTTCGCAAGCACCAAACCTGCGCTTCTCTGGCCACTTGGGTGCCAGTTGGACCGGCAATGGTGATGCATTGGGGTTTATTCGCAAAAGCCAACTGCCAACGGGAATTGGTGGTTATAGCGCATTTCCCACCGATCGTGATCGCGTGGGCCCAACGATCCAAACCAACTTGACGTATCCCCACCGCAGCTTGGCCGGCCGCGTATTGATCCAAGACGGAGCGGCCGCTCGGGCCTATGCCAACGCGGTTGGTGCACTTATGCTCGATCCCGATCTAGACCAAACGCTGATCCTGCTTGGGATGGGGCATGACGGTGCCGAAGGCAGGATTAACTTGGACGAACGTGGCTACGCACGCGTCAGTTGGCCCACGCTGTTGGAAAGCCCCTACCGCAAGTTGATTCGTGGAGAGTTCCAGCGTGTGGCCGATGCGCTCGGGGGCGAGTATCGCTACCTGAAAATCTTTGGCGACCGGATGATCTCGGTGCATCCATTGGGCGGCTGCGGAATGGCAGATGACCCAGCCTGCGGTGTGGTCAATGATCGTGGCCAAGTCTTCGATGCTTACGCAGGCGGCGATGTAGATTCACGCACTGGCCGCGCTCGCGTCCATGATGGACTCTATGTAGTTGATGGAGCCGTGTTGCCAACATCCATCGGTTGCAATCCATCGCTAACGATATCCGCACTCGCCGAACGTTCATCCGACTTAATCCTTGCTGATCCGCTGCTGGCCGACATGTTCACCCACCAGTCCTAAGAACAACACGAGCGGATTTCTCCGCTCGCGCACGCTGTTCGTACAGGGATTCTAAAGGCGGGTGACACGCCGTTAAGTCGTCTTCACCTTGGATCGCGCCTCGCGGAGTCCGCGGCTAAGAATATCACGCAGCATAGGCGAGTAGTCTTCGTATTTCGCTTGATCGGGAGCTCCCGATGCAAACTGAAAAATAGCGTCGCGCGGCTTGGGGCTAAGCGCCAGCAGAGTACTGCTAACGGTGCCGTAGTCGTGACCGCGGACAATCATGCTCGGGCGACCGGGCGGAGTCGGACTGCGGGCAAAGACTTTGCTGGCTACAGCCAGAAATTTTACGGGTGAATCGAGCATCTGCAGTGTTAACAGCCGATGGGCCAATCGCACGCGTTCGTCGTTGGGGTCGTTCAAGTTTTGATTACCAATGATATTCAGCCCCTCTTCCAGCGGCTGGACCTCCTGCTCGTCGTCACTGCTGTGGACAACCCAGCCGCTTTCTGCGTCGCAGACGATCAAATTGAGGCCTTCGTAGCGGTGTGTCATCAACTCTTCCATTGCCTTATCGACGCCCTTGCGAGCACTGCCGCATCGTAGAACTTCACGAGCTAGCAAACCGCGACTTCGTGCACCAAACGTCTCTCCGCCCTGTGACCGACGATTGCACAATCCTACAAACATCCCATGCTGATTAACACCTAACCAAGTTCCCCCGGCACGCTGATCCATTCCGCACAAAATGCGTGGTTTGCCAGATTGAATCGACGGTGGCTGGGAAGGTCTGTCGTAGTATTCCTCTCGATTGGCGGCGACTAGAATCGGGCTTTCGGGCACAAGACGATAGAGAACGGCCAGTAAGCACATGGATATGTGGTACTCTCTCTACGAGTTTAGTTTTGGAAGGGTGGGAGGATGGAAATGCCCAGGTGGGAATCGCCTCCATCACGATGCAACCAATTTACCCCTGTCTACCTCTCAGAAACACCCCCTAACGGGTTGTGTCGACCCATAATATCCTGAGCAGTCGTCGGCTTAGCCCGATTGTCGGACGCAGAATTACTGGAATTTATAGTGGAGGCAGTTACCAGTCCTGCCAATAGCCAACGGCAAGGATTCCGCAGACTCACACTCCGCTCACTATCCAGCCTGCGCGATTCACCGGGTGGCGACCAACTCAGGCTCCAACGGCTTGAAGTCGCCCACGCGAACGACGTTGACCGTCTCAATGCAGGCGGTAATTCGGTGCTCTGGAGCGACTTCTCGTTGAAGCATCCCCAAAATGGATTCGCTAACCTCGTGTGTCACAATGACTTCGATCCGGACTTGCGGTCGTTTTTGAATCCGCCCTCCAACGATGTCATGTCGGCCTGACCCGTGGCACGCTTGCGAATTGAAGCCAGTTGCGCCATGCGACACAAACATACCGACCAGCCAATCCTCGAGTGATTCGTCGGCGATGACAGTCAGACGACGAACGGTGCCCATCCCACGACGACGAGCCGCGTGTGCATTGGGGCTCAGCGGCTGCAGCGCGTCGAGTCCGACCAACTCCAATGTCAGTCCTTCCTGTTCAAACTCACGCTGCATCTCTTCCAGCTTTTCAATGGTACTATGATCCACCAAATTGGTGTCCGACAAGTCGATCAAGAGGTTGCGTTTCTGTACGAGGCCTATTTGTTCAATCTGGCGTCGGAATGGAATCCAGTTGCTAAACACCGCCGAACCACTGGCGACGATGCGACTGGTTCGCTCATCGATATCTTCAACTTCCAGGAACGGTTTGAACATCGACTTGATAGGTACTCCGTTGAGGTTGTGGATGAATAGCTTCAGCGCAATACCGATCGCAATCCCAACTAGCAAGTCAGTTGCCAGCACAGCGACGAGCGTGGTTACGAAGATTAGGAACTGTTCTCGTCCAATACGATAGACGTGGACGAATTCTAATGGATGTGCCAGGCGGAAGCCCGTGTAAACCAACATGGCAGCCAGAGCCGCCAAGGGGATGCGGTGCAGGATGGTCGGAATGAGGGCTACGCACAACAGCAGGAAAATGCCATGCCACAGGTCGGCAAATCGGGTGCGCGCGCCGCTATCGATATTCGCTTTGCTTCGCACGATTTCGGAGATCATGGGTAGGCCGCCGACCATTGCAGCACAGAAGTTAGCGCTCCCGACAGCAATCATGTCGCGATTCAAGTCCGTCTTGCGTTTCCAAGGATCGAGCAAGTCGACTGCTTTTGCGCTCAGCAGCGATTCAAGGCTTCCAATTGCGAAGAACATAAACACCCACGGCCAAGCTTTGAATTCTCGCAGAGCCGAGAAATCGGGCGAAACAAATTGACTGAACATGCCAAACATGCGATCGGGCATCGCCACCAGAAAGCTCTCGTCGAGCGAGTACTTGTGCCCTAGGAGTTCGTACGGATGCGACTCCAAGAGGTTGAAGGACATGCCCATGGGAACCGCTACAATCAAGACGACAAGCGCGGCAGGAATTTTCTTGACGGCTGCCATGCGTTTCCCAATCATTGGCCATAGAAACATGATCAAGAGGCTGGTTATCCCGATCGAAGCAATGGCTGGATTCGCTTCGGCGATATAGTGAGGAAACTCCTGAAGCATTTCCAACGGCTCTCCTTTGGCCCCCACGACACCCAAAGCGATCGGAAACTGTTTGATGATGATGATCACGCCGATCGCAGCCAACATGCCGTGAACAGCCGAGCTCGGGAAGAACTCGCCCAAGATTCCCGCTCGAAATATGCCAAAGAAAATCTGCAGAACAGCAGCCAGCACCCCGACTGCCAAAGTGGCTTGATAGGCGGACATATCTGCGGCATCCCAGCCGCCAACATTTGCTCCGTTCCCACCAAAGGTTTCTACGCAACCTAACACAATCACGATCATGCCGGCTGCCGGCCCTTTGATCGTCAATTCGCTATTGCTGATGAAGGTGGTCAGGATCGCGCCAATGATGGCCGTGAAGATCCCTGCAATAGCGGGAAAGCCGCTGGCCAGCGAGATGGCCAGACACAGCGGTAACGCAATGAGAAACACCAGCAGTCCCGACAGTATGTCGTGCTGAATAAACTGAACGAATCCTCGACCGTCGCCACGCGGTGCGCTGCAAGAATTTCCGTTGGTTTGAGACATCGTAGTCAACCTTTGGGGGATTTAAGGAAAGCTTGAAAAGCGGCCTAGCCACCTAGCTCATTTGTTAGTTGTGGGGTTTCAGTTCCATTGCACGATCCACAGGCAGATTCCCGTCGTCCTGTGGCAAAGTCAATCTGCGTTGCTTGCTCAGTTCCACAGCTGCGTGATGCCGTGACGTAACGCCCGGCTGCGGCAGGAGGCCCCCGCCTAGCACCAGGAACGAGAGCATCAACACCGCGATTCGTTCGGTCCAGCGAATGCGCAATGAAACCGCCGAAACACGGCGCTTACCGGTGAACACGCGGAAGTAAACGAACATGATCGCAATGCCATTCAGGGCAGCGGCAACAACCACGGCTGTGCCGATCAGGGGATAAACATCTACGACCCCTTCTACCAATAGTTCCATTCCTACGAAGCCAACCGTGGCAGGAAATCCAATCGACGCCATACCGGTCAGCAGAAAGAAGCCCGCCAACATGGGCATCTGTTCATATAGCCCGTGGTAGTCGGCCAAGGAGATTCGCCCGATGCGCGATTCAATGCCGCGCAGCGTAATTCCAAAACCTGTCAACGAGATCCCCACGGACAGCCAAACGCACAGTGCACCGGTAAGGCCGATGGGGGTTGCCAGTTCCAGACCAACCAGCACCAGAGACGCATTGCTTAAAAACAAATAACAAAAGAAACGCCGGGACTCTTGTTGGGCGAGCGCCATCCCTGCGGCATAGACTGCAGTAATCAGCGAGACGATGGCAATACTCTGCAAAGCCCAATCGGGAGCGATTGGCAGCACTAATCGCATCGCTGCATACGCCCCCGTCAATGGAGTCACAAATAAGATCGCCGTGCCGAACGTCGCTTTTTCAAACAGGTCGGTCATCCAGCAGTGCATGGGAGCGACGCCGCTGCGAAGCAAAGCCGCGGTGGTTAATAACGCACCGGCTACCAAAGCTACTTCACCAGGCCGCTGGGTCAGCTGGAACCAGGTCCATCCTCCCAGCAACAAAGCCGAAAAGACGGCCATGTGCAGCGCGTAGACCCGCGTGCAGCGCCCGCGTTTGTGCATCTCAATCGCTGGCGGAATTGTCGCCAGTATCAACAGTCCAACTAATACCCAGGACGCTCGACAACTGAACGTGGCCAATAAGATTGCCTCACTGAGAAGCATCCACGAAAGTGACATACGCCCGACTTTGGTGCGCAGCGTTGACAGAATCGTTACCAAATAGATGAGTGCCCCCAGCGGCAAGAGCGGGGCGCTCAGCTCGTCAATTACGAAGGTCTGACTGTGGAAGACGGTTGTAAAGAAATCCCAGTGATCATGGGCCTCAAACTTTCCCAGTGTCGAGAAGTCGATCCATTCGCCGAGTTCAAGAGCAAAAGCGAGTGCGCAGGTCCAGATAGTTGCCTGGTGAGCTGTTTCGCGATTTCGAATCCAGCGGACGACCAACGCGCCGAGCAGAGGGACGAGGATCGCAACTTCCATCCACGGGAAATGCAGTTCTGGCATTAGGCGGACTCTCGCGTTTCTTCGGGATGCAGCTCGATATGGTCCGACTCGCGTGATGGTTCTCTGGAGATCCAGTCTGTCCATCGCCGCTCCATGGCGTCCGCCCATTGAAAGAACTGCACAAACGGATGGACAAACCAAGCGTCAAGCAGTGTATCGAGAAAGCCGCGTTCATAGCCAAAGCGGTAGCACCAATGATGAATGCTACTCGGCAAAAGGCGTCCGAAAGGTGTCGCCGCATGGGAAAGTCGCGAACCGATAGCGTTCTCCAAATTGTGGTAGTCTTTCAGCAGCGTAGGAGCTCGTAGCAGTTGCATAGTGCGCAAGCATGCATGCCCAATAATATGGATCAAGGCTAGATAGCGAAGCCCCAGGCCGATCTCGACTACAATGATGCCAACTTGAGTCAGCGAGGCATACGCCAGTGAATTCTTGACATCGGTTTGAACTCGCGACATCAGTGTTCCAAACACCGCGGAAATCAAGCCCACGGCGATTACCAGCAAACGCAAGACCCAGGATTGATCCAGAAGTGGACTGACTCGCAGTAGCAAATAAGCCCCCAAATGCACCGAGAGCGCGCCATAGAACACAGCGCTCGAGGGAGTAGGCCCCTCCATGGCTCTTGGTAACCAACCAGAAAATGGGACCAATCCAGATTTTCCGGCGGCCGCAGCCAATAACAACAGCCAACAATCAGTGCATGATAGGGGTCGATATTAGCAATGCTGTCGGGCCAAGGCCCAGCGCACATCAAGCCGCCAAAATCGCCCGCCCCTGTTAACTTGTGCATGGTAATGGCTGCGATTAGAAACGCCGCGTCGGCAAGCCGATATACCGACCATACGCGCGCTCCGTTACGCACCGGATTCTCGCGCTCGTGAAAGTAGGCGATTAGCAGAGCCGAAGACAGCCCCACTAGCTCCCAGCCGAAGAACAACGTTTCAATCGTTCCGGCCAATGAGGAAATAACCATCCCCGCAAAGAAGAACGCATAGCACAGAAAGAAGCGATTGTAGCCAACTTCACGGTGTAAATACCTTCGCGTAAATGCACCTACTACTCCACAAAGCACAAACGAGAGCACAGTAAACGGAACACTCAGTCGATCGAACACAAACTTCAAGTGAAAGTGAAAATGCTCTTGCTCTATGGAAATCCAATCCCCCAATTCAATTGGCACATAGCGCTTGTCCAGTGCGAGCATCATCAGCAAAATGAGCAGAGCAGGAATCAATCCCAGTACAACCGCCGCGCTGGTCAGCCGCGCGATCACCGCTTCACTCAATGGGCGCCCGATCAACGTCGTCAAACCTAGGACGACGAGCAACACCGCCGGACTGGCCACTACCGCGATACCCAGAATCAAGAATATGATCTCGACCATGTTCATCGCTGCATCTCCTTCGCAGGACCTTTGGTCGAATCGGTTACGGAACGTGGAACTGTGGCGATGCCATTGTCCACTTGTGGGCTGACAATCGAGCAGAAGCCGATGTGGTCGCGCCAACCACGGTACCACTCTTGCGAAGAACGGCAGACGGGTAGCGTCCCCGCTTCCGCCTGGTAAGGCACGAACGCTCCGTTGACAAAACGTTGAATCTGGTTCGTGGCAGCATCATATACAGCCAATTGCACCCAATCGTTGCGCACTAAACGCCCGATAATGGCTTGACTGTTCATAATGTGCGTCATCTTTTCTACTGTCGTTTCGATGACGAACAGAATGCGAATCGGTTCATGAATCTCGACCATCTGCGCCGAAAGTCCGGGGCGAATATCGCTGGCTGCTCCGGTCATGACACCAGCTAGTCCCGCGATATTGTGCGGTAGCTTCGAACCGCAGCCATAGCCTTCGCTATCGATGGTCGAGAACAGGTATTCCAGACTAATGCCCGCACAGACGGGGATCGCCGCCCCCAGGATCCTGCCCAAAATCGAAGCTGCGTCATCGTCGATCGAGGGATCGTAGGAAGTCAGAAACGCCCGGCGATCGAGGAACAATCCGCGACTCCATTTGCGGCGACCTACAAAACAAAGTGCGTTTGTGGCATGGTTATATTCAGGCCGAGCCTGGGACAGATCTTCAGCTCGCTCTTCCACATGCGCCAGCGCCTCGCCGGTCGTCAACTCCAACGAAGCAGATTCAAAGCGGCGTACGCGCTCATGAGCATTGCGGGCCCGTGCTTCATTGATGCTCTGTTCCATCCGCACGAACAGACCTCGGTGGCTGCGCGGCAATTGGTCCAGGTCGTAGTATTCCACGTAGTCATTACAAGTGTTGTGATAGGCTCCGACAAAACGCACATCGTCAGCGATGGCAATGCCCGCTTGGGCCACAAGCTCACGCACGCGTCGGTCGTTGGCCATGAACGCGAAAGCGCGTGCGTTGGGGCCGCCGCGTCCGCCACTGCACGCCCCGCAGTTGTAGGCGGATTCGTGGGGGTTGTTCATGCTGCTACTGCCATGCCCCATAAACAATACGATCGGTGCCAAGTTCCCAACCAATCCGATGTCTTGCAAGATGCGGACGACAATCGAAGCCATCTCAGGTACGGAGTAGCCCAACGCATCTGGCTCAGGTCCCGGTGTTTCGGTCACTCGCTCCACATGCAATTCCGTGGCTGGCGGGCGCACGAACGCGCCGAACACGCTCCGCAACTGGGCGGTCAAACGTGGCGCGAGAATTCTAGCGACTAGTGGAAATGTAGCCAAGGATCCCAGCAGACCGGTAACCACACCTCCCAACAGCGTCCGCGAACGCGAATGGACTTGATGCGTCATCCGCCCGACGATTCGCCGGCGTTGCATACGTTTTTCGCTTACATCCGTGGCGGAGAACACAGGCTCTTCGCGAACATAATGCTGGGGGGTAATGATGATCGGGCACAGCGGACGATAATGAGCCTCGGCGGCGCCTTGGTAGTACATGGCCACCGCAAAGAAACCTGCCGCACCATACGTCTCGCATTCGGGATCAATCTCTTCCAGGTGTCTGCGAAAGGACTCCTCGCGATCATCAATGCAGGTGACCACTTGAAACGCCGCAACGCTGGCTGCGGTAACCTGCCGCTCGGCAGCTCCGCAGCTCTCAGCATGTTTCATGATCGCATCCAACGCTTCGTTGCGATACTTGCGTTCATACGCTAGGTGAAAGACACGCCGCCTCTCGACCGAGTGAAATGCGTGGATCTCTTTGATCAACTGGCTCCATTGCTGGGGCGACAAGTGTACTAAATCTTGAGGACTCCAGCCGCGCAGCTGCGCGAGCTGATAGATGGTAAAGGCCACCTGCGCAAGCGACCGTGGCTTGTCGCCGAGATTTTGCCGCTCGAGTTCTCTCCGCAACTGCTGGATGACTTTGGCTTGTGCCAGCGGTCCGTGGCTTTTCGTATCGATGGAGCCTTTTGACAACACAGATCCGGCCAGAAATGCCAATGCATGGCGTTCGAGAATTAAGCGTATCGCCAAGTAACCTTCCAGCGTTCCATGCGGGGCGGGCCAAGGCGTCCAGGGGGCGCTCGTTTCCATCTGCCAAATCAACCCCGCCCAACCGCGCAGTGCCAACAAGGCTTGCAGGATAAAATCGTCTTGCTCCTGCTCACTAACGTCGAAGAATTCGAGCGATGCGGCGATGGACTCCAATGGCGTAGTACCACGCTCAAATAATACACGCATTTCCTGACGCAAACGACGTAGCCAACCTGGCACACAGGCGCGTGAAGCTGAATACAGTTGAGCAAAGGCCCGAAAAAACCCTTGCTCGCGTTCGGGCAACTCCCAATCGGCAAATCCTTGATCCAAGTAAGCTGCGCAGAAACGAATCAGTACCTCGTCGACCAAGCGATCCGAGTCTTTGCCAGTCGCCTGCAATAGCAGATCCCGCGTTCGGCGCGAGCTCATCGCAGCCGCCACGGAGGCTTCGCTCGCCGCAACCCGGTCGGAATCACTGGCGACCCTCGCACACGCCATGGCCTCCCGCACTCCATCATTGCAGACACGCCACAGAAATCGCAGGACAAATGACTCCCATTTGCTGGCACCCCACGATTCGATGTCTCGACCACCGTACTCCGACAGGAGGTCCTGCAGGACTTGCCGCGCATGACTGTTTGTACCATTGCCGTTGGTGCGCAGATCTCGCATGACCCAATGCCGCGTTTGAGCGATCGTACGCTCGCGCATGGCCGGTTCAACCTCCTCACGAAAGCGATCCTGCGCTTCCGTTTCGGCAATCAACCAATGCAACTCGGCATCCGGAGCGTTTCGAATCGGAAACTGCAGCATGGCCAGTCGCAGTGCATAACGTGTGCCGAACGTCGCCACCAATGTCGACGCCGCATCGCCAAGATCATCCAGCAACACGGATTCCAAGTCCACGATGCGAATGCGACCGCGGGACAGTTCATGTCGGAAGCGATCCTCGCTAAGATAGGGCTCGCAATGGTAGAGCTTGCCCCCCGCCACCACAGCTTCCGCAAACGGCAATTCCTCAAAGGCGTGCAAGGTATTGTGATGCACGAATACCGAGATTGGCCCTTGCGAAGGCAGCAAGTGCGTCGCATGTTCGATCGAGTGTCGAACGCTTGCCTTCCGGATTTGAAGCGGTCCAGGCGGATCCTCATCCTCCAACTCCTGTGCGACGGTCATACTCTTATTCACAGCGTTCCGCCCTTAATGCCAGCCTCAACATTCCGAGGCTCGGCCCATGGCACAAGCACAGCTGGCGGGAGATGGTTGCTAGAGTCAGCCGATTGCAGGGCGCAACCTTGAATGGCTGAGACACACCTGTCCTTGGTACGGCGACGGAGACGTGGATGCCCAATCTCACCACATCGGGGATCTGTTTGGCAACCTGAGCCAGAGTATGATGTAGTCCGATGATTGAACTGTCTGGCAAGTGTGGAACCGTGCATTACGACCGAAAATGGGGTGGGTGTTGTCGCACTTAGGGATGCGGTATTGGTTAAGAGGGAACTGCAAGCGACGAAAGTCTGGACACTTCGCAACCACAAGTCCCCCTTTTCTGCTTTGGAAAAGCACTAACAATCCATATTTAATCGTTAGATCGGCAAGTGGGTTCGTTTCTTAAATATTTTTAAGAATGGGATCTCGCGGAGTTTATGAGTAGAGTTGGATGCCATGAATGTGCTGCTAGTCGAGGACGACGAACTGCTCGGCAAATCCCTTCAACAGGGATTTAAGGAAAAGGAGTACGAATGCTGTTGGCTCAAGTCTGGGGACGGTGCCCTGGCGCATGCTGCTTCGGGCGAATTCAACGTAGTTGTGCTCGATCTAATGTTGCCGGAAATGAGCGGTTTGGAGGTACTGGCAAAGTTTCGACGTCGTGGACTGACTGTTCCCGTCCTCATTTGACCGCGCTCGGGTCGGTGGAAGATCGGGTGCAGGGACTCGACGCAGGCGCTGACGACTACTTGGTCAAACCATTTGCATTTGCGGAGCTGATCGCCCGCTTGCAAGCCCTAACGAGGCGGACGGTGGTTCAAACGAAAGCGGCTACGGAGCTGCAAGCTGGACCGCTGACCCTCGATATTCCCACGCGACGAGCCCAGCGCGACGGAGTTGAAATCGAATTGACCACTACGGAATACAAACTCTTGGAGTTCATGATCCGCAACTCAGATCAAACCGTTACCCGTCGCATGCTCTGCGAACATCTGTGGGATGCAAACTGGGAAGGCGTAACGAACGTCATTGAAGTGCATATCAATCGCCTGCGCAGCAAGATCGATCGCGGATTTCGCCAGCCTTTGATCCATACGGTACGGGGTATTGGTTATGCGTTACGCTCGAAGTAGACCGCTACGTGGTGCAACACTGCGATTTCAACTAATGGTTTGGAACGCAGGTGTGGTCATTGTCACTGCGTTGGTCACGTTACTGGGCGTACGTGAGGGCGTGCGATGGACGCTCGTACATGAACTCGACCAACTTCTGATGGAGGACGTTCGCGAGATCGAATTATCGCTGGCCAATGTAGGCGGTGCTCCGTCCTCTCTGCAACTACAACAGCAGCTCGATCGCAAAGACGCGGGCATGCGCAGCACAAATGGTTTGTGCAGTTGATCGAGGATGGACAAATTCTCTATGCCAGCGAACATGCGCCACTTGAGCTGAAGACGCAGCAGCCAAGTACGCCCCAGACCGACGGGGACTGGCGATACTTTGCTCGCACAGTGAACGATGTGACCATTCGCGTTGGTTCGTCGTTACAGTTGATCCACGCGGATGTCGGACGCATCGACCGGCTCGTCGCTTTGGCCGCCGGGTTGTCTTGCTTGTCGCTCCCCTATTCGGCTATTGGCTAGCAGGCAGTGCCACGCGTCCCTTGAACGAGATGATAGCCACCATGGCTGGCCTAAGGCCATCTCAGCTTGACGAGCGATTGAATCTGCGGGGAACTGGCGACGAACTCGATCGCTTGTCCGGCACTTTCAATCGCCTCTTGGACCGCATTGGCAACTACCTCCAGAACACCGTGATTTTCTCGCCAATGCAGCCCATGAACTGCACACCCCTGGCGGCGATTCGCAGCAGCATCGAGGTGGCTCTGAACAAACCACGCTCGGCCACGGAATACGAAGCGCTGCTGACTGATGTGATCGAAGAGTCTGCTTCGCTCGAATTGCTCGTTAATCAACTGCTACTGCTGGCCGAAACCGAAGCAGAGCGATTGCGAGTGCATTCGCAGCCCGTACGATTGGATGAATTGGTGGAGAAAGCGATGGAAATGTTCGGCGGCGTAGCCGAGTATCGCGACATCCACCTTCATTGCCCCCCCCTGCCAGCCGTCGAAGTGTCCGGCAACCCACAGCATCTACGACAAGTCATCTATAACTTGTTGGACAACGCGCTCAAGTTCACTCGTGTGGGAGGTAGTGTGAACGTGGAGTTGCTAGTCGCGGATGCCATGGCCGTCTTCACAGTCCGCGACACCGGCCCAGGCATTCTCGCCGCAGATTTGCCATTTGTCTTCGATCGCTTCTTCCAAGGCAAACGGAGGACCGATGGGCAAGTTCCCAATACAACCAAAGAAGTAAAAGGTACCGGGCTGGGGCTGAGTATATGCCAAGCCATCGTGCGCTCTCACCAAGGCAGCATTCACGTCGCGAGTGTGCTAGATCAAGAAACTTGCTTCACCGTAAAACTGCCGCTGGCCACCACATAAATCAGCCTCTCCAAGGCTGATACTCCGTGTGCCGTGACAGGAAAAAGTTTCGTGTTTCGACGTAGGGTGCGGACGGCACACGGAGTGTGCCTGCTACTTTCGACGTAAGTGCGGACGGCCACGGAGTGTGCCTGCTACTTTCGACGTAAGTGCGGACGGCCACGGAGTGCTACTTTCGACGTAGGTGCGGACGGCCACGGAGTGTGCCTGCTACTTTCGACGTAGGTGCGGACGGCACACGGAGTGTGCCTGCTACTTTTGGAACGGCGTAACATAATGCGATGACTCAGGCTACAATGGTAGACTCCGTGGCCGCACACCTACCACCCTTTGATCTCCTGCCTAAACAAGGTCAATTGCCATGTTCAAATCCTCCCGCCGCCGTTTCGTAACCGCCTGTAGCTTGACCGCTGGGACCGTGCTCGGCGTGGGCTTTCATCGGTCCACTGCCGCCCAAGCGAAAGATTCCTCCAGTCCGCTGCAAACATTAGGGGTGGGGTCCATCGGCTTGCGTTATCAGGGAAGTGTGATTGCAAATAAAGCTGCCATGTATGGCAAGATCGTGGCGGTTTGCGATGTGGATAAAAACGTTCGCGATCCCGTCAAGGCGGCATTCGGTAGCACCCCCAAAGACTACGAAGACTACCAGGACCTGCTACGTGACAAAGCAGTGGACGTGGTGACCATCGGAACGCCAGACCATTGGCACACGAAGATGGTGATGGATGCGGTGCGAGCCGGCAAGGATGTCTATTGCGAAAAACCACTAACGTTGACCATCGACGAAGGTAAGCAACTGCGGAACGTCGTTAGTGCTTCCAATCGCGTCGTTCAAGTCGGTTCGTGGCAACGCAGCGATCATCGATTTCGTCAGGCTGTTGAGCTGGTTAGACAAGGTCGTTTAGGAAAGTTGCAACGCGTCGACGTGGTGCTGGGCAAGAACGTCACAGGCGGTCCTTTTGCCCATCGCCCTGTACCGCTAAATTTCAATTGGGATCTCTGGCAGGGACAAACGCCGAATGTGCCTTACCTGGCTGAACGCAGCCATTATACGTTTCGATGGTGGTACGAGTACTCAGGCGGGCAGATGACCGACTGGGGTGCTCACCACCTGGATATCGCACAGTGGGCCATCGACGCTTTTCCAGCCGAAATCGATGGACAGTGCAAACTGCCCAAGGTAGCAGACGGCTACAACGTAGCCGTTGACTTCAATTGCACATATCGATATCCCAACGGTGTCGAAATGACGGTCGATACCGGTCGCAACGGCATTCTGTTTACCGGAGACGCTGGCCGCATGGTCGTCAACCGCGGTTCAATCGAAGGCATTCCGGTCAGGGAGCTGAGTAGCCGACCGTTGCCGTAAGGATGAAGGTCTACGACAGCAATCTGGAACGACCGGAGAGAGCTGGAAAGCTAGACGCGATCGTCAACCATATGGGCAATTTTTTCGACTGTATTGCAGTCACGCCGTCAGCCAATTTCTGACGTCGAAAGTCAGCATCGTAGCGTCAGCACATGTCATCTGGGCAATATTGCGATGCGCCTTGGCAGAAAACTAAAGTGGGACGCAGTGTCTGAGCAGTTCACAGACGATTCGGAGGCAAATACTTGGTTGAAGCGCGAGCAACGCGCTGGATATGAGACGGTGTGACCATGAACATGATTGGCGAAACTCAGCGACAGCAGTATTGCAATGAAGGCTATTTCATCCTGGAACGTGTCATCAGTGATGAGCATTTGCAGATTTTGCGCGATTCATGCGACATCTTGATCGAAGCCATGCATCGCGAAATGGATCGACTGGGAACGGACCATATCCATATTTCCCATCGCGGTAAGCGCTATCATATCGCCAAGCAGTTTGAACAAGCGCCGCGTCTGCGCGAATACATCTTTAGTGAACTGATGGCGGACGTTTGTCGCGCCACGATCGGTGACACCGCCTATTTGTTCTACGACCAATATGTGGTTAAATCCGCCGAACAAGGTATCAAGTTTTCTTGGCACCAGGATGGTGGTTACTTGGGATTCCCCCACCGACCTTACGTGACCGTGTGGGCTGCGGTCGACGATATGACCTTGGAAAATGGCACGGCCTACGTGATGCCCTACTCGAGTATTGGCATCAAGACGCTTGTGGAACACATTCGCGACCCGCAGACCGGTGACAAGGTTGGATATTTCGGCGACAACCCAGGTATTCCCGCCATCGTTCCAGCAGGAAGTTTAGTCGTCTTTAGCTCCCTTTGCTTTCACCGCAGCGGGGCCAACACGACCGATCGCATGCGCCGCGCATACGTGACACAGTATTCCCCCGAGCCCATTTTGCATCCAGAAACCCAACAGCCCATGCACTTAGCCATCCCATTCTTGCCGCCAACTCCGTAGTGGAATTCGCCAGAATTCCCTGCCTCCTGCCGAGCGCCTTCGATCATCGAGCGACTCCGCTGGAGACATGCCGCCCAACTCCACCCCACCGAAAGGACAGAGCATGCACCGGCGAACCTTTACACAACTCTGCGCTGCCACTGCGGCCACCATGTCGGTCACGCGACACGCGCCAGCACAGGCCGACGATCGGCAACAGCAGGCGTTCAAGCCCAACTACATGTTGGCTTCTTTGCATGTATGGCTACATGTACATTGGTGAGATCTGCCCGAAATCAGCAGTGGGCGCTACCGCCTCAAGCATCCTGGCCTAAAGTTCACGGTAACGCCCGTGAACAACTAGCCAGACTTGGGCGAGAAGTTTGCGGCCATGTTAGCGCTCCGTTCGCTGGGCTGCATCATAGCCCCCTCAGGCGTTTCGATTGCAAGATCGAAATGCGTGACGGTCGTTTGGGCTGCCGGAGCGATTAACCAGCGGAGCGGGGACCCGTCGGGTTGGTGGCACCAGAGCTAAAATAACATTGAAGTTTGTCGAAAATGAAACCGCACTTGGCGATGGCGGAGAAACCGGGCGTAACGATTGCTGTGAGAACCACGCGAATAACTTGATCAAGCTCGGCCGATTCGCTCAAATGGCCTGGCTGAACTTTCGCCATCTTCAAACTTAGGAATCTTCGCGCCCTTACCACTTACCACAGGACGCGGAGAAGTTGGGTGGTGCTACTTGAGTTGGGGCCTGCGACCGAAGTATTCTATGCTTGGCAGCATGGTGCCGGTTGCATGAAACGTCTCCCGAAGGACCAAGAATTACTGCAGATGCCTGGTCGCGGCGAATTGGATTTCACACCGCTGCTCAGCGCGCTAGCGAAGATCAACACACCGGCTGGACTGAGATTTTTATGCACCCCTTTCCGCGCGGAATTCCCATTTTGGAAACGGCGGCTGAAGTAACGGCGGAAATCAATCTCGCGCGCAAATACCTAACCGAACTGCCTTTGGAGACCCTATGAAACTAAATAAAGTCTTGATAGTGATCGGCGATGCCACCGAATTGCTTGACACGATGTATCCCTACTACCGCTTACAGGAAGCAGGTTTCCAACCCGTGGTAACCGCACCTGAAAAACGCAGGTATCAGTTGGTACTGCACGAGGTAAAACCCGGTTGGACCATCACTAAGGAATGGGAAGGATATACACTCGAGTGCGATGTGCCATTCAGTGAAGTGCGCGAAGAGGAATATGCGGGCATCATGTTTTCGGGCGGGCGCGCACCGGAATATATCCGCTACGACCAAGACTTGGTCCGCATCACCAAACACTTCTTTAGTGAGAACAAGCCGATCGCCAGTGTCTGCCACGGTGTCGAAATCCCCGCTTATGCCGACTGCGTCCGCGGACGCCGGATGGCAACAGTTTAAATGTCAGTTTGACTTGGAAGTCTGGCGGAATTTTTGTAAATGAGCCATGCGTGATCGATGGTAACTTAGTCAGTGGTCGCACGTTTCATGACAATGGACATTATGTGGCCCTGGATCGATTTGTTGAAAGCTGCCTGAATGGGCCTCTCAGCCCTTGGACAACTCGGGCTCAGTGTATACTGCGCATCGACAGTGCCGCACTTCGGTCCATAGAGACACTTTCGAGACCTTCCCATATCAAATTGTTGAGGCGATCATGAACAAACAGCTTGGAATACTCATCTTACTCTTCTACATACTCGCAGCGCAGGCACATACCATGGCACAACAGACCCTGGGGTCCATTGAACGACTGCAGCCTGAGTTTGATAAGCTCGTCGGTGCGGATGCCAAAATCGAGGTACTTGCCGGCGGCTTTACCTGGACTGAGGGCCCCGTGTGGATCGGCGATGCAGATGGACATTTGTTGTTTTCTGATATTCCGCGCAATAGCATTTTCAAATGGGAACAGTCGGGCAAAGTCTCTTTGTTCATGTCGCCTGCCGGCTACACTGGTGTCGATTATTATGGACTCGAACCGGGCAGCAATGGACTATTCCTGGACCTAAAGGGCCGCTTGGTCATGTGTGAACACGGTGATCGTCGCATCAGCGTCTTGACGGACGGTGGCGGAAAATTGACGCTGGCAGATCGCTACCAAGGCAAACGACTCAACAGCCCCAATGACGGGGTGATGAAGTCGAACGGCGATATCTATTTCACCGATCCACCCTATGGTTTGCCACAACGCTTTGATGATCCAATGCGTGAACTGGATTTTTGTGGAGTCTATCGCGTCACCCCGCAAGGTGAAGTAACGCTGTTGACGAAGTCCATCGAGCGTCCCAATGGCATCGCGTTTTCACCGGACGAAAAGACACTGTACGTAGCGCAGTCCAATCCAGATCAAGCCAATTGGACAGCGTTTAGCGTCAATGGCAATGGTACGCTCGGTGACGGAAAAGAGATCGCCAACGTGACTCAGCGCGTTAAGAACGGTGAGCCGGGATTGCCTGACGGCATGACCGTTGACGCAACGGGAATCCTGTGGGCAAGTGGACCGAACGGAATCTATGTGATGTCCAGCGATGGCAAACTACTCGGTCGACTTGTCACCGGTCAACGTACCAGCAACTGCACGTTTGGGCCCGACGGTTACTTGTACATGACCGTGGATTCACAACTCTGCCGTCTCAAGACCACAACAAGCGGCAGATGAAAATCGTAACCGCTCACGATGTGTCGGCTTGTGTGACAGGGTCGGGAGTCTTTTCAGCCTAAATTGTTCGCCAATTAGAAACCACATGTTCCCACCAGCGGCATCTCATCG